>NZ_VCHY01000001.1 GCF_005877885.1 Labilibacter sediminis
CCCAAATGATAACATTTGGAGTGGTGAGCATCAAGAGCAATGATCAAATCTCTCAGACTTTCACGATTGGAAAATTGACCGAACATCAATGCAAGCAGTTGATTCCAACAAGTGAAATGTTTCACGTACTTGTCACCTTTATACATTGCTACAATACGATTGAATTTGCTTCTATTTAAAAAGGCGACCAGTTGAGCGAAAACGTATTTGTCTTGAAACATATGCTATCAGATTAATCTAACCCAAAGCTATAAATTCAAGTCCGTTCGCTCAGAAAACCTCTATAACAAACTAAATTTCAAATATTTCAAAGAACTTTTTTAGACTTTAATGGGACATTAATGTTGTATAATCTATTATAAATGAGCAAATGCCAGTACCGCTTATTGGGTACTGACATTTTATTGATAAAGGAGCAATCAAAAAAAACGTTTTAGCGTACCAATTGTAAGTATCTAACGGATAATTATATGCAAAGTGGGCGATTGCTGGCTTTAAAACGCATCAAGCTAAGCAAAAGTTGAAGCGAGCTACAGTCGTTGAATTTATTACGAACTCGCCCATTTTGTATATACATTGTGTGTTTTCGTACTTTTCCTCTTTTATCAATATACCAACAGAGCTAAATACCTGTTTTCCCACTTTTTTTTAAAAAACTCACTCTGACATAATTTCTTTAGATAAGGTTTTCACCTCTCTTAGCAAAAGTGGCAAAGCGGGATACATCATTTGGACATGATTTGAGCCATCTAATTCATAAATTCTCACACGTTTGTGTCTGGCAACTTTCATCATTCGCATCATATAGGCATTTTCTTCATATCTCCCTAACATTTCAAGATCCCTATCACCAGTAATAATTAATAAGGGTGATGCATCCGCTCTCACATGAAATAATGGTGCCATTTCATCAATTATTGGCTGTTTTCCGGGAATGCCTCTTTCTTTACGAACAGTAAAATGCGTTATAGCGTGCCCTGAAAATGGAATTAATCCAGCTATTTCGTTTGCATCAATATCATAAGCTGCTAGATATTTTTTATCCAATCCTACCATATAAGTGAGGTATCCACCTGCTGACATTCCTGATACAAATATCAGAGAGGGATTACCTCCATATTTTTCAATATTTCTAAATGTCCAAGCTGTAGCTGCTGCTGCATCCTTAATGCACTCCAAACTCTTTACATTTGGGGACAAACGATACTCTACCCCAACAACTGCAACTCCTTTATTTTTGAGATATTCTGGTATTTCACGCTTCCCCCCAGTTAAACCACCTCCATGAAACCACACAATTGTTGGGAAGTTCACAATATTTTTGGGATAATAGAAGTCAACTACGCACATTTCCTGCATATATTTATCACCCTCCATTATGTCTTTACTATAATAATGTATTGAAGTTTCTGTTTGGTAATTAATTTCTTCTTGAGCGAAAACACTTGACATTAGTAATGTAAGTGTAAAAAATATTGCTATTTTTATTTTCATCGTTTGTTTAAACTGTTTTTTAATATTAATCTATTGTTTTGTATGAAACACAACAGGTTATTATTTCTCTAAATAACTTGTGGTAAAGTGACTTTCAGTTAAACTTGATCCAAGCTGAACCTTATCCATGGTCATTATTGAGCGACGATCGTTTTGTACGTTTTTAACTTCCATTTTCTTGGCCATATATTTCTTGTTAACAGTATCGATTAGATAGTAACCTGAATAGGTCATTTCCTTCCATAGGTCTTCATCCAGGTCGTATACAAGTTGCTTTAAGGTTAAAAACTTATCTACAGAAATATAAGTGATTCGTTTTGCAGAACCATTTTCGTCTGCAATATCCTCATTCACAGGAGTTGAAATTACCTCATAACATTCCTGACCATCAATCACCTGATTTTTACCAAGTGTATAATTAAAATCGCTCATTGACGGGATAGACATATCTGAATTGGCAAATTCAGATCCCATGAAGCTTTTAGATTTATCACTACTTACAATACGGCGAGTTTTACGTAATGCCGGCATATAAATCCACATGTCATCATTTGATTCTTCATTGTCATAAATTAGCATGCCTGTTCCTTTTACATCAGCAGGCGCTAAAAATTTCATAAGCGTTTTGGTTTGCTCCCCAAACTTTTTACTTGCGGATGATGTTTTACGAACGCGCTCACGTCCCTTAGCATCAATAATGGTTAATGTCGACACCATTTCAAGGGCATCTACTTCGCTAATGTCTTTGGCTTTTTCAGCGATTTGTTTTGCTGTTAAACTACTTTGTGCGTTAATTACCATAACGCCTAGTAACAATCCGGTTAAAATCAATAAATTCTTCATATTTATAAATATTATGCGTTTGACTTATTAACCTAAGTTCGATTAAAATTTTAGAGCTCAGATTTTATTAAAAAACTTTGGTTTAAATACGATGGCCAGTGCAGGTATAATAATGATGGCACTTAACAAACAAGATAGAATGGAGAATATAATCAGGAATCCAAATAGCTTTAGAGAAAGGAAAGCTGAGATAAATAACACACAGAATCCAATCATTACAGAAAATGCATTTAGCACAATACCTCTACCTGTGCTGTTTAATGTAATTTTCACTGATTCTGCCGGAGTATGACCTGTAGATAACTGATGTCTGTATCTATGCATAAAGTGAATGGTATAATCCACTCCAATACCTATCATAATGGACGACAACATTGCTGTTGATGTATCTAATTTTATACCAGCATATCCCATTGTTCCGAATAGTAATAAATCTGCCATTAACAGAGGAATACTTCCAATAAAGGCAGCCCAAAAAGATCGGAATATAATACCAATCATAATGGCGATTGCAAGTACTGCAAATATTAATGAATTAGTTTGACCCTGTACAATAAAACGTGCCAAATCATACTGCATCAGTAAATACCCTCCTACCGAGTTGTCGAATTTGAAACCTTCTGTTATTTCATTTACTTTTGCTACAATAGCTTTAGTAGTTTCCTGCGATGCATCACTTACTCTGACATTTACAATGGCCTGGGTATAATCAAAGTTTACCATCTGTTCAAAATCCTCAGGATCACCATTCATTGAGTACAATTCTAAATACTGGGCTATTGCTTCCCTGGTATCCGGGATCTTATTATAAAAGGCATCTCCAGGCTCATTAATGGCCTTACTCATTTCTTTAAGTGCTGAAGCAATAGAAAATACATCGCCTACACCTTTAAAGCCGTCTAGTTCCTGCTCCACCTTATCCATGGCTTTCATAATAACAGGATCTTTAATATCTCCTTCTACCATGATATTGATGTTTAAGCTGCCGCCAAACTCCTCGTTAATCACATTTGTTGAGATCTTTACCGGATGGTCAGCCGGAAACATGTTTGCCGAGTCTGAATCTACCTTAATTTTAAATATTCCCATCCCTGCAACTAAGGCTACAATTGCAGTAATAATTAATATGGCTTTAGGCGCTTTAACTACCATATCAGCAATAGCATTTAAAACACTCGACAAAAAGGATTTCTTATCTTCTGAAAATGAAGCAACGGGCTTCCCTTTCTTTAAGTAGAATAAAAATGCCGGAATAAAAAACATGCTTAAAAGCAAGGCAAACACCACTCCTAATGCGGCAACTACTCCTAGCTGACGTGCAGGTTTCATAATATGCGATAACAAACCTAATATACCTACCACGGTTGTTAATCCTGCCATTAACGTTGGCGCTTTAAGATGCGATATTGTATTTTTTACAATATCACTCATTGACATATTGGGGTGTTTGGCATTTAACTCCTGATAACGTGCGATATAATGAATACCGTAATTATTGGCTATTGCTATCATCATAATAGGTGCTAAAACAGAAAGCATGGTCACTTTCCAGCCTATTAAAGGAATTAATCCCATGGCAATAATAATTGATAGAATTACTACTGAGAAAGGAAGCAAAACACCTCTTTTTTCGCGAAATGAGAAATAAAGAAAGAACAGCATGATGATTAAAGCAATGGGCATAAGCATGCCAAAATCCTTATTAATATCCTGCTCAATAAACTTTCGAATGTAAGGAACACCACCGTACAACACCTCTTCTTCTCCCGGAAATTCTTCTAATGCAGCTTCAACCACAGCGGTTAATTGCTGATCATTGATACCTTTGGCAGGAGTGACTACAATACCCGTATACTTAAAATTCTCAGATACAATCATCCCATAGGCCAATGTATTATTTTTAAGAGTATTTCTTAGCGCTTCTTTTTGCTCATCGTTTCTGGGTATTTTTTTAACCGCAGGATCAACCACCATGGCTCCATCAATACCTTTAATATCTTTTGAAGTGAAGAGAGAGGCCATTTTACTCACTTCTTCTTTGCGATTTAATGATTTTGTTATCCTTTTAATTCGTAATAAAGTTTCACGATTTAAAACATCATCACTTTTAAGTAAAATCATGACAGGGTCGGACGCCCCAAAAATTTCTTCCATCCTATCAGTATTGATACGAGAAGGAAGTTCCTTTGGAATAAAGTTCTTCAGATTAGAATCCACACTGGCATCTTTCATGGCCACACCAATGGCTAAAGAAAACAAGATAGAACCTAAAATGATCCAAAGCTTAAAACGTTCAATAAAATTAGCTAGTTTCATATTTCTTCTTTAAAATTTATTCACCCTTATGCAGAAGAGTTCCTCTTCTCACAATGGCACTTAACGTATTTAAAATGTATATTTAAGACTTATGAATCCTCCATTAAAAATTGGAGAGATTAGTTTATACAAAGAGCCTTCATCGCCTTTAAAATATTCTCCTCCGGCAATCACCTGCACGCCATCATTAATATTGTATGTAATCATCGGGCGAAGCATGTATTCTTCCGTAGTAAAGTTGTAACTGGCTACAACTTCTGCAGTCAGGTTGTCATATAAAAAGTTCATTGCCGGGCGAATAGAAGCAGCATGGCTTATTTCATCTCGCTGCATAAAATAGGCTCTGTTTACAAGTGCCATATTGTATTCTGCTACTGCTTGAGGACCATCGGTATATGGATCAGGTTGAACCAATTTTTCGAAATCTAAAACATAACGTCCTATATACTGAGCGAGTAAGCTAAAGTCACCCCAAGTACGATCAATTCCAGCCACATAGTATAAATCATCCATGGGCACATAATATTTTCCTTCATCTCTTTTATCTATCTTTCTATATGCAGCCTCTCCTCTTAATCCCCATGAGCCAATGGAAGTGGAAAAGTCTGCTCCAATAATTTCATTTTTATATGCTACTGCGGAAATATCAATTTCTGTTGAGTAATCATCCGGATCCATATAAAAACGTGACACTGCCATTCCCGGAAGGCAGTTATACCCTTCAAAAAATGAAACTGATGCATCAATAGCTGCTCCCTGAAATTTCAATCGAAAAGCATAACTACTATTTTCAAGGTTTTCCTCAGGATAAATATCTTCACCTACAAAAGATCCTTCGGGCCATTCTAACACATAAAATGGCATAGCTGAGTTACGATACTTTGGCACCCAGATACCTTCGAGTTGCCATTTAGGCGAGATATTATAAAACGAACGCAATAAAGTGTTCCCAATTCTGATATCATCACTCTCGGGTGAACGAACCACTCCATTTTGGGGTGTAATGTTATCGGTAGGATTAAAACCATCAGCTTTACCCCAGGCCACAATTTGTTTTCCAAATCGGAAATCCAATTTTCCAAAAGAAGTTTTTACATAACCCTCACGAAGATCAAATTGAGAAATTCGTTCGCCATATTCAAACCCATCGCGGAAACGCAATTCTGAAACAAATTCAGCTACATCCCCTTTTGATGCATTTAGTTTTAAAGCTACTTCTCCATAGCTACTTTTCACTCCCTGTTTACCTCCCGGTGTAACTTCTCCTACATACAATACACCGCGTGTATAACCGCCTAAATCAATATTAAGTGAATTTTCTATACTTGTTTCACTATCAGCTGATCCTGTTGACTCAAATAATCCCTGCGAAAAAATTTGGCTGCTCAAAGCCAACATCCCTAATAATAAATACTTTCTTTTCATGTTTAAAATTTGTTTCTCAATTGACACATACCTGTCTTATGCAAGCCGGAAATCCACCATCATATACATTTTCAGTTGTGGAATATTTTCTTATGGCCCGGTTCATGTGTTAAAAATTATTTTTCATCCAAACATACTCCTGTTCCTTCTTCCTTATGTTCGAGTTGCTGAATACGTACATCTTAATGTATTTGACTATGCTAAAAACAACCACTATTCACTGTTTATAAAGAACATACACCAACATTCACTTTTTATACTTTTTTTTAGGTTTGATTTGAATAAGAAATTCAATTTTTGTTCACTGTTTTATTTTACCCCGTATTTTGAATGATATCACTCTTCGGTTCAGCGTTTAATAAAGGCTTGTGTGCCTTTCTGTATTCCGAGGGAGTGATTCCCGTTTGACTTTTAAAAAATGTATTAAAAGTTGTTTTTGAATTAAATCCTGCCTGAAATGCAATGCCCACTACGGATAAATAGTCGTATTTACTATTGGACAAAAGGTTTTGTGCTTCTTTTACTCTGTATTGATTTACAAAGTGATAAAAGTTCATTCCTCTTCGTCGGCTTAACACCTGAGTTATATGATGTTTTGATACATCTAATGCTGTAGAGAGTTCATATATATTTAGTTCTCCATTTAAATAAGGTTTGTCATTTTCCATATACTGTATGAGCTTCTTTTCCAATTCAAGCTCTTCTTTTTCCTTTAGGCCGGAAGTAGCATATTTTGGGGTATGATGATGATTTGAATTATTTGGTTTTCCAGTTGACCTAACATGGATAAACAATTCAGGCTGCTTAAAGCCGAAAAAGCTCATCATAAAGGATATAATGGTCAATCCTGCGTATACTACAATTTTTAGATCGTAAGGCTGAAGATGAATGATAAACTCAAAATTGGCCAATACCAGTAAAAGAATATATGCACTAAAAAGAATAATGGCTATTTTCTTTAGCCAGTTTAGACTAACGTTTTCCGAGTTAAAGGAGTAAACCTGACTTATTTTATCCTGATATTGCCCAATAGCTTTAGCTGACAAATAAAAATAAGTGGTTAAGGTGACAAAAAATGTACTACCTAATAATAACCTGATGGGTAAAAACTTATCTACTTTTAAAAATTCATGAAGAAATACATCTGTCTCTTTTATAAAGAAATAAGAAATAACGGCAGCCAATAAAACAGGCGCAAAATGCCATAGTATACGATGATTATATTTACTTATTTTCCCAGATATACTACATACATAAAAATAGAATAGTGGGCCATATGAGTATTCAATAAAGGGGAAATTATAATTCCATAAACTTTTTTGCGCACCATAGGCCATCATCATTTCAAATGTAACTGTCCATAACCATGCCACAAGAAAATGATCGGCCAATACTTTTTCACGCTTGAGCACAATCATTAAACCAGCAAAAAAGGACTGAGCCATACCTATATGTAATACTATCTCCACCCCACAATTTTATTTCATTGATTAGTGTTTCAAACTTAGTCAATGACAATAAATTTGCGGTGAGAGTTTAGTTCGTATTACAGCGTTAAAAAATTCAATCTGGCAATATTAAAGCATTTTCTGACATATATGACTTAATTTCTTGCAATGAAACAGCCCCTCCTGTAGATGTTGGCTCCAAAAGGTTAAACCTTGCTGAAGCATGTGCCAGTTTCAATATATCCTTATACTCCCACCCTTCATGAATACCATATAAGCAACCTGCACAAAAGGCATCACCTGCGCCCGTTGCTCCTTTTATTTCATGGGGTTCTACTTTACAAGATGGCACCCAATGAATTTCAAGATTTTTATCTACTAAACAGGCACCTTCGGGAGCATGAATGATTACAATATCATTGACGCCCGACTTTATTAACTCCCTTCCTGCCGATTTCATGTTAGCAATATTTAGTCCCTGTTCATCCCGAATAATGATGTCGGATATTGCAGAAGCCTCAACTTCGTTTATAATTAAATAATTCACATAAGGCAAACAAGGCCTTATTACACGCTTAAAACGATTACTTTCTTCAGATACCACATCAATGGATGTTTTATATCCTTTTTGCTGCTGTATATTTAACAATCGAGCTGCTTTTACACTGTAATCTTCATCAAAATCATCCAGTTTATCTAACAATAATAAATAGGCTAAATGAAACATTTTCGCATTTACATCAATATCAGATAATTGATCTACATCTAATAAGGTATTGGCTCCCCTATAATGAAAAAAAGTGCGATTACCTGTTTCTGCAACAGACATGGCATCGGTAAATGAGGTCGGACATTCCTGACTTACCAGAACATGGTCGCTATTAATTTTATATTCTTCCATCTTTTGATGAATATATTTTCCGGCTGGATCATCACCAATTAAACCAGCTCCATAAAGAGGGATTCCAACATCCAACTTAGCCAAATCTGTCAATACATTATTCGGACCTCCCCCAACGGATTGATGCACTTCCAATATATTGGATAACATATTTTCAGATGGAAACCTATCTATAACCTTCACATAATCTACTATCCAGTTTCCAGCACTTATAATACCATTTCTTTCCTGCATATTTATTTTTTTAGATTTACTATGAGATTCTTTTTTCCATATTTTGTACCTCTTCAAATAAGTCAAGATATCTAAGAGGATTTAAGTCAGAGTATTTTTTTAATACATAGCTACTTCCTTTTGTTTTATATTCTTTCAGATACAGCTCATCTCCAGGCAATGAACTTCCATTTTCATTCTCTGCCTGAAAATGCATGGCTGCATCTATTCCTTTTAAAATATTCTGATAAGGCATGTTATTTTCAAAGGCAATCCTTAAAGGAGCCACTAAACGGTCATTGTAACTTAATTTTCGTGGAAGGTCCGCCCCAACCCTAAACACGGTATCTCCTAAGGCCCTATTTTTAAATCTATTGATTAAATCTTCAATATGGTCAGATAGCTTTTTAAAGGTAAATTCATTGGGGTAAAGCATTAGTAAAACATTTGCTGCTTCCGTCATCCCGGCTCTAACGGTATCACATGTGCCTTTATCCTCAAGTATCTCATACAAATACCTTTTTTCGGGAGAGATTTGAGCCCCAAGAAATGCAGTGATAGCATGTCCAAGATTATGAATAAACAATTTACGATCGACCCAGGCCTTCATATTTAATTTAGGCGCCAATCCTTTTACCTGTGGAACAGGATTTAGAAAAGCTTTTTGGTCTAATATGAGTGTATTGTACTCTTCTGCATAAACCAGTAAGGGATCGATCCTTGTAATACTTGATTCCATAATAGGAACCATTTTTCCTATTGATGTTTCCACAAAACCGACAAACTGATCTATTGGAAAATCACTATCTATACAGGCTTTTATCTGTTCCTTTAAATATTGATCTGCCTTACGTAGGTTTTCCGCAATAATAATATCTGTGAAACTATTGGGGTATAGTTTATATTTATTCCACAATCCTTTAGCCAATAAAGGTGCTATTTTTTCTAATCCTTTTACGCCCACACTAACTGCAATTAGCTGGGTTGTTTCAATTTCTTTAATTACGTCCTCTTCATTTGTTGCTAAAACTCCCCGAACATTGCGTATTACCAGATTATAAGTTTTAGTATCCTTAATAATTATCTCATATTCTTTTTGACTGTTTAAAGCATTAATTACCCGCTCATCAATATCTACAAATACCACTTCAAATCCACTTCTGCTAAAAAGTTGTGCAATAAAAGAACGTCCTATCTTACCTGCACCAAACATTAATAATTTCTTTTCTTTAATCATCCTGTTTATTTCATATTTTGAACAAAATTGTGTATGATTACATAAGTATTTCAAAGAAATAAACAATTCTATGGTGTTTCCAGCTTTCAATTACCCACAGATTACACTATTTTAACATTCCTATTATGCAACCCATTCCAGAAAAAATTAATAAACCGGATAATCAATCTTTCTTTTTTAAAATAGTAGAAGAAAAACATTTCTCTGCTCCCTGGCATGTTCATCCGGAAGTAGAAATATTTTTAGTTATTGAAGGAAAAGGAACACGCTATGTCGGCGATGGTATAGATCATTTCGCACCCGGAGATTTAGCCATTATCGGTTCGGAAACACCTCATGTTTGGTCGAGCAACAAAATAACTCAAGATGGAAATGATAAGCTATCAAAGGGCATTTGCATACAATTTAATCCCTCATTATGGGGAAAAGAGTTTGCCAACTTACCGGAGTATACGCTGATTAAAGAACTTATTTTTAAATCGAAACGAGGAATTAAGTTTAGCGGAGATACAAAGAAAATGCTTCAGGAGAAAATTGAATCATTACCTTCTTTATTAGGAATGAAACGATTACTTAAATTATTTGAGATTTTAGAATTGATGTCAACATCTCAAGAATATGAATTTCTTTCGTCCCATTATTACTCAGCTACTAAGATTAAAAAAGAAGATTTAGACAGAATAGAGTTGGTTTATCAGTATGTGCTTAAAAACTATGCCAACCCAATGCAATTGGAAGAAGTTTCTGCCTTAATTAATCTGGCACCTCAATCCTTTTGCAGGTATTTTAAATCACGAACCAATAAAGTATTCTCAACTTTTCTAAATGAAGTAAGAATAGGTCATGCCTGTAGCTTATTAATAGAAAACAAGATGAATGTAGCCCAAATATGTTATGAGACCGGCTTCAATCACCTTTCAAATTTTAACCGACAATTTAAGAAGATAAAAAAGGTAACCCCTTCTGAATTTCAGAAAAAATACCTGGAAGGCAGTCGTATTATAAATGAATAATAAAGAATAATGCGGTCTTATTAAAAACCGCATTACCGTACCTCTTATTCCTATAATATCAAGAATTTATTTCATTATGCATAATATAATTCACCTAAATCATGAACCCAACAGGGCTTTCATAATGTATAAATCCAATTCTTCGTAATCTCTTTCGCTTTTGCATTTTTCAATAAATGATTCATCCAGAGATCGAGATATTTCCAATAATTTAAAGAATACCTCTTTACTATTTCTAAGGTGTTTAGTTGCAACATCATCTTTTTGTGTACGCATGGCTTTTACATCCATACCTACATACTCTCCATTCTGTCCATAATTATGTTGATCCAGAATACGTACCTGGCTGAATGCGCGACGTAAATCAACGGATCCAAATGACTTATCCTGATCAAATTTTAAGCTGTTTTGATCATTCAAATGCACGGTCCAAAGCTTATTGTGGGCCAAGGCATACCCCATTTCATCTGAAGGGTCGAGGTTGGCTAATATTGCATGCGCACTTTCAATACATACTCCTACCCGTGATGGATCAACAGTTAAAGCACCCAAACCAATAGCATGTCCTGCCGTAGGAATATAGGTTACATCCATTGGTTCGTTTGGCTTTGGCTCAATACAAACCCTGATATCGGGATTATATTCTAACATTGTATTAATGGATTCAACCAACCTGTCAACAGCCACCTTGCTATCTTTAGCTTCGCGAATATAGGTACCCTCACGAGCCAGCCATAATACTATTAAATTGGTATCTAACTCATGCGCTATATCTATAGCGATTTTAGATCTTTCAATGGCATATTGACGGGCTTTTGCCGAGTTGGCTGTATACGCCCCATCAATCGTCATTGGATCTTCCCATAAGCGTGGTGCTACAAATTCAGATACCAACCCCTGATTTGCCAATTTTGCTTTTAAAAGTTTGGCTTCTTCTGTAATTTGTGATGGTCGAAGATTGTTTAAGTTAGGAACTGCGTCATCATCATGAAACTGAACAGCATCATACCCTAATTCCTTGTAATACTCTAGTTTTCTATCAAAACTGATTGTTTTTCTAACTTCCGGTCCAAAAGGGTCAGCTCCTTCATGAATGTTCCAGGGACCAAATGTAAATTTGAATTTTCCTGCCATAATTGTAGTTAATTTTGTACTGTTTTAAGAATAACAACTCAAAAATACAGTACCAAACAGGTATTATCCACGCTTATTTTGATCACCTATTACACTATATTAACATAGCGCATAAAACAAAAAAGCCGGCTCATTACGAACCGACTTTCTATAATTAAATTAACAAATTTGGAAAAACTATAAACCCTTTTCCCCTAATTTTTAGTCCTTTTTATGAACTAAAGTACAGGTTGAATTAAAACTTATACTGAATTCCTAAATTAGCCATACGTGGCAATAACATTTGAGCAACTTGCATACTTCCATCATATTTCTCAACATCTGATTCTTTTGCAATTACAGATCCTTGAATCTTTCCTCTTACACCACGTTGATCCAATAAGTTGTTCATTCCAACACTAACATTTAGTTTTTTGTTAACACGGTAATTTACACCAGCAAAGGTTTCCCAACGCGCTTCAAACTGCAAAGTATTCATTGCATTAGCTTGTGTTTCGTTGAAGTAACGAAGACTACCCCAAAGCTTTAATTTACGTTCCATTAGAAAATACGCAGGGTCAATCTCCATTAATACCGTTGACATACCTGGGATAATATTATCACTAAATTTGTATGTTTCTGTAGGAATTCCAGACCATTCAGGAAACTCAGGCGTAATTTCGTAATCTTTGTATTGTGGTTTCTGCAATGTTAATAAATAATGTAATTCAAAGTTATTGAATGGCTTGGCAATTATATCCGTAGTCCAACCTAAAGTTTGAATTTCGTAAGTTGTTGCATACCTTTTTGATTGAATCTGCTCAAATGGGCGAGTATATGAAGCATTACTAAATAAATTAGTTTTTCTCATAGAAGTTAAAGCGGAAACAACATTTAACTTTTTATGATTAAGATATGCACCTAATCTCATGAAAGTAATGGTAGTACCTTTACCATCTGCCTCAAGACCATTCTGGTAACCATTTTTTCTATCTCCATTAACATGAACAGTATACTGTCCTAACAAACCAACTTTGCTTGTTAAACGATAATCTGCGCTGGCTGATCCAACAAAGTTCCATCGAGAATCATGGTAATCAGTAGGTTTACCTTTAAACGGAACATATGGATTTTCAGCTTGATTGGCTTCTCTTTGTTCCTTAGTAAAATAGTCTCCATCAACACTAAAATACTCTGCACGACCGCCAACAGACAACTTAAACTTTCGTGATACATTTATATCATCAGAAAAATACACCGCCGTAGCTTGTTGGTTGTAATGATTATATTCCAAATTAAAATTGGTAAAATCCATGTATGGACCAACAATATGTCCTTTATCATTGGTGTGTTGTTTCATCGTAAACGATCCATCCCAATTATAGACAGGAAACTGCGTTGTATTTCTTAAAATACGCGGATTTTTCTCTAAACTAGTGTAAACAAAAGTGTTTTTGTTATCAAAATCTGCACTATAACCCACATAATTAGTACCGAAACGTAACGAATGTTTATTTATTTTCTTTGTAAACTCTAATCTACCTGCAATGGTTTGCGTAGGTGTATTATCATTTAAGGCTGACATATTAAAAGCTACAGGCCCTTCATAAGCATTTCCATTTAAGTCTTGCCATCCATCCAATGGCTGACCCAACGCATCTCCTGGAGTTTTATCAGCTAATTGAGCAGGAAATACGAAAGCATTGTCTGAAGTTGCTTTATGGTACCTTCCTGAAAATTTCATTCTCCACTTATTCTTAAATCTGTAATCCACCATTAAATCAATAACATCAGATACTGTGTTATTGTCTTTTACCATGTCATAAGAGAATGGTTTTCCTGTAAATGGATCAACTCCTGTCATCTTACCATCTCTTGGAAGAAATGAGTCTTTCCCTAAATCAAAACCATCAATCTGTTTTACGCTACCATCAGTATGGTATTCGAAAGGAAAAAATCTATCGACAATATTTGACATCTCAGCATGCTTATAGGCCAACGATATCTTACCTTTACGCTTTGCAAACTGCTTTGTTAACATAAATTTAAAAATTTCACTTGCGTCAGCATATTTACCCACTGAAAGATCTGTAGCTCCCGGATCTCTTGTTACAGTTGCAGATGCACTATAGAATAAACCATCCGTAACCTTTCCTCCAACATTAGCAGAACCATACATTCTCCCTCTGTTGTTGAATTTAAATTCAGTAAACCCTCTGAACTTCTTGGTTCCTTCACGCATATGTGAATCTACAGTATACCCAACTACACCTGTTGTAATAGCTGTTTCTTGGTAATTTCTTAATCCAATTTTACCAATAGATTTATCATATCTCCATACCGATAATGGGTTTTGAGGCCAGAATGAACCTACAACTGTATTACCATTCTCAAGAATAGTTACATCGCCGGTAAATGGTAAACCAATATTCACCTCACGCGGCCCTGCATTATTCTCTGCATTCAACATCACATTTCTGTTCTTCTCCTCTTTGTCAAAAGCCTTACTTTTCACCTCTGTTGTATCAGATGGTGCGGTTTGATTGTTTTTCTGTGCTTCTAAAATCCCCAGGCTCACAACAAGCAAACACAAAATTAAAATACTCTTTTTCATAAATTACTTTTAAGCTTAAAAGCTAATTAATACCTTTAAAAAACTTTTAAAAAAATTAAACACTAAATCATTTATATGATTCTCTCTAACACTCTCACACCAGTATTTCAGGTGTAACAAAACAACAACTTTCACAGCTCAAACTTTGGTTAAAAATGATCAGAAAGGCGGGTAATTTAGTTTTGAAATCAATTTTTATACTTTTATAACATATTGATATTCAGTTATCAATACGAAACGAACTAATTTACTCTTAAAAAGACTGTTAGTACTCCTCTTGTGGTTAACCTGAATAGAACACAGTATTACTTTCAGAAGGTTAAGTTTTATACTTATTACTTAATTTGGAGAGTTTGACTTCATAAAAAACTCATATCTATTCTATGCGGTCATTTTATGCTTTGATTTAGCAGAGACCTATGTTTTGAGGATTAATACAAAAAAAGGGGCTGCATCAAATATGACACAACCCCTCCAAAACTTAATACAAACCGTTTAGTATGTTAATCCAAATCCAAACTTAAACAATGGATTCTTTGAATCATAAGGGACATCTTCTTTTTGCTCTTCTACAGCTTCTAACGACGATGGAATCTCGAAAGGTAACTTCCCTTGTGGGGTAAACTTACCATATATCACATCAAATAAAGCTTCGTCACAAGCTCCAAAATTTGCTATATATCCTTCAACCTCAGCTGTAAGTTCAGGTTCCACTGCCGGACGATCCATATACATGGTGATTACAGAAGGCTTTTGCTTTAAAATTGTCATAAAAGAATCACGCTCTGCCTCGGTATATGCCAAAGGTCCTTGATGGAATATCTTCTCTAAGCCTTTTGTCATGGTTTTATCATATGGCGCTTTTAATTTCATTACAACTACATCTGCATCTTCTATATTATTTACAACAGCACCATATTTAGCAGCTACTTCTTTGTCATATCCCACAACAAACACCTTTGTTGTTTCATTAAGAGGTAAGATATTACCCTCGTTTTTAAGCAATACCTGAGAAGCCTTTTGCGAATACAATCCTTTCTCTATAAAATCAGGCGTAGCGCAAATTTCATTGGCGTTTTCATCATCTACAAACGGATTGTCAAATAATCCTGCTTCAAACTTAATCTTCAGAATTCGACGAGCTGATGCATTAATGCGCTCTTCAGATATTTTACCTTCCTCAACCAACTTAGCCAGTTCAGCACCCCAGTTCTCACCACCAAATTGATCAATACCTGCTTCAATTGATTTAATTAGTCTTTCATCAACTGACAAACTATCTACCCCCCAAGGTCTATACTGTATAATGTTCCAGTCCGAACAAATTACACCATCAAAACCTAAACGCTCTCTTAATATTTCTGTTAAAACTTCCTTATTATAACCAAAAGCTACGTCTTCTGATGTTTGACCCAACGGAATACCATAATAAGGCATCATTTGATTTCCTCCTGCTTCGATAGCCGCAATAAATGGTTTAATATGGTATTCAAAATTGTTACCAGGGTAACATTGGTTACGACCATAATCTAAATGCGCATCCCATCCATCTTCCTGAGGGCCACCTCCTGAGAAGTGCTTAGTCATACACGACACACTTTCTGTTCCGAATTTCTCTCCCTGGAAACCGCGAATATATGCAGCTGTTAACTTCGCAGACAAATCTGCATCCTCTCCAAAAGTACCAATGATTCGCGTCCAACGAGGTTCTGTAGCTAAATCGGCCATTGGGTGTAAGGCCGTACGAATACCTATAGCTCTTAATTCAACACTGGCAATTCGACCAAATTCTTCTACAATTGTCTTATCACCAATAGCACCAAAACCTACCGGCTCACACCATTGACTAATTCCAATACCTACTTCGGAAGCCACACCGGACTGCTCTCTAAATCCATGACGTGGATCAGAACTAATAGTAACAGGAACACCCAATCGGCCTTGCTCGGCCTGCTTCTGTACCTCATTTTGCCAAATAGCCTGTATGTTAGGTTCCCCTGAGCCCATTACTGCAAAATGAGTGACACACTTTCGTTGTATCAGTGAACGTTTTCTTCTCGTATGCTTGGCAATAAACTTTCTGGTTAGTGTATCACTTTTAGGATTTTTAGGGAACGCATAGAAAGGGTGTCCCATCAAACCTGTTTTTTCTAACAATGTCATTCTCTCCAAAAGATCCTCCACACGCATATCAACACTCAACCTGCGGTCTTCATATCTGTTTAATACGCTATCTTTATTTAAGTCGCGATATTTAAATCCATTTTCATCTAATATAGCAAGGGTTGTTTTATCCCATTTGCCAACAATGCTATTATCGGGCTTTTGGCAACCTACCAGGCCTACAAGTAACACTGCAAGCGACAATACCCACTGATTCATGTTTTTCATGTGTCTAAATTTTAATTTCATTTGTCATATGGAAATCTCGATGAATTTTTATCATTCTTTGTGTATTGTAGAATAACAAAATTCATGGTCGTTTCATTTGATTATTGTTTTATGATTTTAATTGTATTCACAAAGCTGATTCCCTGTTGCTGCTCAAACAGTATTTCGATACCTCCGTTGGTATATATTTGGGTAGATAATTCCAAAGCAGATGTTTCACCAGCCATTTCCCTGGGGTTAATATTCTCAAACACCAGTTTACCATTAATTATAATGTTGAATCTATTTTCAACATCTTCTAAGCTTGCCTTTTCGCTGTCTTCGCCAGCTAATTCATAAGCCAATTTTTCAGTGGCTTTTTTAAACAAATCAGATAAACCTATACTAATTGCATAAATACCAGCAGGTACATCTGCCTTAAATGCCTGTGGAGAAACATGTTGTGTCTGAAATAGCGGGTCTTTATTGGTACCGAGAATATTGTAATTTGTTCCGATACGCCCCGGGCGACCTAACTTGGTAATTAAATTTTGCCCGCCAACAAAACCAAATCCATTTTCAAAATATTCCTGATTCGGCAACCAAACGGCCTTTTCATCCTTATCCCAAAAGTAACAGTTACTGCCTGCATTTACTCTAATTTCAATATTTTTTCCATTTGCTGCAGTCAGATTTCCTGGTACAATATTAAAATCTACTTCATGAGAATCAGCAATCTGTTTGCCTTCTTTTGTCAGTCCGATAGCACAAATACTATTTTTCCCGTTTCTAAATGGCGCTTTCCAGGTAGCTGTATTATTTTCAACTTTACATTTACCTAGTGTTTCCCCATTTATAAATAATTCTACTTCATTCAAATTTGAAAATACTTCGAACTTTCGCGAACAAACCTCATTTAATTCTGCATCTTCAATTCCTGATCCATACGACCAGTTTTTGCTGGCTATGGCAACGATAGGTTTTTCAGAAAGTGCGGCTTGGTAGTAATAATATGCATCTTTTGGAATTCTATCAAAAGAGACCAATCCTTTACTGTTTATTTTAGGTTCCGAATCACCTCGTTTCTCAGAACCAAAATCAGATAATAACCAAACATAACTACCTGTAATAAAATCATTATCTCTAATAGTTTTATACCATTGTTTATGTACATCAACCTGATACTCCAATGAAAAGTCAAATGGATGCGGATCATCAGATCTTAAGCGAGGATCTGCACCAGCTCCGTATTCTGTTATAAGAAATGGCTTAGCCGTGTTTTTCTCATAAGTAGTTCTGGCAATACCTTCCATCTGATCCGGAGTACCACTATACCATCCCGGGTACAAATTAATAGCTGCAATATCGCCTATATTATGAATTTTAGCCCTTTTGTACAGTGCATAAAACAAGTGCATAACTGACATGGTTGGACGGTAAGGATCTTCCTTTTTTACAATACTGTCCATTTGTAAAAGCAAATTCCTTAAATAAGTTCGATAATCATTCTTTTCATCTTTACTCAGATGTTTGGGCATGCGTAACAAAATTTCATTACTCAATCCCCATCCCCATATTGAAGGATGATTAATATCGCGTCGTACAAGATCATACAACATATTAATCATGTTTGAACTAAATTCCTCAGTTAAAGTGATTTCATCTATTAATGGCACTTCGCAGGTAACAATAAAGCCCAATTTATCACAAGCATCTAAAACTACCGGAGATCGTTGAAAATGACCTAAACGAATACTGTTAAATCCGGCTTCTTTTATCAATTTCAGATCATGCCAATGGTATTCATCCGGAACTGCAGTGCCCAAACCTGCATAATCGCTAAATTTATTGATCCCTTTAAGTTTAATGTTTTTTCCATTTAACTTTAAACCTACCTCGGCTGTATATTCATACCATCTAAAGCCTACATTATTGATTACCCTGTCGTATACTACATCGGTTTTTGGATTGATGATTTCCGAAACGAGTTTATATAAATATGGTGTTTCCGGTGACCACAAGGCAGGATTTTCAACTGTTATATTTTGCTCAATCTGATACTTTTTTTCTGAAGCCTTTAATCGATCATCAATAGTTTTTACCACATTACCTTGTGCATCAATCAAACGATGTGTTACTATTAAATTCTTCCGTTTACTTAATGTATTTGATATTTTGGAAGTAATTTTAACTTCAGCAAGTTTTTCTGATACCTCAGGCATAATAAAAGTAACCCCATTTGAACCATGATCTAATCGCTCGAAGTGCACAGCACCAGTTTCAATTAGATTTACATTACGATTAATACCACCCATAAAAGTAAAATCGGCGGAAAGTGGAGCTATCTCTTCATGATAGGAATTATCAACTTCTACCCTTATTACGTTACCTCCGTTTTTTGCTGCATCTGATATATCAATAGCAAATGATCCGTATGCACCAATATGATCTCCGCAAAATTGATCATTACAATATACCTTTGCAACAGTTGCCGCTCCCTCAAAATACAAAAAGAACCTTTTCCCAATTACCTGATTAAGTTCTATGGTTTTTGAGTAAATTCCTTTGCCACGAAAAAAGCCTGGTTCTTCATCAAAAGAATCCAATACATTCCAAGTATGAGGAAGGTTAACAACTTCTTCTGTCTTTTCCGACCCTTTTATAAATGTCCAGCCATTATTTATATTGGTTGTCGAATTACTGCTTTGCTGAGCAATAATTGCACCGATAGATAAACATAAAAAGCTGGCACAAATTAACAATCGATACTTCATATCTGTCCTAATTAAATTTGTTGTATGTCAAAATTACGGAAAGCATATCCTTTAGCTGGGGGATAAAGTTCAAAAGACGGGGTAATAAAATATTGTTACCATATCCCTTTATACAATAGGGATATAGAATGCATTTCAACACTACACAAGTATAATTTTCTTACTCCATTAAGGCATTTATTTTTCTGTAATTGTTAACCATTATTCCTGACGGGTTATTCATATTTTAAAATAACTTTGCATGATTACTAAAACCAAAAAAACTAAAATGAAAACACTAATCGAATTAACCAATCGATTTGCAATGGAAGGACAGGTTTCCTTCTATAAAAAACAAGAGCTAGATATTATTCAAATTACCAACAAACATGCTCAAATGGATCTTTCACTGTATGGAGCCCAGGTATTAAGCTTTATTCCAAACAACGAAGAAGACCTTCTTTGGATGAGTTCATTGAGCGAGTTTAAACAAGGAAAAGCAATTAGGGGAGGAATTCCATTGTGTTTCCCTTGGTTTGGTCCTCATGATTCTGATGATTCATTACCACAACATGGCTTTGCCCGCCTATCTGTGTGGAATTTAGAAGAAGTCAAACAGCTTGAAGATGATCGTACCAGCGTTACACTTACTATTCAATCTTCTCCTGACACTAAAAAATATTGGCCTCATGAATTTTATGCAGAACTTACTGTTATTGTAGGCAAAGAACTGGAGGTTAACCTTACAGTTAACAACACGGATTCTGACAGCTTTAAATACACATCAGCACTACATACATATTTAGCTGTGGGCGATATCAATAACGCTAAAATTGAAGGTTTAAAAAACACTGAATACTATTGGGGTTTTGAAGATACGATTCAAAAACAGGATGATGAGCTGTTATCCATTACAAAAGAAGAAAACAGAAGATATATCAATACTTCTAACACTTGCTTTATTCAGAATAGCCTGAATAATAAAACAACAGCTATTGATAAAAAAGGAAGTAATGTAACAGTAGTTTGGAATCCCTGGCAGGAGACGTGCTTACAGATGAAAGATGTAGAAAATGAAGCTTATAAATCCTTTGTTTGCGTGGAAGCTGCAAACTATTACTATGATTATATTGTGCTAAAACCGGGAGAAAGCCATACTACATCTACCAAAATTAGACTTAAATAGTTCGTATTAAAAATAAAAAAGCACTATCTCATAAACTAGAAAAAATGAGATAGTGCCAAAAAACAACTATTCAACTAAAAAACATTGTCCTTAACGCGACAGTATAAAATATTTGTCAGAGCTGTCCTAAAAATATATTGTACCGGGATTTCATCCCAAACCCAACTTACTTTTTGATCTTGATGTCAAAAACTAAGGAAAAAACATCAAGGCTGCACCTGCTTCACTCAATAAACTACGGTTATTTGACTGAAATCGTTTAAACTCACTTCGTTCAAACAAAAACGATTTTTAACCGTCAAACTAATCTTGTTTATTGGTTCACCAGCTGAGGCCGAGGCTAAACAAGACGTTCTAACATTAACTAATATTTATTTAAGACAGGTGTCAATATTTATAATATTATTCTCCTTTAGTGACAATGGACATTGCAGCTTTCATATAACCCATTGCATAAGCCATACCTGCATACCATGCGCCATCACATTCCATTTGTGGAGTATGATCAGGGATTAAGACACCCTGGAAATTATTTTTATGTAAGATTTCTAATATCCTAACCATATCAATATCACCTTCATCTACAAATACTTCTTTGTAATTAGGTACCTTACCCACAATATTTCTAAAATGGATGTAGGCTATTTTATCTTGCTTGCTATACTGGTCAGTAGCTTCGTGCACCTCACCCTCAGTCATTTCAGCAATTGAACCTAAACAAAACTCAAGGTTGTTGCTAGGACTAGGTTTCATATCAATTAATTTCTGATACATATCCGGCTGGTATACCAGGCGAGGTGTATTTCTTACATAAGGCATCGGAGGATCGTCCGGATGTGCAGCCATCTTTACTCCAGCTTCTTCTGCAACAGGAATAATGTGGTCAAGAAAATATTGTAATCTCTTCCATAATTCTTCGTGATCAATACGAGGTAATGTTCCTTCCGGAGCATTTGGATCATACACCATATTCCAAACCATTCCATTAGGAACGGGTGTTTCATCAAACGTACCATTCATACCTACCGATTCGGCACCTGCACGTGCATAAGGTCCAATATCGCGACTACATACACCTGCCAGCGAAAAGTTATATCCAAAAACAGGAATTCCTGCCTGACCAACAATTCTAATTTGCTCCTTTACCAACTCTATTTGCTCTTCCTTTTTAGGACCGTCAAGCAAAATGTCGTGCCACATCGCCGGATCAAAATTTTCTATTGCTTCCAACTCCAAACCATGCTTGTTAATATTGGCTTTTAACTGAAGTAACTCTTCTAAAGACCATAACTGACCTTGTCCCGCACTCCCCCAACCATCAGTATCTCCAATAGGTTGATTGGCATTTTCTTTACTATTTTTTTCGTGACTAAAATAATCCACTAAATGTACAACCAAATGGGTTGCGCCACATTGTTTAGCAAATCTATAATGCTCATCATTAAGCATATGTTTATATAATCCAAATCCTAATTTCATTTTCTTTTATTTTGTTAATTATACCCCTCTTAACCAATCACATCAAAAATAACTCCTTGTATCCCCTGATACCCCATATAAAGCGCAAACACCATTACCAATGCCAACAACACCATTTCTTTTTTATTATTGATCTGGTTACCCATTAACGATTTTTTTGAACTTAAGTAGATGATAGCACCAACAGTTATAGGTAGAACAATAGATAAGCATGCTTGTGACATCAACAATACAAAAACAGGTTTAAAACCAAACAACACACCCGTAACACTAATAAAACTTAACGCCACCAACATTAAACGGTATTTTAGTTGTGACACATCTCTTTTTTCCGATTTGTAATCAATCACTAACCATGGAATAACCAGTAAATTTGGTAAGTGAGATGATATACCAGCAGCCACAATACCTATAACAAAAATACCCATGGCTCCTTTCCCGGCAATTGGCCCCATTAATTCAACCATTTCAGACACATGATTTAGCTTTATGTCTTTTACATGTAAGGTAGTTGCTGCTGTAATCATAACTGCTGCACTGATTAAAAACATCAACGAGGCACTTACCCTGGCATCACGATGTTGTAACTTTTTATCTTCTATTGTCCACCCTTTTTCCTGAGCTATTTGACTTCGAATAATAAATACAAAAGTAGACACCGTTGTTCCAACCATTCCAGCCAAAATAACTAAAGAGTTATTGTCGCTTCCAGTAGACTGTTCAGGCAACTTTGGCACAAGACCTTGAGCTATTTCTGATAATTTTGGGAATTTAATAATCATGGTGGCAATAAATGCCAGCCCCATAATAGCAACCAATATGGCCAATATTTTTTCAAAGAAAGCTGTATCTCCATTCCACATTAACAATAGCAATATACCAGCTATCCCTATTGCCCAAACAGAAGCTGAAACACCACCTTCAATAATGGTTTCTGACCAAAGTTGAAGTACATCTGCGACTATCCCCAACACTCCAATTAGTGCACTCATAATGATTAAGGATAAAGCACTAATTAAAAACCTGGCTAAAGTCGGATGAATGTGATCACGTATTCCCTGAATGGCTGTTTGCCCCGTAACACTGGTAAACTTGGCAAAATGAACCATCAAAAAGTAAGTGATAATACAACTAATGGCGATTGTCCATAACAAATCCAATCCGAAATTAGCACCTGATTTAGACATAGCTGTAATACTACCAGTACCCACATTGTAGCCAATTAAAAAGATACCTGGTAAAACAGAAGCGATGTATTTTTTAAAATTTCCCATACTTATTTTTTAAAATCCAATGGAATTACCTCCATCAACCGGTAAACATATACCTGTAATAAAATCAGCAGCGTCTGAAGCTAAAAAAGCAGCAGCCTTAGCTATATCGTCAGGTGTTCCAAACCTGCCAGAAGGTGTGCGATCTAAGATTTTAGCTTTACGCGCCGGATCTTTTTCCATAATATCTAAAAACATTTTTGACTCAATAAATCCAGGTGCAATAGCATTAAACCTTACTCCTGTACCCGAATACTCTGAAGCCAAAGTTCTGGTCATTCCCAATAAAGCTGTCTTAGAACTACTATAAGCTACAACTTGTGTTAAACCAAATAGCGCTGACATTGAACTAATATTAATTACAGAACCAGCCCCTCTCTCTATCATAGGCTTTACAGCTGCTCTTGTCAATGAAAATAGACTATTCACGTTAGTATCAATTACTGCAGCAAACTCTTCATCTGTAGTTTCCATTGAAGGTTTTTTACAATGACGTCCGGCATTATTTACCAAAATATCAATTGCGCCAACTTCTTTTTCTACTTCTAAAATAAATTTCTCATGCAAATCTTTTTGAGTTACATCATTTATATAGGTAAAGCAATTGTCTCCAAGTAATTCCTTGGCTTCATCCAGTTTTTCCTGTACCAAATCTGTTATGACTACTTTTGCACCCACTTTAATAAATTGTTTGGCTATTCCTAAACCAATTCCGGCTGCTCCACCTGTAACAAGGGCAACTTTCTCTGTTAAATCAACTAATTTCTCCATGATAATATATAACTTCTAAGTTACTTTTTTAAATAAATTTGAAATACTCGTTTGCATTATGGTAGCATATATTTTGTACCATTTGCCCTAACAAATTCATGTCTTTTGGCAATTCGCCATTTGCTACATCCTGCCCCAACATATTACATAGTATTCTCCTAAAGTATTCGTGTCGTGAGAATGAAATAAAACTGCGAGAGTCGGTTAGCATGCCAACAAACCTGCTTAATAAGCCCTGTGATGATAAAGCATTTATCTGCTTTTCCATACCATCTTTTTGATCAAGAAACCACCAGGCAGATCCATATTGCATCTTCCCGGGTACTGATCCATCCTGAAAGTTTCCGAGCATGGCTGCAACCATTTCATTATCTCTTGGATTTAGATTATAGATAATGGTTTTTGTTAGTTTCCCTTTTTCTTCAAGTCTGTTTAGAAATATCCCCATACTACGAGCATAACTAAAGTCGGCTATGGAATCAAAACCACAAGCTTGTCCGATATTACGTACCCCTTTGGTATTTACATCGCGCAAAGCACCAACATGAAACTGTTGCACCCATCCTTTTTCGTGATTCCACACTGCAAGTTGGTGCAGGATAGCTGTCATAAACTCTTTTTGCGCAATAGGATTTATCCCTTCTCCTGATCTTAATTTTTGAAATATTTTTTGAATTTCTTTTTCAGTCACCTCTTCAACAGGAAAAGGGAACTCCAAACCATGATCAGATAGACGACAACCATTTTCATGAAAATAGTCGTGCCTCTGCTTTAATGCAGAAAGAAAATCATCATATGATTCTATGGAACCATTAATTACTTCTGCCAATTGATCCACATATTGATTAAAAGACTGCACATCTCCCACAGCCATGGCTTTATCGGGACGCCATGCAGGTGTCACCTTAATACCAATCTGTGTTTTGTTCATTGATTGATGCCATTCCAGTGAATCAATCGGATCATCCGTGGTACATAATTTTTCAACATTAAATTTCTTTAATGTTGACTGAACACTCAATTGACCTGAGCTTAACTGATGGGATGCATTATCATAAACTTCTTTGGCTGTATCTGCATTAAGCATCTTTTTAATACCAAAAGGTTTAGACAATTCCATATGCGTCCAATGATACAAGGGATTTCGCAATGTATTTGGTACGGTTTCAGCCCATTTCAGAAACTTTTCGAAATCACTCGCATTTCCTGTGATATATTTTTCATCAACCCCGTTAGCGCGCATGGCACGCCATTTATAATGATCCCCTTCTAACCAAGCCTGAGATATATTATCAAATACTCTGTTTTGCGCAATATCCTTAGGAGATAAGTGACAATGATAATCGATAATGGGCATTTTTGCTGCAAAGTCATGATATAGCTCACGAGCCACTTCACTTTGAAGTAAAAAATTTTCCTGTACAATTGGATTCAACATAAACTTAGGTTTTACATTATTCCGAACTTCTCAAATGCATCAACGGTGCTCATACCATTTTCCAGAGCCTGTTTTACCGTTTGCTCTCCACGTGCTTTTTCTATAGCTCCTTCAAAAGCTTCTTTTTCAACCTCCTGTGGTATAATAAGTACTCCATCTCTGTCACCATATATAATGTCGCCCGGGTTTACACGAATACCATTAAATTCAATAGGTACTCTGTAATCAATTACCTTACCTCTTGGCCCCTGATCCTGCGCATAAGTTCCTACAGAAAAAGTTGGGAAATTCAGACTTTCTATCTCATTTGTATCTCTGGAATAGCCATCCATTACGGCACCGGCAGCACCTAATTTAATGGCACGCGTACTCATTAGTCCTCCCCAAAGCGCATAACGATGAGATGCTCCTGAACATATATAAACCTCATTTTTCTTTAAACTATCTAAAGCCTCGAACATGATACCAAATGGCTTTTTCATCATTGGGTTATTGGTATTTTCCACTTCTTCTGCAAACACATCAGCTTCTAATACAGGCATGGCTCTGCCAATCATAACCATATCTGTTTTTATAGGTTTCACCTGAGGTGCTAAAAACTGATGCTGATATCCTAATTTATCCAACACATCACCAACCAAGGCAGTAAAAAGCTCTTTTTTGGCGATATCGAACAACTCTTCATCATCTTTCCACAACTTCATATCGAATTGAATTTTAACTATTTATAACTTATGCAATATTATTAAATTTTAACATTTGCTTGTAGTATAATCCATACCAATAACAATACTATTCTAACATATATGTATAATTATTGTATTTTTGACGTTATATTTGTACTGTTATGAAACCATTTTTAATAGATACTACCCCACAGCTTCAAAAGGGCTATTCGGTTAAACCATTTAATGCTGTGGCATTTGCCCTTCCTTATCACATGCACGACCGATATGAAATAACATGGATAATGGAAGGACACGGGACCCGGATCATAGGCGATAATGTTTCTTCATTTAAAAGTGGTGACATTTTAATATTAGGGCCCATGTTACCACATCAATGGCAATCATCTACTGTAAATAAAAATGAACGCGCCCAGTCTGTTTCCATCTTTTTTAATGCCGAATTTCCATCCAAAGACTTTTGGTTTCAGAATGAAATGCGTGCCATGAAAGAGGTAATAGATTTGTCTACCAGAGGATTACATCTTAAAGGCAAACTAAATAAATCAATTGCAAGAAAAATTAAAAAGCTTTCCAATATTTCAGGAGCCAGAGGAGTACTGCTAATACTTGAAATGCTTCAGGATATTTCGGAATCAGATCAATATGAAATTTTAGCCAGTGAGGGTTATAAATGCCGAAAAAACCTGGACACAGACAGAATCAATAAAATCACCAACTATATTTTTGAAAACATAGAGCAAAAAATTTCTTTACCCATATTAAGTGAGATGGTGAATTTGCATCCTAATTCTTTAGCTCGCGAATTTAAACGAGCCACGGGTTTTAGTGTAGTAGATTATATTAACAATGTACGTATTGGAAAAGCTACACGACTTTTAACCGAAACTTCAAAAACAATACTGGATATTTGTTACGAATGTGGATTTCAGAACTTATCACATTTTAACCGTTATTTTAAAAAGGTTAAGAATACAACTCCTTCATTATACAGAAAAAGCCGCCTGTAAAATTTACAAACGGCTTTAAACCTGCAATATATATATTAAAAATCCCAGCCTGCCGTCTGGCCATAGGTGTCAAGCTAAGAATAACTATATTGTTCGGACCTACCATTTTTCTCATCTTTTATACATATAAATCATCAAGAATAAAATAAATGCAGGCTGAAGGCCTAGCTCATCGCAGCCCCAGGTAAAACGCAGTGACACCTGGGGTTTGTCAGTTTTGTTAATCAGCGTCCTGAAGGGACAGCTCAAAATAGGGTTGAGCTGTCCCTTCAGGACGCTGATTCCCTTCTTGCATAACCCCATGCGTTGCATGGGCTGGGATAAGCTGTGCCTTCAGCACGTTATTCCAGATACTTTCTCAAAAAATCTACAGCCTTAAGTAATAACGCTTTACTAAGTATAAGATAGTTTTAGCTAGACGGCTATGGCCATCTGGCAGGTGTTACATATTGCAGGTCAAAATTGCACTTATTTAGGTTAATTGTGTCACTTAATTTTAAAATATGAAACCAAACTTTTCAAGTGTTCTGCTTTTTCTAACAAATTATCGGCACTTGATGATAACTCCTCAGACGCAGTTGCATTTTTCTGCGTAGTATTATTAAACTCCTGAATACCATTATTTATCTGGTTTACACCTTGTTTTTGTTCTATACTTGAAGAAGAAATTTCCTGAACCAGATTAGCGGTGTTTTCTATTTCCGGAATTATTTTAAATAAAAGATCTCCTGAATTTTGTGTTGAATCAACACTGTTTCCTGCCAGATTCACAATTTCTTCAGCTGCATTTTTACTTCGCTCAGCGAGCTTACGTACTTCGGCTGCAACCACAGAGAAACCACGTCCCTGCTCCCCTGCTCTTGCAGCTTCCACCGCTGCATTTAAAGCCAAAATATTGGTTTGAAAAGCAATATCGTTAATGATGGATATTTTATCTGATATGGCAGATACGGCATCCAGACTCATTTTAGCAGCTTCATTAACTTTATTTACCCCGTTAGCTGTGCTTACGGCAATACGCTCTGTTTTTTGAGCATTGGTACTATTTTGATCAACATTTGCCGAAATTTCTTCCATTGTTGATGAAATCTCTTCTACTGAAGCAGCCTGCTCATTACTTCGTTGTGCAAAAACTTCTGATGTTCTGCTTAATTGCATACTTGTAGATGCTATTAATGCTGAACCATCCTGCACCCCGGAAATTACCTCTGTTAATTTATTTTTTAAGGTATATAATGCTCTTGCTACATCTCCTGTTTCATCTTTAATTTCAAGAATATCCTTAGAAAAGCGTGCTGTTAAATTGCCATTGGACACCTGATCAATTTTTTCGATAATCACATGAATGACTTCTATAATCGACTTTGTAAGAATCCCTGAAACCAATATAAACACAAGCAACAAAACAGCCAAAACCAGGCTTACCAATAAACGAGATTGCTTTGCGTACAAACGTGTAGCTTTAAACTCCTCATTCATTTTTTGTTTTGATTCTGTCGTTACATTTTCCAATAAAGTACGCAACTGATTAAACTGCTTCACCATTTGTTGCAGGTTATCATTAAAATCATCCGCGAATTCATCATTTATCATGGCCAGGGATACTTTTTTAGCCATTGTATGGTAATCTGTAAACAACGTTTTTAACGAATCAATAACCGGATTATTTTTACCCACCAGTGTATTCTGTGCACTATCGGCAATAGCAATAAAGTTATTGGCCAAATTAGCCGTTTTCTCTATTTTATCTTCATCTTGTTCTGCTACTCCATCCTGAAATTCGCGCCTAATATTCTGCTGAATAGAAGTCAGTTGGTTACATGCCTCTACATAAGGAATATAACCTTCAGCCAGCAAAGTAAGTTGTTGATTATTTTTACTATTGCTCCATTGCAGTACAAAAAACACAACCAATACTGCAGTAAAGAAAAGTACCGGAAAAATACGAATCTTGGATTTTAATCTTAAACCATTTAAAAGTCTCATGGGATTACTCAATTATCTTAATAACCTTTACCTCTGACACATCACAACCTGAGGAAACATATCCTATTGCCCCTGAATGACTTTTAACATACTCGATAATTTCGATATCAGACTTTTTCTCTACCGGTGGGGTTCCTTTTCCTGAAAAAATGGCTTGCTGCCAATAGCTCTTTACGGCACCAACCGACTTTTTATGAACTCCTTTACTAAAATCAACTCTAACAGAAGAGTTTGCTTTTAATTCAACAGGACTTACTTTTTGGCCATTGCCCCATTTTGTTTTCTTTTTAAGAAAATAACTCGATACTTCTTTTGAAGTGATAGAAGTACTTTGGTTACCCTTATTAACGATTACCTTGTAACTCTGACTATAAAGACCAATTGTACTTAGAAATAAACCCAGAGCAATCATTATTAAATATTTCATATCCTTCTCCTCCTGTTTAAAATGAAAATACAAACGACAACAACACATTATCAAAATCTACCTGATTATGAAAATACCTCTTGTACTCTAACTTGGTCATCAGTTCAAAAAACGGTCTATAAGACATGCCCATAGTGAAGGCACTTAACTCATTATCTTTCTCTGTTAAATCCTGTCTAAAAGCATCTAATTTGATATCATTTATATAATCATACTTTAAAAACGGAGTTACTTTTCCCTTTGAATAGATCAATTCAGCATAATAGCCTTCGTATTCTTCACTCAGCTCCGGAGAATGTTCCTTAGATGAAGCTTCACCAAACCAATATTCAGCATTAAATTTAAAATCTGATACTGAAACATGAATATCCGTGCCAAATGATTTTCTGTATGAATCGACATATTTGATATTAAAATTTTCATATGTAGTTAAAATGCTATTCCCCAGAAACATGTTATACCCCATGGTTAACCAATTATTATGATTGTATGCTAACCTAAAAGTTCCGCCCAAAGGAAAATCAATAGCATCTTCAACGTTTCCACTTAAATCGAATTGGTCACCAAAAATGATTCTTGACTCCTCCAGTCCGTGAAAGTTTAATACGCCGCTTGGTCGGTGATGTACATTCAGGTAATTACCAAAAGTCAAGTTATACTCAAACGACTTTACATCTCCCAGTACACCATTTACCTGAAATCCGCTTAATGATTGAGGAAAGAAAGCATGGTGAGATACGAGTAAAGGTGTGGTTGCACTATGATTTAATGGAGCATAAAAATACAGGTTAACCGGACTTAATGGCGTTAAAAAACGTCCTGCCCCAAAATTAAAGGCCTTATCCATTTTATACATTCCGTATGCTTCAACTATCACCTCATGAATATTAAGCACTCCGGGCTTATATACAAATGTGCCTTTAAACTCAACTTTCTCCAGGGGTTTATATGATGCTAAAAAACCAGCCTCACCGAGTCCCATTCCAAAATCTTTTTTCAAATTATCCAGACCAACCCATTCCATTTCCGTTACCAGGTATCCGGTAATATGGGTTTGCGGCTCCCACTCCTGTTGCGCTAAAACAACATTTCCAATAACCATTTGCATCAATGCAAATACCAACAACTTTGTTTTTTTCATTTGATTTAAATTATTAATTACTTACTCATAATTTAAAAGGTATTTGATCTGGTTGATAATTGTTGATTGGGTAATTCATACTTTAGTCAAACCCACAATATGCATTAGAAAATCTATTACACATTGAAATTCCTTCAAAACAAGTCACTTCGTTACTTCACCTCAACTCACCAGAACGATGCTATGCCTCGTTTCGGTAAAGTCTTGTTTTATTGCACTTTCAATCCTCATGACGAAGTTCTAATACATAATGCGGGTTAAAGCATAGAAATACTAATGCTTATCATTGATTGACAAACTTGTAATAAGCACGATCCGTATCTTAAATATATTGGGGAAACTAAAAGAGCAGAGCAATAACTCTTAAACCTATTACATTAGGTTGTTATTTATTTTTCACTATTGTCCGGTTAAAATTCATCTCATCAATAATATTTCATTTTTGTCTCTAGCCGACGGGCTTTTACTTTTTAGTTCACAAGGTTTACTTTTTCAAAGTGTTCATGATTTCCACTTCGCTACAATTCGCTGCAGCTCGAAAAAGTAAACAAAAAGAGCCGCCGCTGACATGAAAAAGCTAAAAATCAACGCTCTTCACTAAAAGAAAAGAACTCGCTGCGCTCAAACAACTTTTCTTTTTTAACGCTACGTTTCCTGATTTTCTTAACCCTTTTACATGAAGGCGGATAAGTTACCCCATCTTGGCGCAAAACCTTGCATCTCCCTATTTTTTGGGAATCTTACAGATATAACTTCTTTTTTTTACCAGACACTAATGATTTATTTTGTATTATTTTCTATCAATTTATATATCTCTTGAGCAAATTGTTCACCTAAATGTATGTACCCTTCGCTATTGTAATGCCATTTATCTGAATAACCGTAGTTACTTGTTGACCTTACAATAGATACGTTGGTACCTTCCTGGCTAAATTTTTCTTGTGCATATTGTACCAATTCGCCATAATCCCAAACCCTACCGTCTATATCATCGCCTGAATCTGAAATTTTTCCCAATACAATAGGTAAATCATTGTTTAAGAGACTCGCACGCAATAAACTCATGAGTCGTTTTAAATTATATCCATAACGCATAGCTACTTCTTCAGTAAAATCAGCATCACTCTCCCCTTGCATCCATATTATTCCTTGAGGAATTAAACAATCATCTATTCCATTTTTATTTATGTCATTATAGCTAAATGCATTTTTAATGGTTGTCAAAAAATGATCATATTGATTTAAACCATTGCCTCTATTATAATCGACATCCCAACAACCAAACCGACGCGCAGAAACACTGTCAATAGATGTTCCCCCTCGCGAATATTTAATAATTGCTATTTTATCATTAGGATACAACTGTCTAAGTAAACTAGCAAAAGAAAGCTCTACTCCGAAGCGCTCAGAAAGCTGATTAGTGATTCCATCAGATTTAAATCCTGTCCCATGACCTGGTTTTAATGGCTCCCAAATGCCTTTGCCTCCTTTGCGCATTCTATCTGGAGCCGGATTTCCATGGAAAATCCAAACATCCTTAAATCCCTCCTTTAAAGAATCCGGTAATTCGGAGTTATAACCAAATCCATCCATATTTGATTGTCCGCCTAAATAAAAAACTTTGATAGTATCCTTCCGAACTGTTTGTGAAAAAATAAAGGAGGGAAATATAACTATAGCGATTATTGTAATTACTTTGTTTTTCATTTCTATTGTCTGTAAGTCTCTAAATATTCTTTTCCATAATAACATAATCAATACCTCCTTTGGAAAACTTTTGATCCGTTTCATACATTCCAATTTTATGATAAAATCCGGTTTTATTAACCCGGGCATTACACCATAATTTTGTTACACCTTTATTTTGTGAAAGTGTAATAATATGATCTAGCATTAATGATGCATAACCATTACCCTGGTGAGCCGAAATAGTCGCTAACTTTCGGAACTGCGCCTCTTCGTTTTTAACGAATAAAGAAACAACAGTAACCAATTCACCATTTAATTTCAAACCAAAATGAAGACCTTCTGAATCATCCTGAAGTTTAACATATTCTAAAGGTTTTCCCGGCCACATCACATCTCTTCTTATTCCCAACGTTTCTTCAGCTGCAATTTCTTCTATGCTTAAATTAATGTCTTTCATTCAAGATTATTTTTTTGCAATAAAATAGATAACACCCGGGAGTTTAACAAGTTTATTACTACAAAAACGCAACATAAAGAGCAACAAACTATTTAACCCCCGGGTGTTGGAAAACAATCTAATTAATAATAAATGAAGTTCTTTTTAAGTCTTTACTCTCTGATGAATTTCCAACAAACAACTGATATTCCATTTTTTCAACTTCCCACTTCCTTGTATCCGGATTATACCAATCCATATCCTGAGCTTTTACCTGTAGCAAGATTTCTTTAGATTCTCCCGGTTGAAGAGAAACGCGTTTAAAATTACGAAGCAACTTCTTTGGTCTCTCTACCATAGAGTTTTCAAAACCAATATATAATTGAACAATCTCATCGCCACTAACATTACCTGTATTTTTAATATTTACACGAACATTTAATGTGTCATTTTCTGTTAATTCCGTTTGTTCAATTACAGGCTCAGAAATGCTAAAAGTTGTATAACTTAAACCATGACCAAAGGCGTAAGCCGGTTTCATTTCTTTTTCATCAAATAAAGTATATCCATGGTAATAACCATAGGTTACTTCTTTGGCAAAGGGATCAAAATTGGGCAACTGATCCTGACTCACAGGAACTGTAAATGGCAGTTTTCCACTTGGATTTACATCACCAAAAATAATGTTAGCCAATGCATTTCCTCCTTCCATACCACTGTACCATGCCATAATAACAGATGATACTTTATCCTTCCAGTTTTCACAAATGATAGCACTTCCTCCTACTAGTGAAACCACAACATTTTCATTGAGCTTCGAAACCTGATCAATCAGGTTCTCATCTTTTTCAAGTAGCGTTAAGGAAAAACGATCTCCACCTTTATTAATAACATCTTGCTGTGTTCGCCCTTCAACAGCTTTATCATTCATTAAAAATTCACCCTCTTCCTTTGGCCCATAACCTGCCACTACAATAACAGCATCTGCATCTGCAACAGTTGCTTTTAACTCTTCCGGGTTAGTACCATCGGAATATACCACTGAAGCCAGACCACTTAAAGCATTAGTAATTCCCTCCAAAGGAGTAACCACATATTTAGGTCTAAAATAACTACTTCCCTTATCTCCGGTTTCTTTACTCGTTGCAAGTTGACCAATTACTGCAACTTTGCTCAGCTTCTTTTTATCTAATGGCAATAATTGGTTTTCATTTTTAAGCAGTACCATACTTTTTTCGGCTGCTTCTAAAGCCAATTTACAATGTTCTTCGTTTGCAACCAAGTCTTTGGTATATACCATTGGATCTTCCCGGGTCAAATATTTCAGTTTAGTCTCTAATACACGTTTAACGCATTTATCCACATCCTCAGTGCTAAGCGTTCCTTCATCAATATATTTTTGGAGTTTCTGACCTGAGTGCATTTCCATTGGCATCTCTACATCCATACCGGCTTTAATGGCTTTTACACCGTCATAGATGCCCCAAATCCAATCAGAGGTAACAAAACCTTCAAATCCCATTTCGTTACGCAATACATCGGTTAAAAGCCATTTGTTATGACCACAATATTCTCCATTTACCTTATTATAGGCATTCATTATAGAGGCTACACCTGCATCAATGACCATCTGATAGTGTGGTAAATATACTTCACGCAATGTGCGATCATCCACCTTAACATCCACATAAAAGCGAGAATCCTCAATACTATTTAATGCAAAATGTTTGGCGCAGGCCATTACGTTATGCTGTTGAACACCCTCGGTAACTGCAACACCCATTTTACCCATCAGCCATGGATCTTCCCCATAGCTTTCCTGGGCACGTCCCCAACCTGGATGACGTAATAAGTTGATACAAACACCACCAAAATAGTTGGCATTTTGTGCACGGGCTTCCTGACCAATCACATCTCCTACCCGATTCTCTAAATCAGTATCCCAGGTGGCAGCGCGAGCCATAGCTACAGGAAAGTTTGTTGAAGGACCAACAGTAATACCCCGCGGACCGTCAGAAAAGGCTATGGGCTGAATACCATTCTTTTCATCGCGACCGGCATAGTTTATGCAAAACTGTTTTATTAATCCGAAACGAATACCCAGTTTAACGTACAGAAGCTGACCTGTATCACCCGCCAGTTGTTTTAGCTTGTCTTTTAATGACATGGTCTTCAACAAGTGATTCACATGCTTTTCTACATCATTTTCTGATACTTTTGTTTGAGGTTTTACCTCATGGTTTGGATTGTACAAAGCGTAGGCAAACATGCTTCCTATTAAAAGCAATATTATACCTATAATGATAAGAGCAATTTTCATAGTACTATTATTTTAGAATATTCTTTGACATTAAGTTTTAATTGATCCAATTATTTTGCATCTGCGATTCCACAAGGACGTTTCTCAGCCTCCAATTGAGCCATCTCCTCCTCTGCTCTCTTTTTGATCTTTTCTACCAACTCAGGATATTGTTTTGCCAGATTATTGGTTTCACCAATATCGTCTTTAAGATTATATAACTCCCATTGCAACCTTACACTCTTGGCTTTACCCTTTTTGCCGTTTTTACCCGGTTCTGTAATTGTTCCATAGGATTTTGGGAAACCCAGCTTCCAATCTCCCATTCGGGCAGCTTCAAGTTTTGTTCTGGTGATGTATAAAAATATTTCATGTGGTGATGTTGCTTTCCGTTTACCTTTTATGATACGACTAATGTCCTTCCCATCAATTTTATTTGCGGGTAATTCTGTTCCTGTTAACATCGCCATAGTTGGTAAAATATCCATTGCTGTCACCAACTCATCACATTCTTTGCCGGCAGGTATTTTCGCAGGCCAACTCATAATACAAGGTACCCTTTGTCCTCCATCAAAACTGGTTGACTTACCTTCGCGCAATGGACCCGCACTTCCGGCATGTTCGCCATATATTAACCATGGTCCGTTATCCGACGAAAATATAACCAGGGTATTATCGTACACTCCATTTTCTTTTAAAGCCTTTATGACCTCACCAACTGACCAGTCAATTTCCATGATGACATCTCCATACAAACCATGTTTTGATTTTCCTCTAAACTTATCGGATACATGTAGAGGTACATGAGGCATAGGGTGAGCTAAATAAAGAAAGAACGAATCATCACTTTTACGATTGATAAAATCTACTGCTCTTTCGGTAAACCGGGTTGTTAGTTGATCCTGATCCGGGTTTTCCTCGATAGTTTCCAATCCCTCAATTAATGGTAATGCAGGAAAATTTAAAGGCTTACCTGGAAGCATATCATTGGAGTAAGGCAAACCAAAGTATTCATCAAACCCATGACTTGGAGGCAAAAACTCAGGTAAATGGCCCAGGTGCCATTTGCCAACACATGCTGTCGCATATCCTTCACCTTTTAACATTTCGGCTAAGGTTGTTTCATCAGTATTAAAACCTCTATTGGCTTTATTATGTGTCCACTTAGGGCCTTTAGGAAAAAGCACCTGGCCTAAACCAACTCTATTGGGATAACACCCTGTAAGCAAGGCAGCTCTGGATGGTGTACAAACCGAAGCACCCACATAAAAGTCGGTAAAACGCATACCCGTATCTGCGAGCTTATCAATATTCGGTGTTTCAAATCCTTTGGCTCCATAGCAGCCTAAATCAGCATATCCCTGATCATCGGTAAAAATAATAACCAGGTTAGGCGCTTTTTTTATTTTGGCTTGAACTACTACTGTAGATATTGAAAGAAGACCTATTAAAAGGTAGATTTTGAAATTATTCATATTTTCATGCGTTTAAAATTTTCAATTGCTGCATGGAACTCCCAAGAAAATTTAATCATTCTCTAATGTGTAAACATGGCTAATTAAATTTTACATGGTCGTTTCATATTGTTTGATTACAATACAAAAATCATCAATCAAGGCTTATGTAATAGCCTAATTTCTGGTTGATATAGGGGTAAAAAAATTCAATATTAAAAAAGAAAAGGCCGTAGATATCGTACCCACGGCCCTTTCCTTAAATTTTCTGATAATTAAATTATCAGGATGTTCTTATATTCTTTTGCGTCTTATTTAATTTCCCCTGTTTATAAATATAAAACAGATAAAAGGCATGCAACACTGTCACTACAATCATTGGGACATATGCTTCTGATAATCCTCTGGCAAATCCCACCAATACATATACCATATTAAATGCCATAGGTACTATAAAGCCTACAGCATCTTTTTTAGCATTAAACGATTCGCTTATCTTTCGGTATCTTATAAGAATAAACAATGCCACAGTGCAATGAATACATAACATGATTAACTCCGGAATTCGTTCACTTATTACCTGGCCGTTAAATGATCCATATAACAAAATTGTACTAGTAGGCATTACCATGAATAACATACTGGTAACCGGCAATAACCAGGGATAGATATACCCTATCTTCTTACTGTAGTTGAATTTTTTATGTACCCATTCTCCAATATTCACGGATAAGGCAAACCATAACATCAGGAATATCCAACCAGAGAAATTATAAAAAGGAACACCAAAAAAGTTATCTGAATAATCCGGTGTCCACATCCATTGTGTATGCCTTACATCTTCGTACATATAGGCATCCCAATGCATAACAGGGTCAACTACAAAATCAGCTACTGAAGCAAGAAAAGCGATGGCAAAAGGTTTCAGAAACCCAGGCATCTTTAAATTTCGTACCAGCACATAGGCTGAATAAAAAAGAACTGCTTCCATCATGGATGTACCTAATCCAATGTTTCCAACCCGTAATATCCTGTAAGGCGAGTATGGATGCCAACCCATGGCATGACCAATATTTTCGAAAATTCCTGAGTAGATTAAAAATGCAAATAATGTAAAAACCTTTGGTATTGGTGTTTTCTCCGTTTTAATAACATGTACTATACAGTACATAAAAAGAAAGAACGAAACCATGTCAATAATTACCCAGGTTAAGGGTAATTGTGAAAATGATGTAATCATAAATTTAACTTTAATGTTGTGTTTAAAATGAATTGTATAAGATTATCTGTATTGAATAATCTCACTTACAAATTTCCCATAAAGTCAGCTTATGAATACCTAATTATTGTTTGATTTTATACGCAATAAAATTCGGATAATATCATTAGATAACCCCTTAAAAAATGACATTACACCGAAACTAATTCTAAACCAAGCTTATTCACAATATCCTCTTTAATACAGTTTCTCGAAGATCTACGCAAAATAAGAAACCGGACCTATATCAACTCATTTGTATTAGTCTCACATTAAATTTATCCAACATTCATCTAAATTCCATTACGCACCTTGTTTAATTCATCCCTGAGTTCTTTGGCAACTTGAGGATATTCTTCAATCAGGTTACTTTTCTCCCCTGGATCTTCTTCCAGATTATATAGGGCATCCTTTAGAATATCATCCGGACGGGAAAGTTTATATAAAGAAGTATTTCTCAGATTGGTTGTACCCTCAATAAACTTCCATTTTCCTTTTTTAATAGCAAACAGGTATTCTTCTCCGCTTAGCAACACGGATTTTCGTTTCTTTTTGGCTTTGCAAGTCCAATACAACTCATTGCTAAAGTCATAACTGTCTTCTGCGGCTTTATCAGGAAGTTCAACTCCAGTCATTGAGGCAATGGTTGCCATAAAATCGGTAAAGCAAACTGTTCTGTTACTGACCTTACCGCTTTTAACTTTTGCGGGCCATTTTACAATCATTGGCACCCGATGTCCACCTTCCCAAATATCACGTTTGATTCCACGAAATACATAACTACTCTCATGACCATATTTGGCAACTTGGGGTTTCTCCCCCCATCGCGCATCCTTTGTTTCATATTCTGGGCCATTATCACTCGTAAAAATGATGATTGTATTTTCGGCAATGCCACACGAATCAATGGTGGCCAAAACTTTACCAATAAAATCATCCATCTCCACAATAAAATCACCATACAAACCGGCTCCACTCTTCCCTTTGTAATCATCTAAAGGCACAACAGGTGTATGAGGGGCTGTTAAAGCCCAATACAAGAAAAATGGCTGCTCGGTTTTGCTCTGTTCACGAATCAGCTCCTGGGCTTTCTCGGTAATCACAGGCATTACCTGTTCATGTTGCCAACCCGGCGCCATCAGCCCGGCATCTCCATACATCGAACGGGGTTTTCTTTCAGTAGGTTTCTTCAGAAACTGTTTATTTTCAATCCAGGTATAAGGCGGAAAATTAGGTACATCATCGCCAAAATAGTAATCAAAACCTACATCAGTCGGTCCTTTGAGTATTGGTTCGTCCCAATTAATCTTTTTGCTGAATTGTCTGCATTGTTTCATGAACAGCTTAAAATACCCGGTCTCAAATCGTTCTTCATCAGAAAAACTTAGTACAGAACCATCAGAGGAATTCCATTGCCACCCCAGGTGCCACTTACCGACACAAGCCGTGTAATAACCATTCGCTTTAAGCATTTCCGGTAAAGTCGCAATGCTATCCTCAATCAGTGGAGCCTCCCAAGGCATCAATACTGAATGCCTGAGTCGGCTGCGCCAGGCATAACGCCCGGTTAAAATACCGTAACGGCTGGGTGTACAAACCGCAGCATTGGCATGTGCATCGGTAAATAACACACCCTCTGATGCCAATTTGTCAATATTGGGTGTTTGTACTTTTGAGTTTTCATTCAGACAACTCACATCACCATACCCCAAATCATCGGCCAGAATAAAAACGATATTTGGTGCCTTTTTCTTGTCTTTTGCCAACATAGGAAAAGAACAAAACAGAACTATCGCTAGTCCTGTTACGAATTTAAAACTTGTAATTTTTGACATATTAAATCGTTACTTCACAAATACTTTTCTCACTGATTGAATTTTTTCCTGAGTAACCGGATCTGTAACTTCACCAATCAACAAGCAATTACCTGCCCTTTTAGGGAACTTAAAGTTGACGTAACAAACCTGTTTTCCACTTCCGTTTAAATTATAATCAGCACGCTCTTCTGCCAACACTTCTCCATCTTTAACCAGTTTCAAGGTAACTTTTCCGGTATAACTCTCTGTATAGTCATTAAGCACCACCACAGGAATTTTATAACCGGACTTTTTCATACTCAAGAACTTATTGTTCCAGTTAAATACACATACTCCCATTGGGTTAAATGCGGGCCGAACATATTTCTCAAAATATGGAGTAAACTCAAGAGTTTCTATATTCTGGAAATTATCTGAAGTATAGCAACCATCAAATGAATGAGCTAATCCACAGAAATGATGTAAAACAGCCGGACGCTGAGTTCTCCAAAACTCAGTTAAAGAGGCTAAGGTATAGCCATAAAACTCAAAACGCTCATCGGCAGTGGAATTAGGGAAGTTTATCTCGTAGCCCTTTTCTGTTAATAAAGTTGGTTTCCCATCGCGAGATAACCATAACCAACCGTATTCATTTAAGCAAAGTGGATTTCCAAATTTTCCTGAAATAATTGTTAGAGGATCACGTTTATCTAAATGTTCAAGTTCGAATGCACCATCTCCCATCTTCATTCCTGCTTTAAAAGCTCCGTAAAAAAGATAAGGGTGTTCTTCCCAGGCATCCGTTGGATCATTATACATACTCCACCCCAGGTTCCATGGTCGATTTGACAGATCCAGATGACGCACTTCTCCAACAGCCTCTTTTATCTGCTCATTTCCTTTCTCAGGTGATTCATTTTGGGCATCCCAAATACAAACAGACGGGTAATTCCAATGATCAGCCATCATACCCGTATATTCTTTTACCAACTGCTCTTTTGTATGGCCTAATTGACGATTGTTAAATACCCATATATTGTATTCATCCTGTATAATCATTCCTTCTTCATCTGCAATACGATACCACGATTCAGGTGGAAAACCAAGTGTAAAACGCACACTGTTCCAGTTCATATATTTAAATTGACGGAATAACTTACGAACCCATTCTTCATCCCATGGCTTATCGTCTCTGTGATGATCTTCTACAAATCTGAAAAAACATATGTTTGTGCCTCTCAAATAATATTGGTTATTATTTAATGCATAGGTATTGGTTCCTTTCATGACTTCGAACTTGCGCATTCCGAAACGCGTTGTCTTCTTATCTCCGGAAGTTTCAAGTTCAAGATTATATAGGTGAGGCGTTGAAGGCGACCACAACTTACAGTCAGCAATGACAACATCAACTTCTACCTTTTTTGACGCTCCTGCAGCAAGAACAATCTTTCTTAATTTATTCGATCCACTTAAAACATCATCAGAATAACCTTTGACCGTAGCACTAAGGTATGTTTTTTGGGTTTTAGACGTTTCATTTTTCAGTGTAACAACAGCCTTTGCTGTTTTGGTATCAATATCTGGTACTATTTGTACATCAACAATGCGTGGCGAATTCGACAAAATTAGTTCCACATCATCATAAATTCCAGGTAGATATCTTAGTTTTTCATAATCCAATCCGGAAATCACTTCTTTACCAAATCCTTCAACAGAACTCTCCAAACGTACGACAAGTGTATTTTCCTGATTATTCCCTTTTAATGCACTGGTAACATTAAATTCACCTGAAGTAAAGTTTAGCGGTTGCTCTCCAATTTCTGCACCATTCAGCCATACTTTTGCACTATACTTAGCTTTCCATATTTTTATTTGGGCAAAATCAGGTACTTCTCCTTCAATTTTAAATGTACGTTTATACCAAAAAGCTTCTCTTAATGAATCTTTTGCCGGAATCACCATACCTCCCGAATCTTTTGATAACCAATCTCCAACTCTTTTGAAACCTGGAGTAGCCATATCCAAAAATCCTGGAACCGGGCATTCGTGATTAAAACTATTAGGCATCTCTGTAAGATTACCTTCTTGTACCTGCCATATACCATTTAAACTAATAGTTTGGCGTTGCGCCTGAACAGACAATGAAACTGTCATCATCAACAGGCCAATAATACCTAACTTAAAATTTAGATTTTTCATTACTATTTACGTTTCTAGTTTTAGTCAAAATTAAGATCCTTTAACTTTCATTACTACACTGAATAATCTTATTCTAAGGGTAAATAAGTTCGCGAAGGCAAAAAAAAGGGAGAATAGCCTAAACAGCTTCCTCCCTTTTGAAAATAATTGAAACTCAAGTATCTTACCAATCTTTGGCCGTTTGCTTTTGTAGCTCAGGATAGGTTTCATCGCTATCCCCCAAACTATTTTTTTGTGTTTTCAATTGCTCCTTTAATTCGTCAATAACCTTATCATACTTCGGATTACCATACAAATTATTCATCTCAAAAGGATCTTTCTTTAAATCAAAAAACTCCCATTCTGAAGGTGTTGGTTTAATCATACCTGATTCCTTATTATATAAATCAATACGACGTGCAGTCCCTCTCATTCCCAATGGCAATCCATAGTAATATGTAAGCTTATATCTTTCAGTACGAATACCATAATGTGCTGGAACTCCTACATCTGTCATATGCATCCAATATCTATAATATACAGACTTACGCCAATCTTTTATCTTCTTTTTACTTATTAAAATAGGCTTAAGACTTACTCCTTGCATATCTTCAGGTATATCTACGCCCGCAAAATCTAAAAAGGTTGGAGCAAAATCAGTGTTAACCACTAAATTCTTCACTTCTTTATTGGCCATAATAACATTGGGATACCTAACTACAAATGGCATACGTAACCCCTCTTCATATATCAATCGCTTATCATACCAACCGTGTTCTCCCAGGAAAAATCCCTGATCAGATGTATAAATAATTATTGTGTTTTTGGCTAAACCACTTTCATCAAGATACTCAAGCAACTTACCTACATTATCATCCACAGCCTTACAGCAAGCCAAATACCTTTTTATAAAATGCTGATATTTAAACGACGTTAACTCCTCACCAGTTAAACCTTCAGGTATTTCTGTTCCAATATCAAAGGCTTGCATATCTTTACCTATCTTATTAAATGCAGATTGCGCCCACTTCCCTTGCCCCGAATTATCATCATGCAAATTAAATGGTTCAGGAACCTTTACATCTTTCAAAAAATCTTTATAACGAGGTGCAGGATCCCATGGACGATGCGGTGCCTTAAAATGGCACATTAAAAAGAATGGCTTATCTGCAGCTCTGTTTTTCATCCAGTTAACAGCCTTATCTCCTATAATATCAGTTGAATAACCTTCGTATTGCTCTCCTCTATCCAGCTTAAAACTACGCTTTAGTTTAGCCTTATTTTTAAACTTTGGATTGTAATATTTTCCCTGTCCTGGTAAAACATCAAAATCATCAAATCCATAAGGTTCAGTATGAAGATGCCACTTACCAATAACGGTTGTCATATAATCATTTTGTTGCAAAACAGAAGCAACATTTTCCTGATCTCTGATCTTACCCAATAATGTATACACTCCATTTTTATGACTATACTTACCTGTTAATATGGTCGCTCTACTTGGCGTACAAATAGCATTTGTAACAAAGCAGTTTTCAAGTTTTACTCCTTCATTGGCTAACCTGTCAATATTGGGTGTTTTAAATACCTCTGTCAGGTGACTACCATAAGCACTAATGGCTGATGTCGCATGGTCATCAGACATGATAAAAATAATGTTTGGTCTTGAAGTTTGTGATAGAGCATTTGTGCATATCATGAGTATCAGACCTAACAGACTCAAAAATCGAATTCTTTTTAAATAATATATTTCAAGTTTCATAATTATTTGTTTTTATTGTTGAAAGTTAGAAAAAGAGCATGTTTTTTACCTCATGCTATAATTCCCTAATTAGGGTATAATCATTCACTTATTTATGTAGATGATGTCATTCATAGAGAATTAAAAAAACTTGTATTCATATAAAAAGTATGTTCTTTCTGTCACGAATATCTAATTAAGCCCCAACTCTTTTTCAATTTCTTCTAACGATTTCCCTTTGGTTTCTGGTATATATTTGACAATAAATAGGAAAGCTAAGAAACTGAAGAATCCAAAAATTCCAAATGTAATTTCATTTCCTAACTGATTTATCATCATAGGAAGAAACTGTACAGTAATAAATGTAAATAACCAACATGCTGCTGTAGCTAATGACATAGCCAATCCTCTTATGCGGGTTGGGTATATCTCAGATATAAGCACCCACATAACCGGAGCAAGCGAAGCTGCAAAAAATGCAATATAGCTTAACAAGGAGATTAATACACCGATATTATACTCAACGTAGGAAGTCCAAACTAAGCAAACTATTGATAAAGTCATACCAGCAGTTCCCCATAGTAATAGAAGTTTTCTTCCCAACTTATCTATTAATCCTAATGCTACTATGGTAAATAGGAAATTGACTACACCTACCAATATAGATTGCATTAATGCTTGATCTCCACCAACTCCGGTATTACTAAAAATGGTAGGAGCATAACTAATGACTGCATTAATTCCTGTAATTTGTTGAAAAGCAGCAAGGGCACATCCTATAAGAACCACTTTTGCTAATTTACCTTGAAACAACTCCTTAAGCCTAACTTTCTGGTTATCTGATGACGACGTGGCTTGCTTTATATTCTGAAGTTCTTCCTCGGCAAAAGCCTCTCCTCCAATTTGTGCCAATACTTTTTTGGCTTTTTCAAATTTATTTATTTTAGCGAGCCATCTTGGACTCTCCGGAAACGAGACAATTAATAAAAGTAAAAACAGAACACTAAATACTACAGGTGCTCCCATCATATACCTCCAACCATGATTAACTTCGGCAAAACCAAAATCAATAACGTAGGCTAAAAGTATACCGATAACAATAGCAAATTGATTACCTGTAACCAGTGTACCACGTTTTCCGGCAGGTGCAATCTCTGAAATATAAGTTGGAGCCAGCACAGAAACAAACCCTACCCCTACACCGGATAAAAACCTGCTTAAAACAAAAGCTACTAAGGAATCAGCGATTGCACACCCAAGCGAGGATATAATAAATATAATAGCCGAAATAATCATCATTAACTTACGACCATGCTTATCACTTAGCGATCCTATTACCATAGCTCCTGTTAAACACCCCAGCATAATGGAGCTAACTGCTATACCCAAACTCACATCTGTTAATCCAAAATAATCTTTAATCAACGGAACTGCTCCAGAAATACCAGCCATGTTCAAACCAAAAATTAATCCACTTTGTACGGCTATAAATGTAATCCAATATAAATATCTATTACTTTTCATTTTTGTTGTTTTAGTTTATGGAACAAACTTCTCCCATACATCATTTTTTAATTGTGGTTTAGGCACATATAAGAAACGATCAGGGTTTTCTTCAAACAGCTGATAGATTGATTTTCCTTTTTCAATGGCAAGGTCTTCGTAGCTTTCAGGTCCTTTTATAATTAATTCAGACTCTTCGTAATTTTCATTTCTGTGCCACTCAAAACCACCATCTTCTTTAATTACAGGGAACCATGCCAAACCTTTATGTGCACGTACATCAAAATAATCAAATCCATATTCACGGTCGCACCATGCTCCAAATGTTAAGGGCTGTTCAGGATCGGCACTAATAGTTGCATGCGCCCAACCAGGAGGTACAATTACAACTTCTCCAGGACCAGCTTCAACAGCATAACATCTTCCTGGATTATCCTTGGCTGTTTCCTGCATGTAAATAATGGCTCTTCCCTGCCAAATTTCATATACCTCAGGAGTAGACATGTTACAATACGGAGAAACACTATGTATATGCCCCTGACTACGAATAGGCTCATCTCCTAACTGACCTGCTGCATAAGTTACAACACCATATAACAAGTGCATATTATTTAAAAGCTCCTGATGCTCTTTTTTACCACAATCCATTGCAATACTATAAACAGTCTCCGGCCCGTCACAGTTAGGGTCTTTTAAACTTTTACGAATAGCTTCAAGGGTACGGTTTTCTACTTCCGGACCAAATACATCTTTTCCATATTTAAATCCCATTGGCTCAACCAATGGTTCTATTTCAAAACCTGGATTAAACTTCATTACTTAATAATTTTAGCCAAAAACACCCGCATACCGTAAGGCATACAGATGTTTCTATTATTAACAGTTATTTCTTACATATGCTTTTAGTGTAGCAATCTCTTTTCCTTCAGACTCACCGTAAGGACGAATCGTATATTCTCCAACGTTAGCAGGAACAATAAATGTTTCGGCATAGTGAACTACATAAGGTTCAAAAGCATTTGATGGACTTTCAACAATGGCTTCAGCTCCCTCAATTAGGTTCAATACATTTACTCCCGCATCAGTATTATGAGTAACTTTCTTAGAAAACCAATGACGACGAGTTTCGATAAACTCACGATTATGAAGACCTGTACGTTCTTCTCTCCATCCATCACCTTGAGCTATTTGCTCTACCTGATTAACGATATTGTTTTTCGACCAATCTTCATCACGATCCCACTGAATCACATTTTTACCATGTGCAATATTAATCGGACGTGGTTTTCCATCCATTCCCATACGTCCCCAATCATACAATTTAAATGTAAAGATGTAAGGTGTAGCACTAATTTCAAGAACCATACTATTTGAACCTGAACAGTGGATTGTTCCTGCAGGGATTAACACGTGATCGTGCTTTTTAACCGGCCATACACCAATATGCTTCTCAGCATCGAACTCCTCACCTGTATCCTGCGCATTTTGAAGATCTTTAATCACTTCATCAGGATTGGCACCATTTTTAAGACCTAAATAAACAACAGCATCATCTTCAGCCTCTAGCATGTAATAACTTTCATCCTGAGTATAAGGAATTCCAAATTTTTGTTGGATATACTCAGTCAAGGGGTGAACCTGCAAACTTAGATTACCACCTTGCATGGTATCAAGGAAGTCGAAACGGATTGGAAATTCGTCCCCAAATCGACCGTGAACTGCATCTCCTAATAATTCTCTTGGATGTTGAAAAACTAAGTTTATTGACGGTAATTCAAAGATAGAGTCTCCAAACTTAAGATTTAAACTATTCTCTTCTGGTACACAATCAAAGCACCAGGCATAGTTTTCCTGTTCTTTATCCAGGTCACATACTTCTTTCATCCATTGACCACCCCATGGACCAGGGTCAAAGAAAGGTACAACACGGAATGGACGATTAGTTGACTCTTTTAAACCTGCTCTAATAGCCTCTCCTGACACCATTTTTGGTTGACCAGGAATAACAGTATCCAGTACGAGATCCATTTGATTCAACAATGTTCTTTTAAGACGGTCGCACACTCTCCAATCAACAAAAAATCCTCTTTTATATTGCAAAGAAGCCTTTAGTTCCTTGTTATTAACTCCAAGGTTACTTACCTCATTGCGACGGTAACGCAACTGACCTTCCCATCGGGGCATATCAGCGTATACTAAAAGATCAGCCTCAGGTGCTACAAGAGCAGCTCCGGCGCCATATACAATGGTAATACCTTTATTTGTCTTAAATTTATCTGAAAGAGCTTCTAACTTAGACGCATTATAAAACTGATCTATGTTTAAACGAGTAAGAAATCCAAAAATATCATCATCAGTAACATCCTGATGAGTCAATTCATCGATTTCAGCTTCACTTTTCATGGCTTCTTCAGCATTCTGAATCTGATCAGCCTTAAGACCTTTAGTTAAAGCATTAATAATTTCGTCTTTGTTTACACAAGGATAAAATTCAACAGCTACAACACAATTTTCTTTGTTCAATTTTGAAACTTCACTGTTAATGCGAGTACAAATTCCCTCCCAGCCAGTTACGCAATCATTTTCATATCCTTTTACCTCAACAAAAGGAACTTTATCGTAATTGGGTTTTCTACCTTTTAAATAACTTTTCATTATCCTATTTTTTTACAGCAATCTAATTCTTCAATCAGTTAAAAGTTAATAAGCTGATTCTAATTTAAACTATATTAATAGATATTCACTCCCTCTGATGTTTTATAATACGGAGTTACATCAGTGAGTAACATTCCTGCACTTAGTGCAGCATCAAAACCATTTTTAGCATCCTCGAAAACCTGACAGTATTTAGGATCTATACCCATTAATTCAGAACACTTTAAAAAAGTATCCGGAGATGGTTTATGATTAGCCACATCTTCGGCAGAAACAACAATATTAAAATACTGGTCTAAACCTATGGCCTGTAATATTAAATGCGCATTTTCTTTTTGACTTCCGGTTCCGATGGCCATTGGTATTTTCTCGAAATACATATGTACAAGATTACAGACCGGAATTATTGGATGAATAAGGTGCAAACTACTTTTGACTTCCATATCTACCTTCTCAAGCACTTTATTTTCTTCTAAAGAAATACTATACTGCTCATTAAAAAAGTTGATACACTTTGTCAAAGAAACACCCGCCATACTATCAAAGAGTTCTTTTGTGAGCATCACATTATGCTGTGCCAGTATATCTTTCCATACTTTGTAATACACGGGCATTGAATCGGCTAATGTACCATCCAAATCAAAAATAAACGCTTTGGCTTCCTGATGCTTAGTTAGTATTTTAGAGCTATCCTTTATCATTTAGTTAGTATCTCTTTTAGTAAAAAATAGCCTCCTACAATAGAAGCATCTTCGCCTAAAAAGGCATGCTCTATCTTTATTTCATCAACATTTAACCAACAGTACTTATCCACTTGCTTTCGTATATAAGGCACAATGATATCTGCACTATTTAAGATACCTCCACCCAGAACAAGCACCTGAGGATCATAAGAATGAATCATATTAATAGCTAATACACCCCATACATGCATACACTTATCGGCTACGCGGATGGCGCCTGCATTACCTTCGCGATACAAATCAAACAACCACTTAAAATTAATTACACTATCATCATCTTTCACCAATTCATTCAGCTCTTCATCCTGCTTTACTAATTGAGGTAAACTCCAACTTGATGCCAATGATTCTGCACAACCAAGGTTATTACACTGACATCTATCTCCGTTAATATCAAGTGAAATATGACCAAATAAGTTACCGGCTCTGTAACCGTTACCTCTTAATCTTTTACCATCAACCGTTGCAAAGCTTCCTATACCTGTACCTAATGTAATCATAGCCATATGCTTGGTACCCTCTCCTGCTCCAACATGCCACTCTCCAATACCGGCCATACGGGCATCATTAATAAGTGCCAATGATGTATCCCAATTGTCTTTAGCCCATTTAATAAAGTCAAAATCAACTGCTGTTGGATACTTATGTGTCATGGTGACTTTCATATTATCATAATCCACCAAACCAGGAAAGGCTATAGCAATACCATTTAGCTCTAATGCATTTACATCAGCTATTGAAAGCAGACGATTAATTTCGTCGGTAATTAAAAGTAGGGTGGCTTCGAAGTTCCGGTTATCTTTAACCGGAATTCGACCTTTCTTTAATATTTTTCCATTGGAGACAATACCTGTTTTCACAAAGGTGCCTCCCATATCTATACTAATAGAAATCATGACTATTTACTTTGAAGGAATTAAAGTTGGAACGCCATCTACCTCTTTAAGGCGCGCAGTAAAACCATCTGTAGCAATAGTTTCATAATCGTGGCCGGCATCAGATGGCCAACACGCTCCAAAAGAAAGTAACTCATCGCCTACGTTAGCCACTCTATGTGCAATATGCGAAGGAATATAATGTAAACTACCCGGATACATTTTCTCACCCCATGTATTACCATCTCTATCCATAAGAATTAGCACACCATGGCCTTTAATTCCCCAATAATACTCTGCTCTTTCAGATTCTGCATGAAAATGACCTTTGGTCATAAAATACTCATCTCCTACTTTTCCCGGATATAGCTTAGTAATACCAAAAAATAAGCCACCTAGCGTTCCTTCTTCAACCGGGAAATGGCAATCCACTTCATATGCAAATTGATCTTGATCCATACTTGCGCGAGCCGACTCATCTTGAAAGATTCCTGCAATATCACTTAGTTTTCTTTCTGCGTGCACAATTTCTTCACCTTCTAATTGGTCGTCCAAAAACACCAACTCTTTATCAATAATCTTCATTTTTAAAAATTTACTTTAATTTATAATGTCCTGAATTTCAACCTTATCCTGTTTGACAAATTTAAACCATAATAAATGTTAAAAATTGGTGATTATTAGCTAACACTAATGCATTATTAACGTCATTGAATTATATTTTGATTATTTTTGAAAATAATGCATTATAATGGAAGCGATTTATCAAGATTTAAACAGACCCATTGGGGCTTCAATAAGTTTTTTACATGTTGAGTTACCTCACTTTGTGGTTCCCTGGCACTACCACCCGGATATTGAGATACTATTGGTTACAAAGGGAGAAGGCAGACGTATTGTTGGTGATCACATTGAAAACTACTATCCCGGTGACCTTTGTATTTTGGGATCAAATTTGCCACATGTATGGAAAAACGATCCTAGTTATTACCAAAGCAATCCCGATAAAATAGCTGAATGTTTGGTGATTCACTTTCGGACCGAATTGTTTGGGGATGCATTTTGGCAATTGCCTGAAATGCAAAAGACAGCAAGCTTTTTAAATTCTGCCAACAGAGGCATTAAATTTACCGGCGATACAAGAGATATGTTGGCTCACAAAATAAAAAGTGGGTTTCTTAAAAATCCGGAAGAAAGACTTTCTCATGTGTTGGATTTACTTTATTCTATGGCCCAGTCTGAAGAAAGAAATTTTCTGGCTTCATCAGGGTTTACCAACGAAGTACAGTCATCTGACGGGGAACGTTTCCAGCGTGCTATTGAATATATTGCGCTAAACTATCAGCGCCCTATATTATTGGAGGAAATTGCAGAACACGTTCACCTTACGCCAACTGCTTTTTGTAGATATTTTAAAGAACGAACCGATAAAACCTTCCTTCAGTATTTAAATCATTACCGAATTGGGTTGGCACGCAGACTGTTGATTGAAGGTCAATTAAAAATACAGGAAGTAGCCTTTGAGTGTGGTTTTGGTAACCTGTCGCATTTTAATAAGCATTTTAAAAAACTTACTGGTATCACACCAAAACACTATAGAATAGAACATCAGAAAGGTCATTATCAACTTAATTCATGATATACAATGCAGCCCTTTTGTATACAAAAAGAGACCATCTAATTTCGACTATCTCTTTGATCATTAAAATTTAACTGATTAACTGCCAAATTATAGAGCATAAAAAAAGGCAAAACCGCGAGATTTTACCTTTTTCTTATATAGCTAATCTTCTTTACTGTAAAAATTTTGGCAAACTAAAATAAAATTCAGCTCCGCCATTGGCTCCATTTTTAACCGAAACTTCACCTTTATGCAAATTAACAGCATGTTTAACAATAGCTAAACCTAAGCCGGTACCTCCCATTTTTCTTGAGCGACCTGCATCAACACGATAAAAGCGTTCAAATATTCTCGACAAGTGTTTTGTAGGAATTCCTATGCCATTATCAACAACAGAAAAGTAATAAAATTCATCATCCTCATGATACATATCTATGACTACTTTAACCCCTTCTCCCGCATAGTTTAAAGCATTACCGATTAAGTTTTGAAACACCGAACTAACCAGTGATTTATTTCCTTTAACAATAACAAGATCATTTATCTTATAATCTATTTCAGCCTGTTCTTGTTTAATCATCTTCTCGCAACCCTCAATCACCTCCTGAACCAATGGCTTCACCGGGAGTGCACTAAATTCATAAAATTCCTCTTCCTCTTCAATTTTATTAAGGACAGCAATATCTTCAATTAAAGAAACCAGACGGTTACATTGCTTGTTGGCTTTTGTTATAAAATAATCCTTTTTATCCTGATCAATATCTTTATTGTTGAGTATCGTTTCAAGGTAACCACTTACTGAGGCTACAGGTGTTTTTAATTCATGTGCAATATTTGAAGTCATTTGTTGTTTTAACAACTTTCTCTTTTCCAGTTTAGTTGAGTCATGAATATAAATCTCAAAACTCTTATCTTGAAATATGATGCATTTAATCTCAAAATAAAACCCACTCTTTTTTATGGTAAACTCTATTTGCGGTAAATTATTAACCTGGATAGTTAAATCTCCCTGATCAACATACTTCTTAATAAACTTCTGAAGTTCCTTTAGCTCTTTAATTTCAAATATCTGCTCCGGGCTTAAAGATGATTTTTCACCAATTATATTTATGTACTGAACAAAATGAGTATTGGTTAATATAGCTTTTTTATCACTCGCAAAAAAACCAATACCTTCGTTTAATACATACAAGTGTTTAATTAATTTTTCCTTTTCTAAAATCAAAGCATTTTTTGCTTCCATAACCTTTTTATACATGGAAACAATTTGTTTACCAATAACTCCTAGTTCATTTTTGGGAAACTGATAATCTTCATCCAAAGGTTTATTTTGCCTTAACTGCACAGCAAAATCCTGCAGTTTGGTAATACTCTCACTCATCTTACCGGTTACATAGGAAAGAATTAACCAGGTAATTAAAAATAAAAATGCAATAAATATAAAAAACGGTTTTTCAGCACGTAGAAAGTTTTTTACTTTCACATCATATACCACGGCAGCTCTTACAAAATAGTCTTTATATAGGTGAGCATAATAATAAAAGGCCTGTCCTGTAGTGGCTGATTCTCTAACGTATGATCCGGCTCCATTATCAGCAAATTTAGCCTTTTGTACTTCGGGACGATTTAAATGGTTTTCCATTTTTTCATATTCATCCACAAAACTATCAAACAGGACTATGCCATTTTTATCTATAATTGTAATCCTTGTATCAACTGCTGGTATAATCTGTAACAACGAATCCATTAAATAAATTTCATCATCTGCAATTATATTATTCTTAGACACAAAGTTATCGCAAAGCTCTGTAATAGAATGCAATGTATTTTCTAATTGAACAATTTTAAATTGTTTCTCTCTGTTATACTGAAAAACAATAAAAGTTAATGTTACAATAAAGAATATTGAAAAGTAATAAAGAAATAGTTTTCTTTTAAAATTTATCTTGAATCCCATAAAATACTGTTTTATTTAAAATTTTATCTCATTACTATTTTGCCTTATTGAGGTATTTGATGGAACTCACATATAAATTTAAAATTCCCCCTTAGGTAGATATAGATATTAAACTTTACATGTTCATTTCAAAATAGTATCCTAAACCAGGGCGATTTTTAAGATACTCACCATATTGTTTTATTTTTTTTCTAAGTCTTGTAATATTTACATCAACGGTTCGGTCAGTTACTACAACATTATCGCCCCATATTTTCTCCAATATCTCTTCCCTGGAATATATTTTATTTTCATTTTGGAACAGTAACTTCAATATTTGAAATTCTTTTCTTGTCAATTCAACCTTCTCGTTATCTATAGTCACAATCTTTGAGTCAAGATCCAAAATCATTTGATCAACCTGTAATATTTTTGTTTTCTTCAATTCTGAAGCCGACACACTACGTTTAAGTGCTACCTTCACTCGTGCAAAAAGTTCTTTAAGAGAGTAAGGTTTAGTGATATAATCATCAGCTCCTAAATTAAAACCGGTAAGTAAATCGTTTTCTTCGCTTTTCGCAGTTAAAAAAATCACAGGCATATCTAATTTTCGTTCTTTTCTAATAATGTCTATTAATTTAAAACCAGACATTTTACCCATCATTACATCTAAAAGCAATAAATCAAAACTGTTCAAATCCTTTTGCAAGGCTTCTTCAGCTGAATATGCCACTTCTGTTTCGTAGCCTTCACTCTCTAGGTTAAATTGTAAAATTTCGCAAAGATCTTCTTCGTCATCAACAATTAAAATTCGCTTATTATTCTCTTTCATGGAAACTATAGTTTGTCCTAAAGTAAATGAATTTCCACGAAAAATTAATCATCTTCGATGTTTTGATGGCGAACATCCCGACCTTCCTGTGCAAATATTGAGGCCTCTGCAATATGAGCTGCATGATCGCCAATTCGTTCTATTTTTGAAATAACACCTTTAAAATTGATTAAATGAAGGAGCACTTCCCGGGCTTCATCCTGTAAATTTGACTTTTTGATACCCTTCTTCATCAATTTTTTGTTCATCTCATCAATGATTTCATCATTCTTAATCGTCCAAATTGCCGAATCCGTATCTTCTTTAATGAATGATAACAATGCTTTTTCAACCATACTACTACTTGATGTAACCATATTAAAAATCACATCTGATAATTCTTCGTATAGATTAGAATCTTCTATTTTCCGAATAAGATAAACGATATTTTGTATCAGGTCACCTATGCGCTCCATGCTTACCACGATACGGTAACAGGCCATTAGTCCTCTCAATTCAGAAGCTACAGGATGATGTAAAGTAATGGTACTGATGATCTTCTCACTAATTTTTACTTCGTATTTATTCAGCTTCTTCTCAACTGCATCAATCCGTTTAATATCTTCGTTGGAAATTGAGTTAGAACCACTTTGAACAATATTCTCTAACTCTCCTAACTGTTGAATCATCAAGTCTGAATAACTTTTAAAGTTATCCTTTATTTCTTTTATTGCTTTTTCTTTTTGTATCATGATTTGTTGCCTTTACTCTGTGAATTTTAATAAATCACCCAAATTTTCCGGTTAGATATTCTTCTGTTCTCTTGTCACGGGGATTAGTAAACATCATTTTTGTTTTACCATATTCTACTAAATCACCTAAATACATAAACATTGAATACTCAGAAATACGAGCCGCCTGTGCCATGTTGTGTGTGACCATCACAATGGTATAATCTTTCTTCAGTTTCACCAAAAGATCCTCTACCTTCGATGTAGCAATAGGGTCTAAAGCCGAAGTAGGTTCATCCAGCAAAATAACATCCGGTTTGAAGGCTATAGCTCTCGCAATACATAATCTCTGCTGTTGACCACCGGATAAAAAAGTACCTTTCTTATGAAGTGAATCCTTTACCTCGTCCCACAAAGCAACGCTTCGTAAGGCTTCTTCCACAATCTTGTCCTTTTCGCTTTTTTTTATGCGGATACCATTTAGTTTGTATCCAGCAATCACATTATCATAAATGCTCATAGTAGGAAATGGATTAGGGCGCTGAAAAACCATTCCTATTTTTCTTCGAAGATGAATAGGCGACATCTTCATAATATTCTCTTCATTTAGGTAGATGCCTCCCTCTGTTTGAATAGCCGGATAAAGTTCATGCATACGGTTAATAGCTCTTAACAAAGTACTTTTCCCACATCCGGAGGGCCCCATAATTGCGGTAATCGCATTTTTTTTAACCGTAACATTTACATCTTTAACAGCATATTTATCCGTCTTATTATAGGCAATATGAAGCTTATCAATTTTAAGAACCGGACTGTCTATTATGTCTATATTTTTATTCATTAGTCTTATTCCTTTATCGTTTAGCGATTATACGTTTAGAAATGATATTCAAGGTTAATACAAAACCCATTAAAAATAAGGATGAGCTCCATATTAAATCAACCATATTAGGATCGTTATAAAAATCCCAAATTAACAAGGGCACAGCACTGGTTGGAGCTGTAGCATCCCAGTTAATCATTGGGTTACCCAAAGCAGTTAGCAATAAGGGAGCTGTTTCTCCTAAAATTCTGGAAATCGACAACAAGATACCAGTCATCAAACCACTAAAACCAGAAGGAATCAATACGCGAAGAATCACTTTGTAATAAGGCACTCCCAAAGCCATACCTGCTTCTTTTAGGCTTCCGGGAATCATCTTCATGGTTTCCTCAGTGGCTCGTATAATGAGTGGCAGCATCATTATAGTTAAGGCTACACTTCCGGCAAAAGCTGAATAACCATGGGTTATCCCTTTAACTACCCATAGGTATGCGATCAAACCTAAGACAATAGAAGGTACTCCTTGCAGAATATCTGACAGGTTTCTAATCAGGTTGGCATATGGTTTTTGACCGTTCTCAAATAAAAACAAACCAATTAATATTCCGATCGGAATAGCCATCAATGATGCTACTCCTACAATTAAAAGGGTACCGGTTATTCCATTTACAATTCCTCCAGGTATAACCTCATTATTGGACACTGCAATCATGGCATCATAGGTACTTGGCGTAACTTCAGTAAAAAATGAGAAGTTAATTTGCCTGAAACCTTTCCATGCCAATTTTCCGATAATAAGGACAATAGGAGAAATAGTTATTAGTGAAACCACAATAACTGCCCAAAGAAATAACTTATCTTTTAATCTTCGATAAGCGCTATTATCCTTTAACTCAATAGTATTTTGTTTTACTCCCATGATAATATCAGGACATTTTTTTAATCACCAATTTTCCAACTGCATTAATTATACCTGTAATCACAAAAAGTAATAAACCAATAGCAATCAATGCACTCATTTTCAGCCCATCTGCTTCTCCAAACTGATTAGCTATAACACTCGCCATACTATTTCCTGTGCTGAATAATCCGGTTGGAATAATGTTTGCGTTACCTATAAGCATGGTTACAGCCATTGTTTCACCTAACGCACGACCAAATGCTAATATAAAACTGGCTATAATGCCTGAGCGGGCGTTAGGAATAACAACATACTTAATCACTTCTAATCTGGTTGCTCCCAAAGAGTAGGCCGCTTCCTTAAGCTCATTTGGCACCATGGAAATTATTTCACTGCTAAGTGAAGTTGCATAAGGTATGATCATTATAGCCAGAATAAGTCCTGAAGTAAATATTCCATACCCCTGAGGATCGAGCCCCAACTCAACGATAAACGGACGTAAGGTGTAAAATCCCCATAATCCATATACAATAGAAGGCACTCCGGCTAATAAATCAACCATTGAACCGATTACTGACGCGAAAGAAGATTTACGGAAATACTCAGCAATAAATAAGGATGTTGCAAAAGCCATGGGTAAACAAATCAAAAGTGCAAGCACTGAAGTTGTTATTGTTCCGGCAATAAACGGTAAGGCTCCATAACTTTCTCTTCCCTCTGTTGGATTCCATTCTGTTGATGTAATAAAACGCCACCCAAACTTTTCAAATACCGGTACTGCGTCTCCAATCAATGAAAACACCATTCCTCCCGACACCAATAAAATTACAACAGATGATATAAATAAAACGTACTTCGTAATCGTATCGCTCTTCATATTATTTAATGATTCAATGTAATCTAAACGGTAAAGAGCTTAATACAAACAGCAAAAACCAAGTCCTGTACGAACTTAATTTTTGCCTTATTTTTTTTACAAGCCCTAACTGATGGTTATTAAATCTAGTTCAATAATGTTTCTCCATTGTATGTAACAGATCGAAGTATAGACTTCGCCTGAACTACAGCCTTTTCGGGTAGTGGAGCATAATTTACTTTAGGTGCTACTGACTGAGCATCTGCACTGATAATCCAATCCATAAATTCTAATGTTGCTTTTGCCTGAGCTTTGCTTCTTCCGTCATACGCTTGGTTTTTATATACAATTAACCAAGTAAAACCACTAATCGGATATGCATTTGGATCATCAGAATTCGTTAACATTACACGAGTATCGGCTGGTAATTCCCCCTGAGCAGAGGCGCTGATTGACTCAATTGTTGGTTCAATGTAGTTTCCACTTTTGTTTTGTAGTAATGCTACCGGAATGTTTTGTGCAAAAGCATACTCACTTCCAATATATCCAATTGCTCCTTCGGTTGATTTAATAGTACCTGCAACCCCGGGATTACCTTTAGCACCCATACCTACAGGCCACTGCAAAGATTTACCTTTACCAACAGCATCTGCCCACTTAGTACTGATTTTACTCATAAAATCACTAAAGATGTAAGTAGTACCACTACCATCAGAACGATGTACAAAAGTAATCGCTTTATCAGGCAATGCTAAACCTTCGTTGTTGGCTTGAATTTTCACATCATTCCACTTAGTGATTTCACCCATTGCAATACCTTCCAATAATTCATTGGTTAGCTTTAAACCCTCTACTCCGGGCAAATTATACGCTATTACAACAGCACCTAAACAAGTTGGGATATGAACAATTTCCGAAGGCATATCAGACAGTTTTTCATCAGACAAATAAGCATCAGTAGCTCCAAAATCGACTACCTTATCTTTTAAACTTTTGATACCTCCACCAGAGCCGATTCCTCCGTAGGTTACCAACATACCTTTTTCTTTAATATAATTCTTAATTACCATATTATAATAAGGCATAGGAAAGGTTGCTCCTGCCGCTGTAATACTCTTTGCTTCTTTAGTGCTTTCCTTCTTTCCATTTTGACAAGAAGCCAGAATGGAAACTATTAACAGAGTAAATAATATTTTCTTCATTTTATTTCTATTTTTAGAACTATTAATTGAATAAATTCTTTAGGTTTTAGAGTATGATAATTTAATGAGCCAATTGCTTTTGATTTTAAATTCATATTTCTCTTTGTTTTTCTAAAGCAAATATATGGGTGAGTTATTACACATTGGTTAAGCAATTGTTACAATATTGTTACATTGTTATGTAATTGTAAATCACTAAAAAAGCACCATATTACTTTTAAACTCATATTAAGCTTGCATTTAAAAAAAACTTGTCAATAACTTCATAAAAACCACTTTCTAACTCATCTTATTAGTTGAAAATAGAGCAATAGATTTTTAGAAAGCCTATTTATTAATCCTACTGTAGAAAAGAAAGAACTATAAACAAAAATGAATAACCTATAAAGGATATTGAAATGACTTTTGATAACCAATAAACAGAAATAAAAAAACCTAAGCCTCATATAAGACTTAGGTTTATATTTATTTTTTTAAAATCCTTGGTTTAGAATTGCAATTCCATCTGAAACCTTGTAATTATACTATTTTGACCAGCAACTACCTCGCGATAAGTAACATCGCTCTGAAACTTAAAGTTATGCCCAATAATATATTTACTTACCCCTATAGTATAGTCCTTAATTTTGTCATGAAAATCAGTTTCGTTAGGCGTTGTAAATGCATAACGTCCTGATAATTCCCAGTTATTTTTAAAAACATAACCGGTTTGAATATTAGCTCCAAAGCCAGTGTAAAAAGCATCTATTATTTCATTATCTGCGTCATAAACAAATTCATTGTCATCTGTAACAGACCTGGTTGCAGCTTCAATCATCAGTGAGTATCCTCGGTATTTTAGAAGAAAATCACCACCTATATTTAATAAATCCGCTTCACCATCAATTACACTACCAACCTGACCTCTGTCTTTGTAAGCAGCTGCATTATAATTCACATAGCCTGCAAAAGCGATTTTAGGTGTTTCTTCTCTAGCCAAATCGGCAGATTTATAAAGACCTTTCGAGCTAAAATCTCCCAATGGAAGTACTTCTAGTTTTCCAGTTAAACTAACCCCTGGTGCATAGTCATTATTCCTGATACCATTTCCTGAGGAAACAGCCCAACGATCATATACAATTGCTTTACCAATGTTAAATTTATGATGTAGTTGAATACCCGCGTCCCTGTCAAGCGTATAGTTTTTGTTAAAAATTGAACGATCGACCATTTGCATATTACCAGATGATACAACACGTTCTCTGTTACCAGGTAGTTTCCCTTGTCCGAACCAAAGCTCAAAGTTATCCTTCTTATACTTGAACAAGGCATCTCTTACATAACCACCAGCAACATCGTATTCAATTTTATAAACAAGGCTTTTATTAAGGAAGTAACCATCAAACTTTAAGCGAGAACGTTTTACCCATGCTTTATTTTCAAAGTAAGCATCAGCAGCTGAATTATCCAGACCATTTACAAAATCCCATCTGGTTTGAATACGCGTGGTGAATTTTAAGTAAAAAAGATCATCGTCAGTTTTAAATCGAATACCTTTTCCAACCTGTGCTGACAAGTCATTAATTGTTTGTGCGCTAACACTGCCAATAAATACCAACACCACCAAAGCGCTTAATAATAAAATACGTTTCATCTTATTCCTGTGTTTTTTTTCTTTTAAATCTGAAGAACTATCTGTTCTATCTGATTGTTAATATTAAATTACGATTAATTTTACTTTATTTTCTGGTGCAAACATACCATCGTATAATTACAGAATAGTTAAGCAGATGTTACATTTTTGTTACATTTTGCATGCAAAAAAATACAATCTATATCTTTTAGTACACAATAAAATCATAAATAACTGAATATCTGCAAATAACACATCTCGCCTCGAAGTTACAACTCTGCCTTCAATTATTACAAGTTCTCTCCAAAATGTTTTAAAGTAAGATGACATATATTTTTATCAAGCTATCATGCATTTCTTGGGAGATGTTGTTTCCTTTACGCTCCTCCACTAAAGATCTACTGCATTGCATTCAGGCAAGAATGTTTATATACAGTATACTACTAATAAAACCAGCCTTATGTACCTAATAATTATGATGCTGATCACTCTTGAGGGCTCCAATAAAAAAGCCACCTTCATCATATGTGAAAAGTGGCTTTTTTATTACACAATTAATCTATTCCATTTTAATCATAAACCTCACTGAATAAAATAAACATCGCGCTTTAATGAATAAATCAGATATTGTCTTACCTATAACTATATATGCAGAAGTGCTTGTAAAGTGTAATATTAATCAGTAACACTTTAATTAAACAATTTCATACAAAAAATAAAAAGGCATCATACCTACTTACAATAGCATTTTTTTACTTGGTTAAAAAAATATCGTATGGATGACTCATCTGAAAAAACATATCGACCTAAACTATCTTTATTTTGCATTACATGTTTAAACATAGATCTAGAATGTTGAGGGATACAGTTTTCTTGCTCTAAAATTTCCTCAACTAATTCATGTATCCAATTCCTGCAATTTGTCACCTTAATCATTTCTTCTTTCGAATTCCTTTTACTTTAAAAAAACCAAACATCTTACCTTCAAAAGCATTTGGAGTAGAATCGTTCATCTCAACCTTATATGAAGTTTTGTGACCTCCCCAGTCATACTTCACCTTCATTTTATTTCCATCAATAATAATTTCAGAGAACTCAGTTCTACCTCCATTATCTTCTGTAAAATAACCTGTTAGCACAGAATCTTTAGGTATAAAGAGTGTATGCAATACTTTATCTCCTACTTTAGGAAGCTCATAAACAACTACTTCCCATTCTCCTGCAAACTTCTCAATATCGGCCGGCACTGATTTCTTTCTGCTACATGATGCCAACACTACAATTGATCCTAAAATTGCGAATAAAAGATTTTTCATGTGTTTAAATTTACATGCTCGTTTCATATTTTAAAATTTAGTTTCAAGCTACTGGTATTACCGACACCATATTAGTACATTAACTATGCTTTGTGTTTTTATAAGGCGTTTTACCAATATCGAAATAGGTTTATTTAATGAATTCAAATTGAGTTTTTAAATACTTATCTGAACTTGTTCCTACAAAAACATTGAAATCCCCGGCATCAGAATCATATTTCATATCCTTATTCCAGTACTTCAACTGTTCTTCTGTAATAGTAAATTCAACTGTCCTGTTTTCACCAGACTTTATCATTACTTTCTTAAAATCTTTAAGCTCCTTTACAGGACGAGCAACAGATGCTACTATATCATGAATATATAGCTGAACTGTTTCTTCACCGTCGTAGTCGCCCGTATTCTTCACATTAACAGAAACCTTTAGTTCCTTGCCTGATTTTAATCGATGGTTTGAAATGGTTATATCTGAATATTCAAATGTGGTATAGCTCAATCCATAACCAAATTCATACAAAGGCTTATTAGGAATATCCATATATCGGGATACAAAACGGTTATTATCACCTTCGGTATATGGTCGACCGGTATTTAAGTGATTATAATATACCGGACATTGACCTACATGATAAGGGAAGCTCATCACCAACTTTCCGGATGGGTTTACATCTCCAAATAACACATCAGTCAAAGCATTTCCTGTTTCTGTGCCCGGAAACCAGGCACACAATATGGAAGGAAAATTATCGTGATACCATTTCATCACCAATGGACGCCCGGTAAAAACCACTAGTATCGTTGGTTTATTTAATTTCAGAATTTCTTCTGCCAACTCTTTTTGTTCTCCTGGAAAATCAAGTTCTGCCCTTGAAGCTGCCTCTCCACTATACCCCTGAGGTTCGCCCATGCATAACACCACTAATTCAGATTCTTTTGCTGCCTGCAATGCCTTATCCCAATCTCTTCTTTTACCTTGTTTCCCCCGATAACGATAACCTTCAACTACTTTTAAGTCAAAATCTTCACCCAAGCGGTTAACAAAACCTTCTTTTACAGTTACTAAATGTTTTCGATCGCCCCATGCCCATGCACCTTCTATTTCTTTTGTTTTTACAAATGGTCCTATTAAGGCAATGGATTTCGTATCCTTAGAAATAGGAAGTAAAGTTTTTTGCGTTTCAGTAATGGTATCATTCTTTAGCAACACCATTGACTTTGTGGCAATTTCTCTGGCTGCTTTTTTATGTTCCGGAGCACAATGTATGGTTTCCTCTCCTTTTATATCGATGTACCTGTATGGATCATCAAACAATCCTAACTCAAACTTATAGCGTAATATACGTTTAACAGAAGCATCAACCTGATGTAAAGATACCTTACCCTGCTTAACTAATTTTTTCAGGTTTAAAACATAAGCCTGAGATACCATCTCCTGATCCAACGTTGCATTCATGGCTAAAATAGAAGCTTCCGCATCATCTTTAGCCAAACCATGAATGACCAACTCATGAATAGAGTTAAAATCGGAAAGGTATATTCCCTCAAAGCCCCATTCTTCTCGTCCAACAGTTTTTAGCAACCATTCGTTACCTGCACATGGCACACCATCAATTACATTAAAGCTAGGCATTAAAGATCCTATTCCTTCGTCTACTGCAGCTTTAAAAGGCGGAAAATATATCTCTCGTAAAGTACGTTCCGAAATATCCACTGTATTATAATCCCTGCCGGCTTCCACTGCTCCATAGGCAGCAAAATGTTTACCACAGGCGATCATTGTATGCCTGTCCGTTAGATCATCACCCTGATAGCCACGTACGCTGGCTCTGGCGATAAGACTTCCCAAATACGGATCTTCACCAACACCTTCGGTACACCTTCCCCATCTCGCATCTCGCGATACATCAATCATGGGGCCATTATGAAAATTAGTACCTGACACTGTTGATTCTTTTGCCGTGATGGCACATGATTGCTCAACTGCATCCATATCCCATGAACAGGCAAGTCCAAGATTTACCGGGAAAATAGTTTTATGACCATGTATTACATCAAAGTCAAAAAATAGCGGAATACCTAGTCTGGTTTCTTCCACTGCATACTTCTGCAATTCATAAGCCTTTAATGCACTCTTATTCCCCAGAATAGATCCTACACATCCTTTTTTTAAATAATATGAAGGATCACGTACGTCATTCACCTCTCCCAAGTCCGATACATCTCCCATAGGTGTGCCAATTTGGTATAACTGACCTATTTTTTCATCTAAACTCATTAGAGCCAATACAGAATCAACCTTTTCATATATCTGTTTCTTAGTCCAATTAGGTACTGGCTTTATTTCTTTAGAAGCCAATTCCTCTTTGAGTTTATCATTTTTTTGGGCAGATACACTACTGATAAAGAGCATAAGTGCTATCCATATAGAATACTTCATATTTGTAAATCTTTTTAAGTTTCAGACTTAATTCCAATAATTTGTTATCACATCATTCATTGCCGGATAGTTAGTATCCTCATCGCCTAATTCACGCTTTAATTCTAAAAGCTGTTCTTTAAGCTGTTGTATTTTTCTGGTGTATTTTGGGTTGCCATATAAGTTATTCATCTCATTTGGATCCTTTTTAAGATCGTATAATTCCCATTCCGGTTTGGTTGGAACAATTGGCCCTGAATCTCTGTTAAAAGGATCAATGCGATCACTGTCTGTTCCTGACATTCCCAAGCCTCGTCCATAATAAAACACTAACTTGTAACGATCCGTGCGAATACCGTAATGTGCAGGAATACCATGATCTGCAAGGTGCATCCAGTATCGATAGTAAAATGCATCGCGCCAATGACGATCTTTTTTTCCGGACAATAACCTTTTCATACTCTTACCGTCCATATCTTCAGGAACATTAACTCCTGCATAATCAAGTAAAGTAGGTGCAAAATCAACATTACTCACCAATTCATCTGAAACACTTCCTGTTTTTACAACCTCGGGATATTTTACCAATAAAGGCATTTTTAAGGTTTCTTCCATCATTAATCTTTTATCGAACCAACCATGCTCTCCAAGAAAAAAGCCTTGATCTCCGGTATAAACAACGATGGTATTTTGAGATAGACCTGACTCTTCAAGAAAATCCAACAGCTTACCAACATTTTCATCTACCGCTGCACAACAAGCCAGGTATCGCTTCATATATATTTGATAAGCCCACCTGGTTCTCTCAATACCACTAAGCGTATCTTCTTTGCTTTTCACACCTAAATCCATTCTTTTTAAATCTCTGGAAATAGTGTTATAGGTTTGTGTAGCCCATTCTGAGCGCTCAGAGTGATCTTCATACAAGCTGGCTGGTTCCGGAATACTTACTCCGTCGAACATATTCTCAAACCTTTTTGCCGGAGTCCACGGACGGTGTGGGGCTTTAAAGTGACACATAAGCATAAACGGTTCTTTTTTATTATACTCTTTAAGAAAATCAAGTGCTAACTGACCAACCACATCTGTTGAATAACCTTTATGCTTAACCCCTCTGCACTTCACAAATGGTTTACCTTCCTTTTGCCATTCGCCTTTTTCCTTTAGCATTGGGTTTTTATATCGCCCTTGCCCTGACAATACATTATAATAATCAAAACCTGTTGGCTCACTTTTTAAGTGCCATTTTCCTATCACACCTGTTTTATATCCTTCTTTTTGCAATATTTTGGCAATATTGTTATGCTCCGGAACCAAAGGATCTTTAAGCGTATATACACCATTATGCTGACTATACTGGCCTGTTAAAATTGTTGCACGCGACGGTGTACAGATTGAGTTTGTAACAAAACAGTTATTAAATAGCATTCCTTCATCAGCTATTCGATCAATATTTGGTGTCTGAAATATTTCTGATAACGCATGACAATATGCACTAATTGCCTGTGATGTATGATCATCAGACATGATAAAAAGAATATTCGGCTTTTCTTGTGATGATACAGAAAAACCAAATGAGAATAAAACAATTAATAGTCCTAGAAATTTCATTGCGTAGTTTTTAATAATACTTAATTGATTGCAATTTAACCACAGATGCTCAACTTATATGGATAGTTTTTTTCGCATACAAGGGTAAAAAGATTCACTTGGACCTTATACCTTGTATTTGTAAGGCTGCAGTCAGGATATAAAAAAAGGTTGCCCTTAAATGAGCAACCTTTATACAATTTATTAGTTATTTCTTTCTAAAAATAAATCTATTTACACTATTCCTGTTCTTCCTCTTTTTTATTTCCCTTATTTAAGCGAGCATATTCGGAAGGAGATGATCCATAATACTTTTTAAAGACCTTACCAAAGTACTTTGGATCATTAAAGCCCACATCATAACATAAGTCACTAATTCTAACCTCATGATTTTCTAATAAAAAGGCGGCTCTTTTTAATCTGAGTGAACGTACAAAGTCACCACATGTTTGATTGGTTAAGGCCTTTACCTTTTGAAGGAACAGGGTTCTTCCCATTCCTATACTTTCGTAAATATCTTCTAACTTAAAATCCGGATTTGAAATATTCTCTTCCACAATGGCGATCACTTTATCTAAAAAGATTTCATCGGCATTGGTCATAGCTAACTCTGATGGAGTAAGTTCAATAAACTTACGGTCCCATTTTTCTCGTAATTTTTGTCTTCCTGCAATTAAGTTTGCGATTACAGAAGATAAATATTGAGGATCGAAAGGTTTTGTGATATACGCGTCGGCTCCTATTTTAATACCTTCTATTTGTTGTTCCAACTGCGTTTTTGCTGTTAGTAAAACAACCGGTATATGTGATATTTCAACATCAGTTTTTAGCTTGCGACAGAAATCCAGGCCATCCATTTCAGGCATCATCACATCTGATATAACCAGATCGGGCAATACCTTTTTCGCCATTTCTAAACCTTCCTTACCATTTTCTGCTTGCTTAACTTTATAAAAACCTGACAAATATTGAACAACAAAACCTCTTAAATCATGATCATCTTCAACAACCAGCAATGTTTTTGACACCTCTGTTGTTTTTTGTTTTTCTTCATGACTATCTTCTTCCCGGACTTCAGCTATATCTTCCGAAGGCTCAACTGCAACTTCTTCCTTTTGAATAAAGGCACCGGATAATTCACTATATACTTCAGTCTCAAGGAAAGCCTCTTTAGTTACTGGAACATTTACTTCAAAATATGTTCCCTTACCAATTTCGCTTTTAACATCTATAGTTCCCTTATGTAATAGAATTAACTCTTTGGTTAAAGCCAATCCTATTCCTGTTCCTTTCATAGAATCAGAGCTATTAGGAGATGATTTTGCCTGATAAAACCTATCAAAAATATGCGGAAGTTCTTCCGGTGATATCCCTGTTCCACTATCCTTTACGCTCAGTTTTATGTTATCGTTAATTTTCTCTAACCTAATAAAAATCTGTCCTTTTTCTCCTGTATGTTTTAAGGCATTGCTCAAAAGGTTACTCACCACTTTATCTAACACATCAGGATCGTACCAACAAAACATGGTGTCATTCATCTGAACCTTTAGCGAAATCTTTTTGTTCTCAGCTGCTTTGGTAAAAGCTTCTATTAAATTATTTAGCTGAAGGCACATATCATTATGAACAATTCTTAAGTCATACTTCTTATTAGATATTTTCCTGAAATCCATCAATTGATTAATCAAACGCATTAAACGCTCCGTGTTTCTATACATCAAATGATATAAATTTTTACGTTTATTTTCATCTGCCTGACCATCCAAGAGACTTTTTAAAGGTCCTACCAGTAAGGTAAGTGGTGTTTTAAACTCATGAGAGATATTGGTAAAGAACTGCAGCTTCATCTGGTTTAACTCATTTTCTTTTTCATGCTTAAACCGCTCAATACTTATCTGCTGATTTAATTTAAAAATATCGAAGGCATATTTTAAAATGATGTAAACTACCACAGCGACTATAATACCATAAATTATGTAGGCCCATATATTCGCATACCAGGGATGTTTTACTTTAATAAATAGTTCTGTGGTATTCCCTGCATTGTCAATATCGGCATATGAAGCTTTAACCTGAAAAGTATACTTACCGGGTGTTAAATTTGAATAATTAATGATGTTATTACCGCTAAATGCTGAATTCCATTCTTCTCCCACACCTTTTAATCGATAAAAATACTGTACATTTTCAGGATCCGAGAAATCAGAAGTAGCAAATCCAATACTTACATTCTTTTCCTGATGACTCAATACGAGATTATTGAGGTATGAAATATTGGTTTCTATTTTATTCTTTAGTGCAGTGTAATCTCCAACCTCAAGCTCCTTGTTGTTGATCTTTACTGATACAATATTATTATCGGGCTTTTTAATTCTTTCATTTAATAGATTAGGGTGAACAATTAGCACACTTCCATTGGTCATACATAATGCAATATCCCCATTACTTAAACACTTTCCCCTGTTCATGTAGAAATTAAATTCATAATCGCCTATTCGGTTATGCAAATATTCAATTTTACGTGTATCCTTATCTATTTTAAATAATCTATTACGATTAACGCCCCAGGTATCTCCATTTTTATCAGTAATCAAATTAAAAACCATTCCTGGGATATCATGAGGATAAGTAATGGTCTTACCAGTTTCTGCGAGATAAATGTAAATATTCTTTCTTCCTCCCAGCCAAATATTGCCTTCAAGATCTTCCTCAATACATGAAAATGAAGTCAAGCCATTTTCGTTACCAAGTCCCAAATCTATCTTCTCCAGTTCATCGCTTGCATGTTTATACCTGTATAAGCCTTTCTGAATTAAATAAAGTAATACATCGCCATTGGCTAAGGGTTTAATTGATTGTGGTAAATAATATGACTTATTGGGTTTAAACATCTCTTTATAGCTTACTATTTCTTCATTTTCAAAGGAAAACTTAAAGGTTTGATTATTAAAAGAAGCCACCCAATATGCCCCTGTTTTATCCTTAACGATTTCGCTTACCTTAACACCTTTTAAAAACTCAATTTCTTTTTTATTACTTAAGTTTAAATCTTCATTTAAATCATATAAAAACGTTCCGCTTGAATCTGCTATCCATATTTTTTGGCCATCCAGTAAAAAACAATGTATTCTTCGATTTGAAAACTTAAGCGTTTTCTTGTCTCCATCATGTTTGAACAACTCTAATTTATTATCATTCAAATAATAAATATCTCCGTTATTATCCATATGTATTTGAACCCCTACACCCATATACGGAATAGCATTGGTAAATTTTACCTTTCCCAGGAAACGATAAAAAACAGGTGATGATACCATTTTTAAAAGCCCGTCGGAATATGTTCCTATCCATAAGACCCCGTTTTTATCCTCAAATAAACTATGAATATTCCGATGCTTTACGTGTTTAAATAAGAGCATGCTGTGATTGGTTACTTTTACCTGATCTCCTTTCAAATGTATTTGTCCTAACCCACCTGGTGTACCAAACCATATTATATTATTGCTTTGATGGATATCATCTATAGAATTACTTAATAAGGCAGAATAATCCTTTAATGTTAAATGATTTTCTAAAGTCCAGTTTCTATTAAAGATTAATATTCCGTTATTTAATGAACCCACGAGAATATGATCGTCAGAATAGTATACTGTTGTAACCTTTATATTTTTTAAACTGGCATCTTTCCATTTAAAGGTTTTTTCAATATTATTTGATGCATTGATTATTTTAACTCCCAGATTGGTATAAATCGTTATCTCATCCTCATTAACATGAAGGTTATAGGCTTCTTCTTCCCATGACTCAATAACATCAAGCTTAATCCTTGTAGTATCCAGCACACTTTTCGTATTATACTGCAACCTGTACAGTTTACTTTTCGTTGAGAAATAGAGGTCATCATTTTTCCCTTTTTGTACACCTACTATGTATTTTTCTATATCTCTGTTGGTTAAATGATCTGAGAGGAAAAAAGATTTGTGCGTTTTTGTATCAAAACAAAACAAACCCACTCCGGTAGCACCCCAGATCAAACCTTCCTTAGTACTTACAACCTGTTTTATAATATCTTCATCCATCCTGGCTTCAGAAACATTAAAGCCAATATCAAAATGTTTATGTTGAACTCCATCGTAACAGCTTAACTGATTAACGGAAGTGTACCATATAAACCCCTGTGGATCCTGAATAATATTTGATATCATTGGAGAATGGTCAGTCCTGTCTACTACTTTTGAAAAATTATATATATAATTCTGCGCACGAACTTCAATTAAAGACCATATCATAACCAAGATCAGAAATTGAATTTTCAGGTACCTGTCTCCTTTGAACCGACTATTCATTTGAGTATGTTTTTTGTAAAAATTGCCCTAATAATATACTAAAAAAAAAGAAAAGGCGCACCAATACTGATACACCTTCTCAAATAGGGAATACTAAATTCCTTATTCTTTAATTTTGTCTCCCTCTACCTCGAACATGTCCATCATAAAACCAGAAAAACTTGTATCTGATTCTAACTCCACTACAATACTCACATCATACCCCTGAGATGTATACATAAAGCTCAACTCCTCGCCATCAACCTCTATATCATATAGCTTAATAGGCTCTCCCATTTGCTCTATTACATTATCTCCGGTTATTTCCCCAACTAACTTATCATCTACAATCTTTAATTCCAGAATAGTTTCCAAATCGCCATCCGGTAAATCTTTCCAAAGCATATTCCACTTTCCAACAAATTTTTGCTCCGTTTCACTGGCACTTTGATTAGCAAAACTTGCAACTCCTATCAATAACGCCATTGTTAAAATCATCAACTTTTTCATCTTACAACTGTATTAAATTAATATTTTTAAATTCTTCAGTTTTCGTTAACTGTTGATACAAACTTACAATCAAACCTGCTTGTTTAAGGATGTTAAAAATTCATATCATTAGGTAAAAAAAGCATTGCTTTCATATTTTTTTCTAACCCTTCACATGCTAATGATCGCGCGAACTTTTTTACCCCTTACCCAAGATTTTAATCCTCCCTCTGTTCAAACCAAAACCTCTGTCAGCCTGAGTTTGCAAAAGCATTTTTCCTTTAGGAATTAATTATTGTTTAGGAACAAAGGTCATAATTCGTACCCCGTTAACAGACCATCCCTGGGTTGGTAAATAAATAGACTCTTCTTTTTGAAGTACTAATTTATCTTCGGTGAGTTCAATAATTTCATAACGTGTACCTATTTCGTACTTGCCAATATACGACTGGCCGATATTCAGGTATTTTTTACCGTCTGTTTCTTCAATAACCCATAAGGTTGATTCCGGATTTTCAATAGTGCATATACCTTCATCCGGTGTGTGCCCAAACTCTAATATTGGCCAATTGCATAATGTCCTATCATCACTTTTTACCTGGTATTCTCCAATAAGCATAAAGGTAAATTCATCATCGTATGCTTCGGGATCTAACTCGTTAGCAACTGTAGCATGTAACTCCATGTTGCCCCATTGTGGTACCATCATAATATTGGCCCGAGCCTCAGTTGACCATACCCACGTTTTTTGCCAGTCAGAATCGGCGCAACCACCGGTCAATAATGTACGGTCTTCATCGCCGCATATTTGAGGATCTGTAGATTCTACAACAACAGTTTCTATTACTTCTACAGCTCCTGCCTTTCCACTAACTACAAGCTTTACTTCATACTCTCCTGCAAATGGATAGTAAGTAGAGCTTTCTTTTTCGTAACCATAATAAGTATCCCCATTTCCAAAATCCCATGAATATAAAAAAGCATCGGAATAATTTGCTGTGAAAACAGGGTTATTGGTATCTTCTGAATCAACTATCACTTCTCCCTCGGGCAATACGCCAAGATCAATCTTTTCTTCCTCGCAACTTACAAGTCCTCCAAGCAGTAACACAAGCAAAGAAGGCAGAATATATTGTTTTACTTTTTTCATCTCATTATAATTTTTATTTAAAAACATATTCGGTCGAACTCGCCTGTAGTGCCGCCCTAACAAAAGCTTTTATTTCTAAGGCTCGTATCAACATCTTAATTTTTAAAATAATTCCAAACATCAATGTAATAGAAAAGAAAGTCCTTCCCATTAGTTATAACCATTATTCTGAACAACAACTCCATTTGTTTTTTGTACTTCCTCAAAAGGAATTGGCCACACTTCATTAATTCCCTGAGTAAAACCTGGTAATTTAGCTGCTGCCTGTCCCCAGCGAACAAGATCAAAGAAGCGATGTGATTCTAAACCAAGCTCTACCCTGCGTTCATGATAAACTGCATCTAATAAAGCCTGTCCTGTAACGCTTTGATGAATATTCGGTAATACCTGAGGATTTGTATCTCCTGAAGCTCTTATCCTGATTTTATTTAAATATTCGCGGGTTAACCCTTCAGCTCCCTCATGATAGCATGCCTCGGCATACAATAAATAAATATCGGCCAAACGAATTACTCTTTTGTTTACACCACTCATTTGTGGTGGATTTAAAGACCCTGCCGGATAAGGATTTGCATCGCTATAAATGACCTTCTGATTGAAATATCCCGTTCCATACCCTACTTCATATTGCTCAGATACAGTAACCTCTTTTCGCGGATCATTGGTTTCAAACTCCTGAATAAGGTCTTCACTCACCTGACAGTAGGCCTTACCCTTATCATCAGTAGGACTTTGCCAATAAGGTATAGCTGAACCTTCTGTACCAACGTACCAGAAACCGGGCTCCATATTTATATCATCCGTAGTTAAAAAATTAATTTCGAATATAGAGCCTGAACCAAACTCACCATCCATAGAAAAAACACGGGCATAATCCGGATCTAATTCGTATTCTCCCAGGGCAAATAATTGTTCTGCAGTCAGTTTAGCATTTGGCCAATCTTCCTGGAAACAGTAGACCTTTGTAAGTAAACCCAAGGCAGCACCTTTGGTAATACGACCTTGATCCACCTCGGACTTTTTCATCAATTTATCAGCAGCAAACTCTAAATCATCTTTTATATGCTTATAAATTTCAGAGGTGCCTGATCTGGCTACAAGAGCATCTTCCGGAGACATTACTTTATTGATATAAGGAACACCTCCCCATACCGTATTTAGCTTGAAATAAAAATATGCTCTGATAAAGCGTGCTTCTGCTATATACATATCCTTTTCATCCTGATTCATCTCAAAATCAGCAATCTTCTCCAAAAATATATTACATCTAAAAATACCGAGGTAACTGTTCTTCCATAATATTTCGAGATGAATGTTAGATGACTTAATCGTAAAATTGGTCATCTCAATCATTTCGTCCTGAAAAGCACGTTCAGATTGCCCGCCTTTAACAGCATCGTCAGAACAAATATCTCCAATCATCCAATCCTCATATGGATTGTTGGCCCACTGATCTTGCCATTGCATCACATCATAACAGGCTGCCAAAGCTTCCTGCAATTCTTCTTCTGTTTGATAAAAGTTTTGATCTGTTACTTCAGATATGGGTTCACGGTCTAAAAAGTCTTCACAAGACACAAATCCCAACGCAACAAACAACAACCCTATATATAAGTATTTTTCCATCTTTCTAATTTTTAAAAGGATACATTAACGCCTATAATAAATGTCCTTGGCTGAGGTGTAGTTCCTCTATCTATATTAAACGAAGTAAAGTTTTGATTATAATAATCGGCTCCTATAGATTTCTCTTTACGCCCCTGCTCTGGTTCCATTCCCTTATAATTTGTAAGTGTAAAAACATTTTGTACCGAAGCATATAATCTCAATGAACTGATTCCTACTGATTCTAACTTCTCCGGATCAACAGTATATCCTAACTGAACATTCTTAAGTCGTATGTAAGATCCGTCTTCAATCCATAGTGAAGAATTCAACTTATTATCCGGACTACTCACCTCACTCATTCTGGGATATTTATTTGATGTTCCAGCTCCAACCCAACGCTCATTTGCATAATACACCGGCATGTTAGAAGGCGCATTCGCGATCATTGTTTGAGCCATCAGATTATAAATATCATTACCATAAGATCCCTGGAATAATAAAGACATATCCCATTTTTTATAAGACAGGTTTGAACTTAATCCGAAGAAGAAATCCGGATGCGGACTACCTATCCATGTTTGGTCTTTACTATCAATTTTCCCATCTCCATTTACATCCACATAACGTACATCTCCCGGTTTGGCATCGGGCTGAATCACAATATCATCACTATTTGTATAATTCAATACATCTTGTTGTGATTGAAAAATTCCGTTTGCTTTATATCCCCAGAAAGAAGCGATTGGCTGCCCAACGTCTGTTTTGCTCACCTTTTGACTAATAATAGGCTGTGCCCCTTCTCCCAAACTCAGTACTTTATTTTTTATAAATGAGATATTTCCTGTTATACTATATTTAAAGTCATTTTTACGTCCATGATATCCAAGTGCGAGTTCTATACCTTTGTTTTCAACTTCACCGGCGTTTGCAAAAGGATTAGACCAGGCTCCTAAATAATCCGGTACCGGAATATTTACCAACATATCAGTAGTTTTCTTGTAGAATGCATCCACATTCATGGTTAATTTACTATTCCATAAACCTAAATCCACACCGGCATTTGTTGACGTTGTTGTTTCCCACTTGATATCCGGATTTCCTACTGTAATTGGCGATTTTCCGTTAATAGCTTGATCACCAAAATAGTATTTAAAATTATCTTTGATGGAAGTTAAATAAGCATATTCACCAATCTTTTGGTTCCCAATCTGTCCCCATCCTGCACGAAACTTCAGCTGTGACAACCAATCCTGATCTTGCATAAACGACTCCTGATGCAGGTTCCACCCTAAGGCAAATGATGGAAAGTAACCCCATCTGTTAGATGATCCAAAGCGAGAGGATCCGTCGGCCCTAAAGTTTGCTGTAAATAAAACCCTGTTATCAAAGTTATAATTCACTCGTCCAAAGAACGAAACCAGGCTACTTTCTGTTCGCGTACCGGTAATACTGGAACTGGAAGGATTTCCTGAACCAATAAAATTAGAATCTTTTAAGCCGTCAGGAATATTAAAAACCGACTGGGTGATGTTAGTCGACTCTGTTTCCTGCATTTCATGACCTATCATGGTATTGAACTTGCTTTTTTCGCCTAGTTCAAACATGTAAGTTAAGGTATTGGTCCACACCCAGGATTTACGCTCTGAAATATATTCACTTAAATCATTTCCTTCATTTCGTTGAACAGGATTAATTTCATAATCCGGCACAAACAAAGTCACCACATTCTTAAAGTAGTCCTGACCATAGGTAGTTTTAAAAATTAAACCCTCTTTTATCTTAGCCTGTGCATACACATTACCAATAAATTGTGCTCCGCTATTTTCCGGATTATTTAAATGGAATAGTGCTACCGGGTTCTTTTGCTCATAATCATTAGGATCATAACCCCACGATCCGTCCTCATTTTTAACCGGCATGGTTGGAGGTGCTGTAAAGAAATCAAAGGTACGCGCTCCTCCTCCTTCGTTTTGATACACACCTTGTCCATCAAAATTCACATAAGTGATATTATTCCCTACATCAAGCCAATTATTTAATTTGTAAGTGTTGTTCACCCTGAAGCTTATTCTCTCAAAGTTCGATTCAATTAAAGTACCCTCCTGACCAAAGTAATTAAAGGATAGGTTGTAGGTAATTTTTTCAGATCCTCCGGCTAAACGAACATTATGATTGTGCATTGGAGCAGATCTAAAACCTTCATCTAACCAATCCGTTCCTTTTCCTAAACTCGTTGGATCATCCATCCCCGGTAATGGCAATAATCCATCAGCTCGTCTTCCTTCATTACGCAGTATAGCATATGTTTCAGCATCTGCTAACTCAAGATTATCTATTGGTGTTTGCCAGCCAAAATAGCCTTCATAAGTAATACTACTTCTTTCCTTATCTCCCTTTTTGGTTGTAATTAATACAACACCATTCGCTCCTCTTGAACCATAAATTGCTGTAGATGAAGCATCTTTTAGTACCTCCAGTGATTCTATGTCACCAGGATTTATAAACTCAATGGTTTCTACAGGTACTCCATCCACCACATAAAGGGGATTACTATTTCCTATTGTACCAATACCACGCACTTTTACATCGATACCAGCTCCCGGCTTACCGGATGTAGCATTAATTTGTACACCTGAAGCACGTCCCTGTAAAGCCTGATCAACACCTACAGATGCCACCTTAGTTAATTCTTCTGCTTTTACCGAAGCTACAGATCCTGTTAAATCAGATTTGCGTTGCACACCATATCCTACTACTACCACTTCATCCAAATCTTCAAAACCAGACTGTAAATAAACTTCAATATTGTTTTTGCCAGCAACATTTATCTCCTGCTTATCAAAACCTATAAAGCTTACTATTATTTCATTACTGCTCCCTGGCAATTGCAGATTAAACTTACCGTTATAATCAGTAATTGTACCTTGGTTGGTGCCTTTTATAACAACCGTTGCTCCAACAACAGGCTCATTTAAGTTGTCATAAACAACTCCCTGAACATTCCTGTCCATAGGCAAATCGGGAGTACTTAATGTAACCTCATAAAAAGATTCTGAGGAAATAACTACTTTTTTATCCTCATAACCTTCCGCCAAGACGTTAAAGTATTTTACCCCCTTGGGTAAATCAAACGAGAACTTCCCATCATAGAAAAGAACGCCTTGGGTTGTTCCTCCAATATGAATACTACCCACTTTAATTGGTGTACCATCTTCCCCATTCACAGTTCCTTCCACCTTTCTTCCTTGCGCATGAACAATCGTTGAGTATAAAATAAATAGTCCAAACAGGAATACCAACCTTCTTAAACAGGTATTTTTAAATCCTTTTTTCATCTGTATAAATTTACTTTTCAATGTCAGATGGAACTTCCAAATAAATTTGATCATCCGCCTGTGTTTCAATTTGGATATTCAAATTTGCATGGTCGTTTCATGTGCTTAAATTTTGCTTTTATTACCACATGGAACTCACCAGTTATAAATATTTCCCTATGCGAGAAACCCTACTCTTGGTTCGTTTCATAGCCTCACTTATTTACTTCTAAAATTATTGTGAATTAAGAGAAGGCTCTATTTCATGCCAGGCCTTCTCTTAATATCTATATTAAATATTGAATAACAAAGTTTTATCCTGCTTAAACATCGTGTCTTTATTTTTTGACAAATGCCTCTGAACCAATAATAGTGTCTCCATCTTTTAGAACAGCTATATACTTACCCACTGGTAAATCAGACACAGAAATGGAACCTAAATTGCTATTAATCGTTTTAACCAATTGTCCTGTTAATGTATACACCTGTACCAGGCTTATATCAGCAGTCAATTCTGCTTGTATATAAAGGACATCAGAAACCGGATTAGGGAATATCTTCACGTCAACTTCATTAACCTCAGTAATAGTTGTTGGTGTAGAATTGATTCTCAGATTATCAATTTTAAGTAAAGAACCCTCTCCCACAACTGTTGTTTGAGGATTGAAAGTCATATATTGATCCCATGAGAAATCTGATGCACTGAAATATACACCAATATGAGTAGGTGTAGATTCACTAACATAACTAAACACTAATTCAACATCCGTATATGTAGCCACTGCATTTCCTCTGACTTCATCTGCTAGTTCGGCAGTAGCCACCACTTCATCTCCATTCTTAAGAACAGCGTACATAACACATTTATCTCCAGCTGCCGGTGCATACTTATAAGCAACAGTTAAAGATGTTGGCCTATCAGTATATTCAACCATTAGATCGTAACTAACTCCAATTGTTGCTGTACCAGTATGTAGTACACCTAAAATACCAACAGGCTGCCCATATGCACTCTGGTTTAAACTTTCCAGATGTGCAGCAGATGCTCCTTCACTGGCATCACTTGTTTGAATAACATTACCCTGAAAGCTTAGTCCATACGCAACAAAGGCATTTGCTAAAAGATTACTAGCCCCATATGTTGAAGCAGGAGCTGGAACTGAATAACTAGATGTTCCTGCAGGAGCTTCCCATGTTTCAAAATCATTGTTTGTAAATTGTGCATTTAAAGTAATGCCAAGTCCTAAGACTAATGTAAGTAGTAGATTTCGTTTCATAACATTGATTTTTTTTGATTTAGTAATACAATGTTACACTAATTAACACTTAAGCATTAGAGAAATTAATTCTCAATACAGGGTAAATAAGTTCATTACGCAAAAACGTACGATTTATAATGCCTACAGAATATAATCAAGTATTTATTCACCCCTTTATATGAACTTTTTAGACTGTTTTTCCTATATATAAAAGTGCGATATTTCATCAATTACTGCTAGTGAAAAAGACAATTTACAATTGCAAAACAAATGTAGTTTTTAACCATTTTTACCCCTTTTTTAGCCTCATTTTAATACCTACAACCTACCTGTCACAACATTTTAAAACCATGTTTAGTTAGAGTTGAAAAGGAATAGAATGCCTTATAAGAAAGAATGCAAAAAGTAGAAACAGCAAAAAATGAATTAAGGTCTAAACGTTGTATACATATTCAAGAATGTTATGAATCAGCGCGGCTTATTCATTAATATACGCAGGATTCATACGTGCTGAATTGAAAATCGATGCAGTCAAAGCACAGTTTATCCTAGTCCCAAGCATTGCCCTTCCCTTTATATGCTTTATTATTTAATAAGCTAATAAGGTTGAATTAAACGAATAAACAAATGGCTATTAAGGTTAAAAAGTAAATACAAATAAGGTTTTTCTGTTATTTAAAGCTAATTATTACAAACATGTTTACCTTATTTTATTTACCCAATACAAAATCCTATATACTAAGTTCCGTAACAGTTAAACCTAAGTAGCTGTTAAGTCGGACATACATACCAACCTTATTATCTTATTATATTTAAAGACTTACTTAATTGACCATATAAATCAATTAAACCATAATGTGAAAATGGGCAGGGGATCGTTCGAGGTTATGCCAAATAATGTAAGAACAGATCATTTTTATCTATATGGTAAAATATAAGCGTTAGTTGCGTTTAGAAAAGAATGTGGTATTGAATATGATGAAAAGAATTTGTGGATGTAGTTTTAAGCTGTCCTTTCAGGACGCCTGATTTATATAACTAACAAACCCCGGGTGCCACTGCGTTTTACCCGGGGTTATGTTGAGTTAGGCTTTCAGCCTAATGTTTTCTACAAAATCGATTTCCGCATTCCTTTTAATTACTCCCAACGATTCCTTGTAGTCATAGAAGAATTCCAAAGAATGTAAAAACAGAAAATCTCACCAATCACACAACCTTCACCTCAGTAACAAGCTATTACTGACCTCTTTTCTATTCCTATTGATAAAAACACCCCAAACATTTATCTCATATTGAATTTTAAATGAAGATAAATCCAAAATATATTTACCTTCAGATCTTTTCGCTTTGGTACTTACTAACCTGGCGTAAGTTGCACCTTCCGTTTTGCTCCAAAACAGCAGTAGCTCATCATTTTGTAAATTGAAGTCTAAATGGTAATCTACATCCCATGTCACAATGATTTGATCCGATTTTCTTTCGGCAGTAAAATTCTCAGGTAACGGTAGCTCCCCTTTTGCTATTAAAGCCTTTCTTAAATCGATAAATTGATTGGGATAATCCCCGCTTATACCATATTTAAGATTATAGGATTGGGCAGCCTGATAGGGAGAACGCCGCGCGTCCTTTTCGTAAAAAGTGTCACTTAAGTAGTGTACAAAACATCTTAAAAACCTATGTACTAAGGTCATTTTCTGCCGCTGACGTAGTTGCGCTACACTTTTCTTATCTTTATAAGAATCTGGTTTGCTTCTCATGCAGGGTATTCCCCTCCATTGGTATAGTACTACACTTCCAACTGTTCCTGTTCCTCCATCTAAAATATTGGTTTTTAAACGTGCCATGGCTTTATTTTTAAAGGTTAACCTTTCCCCACTCTTCGGTTTCTCTTCGTAATTTGTTCGGAACAAGTTCTGTGCCAAGCCTGACTAAACATAGATATAACTCAGACCAAACTCACATATATGTGAGTTTAGTCTGAGTTTCGTGTGACTTAGGTCTAAGTTTTCTCCGCAGATGTTCCCTTGTTGCTCCGAATCATTCTGGTAATAAGTATTACTGAAATACCTGAACAACACCCATAAAAAAAAGTTTCTAACTATATAAGCCAGCAATCTTTGATTATATGCAGAGTCCCGAATATTTACTCGGGATAGAAGTTAATTTCTTTTTAACTCATTCAAGGTTTTTCATTATAGAACGGGAGAGAACTCACGCAGCAGCGAAGGGATGATCCATTATTGTTCGTGATTCTATATCGCCAGAAAAACTCCAAAAAACAAAAAGCCCTCGGAACAAGTGTTTCTCGGGCCTTTTACTAGTGAACCTGAAAGGACTCAGTCCTGATTTGTAAAATACTTTTAATCAAATGTTTTTATAGTAGCAAAACTGATAGGTTACATATTGGTCTTATAGACGCAATCTGACTACATTTAAGGATAAGAATAATAGACAATAGTATGAAACATATCTAAGAATTCTTAAACTAGTAACAAGTATCAATTTATTTGCCATTTGTGAAACATTTGAGTATCATAAGATCTAATTTTATTAGATAAGTAACTCTACACACTTAAACTAAGAACGTGATATAAGTATAAACGGTATCAGTTTTTTTTGTATTTATCGATGCCTTTTTTCATTTCTCCTTTTTAAGGAACAAAGTGCATTTTCGTTATTTATTATCCTTTTATGGGACTTACTTGTTGTATATAAGTTCAAAACTAACTTTGCAACCATTATCAACTCTTTCTTTTTTTTTAGAATAGCTTAATGAATTCAAGATTTCAAAGTAGGAAAGCTCCTGTTGTATTTTTATCTGCTTCATTTCCAATTAATTCTAATGTTTCTATTTTAGGATCAATCACAATTTCTATGGTAAGGTTAGTATTACTAAATTATAGTCTTTATTAATGAATCCGAATTTTTTTCACGATTTAAAAAAGAAGTCCTATCTTTGACCCTATCAGAACAGAACATCTTAAAATATTACGATGGTTAATTTAAGTATCAATCCCAATAGTGAAATCCCGAAATTTCAACAGTTAGTTGATAAGGTCAATAATGCTCTTGCAGAAAATAAACTTCACGAAGGTGATCAATTACCTTCTGTTAATTATATCTGTCAAACCTATAAACTTTCACGCGATACAGTATTTAAAGCATATGGTCACTTAAAGGAACTAGGAGTAATAGAATCAGTGCCCAACAAGGGATATTTCATAGCTAAGGAAGGTCGTAAAGTCTTTCTATTTTTAGATACCCTAAAAGCATACAAAGAGGTCCTTTATGGTGAATTCGTTAAGCAATTAAACAAGAATACAATCGCCGATGTTCATTTCCATCATTACAATATTGATGTGTTTAAAAAGCTAATACAAGAGGGTAAAGGCAGGTATAGTAAGTATATTATTATGCCCTTTGAACATGATAAGGTTCCCGAAATAATTAGCATGTTACCAAGTGAAAAAACACTTGTAATAGACTGGAATACGAACATTGAAGGCTTTTCCAACAAACTATATCAGGATTTTGGACAGGCCGTAAAGGATGCATTGGATGAAGCCAATCATCTTTTAAGTAAGTATAAGGAGCTTGTAATGGTATACCCTGAATTTACCAACCACCCCATGGTTACTGTGGATAGTTTTAACGAGTTTTGTAAAACCAATAAGTATACACACTCAATTCTAACAGATTCACAAAAACTCAATGTAAAGGCTGGACACGCTTATTTTAGCGTTAGTGACCGTATGCTTGGTGAGATTCTTGAACAATGCCGTGAGAAGAAATTAGAGCCAGGAAAAGATATGGGAATACTCTCCTACAATGAAACACCTATGAAAAAATTTATCTACAAGGGTATTTCTGTTATTTCGACTGATTTTAAATTAATGGGACAAAAGGCTGCAGAGTTCGCTTCCAGCGATATAAATATGGATTTTCGCGTACCCACAAAAATATTTTTTCGTGAATCATTGTAATGGTGATTCTTTTTTTTATACATTTGCACCATACCAGAACAGAACGATATAACATTACGATATGTATTCATTAGGATTTGACATTGGAAGCTCATCAGTAAAGGTTGCTTTACTGGAAGTGAGTACAGGAAAAGCTGTTAATTCAGCATTTTACCCAAAAGAAGAGATGGCTATTTCTGCACCTAAGGCTGAATGGGCTGAGCAAAACCCATCTGATTGGTGGAATAACTTAAAACTCGCATTAGCAGATGTACTAAGCGCATCAAATATTGATAAGAATAAAATCAGGTCAATTGGTATATCCTACCAGATGCATGGATTGGTATGTGTAGATAAAAATGGTAAAGTACTTCGTCCGGCAATAATATGGTGCGATAGTAGAGCTATTCAATACGGTAACGGTGCTTTTGAAGAAATAGGCAATGAACATTGCTTATCGCACATGCTTAACTCGCCAGGTAATTTTACGGCATCAAAACTTAAGTGGGTCAAGGAAAATGAACCGGAAGTTTTTGAAAAGATAGATAAGGTCATGCTTCCCGGAGATTACATTGCCTATAAGCTAAGTGGCGATATTGTTACAACAAAAGGAGGCTTATCAGAAGGCATCTTTTGGGACTTTAAAACACAGAGTGTATCTAAAGAATTACTAAAACATTATGGCTTTGATGAAAGTATTATTCCTGAAATTAAGGAAACCTTCGAACCGCAGGGTATATTAACAGCTTCGGCAGCTCAAGAACTACAACTGGAAGAAGGTACGCTTATCTCCTACCGAGCCGGTGATCAACCCAACAATGCTTTAAGTCTTAATGTACTTAATCCCGGAGAGGTGGCTGCTACAGCAGGAACCTCAGGTGTGGTATATGGCGTAAGCGATCAGTTAAAATACGATCCTGCATCGCGTGTAAATACTTTTGCGCACGTTAATCATACGAATCAATCAAATAGATTAGGTGTTTTACTTTGCATTAACGGAACCGGCATTCTGAATTCGTGGTTACGAAAGAATGTAGCGACTGATTTAGATTATGTGCAAATGAATCACGAAGCCTCCTCAATTGAATCCGGAAGTGAAGGTTTATTGTTTTATCCCTTCGGAAATGGAGCGGAACGTGTATTAAAAAACGAGAATCCAGGTGCTAGCATGACAAATCTTAACTTTAACATACACTCTCGCGGACATATGCTGCGCGCTGCCCAGGAAGGGATAGCCTTTAGCTTTAAATACGGTATGGAGGTCATGGAGCAAACCGGCATCGAAACAAAGGTAATTAGAGCAGGGAAAGCCAATATGTTTTTAAGTCCTGTTTTTCGACAAACCCTGGCAGATATTACCGGATCAACCATTGAGCTTTTCGAAACAGATGGTGCTTTGGGGGCGGCAAGAGGAGGCGCCTATGGAGCAGGTTTATACACTTCGTTAGAAGAGGCATTTTCATCCCTAGAAAAAATGGAAGTGATTAAGCCTAATAGAGAAAATTCAGATAAGCTTAACGCAGTATATGAAAGCTGGAAAGCTGGTCTTAAATAACATATAATTAAATCAAATATATTCATCAACAGTTAGATAGGAATAGAGTAATTATATCATCAACAAAGCACTCTACCTCAGATCTATCAAAAAAAACTTTTAAATCATGGCAACAGGTAATGAATTTTTTCCTGGAATCGGAAAAATCGCGTACGAAGGCAGAGAATCAAAAAATCCATTGGCTTTTAAATGGTATAACCCAGAGCAAATTATCGCAGGTAAAACAATGAAGGAGCATATGCGATTCGCAATTGCGTACTGGCATACTTTCTGTGGAGATGGTGGCGATCCTTTTGGCCCGGGCACTCAAGTATTCCCTTGGGACAAAGGCAATGACGCTATGGATAAGGCTAAATATAAAATGCAAGCAGCTTTTGAGTTTTTTACAAAAATAGGTGCTCCTTTTTATTGTTTTCACGATACGGATGTAGTTGGTGATGGCACTGCTTTTGAAATTGAAGACCGCTTAAGCAAAATAATTCCTATAGCTCAACAATATCAAAAGGAGTCAGGTGTAAATCTTCTTTGGGGAACAGCTAACGTTTTCTCTAACGCCCGTTATATGAACGGAGCTTCTACCAACCCTGACTTTACAACTCTAGCTCATGCTGGTACTCAGGTTAAAAACGCTATTGATACAACCATTGCATTAGGAGGTCAAAACTATGTATTCTGGGGTGGTAGAGAAGGTTATATGTCGTTACTAAACACCGACATGAAAGCCGAGAAAGAACACATGGCACAATTCTTAACCATGGCTCGCGATTATGCCCGTAAGAATGGTTTTACAGGAAATTTCCTTATCGAACCAAAGCCAATGGAGCCATCTAAGCATCAGTATGATGTTGATGCCGAAACTGTGATTGGTTTCTTACGTCATTATGGTTTAGATAAAGACTTTAAATTAAATATTGAAGTGAACCATGCTACCTTAGCTCAACATACATTTGAGCACGAACTTCAATGTGCTGCTGATGCTAATATGCTAGGAAGTATTGATGCCAATAAAGGGGATTACCAAAATGGATGGGATACCGATGAATTCCCAACAAATATCTCTGAAACGGTACAGGCCATGATGGTTATTCTTCAGGCTGGAGGCCTACAGGGTGGTGGGATCAACTTTGATGCTAAGGCTCGTCGTAACTCTACTGACCTTGAGGATATCTTTATCGCTCACGTGTCAGGTATGGATACTTTTGCTCGTTCATTAGTCATTGCAGATGATATTTTAAAAAATAGCGAGTATTCTAAACTGAAAGCAGATCGTTATGCTTCATTTAATTCTGGCAAAGGGGCCGATTTTGCTGCTGGTAAATTAAGTCTTGAAGATTTACGCAAAATTGCAAAAGAAGCTGGCGAACCAAATTTAATAAGTGGTAAGCAAGAACGCTACGAGCAACTTATTAATATGTACATTTAAAAAAAAGATTCCCGAAAGATGTTGAACTAAACAACATAGTTAAACAATCAAATCTATGTTGTTAGAAACAACAAATAATTATACCTCTTGATCGAAAAACAACCTGCATCTTTCGGGAATTTAACATTAACATATTATCTGATTTATGAAAAAACAAAATTTAGGCTACGTCATGCTGCTTACCCTGGTAGCTACATTGGGCGGTCTGCTTTTCGGTTATGATACAGCTGTTATATCAGGTGCTGAAAAATCTATTCAGGCTTATTTAATTGATAGTCTTAGTTTAAGCTCTTTCGCACATGGAGCCACTGTTTCAAGTGCACTTATAGGATGTATTATTGGCGGTTTAATTTCAGGGCTACTCGCTTCTAACCTTGGTCGCAAAAAAGCTTTGTTTGTAGCGGCTATTCTTTTCTTTTTGTCGGCACTGGGTTCTGGTCAACCTGAATTCTTGTTCTTTAAAAAGGGTGAAGTCAGCATGAGTTTACTGTATATGTTTAACTTCTATCGTATTATTGGAGGAATAGGTGTAGGCTTAGCGTCTGCAATAAGTCCAATGTATATCAGCGAAATAGCACCGGCTCAAATTAGAGGAAGACTTATCTCATTTAACCAATTTGCCATTATATTTGGTATGCTAGTGGTATACTTTGTAAACTGGTCTATTGCAAAAGGACAAACCATTGAATGGATCAACGAGTTTGGTTGGCGTTACATGTTTATGTCAGAAGCCATTCCTGCATCATTATTTGCTGTGCTGTTAATTTTCGTACCTGAGACACCGCGCTACCTAGCAATGCAAGGTCAAAATGAAAAGGCGCTAACAATTTTAGAAAGAATTAATGGTGTCGATGCAGCAAAAAAAATACTTAAAGACATTACCGGAACGGTAAGTAAATCATCATCAAAGTTATTCTCCTATGGTAAAAAGGTTATTATTATAGGCATATTACTATCTGCATTCCAACAGTTTGTAGGTATTAATGTAGCACTATATTACGCGCCTCGTATTTTTGAAAGTATGGGAGCTGCCAAAGATGCCTCAATGCTTCAGACTATTGTAATGGGACTAGTTAATGTATTATTTACAGTGGTTGCGATATTAACGGTTGACAAGTGGGGTCGTAAACCACTCTTGATCACAGGATCGATAGGTATGGCAGTCGGTATGATTACCATTGGTATGCTATCCTTTTATGAAGTTATTGGCATTAGCACCTTGATATTCATTATTATTTACACTGCTTCATTTATGATGAGCTGGGGTCCTATTTGTTGGGTATTAATTGGAGAAATATTCCCTAATAAAATACGTGGGAAAGCAATAGCTATTGCTGTTGCTACTCAATGGACTGCTAACTACTTTATTTCATCCACCTATCCTGCTATGATGGAATTTAGTGGCGGTATGACTTATATATTTTATGGAATAATGAGTATTCTTTCTGCGGTATTTGTATGGAAAATGGTGCCGGAAACAAAGGGTAAATCATTGGAAGAAATGGAAAATATCTTTAAGAAATGATAGTTTTTTTTAAGTAGTTTAACTAGAAGAACCCTGTTTAACAAATACTTAGGCGCGGTTCTTCTTTTCTGTAATTGTTGGTTATAAACTACAAATCCATAGAATTGAAGATTAATAGCTTGTTTTACTTCATCCCAGTCTTCGATATTAATAAAAATGCCCGTTGACAGTTCAACTCGTTTTTGATTTAAGGAAAGTCTAATGTAGATTGGTGTAGATCCATCTTTTCTTGTTTTGTTCCTCCGGATTAGATACTTCGTATAAAACCTCATAATACATCATTTTTTTAGCAGTTGAGAATAGGTCACCAGCATACTGTTAAGTTAACCAGTTACACCTCTTCAACTAAGTATAAACAATATCAATATGAGTCAAACTACACTATGAACCTCAACAAGTTACATCTTTCAACAATCTTTTGGTGACCTATTTTCAAAAAATACGAATAGGTCACATATTGGTCTCATTTTACTGCTATTTTGATGCTTTTTTATGGGTTTTACCCAAAACAAAAAAGCGCTTAAAACATTGGTTTTAAGCGCTTTTAACTAATTTTAGACTATCATCCAGTGAACCTGAAGGGATTCAGTCCTGCTTTATAAAATGCTTATAATTAAATGTTTTAATGACAAATAATCTAACAGTTCACATATTGGTCTTACTGATGCAATTTAACTACATTTAGAGGTACATATAATTGAAGAAAATATGAAAAATATAAAGTAGATTTTGAAAATAAGACACTCCTGATTCTGCAACAATTATGGGTTGTGACAAAAGAAACTTATCTGGAGGCTGTCTTCTTTGTTGTGAGACAACCTCTTTTTATGAACATGAGATAATCTGTTCATTTAACGCTTAATGTAGAAATATAATTAATTAAACATAAACAAATTGCTCACCTATTAATTTAAAGTGATTTAATAGACTATACATATATCTTACAATATATTAATCAATTACTAAACAGTTTCATTCTTAATTTATACTCTTCTCCTTTAATAACTGTAAAGTATTTTTCCATAGGCATTGGTCCACAGCTTCCATTTCCCACCGCTCCATGTTCAAAATCGATATTTAAAACCGTAAAAGGATTTACTTTTAAATCATAGGGATGCCTAGCTTCGTTGAGCTGTTGAGTAGTATATTTTCTTAATGAGAAATTAAAGGACTTATTTCCTGAAATTTTCAACTCATTATTTTGATGTCCATAAATTTTCACCCATCTAACTCCTGACTTGTTCCCATTTTCCTGCGGACGTGCATAGTTTACAAAATGCTCATCTACATTGGCAGAATAAACACCCATTTGCATGCCGGTATTCCTGTCTTTGTATGAACTTCCCGGACCTTTTCCGTACCAACGGCTTTCTGTCATACTTTTATATAATTTTACTTCGTAACCTATACGGGGCAAAGTAAAAGGAGCCTTATCTCCTATGTAATTCACATGAGCTTCCAGATCGATAATCCCATTTCCATGGATAGTATATTTTTCTACTGTATTAAATCCATTCTTTCGATCAACCGATTGATGCTTTTTTGTCACATCTATTACAACTCTCTTCTTTTCCTTATTTATGGACAAATCAACCACCTTCGTTTGCAGATTATGCAAGTCGATATTATCCCATACGGAACGCATCTTTTTAATTTTATCATTATCAACATAAGCTCTGGCAAAAGACATGTTAAAGCCTCCGTCAATAATAACCTGATCGTCGCAAATTAGCTTAATGATCTCTCCTCTGTTTTTATCAAAAATCAGCGCTCCCCCATCAAAAACAAATGTGGTAAGGGTTTCCTCTTTATTCTGAGCCTTAACTTTCACAGAACTATTAACTGCCGGCAATTCCAAAGAAGAACTCTGAACAATAAACTCTTCCCAGGCAATCTGATGCCCGGCTTTTGCCCATTTGGTGTCCTTTTGGGTTTTGGCTTCTAACTGCAGAATATATTCAGAATGGTCATCCATTTTGATACCCCAATTAGGTATTTTAAAAACACCACTCTCCAATCCGGATAAGTCAACATTAATATTACCTGTTTTGGTTTTGATACCATCTTTAAGCAAATACCAGTTAAAAGAAAAGTCAGATAAGCTGGTTACATGATATTTATTAATCACTTTTACCATGCCTTTTTGCTTGTCAACCAGGTTAAATTGAATATTCTGATAGGCCTTTTTGACTTCAACGGTTTTTGGTGTAGGCGTAAGATCGGCCATCATGATGCCGTTCATACAAAAGTTTCCATCATTTGGTGTATCTCCAAAATCACCACCATAAGCCCAAAAATAGTCACTTTCCGGTTGGAGGCAAGCCTCATGAGCTGCTTCCACATCTTTGATTTGATTGCCATAAGCGCCATCTACATGCTTTGTAATACCCTGATCTGACCAATCCCATATACACCCGCCAATTAAGCCCGGGTATTTTTCAAAAACATCAACATACTCCTGTAAGTTACCAACCGAATTACCCATGGCATGGGCATATTCATTTAATAAAAATGGTTTATCCAACTTCATCTCACCAATATGAATCATATCTTCAACCGACTGGTAACGACCAAAACTATGTCTTTTCCCTCCTTTCCAGATGCCACCTCCATAGGTATCATATGATACTGGTTTCTCGCTTGAATGGTAATGTGTTGGACGGGTTGTATCAATTGCTTTAGTGCGCTTCTGCATAGCCACCATATTAACCCCATTACCCGCTTCGTTGCCAAAAGACCACATAATAACACAAGGGTGGTTTTTATCCCTCTGTACCATTGCTTCCATACGTTCTACATGACTCTTCTCCCAATTGGGATGTTTAGCCGGAGATGCAGACCCATAGCGCATACCGTGAGACTCTACGTTAGCTTCATCAATAACCAGAATACCATATTCATTACAGATTTTATAAAAATATGGTGAAGCAGGGTAATGCGCGGTGCGTACTGTGTTGATATTGTTTTGCTTTAAGAGCCTGACTGTTTTTTCGATTCTTGTTTTCGGAATATATTTACCGTAAACAGGTTCATGCTCTACAATATTAACTCCTTTGATAATTAGTGGTTTTCCATTCAATAGCAATTCATTCTTATCCGAAATATCAACCTGTCGAAATCCTATATTGGTTGTTAATTCATCAACGATGTTATTATTTTTCTTCAACCGGAGGTTTAGCTTATACAAGTTTGGTGTTTCGTGCGACCATAATTGCGCATGTCTTACTATATTCAGGATTTTCACATTCCACTTATCATTGGCAGGGCATGAATCCACCGCTTGTTCTGAGTCAATAACTTTCTGGTTGGCATCATCAATTAACTCATAACTAATTACATATTCAGATAAATCAGTTTTCCTCTCATTCGCCACCGCTATTTTTAGTTCAAGCTTCGCATCACCATTTTCCATAATTGGTGTCGTAACAAAATAATCATAAATATGGGTCATCGGCTTTGAAACCAGGAAGACATCCCGGAATATGCCTGACATTCGCCAGCCATCCTGGTCCTCAAGGTAACTACCATCGCACCAGCGAAATACCTGCATACGAATGGTATTTTCACCTTCTTTCAGGAAGGAAGTAATATCAAACTCAGCCGGTGACCAGCTATCCTGACTGTACCCTACTTTCTGATCGTTGACCCACAAATAAAAAGCTGAAGACACACTCTCAAAACGAATTGTGTATACCTTATTTTTAATCAATTGATTAATTGTAAACTCGCGCTGATAGATTCCAACGGGATTACCGTTTTCACCTTTGATAAATGGAGGATTCGCCTCAAAAGGATAGACAATGTTGGTGTAAATGGGTTTACCGTAACCCTGCATTTGCCATGCGCCGGGTACTTCAATCGTGTTCCATTTATCAGGAATTGCATTATCAGGTACTTCAGACACATCAGCATACCATGCAAAATCCCACTGCCCGTTTAAAGATTCAACATCATCCGAAGCATCATCGTAAAACAAAGTAGCCCTTGGAGCCATTTTATTTATTTGTGTTACCTGTTCATTTTCCCAATCATTTTGTCCATTCACAGTCATGAAGATCTGACAAAACAACACCAATATCATATATACTTTATTCATTTCTAATAGCATATTCTATTTCTAATTTTCTTTATTCAAGAAATTCTGTTACCTCACTTCAACTTCGGCTGTACCGGAATTTAAGTTTTCTGAACCAGCATTAATTTTAACAACTCCACTCTGCCCTGTTTCACTTTTAATGATCAACATACATAAACCATTAAAAGCTTTTCGATAATTGGCCTGAAATGGCTCTGTGGTTGCTGCATTACCATTTCCTACCGCGGCAATAGAAGCGGGACCTTCAATTTCAAACTTAACCAAATTGTTAGCTAACGGACAAAAATTCCCATCTTTATCTTCAATACGTACCGTAACAAATGAAAGATCGTAACCATCTGCATTAATTATTTTTCTATCAGGTATCAGGTTAATTTGGTATGGCTCACCGGCAGTAACAATCTCTTTTTGGGCTGCTATCTTACCATCCTTATACGCTACAACTTTCAACTCACCTGGTTCATAGTTGACATTCCAATTTAAACGATAAGGTGAATCCCATGTTTTTTCCGGCCTTTTCCAAAACTTAAAATCGGCAGGTATAGTTGTTTTATCAACTCCCATCACCTTTTTACCTAGTGATCGTCCATTCAAGAACAGTTCAGCTTCATCGCAATTGGTATAGCAATACACGGGTATTGTTTTATGAGGTGAACCTTTCCAGTTCCAATGAGGTAAGATGTGTACCATTGGTTGCTCCGTCCATATACTCTGGTAGTAATAATAACGATCTTTCGGGAAACCGCAAAGGTCTACGATCCCAAAGTAAGAACTGCGTGAAGGCCAGTCTCCCCCCCATTTTCCGTGCGTCATATTATCTTTACCATTGTAAGGGGTTGGCTCACCAAGGTAATCAAAACCTGTCCACACAAACTCACCCAATGAATGCGTCATTGTTTCCTGTGCGTAAGTTTCAAAATCCGGAGGGTAAGCCCAGGGCGGACTCACAATATCATAACTAGTTACCTGCAATGACTTGTGCTTTTCGTAATTTTCAATTGGCAAATGATATACACCTCTTGAACTCACTACAGAAGAAGTCTCTGATCCGTACACCCTAAAATCCGGATTATATGTGAGAGCATTCTTATACTGAGTCGGTTTATAATTCAATCCGACCAAATCAACAGCATCGGCCAATCCATTATCAATACAATGCGGATACTGGCTTAGTCCTACCGTCACGGGTCGCGTGGGATCCTCATTATGGCAAATATCCACCAGATGTCCGGCCAGTTTACCGCCATTTTTTTTACGTTGCTCTTTTATCTCGTTTCCAATACTCCACATCACCACTGAAGGATGGTTTCGATCGCGCCTGATCATATCACGCAAATCTTTTTCGTGCCATTCATCCCAATACTTGTTATATCCGTTCTGCACTTTTGCCAGTTTCCACTCATCAAACGCTTCCACCTGAACTAAGATCCCCATCTTATCACAAAGCTCAAGTTGCTCAGGTGATGGTGGATTATGAGCCGTACGGATGGCGTTAACGCCTATTTCTTTCATTATTTGCAATTGTCGCTCTGTTGCCCGATAATTTACAGCTGCACCCAAAGGTCCTAAATCATGGTGAAGACAAACCCCTTTAAAATGAACTTGCTCACCATTTAACAAAAAGCCATTTTCTTTTGTAAATTCAATGGTTCTAATACCAAAAGTACTTTGATAATCATCAACATAAGCACTGCCCTCCATAATTTTAGACTGCACCTTATAGAGATATGGATTATTTATATGCCACATTTGTGGATGTTTAACAGTTAATTGTTGCTTAACAACAGCCTTTTTATCATGCTGAAATATCACTTTACTTTTTCCATATGCCACCTTAGCACCAATCGAATCCAACAAAATCGTTTCCAATTCATAGTTACCCTTTAATAGCTGATTATTCTCAATAGTTGTTTCTATGTGGATCACTGCTTCGTTTTTATTTACCTCAGGCGTAGTTATATAAGTTCCCCAATGGGCGATATGCACAGGATGTTTTATTTCAAGCCATACATTACGATAGATGCCGGCTCCCGGGTACCAACGTGCTGATAACTCCTCAGGATTAACACGTACAGCCAACACGTTTTCCTCACCAAACCTGATATGGGGAGTCAAATCTACTTCAAAGCCTATGTAACCATAAGGCCGTTCACCTACTTTATAACCATTCAAATATATTTCAGCATTATTCATAACACCATCAAACCCAATGGTCACATGATTCCCTCGTTTGGTTTTATCAATAACAAAGTGTTTACGATACCAGGCTGTTCCATATACAGGTAAGCCTCCTGTACGCGTATCATGGTCTTTATCAAAGGGGCCTTCAATGGCCCAGTCGTGTGGTAAATTTAATTGCCTCCAGCTGCTATCATCAAAGTCGGCCTGATGTTCCTGCCCTGTTTCACCCTTACTGAAGAGCCATTCTTCATTAAAAGACAGGCTGGCTCGCTCCTGTGTCATAGAGCACGAGAAAAATATTATTACTAAAAAGCAGTTAATGAAAGTATATATGTAGCGCATATTAATTATCTTTTTTCAACGATTCTGGTCTGCGTTATTTAATGTGAATTATAATGATGTTCTCGCTTGCTTTATGATACAATGTAAAGGTTGCAAATTGCAACAGCTATCTTGGGCCTCTGGCTATGGATCGGCAGGATTTATCATATTTCTAATCATCAAAAGTAAACTCTAAATAAGGTTAGCAGTAGGATGATCATTCCTCCAATAAGCAGAATAACACTGATTGCTTCCATCCAATGTTTATTTATTACTATCTTCTTCATTTTGTATCAACATTATTAAAAGCAAACATACGGCCTTGCAATTACTTAAGCTTTCAAATAAACGTCAATTATTAACACATAGATATCATGCTTTATATGTGTTAATCCTTGTTGTATTTGTGTTACATAAATGCATTACATACTAATAACCTGTTTTTTACATTCAACAGCGCCAATAAAATCCAACTTAGCCGCATTTATAGATAATTGAATTAAACCCCCAATATGCCCTTAGGAAATCCCAGCCTGCCGGCTGGCAGGTTGTGTATTCAATGTTCATGACGAAGTTCTAATACTTAATTCCATCTTACTAATATTGTTTTGCCAAACAGGCTTTCCTTTAGCCTGATCAAAAAGAAACCTGCCTTCCGTCAGGCAGGCAAAAGCTCAAGTTCAATTCATCCTTCAGCCCACCTCCTTGTTGAATCTATTGCCGTCACACATCCCTTATTCACCCGCATTCAACTGCGTCGCGCTATTACCGGCCCGGGCCAATTGAACCGGCCAACACACATTTTTATCGAGATAGAACTAAAATACTTGAAATAGTAACCTACTCGGTTTTACTTTTTCAAAAAGTCTTATGAATCAGGGTTAAACCCGGAATATGCATTAGCTAATCTATTGCACATTGAAACTACTTTAAAACAAATCGTTTTACTCACTTGCTTCAACTCACCATAGCGGTGCTATGCCTCGTTTCAGTAAGTGTTGGTTTTATTGCATTTTCAATGTTCATAACGAAAATCTAATGCATAATCCGGGTTAAACCAAAGCCGTTGGTAGAAAACAAAAAAGTCCTGAATGCACATTGCAACCAGGACTTTCTATTCAATAATAAATAGATATTACTTATACTCTTTGGGCGACACCCCATACATAGCTTTAAAACTCTGTGTAAAATAAGAACGATGTGAAAAGCCGACCATATACATTACTTCGCTCACATTAAGCTGACCTGCTTTCAATAACTGAGCTGCTCTTTTTAAACGAATAGTTCGAACAAACTCTGTAGCTGTTTGCCCGGTTAATGCTTTAATTTTTCGATATAGATTCGTATGACTCATTCCCATCTTTTCACTCAAATTCTTCACATTGAGCTCCGGATTATCCATATCCTTCTCTAGCAAACTCATAAGATCTGACAGGAATTTTTCATCCAGCGATGTCACTGTCACCTCTGAAGGTTCGAGGTTTGTTTGTTTTTGGTATACCCTTTTAAGACGTTCACGTTGTTGCCATAAGTTCTTAATACGTACCTGCAGATAGGACATACTGAAGGGTTTCTGAATGTAATCATCAGCACCTGTCTCAATCCCTTCGGTTTTACTTTCCAATCCTCCTTTGGCAGTCAATAATATAAGCGGAATATGGCAGGTTCTGAGGTCGTTTTTTATTTTTTCACACAACTCAATACCATTCATTTGTGGCATCATCCAATCGGAGATGATGATATCCGGCACCTCTTCTAAGGCCAACTTATGACCCTGGACACCATTTTCAGCAGCAATCACTTTGTATCTCTCTTTTAAGCCGGACACAATATAGTCACGCATATCATTATCGTCTTCAACTACTAATACAACCATTTTTCCACTTTCCGGCTCTTTTATTTGTTTTGATATTTCCTCCCGGGCCGGCTGATCATTTTCTTCATCATCAGATGAAATATTATTCAGCTGCTCTTCAAACATCTCAAACTTATTTCTATCCAGCGGAATTGTAAATGTGAAGCAGCTGCCATTATCCGGTTCACTTTCAACCTTTACAGCACCTCCATGCATACTTACATATTCTTTTACCAGTGACAAACCAATGCCTGTTCCTTGCTGATTACTATAGTTCGGTGATGCCTGTGTATTAAAGCGATCAAAAACATCTGTTTGCGCATGCTTACTGACGCCACAACCATCGTCAGTGACAGAAATAATTACCTCGTTCTGCTTCCCGGCATGTTTTCTTGCATCCTTCACATCCACTCTGATATGGCCTCCATCAGGAGTAAACTTTAAAGCATTGGAAAGCAGGTTGACAAGTACCTTTTCCATTTTTTCCATATCAAACCACATCATCAACGATGACTCGTCAGTGTTATATTGCAATAACATATTTCGTCGTTCTGCTTCATCTTTGAACTGACCTATTATTCGGTCGCAGAACCGAATAATATCATACTCCTGAATCGATAACTTTTCGCCACCTTTTTCAATTTTTCGAATATCAAGAATTTGATTGACCAGTTTTTTTAAGCGATCTGTATTTCGTTTTACCAGCAACAATGAAGATTTTATTGGTTCGTCAGGATCTGAAGCTAACAGATCATCCACCGGACTACTAATGAGTGTCAGCGGGGTTTTTAACTCATGAGAAACATTGGTAAAGAAACGTGTTTTTATCTCTATCAGCTCTTCACTTTTTTGACGCTGTAAAGTTTGAAATCGAATATCATTGGTAGCTTTTTCTCTGGCTATCAGCAATTTTCTCGACAAAATAAACAATCCAACAAACACAACAACATAGAAAATAATTGCCCATATTGACAAATACAAAGGCGGTTTGATAAGGATAGTTATTTCGCGCCATTCATTATTAAACAAACCATACTTATTTGACGCTTTTACTCTCAGGGTATATCTACCGGGTCTTACCTGTGTATATGATACATATGCCTGGCCCGGCAGTGTTGTTTGCCATTCTTTTTCATAACCTTCAAGCATATACTTATAGCTACAATCATTAACATGGCTATATTGCAATGAAGAGAAGTCAATCCGAAAAGTATTCTCACCATATTTCAATTCAATATTATCCGTTTCATTGATACGTTGATTGATAACATATCTATCATCTCGTTTTTTATATGGTTTAATATCTTCACTTAATATTGAGAAATTAGTCCAATGAACATTTGGGATCTGTCTGTCAATCTTAATATCATTCATTTTAATTGTTACAAATCCTTCCTTCCCAAATAAGACAAATTTGTCGTCATCAAGTAATTCTACATTTAAAATCGAATTTAACCCCAAGTCAGCATTAGGAACACGGAACAATTCTTTATTTGATAAATCGTAATAATAAAAAGCATTATTGGCAGCTAAATAGACTACTGAATCTTTTACAACAACAGATTGAATATTAAATTGAATATCATTTATTTTTTTAAATTGAGGCTCCTCAGCATTGGTATAAAACAAACCAAAATAAGTGGCTATCCAAAGGGTATTGTTTTCATCAATAAACACATCTGCTATGTTTTGATTATTGACATCAGGGATGACTTTAAATCGTTCCACAGCTCCCCTTAACTCATTAATTTTACACAGGCCTTTATTGGTTGCCACCCATATGTTATCATCCTTATCAGCGATTACATCAGCGATTCTGTCCGAGTTAATGGAATTGGTGTTATCGGATTGGTAGCGAAAATTAAAGAATTTAAGTTTTCCATTATTATCTATGACCACTTTGTGCAGACCTTTATCATAAGAACCTACCCATATGCCCGTCTTACTTTTAGCAAGCACATGAATATAGTTTGTTTTTAAGGCATTATTGTCGGATGCGTCAGCAACATAACTATTAAAGTTACCAGTTGCAGTATCGTAAGTATTTAATCCCCCCGGAGTAGTGATCCAAATAATTCCATCTTCATCACAAAGAACATCACTCACTTTATTGTGGAGTAAAACAGGCGGAAGATAATAGTTAAATACATTATTCTTTTTATTGTATTGAACCAAGCCTTCTCTGGTTGATAACCAGACATCACCATTGGAATTACCGGATAATCCCGTTATATTTAGTTCACTTTCCAAAACTCTACCTGAATTATAGAACTTATTCAGCAAGACCGAACTACTTCGCAGGTACATTTTATCAATCCCATTATCTGTTGCTAACCAAAGGTTTTTTTGACGATCAACATATACCTGATGAATCACATTATTAGCTATCGAAAAGGTATTTTTGTAATTATGGAAGTAATTATAGAATTGCTTTTCATCCTGATTGAATAAATTCAGTCCCAAATCTGTACCCATCCATACATTTGCTCCATCTGCACTGATTGTTTTAACTACATCATTACTTAAGGAGTTATTATTACTCATATGCCTGTACTGTGAATATTCTCCATTTACCGTATTGAATAAACAGAGTCCGGTTTCTGTTCCTACCATCAATACACTATCATTATGAGATCGGCTCGGATGAATACTTAGAATCAGGTTATTTTTTTTAGTAGTTACCCCTCTTTGCAGCCGGTATCTTTTAATTCTTTTGTTATCACGATCCAGGCAGTTTAAACCATCAAAAGTACCTATCCACATACGTCCTTGTTGATCTTCATAAAAACATCGAACCATATTATGACTCAAACCGCTTCCCATTTCGGGTTGATGAAGATAACGCTCCTGAAACTCGCCGGCCTGATTATAAATAAACAAGCCTTCAGCTGTACCAACAAATATTTCATTATTGGAACTCACAAATAGAGAACGGCATTGCACACCACTTAAATAGTCATCTTCAATACGTATAGAAGTTTCAGTGCTTTTATCATAGATAAAAACACCTGATTCAGTCCCAATCCATATTTGCTTTTGACTATCTTCAGCTAAGGCATTAATAGAGCCAAACGTTCCTTGGCTGTTTCCTGAAATCAGGTCAACTCTCCTTAATTGGTAGCCATCATAGACAGCTAAAGTATTGGAAGTGCCAAACCACATAAATCCCTCGTCATCCTCAAGTATACATTTTATCGTTGAATGTATCCCGGGAGGTAAATCAAGATGTTCGAAACGTACATTTTCATTGGCTTTGGCAATAAAGCTGAAGAAGAATAACCATAGATAGACTATATATTGTCGAATATGCTGATTTCTCATAACTCAAAAATATCATTTTTCCTGAAGAGCTAAAAGGGTTTAATAAATATTGATTACCAAACATGGCATGTTGTTTTTTCAAACAACAATGCCATGACAGATAAAAAAAACACCACACTCTTCTGTTATAAACAAATAAACCACTAAAAACTAAAGGTCAATAGTGGTTTATAATAAGCAGTTACTAAGATATACCACCTATCTATATCTGAATATCACAAATTCGACAACAAATAGCGTAAAATGAATTAATCGTGCCACCAATTATCGCCACCAAGCGTTGGAAAAACACGATCTTTAAGTTCTTTATTCCATTTCTCCCATTCTTTCATCAAATCCTGATAATACTTTGCGTCTTTAGCCTTCAGGTTAGTTTCTTCGCCAAGGTCTGAGGATAAATTGTATAACTGTGGCCTGGTTTTATCCTGATTTCCATTGGCTACCAACTTAATATTATGCTGTAGAATAGCCATGGCATTCTGCTCCCATTTACGCCAAAATAAGAAATCATGAGGTTCGCCATCATTTTGTCCGGTTAAATACGGAATCAAATCCACGCCATCTAATGGGCGGTGAGTATTTATTTCGATATTGTTCTGCGATACAACGGTTGCCATTATATCCAAAGAGGAAATGGCCTTTTCATATGTCTGTCCGGATGGAATTACGGATGGCCAACGCATAGCAAACGGCACCCTGATTCCTCCTTCGAACAAATCTCCCTTTAAACCACGCAAGGGGCCATTATCCGAGGCATTATTATGTGCACCACCATTATCAGACAAGAATACAACAATTGTATTCTCATCTACACCTCCCTGCTGTAAAGCTTCCAATATACGTCCAACACCATCGTCAACAGCACTTACCATAGCTGCATATGTTCTTCGTCTTTTATCTTCGATATTTGAAAAACGGGATAAGTATTTTTCGGTGGCCTGTAATGGTGTATGCGGCGCATTATAGGCCAGATAGAGCATAAAGTGCTCTTTATTTTCAACTTTCCGTTCAATAAAACCAATCGCAGCATTTGTCAACTCATCCGTCAGGTATTCATCCGTTTCAACCTTTGTTCTGTTCTCAATGATTTTAGTGCGGTACCATTCCCATTTTTTGGTCACCTCAGAAAGGTCATTAAGCTTCAACTCATTCGGAAAGTAATTATGTCCACCCGATAAAAAACCATAGAAATAATCAAAGCCTCTTTCAAGGGGGTGAAAATTAGGATGTGTTCCCATATGCCATTTACCTACGATGCCACTTTTATAATCGGCTTTTCGCAACACCTGTGCCATGGTTTCCTCTTCTACAGGAAGACCTGATATCGGGTTATTCGGATCTATACTCGGATTGGTTGTAAAACCAAATCGATCCTGATAGCGCCCGGTTAAAAAGCCGGCGCGGCTTGGACCACAAACCGGAAAGGTAACATACCCCTGCGTAAAACGAACACCCTGCTCTGCAATTTTATCAATATTTGGGGTTGGAATATCCTGACATCCATTAAAACCAACATCAGCATAGCCCATATCATCGGTCATGATTACAATCAGGTTGGGTTGTTTGTTCTTATTATTTGCCTTAACACCTGTTAAGGTTATTAAAGACAGAAATAGTAAAAAGAGTGTATTCTTCATTGTTCCTATTTTAAAATTATCTTTTCAATATTACGATTATCAATTACTAAATAATAGATGCCCCTGGGCTGCCCTGATAGATTTAAAAAACCACCAGATGCAACTTTCACTATTCTCCCTAAGGTATCATACACAGAGTAGCCAGGCTCTATTCCATCGCCATCTATATAAAATACACCATTGGATGGATTGGGATAAACTCTGAAATAAGATGACTCAACATCTACTAAGTCAGTAGCCTTTCCAATGGTTATTTGTTTTGTCACGAACACCTCTTCTTTACCATATAATTGAGCTCTAACGGTAATTTCACCCTTTGCTTTGGGAAGCAGAAAACCAGTCGTTTGATTGATGATGGCTTTACTATCATCATCTACACTCCATAAAACCGGAACATTAATGTTCGGATTCAAACTTGCTGCAAATTGATATGGTTTATCCACAATTATTGTCTCTGAAACTTCATGAATGGTGAGTATTGGGTTTATGGCAGCATCCCATATATAAACCTCAGTGGTACAATTCACCGAAGGATAATTATCCATTGTAGCTACCAACAGAACACTACCTTCGGATAATGCCGTTAGTTTTCCACTGGCATCAACACCCGCCGAACCGGTTCCGTTAATTATCGACCATGAAAAAGGTTCTATTAAAGTAACTACCACTGCCTCAAACTGATAATCATTACCGGCCATTAACTCATTTTCATTAAATCCATTGCTCGTAATTTTCAGTTCAGCGGCATAAATTCTAAAACTATCCACATCAAGTGGTTTATTCTGAGCTGAAGAAATAAATAAATTCATGGATTCACCTTTAGCCCACGAATCAACATTTGGCTTCAGAGGTACTGAAAAGGTCTTCCAGTCTGTGCAAATATGTCCCGAGATGGTATTCGGGCTCACGGCCTCCCACGAACCGGCCGTTACCTTCGTTTCGGCACGGGTACTTGCTTCAAAGAAATACAGTTTTCCAGGTGTCAGATTCTTGATACTCCTGCGCATACTTATAACGCTGCCATCAACAGAAACATTACGGGCAAATTGATTATTATCTTCCTGAACCAATGTTGTAGTTGTTGCCTCACCATTTTTTTGCTTATAGCCCTCACTTAGCAAGTCATCACCTAGGTTGTACCCTTCAAAATCGTCGTTGAACAAATAGTTGATAGTTGTGGTCTTTTCAAAACTCACCTCCGGCACCAACGCTTTTAATTCTTCGCGTAAATTTTGAGCCACAGCTGAATAGTTGGCATCGAAAATCAGATTGGTCCACTCGTTTTTATCCATAGAAAGGTCGTATAATTCTTCATCTCCTGACGGGTAAAGTATATAGCGGTAATTTTCAGAACGCACAGCATAGTTTTGTTTACCAATCTCTGATGAAGAAGAATTAATTACTGATTCGAGGGCCACATTCGGACCTGACCAACTGGTTGTTTGTGGATTCTCTAAAAAAGCTCTAAGGCTATGACCATCAAGCTCCCTGGTTTGAGCGTTCTTTTTTGTATCTCCGATCCAACCGCATAAATCTTTAAAGGTGGGATAAATATCAATCAGTCCAACCGGATGCTTAACCTCTGCACCAGAAGAAGAATCAAACCCGGGTGCTTTAATGAAAAAAGGAATATGCGTGCTTTCTTCCCACAAAGTATTTTTCGCCAGTCGATACTTTTCACCCATATGAAAACCATTATCTCCACATAAAATAATAGTCGTATTGTTGGCAAAAGAACTGTTCTTAATTTTGTTATTAATCACCCCAACCAGGCTGTCGGCAAAAGTAATACAGGCCAGTTTACTTTGTACATATCGTTTTAACCCTTCCTCAGCCGAAGTATAGGATACCAACAATGAGTCGTAGTCATTGAAACCGGATGCACTGAAATGTTCTCCATAGGTATCTTCCAAATCATTTTTTAATATCTCGGGTATCATCACCTTATCCAAGGGGTACATATCGAAGAATCGTTGCGGCACCACATGAGGAGTATGTGGCTTCATGCCTCCATAGGCAATAAAAAATGGCGTATCGTTACCTTGCGCTTTTAAGGTTTCATGCTGATCTATCCATTGCATCACAAAATCAGCACTTATCTCGTCGCACATTTTATCACGATTATCTTCAGATACATAATTAAATGCTGAGTTTACACTCGTAGTATTACGCCAGCCCCCGGGAGGCACATCTGAAAGTGGGGCAAACGATCCGTTTAACAAACCAATATTTCTGAAAGGCTCGGGTACCGAAGGATGGCCAATCGCATTGATACCATCCCATGCATATGGCCCTTGATCTTGTTTTTTACCTAAGGTAGAGGAAGGATCATCACCACTTCTGTGAAATATTTTGCCCGTACTGTAGGTTGCATAGCCATTTTCTGCAGCATATTCCATGATAAACTTCGAATTGCTTAATACAACATTATCGCTAATATGACCAAAACCAAAATTGCCGGTAGTTGAAGGGTATAAGCCGGATAATAAGCTGGCTCTTGACGGCGCACAAATTGGGGCATTGGCATGTGCATTAGAGAAATACACACCTTCTTTGGCTAATTGATCCATATTGGGTGTGATAGCCTGTGCATGCCCACCCATTACACCAATGTAGTCGTTCATATCATCCAAAATAATAAGCACTGCATTTGTTTTATCCTGCCCTTTTAATGAGATTGACATTAACAGTGCCAGTAGTACCGAAAAATGCTTGATCATGCTTATATTTCTAAATCGTGTCATAATAAATATGATAATTTGTTTTTTGAGAAAGGTGCTTACACCCCTTAGTTACGAATCATTACCTTTTTAGTTTGCACCTTTTTATTCATGGAAACATTGATAAAATACATTCCATTGTGCAAAGCAGATACATCAAAAGTATACCTGCATGTATTGTGTGGCGTTGCCTCTAATACTTTATAGCCTGCTGAATTATAAATACAAGCTTTGGCATTGGCAACATTTTCATTAAAAATCACCTCCAGCACTCCATTTGATGCCGGGTTAGGATATAATGAAAACCACTCCGGCTGCTTTACTCTATTATTAAGGATAGAAGTAACTGTTCCATACGGATAAGAATTGATTGTACAGGTGGCTGAAACACCTGAGCTCCCCATTACAGTAGCCGTAATTATTGCACTTCCATCGCTGTGGGTGATTATAAAACCATATTCATTAATTGTAGCTACTGAGGGGTTATTGCTACTCCACTCAACAGCATAGCTATTATCGCTATTGGAGCTTACCACTGCACTTAAATGAGCGGTTTCACCAGCAATAACATTAATAGCCTCTTTCGATAGTGTTATACCTGTAGAGACCGACGGATTGCCTACTTTAACAACACATTGCTTATACACTTGCTGGCGATCTATTACTTTGGCAGTGATAAGGGCATACCCGTCACTATGGGCAGTGACTAAACCTGTTTGATCAACCGAAGCTACTGTTGTATTGTTACTACTCCATAGCACTACATCGTTAAAAGCATCAAGCGGAAGGATAGTAGCCGACAGCTGCTCGGTATCATTTACATTTACCATCAGATTGTTGGCAGACAGTGTTAGCTCATTTGCCCAAACAAGGTCATCATGCATCAAACCTAAAAATCCTGGATATTGTAAACCGGCTTCCCATTGTTGCATTATCGCTTCAAGCTGGTCTCTGTTACTCCTATAATCGGCATTCCAGTATAGATTATTCCCATCAGCATCGTTCTCACTAATGTTGGTACTTAAATCGTAAAGTTTTTTGTTTGTGCCATCCTTAAAGTGAATCACCTTAAAATTACCATATCGTACGGCATGACGATCCTGATCAATCTTACGAAGAAAGATTGTTTCGTGAGGTTGATTCGTATTTTCACCTTTTAGGTAGGGTATTAAGTTTATCCCATCCAATGGTTTGTCAGGGTGAGTTGGTGAACCAGATAAAGCTGACAGAGTTGCAAAAATATCGAGTGATGATACAGGATAGTTATATACCAAGCCTGAGGTAATATTGTTTTTCCACTGCATGGCAAATGGCACCCTGTAACCGCCTTCGTACACATCACTTTTTTTACCGCGCAATACCCCATTATCCGAAGCATTTTTAGTTTCCGGCCCGCCATTATCTGAAAGAAAGAAAACAATTGTATTATCCTCAATATTTAACTCCTGTAATTTATCCAGTACTCTGCCGACACCTCGATCCACGGCATGAACCATAGCCGCATAGGATTTTCTTTTATATCCTGTTTCATCCTGTAAATGCGGGAATAAAGCCAAATCTTCTGCTTTAGCTTGCATTGGCGTATGCGGAGCATTATAAGATAAAAACAAGAAGAAAGGATTATCCTTGTGACGCGTAACAAACTCCACGGCTTCTTTAGAAAACTCATCAGTGATATATTCATCCGTTTCAACCGGTGTATGATTACGTAATATCCAGGTTAGGTAACTTTGTGATTCATCAGTTGCAGCATAGCTATCTTCAATAGTCAAATCCTCGGGAAAATAATTATGACCACCACCTAAATGACCATAAAACTCGTCAAATCCCCTGTTTAAAGGATGGTTTGATAAATGCGCACCCAAATGCCACTTACCGATAATTCCAGACTTATAGCCTACTTGTGATACCGATTCTGCAATGGTCATTTCATCGAAAGGCAGACCCATATGCGGGTCATCAACCCGATACAAGGGGTTGCGCTCGAAACCAAAGCGTTGCTGATAGCGTCCTGTAATAAAGCCGGCGCGACTGGGGCCACAGACTGAATAAGTGGTATAACCGCTTGTGAATTTCACCCCATTATCGGCAATACGATCGATGTTTGGCGTAGGTATTTCGATGGAACCATTAAAGCCCACATCACCATAACCAAGGTCATCAGCCATTATAACGATCACGTTGGGTTTATTCTGACTGTTTGCCTGAATACTTAAAGCAAACAACACTAACACAATAAAGCCTAGAGAATGTTTCATAAGCGTTTTTTATCCAATTTTCAACTGACCAAGTAAAGAAAAGACCAGCTTGATCACAATTCGTTTCTTACCTATCATCAACCAATAATTACCTACTTAAACAGTTCGTCTTTATTCAACCACCACTTTTACCTCCTGATACTTATTGTCTCGCAATAGGTGTATCACATATAATCCAGCCGTCCAATTCTTTACATCGACCTGCTGACGCCCACTTCGTAATTGCTCCTTAACGACTTCTAAGCCCTGGGAATTGTAAATGGTCATATCTACAGCTTGTTCTGCATCAATCAATTGTATATTTAATATATCAGACGAAGGATTTGGATATACCTTAATTAACTCTGCCTCGACATTATCGACACCCACATTATTAGGCAGCTCAGTTAATTGTATTGTAAAAAACCTTGGTGTTCCGCATGGAATCGTAATACTTATCTCATCCGCTGTATTTGACAGCGTTCCGATTGATTCAGAATTTCCCAACTGATCAAACACCATGCAATCGCCAGCAATGCTACTACCGGCCTTCAGTTTGACTGTGCGTTCAACAGGTGACAACTCGTTATTGCCCATCATGAAAACGAAGTAAGTATAGGGATCATCTTTTTGCTGTGTTACCTGCCAAAAGCAATCGCCCTCTACATAAAAATCCAGATTGTGACGTTGTTCCATTACTTCATTCGTAATCACACCTTTTGCTTCGCTTAGCGTATAATTATCCCAAGTGTCGCCATCGGTCTGATAGGCTTTATTACACCACGGATTCTGCTCAATTTCAGAAGCCAGGGTTGAAGGCACGATAGTAACAAAACCTCCCGGCATGGAAGGAAACATATTTTCCCAACGACGTTTTGTTCCATACAGATAGGCAGTAGCATCGGTTTCCGGGATATCAGTATACCCATTCCAACAGGCCAAACGGTTAAACACATAATTACCTGTTTCCGGCTTGTATAGATAATGATCATGATTAATGCTTTGTTCGGTGAGACGGTTACTTCGATTATAGATGCCTACCGACACAGGTGAAATTCCTTTCATTTGATCCCTCTCTGGTGTAGCAGGATAAACACCTTTATCCACTAATTTCAAAAAGTTTAATACACCCTCCTGAAACACTTGTGTCCATTGCTTGTCTTCGCCACTGACATCGCCTCGTTCGTACAACGGATTGTTCAGTGCAGTGATTGATGTAGTTCGAAACACACTAGCACCCAGGCTGTATTGAGATAACATTTGACGCAGAACAATATGGGCATTTCTCATTCCACCCCATTCTGCCACACGATTGGCAGATAAGTTGTCGCCAATTACATTGCATCCCCAGGTATCAACATCTCCATTCATCCACAATCCGACTCTTTCTGCCAAACTCAAATCTAATTCGGTTACATTTGAATTTTCAACACCCGGCACCAGTATATCTTTATACTTTGGAAAATAGGTGTCGGCCTGATTCTGTGTTAAAGCGCTAAAAGTTGCGCCCTTTGCACACATCATTACCATTGGTGGTGCCGCACCAATCTGTTCGGCACGAGCTAATAAGGCATCCAGGTGTGGTATGTAAGCATCAAAATACTCGTGTTCGTTTAGCTCCCTGGTGCGTGCCATCATGTAACATTCGCCGTCTACAACAGAAACTTCGTAACAATCGGCTAAATCTTCCGGTGTAATAAACGGGTGAGAGCCATGCCCTATTTTCAAGCAGAAATAAGCCCCTTTTTGAGCCATTGCCGCACAAAAATTCTTCATGCCTTCAGCAGTTACATTTACTTTATCGCATTCGTTAGCCATTCCATAAATACAGGAATTGACACTAGCAGCCAGGCGTATTTTTGTTGAACGATAGTTTTCCTGCCCCCCAATTTTATCGTACCAATTTTGTTGTGCATCATACACCTTTTGTGCTTGCGTTGCGCTATTCTCTGGTGTCATCTCCCACCACAAACCACTTGCAAAATAATCGAGATACCAGATTGGTTTATCTCCCAAGGCTACCGTTCCCGAAAATTGATCGATATCATCTGTTAGTTGATTTAAATTTTGATCAACCTCACCCAATACACCTGCACCATTTATCGTGCGTGCTTCTGTTTTCCAATTCGGGTTTGAGACATCCACCACATAAAAATGGTCGTCGCCATTGATGGGACCTGCCAAAACCATCTTATCAGCACCTCCGTTTCTATCTTCCAGGCAAGCTCCATCTGAAAAGTGATACATACTATGCGCCCAGGTATAATCAGCTATTGAGAGTGTCTTGGATGAAGCATCATATTGCGTTAGGAACAGATCATCACCATAAATCGTGAACAGTTCGGCTTTTCCATCACCATCAAAATCACCAGGCACACCATGTTGCATCAGATATTTTCCTGTTTGTGTTAAATCTTCTTTATCAGACTTTTGGAAACCATGATTTTGAATTAAATAGGTTTTAGCAAAGCTTTTATATGTGCTAAGTGGCAGTTTTTCTGTTTCTGCCAGCATAGTCGAAAAAAGTTTAGTACGAGGGCCATCCTCGGGATGAAAAACACCCCAATGAGCTGCAAGTTCCGGCTTCCCGTCTCCATCCATATCATAAACACGGGCCAGTTGCTTGTCGGTAAAACCTAAGCCCGGAACTACATTGTCGGCCACAGCGTCCGTATCGCCGTTCCAATAAGCCGGGCGGGCATAAGTTGCCAAATCTGTAACATCGATAAAATTGTTACCCTCAAAACTTTTGCGGTTCACGAAAGAAACAATCTCATCCGTTCCGTTTCCATCGAAATCGCCGGCTGCCACATGCCGAACTAAGCCAGCCACACCTGATACCTTGCCGTTATTGGGACGGACTGTTTTTAACTTCACCCCTGAGGTGCTCAGGATATGAATAAGCCCATCCACACCTGAAGTAGCAATTATGGTTTGGCCTCCTGCTCCTTTGCCAACTGTGGCTGAATACAAGGCTCCTGTACTCACTTCTTTATCCAAAAGCAGCTCGCCTGATGATGACAAAATACGTATGTACCCGTCCGTTCCAGGTAAAAGAATTTCATCACCTGTATGTTCGGCATAAACATCATCGGCAAATATTCTTAGCCCCATGGTAGGCAGATTGGTATACTCCCATAAGCGATTATCGGCTGCGGGGTCTGCTATCTGGTCAAGGCAATTAAAAGCAATTACCTTTCCTTCTACAGTCATTGCAACAACATAGTCTTTTGCTCCAACTCCGTCAATGTCGGCGGTTGTTACGTGGATTAAGTTATCACCCTGTGTGTTATAGGGTTGAAAAGCGCTTTGCGCCTTTAATAAACTATTACTTAGTGTCAGAGCAGTAACAACAAGGGAAAATAGTAATTCTTTCATGCGTTTATAATTTTCATTTGTTGCATGGAACTCTCAAGAAAATTTAATTATTCGCTTGTGTGAAAAATTGAATAATTAAATTTTGCATGGTCGTTTCATGTGTTTAAAAATTTCTTTCAGTTGTCACATGGAACTCTCAAAAAAATTCATTATTCACTTAATTTTAACAATAATAGGTATTCATGAATACTTCGTATTTCATACACCTTTGTATAAATTAGATTATTGAATTTTTATGCTCGTTTCATCGTTCAATTTCAGTTAATTATCATCAATTTTCATCAATGATTTAATATGTACAGGTTTCCCTTGCAAATAGCCTAAAGAAATCAAAAACTTATCTGCATCAATCATAGTCTGATAGTGCATCTCTTTACTTTTGCCTTTATTGAAAAAAGCATGCTCCTGGTCTTTATATAAAATCAGGTCGCAACGCTGACCTAAGTCTTCCATTTTCTTTTTATATGCTTCTGCCAATGCCGTTGTAAATAGCTTGTCTTTTGTACCCAGCATTATCAATGTGGGAGGCGTATTTTCTTTTATATTGTGATATGGGGAAAACGTTTTATAATAAGACTTTACTCTATTATAACCATAACCATCAGGACCATTATTGGCCACCGGATTAAATAACACTAATGCTTTAGGGCGACAAGAAATGGTTGTATCTTCTCCTGCTTCGTTAAATCCATTTACTGTGGCAGTTGCTGCAGCAATATGTCCTCCGGCAGATCCTCCACCAGCTAATATCTTATCCGAATCAATTCCGAATTCTGACGCATGCTTGCGAATCCAGCGCATAGCCGATTTTCCATCCTTCACACATTCGATGGGCGTAGTACCATTCGCTTTTTTAGTCCGGTATTGTGCACTCATGCAAACCATACCTCTGGACGCCAAATATTCACACTGTCCGTAGAAGTGTTCCGGGCCTCCACCACTCCAACCACCGCCGTGAAAGAAAACAATGGCTACTGTTTTATCTGTGAGTTTGTGATCAGGCGGAAAGAAAATATGCATGGCTAATTCAACCTCACCGATGGTTTTATATATCACGGTTGAATCAGGTTTAAATTGGGCTAATACACCTCCTGCTGAAAAGAGCAAAAGACTTATAATGACAATATTTTTCATCTTGGAACAGGTTGTTATTTATTAGTACGATAATTATACATTCGATAGGTTGTTTCACGGATATATGAAATTAGCTCATAGTAAATCTGATCAGTCATGGATACCAAACCACAATTGGCATTTTCGCCGTTCCCCCGACCTGCAGTGGTAGAATTGGCCCACATAAACCAGTGAGCACCCACACACCTTGGATTTCGCATGGCTCCTTCTACAAAATTCTTATACTTCTCGCCCCTGTTACGTTGACTGGATGCATAACCAAGTCCAGTAAAGAATTTACCGACATCCAAAGCCCCAAAATTAAATTCCGATACGATAAAAGGTTTATCAATACTCTCATGAGGATATGGATAAAACTCAACTTCATTCTCATAGGCGTTAAAGGAAAGGATATCCAGATATTTTGCAGAAACCGTGGTGTTTATTTTGTTTTTGTGTGTTCCGTGCCATCGACAGCCTATATACATTTTATTGGGGGCATATTTATCAATCAACGCTTTGGTTGTTTTAAAATACACCTCACACATGGTAGTATAATGCTCCTCGTTAATTGTTTTAATGGCCGATGTCCTGAGTTTATCGTTGGACACCTTTGTTTGCAGCAATTCATTCCAGCTTTTAAATGAAGCCCCGGTCAGTTTATTAAACTTTTCAATGGTATTTAAGCGCTTCTGCAAGAGCTCTACAAACACTTTTTTGCCAGCACAATCTGCACCTTTTGCCAATGTATAGTTGGCAAAACTATACGGGTTTCCCCAATGGATTTCATTATTGATAAAGAAACCGAAAAAGAAAGGATCATCCTTCACAAAAGCAGCTTTCGCTTTGATTTTTCGCTCCACATCTTCCTTCCAAAGAGGATCGAACACATCCGGAAATTTATCGTTAAGCGCTGGTGATACCGAATTTATATACACTGTATAGGGTAGCTTTAACTCTTCGGGGTACTCCCCAACCGTTTCAGCCGACCAGCCACCTAAAGTGTTCAGTCCCCAGCTTTTCATGCGTTTTAAAGATGTTGCCACATATTCCTCTTCACTACCTTCACCATATTTGCGATAAAGGTTGGCCAGACCATGACTGTAACTGTTCTTACTGAAAAGTAAGGCATTGTCTTTATTTTTTGACGGGATGCCTTCAAAAAAGTGCTCGCGACCTTTTAATGGCGTTGAGACAGTTAATTTACCTGCACCGTTGACACCTGTAGACCAAAACAAGCAACCATCCGGATCGATGATCCACCATTTCCCGTTTATCTTTTGCGTCCTGAAATTGCCTGTGGCTTCAAACTTAGGCCCGTTGGCAAAACCACCAAAGCGGTTCCATTCCTTTGAGCTGGGATGTGCCTTAATATCCTTTTTTTCTTTTATGATAGCTTCTGCAAACTGGCTGCCGTCAGTAATTTTACCTTCCCAAACAGCATGTTTGTACTGACCGTATTTGTTTATAAAAGGAAAGAAATCTTCTTTGTTCCTGGCGTATAATTCAGGTACTCCGGGGTGATTTTTAAATAATCGTTTTATAATAACCTCTCTTTCAAATTCCTGCTTAGGGAAAATTACCTTTAATGCCTTTATGTGTTTGGCATCTATACCATCAAAGTTTAAGATAACACCACCCGGCATTCCCTTCATTTGTGGAAAATCTGTCGCTTGTGGATAATCAGGTGTGTTCACCTTATCCCTGATCATTACGCAATTGAACTCCAGATTTTCATTGTTACGCAAAAAACCAATATGTTTGTTTTTAACCGGTTTAAATTTTCCTTTTCTTCGGGGATTATCGTATAACAATACAGGCTCAAAACGAACTTCTTCTTTTGTAAGATTTTCCAGTTCTATACTAAAAAACACCCATTGTGTTAAATCCCAATATTTATTTTTAGGGTTAAAAGTGATGATACCTTGCTCCCCAGATTTTACATTAATTTTTATAGCATCTCCTTCGTTTGTTGCGTCTAAATTTTGTGTTTGATATGTAAAATCAGTGATATCCTGATACTGTTTTTTCTGTGCAAAACCTTGTATAGTGATTGCTGCAATGAGCATTAAAAAAGTAAACCTCCTCATTATTACGATTTCTTAATTTATTATAGAATTAATATTTACCTGTATAATATAAAACGTTCTGTCTGGTATGAACCTCCCTGTCCTACTTTTAAAAAGTAAATACCATTTTTTATATTACCAGGAAGACTGACTTCAAACTCCGTTACTCCCTGTAAGTCACATTGCTTTTTGTACACCATTTTACCCTGCACATCGAAAATACTAATGTCAGTATCGATGTCCCCTTCTTCAAAAGATACTTTTAACATATCATTTACCGGATTAGGGAATATCCTTAGTGCTATATTATCATTCTTAAACTCAGGTTTGATGGCAGTAGAAACTCCCCAGGCATTATTGGCTCCGATATTGGGCACAACGTTTCTCACATCAACACCATTACCATAAGCATCAGTAGTAGGATAAAGAGGTATGTTAGTAAAAATACCTTTACCAGCCATGGGGAACTGTGGCTCGGGAAATATTGTACCCGCGCCTATTGCCGGGCTTTCTGACATAATATTTACGCTATTTATACCTTCCTCCACTGTATGCTTTAGCATGGGCTGTTCATTTACAGGATTGCTATCATAGTTAGAGAACAATGGATTGATATTACCATCAAAGAGATTATTAGAAACTACAAACTCACCACCGTCTTGTATATCAATACTTACGTTTTCACCAATAATACCACTTCCGGTTTGCTTAAAAATATTGTTGTAGATATAGGTATCCTTACTAAAAATGGTGAAGTCTGGTTTAAAATTCTCTTCAAGATAAATAGTGTTATTGTAAACATATACACCATTTGATGGAACAGGAGTATTACCCGAACCTACATAACCTGAAGTCCATATGGTATTTCCATGAAAATCTCTAAACCCATCGTTTACACTCACGTTAAAACGGTAGGCAACATTGTGATTATCGCCCAGTACTTCACAAAAACCACCTTCACTATCTTCACTGTAGTTGTATTGATAAATGATGTTCTTATTACCAAAATCGATATGCATGCCGTAAGAATCGCCCGAACCACGTACACTATAGGAGCGGTTATATTGAGCCATAATGTTATTGCTTGAGAACACCCACATACCGCTTCCTCGTCCAACCAAACGGGGCTCACTTACATCACTGTGACCGGTATGGTCAAAATCGTTATTTTCTACAAGAGCATTGCATACTTTAGAGAGGATAACTCCTGAACCTCCAGTTTGGTAGAATATATTGTTACGGATAACAAAATTCATACTACAATTGACGCTATCATTATCTGCTACGTTTTTTCCTTTATGGATAGACCATACACCTGCTTTACCAATTTTTGTAAATTCACAATCCTCTACAAGAACATCCTTTATGCTGATCTCCTGACCCACTTCGTTACTATCAGACTCAAAGCGTAAACCCGTAACATTTAAACTATTAAACTCATCGGGCATTGATACGCCATAAACATTGGATATTTTAAGATCCCGAAACTCCAAACCTCTTGAAACTCCACCCCACTTGTTTGCTGTTACCAGAATACCATAAGCTTTTGTTTCGCCCCAGGTATATCTATCTGTATTTTTTCTATCGTTTTTCACCCATAGATTAGAGACTTTTATATAACTAGTATTTAACAGTTTAATTACCTCAAAATAATCACCTGCAATGGTGTTCCCTGAACCGGAAATAATAGGCAGTTCACCTTCTCCATAACTACTCAACTCTATTGGCTCATCTTTAGTACCAGATCTGTTTACAATCAGATTACCTTCAAAGTAATCACCACACCTAAACAGCACTTTGTCTCCAGGGAGCAAAAAACCTCCATTCGCATCATTTGCAGCAACATCAGTCACCTTATCCAAGGTTTTCCAGGGCGCTTCCAAAGTCCCATCGTTAGCATCATCTCCATCCGAGCTCACATAATAGGTATTGTATGCAGACGTAAGTACAAACTTATCTATTAAGACATTTGGTCCTGCTGTTGCAGCAAAAGCAATAGTGTTATTGCCTGCTTGTAAATCCACCTTAATCATAGTATACTGTGCCTCACCTTGGTATGCCCAATTGGAAGCTTGTAAGGTAACAAGGGTGTTGGGAGCACTATTAAGCGACATATTAACATCTGTAGGTGCACCTCCATTAAAGGAATATATGTACAACTTGTATGTCCCCTCCTCAGCAATATTTGAAATAGTAAACTGAAGCGAACCTTGTGGCGATGAATTAAATAGTTTAGTAAAAACACCTCCTGAGGCATTCTCATTATTGGCCAACTCATGACTCCCTGATAGCACAGTTTGCTCTGACTCTATCTCTTCGTAAAAAGAATTAGCAAATACATTACTAAATAGAGCTAACAATATTAATATACATGTAGATTTTAAGTTCATAATTTTATTTTGATGTTGTTCATAAAATAATACCAAGCACATATTTTACCTATAGAGCACAAACTTTTGCACCTGATATATGTTCTCACTTTTTAACATTAAATAGTAAATTCCGTTGCCGGCATATGATGGCAACGACACTTGCATATTACTCAAGTCTGCACCCATCTTCATATCTTTTATTAACTGACCATTAATCGCATAAACCTTTATTTCTGGCGATTCAAGCTGCTTATTTAATTTTATATTTAGTTGTTGCTTTACCGGATTTTGGCAAATTTGAAATAGGTTGTTTACTTGTTTTGCACTTTTAACACCCAACTGAATATCTGAATTGTGAGCATTGCTGGCGCCTATATTGGGTGTATGATTCAATAGGTCTACATGGTTACCAAAGGCATCCTGATCTGAGATTGTAGCAATATCCTTAAAAATACCTTGTCCTGCTAAAGGAAACTCTGGTTCTGCAAATGTTTTACCTGCATCAATTGAGGTACTTTCCGACTGAATATTAAAATCCTCAGTAACTCTATCTGTTCCGGTAGCATTGATAAATAAAGGATCGGAACCTAATACTTTGTTGGCATCGAGCTGCGTAAAATCACTTGCAATATCACCATAGAACAAATTATTAGACACTAGCAGTTCTCCATCATTTTGCATATCTATTTCTACTCCACCAGCTCCTATTTGAGCACCATTTATCGCATAAAAAATGTTGTTATAGATGTAGGTATCGCCCGCAAAAATAAAAATGTCGGGCTTACATTTGTCTGCATCTAAATAAATAGTATTGTTATAAATATAGGTATCATGCGAAGGAACAGGTGTTTGATCTGACCCTACATAACCTGATAGCCAAATACTGTACCTATGATGACCATTAGCTCTATGACCATCGTTAACACTTACATTATAACGGTAAATGCTATTTCTGCAATCGCCTAGAACTTCGCAAAATCCACCTTCTGTATCTTCACTATAATTGTATTGAAAAACCACGTTCTTGCAGAAAAAATCAATATGCCCTCCTGCACCATAAGTATCGCCATACCCCCTGGCTCTGTATTGTTTATTATACTGAACCACAAGGTTACGAGCATTCCAAACCCAACATCCTTCTCCTCGTCCGAAATACCTGTCGGTTGATGAAGTATGATCGCCCCAACCTAAATCGATAAACTCATTATTCTCAACAAGGGCATTGTATTGAGAAGCGAATACAACTCCATCGCCACCTAATTGCCTAAAAATATTGTTGCGAACAATAAAATTCTTATTTCTGTCCTCATCGTCAATAAGGTTATTGGTAACATTACTTAAGTGGCGGGCAGAGATACCACGGCTTCCTAGGTTGTAGAAGTAGCAATCTTCAACCAAAACATCTTCAATACCAATTTCAATAATTGGATTTACCGATAAATCATTGGCTTCAGAGTCAAAGTAAATACCGTGAGCTGTATAGTAATCACGGGTAAACTTACCTTCCCAGTCTATCATATCATAGCCAAAAACATCGGTAATATCTAAATTTCTAAATACAAAACCACGGCAAACGCCTCCCCATTTATTGGCTTTTACATAAATACCAACAGAATTGTTTGTTCCCCATGTTATATCGCCAATGTTTTTACGGTCGTTCTTAATCCATAAACCTTCAAGCGTTATATAAGCGCAATTAATAAGCTTTACTACTTCGATATAATCTCCTGTAGGGATGTTACCCGATCCACTTATAATAGGTTTTACGCCCGATCCGTAGCTGGTTAATACAATGGGCTGAGATTCTGTACCCTTTCTGTACATTACCAACTGACCTTCAAAGGTATCTCCTGACTTAAACAGAATTCTATCACCCGGTTGAAGAAAGCCTCCGTTTTTATTGGAAGCAGCTGCTGCTGATACTTTGGCAAGACTTAACCATGGACTATCAATAGTACCATTGTTACTATCGTTTCCATCATTACTTACATAATAATCTGTAGCATAAAGCGAAGATGTGAATAGCAATAATAAAACTGTGAGGTTTACAAAAATTCGCATGTGTGCATTTGTTAGTTAATTTACTTTTTGTTGTGGTAAAAGTAATTTACATGCACTTAAATAATAAGCGTAAACTTGACAATGCTTAACGCAAATATTCAATATTGTGTTGATTTTGTACTCTTATACGACTTAGTGTATAGTTTGATTAAAACTATTGTGATAAAATGGGTAAGTCACCGCAAAACTGTAGTACAAGACTTTAAACATTAAGAATACAAACACATATCAAAAAGAGCTGCAACTTATACAATTGCAGCTCTTATTTTATTTATTGCTTATTGCACGGATTGCAAATATGCGTCTACGGATTTCCTTCAAGTTCAAGTGCGCTAACACCTTTTAAACCATTCTTATAAAGTTGTTCCACGTCTGAACCCTGAAGCGCTCTGGTCCATATACAAAAATCATCCAGCAAGCCTTCATAATTGTTCATATGCATGGATTGTGCAAAATCTGTTTTGTATGGCGCTCCTTGCGTAGCTATTGACATCCAATTGGCTTGTGAGGTATTTACCTTTACGTCTGGCTTTGTGGTGTGCTTATCTTCAATCAGGTTGCCATCTACATATAGCTTTAAATCCTTTATTTTAGCACCGTTCTGTGGCAGAACAATGGCAATATGATGCCATTTGCCATCGTTTATATTCTGATTTTTAGTGCTTGTATATATTTCCGGGCGTAGTGCTAATTCTATATTACCCTCATTAAGCGAGAGATTGAAAAACTGTCCTTGACCCCAATATGAGGCACTGTTAAAAATCAATCGTCGTCCATTTGATGTGGTTTTAAGCCAACAGGCCATTGTTCTTTTATAACCAGCATCCATAGGCCCAATAGGTAATACAAACAACTTACTGCCCGATGATAATTTTACAGCATCGCCAATAATGCCTTTCACTTGTTTTGCCCCTGTACCTAATAAGGAATAATCACGATTGAAACCTCCATCGTTTAAGTAAACCAAAGGATTATTAATCCCCTTCATAAAAGGATTATGCTTTCCGGTTTTTGGGAAGGTTCCTTCTACACTGCTTTTATAATTCTGCTTATTCAGCTGCTCGTCAAAACCCCAATGAATTTGTAAACCTTCAGGCCTAATGGGATTTAAAATTCCCTCACCTTCAATCATTGTTTTTGATGATGATTTATCAATTTTAAGACTCCCCAGCTTATCACCATTTTCATGCACAGAGCTAATAGAAAGCTTATCTGAATCAACATCTATAAGTGTCATATTGGATAGGTTATTACCCCTGGCCACCAACTGAATTAAGTCTGATTCCGTATCTCTTGTTACGGTATTCATGTGCACCTCACCAGCCAGGTACAGGTCCACCTTATACTTGCGTAGAACATCCAAAATCTTCTCGCTCTCTTTTTTATCCACCAACATACCACTACTGGCATACTTTCTTACAGGATAGATGATGGGCAAATGTGATTGTACCACAATGTGTTTAATCGATGGGATCTTTTGAGCTTCGGATAAAACTGATTCAAACCACTGCATGTGTTCACCATCAATATCGCCGTTAATCACACCCTGAGTACCTAAGATTTTATCTTTACCGTCAAAACGGAACATATCGAGGGTGACAAACAGTACATTTTTATATTGAACAGCATTGGATGTATGTTCGTAAATTGTACCAACTGGTCGCGGCAAGACCTGACCAATCTTTTCAGTAAAGCGGGATTGTCCATTTTTATCCAATGTAAAAGTATTGGCAAAACCCTGACGAAACGTAGATATGTGTTTGCTGACCTCACTGCCTTTACGCCATGGATTATCACCCAGCTCGTGATCGCCCACTGCCATTAAAAAATGTTCATAGCCCCCATTATGGACAATGTCCAATAATCCGCTGTAGCATAATCTCGATGCTTCTAAAATTACCTGTTTGGTATTATAATATGCATAGTCTGGATTAGACTTAAACTGCTTCAGGTATTTAGGACGGTACCAATGACCACTGTTGCAATCGCCCGGCATAATAATCAACTCGCCGCCATGGCGTTTTTTCATTGATTTAAACTGCTCGGTTTGCGCTGCAATACGCTGTTCACGCGCTGGTATATTTCGCGATAAACCCTCGGCATTATGGTAATCGGGAATATTGATAAAACGCCAGGTTTCGAACTTCTGTGCATTACAGTTACCTTTAAATAATGAAATCCCGATGATTGTATAAAGAACAAATCTCTTCATTAATATATATTTAATTAATTTTTTTTGATTAATCTTAAATAAAAATCCCCACCCAAAAGATGGGGCTTTGAAACAACCCCTACAAGGGGATAAACCACAAATACTGAAGTGAATTTCTTGAAGCTTGGGACCTTGTCCCAAACCCTACTTCATTTTTTCTCTTGAGATCATTGCTTCGTTCGGCATAATTCAAGCAAGCTTGATTCTGCTCTCTCTTAACGCAATAATTGGCATCGCCCCAAAAACGAAGCAAAAAACGCTAGACCAAGAGAATCCTTCATCCCACACCGCCCTTCAATTTCAGCCGGCGCACAGCCCCCTCAAGTGCGCCCTTGAAGGACTCTCGCCATCCCCGGCTCGGTCTCTTGCCCTGGCTTACCCACTTTGATTTACAGCTCCAAATTTGATTACCCATAATATTATGGCTTAGCCTAAGATTCTGACCACGTCCATATGACGTGGTTTTATGTATTAAAATAAACAGTTTTGGAGAACATTACGGTTTATTAAATACAAAGGTGTCCTCTCTTAAAAACCATAAAAGACACTTACATGACACTGAGTAATTAAATCCGGGTTAATATTTCCTTTTTTGACTTAACTTATAAAATCATTTCTTACTAATAAACTCCAGAAATGCTTCCGCATAATGCTCGCCCAGTTTTAATTGCCCGTTTGTATTATAATGCACGTTTTTAGGGTGCTTCTCTAAATCTGGTGTCACCACTACTTTTACATTTGGAATCTCTTCCTCGGCTTTAAACCTGGCTCTTATAACATCTTCAACGCCTGGGCGTACTTTTTTAACTTGCTCCAATTGAGCTTTATCAATATTATTTAATGACTCTTTACTTACCGAACAGCCAATAAATACAGGTAAGTCAGGTAAATCTAAATCTCGTCTTAAACCAGTTATCAAAGCATTCAGATTGTCGAAATACTCTTTAGCCAGCGATACCTTAGTCATATCTTTTCCACCTTGCTGCCACAAAAAGCCAACAATTTCAATATCTGCTGCTTTTTGTGCCGCTTTAACCTTCTCGATTAACACTTTATACAAATCTCCTTTCTTTCCATCATTGGTCCGGTCAGCCTGCTCTTCTGTCCAATTGGGCGACCACGCCATTATTCCTGTGCCACCCGTTGCACTCTTTATGATCCCAATAGTTTCGTTGGGATAGGCGTTAGACATCTGCGTAGCGAAAGAAATTTCAGGACCAAATGAGTATTCTGTCATCGCATAACGCTCCTTTTGTTTGCCATGGGTTGGTTTGTGTGGCTTTAGCTTTTGCCATTTCCCATCTTCAAACATCAATTTACTATCAGAACCATACCTCAATGAGTCTGGCAATTCTTCGCTATTTCCCCAACCCACCATATTTGACTGACCGGAAAGGATGAACACCTTTAATTTTTTATTCTTATGTGTCTTGTCTTGTCCAACTATTGCAGAAAGACAAAGGAGAAAGAGTACTATTGATGAGTATGTTTTCATTGGTCCTACTTAATTAGTATCGATAAAATTTAAATTAATTACTATTTAATGATTCTTGCTCTTGTCTTATCTCGTACATCTGCTCCGCTATTTCCCTGCAGGCATCAATGGTTTCCTGATATGGTGTATCACACACATCCAGAAAGCCAATTTGATAGTTTTCTCCATCACCCCTACCAGTTACTGCCTGCTCGCCATATTGAAACCAGTGAGCTCCCACGATGTAAGGATTTTCCAATGCACCTTTGATGTATTCGTAATAAACTCGTCCTCTTTGCTCCTGATTTTGCACCGAACGCAAACCAGTGTGAAGCATACCTCTGTCCAAAGCCCCAAAGTGAAATTCGCCGATTATAATGGGTTTATCAATTGACTTATCATGGAACACTAAATCATTAGGTACAAAACGATAACGGTTAAAACTCACCACATCGCAGTATTTGGCCGCTAGGGGAACAATCCAACGCTGATGCCCCAAATCATCAGGATAATAATGGTTGTGCAAGCGACTGCCCATATAAAGCTTGTTTGGTGCTTTGGCTTTGATTACTTCCCTGCAGGTTTTGTAATACAGCTCCACCATTATCTTCTCGAAGGCCAACAAATCAGCTTGGGCTGTTTTCGATGTAACTTCAGTAGTAGTCTTCAAAAAAGTTTGCCACGATGCATAATTACTCTCCCATGATTGATTGAGTTTTTCAATTAATTCATACTTATCTCTCAGAAACTTAACCAGCTCAACTTTGGCATTGTCAGCGGCTGGCGAGGACTGAACGGCTCTTCCAATCTTTCCCCAGCCGTGTAATTCATTATCTACAAAATAGCCTATACAATAATCGTCCTCCCAGGTGGCGACATGCTTTTCAAAGGTCTTTTCCAAATTCAATTTATAATCAGGGTCAAACACATTGGGAAATTTGAGTTTACCACCTACCTTTTTCCATGGAAAGTTAACACTTACGGTATAAGGTGTTCGTCTCTGCAGGTAAGTTGCTTCATCCGACCAGTTGCCAAAAGTATTCATTCCCCAGCTTTTTAGTCTCTGATGTGCCAAGTCACTGTTTCTTTGTTGCCATTTTTCTCCGTATTTACGATACAGATTGGCTCCGGTAAAATTGTATGTGAGGATATTCCCTTTCTTGTTTTTTGCAAATTGATACAATGTAGAGTTCTTATCTGGCAAGGATGAGAAATACTTTTCACGTCCCATTACTCGTGTGGTAGCAGCTGCTTTTGCCACGCCCGTTATGCCATGCGACCAGAACAGACAACCTTCAGGATCAATCAACCACCAACGATCATCAATTTTCTCCACTCTGAAATGCCCGGTAGCTTTGTATTTTTTGCCTTTCGCCCAACCTCCGTATTTATTTCTGTCTTGCGGCGAGGGATGCGTTTTTAAATCCAGATTCTCTTTCTCAATGGCTTCTTTCAGCTCATCATCGGAATGCACCTTGCCTAACCACTCTTTATGGATATACTGGCCATATTTATCTACAAATGGAAACTCTGTTTGTTGAATTTCGTCATATGATTTGGCCATCAGGTTTCCTTCAGCCATAAAATTTCTGACCTCAATTGTTGCAGGGCCTTTGGGATTGATCAATGATAGTTTAATCTTTTTAATATGCGCTGCATCCATCGGTACCCAATGCCAGAAATAACCTCCGGGATAACCAAACATACCTTCATAAGAACGTGCCATAGGGTGCTCTTCCGGTAATCGATAACCTTTAATTAGGATACGCATCACACTTGTCTCTCCAGGATTAAGAGACAGCACTCCCTCGTTCCATTGATAATCGCCGATATGAGCATTTAAGAGAATAGCTTCGCTCGCTAAATTACTTACTTCAAAAGCGACGGATGAATGAGTCCTTAAGTCCCAACTCCCATTGGGTGACAGTAATTCGATTACAGGATTTTCAGGATCCATATTTATAAGCAATGAACCATTTTTATCAACTTCAAGGATTGAATTCTTAGCAATGACAAAATTTGAGACATAATCATTAGATATATCTATCAGTTGAATTTGTCCAATTGATACAATTGTTAATAGATGTAATGTAAGAAATAAGAATACTTTTGATTTTATCATGAATTACAGAATTTAATTCTTTTTATTGCTCCAAAAGTAATTGTTGAAAAATAGATAACAGAGCACAAAATGGACAATGCTTATCGTAAAATTGCCAAGGTTTTTTATCCCAATTGTTAAGAAGTAAGTAATTGTATTAGTTGGATCATTTAAATTCCAATAAGTCAAAAATACCACTCAATAGTTACTTTTTCAGCAATACTAATACCAAATAAATCGTAAACGCAAAAGACATAATTCCCGCAAGGTATAGTATGGCAGGTAATGGTGTGTATACTTTTAGTTTCAGTTAATTCCGAAATATGATAGCAGTCTCCCTGGTAGTCGAAAATGGACACATGGATGGGGCCTTTAAATAGTTTTGAAGAAATTTTTATCTGTTTCTTTTCCGGATCCAAACGGATTATCTCCTTAAGATCTTTGGACGTATTCTTGGAACTGTTTGTTGTTGTTGTTGTTGTTGTTGTTGTTGTTAAAAGTATTTCTGTCATTTTGAGGGGATCGTTAATGGTTGGGTATGATTATATACTTCTCTATTATAAAAATACTCCTGCCTCAGGGAGAGACAGGAGTGTGATAATTAGTTGGTATTAAAGTTTATTGTATTAATAATTTTTCAGTAGCACGTTTACCAGTTTCATCTGTAAGTAAAAGCAGATAGGTGCCTTTGCTCAGGTGATTGACAGATAATGTAACTGAACTATTCTCATTAGTATCAAGTTTTTGATTTAATACTTGACTTCCCATCAGGTTGTAGATCACTATACTTGTTTTTCCCTGGAAACCTTGAGTGGAGATAGTTACGTTATCTGATGCAGGGTTAGGATAGACATTAACTACTTGTTCGCTTGCATTGTTAGTGAAATCAGTTGCTATTTCTGTACTTTTAAGTGTTGATTCCACAATACTAATATTATCAAGGTATACCTGTCCCAGATAGCCATTAGGTGTCCAGAAACCAATTTGAGAATCTGTATCTCCGGCATCAGTAGTAAATGAGATTGTTTGTTCTGTCACTTGAGTATCGGTAAGCTCTACTTCAAAATATTTTGTTCCTGCTGAGTTCTTAACATGGAATTTTGCTGTTTTTGAAACGTCTGTTACCATTGTAGTAAAAGTAATTTCATAAGTAGTAGCAGCTTTTGTTTTAATCCACTGGCTCGCTCCTCCTTTTCCATCAATTAATAAAGAGCTTGTTCCGGCAATCGGATTTGAAGTTTCAATTGCTGTTCCCCCATAGTAATCCCATGCGTGTAATCCTTTTTCAAAATCGTCATTCAGAATATAAGCAGTTTCTTCTATAACCATTTCGTCACAATAAGCATCATTTACACCATTAGTCGGACGCCAGAAATAAACTTTTGCCGTGATATCTGTAGCTCCGGTTGTAAACATCACTCTGTGCGCTGTATATTCAGTGTCATAAATATCAACAAACCCGAATGCAGTACCACTTGCATCTTCAACACCTAGTACAACTCTATCGTTTTGAGGATCGCTTACTTTTGCAAAAGCTGATAAAGTATAGGTGGTATTGGGTTTTACATCTACCCATTGGTTTACAGAACCTATACCTGTTAATTTTACTGCTTTACTGCCACATACAGCATCCGACACTATAGTTGGGTTGTTCCATGTATTCCAGTCGGTTAAGTCATTTTCAAAACTTCCGTTTAGCAATTCTGTTGTTATTTCCGCTTCTACAGTAATTGCTGAAGTTGCTGTATATCCACCATCAACTGTTGTAACTGTTATAGTAGCAGTACCTTCGCTTATTGCAGTTACTAATCCATTAGTATCAACTGTAGCAACCGAAGTATTGTTGCTCGACCATGTAACATTTTTATTTACAGCCTGAGAGGGCATAATATTTTCTGTTAACTGTAGTGTTCCACTAACAGTTACAGTTGCACTTTGTGGTGATACAGATACTCCGCTTACAGCACTTGGATCAATACCTGTATTGTAATTATTATCAGCACCAATATTTGGTAACAGGTTGTTAACATCTACCGCATTACCATAAATATCAGTGGCTGAATTCAAAAAAATATTTTTAAAAATGCCTTGTCCGGCCATAGGGAAAGTTGGTTCAGGGAAAGTTGTACCGGCATCAATAACAGCACTTTCTGGTTGAATCTGATAACCATAAATATCACCTGAGCCTTCGTTTACAAACTGAGGATCAACACCTGTAATCTTGTAATTATCCAAATTAGTAAATGCTGATGCAATATCGCCATAGAAAAGGTTGTTGGATACAATTAATTCACTTCCCGGTTCTATGTCGATTTCAACACCGGTAGCACCTATTTGTCCTCCATTAACGGCTTTAAAAATATTGTTATAGATATAAGTATTTTCAGCCCAAATTGAAATGTCGGGTGTATATGCTTTATCAATAAAAATTGTGTTGTTGTAAATATAGTTATTGTTTGAACGAACGGGAGTTTGATCAGTTCCTACATAACCCGAAACCCAAATTGAATATCCGTGATGCTCTCTGTACCCATCGTTTACGCTTACATTGTAACGGAATGTACTATTTTCGCAGTCGCCAAGAATTTCACAAAAACCTCCTGCAGTCTCCTCGCTGTAATTGTACTGGAAAATTGCATTTTTACAAAAGAAATCAACATGTCCGCCTGCTCCGTAAGTATCACCAAAACCATTGTTTCTTAACTGTTTGTTGAATTGTACTATGATATTATGTGAATCCCAAATCCAACAACCTTCTCCACGTCCGTATAATCTGTCGGTAGATGAATTTTTGTCGCCCAAACCTAAATCAATAAAAGTATTTTTTTCAACAAGTCCATTGCAAACCGAAGAAAATACAACACCATCGCCACCTAATTGCTCAAATGTATTGTTGCGGATAACATAGTTCATATTTCTACCTTCCTCACTTATCGGATTGTTGGCCGGATTTAAATTTCTGCAATGAATGGCTGTACTTCCCAGGTTGTAAAAATAGCAGTTCTCAATTAATACATCATTAATTCTTACTTCTCCTAATTCAGGATCATCTGCTGTAGCATCAAAGAAAATACCTTTGGCTGTATAATAATCAAGAGTGAATTTACCTTCCCAGTCCAGCATATTTATAGCAAAAACATCGGTTATTTTAAGATTTCGGAAAGTAAGGTTTTTACTTATGCCTCCCCATTTATTAGCAATTACTTTAATACCGTACGCGTTATTTGTGCTCCATGTAATATTACCCATATTTTGGCGGTCGTTTTTGATCCATATATCATTGAAAATAATATGGCTGGTATTAATCATTTTTACAGCTTCGATATAGTCACCGGTCAGAGTACTTCCCGAACCTGATAAAATAGGAAGTTCACCTAATCCATAGCTGCCAATTTCAATAGGACGTTCTTGAGTACCTGATCGGTTAAGCGAAAGTTGACCTTCAAAATAATCACCTCGCTTAAACAACACTTTATCGCCGGATACTAAATATCCTCCATTACCATCTGTGGCTGCCGCCGCGCTGACCTTAGCAATGGTTTGCCATGGTGAATTGATGCTACCATCGTTGGCATCGTTTCCACTTGCACTTACATAATAAACATTGAAATCTTCGCTAAGCTCAAGCTTATCAATTAAAATGTCAGCTGCTGATGTGGCTGCAATAGTAATTGTATTACTGCTACCGGCATCTAAAGCAACATCTAAATACGTAACTTTTGCAGAATCCTCATAGGCCCAGTTTGAAGGTTGTAGCGTAACAGTGGTTGCAGCCTCACCATTTACTGATAGCAAAGCATCAACAGTTACTCCTCCGTTAAAAGAATATACCTCCAACTTGTAGGTACCTGCTGTAGTTACATTGGGGATAGTGAACTCTAATACTCCCTGAGGTGACGAACTTTTTAATATAACAAAGCTACCTCCTGATGCTAACTCTTTACTAACTAAGGAATAGTCACCGGATAATGTGGCATTTTCAGCTTCCACAGCTAGAAGTGTTTGTGCATTAATGCACATATTGCTTGCCAGAAATAGGAGCAACAAAAGTGTAAAATTTTTCATGTGTCTAAATTTGATTTTATTTGTCATATGGAACTCCCAAGAAAAGTTAATCATTCCCCTGTACGGAAATTGAATGATTAAATTTTACATGCTCGTTTCATCATCATACTTGAAATTAATTAGTGATTAATATGCCACGTTTGGCATCTTGTAATGAATTCCGGAATTAGTGATGTAAATATATGTGAGACTTGGATTTAGGAAAGGCTGATAATCGACAAAAGAATAACACTTTTAACAAAAAGAGAGCACAAGCGCGTTTGTTATTTTATGATTCGTTAATTCAATTATATTTTTTCTGATCAGAGAAATGTTGAGAGAGCAGACATGTCAGAGTTGATAAAGGATATCAGAAGGAGTGTATTGCTATATTATTTAGAAGAGTCAGGGTTTTCTGTGCGTAAAACAGATAAATATTTGTCGAAAATATGATACTATTCAAATGTGTTCATGTTGTGTCCTATTACAAAAAACTCCTGCCTCAGGGAGAGACAGGAGTGAAATCATTAGTTGGTATTCTGTTTATTTTATTATAAGTTTTTCAGTAACGCGTTTATCGGTTCTCTAATCCGAAACAGAGAAAAGTAATCTGAATGCCAGAATAAGCAATCGGTATTGTTTTACCACCTATCCGAATCACCCCCTTTACCCATCCGAATGACTCATCTGTTGATCCGAATCAGAAAATGTTGCCATCTGAAAAGGTGAATCTGCAATCGGAACAGATAAATTATTGATTACACTGTTTGTGGCATACTGCTAAAGTTCTATCAATATCAGTTTCTATAGTCGCACTTTTATTCAATGATTCTAAATAGTCTTAAGTTGTACTACCTACATGACCTTTCGATTCGGCATCGGCACCGTTTAACTCTATCTTCAGGAAGTTAGTTTCGGCTGGAATTGCTTTGGCAGGAGTACAGTTGAACAAATTGCAAGTACCTAAAGTCATAACATTTGCCATGCTGCGGTTAATCAATTTGTAAGATTACATCATCAGGCTTCCTCCAATAATGGCTCCATCTTCAATTCTAAATACTACTTTATTTCCTTCTCATCCCTTAAACCTTCAATATGCGTTAGAAAACCCCAGCCTGCCGGCTGGCAGGCATTACGTAATGAAACTACTGTCAATCAAGGCGTAAACTAAGTTGTTTCAACTCACCATAACGGAGCTATGCATCGTCTCAACATGTCCTTGATTGTTTAGTGCCTGATTATTGCATCGTTCAGCATAGCTTAAGCAAGCTTAGCTCTGCCTTCACTTATCGCAATAATTGTACTTTCATTCCTCATTACGATGTTCTAACACATAATTCCATCTAACTAATATTGTTTTGCCAAACAGGCTTTCTTTTTGCTTGATCAAAAAGAAACAAAAAAATCAAGTTCAATTCATCCTTCAGCCCACCTCCTTGTTGAATCTATTGCCGTCACACATTCCTTATTCACCCGCATTCAACTGCGTCGCGCTATTACCGGCCCGGGCCAATTGAACCGGCCAACACACATTTTTATCGAGATAGAACTAAAATACCTGAAATCAGAGCTGTCCTAAATAATTGGTGCTTCGCCCAAACCAGACTTACTTTTTGTTCTTGATGACAAAAACTAAGGAAAAAACATCAAGGCTGCTTTAAAAATAACGTTCTTATTTGCATAAAGATCAAGTGCGGCCGGACGATCTTCGAGCAAAGCTCTCAGCTTCCTGGTCTCACTAAATCTTTATTCAAAACAAAAGTAATTTTTAAAGAGGCCGTTTACTTGCATACTGCAAAATAACCCCCAGCCTAAACAAACGATTACAAAACACTGTTATCTAAACATTTAAATAAAAACGACATAAACATTTAGGACAGATGTGACCTGAAATAGTTAGCTACTCGGTTTTACTTTTCAAAATGTCTTAGGAATCCGGGTTAAAAGTTTTACCATCAAATAAGATGGTGCTACTATTTTGACAACAAGAACTTAGATGAGTGATAACTGCCAAGAATATGAAATTTTGCACTTATCGTTTCATATTTGATTTAATTACTTGGTTCTATTCCTTCTTATTAAAAAAGGATAAAAAAGTCATAAATCGTAATAATGAACAACTATAAAACTACCAGATATATGTCAATAATTATCTTCGCAAAGACGTATAAACTTTGCCGAGAAACAAGCTTAACTATTTCGGCTGTTCCAACTGATATATTTTAGTTTCATAAACAAATCATTTAAAGGATATAAAAAAAACCTCTGATAATTAGAATTTATCAGAGGCTGCAATTTATTACCTGTTTATACATTTAGCTCTTGTTTCCTTATCATAGGCCTTCAATTCCTTTAATTTCTTCCCTGTGAGTGTTTTAAGTAAATTAAAAAACTCCGCATTGACCTCTGCCATTTTAGCTTGTCTCTGTTCTTTGGTAATAGAGCCGGCATTCATTTGTTTCTTAAGAGTATTTGATTCCTTACTTTTTTTAGTGAAAGCCTCTGAAAGACTTTCTTGTTGATCTTCATCCAGCGAATATTCGGCAGCTATTGTCGAAACATAACACTCTCTGACCTTGATGAACTTTTCATTTTTTTGTGCATTCACTCCAATTGTTGCAAATGCCACCACAATTAATAAAATATACTTTTTCATACTTCTTGTTTTTATTTTAACCTGAGTTCGACATAAAATTTTGGATTCAGGTTATTTTAATAAATACGCTATAATTTGATACATTATTTTGGTTGAGTCAATTGATATTTCCTGTCATACAAATCCACTTGTTCACGTCTCCACTTATTCCCCTCCAGGTATAGAACCTGTGGACGAGACACATCCCAATCCCCTAATTTCTTTAGCATACGCTTCACTATTTCCAGATTCTGCTCCGACACATCATTCTGCTCTGCCAGATCCTCTGCCAGATTGTAAAGCATTGGTAAACGGTCAGGCATACGCACCAATTTCCAATCACCCTCACGTATACTGGCACTAATTGTAAATCGCCACAACATTTCTTCATGTGGACGTATGGAATTTTCTCCATTAACAAATGGGAAAATATTAACACCATCCACCTTATCTTTTGAAGGTATTGTTCCACCTGCCATTGCGACAAATGTGGGTGTCAAATCCAGGCTGGAGATGGGGTAATTGTATTCTACACCTGCTTTTAACTGTTCCGGCCAGCTCATCACAAAGGGTACTCGGATACCGCCTTCCAAAAGTGTTCCTTTAGCTCCTCGTAAAGGCATGTTTAATGAAGCATTGTGATGACATGGCCCACCATTATCACTGAAAAAGACAACAACTGTATTCTCATCTATCTTTTGTTTTTTGAGCTCTTTCATAATTCGACCTACATTCACGTCCAAACGATGTACCATAGCACAATAAGTGCGTCGTTTCTCATCTTTTATATGTGCATATAGCTTCAAATCCTCTTCCGTTGCCTGCATTGGTGCATGAGGCGCATTGAAAGAAGCATACAGGAAAAATGGTTCATCTTTGTGCCGGCGAATAAAATCCACACATTCATCCCCTTTATTATCGGTAATGTAGGTTATTGGCTGAGGCTCTTTGTAGTTACAAAGTATCTTATAAGGATAAGGTTTTCCTTTAGCATTGGTTGGAAAATAATTATGGCCTCCTCCCAGATAGCCCCAAAATTCGTGAAAGCCTCTTTTTAAAGGATGAAAATGTTCTACTTCTCCCAGGTGCCATTTACCTATTAAACCATTGACATATCCGAGTTCTGCCAATCGATCGGCAATAGTGGTTTCATCAACCGGTAAACCAACAAAGTTCTCATCAAACTGTGGTAATTCTCTTTCATCGACTATCGGATTATTATCAAATCCAAAGCTGACCTGGTTACGTCCGGTCATTAAACCGGCTCTTGATGGTCCGCAAACCGGTGCAGACACATAGCCCTGTGTAAACGTGACACCAGACTGAGCCAAGGCATCGATATGAGGTGTTTTGATTTGGGTACTACCCGTAAATCCCACATCTCCATACCCCAGATCATCGGCCAGTATAATGATAAAGTTTGGTTTATTTTCCTTTTCAGGTGTCTTTGCATTAATCCCCAAGTTGAGAATAATGGTGAAAATTATTGTGAGAGATAATTTATACATGTCTGATCTTTATTTATTCTGATTTTATGGTTAACTCAACTGTTTGAAGACCTTGTCCATTTACTTTTAGTGTAATATCACCTTTGGCTTTCAATGATTGAACCGTCACTACAAGCTGTCCATTAAATGCCTTCATCGTAGGCTTGTGGAACATCTCCAATGAAGTTGCATCTCCATTACAGACTGCTTTAAATTGTCCTGCCCCCGAAACTTCGAAAATCAGCTGATTTTGAGCCTGAGGACAAAGATTACCGTCTTTATCTACCACAGAAACTGTGATATAACTTAAGTCCCTCCCATCTGCTTCTATTTCGTTACGGTCTGCACTTAATTCGAAATGGTGTGGCTCTCCGGCCGTGTGTATTTCTTTTTCAGCCGCAGGTTTTCCATAATCATCAAAAGCCACAACTTTAATGGTTCCCGGTTGGTATTTTACATCCATCCACATCAGGCGGTAACGTTCCTGTTTGCTTTTATTTTTTGTTTTTGTTTGAACGCCTTGTGATACTCCATTAACGAATAGCTCGGCACTATTATAATTGGTATATACAAATACAGGTGTTATTTGACCTTCACGACCTTCCCAGTTCCAATGTGGCAACACATGCAAGGTTTCATCTTTCGTGTTCCAGCGACTACGATACAGGTAGTAACGATCCTTGGGTAAACCAGCCAAATCGCAGATACCAAAATAAGAGCTCCTCGATGGCCAGAATTGATCAAAAGGTGTTGGTTCGCCCAGGTAATCAAAACCAGTCCAAACAAATTCACCAATCACCCATGGTTTATCATCCTGTAAAATAAAATCGTCATCAGGCAAGTTAGACCAACCACAATATTCCAGGTCGTATGATGAACATTGGTATGTATCTCCATAAAAAGCTTCCTTCTGTGCTTTCAAAGCATTATAATCGTCTTTAACTTCAACAACCGGGAAACGATAAAAGCCTCTTGAACTCAATGTTGAAGCTGTTTCAGAACCCAGAAGCATACCCTGCGGAAACTTCTCATAAGCTTCTTCATACAGGTGCACCCTGTAATTTAGCCCCGGAATATCCATAACTGCACCAAAACCACTTTTCATGGTAGCTTTAACCTGGTCCATACCCACCGTTACCGGTCGTGTGGGGTCTTCGCGATGAAAAATATCCTGTAACCAACGAGCACGAGCCACACCCTCTTTACCTAGCTGGTCAGGTACTTCATTGCCAGAACTCCACATAACGATACATGGATGGTTACGTGTGGCATGCACCAGGTTCACCACATCTTTTTCCGCCCACTCATCAAAGAACAGGTTATAACCATTTTTCATCTTTGGTTTTTTCCACTCATCAAAGCTTTCTGCCAAAAACAAAAAACCCATTTCATCACATAACTCCAGCTGTTCCAATGAAGGCATATTATGGGAAGAACGAATAGCATTACAGCCCATATCTTTCAGTATAGTCAATTGACGTTTTAAGGCCGCTTTATTAATTGCAGCTCCCAGAGGACCTAAATCGTGATGAAGACACACACCTTTGAACTTCGTCACCCTATCATTCAACAAAAAGCCTCCTTTATCTGCATTATATTCTATTTTGCGAATACCAAAACGCACTGTTTCTTTGTCCTTCAGCATATCATCATGATATAGACTTAACTCGGCATAATAGAGATTAGGCGTATCTATATCCCAAATTGCAGGATTTTTGACAATGAGTTCCTGTTCTATTTCATCCCCTGTTATTTCATCCGATTGACTTTGGGCAACAATGTTTCCTTCAGCATCTTTAATAACTGCTTTAACCAGAACTCCATTACCATTAAGTTTGCTCTTAATATTTATCGTTGCATTTTCGTTTGACACCCGGGGTGTGGTAATAAAATGTCCCCAATGCTTGAATGACACTTCATCTTTCACTACCAGTTGTACCTTTCTGTATAAACCTGCTCCCGGATACCATCGCGATGAATAGGGCAAATTCTCTAAACGCACAGCTAATAAGTTTTCTCCTTTTTGAAGGTATTGGCTTATGTCAAAGTAAAAATAGTTATAGCTATTTTTCCATTCGCCAACTTTGGTTCCATTAATAAAGACTTGTGGCTGACTCATGGCTCCATCAAATGTCAGCAGCACCTTTTTACCTAATTGATAATCCGGAACCGAAAAGAATTTTCGATACCAGCCCACACCAACGTGTGGCAGAGCACCTGTCCTACCGGTTTTTTCAGTAGCAATCTTTTCATTGTTTTGCCTGATAATACCACTTTGCTTATCTACTTCTTCATCAAAAGGCCCTTTGATGGCCCAGTCATGTGGAACTGTTACATTTTCCCAATCAGCGGTATTGCAATTCATCTTTTCAGCACCATTTACGTCCTTATTAATAAATTGCCAATTGGTGTCCAATAACTCAACTCTTCGTGAAGCACCATCTTGATGGGCGCAAGCAACAATGACCTGACTCAAAACAATTAAACTAAGTATTACGTTTTTCATTTTCCTGAGCTCTTTTTATTTCTTCGATGCTTTGTATCTTTCTGATGGCTTACTATCCTGAATAACCCCACCTTCCGGGAAGGCTTCATTGGCTGAGCGCAACTTAAATACCTTTTCCATTTCAATAACAATATCCGGATGTTCAGCTGCAATATTATTTCGTTCTTTAATGTCTTTATCCAGATTATATAATTCAGTTGATGAATCAATTCCATAACGAACGCCTTTCCACTTACCAATACGTGCTGATTGTCTGAATCCTCCTTTAGGCATGATGCGGTACCAGCCATCCAATTGTATTTCCCAGTTTAAGGACTCACACTCCATTTGCTCCTCTCCCGTTAAAGCAGGTAATATAGACATCCCGTTCGAAGCTTCGGGTGCGCTGATTCCTGCCACTTCCGCAAATGTTGACATCAAGTCCTGGGCACTTGAAATATGGTGTGATTGACTGGCAGGTTTAATTTTGTCTTTCCAATACGCAATCATAGGTACGCGGATACCTCCTTCGTATAAATCGCGTTTTATGCCTTTAAGAAGTCCGTTGCTTTTGAAAAATTGAGGACTATGTCCACGCCCTTCTTTATGAGCACCATTATCACTGGTGAATACAATAAGCGTGTTATCTAACTCACCCAACTCTTCAAGTTTAGCCAACATACGACCAACCTGCTTGTCTAAAAGAGTTATTTTAGAAGCGTGGAAACGCTCTGCTTCAGGCCAGTCTTTATCCAGATAAAGGGAATTGTTGCCTATGGCATATTCATGGCCGTGTGGTGCCCGGTACGACATAAACAAGAAGAATGGCTGCTCTATATTAATTGTGTTCAACCAATTAAATGCCAAGTTGGTTCTAAAGTCATCCAAACATTCCCACTCTTTTACATCATAAAAAACAGAATCCTGCATTCCATTAATCCAATGCATGCGCTCATCAAAAACCCGACCTCCAAAGCGTGAACTCCATTGCTCCTGAACCGCATAATCAAAACCACGGTTGTAAGCCCAGGTTGATAAATCATTTGGATCACCTAAATGCCATTTCCCCACAAAACCAGTCTGGTAACCTGCTTCACGAAGCATCTCTGCCATGGTGATGTCGTCTTTTTCAAGTGCCACACGCATCCAACGGTCGTCAGCAAAATGCCCGCTATTACCACGAATGGTATTATATGATGATGATTTACCTGTCATTAATACAGCTCGCGAAGGTGAACACACGGCGTTACCGGCATAAAAATCAGTAAAAAGCATGCCTTGCTTTGCCAAACTATCCAATACCGGCGTTTGTATTTTTTCCTGGCCATAACACCCTAATTCACCATAGCCCATATCATCGGCTAATAAAAGGAGAATATTAGGCTGTTTAACTTCTGTTTGATTAGTCTTTCCTTTGGCACATCCCGAAAGAAAGCCAAGTAATATGATGGCAATTACTAATATATTTCTCATTACTGTGAGGTTTTATTTTATTTCCAGCACGATTAACGTGTGACTTCGTTGTTTTTAATTCGGTCTATTTCAGCCTGTAGTTTTTTAACAAGCTTTTTATTCTTTGCAGCAATATTTACCCGCTCACCAACATCCTTTGACAAATCAAATAATTGCGGTTCAGTTGATGTTCCGGCTTCAATATTTTTTTCTTCTTTGATCCAGGCGGCCTTTTTAGTGGTTGGATGGATATACTTGTAATTTCCGTGACGCAAGGAAAGTGTTACTGATTCTTCCAGCAGAAATTCACGCCCCTTATTCGATTTACCTGCAAAAGTAGACCACATGGCATAACTGTCAGGCGCTTCTGTTTCAGATAATTTATGTCCTATTAATTCTGCAATTGAAGCATATAAATCCGTCTGAGTCACCAATGCATCACTTTCCTTTGCTTCAATCGTTCCCGGCCAGTACACAATGGTTGGAACACGAGTTCCTGCCTCGTAGGCGCTATATTTATTGCCTCGGTAAGGACCTGCTGGTTGATGTTTTCCTAGTAATTCAACAGCTTGATCGGTGTAACCATCGTCGAGAACCGGTCCGTTATCACTTGAGAAAACAATAATGGTATTTTCGCTAAGACCTCGTCTCTCAAGATGCTTCACCAACTCTCCCGTGATGTAATCCATCTGTACAATGGCATCTCCCCTTACACCCATACTGGTAGAACCGATAAAGCGGGCATCCGGCAAACGTGGCACGTGAATATCGTGAAAGGCAAAATACAGAAAGAAAGGCTCCTTTTGGTTCTTATCAATAAAAGTTCGGGCTTTCTGTAGCATCTGGTAAGGTACGGTTTCGTCGCGAAAACGTGCAGCATTGCCGCCTGACATATAGCCAATACGGCTAACTCCATTTACAATAGTTTTACCATGAAAATTATCCGACGGGTAACGAAGAAGTTCCGGATTTTCTATGCCTGTTGGATCATTACCTACTTTCTTTTTATAGTTAATTTTAATGGGATCTTCCTGGTCGAGACCTACAACGTGATGGTTCTCCAACATAACTGATGGCACGCGGTCACCTGTTGATGGAATCAGGTAGCTGTAATCAAAACCTATCTCTAAAGGTCCGGGTGCCACTTTTCCATTCCAATCCACATTGCCATCTCCTAAACCCAGATGCCATTTACCAATTACAGCCGTGTTATAGCCATTTTGTTTTAACATACCCGGTAGTGTCGCTCTATCGGTACTAATTAGCAAAGGTGCATCGCCAGGCAATACAGCCGCATCTTTACGAAAAGCGTAACGTCCGGTTAGCAAAGAATAACGCGATGGTGTGCAGGTAGCAGCGGAGCAATGCCCATCGGTAAACTTAATACCTCCATTGGCAAGCTTGTCCACATTGGGAGTAATCACCTCAGTAGCACCGTAGCTGCTCAAATCGCCATAACCTAAATCATCCACGTAGATGATAACAATATTTGGTTTCGTATTTTGTCCGTTTAAAAGGGGACAAATCATCATTAATCCTAAAAAGAGAATAATTGCTTGTTTCATGCGTTTATAATTTTCAATTTTTGCATGCCTGCCCAACGCAGGCGGGGAACTTCCAAGAAAATTTGATCATTGACTACGTCGATCTTACGATTCACTTGTGTGTAAACTTGAATGATTAAATTTTACATGGTCGTTTCATATTTATATTTTAACCCGCAATATGCGTTAGAAAACCTATTACGTAATGAAACCACTGCCAATCAAGGCGTAAACTAACTTATTTCAACTCACCATAGCGGTGCTATGAGTCGTCTCAACAAGTCCTTGATTGTTTGCACTTTCATTCCTCATTACGATGTTCTAACACATAATCCGGGTTTAATTTAAACTCGTTTATCTAAGTTCAAAAGTATGCAATACGGAACCAACAATCGGACACAAATTCAGCAATCGCTACCTTATATTTAGGAGTGCCCATTTTGTGTTAGTTTTTAGATATTTTTGTGTTAGCTACAACTTGACATTCCGGGTTTAACACCAATATAAGCATGAACTGAGCTTCATAATAAAATTAGTATAATTGCAACTTGCTTTCATCCACAACCTCATTCGATGATTCAGTAAAAATCCCCACCCAAAGGATGGGGATTTGAAACAGCCCCTACAAGGGGATGAACTACAAATACTGAAGTGAATTTCTTGAAGCTTGGGACCTTGTCCCAAACCCTACTTCATTTTTTTAATAAGATTATTGCTTCGTTCGGCATAATTCAAGCAAGCTTGATTCTGCTCTCTCTTAACGCAATAATTGGCATCGCTCCAAAAAGAAACCTGCCTTCCGTCAGGCAGGCAAAAAAATCAAGTTCAATTCATCCTTCAGCCCACCTCCTTGTTGAATCTATTGCCGTCACACATCCCTTATTCACCCGCATTCAACTGCGTCGCGCTATTATCGGCCCGGGCCAATTGAACCGGCCAACACACATTTTTATCGAGATAGAACTAAAATACTTGAAATAGTTAGCTACTCGGTTTTACTTTTCAAAAAGTATTAGGAATCCGGGTTGAAGGACTCTTGCCATCACCGGCTCGGTCTCTTGCCCTGGCCTACCCGCTTTGATTTACAGCTCCAAATTTGATTTCCCAAAATATTATGGCTTAGCCTAAGATTCTGACCACGTCCATAGGACGTGGTTTTATGTATTAAAATAAGAGATTCCTGTAACAAAGAACACCTGATCCGGATATATATCCAAATCAGGTGTTAGTTATTTATGGTATATTTCTCTATACTTTAGTTACTCGACCATTCCGGTTTTTGATCCAGTTTATCGTTAATGGTTACTTCCTGAAATGGATAAGGCAAGGCTAAGTGCTTATTAATATCAAAGTTTCGCACTGCTCTCAAAAAGTGATCATGTTTAAGCGCATCGTAGATTGCATCACCTTTTACTGCCGCCTCAACTTCAGCCAGTTTTTCATCCAGTAAGCCCCAGCGTACAAGATCGTGCTTGCGAAGCCCTTCGAAAGCCAATTCTCTAAGTCTTTCGTCAACAATTTCTTCAAAGAATAAATCTTTATTTCCTGCTGCCGAAGGATTTGCAACTTCCAAGGCCTCTAAGCCCGCTCTGTCTCTCACTTCATTAATACACTGAAGTGCTTCAGCTGTTGGTCCACCGCTCACTTCATTAGCAGCCTCGGCATACATTAACAATACATCTGAATAACGCAAAACCGGGAAGTTGATCGGGGACTGGTTGATGCTAATCATTGATTCGTTGGTTAATAACACGTAGTTCATAACGTTGGCTCCATCAACCAATTCATCATAATTTTCAGGGTCCCAACGTCTGAATTTACCCGGGCAGTATCCCCATGACAAAGGTCCTCCGGTTATCTTAACTATCTTAAGTGCATTATTGATAGTAATGCCAGGGATATTCCAGTTTTTACGTTTGTCTGTTTCATCATACTTCATATCAAGAATCGGTGAAGCATTGATAAAATTCTTTTTTGTCGTAGGGTAATTCTGTCCATCCTGGGCCGTAAACAAAAGGCCGTTACCTACGCCTATTGAGCCCATTGTTGCCATACCAATGTCCAGGTTATTGGTAAAGGTAATTTCAAATAAATTTTCCTTTAGATCATATTGTTCTCCACCGATTACATCGATAAACAAATCCCTGTATCCTGTTGTATCACCATTTACTCTTAACTGATGATAAACGTCCTGATAAATGATAGTATCACAGTGAGCTAGAGCTTTCTGATAACTTTCTACATTATTATACGGATAGCCACCCATTTTCATATACAGACGAGCCAATAAACCGTGCGCTGCCATTCTGTGCGCTCTACCGGCAATATAAGAACCATCAGTTACATGCGGTAAGTTATGACTGGCAAACTCCAGATCCTCAATAATAAAATTATAAACATCCCCTAAAGTAGATAAACCTACATGATTAGATGTCTGATCGGTGGTTGGCATTTCTCTTAATGGCACCTCGTTCCACCAAAGTGTCAGATTCAAATAAGCAAAACCTCTTAAAAAACGCGCTTCCGCCAAATAACGGTTATATTCTTCCTCCTCAAAATTGGCAGGATCCATATAAGTAATCATGTTATTGGCATTATGAACAATAGTATACAGGTTTCTCCATGTATCAGCCACAAAAGGATCGAGTGTTGTATGTGCATTTAACGAAACTGTCCAACGCTCATCATATGCCCTGTTATAATAGCCTTCATCTGTTCCGTAGGCCATTGAAATTGACAATGCTTCACCAAACAAGTCGGGGCTTCTCATCATTCCGTACATTCCACCGAAAGCAATATCCACCTGAGTAGGGTTCTCGAAATAATTATCAAGCTTCCATTCTGATTTTGGCTCAATGGTAATATAGTCCTCACACGAACTCATCAGCACCAATACAGCCAAAAGTATTGTATATATATAATGTTTCATTTTTATTCTTTTTAATTTATTCATAGCATCAGTTACTAGAAAGTAATATCAATACCACCCATCACAGTTAAACTTCTAGGGTATGACGAATAATCCAGGTTAGGCATCAAAGCACTACCTTTAATGCTTACTTCAGGATCATAACCTGAATAGTTGGTCCAAGTATATAGGTTCTGCCCTGATACATATACTCTACACTTTTTCATTTTTAACTTTTCGGCAATGTTTGAAGGTAAAGTATAACCCAATGCAACCGTTTTAAGTCTTAAGTAAGAACCATCTTCAATATATCTGTCATCAGTCATATTACCCAACTTGGCATTACCATTAACGCCATAGTAATGACCGGTATTAACATCCGTATCCGGATTCCAGGGTGTCCACATATCCGCAACTTCCGATAACTTATTATAGCTCTGCGTTGGGTGCGGGCTCCCTAACATTACTCTGTTACCATTTAATATTTCAGCGCCATACGACCACTGGAACAATACGCTTAAGTCAAATCCTTTATATTTGAAATCGTTTGTTAAACCACCAAAGTGTTTAGGGTGCGGGTTACCAATAATCACACGATCGTTTTCGTCAATGGTTCCATCATTGTTTTGGTCGATGTAACGGATACTTCCTGGTGTAACTGCATCGCCATTATCAGGAATACCTTCCTTTAAAATATAGCTTTGTGTAGTATTATCCCAGTTAAAATCATCAACCTGGTACAAACCATCAAACTGAAGTCCATACATCATTCCTACAGGCTCTCCTATGCGTGTGATATAGTCATTTTCAAAATCTCTAATCTGAGTTGTATAACCCGATGATGTAAAAATTTCGTTTTGTCCATCATTTAATTTGATCGTTTTGTTTCGGTTGAATGAGATATTAATAGAGGTATCCCATCTAAAACCACCTTTATCAAAATTAACGGTTGATAAAGATAATTCTAATCCCTTGTTTTGGACCTCACCAACATTTTGTGTTACACGGTCGAAACCTGTACTCAGTGCCATATCTGCACCTAACAGCAAGTCGTAAGTATTTTTCTTGTATAAATCAATGGTACCTTTCACTCGGTATCTGAAAAGTGAAAAATCTAATCCAAGGTTAGTTTGAGACGTTGTTTCCCAGGTTAAATCAGGTACAGCAATATTCGTTTGGATTGAGCCAGGCACAAAGTTCTCTCCCTGCCCCCATGAGTATGCATTCCAGCGACTAGCATTGACAAGGTTAAAAGCAGAGAAGTTACCAATGTAATTATTACCTGAAATACCCCATCCCCCTCTTACTTTCAATGAAGACACAAAATCTAAGTTTTTAATGAACGGCTCTTCTCCAATTTTCCAGGCGGTAGAGAATGACGGGAAGTAGCCCCATTTATTACCAGTAGGAAACTTTGAACTACCATCAGCTCTGAAGTTAGCCGTTAACAGATATTTCCCTTTATAATCATAAGTCGCACGTGAAAAGTAAGAAACCAAAGAGTTAGCTGTCCACGATGTTCTGGCCAGATTAGCCACTGTACCAATATCTAAACCATCAATACCAAACTCATCAGTAGGCAATTGGGAGTTCATCAGGTAACTATAATCGTTTTGATTATAAGAAGCTTCAAATCCTCCCATTACCGAAAACTTGTGCTTCTTAATCTTTTTGTTGTACGTTAGAGTATTAGACGTTGAAAGATTCTGATACTTCCACTGTTCAATCTGCCCATAGATACCATTTACGCCGAAATAGCCCGAACGAGTTTCCTGTCCAAAGAACTGTGTATCTTTTACCTGACGGTTCTGATAGTTACCCGACAACCTTAATTTCAATCCTTTAGCTAAATCAATATTAAAAGCTAAGTTTCCACGTACCACATCCTGTGTGTTTTTCGAATCAGTATTTTCCAGGTTTGGTACCGGAGGGAACATTACGTTCATACCATCTCCTTCCGGATCAAATCCATCAGCACCAAGTCCGTCCCAGATAATTGGACCTGTTGGTCTAAACTTAACTGCATCACGAATAACACTTGAATAAGCAGTTTCACGCAAGGTTGGCCCTGTTCTTACTGAATTAGAATATAGCAATGCTCCGTTTACTTTTACCTTATCAGTAATACTGTGATTTATGCGCACGTTATTAACAATTTTTCTAAAACCTGTTGTGATTAAGGTACCATCCTGATCGGTAAAGTTACCTGAATAATAAACATTGGTTTTTTTATTACCCCCACTCATCGACAAGTTATACACCTGCATTGGGGCTGTTCTGAATAAATCGCTCTGCCAATCACTACCTTTCATGTTACGGTATAATTCAGGGTCAACCCATTTATTGTAAAAACCTTGATCGCCAATAAGATAACCTGTAGACGGATCCCTATCCATTTCGTTCACATTAAACGGACCATTCCAGTTATTTTTACCGCTTGCCTGATATTCAGCTACCTTTACATATTCGTAAGGACTCATTACTTCCATGCGATCCGGTATATACTGAAAACCATAAGAAGCACCAAAATTAATATCTGTTACTCCATCAGTACGTCCCTGCTTGGTTGTAATAACAATTACACCATTGGCACCTCGCGAACCATAAATAGCTGTTGCTGAAGCATCCTTTAATACATCAAAGCTCTTGATATCTTTTGAGTTGATAGTAGCCGGATCGAAAGACTCTAAAGGAATACCATCCACCACATAAAGCGGTTGGTTACTACCGGTAATTGAGTTACCTCCACGAATGGTAATATTCATAGGGGCACCAGGCGTACCTTCGTTGGCACTAATATTAACACCCGCAATACGACCAACAAGTGCTTCGTCGAAGTTGGCAGTAGGCGCTATGTTAATTTCGCGGCTGTTAACCGATGCCACTGCACCAGTTAAGTCACTCTTTCTTGCCGTTCCATAACCTACTACTACAACCTGATCTAATGCATAATCAGATGGTTGCATCTGAACATCAATCTTAGTTTGTTTACCTACCTTTACTTTCTGGTCTTCAAAACCGATAAAAGAAAAGATCAATACGTCTTCCGCCTTCAGCTGCGAGAGTGAATAACTTCCGTTTATATCGGTTATCGTACCCGTTGAGGTTCCGCTAATTATGATAGAAACACCCGGTAAGGCCTCAAAATTCTCGTCTACAACTGTACCAGTCACCTTCTTTTGTGCGAAGGCCATGCCAGGTAGCAGTAGAACTAAATATATATATAATAATATCTTTTTCATACGTTAAAAATTAATTTTCAATTATTGGATGAAACACACCACAAAGCATTAATAGTGTGATTCATGCTCAACACCTATTGGTTATTATTTTTCTACTGCTTTATAGTTTACGTCAGAAATCCAGAATTTACCGGCTTGTCCCTCTCCTCCTGTCGGACCTCCTGAAAGTGGGTCGTCAAAATAAGTGGCATATTTAAAAGCTAAAGTAAAGTTGGCCATATCTTTATAAGGTTCGAGATCTAACTCACATCTCATCCATGTACCTAAATAACTCTTTGTAGGATCTTTTAATCCGTCAGGGTCATCTCCTAAATTATCTCCAGGATAAGGTGTTCCCGTAAACTCAACACCACTGCCGTTTACTTCGCACTTCACAAGGTCATTTACCTGGGTCCAGGTAGTGGTTGCAACGTCTCCGGTAAAGGAATCTGTGATATAAATTTCTATATCGCAAGGTGTTCTTCCATCGGCCATATAAAATAACATTGAATGCTTAAGGTAGAACATCGCATTAATATCATAGCCATAACTGTATTGTGATAAGTTTTGGGAATTCATCACCATCCATGATGTCATTGGCTCGGCTTTGTTACTTTGATTCCAAACAATATTAAGAAGCGACAAAGATTTATTTCCTGTTACCTCTGCAGGTCTTTCAGGTGCGGCAAGCGGGCTTGCTTTCTCAGCTTTCCAGATAACATTATTTGGGGTATCTCCCTGGTCGAAGGTATACTTCAAGTAACCATTTACAGTATTATTACCACTTAACATGCTTGGATAGAAGAAATTAAACTGCATCTTAGGCAAGTCAACCGGCTCATTTGAAATAACAATATTTAAAAAACCCTCATCAAATATAACTGCCTCTCCACTAATATTTGAAATTAAAGTAAGAGATGGCTGTATAGTTTCATTTTCGGTAACTGTATATGACGGATTTAAAGAGAAAGCACCTGTTTCAGGATCTACCACCAATTTATCCTCATGACTAGTCAGCTTAAATGTTACATCCGGATTACGCATCGGCACATAAGCCTCCGTTGTTTTCATATCTGCACCAACAACGAGGTTTTGGTTAAATGGGGAGTATAACACGGCTGATGGTAATTCAGGCATTACATTCAGATGAAAGGCATCTTCAAACACTGTACTTAACGATTTCCCATTCTTTGTTGTAGTTGCTTCAATTGTAAAGTAATAATCACCATGCGCAAATACATCATTATTTTCGATGGAGATTTGCCCTGCATTATTAGGTACAATAATTGGTCTGTCGTAAATAAGCGTATCTCCAGCTTCCGTTACACCTTCTACATGCACTGTATCCAGGTAAGCACTGGCGATTGACACACTTTCCAGATACTCGTCACCTAAAACACCAGCATCATTTTTAACGCTTAGTATTTCGAAAAAACAAGGAATACCTCCAGAATTTACTGTTGGTACATTTGATTTGATTTTTTCATACTCACGTGCATTCATAACGCTTGAATACTTCAATCCGCTCGGAGCCACATGATAATCCGGGGGCGTATTTTCCATAAAGGAACTCTCTTTACAGCTCGCTATAATGAGCAAGGCTGCAAAAAACATCATTATTTTATTTCGGTTTTGTTTCATAAAAAATGAATTTATAATTACTGTTTACTTTGATTTTTTTTATTTGTTTTCATACCTGGTGGAATAACAGTTTCAAAACTACTGTTCCTTATGTTTATGCCTTAACACATTTTTACATTTACATTAACATTAATTAAGAGCTGTTTATTATTTGTTATTTTTTGTTCTTTTTGTGATAAAAAACTCATCCTACCTTCTCTTTTCCTGCACCTTACATTCATAACAAACAAAAACTACCAGCTCATTTAAGGCTTATTTCTTACTCGTTTTATTACCTTTTAAAAGTTGCTTTTTGTTTTTATTCAATATTTAAAAGTACACACTTTGTAGTTCATTATTCTGTAGAAAATTATCCAATACTAACCATCTATTATCTTCTTTCTGACTTGAGATATTTTCAGTAATCCAATTGACAAAGATTATTTGCATGCATAAAAAAAAGTGAATTCGAAACTGATTTAACAGCTTGAATTCACTTTCTAACTAAGTAATAAAAATAGAATAAAAAAGTGTTTACCTTATTTCTATAGCACCCATATCAGGCAAACCAACTATTTGATTACCCAAAATATCTTCTTTCACTTCCAGCCCCATATATAAACCTTTTCGATCCATAGGAATCTGTGGTATTCGTATACCTTTATCTTTAACCAGTTCTATATTTTTGGGCATAAAGTCTTCCGCTTTATGACCATTAGGATTTGTAAACTGCGGATCTCCAATTACAGGCGTTGCATCCTTAATCAATACTTCGCCGGGCCAATTATCTGCTCTAAGAAACAGATTGTTCTTAAACACCACATTCTTAATGAATGACTCTCCCTCTGAAGCTGGTTTATACTGGTCTCCCATTACCATTTTACTTTGTCCTTCTATAAAAAAGATATTATTGGCTAATAAAGCGCCTTGTGCTGTTCTGGTTACCGCTACTTTAGCTTCAATATCACTTTTTACGTAGATTGTATTGTTATAAAAGTAGCTGTTAAAGGGGCCATTATGCTCCTTGCCTTTTCCATTAAAACCACTTAACCAGAAGATTTTACCTTCCTGAAAAGCAACACCCTTCTTTTTAACGCGATGCCCATCATTAATACTGATATTATAGCGATAGGCACAATTGTAGTTATTACCCAATATTTCGCAGAAACCACCTGCATTAGCCTCACTAATATTATACTGAACAATCACATTATCACAGTTAAAATCGATATGACAACCTGCAGAATCAGCCGGACCGTTGGCATAACGAAATTCATTGTGCTCGATTAGCACTTTTGAGCAACCCCAAGTCCAAAGTCCACTGCCACGTCCCCATTTACGGGTATCGGTTGTACTTCCGGAATAGGTAATAATATTGCCTTTAACATGCCCATTGAGCACTCCGCTCATTTGCATTCCAGGACCGCCTGTGTGGGTTATCGTATTATTGAACAGTTTTAGATCCTGTATGCTATGCTTGCCTCCAGTTACTTTGATACCTGTATGTCCCACATTCTCCACCTTACACGACTCTACTTTCATACCCTTCATCATCGCTTCCTTGCTGCGATTAATAAGGCGAATTCCCCAACCATAGGCTTGTGTACCATTGGGTGAATTCGTTTCCTTTTTACTGCGAACTACATCTTTATCCGCATAAAACATATCTTTAACAATTAAATGGCTTAATTCAACTCCTTCATAAACCCCGGGCTTATTGTTTGTAACCAAGACTCCGCAACGCATATCATTTTTAATGACTTTACCACCTGGAACACCACCTGCATCAGCCGTAACAGCAATATTACTAATTTTTACATGGCTACAGTTAAGCACCAGGATTCCGTTCCTCCACCCTCTGGCATTGATCTGCGGTAATCCATTCCCCTCTGACGATATATATTCTTTAATTTCTATGGGTTTCTTCTTAGAGCCCGATATACCATTGAGTATAAGCGAGCCATTAAAAGTCTGCCCACTTGCCAGCAACACCTTATCTCCAGGTTTCAGTTTTAACTGGTTCACCTTTTCAAGCGTTTTTAAAGCCCTATGCTTACTTACCCCATCATTTCGGTCATTACCGGCCTTTGCATTGACATAGTAAGTTACCGCACCAACTGGTATCGTGGCTAGCATAAAAGCAATAACTATGATTAGTTTCAATCCGTTTTTTAGTTCCATATTTTTCTTATTAATTCCTACAGGAAGCATCCACTTACAGAATCCCCAAAGTGGCTCTCTGGTTAACCTTCATATGCTAAAATAATAAGCGAATACGATATTCATCAACACATATTCACCCAACAATAACATAAAGTACAAATAGTGATTTTACGACAAAATTTGTTTAAAAAATGCCATTAGGTGTTTATATATCATTAAAGCTTGAAATATTTGGGTAGGGTATAATGCATATTTCTGATCATCATTGTATAGAGGAAAATACATAGCAAATTATTTATTTGCTTAATTATTTCATAAACGTATGAGTTATACCAAAAATACCATGAAATGATTGATATAAATTCATTCTTTTGTTGTTTTTACTTCGTCATAAAATATCACCGTAACTATGGCTATGCTTCTATTTTATTCCTTGTAGAAACACAAAATTGTTAAATTTATTTATCCATCATTTCATAATACATTTGGTATTAGATTTTCTTCATAAGATTACATTACCAAAAAAGGCCTCAATTGCTTTTATAATTGAGGCCTTTGCCGTTTTACGGTCATTTTATGACGTTAAGATAACGTCTTAATGCTTCTTATTCTTCTTTTTTGCCTCTGCTTGTTTTAATCTGGCTTTATCAGCTCCAACAATGCTCCAGGGTGAAATATATTCTTCAATGGTTGCGGCTTCCTGTTTTGGCAAGTCAGCCGCCAATGTTTCTTTCTTATCCTTGTACTTTATATCATTGGCCAGGTTGTGCCATTCATTGGTATCCGACTGGTGATTATACAGCTCTTCAGTACCATCAAAATATCGAATGTAACGCCAGTTTTTCGTCCTAACGGCATAATTGCCTCTTCCCCAAGATATAACCGTTGGCTTATTCAACTGAGCATCTGCATCTTTTAAAACAGCCACTAAACTTTCTCCATCAACATAGGCTGGAGCTTCAATACCTGACATCTCGGCCAGGGTGCGATAGATATTTATTAATGAAACCGCCTGCGTGCAGGTTTGACCTTTTTGATTGGATTTACCCCTTCCATCGTAAATAATGAAAGGCACACGAGTAGCCTCTTCCCAAAGCGTAAACTTACGGAAGCTCATCTTCTCCCCCAGGTGAAATCCATGGTCGGACCATAGCACTACAATGGTATTATCGGTATAAGGACTTGCTTCTAAAGCATCCAAAACACGACCAATGTTGTAATCGGCCCATGAGATACAGGCTAAATATGCTCGTCGTACATCCTCCCAGGCATTGTCCTGTTTGAATCGGCGGTCATCACCAACTCGTCTAAAGCTATTTCCTTCTCTGGGAATATCGATTAAGTCATCTTTAAGAATTGCAGGCGCTTCTATCTTATCAGGCAAGGCATTGAAGAAACGCTCGGGACAATCAAATGGCAAATGTGGTTTCACAATACCAACAGCCAGAAAGAAGGGTTTATCGTGTTTCTCCTTCAACACGTCAATACCATATGAAGCCACCTGGTGATCCACATGGTCTTCATCAGCATTCACCGTCGGACGGAAAGACGACTTTTTACTGCTTCCTACCTGATAACCAGCCCCTTCTTTAAACACTTTTTTTGATTTCTTTAGTTCAAAATAATCCGTCCACTCACGTGGATCATCTTTCAAGCCATGGTGTACCTTACCTGCTCCATAGGTATTATAACCATTCTCCTTTAAAAGACGTGGCAAAGTGATATATTGTTCCATAAGCTGCTCATGAATGGCATGCTCATAAAATGGATACAAACCTGAATTAAATGGTTCAACTCCGTACAGTAAGGCATTGCGACTTGGTGAGCAACCAGGCGCCGAGCAGTGTGCATTTGTAAAATTAACCCCTTTGGCAGCAAGTTTATCCATGTTAGGTGTAATGGCCTGGGGGTGTCCGCCCAGGAAACCAGTCCAATCATTCATATCATCGATGGCGATGAAAAGTATATTTGGTTTTTCCTGTGCCAAAACAGAATAGCTTTGAAACAAAGCAAGAATTCCAATTAGAAAGAATATTCTTGTTCTAGTCATTTTTAATTAATTTATAGTTCTATTGATGGTACTTGTTCTTTTAAGTAGGATCGCATCTGTTGAAGCACATCTGCGTATTCACTATCTGCAGCTACATTTATCCATTCATACGAATCCGTTCGATGATCGTATAACTCCTCTGAACCATTGATATAGCGCACATATCTGTATTCCTTTGAACGAATGGAATAATTCTGGTCTTTCGGTTTAAGTGTCTTTTTGCCATATACCACCGTTAAAGCAACATCCGGCCCATCCCAGGACTTGCAGTCAGGCTCTTTTATGAATGGCTTAAGACTATAGCCATCCAACTCAGCTCCATTCGCATTTTTAAGTGTGGAGCCTTCCATATTACACAAATCAACAATGGTAGGATATACATCAATCAGGCTAACGGGGTGTTTCACTCGTCTACCGGCATTTTGCTTATAATCAGGATGTCTGATAATAAGTGGCACCCGGGTACTTTCTTCCCAAAGCGAATTTTTAAAGAGATAGTCTTTCTCCCCCATGTTGTAACCATGGTCGCTAAATAAGATAACAACAGTATTATCCTTAAACTTGCTATTGTCTATAATACCCATCACATTCCCAACAATATCATCGGCAAAGGATACACACGCCAGATAGCCCTGTAAATAGGCTCTTAAACCTTCATCCAGGTCGGAATAGGATTCTTTTAAGGCCGCAAAATGCGTTCGTCCTTTTCCTACCAATACTTCATCGTAATGGCAGTCATCATTATCGCCCTCCCTGATAACCGGTATTTTTAATGAATCAAGCGTATACATATCAAAGTATTTCTTTGGCACCACATGAGGCGTATGCGGATTCATGATACCAAAAGCAATAAAGAAAGGCTTTCCATTTTCTTCAGTCTGCAACGCATCAATCTTATTGCTTAACCAGTCCACACTCTTTTCATCGGTCATCTTGTCACGGTCATCATCACTCACATATCTGAAAGGCGTTTTTGCCTGATGATTGTACCATCCTTTATAGCCTGGTGCAGTTGATGAAGCCGGTACGTCCGGAACATCAGATAAAGGCGCAAAAGTACCATCCAAAGGACCTACGGCACTAAAAGCTTTAGGTACCGAAGGATGGGCAGCTACTTTTTTTCCATCAAACGGCATGGGCCCCTGGTATTTTTTCACACCCATTTCGTTCCAATCCTTTTTATGGGGATGATGTTGAATTTTACCCGTTTGATAGGCCTGATAGCCATTCTCCATGGCAAAGGCAGAAATGGTTTTACAATTTTTCAACACATCGTTCTGCATCCATTTATCAAAACCATAGTTCTGCGATGTTACGGGATGTATTCCTGACATAAAACTAGAACGTGAAGGTGCACAAACGGGTGCGTTACTGTGCGCATTTTCAAACAAAACACCGTTACGTGCCAATTGATCCAGATGAGGCGTAATAGCCTGCGGATGGCCATCCATCACGCCCAGGTAATCATTCAGATCATCCAACACAATCATGACCACATTAGGTTGTTGTGCCTTTGCCATCAAAGCAAACACACACAACACTCCCAAAACCATTATATTTTTTTTCATCCTAATTTTGTTTTCAGTCTCCAATTAATCAATGGACAATTAAAACTTTTAATGTATTAATTCTTCCTAAAACCTTTCTCCAAACCAGGTTCATTGAATTGCTCCATTTGTTTGTACAATTCATCCATTAATCGTTTAGCCACTTCAGCATACTCCGGATGATTATAGAAGTTAATAAGTTCATCCGGATCATTCTTCAAATCAAATAACCAGGGACTATCCGAAGGTGACAAAACAAGCTTATATTGATTATCAACTGCCGCTACCCAACGACCAAAAGCATTGGTGATATACACAATGCGATCATCTGTCAAAACCATCTGTTTGTTGATAAAATCACCAGATAAATCCTCTCCATGAAAACTATAGGCTGAGTGATCTACATTCATTAATCCTAATATGGTTGGCGTAAAATCGGCCATGGTGTAGGCCTTTTGAATGCGTTTACCACTTTTCACCAGTTCTGGATACTTCAGCAGAAAGGCTACCCGAGCTGACATCTCATACGGCAATCCTTTATTGTGCTTACCATGCTCACCCATTAAGTCACCATGATCAGATGTAAATACCACAATTGTATTCTCTTCCAATCCTTCATCTTTTAAAAACTTTAAAATACGGCCTACATTGTCATCAATGCACTTGGTCATGCCAAAGTAATCAGCCATTTGAGCCTGTTTTAATTGTAGCGCCCTGTTTTTCTTGCCTTTCAGGTTTAACCAACCCGGCGAATTATTTGGATCAGGATGCATCGTACGAGGATCTTCAAAATGCATATGATCATACATGGTATCGTAAGGTGATCTTACATGGTTTGGACCATGCGGATCAGGAATGGATAACATTAACGCAAAGTGCTTGTCTTTATCTCGCTGGATGATTTCCAATGTTCGATCAACTAAGAAATCGGTTGTAAATGACTTTTCATTGACTTCATCAACCATAAATTGAGCCATACCATTTTTGCTCATCTTTTGATCCACTCTTAGTCCTTTTTCATCTTCAGCCAATACCTTCCAGTGACCCCGGTTAAACATGTAACGGTTATCAGCAAATCCAAACTGACGCTCCGGTGCAAAGCCTGGTTTAGCATCACCATCGAGGTGCCATTTGCCTACGTAAGCAGTGGCATAACCGTTTTCTTTAAGGATATGCGCAAACGAAACCAATTCATCATTTAAAGGTAAATCATTGCGGTGCGAACCGGTGGCAATCGGATATAGTCCACTTATCATAGAAGCCCTGGACGGCGTACAAACCGGCGATGTCGCGTACCAGTTTTCGCATAAAACACCCTCGCTGGCAATTTTATCCAAATTTGGAGTTTCAACAATGGTATTTTCACCCCACATCAAAGCCTGTTCATCACTCATGGTGTTGCGATAGCAACCTAAAGTGCGCAGATTATGCTCATCGGTATGGATTATGATAAGATTGGGTTTTTGCTTTTTTTTACCCGTAGCATGTATATTTAATGTACATGCAAAAATTAAAATAAAAACTAAATTCTTCATAGGTATCATTTATTAATCGTTCGAAAATACACTACTCTTATCAAGTAACTGTTCACAAAACGAACGATTGTTAACAGTTTTTAATTTACAACTTAACCAGTCATAAGATTTTAACTTAAAAACAACTTCATTGTGTTTTAAACCCGCTTTATGCATTAGAAAATCCCTGCCTGCCGGCTGGCCATAGCCGTCAAGCTAAGCTGTTTTTAATAAATTAAATCGCTGTATATGTGAAAGATCGCCTTTTTTTGTTTCTCTATACAGCTTTTTCTCTGACATGGTCAATATTACCGAAAGCCATTGATGCATTAGTTCTTTGGCTTGTATTATCTTGCATATTTTATCAGGGAATTCCGATATAAATTTGTAGTACTTCCATATACTCAGAGTTTTTTGTTTTTTACTTTGTTTTGATAACCATTTGTCAGCCACTTGAAATATTTTCCAATTTGCCAGAACCCAAATTAATCCTGACAGTAATACGCACTCGAACCTATGGATTTTCATTTTCTTTACCTTATCAATGTTTACTATTGATTTCCAGGCTTTAAAAATCAATTCTATCTGCCACCTCATGCTGTATATCTTATAAATATCTTGTGCTTGAATTTTATTCTTAGGCACATTAGTAATGTAGAGATTTAGCTGTGAGCGCAACTTAGTTTCCTCCGAAACTTTGCATCCGATGCTCTTTGTGTTTTTAGTGGTTTTCTTTAACCTTTTTTGCGCAGCTTTCTCTTCGCAAACGGAAACAACCAATCGGCAAGGTAATTGAGCTTTCTTGCCAACCAGCACGTCAACCTCCATATAAGGTAAATCGTAGCGCTTCAATTTCTTATATATTTTCTTCAGGTCAACGAGTTGTTTGCTGTGTGGATCGTATAGGTTTACCTGAGAAGGTAGTCTGTTCAGGAAAAATGCTTCCCTTTTTATTATCTCGGACATATATGTTGTTGTAACATATCCCAGATCCCTTACCAATAGCTCTCCTTTTTTTACGTTTTTGATGCTTTCTTTGGTATCCTCCTGATCATTCCTACATCCACTTGTAAGCTGTATATCAACTTGGTTACCAGTTAATAAATCGAATTCATATTGTATACTGATCATTGATTGGGTATTTGTTGCTCCCCCATGCCCCTTATATACAGATCGGTATTCCTGCGGAAGTCCAAATCGGGTAGAATCCCGTAACCGACATGAAGAAAAGTGACTGCTGCTTCCATTTGCCTCTGTGATGTTTAATTGCTGTCCAACCAACTTATCTAATATAGATTTTAAGAAGCATACCGCTTGCGCATTAAAACGTTCATCGAGTCCTTGTTTAGAAATAGACTCGCCATAACTAGCTTCAAAATGTCTGGCAAGATCCTCTAAGCTCAACAGTGTACCTTTTGTGCTGTTTGAAACTAAGAGGTCAAGAAACTTCTTGCCATCAATTAAAGAAGACCGCTTGACAAAACCACTTTCTTTTGCCAATTCCTCTACTTTATCTTCACTCAAGGCTAAGTTTAAATTTGCTTCTAACATATTGATAAAGGATTTAATAAATCTATTGATTTTCTTCTGATTCTTCTCCTAAAAGTGATTGATATTTAGTATCTTCATGCATGAAGGGCGCAGTAATGCAATACTAAAAATCGCCCTTCATTTTACATAAAAAACAACTTACAATGGAGAATAATACTGACGATTCCCCCAAGGGGAATTATATCCTCCTATCAAATTTAATTTCAACATCTTATCTTTTTAGCTTGACGGCTATGGCCGGCTGGCAGGTCGTGCATTCAATGTTCATGACGAAGTTCTAAAACATGATTCCATCTAACTAATATTGTTTTGCCAAACAGGCTTTCTTTTTGCTTGATCAAAAAGAAACCTGCCTTCCGTCAGGCAGGCAAAAAAATCAAGTTCAATTCATCCTTCAGCCCACCTCCTTGTTGAATCTATTGCCATCACACTTCCCGCATTCAACTGCGTCGCGTTATTACCGGCCCGGGCCAATTGAACCGGCCAACACACATTTTTATCGAGATAGAACTAAAATACTTGAAATAGTTAGCTACTCGGTTTTACTTTTCAAAAAGTATTAGAAATCCGGGCTAAACGCAAAAAGTCTGACCAAATCAATTGACCAGACTTTTTATCTTAATTTATTGACTCTTATTTTAACTCCAATTTCTGTGTTTTGGAATAATTTTCACCTCTGATAGCTTTAAAAGCATCTACCATTTCTTTTAATTTTTCAGGATTGCTTTCTGCTACATTATTTGCCTGCCCAATATCATCCTTAAGGTTATACAACTGAAAAACTTTGTCGTTTCCTAATTCAATATTCACAAACTTATTCTTTTTAGCTCCGTTGTATGGAGGAATCATCAACCAGTCACCTTTACGCAAGGCCGTGCGAGTTGTTGCTTCAATTACCAAAGATTCACGTCCTTCTGTACTTTTTCCCATCAAGGCATCCAATAATTCTTCACTATCCGTGCTTGCTTCCTCTGTTCCGACAAGCTTTGCTAATGAGGCCAGTAAATCCATCTGACAAACCAAGGCATCTGAAACTCCAGGTTGAATAGTTCCTTTCCAATAGGTAATAAATGGTACACGTGTACCAGCCTCGAACAAGCTATACTTTCCTCCGCGTAATGGTCCTGCAGGGGTATGCTTACCCAGTTTTTCAACGGCATCATCATAATAACCATCATTTAAAACAGGTCCATTATCGCTAGAGAACACGATTAAAGTATTTTCAAGAATCCCTTCTTCCTCTAATGTTTTAATAAATTCACCAATGCACCAGTCAGCTTCCAGGATCACATCACCACGAGGTCCCATACCTGATGTACCTTCAAAACGAGGGTGTGGTGTGCGTGGTACGTGTGGCTGCTGCATGGCATAATATAAGAAGAAAGGTTGATCCTTATGCGATTTCACATAGTCCTTCGCCTTAGCCAGGAAATGATCTGCCATGTCCACATCGCTCCACTTGGCTGCTTCGCCACCTTTCATAAAACCAATACGAGGTACACCATTTACAATAGTAGAATTATGACCATGGTGCCACATCATTTCGCACAACTCAGGATTGTCTTTGCCGGTAGGCTGTCCTTCAAAGTTATTCTTATAATCAACCTCAATCGGGTCATTAGGATCAAGTCCTTCAACCACACCATTCTTCAGATAGACAGTTGGTACACGATCTTGCGTTGCAGCCATGTAATAAGCATAATCAAAACCTACTTCGTTAGGACCTGGCGAAACTGCTTTATTCCAATTTACATGACCAGTACCTAAACCAAGATGCCACTTACCAACCAAGGCTGTTTGATATCCTTGTGTACGCAACATTTTAGGTAAAGTAATTTGTGCAGTATCAATAATTAATGGCGCAGTACCCGGTAGTATCTTTGCATTTTTGTTTTTCCATGGATATACGCCTGTTAATAAGGCATATCTACTAGGTGTGCATGTGGCGGAAGAGGCATATCCGTTTGTAAACTTAACACCACCATTGGCCAATGCATCAATATTTGGGGTTTGCAGTTCGGTAGCACCATAGCTACTTAAATCGCCATAGCCTAAATCATCCAGGTAAATGACAACAACATTGGGTTTAACGGGCTTATTATCCGTCTCTTTTTTTACTGGTTGGCATGCAGTAAACAACACCGTACCTACGATGAGTAAACAACTGATTTTTGTTCTGATCATTTCTATAATTTTAAATTAGCTTTCTTCTAGATTATCACATCAACGCGCTTAAAACATAGTAATTGCACGCTATTTCTTCTTTTTATATGGATTCTCTCGCTTCGTTAAAGGGAATTGCTGATGTTCGGTTCTGGCCTTATTCATCAGTTCCAGAAGTTCCTTACATTTTTCAAGGTTTTGAGCTGATACGTCAGTCATTTCTGATACATCAGAAGCCACCTGATATAGTTCAATTTTACCTTTAAACACAAACCTCTGTAATTTCCAATTACCTTTTCTGATCATTTGTACAGGCCCTTTACTCTCATTAAACTCCCAATATAAATACTCATGCTTCTTTTGTTGATCTTCATTCCCCAACAAAGCAGGTAAGAAAGAAATTCCATCAACTGTTTTATCTGAAGGACTAATTCCTGCAATATCACAAACTGTTGGCAGGAAATCCCAGAACGCACTCACATGATCTGATTTTGAATTAGGTAGAATATATCCAGGCCATCTGGCAGCGAAGGGTACTTTAATGCCACCTTCATATAAGTCGCGCTTCCTTCCTCTTCCATCTCCATTGGAGTTAAAAAACTCATCTTTCAGGTTATCATACTCATGCCCGTTATCACTGGTAAATACAACAAGGGTATTATCAGTAATTTTTAACTCATCAAGCAAGTCCAGTATTTCCCCAATTTGACGATCAACATCACTTACCATGGAGGCATATGTTACATGCCCGTTTTTATCATTCAGATAATGCCCTGCCTTCATTTCTCGTAATGGCCAGTCTTTATCTGCATACATGGCTTTTCGCTCTTCAGGGATGGTTAACTCATAATGAGGTGTGGTATAGGCCAGGTGCAAATAGAAAGGCTGCTCACTTTTTGCCTCTCTGCGAATAAAGCCCTTTGCCTCTTCTGTGAATAGGTCAGTGATGTATTTACCTTTTTTTTCCGCTGTCACATTTCCTTCAATGGTGATTAATTCTTCATTACGAAACACCTGTTCCGGGTAATAATGGTGCGCAGGCAGGTGACGATTAAAACCGTAGAAATAGTCGAAACCTTGCTCGTTCGGTCTCCCATGGGTTAAATTTTCAGCCAGCCCCCATTTTCCAATAACAGCAGTTGTATAACCAGCACGCTTTAACTCCTCTGCAACAGTGACATCTGACGCATCTATATCAACCGGATTTCCTGAAAGAGACCATCTTGGGTTGCCTCTAACAGTACAATGGCCCAAATGCTTACCTGTCATCAATACTGCACGCGAGGGGCCACACACAGGAGCCCCGGCGTAATGATTTGTAAAAACAATACCTTCCCTGGCCAATTGATCTATTCGCGGTGTCATTATCTTATCCTGGCCATTAAAGCCAACATCGCCGTAACCTAAATCATCAAGAATGATATATAAGATATTGGGAGCTGTATCTTTTTGCTTCCTGTTTTCGACTGACTGACATGCGATTGATGTAAATAGGACTAAAACGCCCAATATTGCGAGTATCTTCATAGGAGCTAATTTATAGCAATTTATCATTTATTGACGGTACGAAGGATTATTAGGTACTAATCCCAGACTACCCAGAAAATCAACGGCTGCGGCTTTTGCATTGTAGTTACGCCCTTCTAATTCTCTGGAGGCTCTAACTGTATCAACAAAAGGTTCTTTGTTTTCTACATACATTAAGTAGTGGATCGCCAATAATGCCAAATTATTATCCTGGTTAAAACAGTAATCCTTTATTAAGGTTTCTGCTTTATTACTTTCAAATTGATTATATGCGATGGCGGCTGCTGTAATGGCTACTGGTGGATAGTTATCTCCCATGGCTTGTTTAATTTCCTTTTCATACCGCGCCAAAATCTCTTTTGGTTGCGATCGAAGCCCCACTATCGCCCAATACCTGGCTACTTTATTTACATGAGAAAGGTTCTGAATCTGTTTTTCAGCTACCAGCTCATTTCGTTCACCGGCTAACCATGCACTTTCCAAAATTGCGTCCACATCATAATCTTCACTTAGGCGATACTCATAAGGAGCCTGTTCTTTAGCGATCAACTCCAACTCATATTCCGGTAGTAAAAGCACATCGCGTGCTTCCAACATCTCCTTTTTTAATATTTGTCGCATCTCATTTAAAATAGTTTGGTACGAAGCATCATTCACCAAATTATTTAGTTCCCATTTATCATTTTCAATATTGTAAAGATACTCCGTGGCACGCGGCTCAAACAGGCTTTTTTGTACAGAATTCAGCTTATTTTGTACATAATCTGTTCGCATTAACTGTTTTATGTCACTAATTTCCATATATCGGATATATCTGGCTTCCGGTATAAATGGCATGAAGTTACGCGAATAAATGTATTTGCCATTAGTTACAGTTCGTACCATATCGATCCCATTATCTGCCCTATCGGAAGAAAGCACCAGGTGTTCTGCTTCCGGTGATCTTTTTTTTCCCATCATCACTCTGCCTGTCATATGCTCAGGAATTTCACCCCCGGCCAAACCAATAATGGTGGGTGCCAAATCTTCGAAGCTAACCATTTCATTGGTTACAACACCTTCTGTTCCCCACGGTGATAAATGCTTATATTTTTCAGGAAACCAAACAATAAATGGTACACGGTACCCTAAATTAATTCCATTGGTTTTACCACGTGGAATACCTTCTCCGTGGTCAGCATACATAAAGATGATGGTGTTTTCTTTTAATCCGTCTTCCTCAAGTCTTTTAAGCAAGGCTCCGATTTTATTATCGGTCAATTTCAGAGAGTTGTAAACACGGGCGAACTGCTTGCGCATTTTTGGGGTATCGTTATAAAAAGGAGGCATCTCAAAATCATTTTCGCCGATACGCTCATCTGCACTTAACTTATTTAGCACCTGTTTTTTGTACCAGCCATATGTATGAGTCATGGTGCGTGACTGGTGGGAATCCATAAAATTAAAAACAGCAAAGAACGGTTGGTCATCTGCCCTATTCCACCAACCTGCGCTATCTGAACTCTCGTGCCATGCTTCAGCCGTATACCCAATTTCATCTGCTACATTATAATCTGTTTTTTTGTTATTGCTAGTGTAATACCCTAGCTGTTGCAGATAGTAGGGAAACCCTTTGATATATTCAGGAACGGCAATGGCACTTCGGTGATTACCAGTACCTGTTTTATAAGTTTTTACACCCGTTATAATAGCCGTTCTGCTGGGCGAACAAACCGTTCCGGTTGAAAAAGCATTATTGAATCGTACACCTTCATTGGCCAATTCATCTATAACCGGCGTGTTAGCATATTCATTACCATAGCATCCGATAAAATGCGGCGAAGTATCTTCAATTGTTATCCATAAAACATTGGGCTTCTCAAGATTTTTCTTGCAAGAAGCAAATAAAACAAGCGCAACAATAAGCACTAAACCATTCATTTTCACATACATAACCAACAAACATTTCTTTTTAAATAAAACATAAATAACCATGCGCATAAGCACATGGTTATTTCAAATTAATACAAATCTAATCTTAGGGGAATATTTTCTTTATTTTATCGGGGTAATCCGATAAGTAAATTTATAATCCTCATTTTTTAAACGATACTCTTTACGAGGAAATGCATTATCCATCCAACTTGTTGTTCCTCCAATACCCATTTGTTTATGATCAATATTTAAATATATCTCAGCATGTTTAGTCAATTCAAATGCGTATTCTGAACTATGCATTTCATCTTTCTGAAAATGACTGGCTCCAAAGCCAACGAAAGGATCTCCGGTAATTTTTATTCCTTTACCACATTCATTGGTCATTGTTAACCAACGTGTATTCATACGATACCCATTCTCCTGCGGACTGGAGTAATCTACCCAAAGATTATCAACAGTAGATGCATATAAACCAAGTAATTCATTGTTACGATCATTGTAAGTAGGCCCTTCGGTTCCATACCAATTGACATTATCAAGGCCAGCTGACAATACCAATTCAGTTCCCTGACGAATCATCATTGGAAGATTCTTTTCTCCTGCTGCATAGTTACAAGTAACATCAACTTCTCCATTACCATTAACCACATACTTTTGTGAATACTCTGCCCCTATAACAGGCAAAGATCCTTTAGCTTCTATCACTAAAGTATTGTTCACTTCATTCACATTAAAGGAGTTAATTAACCAGGTATTGGCATTTTCCCATACATATAACTGAGGTACTTTTGAAGAAGCTCCTTTAATACCCCCACGGTCGTTATCTGTTAAGGCGCGCCAGAAATCAGGGTGAGTTCCTTTTTTTATTACTTGCTCATCTCCAATGTAATATTTTTCTAATCTACCAGTGAGTTTGTCAAATACAATCGAGAATTCATCACCCCATACAAATACTTTACGACCATTAACACGCATTTGAGGTTTGCTTGTGCTTTTAACTTTAGTTAATGAAACAAGCTGACTTTCGGCCAATTCAAACTGATCCCAGGCTACTAAGTGTCCGGCAGCTGAATAAGGAGAGGCATTCTTAGTGCTAAACTTAAAACTAACGTGGTATTCGACTCCCTCTTTAGGTTCGAAGTTTACGATGTTTAATTTAAACTCTTTACTGGTTCTGGCCTCTATATCCAAGTCCTGAATCTGACCGGTTTTAATCACCTGTCCATTTTCAAGCAACTCCCAGTAAGCAGTCACCATATCTGATGCTTTAGAAAAATCGTACCAGTTGGTGATTTTATAGATATTCTTTTCTACATCAACAACTTCAACATGAATATTTCTGTAATAGTATTTGATGGCGCTTAAGCCCGGATGTGGTGTCCAGTCGGCTGCTAATAAACCATTCATACAAAATGTTTCATCGTGGTAGATACCTCTCGGTGTTTCCCACCAGCCTCCGTAGGCAAAGAAATGATCTTGTTGTGCTGTTGCCTTATAATTGGCAGGTACAGGTTGTTTTAATCCCTGATCCATCCAATCCCAAACAAAGGCGCCCTGGAAATTATTATCTGCATAAATCTGATCCCAATATTCCTTCAGGTTACCATTACTATTACCCATAGCGTGCGTATACTCACAAAGAATAAAAGGCATATCAGCATGTTTCTTTATCACTTGTGCACATCGCTCTGGTGTTCCGTACATCAATGAGAAAATATCAGCCGTATTATTACCGTGTGCAGAGGTTCCTTCGTAGTGGAACGGACGTGACGGGTCGGTTTTCTGCACCCATTTATATACATGCTCCACATTTGGTCCGTCACCACTTTCGTTACCAAAAGACCAAATTACTACAGACGGATGATTACGATCGCGATAAACCATACGACGCACCCTGTCCAGATGAGCTTCTTTCCAGGCAGGATCATTTGACAAACGATTTTTCTTGTTATTACCAAATCCATGTGTTTCGATATTTCCTTCGTCAATCAGGTAAATACCATGTTTATCGCATAGGTCATACCATTCAGGAACATTAGGATAATGACATGTACGTACAGCATTGATGTTATTTTGCTTCATCAAAATGATATCACGCAACATATCTTCCGTAGTCACATAATGTCCGGTTTCCGGATGATGCTCATGACGATTAACACCTTTAAAAAGGACTTGAACACCATTCACCAATAACTTACCATTTTTGATTTCTAGTTTACGGAAACCTACTTTTTGTGGAATTACTTCCAATACTTTACCGTTTTCATCTTTTAATGAAATCAACAGATTATATAAGGTTGGTGATTCAGCATTCCAACTGTCAATATTTTTAAGCGTGTACTTTTGAGCTTCAAAAGAACTTAATCCCTTATTGGCACTTACAGCAACAGTTTGGTTTATTAATTCTACTCCATCACCAGTTAATAAACGATATTCAACTGATACAGCTTTAGATCCTGAAGATAGCAGCTCACCACTTAGTTGTAACACCCCATTGGTGTTTGTTTCATCTAATGTGGCTATCACTTTAAAATCGCGAATATGTGACGATGGTGTTGACCATAAATACACATCACGGAAAATACCACTTAAGCGCCAGAAATCCTGATCTTCAAGATATGAACCATCACTCCAGCGATATACTTCAACTGCTAATTGATTTTCACCTGCTTTTAAGTATTCAGTTATATTAAACTCTCCCGGCGTACGACTACCCTGGCTATATCCTACTTTTTTACCATTTACCCATACATAAAAAGCAGACTGAACACCGTCAAAATTGATGTACACCTGACGGCCATCCCAGTTGGCAGGCAAAGTAAAAGCCTTGCGATATGATCCCACCGGATTCCATTCTTTGGGAGCCTCCAGGTTTTTAGTATCAAATGGATATTCAATATTGGTATAGATTGGTACTCCATGCCCTTGCATTTCCCAGTTAGAAGGCACAGGAATAGTTCCCCAATCCTGATCACTAAAAGTTGTTTTGTAAAAATCAGCAGGACGTGATGCCGGATTCTTCGACCATTTAAATTTCCACTGTCCATTTAGACATTGATAATAGGCCGATTGTTTCTTGTCAAAGCTTAAAGCAGTTTGTTCTGACTGGTAAACCATCATAGTAGCATGTGGTTTTTCCCTGTTCACTTGTAATACTTTTACATTGTCCCAATCTGCCTTTTTTGCAGAAAACAAACTTAATCCTAACATTAGAATTAAGTTAAGAAGCAACATTCTCTTCATTTTAAAAATATATTAGATTTTTTATCTTAAAAAACTCACCTTGTATTATAGCTGCAAGTTGCATTATCTCTTAGAAATAAATGAGCCTATTTTATTCAAATGCTAACACGTTTTTTGCCTTTAATCTATTCATAATTGTCAAAAAGGCGCGCATTCTCATTCAAACACATGCCTTTTACAACTGTAAATCTGTACATTACAAAACAAATTACATTAAACCACAAAACGTTTTAGTATTTTTATAACTCATAATCCACAATTTGCTCGTCTTCCTGCACAGACTGAATATAAGCTACCACATCATCATGCTCGGGATATTTAGTATAGTTCCAAAAAGTATCTTTATTTTCAAATACTGAAACTAAACTTACATCGTAAAACGAAGCTCCATAGTCTCCTATATTAATCGCTACTTCATATTCTTTTATCTCATTTATTACGGCAGGAAGCGCTTCCAACTTTCTTTTTACTTCTTTAGCCAATTCAGACCTGGACATTCCGTCAGCATTTTCCTTTAATTTCCACAATACTACGTGTTTATACATTGTATTTATATTTATTTGTTAGAATTAACCATATTTTTTACTTTTTCCCTCATGACGATAAGATGAGGTTCATACGCTTTATCGGAAGCCAGATTATACCATTCATTAGGATCATTTTTCAGATCATACAACTCCTCTGCCCCATTTGGATAAATAATATATCTAAAGTCTTTTGTGCGATATGAAAATGTTTGGGCTTCCAGATTATAATCTACCACATCCGTGGCAATAGCAGTCAATGTTCCTTCAGGCCCTTGCCAACTTTCTGATTTTGTGTTTTCCAATAATGGTTTAAAGCTAAACCCGCCTAACGACAGACCTTTTTCATTCTTTTTATTGTTATCTCCCAGGTTGCAAATATCTACTAAACTAGGATAGATATCCACCAAAGAAACCGGCTGTTCTACTTTACTTCCAGGTTCTATCCCCGGTATACGCACCACAAGTGGAATTCGGGTACTGTTTTCCCATGGTGAATTCTTAAACAAGTATTGCTTTTGTCCCATCTGCCAGCCATGATCACTGGTTAAAACTACAATGGTATTTTCCGCAAACTTACTTTCACTCAAAGCATCTAAAACAATACCCACTTGTTCGTCAACAAAAGCAACACAAGCCAGGTAGGCCTGCAAAAAGTGCTTTAGGCCTTCTTCTTCATCCCCACCATAGGATTCGGTAAGCATCTTTGAATACATCTGCCCTTTTGATGTATTGGTATACCATTTATCATCCGCAGTGCGTTCAACCGGGTAATTTACCTTATAGTAGGTATCCTCAACATCACCTTCTTTAATCAGTGGCAGTTGTAGCTTCTCTATGGGAAACATATCAAAGAAACGCTTGGGTGCATAAAGTGGTGTATGTGGACGAACAAACCCGATTCCCATAAAAAAGGGCTGGTCAGATTCCTGTGCATCCATCTCCTTTATTCGCTTTGCCGCCCATTGCGCATGCAGTTCATCGGGCACTAAATCACGGTTTGTTTCATCTACATAGTGAAAAACTTTTCCATCTTTCCCGGAATAAGCCCAACCTGGATTCTCTCCTTTTATTTCATTCTCCTGAAATATAGGAATATCAGATAATGGCGCATAGGAACCATCAATATCACCAATGCTCCTGAATGGTTGCGGAACCGAAGGGTGTGCTACCTGTTTTTCGCCATCATACGCAAAGGGGCCATAGTTATTAATTTGAACACCCCATTCATCCCAGAGATTCTTTTGATTGGAATGCAACAATTTACCGCTACCCATCACGTAATAACCCTTTTCGGAGAATTGCTCCATAATGGTCTTATTGTTTTTAAAAAGCTTTTGAGTGGTTTTCTTATCCAGGCCAAAATTGCGTGACTGATGCGGATAAATGCCGGTAAACAAACTATTACGTGAAGGGTTGCACAAACCAATGTTTGTTTGCGCATTGATAAAACGAACACCCGAAGCAGCCAATTTATCAATATTTGGCGTGTGTGCTTGCGGATGACCACCAAAAGCGCCCTGGTAGTCATTGAGATCGTCGCACATAATAAACACAACATTAGGATGATCTGGTACAGAAGCGGATTTGGACTGATTGCAGCCCAATAGAATTAAAGCAAAAACTATGATTGAAAGAACTCTTTGATATGTATACATGATATATTCCGATTTAACAGTTTTAACGAAAAGTAAAAATACGCTTACTGCTACTGAATTAAAATGCAGATATTATCTGATAATGGTTAATAATTAACATATAATGCCAATCATGAGTTAAAAATATTAAAAACACAGAGGCGCAAAGACACAGAGACAATACATTACATTATTCTTGTAAATTACGCCACTTAGCATCTGAATAAATACATTAATGACGTTTTAAAAAGGAGAGCACAGAGGTAAATTCTTACGGATTTCATATCTTAATTATTAAACTCTATCTGTAAAAAAACTCAGTGTCTCCGTGTCTTTGTGTTCATTATTCCAACCTAGATTCACATATGTATAGAAACAGAGCTGTCCAAAATAATTGGCGTTTCACCCAAACCCGACTTCATTTTTTGGCTTAATCCCAAAAACAGAAGCAAAAAAAATCAAGGCTGCTTTAAAAAACAACTTTCTTATTTACACAAAGATCAAGTGCGGCCGGGCGATCTTCGAGCAAAGCTCTCAGCTTCCCAGTCTTACTAAATCTTTATGCAAAACAAAAGTAATTTTTAAAGAGGCCATTTACTTACGTAGTAAAAAATACCCCCTAGCTCAAACAATCTATTATAAAAAGCACTTAATTAAGTACTTACCAAAAAACAACCTAAACATTTAGGACAAATGTGGTATAGAAAATACACTAAAAAAGGGAACCCACCTGGATTCCCTCTTCTGTATATAGTGCAGTGTTGTATAGCATTTATTTAATCACCACTTTTCTGGTACATATTTCACCATTAGCTGCTTCTAGTTTCAATATATACAAGCCCTTAGGCAGGTTACTTACGGCAATTGCTTCTGATGTACTGCTTTGATAAACCGCCTTACCGGTTAAATCCAACAAGACAACTTCAGTAATATCTACATCAACAGCCGAGATATTAATGACATCTGTGGCCGGAGTAGGGAATGCATTTACCTTATCAGATAAGGTTGGAGAATCAATGGCAGTTGGGGTACTGTCATAAATAGCCAAATTATCAATAAGCATAGCACTCGCTTTTGCAAGACCATTAGGCAGTTCTAAACGGAAAATTGCTGTTTCCTCATTTCCTAATATTACATCTGTCATATTATTCATAGGAACATTTTTACTATACCATATAGTCTTATCCGTTGCAGTTATAGTGTTATCAAGAGATACACTTACATCTCCGTCTCCCAGGTCACTAATAGCATCTAAGTGCAACACATTTAGCTTTAAATCAGCTAAATCAACACTTGCATCATCATTCCATGCGACCTTATAATCAAAAGCAATCCCTCCAATGGTTACATCTGCACCACTATTGTTCGTTACTGCAAAATCTACCCGTCTTTTTCTATTATCATTCGCAGCAATCTTGACTGCCCTAAACTGGGTAGGTAGTGGATCAATAGCAATATTCTCGCCATATGTACCGTCATCACTGTTTCCTGAGGTTACTTGTACCCCTCCCCCGGTCGTTGCAAATGCCGGTTCAACCTGATTTCCGAGTAAACCAGTAAAACCAGTTTTCGTATTATCGGGCAATTCTGAGGCTACGGAGGTACTTGTTGTTTCAAACGAATGCCATCCCACTAAAACATTTTGCGCGTTTACACTACTAATCATAACGGCTAATCCTAATACGAGTATAAATTTTTTCATGAAATAAATATTTAAGTTATATAAATTCGATGAAACGAAAATAATTTATACCTAGCTTCAATACAGACACATATCAGAACTATAATGTCTTAAATCGAGCAATGTATGATTTGTGTTATTCAATGTCATTTTTAAGACAAAGCCTATGCACTTAACTGTGAATCGGGTAGATGGCCATTGAGGAAATAAATCTCACTGGTGCACCTCCCACAGCACCGTACATACGGATCCGTATACGGCGGTTCCTACGTTACACCTTTACGCGCCTGTTTATAATAATCGGAAAAGAAAATGAATCCTTCCTCCTCCAAGCGTATATCGGTTATACTGGTTGACAATATCGGGCTTAAGGAGGTTCGCCAGAAACTTTTACGTGTGTTGGCAAATTCCCAGGCCTTATATTTGTTAACACCTAACTGCTTCAGCTTGGCAAATCGAGTTCGGACTCGTTTCCATTGTTTCCAGATAATCATACGCAAGCGCCTGCGATACCATGAGTCTATCCGTTTCAACAATCCTGTGATATCGGCAAACTTATAATAGTTCACCCAGCCTTTTATGAAGGATTTGGTTTTGTCTGTTCGTTTTTCATTCCCCCATCCGTTGCTCCTGCTTGTCAGAACACGAACCTTGTCTTTCAACTTAAGTGCGCTGTCAGGGTGAATCCTGAACCTGATTTCCTTAGCCTTATAAAAGGAATACCCCAGAAATTTGATCTGATTCAGATAGACCACTTTGGTTTTATCTTTGTTTACGCGCAAATAGAGTTTGCGTTCGATGAAATCCGGAACACTATTCTTTATCCGTTCTCCTGCCCGTCGACTTTTACAGAAGATAACAAAATCATTAGCGTACCGAACGAAACGATGCCCCCTTTCTTCCAATTCCTTATCCAATTCATTGAGCATAACATTGCTCAGCAAAGGACTCAGAGGACCTCCTTGGGGAACGCCTTGTTCCGTGCAGATAAAACTGTGATCCACAACAACACCTGCGTTCAGATATCTATGAATCAACGAGATGACTCTGCCGTCTTTGATTGTCTTAGATAGAATTTCGGTCAGTTTACTGTGGCTAACCGTGTCGAAGAATTTCTCCATATCCATGTCGACGGCATAATGATAACCGTCGGACAGAATTTGTTTACTTTGATGCAGCGCATCATGAGTCCTCTTTTAGGACGGAAACCGAAGCTACTGTTTGAAAATTGTTGTTCGTAAACAGGTGATAAAACCTGTAGGATCGCTTGTTGTATTCCCCTGTCAACCACCGTGGGAATCCCCAGCGGTCGAGTCTTTTTCCCTTCTTTGGTTATTTCAACCCGCCTGACGGGATTGGACATAAACGTGCCTGTGCGAATGGATTTTATGATGTTCGATCCATGTTTCAGCAGGTATTCTCTCAGAGAATCGATTTTTAACCCGTCAATTCCATGACTGCCCTTGTTTCGACAAACCTACAAATAGGCTTTGTTAATATTGTAAGGACAAATGATCTTCTCCAGTAATCCGTCTGCAACAGGGGGTGTTACTGCATTATTTTCAGTTATCCAAACGGAGGTAAACCCTTTCGCATATTTTCCACGTTCCGCGTGTATCTTCTGCGAGGAGGCTCTTCTATGAGTTTTCTGTTTTCGTCCCTTCATTCGGTAAGCATTCATTTAACGCCGTCAACTAAGGTTCTGCCCTTCCTCGAAAAAAAAATCGAAACTGAGTGCTATGGCGTCTTTCATCTAACTAAGCGAGTAAATCATAAATAACCATCTAATTCTAGATTAAGCTTTTGGATTGTTTTAGAAAGATGGTTCACCCTACTTCGTAAATAATTTTCACGGTTACCATCAATTATATATGGATCAAAAGCTATTTTTTCGGTAACCATTTTGTAAAATATTGTAGCTATTTTTTTAGCTGTTGCGACTATAGCCTGTCCTGATCCAGATTTTGATTTTTTTGATCTTAAATAATCTCCAAATGGATTTTTAGCATTCCATAGACCATTAGCAGCTTCTCTAAATGCCTGACCTGCTTGATTTTTTCTTTTGCGAACCTTTGAGGATAATACTTTCCCTCCAGATATCTTATTGTCGGGAACCAGATTCAACCATGACAAAAACTGTTTGACCGTCGTAAACTTTTCTTTTACATTCGGCCCTATTTCTGAAAACACTGTCAGTGCAGTAGTTTGTTTGTAACCATATATTTCGGTGACATCCACTCCGTAAGCATTGTAAAGAAGTTGAGATACGTTAAATATGGGTTGTTTATTTTTTGACGGACGGTATGGAACTTTTACTTCTTCTACCTCAGGTGATGCTAATAACTTAACCACTCTTTCACTTGCTTCATCAACCTTTCTTAGGTGTTGTTCCAACTCGCGATACCTGTCTCGCGCCATCTGTAAACAAAACAACTGCTCTTCTCTCCAATTGCCCTCTAATGACTTAATTAGGGTTTCTTCGGTGCATTTAATTCTATGATGCCGAAGTTGAGATAAAACTAAAGGGTTTCTTTCTCCTGCAAGTATAGCATTTACAATTTTAGAACCAGTTTCGCCATTGATATCGTTAATTACATCGTGTAATTTAATGTTCATACAAACCATTGCCTTCTGCATATGTTGCGTTTCTTTTGCCATATCACGTATGATTTGCTTTCTCAAACGGACATATGTACGAAGTTCTCTTGTAAGATTATCGGGTTGAAAACAAGCTGTGAGATACCCATTAGCATGAAGCTCCTGAAGCCATTGGGCATCTAAAACATCGGTCTTCCTTCCCGGCACATTTTTTACATGATAGGCATTGACTAAATATACCTCTATCCCATAATCCAATAATATTGTATACAAATGATACCAATAAGAACCTGTAGATTCCATAGCAACTGTTTCTATACTTAGGGAAACAAGCCAATTTGCTAACTCATGTAAATCTCTAGTAAATCCTTTAAAGCTCCTTACTGGAGTGGTACTCTTTTCTGGAGAAACTGCAACATAATGAAGGTTTGAAGCAATATCAATACCTGCCGCATTTTTGTTTATTACCTTTGCCATAACTTAATTGTTTTGCAGGTAATGTTCAATATGCTTAAGGGTAAATATTCTTTCATAAGAGATCAAAGTCATCAATTGGATATTTAAAAGCATATATGCCTATACTGCTGATAGGGTTCTAAACACCAATGCCATACAAGGTCTGAACATTACCTTTTTTTTTTAAGGTACCTCTTTACTTACAAACTACTCCACGTTAGATTATTGAATATGCCGCAAATGCGGCTGGAGTACTGCTGACTGCTCATGACAAACCTTTTCCGACCGTATATCATACCTGTTGTTTCAATGCGCCCATGAGATCTCCCGTGGTAAGGTAAATAACTTTCATTCCATGTACCCACATCATTTACACTCCATTGCCCGTGTAGTATTAGGACTTTGTTTTGTTTAGCAAACTCATCCACAACAGATATGCCTGATGATGTTCGTGCTCCTCGGGTCGGAACTTTGCCGCCGGCTTCCTTCAGGTTATACCTCACGATAAGCACCCTTGCCTTGAGCTAGTGGTTGGCTACTACAAACCCCCACAGCGGACTTTCACCGCCTAGCTATTTTCCATGCACGGCACACTAAAAAAGGAGAACCCTTGGGTTCTCCTTTTTTATCTCATTCGATATGTGGGAAATAATTACTTTATCATCACCTTCTGCGAAGAAACTGTACCATCTATTGTTTTTACCTGTAAAACATACACTCCTTGAGGTAAATCACTTACATTAATAGGCTCAGTCGTTACACTTTGATACACTTGTTTACCTGTAACACTAATAAGCACAACACCCTCTATTTCAGCATCAGAATAAATATTGATTACATCTGAGGTTGGATTTGGGTAAATTGAAATAACATCCTGTAAAGTATTGCTATCAATGTCGGTAGGTGTACAAGTAGTACATGTTAAAGATACATTATCGAAGCTTGCACCCTGATTACCCCAAACTTTTGTAAGCCTGAATCCATAATTTTGGGTAGTCGCTGCAGTATACGACACCGTTAGTTCTTGCCACTCTCCTCCTGTTCCTTTGATTGGTCCAGCAACAACAGCCGTTCCAGCAACTACATCAATTACTTCCAGTTTCAAAGAACCTATCTGTCCTGCCGCATCGGGCTTAATCCAAATTTTATACTCGTAAGTTTCACCTGCCGTTAATTCGTATACCCTTTGAGCAACAGCAAAATCCAATGTTCCTCTCTGCATTTTAACATACCAGTTGGAGTTTTCAGCTCCAACACCAGCTTCATTAGTGGCAGTAAATGTATATTCATTACCCCAGGTTTGCCAATAATCAAATCCGGTAATATCCTGACCATCTGTATACCCATTTTCAAAATCTTCTGAGTAAATAGTTACCTGAGCAAACATACCTGAGCAAATAGCCATTAATGTAAATAATAGTAAGATTTTTTTCATCATAATTAATTTAAAGATTACACTGATTATTAATATCAATTCAAAAATAACGAATACCATAAGGCATATCTTATCACCAATTACCTAACAATCACCAGATATTAACACATTTTCGACAAACACCCCTTAAGTCATTCATAATCTATGTGCATAAAATGAACAACCGCGATTTTAACTATTTTATTTAGACATTTTTTACTTCTTTTTTCCATTACTCACGATGGAGCTTTACACTAAAACCAAGAGCTTTGATAATACACCAATTAAACATCAAAATGCGCCATATAATTATATTCTTATCAGCTTGCTTATCATCATCGACTTATTCCCTAGCTAATGCAATAAGTCTCTTCTTCAAGCAAACTAATAATATTTAAAATCACTATTAACCGACTAAAGTCGGAATTCATGAAATTATCTTCTGTAACGCCTATAAATTGGGCGTTCTTTTTTCAATTTCAAATCAGACCCCATTCCAATTTAACTTTAATTGGCCCGGAGAACCACCAACCTGCTTTTTAAAACTCCTGTTTGTGTTACGTAAAAGCTCTGTTAACTCAAGCATACTTATCAGATGTATTCTCACAAGTGAGGCGACCACAGAAAATGCCTTCTTCGTTTTTGCCTTCTTTTGAATGACGGTCATTAAAAGCTGTGCAATTAGTGTACACCAAACTTGCGTCCGTATAGTATTCTCATTTTCACCATAGAAATAGTGGAGCTGGAAGTTTTGCTTCATCTTTTTGAAAAGAAGTTCAATACCCCAGCGTTTCTTGTATAGAAATGCCACTTCCTCAGCTGTGATTTCAAAATTGTTGGTTAAGAACTCAAAGTAGCGGTTCTGCTCATCTTGATAAGCTACTTTTCTTAGCCTTAATAACTTCTTAATCTTATACTGTTTACCGCCATTTTCATTCTCCGGATAGTACTCCAACTCTATAGTTTGATCCTTTAGAACTTTAGCAACTCCTTTCTTCCGATAACCTGTTCTATGTGTTTCGATCACTGTGAAAACAGCATTCTTCTTTAAGCGAGTGACAAAATAAACCTGCTGGTTAGTCCACAATGCAAACTGTTGATAATAATTGTATGCCTTATCGAAAACTATCATGCTGTGGGATATAAGTTCCAAACTCTTGAGAAAGTTTTTGTCATGCACCTTAGCTGCCGTAACCTTTACAAATCTACCGACTGATTGTACGGCATCAATAAGCATATGTACCTTAAGTCCACCTTTCTTTTTGCCATCTCCTTTAGGGTTGCGTCCTACACCTTTAAGTACATCACTGAATAAACGAATTGTAGTAGAATCAATCAAAAGCACCTCTTTGAAAGTCAATCCATAAGTTCGGCTGTCCGACAAAAATGACTGGTATTTATTAACCAATTCGAAATATAACGATTCGAAAAATCGATGGTCACGATTTCGTAATCCATCTCCTGCTGTACTCTTTGCAGGGTGCCTTATCAAGTCCTAAGTGATTTAATTTTCCTCCTAAAGCACGCAGTCCTTCACAGGTTTCCGTCATTGAATCACAACGACTAAAAATTCCAAACAGCATGGTAATAATATGTGTTCTGGTTTTAAAAGCCTTGTAATAGCGGTCACTATCATGCTGTTTAATTAATGATGGTATGTCTGCAACTTTAAGCAAATCTATTATCTGTTTGAATATCGGCTGACCGACAAAATTTATTTCTTTATTTTTACTCATGTTGTAAAAAGTTTCGCAAAATCAATTTACAACTTTGAGGGGAAACCATTAGGAAGTACCCTCTTTTAATAATTTAGTCGGTCACTAGTGATTTAAAATACTAAAGTCTCACCTTGAAATTCAATTGGTATTATTGTTTTATGTTTTTTTTAAAAAACTCGGACTTTAATCTAACTTTTTAATGACAGAATACAGCATAGGGTCAATAGCCATAACTATAAGGACAAAAAAAATGCTTATAGTCGTGTGATATTACACACTACCATAAGCAAGTATCTTTGTGACCATTAAGGCTCCCTATTCTTCTTTATGCGCTTTATATTCAGACCAGGAAAGCTTTCCGTCCTTATCTGTGTCTGCTTCGGGGTTCATTTTAAAGTATTTATCTTTCCAGATCTCACCGCCTGTTTTCTTATCATTGAAAGACGGAGTCGGTTTCTTTCTATCTTCGTTAACTGATTGAGATGGTTTATTCTCTTTTTTAAGGAGGTTAAACATCTGTTCTTTAAGCTGCTTTTTAATTGTAGCATACTCAGGAAGATCAGCTAAATTATCCCACTCGTATTCATCGACCCTATGGTCATACAACTCTTCTGCTCCATTGCCATAATGTATATACCTGAAATCTTTAGAACGTACAGACAAATGCTGTTCTGCCGGATTCTTTGATTTCCAACTTGAGATTATAGTAAGTGCAAGCTCAGGTCCTTCCCATGCCTTTGTTTGGGGATTCACCATAAAAGGCTTTAGGCTATGGCCATCCAACTCAGCTCCTTTATCGTTGATCAATGTAGAACCCTCAAGTTCACAAAAATCCTTAATGGTTGGATAAATATCAATTAAAGATACAGGATGATCCACTTTACTGCCCGCATGCTTAGCATACTCCGGATGGCGAATAAGCAAAGGTACACGTGTTGTTTCTTCCCAAAGACAGTATTTAAATAAGTAATCCTTCTCCCCCATATTATAACCATGATCACTAAACAGAATTACGATAGTATTATCTTTAAATTTACTATTATTGATGCTATTCATTACACCGCCTACCATATCATCAGCAAAAGCAACGCTGGCCAAATAGGCCTGAATATATCTGCGTAATCCTTCTTCGGGAGTAGAATACCCTTGTATTAACCCTTTGAATGCAGTACGTCCACGAGGGTCTTTGTTCAAAGTATTTGCACTAAGCTTACAGTCGTCTTTGTCATTTTCTTTGTACACCGGAATCTTCACCTCATCCAAAGGAAACATATCAAAATACTTTTGCGGAACCACAAGCGGCGTATGAGGACGAATAAAGCCCACTCCAATAAAAAACGGTTCATCACTGTCACTTCTTTCCAATTGGGTCATTTTATTTTTAAACCAATCCACACTTTTCTCGTCGGTCATTTTATCGCGATCAGTACTACTCGCATAATGAAATGGTGTTTGGTTGCCCCATTTGCTATTGTACCATCCTGTATAACCGGGCGCATTGGCCGTAGCAGGAACAGAAGGCACATCAGACAGGGGTGCAAAAGTGGCATCCAGAGCACCCAGTTCAGCCATTTGTTTTGGATTAGAAGGATGAGCCACCGTCTTTTTACCATTGTACGCCAAAGGGCCATAATCAGCATAAACGCCCATCTCATCCCAAGCACCCGGTTTGGTGTTATGTAAAACTTTACCACTCTGATAGGTATTATACCCATTCTCATTTAAATACTCCGGAAGTGTTTTTGAGTTGATCAGCACTTCATTTTTTAACCAGTTATTAAATCCCCAATTAAGCGATGTTTGAGGTGCCACACCAGTCATAAAACTGGCCCTAGATGGCATACACACCGGACAGTTACTATGGGCATTGGTAAAAAGCACACCTTCTTTGGCAAGCTTATCAATATTAGGTGTTTGAGCCTGCGGATGCCCTCCCATTACCCCTACATAATCGTTAAGGTCGTCAAGGACAATCATAATTACATTAGGCTTTTCTTTTGCTTTTAGTTGTGTCACTATGCTAAAAGCAAGAACTGCAACCGCTATTATTTTTATTAAACTCTTCATTTCGATAAGTTTTACAATTTACAAAGTTACATAACCAGGTTCTGAATAAGAATTCAAATTTTAACAAATAACCTCAGTTTGATTAAAATTTACAGTCTCAGTTTTTAGTAAATAATTGATATAGTATGAATTTAAGAAGCACAGCAAGCAATGGAGATAAAATTCATTGCCATAGATCGATTATTTACTAATAAGCATATGTTACCGCTTATAAACAACAATTTTCTTCGTCCTATATATTTACCATAGCCAGCCCTGCCTGTTGGGTATGCAGGTATGCTTTTACAAATATTCCTTGAAACTCATTATTCATAAGCGATCTTAATCATATTTTTTTTGTCGAACTGAGGTGAATGCTAGTTGTGAATTAACAAGTAAAAGATGGTGTAAAAACTATAGATGAAACTTCATAATACTTTCAAAAAGACATAATCCAACTGTAAATACGGATGCTTTTCGACCAATCACAGCTTTATAAAACGTCTGGAGTATATGTTCTGACCAGACTCTACGGAGACAATATACATTCCGTCAATATAATTGTCCACATCCAATTTTAGGCTACCTGTATTTAAAAACGAATATAAATCCGTACTGATTACCTGTCCTGTAAGGGAAGTTATGGTAACCCTGGCAGCCTGCAACGGCTCATGCACATCCAAATACAACTCACTTTTTACCATATTTGGATATACCTTAAACAATTCTTTACCATCTGATTTGTTCCAGAACAGACCTGTATCCTTTTCTCCATTGTCGGCACCAATATTAGGTGCTTCGGTTGCTGAAACCGGATTTCCGAAGAAATCGCGTCCCCCGTTATTTGGCATCACACGACCTTGACCTATTGCAGGACTTCCTTCGTCCAATTGGTAATCGTCGGGAGTGCCCCCTTGCATATTGGCAAATATGGGGTTGCCCATTACTTTATTGTCATCACTTATCGGCCCGTTCCGGTCTTCAATGGTAGGCACATTAAAGTACAGGTTGTTATCTATATCTGTGTTTTTGTTGGCACCCATATCGATTTTACCACCGTACATGCTTGTTGCAAAAATATTGTTATAGATACTTGTTGACCAGGGTTCGCCCCAGATGGCTTTTACAAAATGGGGTGCAGTACCGGCCAGTTCATCCAGCTTATTACCCATAAAAAAGGTGTTATTGTAAATCATCGTCCCTTCAGGATGTCCATGAAAATACACGACCGGAAAATCGTGCGCATGGTTACCCCATGTTCTTCCGCCATCGTTTATGCTGATGTTGTAACGTATTATAGTTCCGGTATTGGGACTTGATTGACCATCTGCACTCATATCCTTATTTCCACACACCAAAACAAATCCTCCACAGTTATCATGGCTGTAATTATACTGAATAATAGTACCTGTACACCAAAAATCGCTATCAAAGCCTTGTCCATCAAGGGGAGCTGTATGTCCGCTTACTTCGTTAAACTGAATAATGGTATTATTAGAGTTAAAAGGCCAAATTCCTGCTGCGGCATTTCCTTCAGGTAAAGTATTAGGAAAATCGCGAGCAATATTGTATTCAACCACCGAATTATCACACGAAATCAACACAATAGCATCTCCCGGAACCTGTTCTATCAGGTTTTGCCTAACCTTAAGACGTAGATGACGAATTGTACGGTTGATGGATCCGCCAATGCCGTTTCGTTCACAACGGTAAATATGGTTTCCCTGAATCAATCCATCCACTAAACGTCCGTCAGTACTTCCTCTGTTCGACCAAAAAATACCACAACCGGCACCTGTCTGCTTCGATGATTGACTTTTATCTACCTGCCCGTTAACATCATGTACATCTACATTTTTAACCACCACACCAGGAATATCCCCACTCATGGCTGTGATATATATCCCTATACGGCCGGCCAATATGCTTTCACCTTTATTGGTAATATCAAACTCAGAGAATATAGTATAGCTGGCATCAGCAAGTTTAACCGTATAAATCTCTTCTCCGTTGCCGTTAATCTGAGGTTTATCTCCTTCTCCATATCTGGAATAAACAATGGTATCACTTTCGGTTCCTTTATCATCGATCAGCAATTGACCATTCCAAACTTCGCCCGCTTTAAAAAGAATACTATCACCCGGACTAAAGGATTGCGCATTGACCTTAGCTAAAGTTGCCCAAGCCTGAACCTTTGATAATCCTGAGTTATCATCATTCCCTTCTGTAGCATTGATATAATAATTTTCTGCTTTTGCAAACACGGCACTGAATGCTATGATTAGTAGTAATATTTTTGATTTCATTTTTTTTGAGTATAAAGAATAAAGTATAAAGCCCAAAAGTGAAAGCATCAAGGCAAACAAACACATACCTGTAACATAAAAAACAAAAGCTGCATCATCTCTAATACAGCTTTTGCTTTCAATTACTTTATCACACAATACAAATCATGCGACAAAATGGTTTTTCTAAAAAACTATAACTTTTTAATAACAATATTATCGTAGCAATGTGTTCTTGGTCCACCCGGACCATACCATTGACCAATCCTAATAACCGGACTAACCTCTTCTGCTGTAAATTGGTATGTTGTAGTTTTCCAAACATCATCCCCCCCCATAGCATCTACAACAGTATTACCAATTGGCAATTCCAGATATACCGGATTTGGCGTTTTCAAATCAATTGATATTTCATAAGTAACACCTACTTCAAGCGTTATGGTAGGTAATGTAAGATTCATACCTCTGGCTTTTTGCCATGTAGATCCCGGTGCTGGCCCTGTTTGGACATGAGTACCGAATTGAGTACCGTATGCTAAGGTATTTTGCTCATGTGCATTTATACTTGAAAAACCCTCACCTTTATCCCAGGCAGCTCCATAATCAGGAACAAACCCAAGTGGATCTAAAGTAGATCCTAAATCTGATGTCTCAAAATTAATGTAAAGAGGAAAATCAGCATCGCTCCCTGCTCTACCTGACGCCATTGATCCTGCTGATGTACCGCAAACACTAACAGCTTTTATAGTATATTCGGTTACTTCATCCAATGCTTCGTTATCTTCATAAAACAAACTTAAGATAGGACCAGCAATCAATTGCTCCCCTCTCCAAACTTCATAAGATTCGGCATACAACATCTCATCCCAACTCAATTTAACACTCTTGCCTATAGCATCGGTTGCCGTAACACCAGTAGGTGCATCCGGTGTACCGCCACTAATTCCTACATTGGAAGCATAGGTATACGAAGTATTTTTAGGGTTTTTAGAATACAAACGAAATTCTGAAACCGTTAGCACATCTGGCAATTGATAAGTAAGCGCCTCAATATTATCCGCAATAATAATTTCGGCACCTGTTACCTGATCAACTTCAACCAACTTATATCCAGTACAACGATTTTCAACTTCATCCCAAGAAAAGGTTACTGACCTGTCACAGTTTGGTATCATTTCTAAACTAACTGGTGCTATTGGAGGAATCGTATCGCCCTGCACCACCACATCCATCAATTCATTGTCTACTTCAAACTCACCATTGGTTGTAATTTTTTCGCAAGACCATGCTAAAAATACTACGGCAAGGATGGAGCTATAAAATATTTTGTTTTTCATATCTGTAATTTTTAGTATAAACACATAAGCATTAATAATATATTACTTGATGTAGAATAAATGCTTCTTAATACTTACATTTTATCTTATATTAATATTCAAAATATTTGCGGGAGGTAATGATCAAATCCTCCCGGCATATATTATCCTACCAACCGGTGTTCTGTAATAGATTTTCGTTAATAATGGTTTCATCATAAGGAAATGGGTACAGATACATTTTATCTTCCCACAACCTTTCATCTACCACAGTTGGTGCGTAAGTTAAAGTACCATCGCTTTGTTTTGTGATTTTTACACCGTGCACAGTTTTTGTTTCTTCACCTATCTTCCATCTTCTGATATCCCAATAACGATGATCTTCAAAAGCAAGTTCAACTCTTCTTTCATTTATCAATTTCTCTCTAAATTCAACCACATTGCTTGTAGTAATTACCGGCATTCCTCTGGTAACTCTTAGCATATTAATGGCCTGAGAGGCAGTCATGGTAAAGTCTCCTCCTAAACCATTAGGACCATAAGCTTCATTCATGGCCTCCGCATAATTCAGAATAATTTCGGCAAAGCGATACAATACCCATACATGCTCTCTATTTTTTACTGGACTGTTTGGCGCAAAGCCAATATCCTCAAAAATATATTTTTTCAGATAGTACCCTGTTAAAGTACCTCCCTCCAGGTCGGAACCGTTTTTACCACCTATAAAAGACTCTACGTCCATTCCTTTAAAAGATGCGCCGTTATATAAAATAGTAGCTGCAAAACGAGGATCCCTATTATCGTAAGGATTAGCCGCATCAAAAGTTGGGTCATCAGAAACCCAATTTCCAGATGCTTCTAAAGTAACATCATATCCATTTCTAGTTTGAAAAGCATCTACCAGATTCTGGCTAGGACACAATCCTGTGTTACCACCTTCGTAACCTATAGGAAAGTTAGCACGCTCAAAGGAGTTTGAATTACCTGTTCTTCGTTCAAATATTAATTCGGTATTTGCAGCTGATCGATCATTCACTACTACCGAAAAGTCGGCCAACGAATAAATCCCTAAATCCATCACTTCTTTAGCAGCTGCTGCGGCAGCAATCCACTTATTGTTATCTCCTGTTGGATTGTGCAAAGGACTAGCTGCATACAACAATGCTCTTGCTTTAATGGCTAGTGCAGTTCCTTTTGTCACCTTTCCTGTTGGAGGTACGTTTGAAACACCTTCGTAACTCAATGGTAGGTTTTGAGCAGCTAAGTCGCACTCACCTACTAAATAAGTAATCACCTCATCAAACGTGCTTTTTGTTAATTTATTGGCCTCTTCTCTGTCTAACAATTCATCTCCCACAAGAGGTACCCCTCCATAGCGTTTTGCCAAATCAAAATAGAAAAAAGCTCTCAAACAACGGGCCTCTGCCAGATGATATTGCCATCTCTCAAACTCTTCTTCGTAGGTAGAACCCGGCAACAACTTTCTGTCATCAAATTTAGCAATATCAAATTCCTTCATAAAAAAGTTAGCTGCACGAATGGCCTTATAGTTGTTCGACCATTGGGCATCTAATGGGTTTGATGGTCCCCATGCTCCATTATTCAATCGCTGCACAGCCGAACTTTGCCATACATTTTCTGCATCATCGGAAGCACACGAACGCATGGTTCCTCCTATACTATTAAAATCGGTGGGTAAATAACTATATATATTATTTAACCAGTTTGGTGCCAATGAGCTGGCATCAAATATCTGATCTGAATCAGAATAATAACTGGCTTCGGAATATTCCAAATGCTCGCAACTTGTAAAAACAGAAGCCAGTACCATTAAGATTATTATTTTATTTTTCATATGATTATAATTTACTTTCATTTGCCATATGGAACTCACAAGAAATTTTATTATTCACTAAAATTTTACACTTTAAGGTGTTCATGAATACTTCGTATTTCATTACCCTGTGTGTAATTTTTAAGATTAAAATTTACATGTTCGTTTCATATCTTTAATATTAGTATCAAGATTCAAGTATTCAGACACAAGATTGATTTACATGACGTAAAGCGTACTTGTTTTGATATTTACTTATCATCTTGATCATTACAATACTTTCTTAAAATGCTATCAATCCATTAAAAATTAACTTTCATTCCAATATGGAAAGATTTTAATGTTGGGTAAACCATCCTAATTTCTTCCGGATCCATCATTTCTACATCATCAAAAGATAACAGATTCATCCCTCTCACATAGAACGTAGCACCTTGCATATTCAGAGAAGACAAGAGTTTTTTAGGTAGGTTATAATAAACCTCCAGATTACGCAACTTTAAATAAGATCCATCCTGAACCCAAATGTCGTTTACACGATAATTGTTCAGATTTTGGTCAACCGTTAATCTTGGCAAAGTAGCTGTAGCAGCTGTTGAAGGTGTCCAGCGATCGTTAGCAAAAGTTGATATAGACACATTATTAACCAAGGGTCTGTACACCCCCGGCGTATTCAAATATATATTTATATTTGAAGCCCCCTGGAATTGTCCACTAAATCCAAATCCCTTATACTCTGCACCTAACGTAAATCCGTAATACATTTCCGGATTGATTTGATTATAACCAATGGCTGTCATATCAAAATCATCGATAAAACCATCGTTATTTAAGTCTTTGTACTTCACATCCCCCGGTTTTAAATTGTCGCTATAGAAATACTGATCAGTATTGCTATCGATAGCTGCCTGATCAAAGATTCCATCAGAAACTAAACCAAAGGTTTGTCCTACCGACTGACCTGTTCTTTTTAAGTAATCGTAAGGACGATAGGTTTCATTTTGCTCAATAATTTCGTTACGTGAAAAAGAGAAGTTACCTCCAAGAAAATATTTAAAATCACCCAAGGTTTGATTCCAGTTAGCACTTAGGTCAACTCCCATGTTCCTAACAACACCTTCGTTTACATTGGCCAAGCCAACACCAACCGTCTGCGAAACAGAACCGGCTTCTGATACCAGTATATTTGAACGCTCCTGGAAGAACCCATCAACTGAAAGATCTAATCCTTTTAACAAACGTGCATCGATTCCAACATTACTAATAAAAGCTTTTTCAGCTCTGAAATCACTGTTTGGCAAGGCACCTTCATAGATACCACCATAACCACCGTTGTCTTTGTTAAAGTTATAACCTTGCCCTGAGTAATATTGCTGTTCGTGAAGATTGATTTGACTAGGCTCCAATCCAACCAAACCGGATGATGCCCTTAACTTTAACATATTAACAACTTGCGACTCTTTTAAGAAGCTTTCTTCCGATATCATCCAACCAAGCGATAATGCAGGATAAATAGCAAAACGATTTTCTTTAGGTAAAATACTGGTGCCACTGTACGAAACAGTAAGGTCGGCAAAGTATTTGTTATTATTCACATAATGACCTTGCAAAGCCATGGTTTGTGTACGATAAGTAGAATACTGGGAGTTACCCACTATTTCATCCTGATGAAAATAAAGGCCTGAACTTAACTTATGATCCCCCCATTGTTTTTCGTAATTAATTTGACCAACTACATTTATCATACGTCCTTGGTTCCCTACCGAGTTGCCTGCCGACAATTCCGTTTCGTCACCAAAAGATTGACTAAGCTTATTGTATAAATTACCATTGATTTCATCAATATCTGCAGTTCTAACATCATATGCATAGTCTTTGCTTTGGTTATCCCAATACGTCACATAATTATCAATACCTCCTGACACAGAGAAAGATAAACCTTCCACTAAAGCAGACAAATCCTGTTTAAGGGTCATGTCGGCAAAAACAGAGCGATCAAGTGACTTCCCAAATCCAATACCATTGATTTGAGCCATTGGGTTATCTCCATATAGGGTAGAACCTCCCCATCGTCCATCTTCGTACTTAACAGGATAGGCATTTGAAGGCAAGCGATAAGCCAAAGAAAAGATGTTTTCCGTATTTACTCCGGGTCTGTTATACCCCAACAGACGTCCTGCCAAATTCACTTTTAAAAGTGTACTCTTAGTAACATCAATATCCAAGTTCGTTCGGATATTCAGCTTCTCAAACTTAGCCTCTGTTGAAGCACCATAAATATTACTTTTCCCATTCATTAAACTAGTCTGGTTCACGTAGTTGATCGTTGTATAATAACGAGCTACCTTACTACCTCCCGTGAATGATAAGTTAAGTTCATGAGATTGTCCATTATCATTCATGATTTCATCCAACCAATCTACATTTGGATAATAGTCAGGGTAAGTACCGTTTTTATATGCATCCAGTTGAGATACCGAATAACGAGGACTTTTCCCATCTAAGATTAATGCTTCGTTATAGGCATTGGCATAACCATGAGCATCCAACATTTGAGGCATTCTAAAAGGTTGGTTCATCCCATATTCATAAGAAGCGCTGATTTTTAATTTCTCCTGACTACCTCGCTTGGTTGTTACCAAAATAACACCATTAGCACCTTTTACACCGTAAATAGCTGTAGCAGCAGCATCTTTTAACACACTAACACTTTCTATTTCAACCAAACTTAGGCTTGCCAAGTTTCTTTCGTAACCATCTACCAACACCAAAGGAGATTTATTACCCATGGTGGCCACTCCCCTAACAAATAAAGTTGGATTCTGGCTCCATATATCACCACCATTCTGAAGAACGGTTAATCCGGATAACTGCCCAAACAAAGCATTTCCAGGGTTAGCTACTGAATATTTAGACAGCTGTTGCGAATGAACAGTGCTTACCGCAGATGTCATTTCCTTTTCGTTGATACTTACACCGTAACCCAGATCAACTTTAACCTCGGTTTCCGGAACGGGTTTTGTTGAGGATAAACTATCCGCTTCGTTTTGCGCTATGGCACTTTGCGCAAACAAAACCCCAACGAATATCATTAATAAAATTTTATATTTATTCATTACGTTCTTGTTTTAAAATTCCTTAAATCAATACCCCGGATTCTGAACTAATCCATATTGCTTGTTAATCTCATTAAGTGGAAATGCTTGTAAATAATACTTGGTATCAAAAGCTGTTTTCCATGCTCTCTGGTTAGTCACTATAGGACGGTATTCGTACGAAAACTGTGTAGGATGAACCTTTGGACTGGTACTACCGTTTTCTGCAAAAACATACACGTTTTTTATTTCACCAGTAAAGGCCTCTTCTATTTTTCTTCGAGTGATGTCATACCAACGCACATCCTCATACGCCAACTCTCTGGCACGTTCATCTATAATTTCGTCAATAAGCGCCTGTCCCGATAAATCCGGTTCGTAAGCATCATCGATACCTTTAAGTCCAACTCTGGCACGCACTATATCCAGATAATACTTCGCATCAACATCTCTGCCTACTTCAGCCAGGGCTTCGGCATATGCCAGATAAATTTCGGGCAATCTTAAATAACACCAATGGTCATTAATTCTGTTATTATTAGCCCATCCATCAGGATAATATTTACGTCCGTGTGCTCCTCCGTTGTTTATAAAATTACTACCTACTGACGAACCATTATTTAACCCATCTACATGTTCACCGGAATAGGATTGCCACCATCCTCCAGAACGGTTGCTACCACGATTGTCACCATTCAACAACGCCGATTCATATAAACGAGGATCCCGGTTATACTTACGATTATCGGGGCTACCTGGTGCGAAGCCTTCTAAGCCAAACGGATCCACATTCTCATCCCAACCTGAAGCCGGATCAGTAATAGGAGTGCCATCGCTCATTGGAAATAAACGTAGGAAGTTATCAGTAGGCACACCAGCACCAAATCCCATAATAGCATGATAAGAATGATTTGAATAATCACCTCCCCATATTAAAGTACCACGATAATCAGGACGCACACTAATCAACACTTCAGAACTTTCTCTGTTAAAATACGCTTTTTGAAAAGCCGATCTATAATCCTCACAAGTTGTACCTTCAGCTTGCACAAGGCTATAATCTCCTCCTGCGTTACCCTTCATAAATTCATCACACGCCTCTATTACATCCTGCCATCTGCTTCTATCTTCTCCGCCATACCAGGTTAATTTTGCATCTGCAGCATCTCCTTCTTTATAAGGGGTATCGCTATTAAACAACGGACTGGCACCAAACAACAAGGCACGAACCTTTAATCCCACAGCAGCACCACGGGTAAACCTACCGTCCCATTGAGCTTTTTCGTCTGCCGGAATAGCCCAAGGTAAATCAGGTTCTGCCAATTCAATGTACTTCACAATTGAATCTAAAGAAGCCGCTGCGGTAAGTCTTGGTAACTGGAAAGATTCACTACTTCCTTTATCACCAATATTAAAATCCTCGCCCAGTTCGAAAGCTTTGCCTACCCACGGTACACCACCAAGGTTTCGATACATATCAAAATACTGCAAAGCAATAATCATTCTGGCCTCGGCCGTAAGTCGTTTCTTGGTTTCCTCATCGGCATTGGGTACCCTATCAATGTTCTCAATTAAGAGGTAACAATTCCTAAAGGCTTTCCATTTAGCAGGATGGTTAAAATTATAAACCGATTGACCTCCACTTGATTGCTGAACCGATGCACTGTAAGTACCATCATAATAAATAGCAGCCGCACCACCCCATATCATAATATTATGGGCAAGATCTGTAATATCTTCCAGAATATTATCACCTAATGGCGTATTGTTACCATCACTCTTTGCCCTGCGCGACATGATGGAATACGGTAAGGTTTGATAAGATTCCCACAACAAACGTTGCGTATATTCTATATCTGCGAAGATTGAATCTTCCGTTATTGCAACCACCTGTGGCTCTTCCAAAATATCAAGCCCCACACGATCGCAAGATGGAAATATCGTAATCGAAACAAATACGATTACTATTCCTAATAAATATATTGCTCTATTCATTTTTTAAATTTTAGAAGTTAAACTTAAGACCAAAGTTGTATGTCTTAATGATTGGATAACTACCCTCCTTATCGGGTTTAGCTTCAGGATCCATAAAATCAACCTTATCAAAGGTCAAAAGGTTATAACCGTTAGCAAACAACCTGATATTGTCGACACCCAGGGTTTTTAGTTGTTCTAATTTAAGTACGTAACTTATCTCAATATTTTTTAAGCGGATATAAGAACCATCTGTTTGCCATAAATCAGCATTTTTCTTAAAGTTTAAATCGTTATTTTGCAACGATATTCTTGGCATAGTTGCAGTATTCTTTGTTTCCGGTGTCCATGCTCCTTCTTGTTGAAATTTAAACAGAGCTCTGGTCATACCTCCAAACGGTTCTCTAAGGGTACCCTTCATAATACGTGAAACATTGGTAGCTCCGGACCAGGTCATATTCAATCCCCAATTTTTATACTTAAAACCAGTATTTAAACCAAACACCCACTCAGGATTCTGAGTATATCCTATGGCTGTCATATCATCATCTGTAATTACTCCATCCTTATTCATATCTACCCATTTGGCATCACCTGGTTGATACACTCTACCACTAGGGTCACCATTTACATCTACTTCTATGTGTTCTTCTTCATAAAATGAATCAAACACTAAACCGAAAGGTTGATATAAGGGCAGGCCTGTTTGCACCTGATAATCGTAGTCGCGCGGTACTTCATCTTTATACACCCATTCATTACGTGCATATGAAGTATTAAAGCCCAGGTTATAAGAAAAATCCCCTAACCTCTGTCTCCAGCTAATATCCACTTCAAATCCTTGGTTCTTCACCTCTCCCATATTAACAACCGGCAATGACATACCCGTGTAAACAGGCAAGGTTCCTCTGCTAATCAGGATATCTTTTCGAAACTCATGAAAGTAATCAAAGGTAAGCCCCAGTTTACTATCTATGAACTTCATATCTATCCCATAATTTTGTTTAAATGCTGTTTCCCAGGTAACATCCGGGTTACCCAAAATATTTTCTGCAGCTCCAGGCAGGTTATTAGGATTACCTTGTCCAAAATTCACACCTCCGTTATTCACATCCGGATTCCACGTTGTAGGTAGATACATAAAACGGTTATTCCCTAACTTATCATTACCCACCAATCCAACGGATGCTCTTAACTTCATGTAATTAATAACAGATGAACCTCTCAGAAATTCCTCCTCTGAAGCTATCCAACCAAAGGAACCTGAAGGAAAGAATCCAAATCTATTTCCTTCCGGAAAATTCTCTGAGCCATTATAACCTGCATTAATATCAAACAGGTATTTCATATTGTAGTTATATGTTATTCGCGCAACAAAACCCAGTGTAGCACGAGGTATATATTTATAAGGCATATACTGTCCATTACTTTTGGGGTAATGTTCTAACTTTTGATTATACAGAAGCAATCCACCAAACTCATGACTACCAAATTTTCGATTGTAATCCAAGGCAGCTTCCATATACCAATCTCTCTTGGGATCAGTGGAACTAGAGTTATAATTTAATTTACCAGCATCTGTGGCACGTGCTAATTCCACCGTAACCGGATCGTTTGGAATAACCACCGGCAAGAATTTTTCAGGCGTACTTTCACGGGTTACCCGATGCTCATAGCTGGTATTAATGGAAGCTTTCCCTCTAAAACGCAGTCCATTTGTAATTGCATTCAGATCTTGAATTAAATCAACATCTACATTAAGAATATTAACCGTATTTTTTCGGTATCCTTTACCATAAAAAGCAGTCAATGGATCTTTTACTTCATGAGGAATAATATTTGATCTGGTATTTGTAACCCATACATCATCTACAATTCCGGCCCCGGCATATGGTTGCGCTTCCAACAGGTATAACCACAAACCCTGTTCTTGAATATTGGGTTCATTTTTAATTTGTGTTCTACCTCCTAACGAAAATTTTAATTGTGTACTATTGGTAACGGCAATATCCAGGTTAGTACGATAGTTAATACGTTCGTAATTATAATTCTCATCATAATCTTTATTGTTTATATTTTTAAACAATCCATCCTGTGCAAAATACCCAAAGGATGCAAAATACTTAACCCTGTCGCTACCACCACTAATGTTCACATTATGCTTTTGCTGTAAGGCACCTTTCTTTAAAAGGTAATCGTTCCAATCCATATCCGGATAAGCTGTTGGCAAATCCTGATCCTTCAGATGTTGCAATTGCTCATCGTTAAACACTGCCGGGTTACCATCATTAACGCTTCTTGTATTTAGAGCAGAAGCCATTTCATAAGCATTTGCTTTCTCCAACAGGCGAGTCGGCTGCTGAATGCCAAAAGATGTACTAACTGCAATTTTGGCCCTTCCTTTTTGCCCACGCTTGGTAGTTACAATGATAACTCCGTTAGCACCGCGCACCCCGAAAACTGCTGTTGCTGAAGCATCTTTAAGCACTGCAATACTTTCTATTTCCTCCGGATCCAGTTGCATAAAATCACGCTCAACACCATCCACTAGTGTTAATGGACTTGCATCATTTGGCGTTGCCATACCCCTTACAAATAGCTCTGCTTCATCCGCACCAGGTTCTCCGGTTAATTGCACCGATGAAACCCCGGTTACCTGCCCCATCAGTGCATTACCCACACTTCCACTTGGCGAACGTAACAATTCCTGATTACCAATATTAGAGATAGCTCCTGTTACAGAAACTTTTTTCTGAACACCATACCCTACTACCTGCACCTCCGCTAAATCAAGCGCTGCTGACGTTAATGTTACATTAATAACACTTTTACCTTCAACCATAATGGTTTGCGAATCCATTCCAATAAAAGAGAAAACCAACTTTGTATTGGGACTAACATTTGACACGATGTACTTACCTTCAAAATCGGTAATGGTACCTGTGTTGGATGATTCAATCAAAACAGTAACACCAGGGAGAGATTCTCCATTACTATCTTGCACTACTCCTGTTACTGTTATATTCTGCGCATACACAAAAGGTATAGCACAAAACATCAACAGTACGAGAATTGCTTTTTTCATAGATTAACAAATTTTAATTACCACTAAATGTTTTTTTAATATCTGTTAACAAAAATACATCCTAACTATAGGTTATTCTTACCACCAATTATCTATCAATAATCAAATATTATCACCTTTTCAACAATTATTAACACTAAATAAACTTCAATTAACTCCTTCTGTACAATGAGAAAACACACATACACCTGTATATCAACCTCTTTACTGTATATACATTGAAAATCCACATTAAAAAGACCACAAAAACCATTTGTAATTGTCAATTTTATTTATGTGAGATTTCCTATATCTATTAGACAGTACTTGAAAGTTGCATTTCTATTAGCCTTATAGTTATACCCAAAGACACCTAACCTAAATTACTTACCGATAGATTTAAAATGAATCTGTTATTTTGTTAAAAAACATCGCTATAGCCGTAGCTATGACGATGTTTTTATTTTATGAAATCGGCATGGCCGGAGCAAATAATCAAGTCACACAGGAGCATGATTGAAATTTATACTGGTTAACAAGGTTTTGTTAATTTTTATACATATGAAACTACCATGCAAAATTTAATTATTCAATTTTTCACACAAGTGAATCGTAAGATCGACGTAGTCAATGATTAAATTTTCTTGGGAGTTCCATGCAGCAAATGAAAATTATAAAGGCATGAAAACAAAATTATTATTACTCCTCAAATCCCACAGGCAAGCGTTTAATCCAATTGATTGCCACATCTAGCCGCTGACTTGTGCCATCAGCTGTTTTTCCTAAACCATAACCATGTTTGCCTTCCCGATAAAGGTGCAATTCTGCCGGGACTTTGTGTTCAATTAAGCAAGTGGTATAATCAATAGTTTGCTGAACACTACAGACAGGGTCATCAATAGAATGTACCAGAAAAGACGGAGGATGCTCTTTTGATATCAACGAAATTAAATCCAATTTTTCAAAATCCTCTTTGTTCATATTTTCGAGTTTCTTTTTTTCTTTTATGCTTCCGCTTCCTTTTTCGGTTCTATTGTATTTACCATAGATGAGTATTGAAAATGCTGGTTTGGCATTGCTCAATATACAGGTAGTTGCAGCAAGGTTAGCTCCTGCTGAAAATCCGGCTACACCAATCTGATTTTTATGGAAACCATAATCTGCTGACTTTGCTCTCATCAAACTAAAAGCCTTTTGCACATCAACTGCTGGCACCAGGTGCGGTTTATCCGAAGCCTCTTTAAGCGGGAGTCTGTATTTTAAAACACAAGCTGTAATGCCTCGTTCTGATAGTTTTTTAACCACATCAAAACCCTCATGATAAAGAGCAACTAAACGATAACCTCCACCCGGAAGTATAATCACAGCCTTTCCACTGTTTTTTCCTTTAGCCCTAAAAACCGTTATCTCAGGATTGGTTATATTATGAACACACACTGTGCTCCATACCTCTTTTTCATACTCTTTCAGAGAATTTTCCTTAAAGTAAGGTTTTTCACCAGCAGCCCACAATTGATACGTGTCTTGGGCTGTAGTAAAACAGTGAACTGAAATAGAAAATAAAACCAATAATAAATACTTCATAACAATTTGTCTTTTAATTCATTTGCCATGAACGTCAACATTAACACAAAAGGAGTATTGAAATTACAATTACTGCTCTTTTTGCCAAATAGATTTAAGTTGATATATCACCAATGACTTAACTATTTCTTCTGTAGCGGAATTTACTTTTGTTTCTGTGTCCTTCAGCGTTTCTTCCTTTCTTGTATTCACTCTAAAAAAAGCTCCTTGATCAGCAAAGACTTCGTTGAAATTTCTGTCGGTAAAGATTCTAGCACTCCTCCCTTTAAAATCAGCCTGAATTCCGTTAATCATTAGTTCTTTTGTTCCGCTATTCTCAAACTCAATCAACACTTCTGTCTCTTTGTTCCCGCATACTTGCAGTAGTTTGTTTGCTTCGGTTATCGAAAGGTTTTTTCCTTCAGCAAGTATAACACTCCTTAACTGCTTGGTTTCTTCAACTGGCCAACGAAAAACTTTCAAACCATCGTTAGTTTGGTGTAGCGTAAGCTCCTGTGGCAGGGACATAGATTGACTTGTGATCATGTCAGGATATTCCTTCACCCATCTTGGGTAATTAATCCAGCCTATCTGAATGCGTCTTCCATCGGGCGTATCACTAAATATTTGTGCTGCACGAAATATTTGATGTACATACGGTTCCGGCCCATATTTTTTATGAAACGTTTTTCCGTCAAACTCACCAATGAACATTTGGTTATGAACACCATATACAATCCAATGTTTTTCATCTGGCTTGCCCACTACGGAAAGTTCAAAGAGTTCGGGACATTCATAAACTGCCAAACGTTGCGCATCTGTAAAGGAACCTGTTCTTGTCCAGGTATGTAAATCTTTCGATTCGTAAAATGCCATATTCACCAAAGGCATATTGGAATTCTTATGTTGCGGATGCTTTTCATGACCTTCAGCAGGCGGTGTATTCAGCGTAATTTCATTTTCTGAATAATCAAGCACCGTCATCACCCATTTCTTTTCCGGTTCATACCAAATGATTTTCGGATCGCGCCCTCTATGCTTTACCACTGGCTTTCCTTTTAATTCGGTGAAAGTCATTCCTCCGTCTTTGCTGTACCCCAAACACTCTCCCCTTCCTGTACTGGTGTATGCAACAAAGAGTGCATTTTCACCTAATCCGGAAGTATTATTATGGTCTACAAAACCTCCTCCTGAGAATTTCATGTCTTTTACATGGTTTTGGTGTAGCGCTATTGGATGTTCCTCCCAATGAATCATGTCCTTACTGGTCCAATGCCCCCAATGCATGTTTCCCCAATTGGTTCCAACAGGATTGTACTGGTAGTATAGATGGTACACCCCATTATGATACACCATGCCGTTGGGATCGTTTAACCATCCATGCCGGGATGATGCATGAAATTGATCACGATATGAATGATCGTAATCATTTTCGCGATAAACTTCTTCCTCTGTTCCTGAACGAATTATCTCAAATGCCTTAGCATATTTTTCATTCTCCGCCTCATCAATATTTACTGCTTTAACAACAATCTCAGAACCAGAAGGCAACTGATACTGGGTAAGTGGGTACGCAGCAAACCAATACGGTTCATCTCCTGTTGGTAAGGTAATGTTCAGGTTTTGAATACCCTTATCACCAGCATGTATTTGTATTAGAATTTGTTTCCCGGTATTGGATAGGGGAAAAATTATATGACTACCGGCAATCATGCTTTTTTCTTGTGCATTTGCTGCTTGATTATTTACCGTCAAAAACAACATGCAAGCAAGAAAAGTAACAATTGAATAATTAGTATTTTTCATGCGTTGGGATTATTAATTCGTTCTCAATCACCTACTTACTGCTTTACAAATTTACATTCTATGCGTTGTGTTTTGTTTTGCAAAGAGATGATATACATTCCTGCATTATAACTAGCCACATCAATTGTGTAAGTACCACTGTATGATATTGGAATAACTTTTTTCTCAATTAAATTACCTGATATTGAATGTATTGTAACGGTGCCTTTTTTTAACTCTTCTGGCATCTGAATACTTAGCGAAGAGTCTGTAACAGTTGGAAATACCTTAAAACCTGACTTTTGATGAATGATTCCCGAATTTGATGATGTTTCATTATCCTCTTCAGGGGCTAACACAGCTGCGGCAAAGCGCTCTCCCAAAATCACCTGACCTTCTGTATTGTAATGTACATTGGCCATACTCCAATCATCATTGGATAAGAAGGGAAGTCCTGTGTTTGCAGTTACCGTATATACATTTCCTTTACTTTCTGCTACAGCATATTGTGCAGTTCTGACTTTATCTCCATTTACACCAGGTGTGGCTATTGTTCCAATAAAATATTTTAACTCATCCCAAGTAGTTGCAGGCTCCATTTTGTCGGGATTTATAGAAGCCATATCCGACAAATCACTTAATAATATGTCTATAAATTCCGTTAAGTTTGTTTCGTACTTATCCGCAATTAGATTTTTTGCATCATTTTCTCCCTGCATCCAAATAACCCCTCTAAATCTTAACTTAACATTTTCAGGTAAAGAATTTACAGCATTACTTACTGTAGTTAGTAATTTATCGTATTGGTTCAATCTGCCTCCGTCGTTTGGGTCAAAATCATGCCATGACCCATCATTACGTTGCTTATTGCTTGATGCAATAGGTGTACTGCCCACCGCAAATTTTACAATGGCGATTTTTTCTCCATTTTTTGTCATTTCTTTACCGAAAGATAATTCAGAACCAAAACGACGCCCTGATTCTTTTCCTATTCCTGTGCCCCAGTCAAAGCTAATACCTTTATAAGGAAGCATATTGTGCCAAATTCCTACAGGAGCTACACTCATTCCTGCTGATGTTCCACCGGCACCAAAACCTTTAAAAAATAGCACATTATCATTAACTTGATTTAAGTCGGAACGTCCAATATCTGCAAGCGTAGTAGCAGGAGCCAGACCCGGAACCGGGTTTTCTGTAATGCCATACCCTTCGCTATTGGATTGCCCTGCAAATAACCAGGTATCCAAATATTGAACTTCTACTGTATTCGTTACTGTACTCTCTTTACCTGTAATAGAAACACTTGCTACCTGAGCATTCACATTTCCAATCAGCAGAAATAATGCTATTAAAACAACACAGGCACTATATAAACCTTTATCATTCATTTTTTAAAAAAACATCCATTAAATTTTTCAGTTGCTATTGAACATGACTTCTTTTAGTTAAAAGTCTATGTCAGTTTTTCCGGCAATACATGCCCAGCTCCTTTTGCATACACATATATGAAGCTACTGCTTTTACGTATTTGTTTTACTTATATTTTGTTTTTGAAGGAATCACATAATAGCTGCAGCAAAAAATGAATTACCGGCTCCCACAATGCGTACGATAGCCTCTGTTCAAGTGTCCATCATATACCTATGCTTTTTCACTTGTATTATTGCACCAATCATTATAGCTGCAACGGTTATTAGTATTATTAAAATTCTCTACTCGATAAAATTATACTATTAACTTCTGACAAACTATTCATATTTAATCTTATTTTAGTCATAATTTAACAGGTGGAAGCAGACCGTAAAGAGTACTATAAACGAAACACTGTAGAAAAGATGATATCCCTTAACGTTTGTTGAATTGTTTACAAACCAAATTATCTAGTTGTTTTATACCTCTCCAATTTCGACCCTCGTCCCCACTACAGAAGTATTCTCATCTACCATCTCTTTGGTAATCATATCTGAAACACAACAGGAAATATTTGGATTTTGCAATGCCCACAAATAGGCTTTTCCATATTTTGAGAGGTTTCCTTCAATGGCAGTATGGAGCTTATCAATGCGCCATTGGGGTGTATCTTCATTATGTATAATTTTTGCCACCTTCATGGCCACAATGCCCATACCTACCTCTTTTGCTTTAAGAATCATTCGGTCGAGCGAAGCATGATTTCCAATATTATAAGCGATCATTGTGGCATCGTAATAACCTAATTCAATGGCTTTTTCCAGGTTACCAGCTACATCGTTATGCATAGATAAAGCTGAAAAGCGGATGACTCCTTTACGTTTTAAGTCATCAAGCACTTCCCTTATATTTTCATCCTCCAACATTTCGGGCATGGCCACGCCATGAGGACAATGCAACACATCGAAATAATCTGTTTGAGCGGCCTGTAGGGAGTTCTCAACCAACTGATACATTCGCTTTTTAATTCCCGGTTTCCACTTCTGCATTTGGCAATATTCTTTGACAACCAAATAACGCAAATAAGTGTCGTATAACTTATTGGTTTGCCCTTTCCAATAATCAAAATGGTAACCCGGTTTTAATACACCCCTATCTTCTACCATTTTGTTAGCTCTAACTCTAAGTTGTTCCTGTTTAACTGTTGGAAGGCCTTTGTAAATATCCATTGCCTGTTTTAACATATACTCATCGTAAAAACTGATTTTATTGGACAAAAAGATATTTTGTCGATTACCGGACTGTTTTAAATACTGACCCACTAACTTTTCAGCCGCTCCTTTTTTATAGGCAGGGGCTGTATCAATGTAATTCACTCCCTTTTCAAAGGCTATATCAAATACCCTCAAAAAACTTTCATCCGACCACAAGGCAGTTCCTTGAACCATTTCAGAAACCATCATGCCGGTATTGCCAAACATACGGTATGCCATACCTGCTTGCTTATTACGCCATTCTGCGGGTTTTAATTCTTTCTTTTGGTAAGAATCAGATAAACCCTCTTCAGCCTTAAGCATAGCAGGAACAATGGCTGTACCTGCACTTGCTGTCAATGCTTTTTTTAGAAATAATCTTCTGCTATCTTTTTGTTTGGACATAAACTATGTGTTTTATATGCTAACGGCAGTGTATTCCATAATACATTTGGTATTAGTTCTCGATCTTTTCTAAATATAAAACTAAACTAGTGTACGGTTTTTTTAAATCTACTTTTATACCTGTATTCATTAAAATTGAACCGGAAATTTCCATTCCTTCACAATCAACAGTGGATTTTTTAGATATTTTATTGATTTCAACAACTCTATAAATGCCATTTTCATCCAGCCCCTTTAACTTTAACAAATTGCGTTCGTTTCTACGATGAAACTCATGACTGTACACCATTGCTATGGCTTCATTTTTATTTTGAGTTACATATTTTATAGATGCAAATCCATCATTGTCGTATGGAGATTGCAGGCGGTACAAATCGCCAAATTGAATGATGTGACGGTATTTCTTATATGAATCTATAACTGATTTTGTAAAAAGGATGTCCTCTTTCTTTAAATTGCTCGGTTGTAATTCTAATCCTAATCGACCGCCCATTGCCACGTCGCATCTGAACTTTAACGGGATTTGGCGACGGGTTTGATGTCCTGGTGATTTAACAATATGTGCGCCTGTTGCAATAGGCGGATAAATATGATTTGTTCCCCATTGGATAAATAGGCGGTCATAAGCGTCAGTGTTATCGCTTGCCCAAAATTCGTGCATATACTTTAGTGCTCCAAAGTCAACTCTTCCTCCTCCCGAAGCACAAGCCTGAAAAATAACCTGGGGATGTTTTGTCGTTAGTCGTTCGATAACCGATCCTAATCCCTTTGTATAATCGATCCAGAGATGAGATTGCTGGTTAGTTTCAAGGTAAGTAGATCCAAAATTTTGCAGATGTCTATTAGCATCCCATTTGATATATGCTATCCGCGGATTTTCAACCAACAGCTTATGAACAACATTAAATACAAAATCCTGTACCTTGGGATTTGACAAATCTAATAGAAGTTGATTTCGCTCAAGTAGCATCTCTCTTCCGTTCATACGTTGAATTATCCAATCAGGATGATTCTCGGCCAATTCACTTTTAGGATTTACCATTTCAGGTTCTACCCAAATACCGAATTTCAAGCCCTTGCTTTCAGCATGATCAATCAAACTGCCAATGCCATTGGGTAATTTTTTTTTATTTACCTGCCAATCGCCTAATCCAGCCTTATCACTGTTACGGGGATATTTATTACCGAACCAACCATCATCAAGAACAAACATTTCAACTCCCATTTCTGATGCCCCATCCATCATGTTTTTTATTTTAGTTTCATCGAAATCAAAATATGCTCCTTCCCAACTATTTAAAACGACAGGACGCCTTTGATCGCCGTCTCTTAGGTTGTATTTACGAGACCAGCGATGCAAATTTATTGAAGCAGCATTTTTTCCGGAGTTGCTGTAGGTCAATATCATTCTTGGAGTAAGAAAAGTATCAGAACTAGAAATCAAGTAATCGGAAGCAAAAGGGTTTATTCCTGCTATCATTTGACACCGCTCCTGATCATCGACCTGAAAACCAAACTTAAAATTGCCCGACCACGCCAAGGCTCCCATATAAACCTCACCATTATTTTCCTGAGCCTTTTGATTTAAGGATAATATAAATGATGGATTTTCATATTCTGTAGAACGCACACCTCTCTTGGTCTCAATACACTTGGTGCCATTCGTAAGCTGCTCTTCGACCATCATCATTTCTTTTGCCCATCCTCCATAGAAATGGGTTAGATAATAGCTTTCGGCTTTAAAGCCAATTGCTGAAGATGCAAATTGCTCCAAACGAATGTTTCCTTTATCCTTATGATGTATTTTAACCCATTGCTCAATAACATTTTCCTTTTGGTAGGCTTTAAAATTCAACTCCACATAAAACGGTTTTCTTTCATCTTGTAATTGAATTGTGGTTGTTTGAATGTTGTCACTTGTGGTTTGAGTATGTTTTTTATATACTAAATCGGTTGCTATCGATCCATCGGCATGAGTTGCGATAAGAGCTACCTCGTCTGATTGTCCGTTGCCAAATGAGGGATATGCCTCATTGTATATTAATCCTGTATATTCAATCCCTTTAAGAGATGATAAAACAGGGCCAAAATGCAACTGATAGAGTTTACTATTACTCACATTGTATACTAATGACATGTTATTGGTATTAATGTGAATAGTCTGAGCATTTGTACTCAAAGCACTAATCAAGATAATACAAATAATAATTGTTCTTTGAATTTTAAACATGTCTATTTTCATTTTTAATCTGTTATTAATGCACTCTACTAAACAAAGTAATATTACATGTAATTAGTTTCTGTAAACGATAGTTGCTACCTATCTAATTCATCGATAGCCTACAATTCCTTAACTAGTTTTTCTTCTATTTCAACCCACCTTTCATAACCTTTATCATTCAAATGAACGCCATCGGTGGTCAGGCATTTTTGCAAATCACCATTTGAATCAACAAATTGGCTGTACAAATCAACCACCTGATAATATCCTTTAACTTCATTTTTTTTAATCACTTTATTTACAGATATAATATCTGCTTTCAAATACCCTCTGCGAGTAGGTAAAACTGTCCGCACAAAGATTTTCGTATCCGGAGATTTATGATGAATTATTTTTGCAATTTTTAATATATTTTTTCCAACATAATCCGTTGAAGGAACAATTTTATCATATTGAAATTTCCTTTTAGCTTCTTCGTGATGGATGTTAGATAAATCATTTACACCTATAAGTATAAATACTGCTTTGGGTTTAAAATAAACTATTTCATTAAGGCGCTTTAATACACCATCTGATACATCACCTGCAATTCCGCGGTTTCGAATATGATCTATTTTAAATCTATTAGTCCAACTTCCACCTTGTTCTGTAATACTATTTCCAATAAATACAATATCCCCAAACTCCAAAGGTTCGTTCTTAAAATCCTTTATTCGTTTTTTGTAATGACCTTTCGTCCAATCATTATGGTAACGAGAAGTAATTTCTTTTGTTGGATAAAGTTTATCCTTTTCTTTGTATGCAAGTTGTTTTGATTGCCCAAAAGCATTCATACCAAATGCAATTACAATCAGAAAAAACAGTTGTTTTCTTATCATCTTTAATCAATTTAAATCAGCGCATTTTAAGTACTATTATTGAGTAAAAAACATACCTTATTCATCAAACACCGACATATCCCATTTTTCCATCCATTTAATAATCGGTTTATCCTCTTCAAACTCAATAGGCAGCCAAATATAGCGGCCATCAATAGCATTCTCAGGCATCCACCTGTCACCCATATAAATAAAGGCATCTTTCTTCCCCTGAACTGGAATTACATAAGTGCTTTGAGAACGGAAAGTCAGTTCTGCTTCTTCCCCAACACAAGGATTGTCGAGTTCCGTCCATGGCCCAAAGATGTTAGGAGCCCAAGCAGAACGTGCGGCATTTGGCGCCCATCCTGTGCAATCGGAAGCGATTAAATAATACATGCCATTTCTTTTAAATAAAGCCGGTGCTTCCATATATCGTTCAGAAAAGATGCGGATGAAATTTCCTGATTCGGATAAAAAATCATCGCTTAGCTGAGATATATGCAAAGTGCTGTTTTCTTCTGAAGAATAAATATGATATGCCTTTCCATCATCATCCACAAAAAGATTTTGATCTCTGGCCATTTGACCACCTTCAAAATCTCTACCCAATAAATTTATAGAATCAGGGTGAGCGGGCAAACACCCCTTACCTCCACAATACTCATTTTTTACTTCGGGAGCTATTGGTGCTTTATGCAAATCTTGTACATTTATAGGCCACATACCGGCATTGGGACGAAAGCTTTTGACAAAAGTATATGGTCCTGTTGCCTTATCGCTAATTGCTACACCGGAACGAGCTGCTTTATATCCTTGCCCTTTAAGTTCAAGATGAAACCACATCACAAACTTATCTGTTTTTGCATTGTATATCACTTTAGGACGTTCCAACACACAGCCTGCTGTAATATCATGAAGTGTATCGTTTTTAATTACTTCCAAAGCAATACCTTCATCTTTCCAATCAGTAAGGTTTGTTGACGAATAGCAATGAACACCAACCTCGGCTTTATTACCTGCTTTTCCTTCAATCTTATGCTCACCGTACCAATAATAAACATTGTTATGAAACAATACTCCACCCCCATGAGCGTTGATATGAACCCCTTTGTCGTCCTTCCATATTTCACCGGGTGTAAAACCGGATTGTTGCTGCGTGCAACTCATAAAAACAAAAATAGTTACTGCAATTATTATATTTTTTATAGCCATTATGGGTTTATTTTTACACTTATCTAACAATTTCAATTAAGGCCTGAAACTCTTCTCATATACACTATATTTTAAAAGTAGTGTATTATAATAGTTTTCGCTATAGTGGCTTGCAGGCACTTTTCATCTTATTGAAAACTACTAACAGCCAAAAGAAGTGAGTTGATAAGCGAGCTATGAGTAATCTGCAACCGATATAGAACTTTATAAACTTTCAACTCATTCCTCATGCTTTTCGCCAGAAGCTGCTTTCCTTCTAATCTTATTCCACTTTTCGGTGCGTTCCTTACTTTTAATTACATGCCAGTCTTCCCATTGGGTTACTTCTCTGTTTTTGACCCATTGGTCGAATTCAGCCTGTAATTCCGCTTTTATTTCCGGTTTCCTTTCAGACAGATCATTACGCTCACCGGGATCATTAACCACATCAAACAAGAAACTCTTTCCTTTGGTTAGTCCTGCATACACCAGTTTATATCTACCCTTTCTCACTGCATATTCATCATCAAATCCACTCATCCAAAATAAGGTTCGTTCTATCTTCTTTTCCGGATGACTCAGATAAGAGTTCAAATCAACCCCGTCTGTTATCAATGAATCGGATTGTTGAATATTACACCAGTTTAAAATAGTCGGGAACAAATCAAGGGATATAATCGACTGCTCATATTTTTGCGCCGAAAACCTTTTAGGGCAATTGACAAAAAACGGAACACGAATACCTCCTTCAAACACCATCCCTTTATGTCCTCTAAACGGTCTGTTATCCGCCAGAGTAGGTCGTCCCCCATTATCGCTAAGAAATATAATGATAGTGTTTTCCTTGAGCCCTAAGTCTATTAACTGTTCATCCAACTTTTGAACATTTTTATCAATGGAAGCTACCATGGCCGCATAAATACTACGGTCGCCATATTCAATATACTCAGTGAGTTTCAGGTATTCGGATGTTACCTGATCGGGCGAATGGGGTGCATTGTAGGCGAGATACAAAAAGAATGGATCCTCCTGGTTTTTGGAAACGAAATCGATGGCCTCATGGGTAAAGTCATCAGTGAGATAAGAAATCTCCTCTTTCTTTACCACTTCATCATTTCGCATGATGTAGTTATAATGTTCTCCTTCTCCCGTGAACTTTTTAGGTTTTCCCCAGTAGTCAAAAGCCCCAGCCGAAAAACCAAACCAATGGTCAAATCCTCTGCTGCGAGGAGAAAACACCTCATGGTCGCCTAAGTGCCATTTTCCAATTGCACAAGTTTTATAACCATTGGCCTTTAATACTTCTGGCAAAAAGATTTTATCCAACGAAACGCCCACCGTATCAGATTTTACGTGTGGCGGATTATTATTAAAACCAAAATGCGCCTGATAACAACCTGTTAAAATTCCTGCTCTGGAAGGAGCACAGTATGGGTGACTCACATAGCCACTGCTAAATTGAATTCCTTCAGTAGCTAACTTATCCAAATAAGGAGTAGGAATATCTGTAGCTCCCTGATAACCTACATCCGCCCATCCCTGATCGTCTGTGACGATTAAAATAATGTTTGGCTTATCTTGCGTAGCCGATTGGCTTTTATCTGTTGAAGATTTTTTTGTACATCCTACAACCAACAAAAAGGCCATAAAATAAAGTACTGGTTTTAATATATTCATTTCTATCTAATATTATAATTTAATTTAACGATGTTTCAATGTTACAATGGAAAAACCAAACCTGATAACTTCAGGTGTTATGTGATACTGTGGCAAAGCCACTTCTGCTCCACAACTGGCATTACCCAAACCACACTGTCCAAAATCTATATTCCAATAAATTTCAGGTGTACGATTTAACTCAAAAGTGTGCGTTGCCTGGGTTAGATTTTCATCAGAAAACCATCATTTAAAATTATCAATATATTACTGCTTAAAAAAAAGATTTAATTAGCCAACTTGTTTTATCAGACTATTTTAAGGCTTAATCCAGCACATTAATGGTTACTGCATCAATAAAATTGCCATCCTCTGATTCAACTATAATTTTTGCAGTTCCACCTGATAACCCTTTAACCAAGCCATTTGAAACTGTTGCAACGGAAGGATTTAAGCTCTTCCATATAAGCGTTTTATTATCTGCATTTGCAGGTATTACACTGGCAAACAGTTGCGTTTCCCTACCTTTTCTTAGGCTCATATCAGATAAGTATTGTATAAGGCCTGTAACTATTATTTTTTCCTGAGTAATGATTTCTCCGTTTTTTGCATCACACGCTCCAATGTTTACGCTATCAGGGTTGGTACTTAATACATTACCAAAGTAGTCAACAACAGGGTAAGGAGGTATATGCTTAAAAATCCCTTTCCCTGCAAGAGGAACCGCTGGTACTTGTTGAGCCACTCCCGCATTAATGGCAGAACTATTTGCCGTAAGCTGATAACCCAACGGACTGCTTATTCCCTCATTTGAAAACATTGGATTACTCATCACAGGTTTTTTATCTGTATTTGTAAACTTCGCACTATAATCACCACTAAAAAGATTATTGCTTACAAATAGTGACTCTTTGCCATTGAGTACAGTCTGTTTCTTACCAACATCCCCCTTAGTAGCGTGAAAAATATTATTGTAGATGTAAATATTTTCGGCTACGGCATCAATGGCAGTACTATATTCCCTATTCATAAAAACGGTATTGTTGTATACATACACACTATCCGTTTTATGTCCGTGAGCTTCTTTAGTTATCCAGATGGTATGGTTTCCATTTCGCCAATTAGGGTCGTTACGCCATCCATCATTTACACTCACATTGTAGCGATACACCGCATTGTTATTTCCTCCCAAAATTTCTACAAAACCTCCTTCGCAGTCTTCCATATAGTTGTACTGTACAAAGGTGTTATGATTGGTATGATCGATATGAATACCATGCGAATCCCAAATACCCCGTATATGCAAACAATGATTATTTTGAATAACAGTATTCACACAGTACCATGGCCAAACCGAGCTACCTCTTCCGGGCATTCGCGTATCTATGCGTGAACCCGGATAGTAGAACATGTTGTTTTCTATTAAGCAATTATAAGTACAAATAGGTAGCACACAGGTACCTCCGTTGTGTTGAAACTCATTGTTACGAACCACAATATTCATGATCCGGTTGATACTATCGTTACCGCCATTATTCATCCCCGAATTATGCTTAATATGAATCCCTAATCGTTGCAGATTCACGAACAGACAATTCTCAACTAAAACTCCGTTGACAGTACCTGTCTTTTCCCTGGTATTTCGGGTCGCTTCAATCTTTATACCTGCAGGTGTAAAGGCATTAAAAGCTTTTTGATTGGATGCTTTTACCGTTTTCACAGAATATACATTGCGAATGGTTAGGTTTCGAAATGTAAAGTTGTGCATGGTTCCATTTTCTGAATTCAAAATATGAATACCATAAGATTTTGCAGAGTCACTCATTGCTCTATATTGATCTTGTCCCTCAACTACCGGCGCATAACGTCTGTTATTCTGTACATCCAAATCCTCAAAAACAATGTGCTCATTATTTTCAACTAAAATGGCTGCCATATAATCACCTATATTACTATCAACCAACCCGGTTATGGTAGGCTTAGTACCCTTGCCGTAAGAAGTTATCACGATGGGTTTAGCTTCCGTTCCGGAGCCGTTCACTCTTAAACGTCCATCAAAGCGGTCTCCTTTCTTAAAGAACACCGTATCACCCGGATTTAAAACTATATCACTGATTTTAATTAAGGATTTGAATGGACGTTGAATGCTACCATCATTACGATCAGCACCAGTTGAATTGCTTAAATAATAATTAGTTTGCCCAAGAATAGTCTGAGATAGCAAGCCTATTAGAAAGATAACACATATGTTTATACGTTTAATACTTAAGAGTTTCATCATTTATTCGTGTTTAATTTTCAGTGGAAAGTTAAATCTTAAACCTTAAATAAACTGCACTGATATTATCTATTACTTATCCTTTATTAGCTAAATGCAGATGATTTCAGTTATAGAAGTTGATATATCGCACTCGACATGATCAATCTATTATATAGTTTTAGAAACTTTAATGATTGAGACTATATTTTTATCGTTTTCAAACCTTAAGAAATACATCCCGGGTGATTATACCAATATCACATTGAAATGAGCCTTATTATTTTGTTCTTTAGACTTTATTCTTCGTTAAAAAATATCGTCGTAGCTAAGGCTATGTCTCAATTTTTCGCCTTGACTAAACCCTAAATATTCAATATAATTTAAAGCTCAGTTCAAAATGAAATTGGTATTACTCTAAAAAAAACAGATAGATTGTCCATCCTGAACATCAAACTCCTCAAATAGTATTTGTCCTTAAATATTGCTAACTATTAAATTGTAGTGTTCATTACCAACGCAACTAAACGTTAAATAATCACATTCTGGATTTGGATATACCTTAACATTGGCGGATACTTCTACCATGTCATCTACACCAACATCTGAACAACTATTATTTAATTTACTATCAAAGAATTCAAGCATCTATTCCTGCACCTCCGAATTAGTAAAACTACCATGTCTCCCACCCGGATATATAGTAAGCTGAGAACTTTGCTCATTTGTGCGAAGTACTTCGTGAAGAATTTGACTTTAATAACTGGACACAGTACAATCAGCATCACCGTGATGTATACTAAAAGTAGGTTCATTTCCATTTATATAGCTAATGGGATTAGCCCCTTCCACTCTTTCAGGACAATATGGAGTCGCCTCCTTGTGGGTCATTACTGCTACGATTATGCCGCTTGCTTTTTTCTTTGTAAACTTAAACCTTTATACTCTCAGAAACTGACCCCATCTTAACTAACATTAACCACATTTTACCTAAACTCGCTTTTTTTGAAAAAATCATACCAACTTTTTAATTATTCACATACCATTGCTTTATTCTTTATGATCTTGATTTCTTCTCAGTATTCTCATGCCATATTTCGGATATGAAACAATAAACAGTACTAATAGTTGAGCTGTGTTACTGGCAGATAGACTCTTGGTTGTAGTTGTCATTTCAAAACATACAAAAAAGGCTTTTCGTATTCCAAATTTAACTTTGTGGAACAAAGTATTAGCTGTAGCTGATTCTATATGGCTACACTTATTACAAATTCTAGAACAATTACTTCTCTTCTGACTTGCAGAATGACCACATTTTAAACAAGTATACTCTTCTGAGCATTTCATATATGCCAAATATTCCAAGCAATCTTCATCTGATTTGAAGCGTTCAGCAAACGCTAAAAGTAAGGATGTTATAGATGTTGTTAAGTTTCTGTCATGTACTTAGCTAACTTATATAAATCTATCAAACCTTACTTTTCCGAAACACACTAGGAGATTTACCATATTTCTTGGAGAAGCACTTACTGAAGTATTTTGAATCAGAGAAACCTACATCGAAGGCGATGCTATCAATCTTATTATTCGTTCCCCACAGTTGCACGGCAGCATTTTCTAAGCGGACATTTTGAATAATCTGAATAGCGCTATAGCCCGAAACTGCCTTTATCTTACGGTAAAATGTGGAATTACTCATATTGAATTCGGTCGCAATATTGTCTACTTTAAGGTCCGGATTCATGTAGTTTTCTTCAATATAACAGGTGACATCTTTAAGCCAATCAGCCCCTTCAATTATCTCAGTAGAAACAATAGACCTCATTGGCTCTAAAGAAGGCTGTGCATCACCATGGCGTTTTTCGGTGTCTAACTTTTCCAAAAAAGAAGCGTAATCCTTCTTTTGTCGCTGACCCAAAACGTACCATTTAATGGAATACAGAGTCACTACTATGATGATTAACAAAGCAAAGACAATTGTTTTTATAAGTTGTCTTTCGCGTGTTCCAATTTTTATAATCAGGTCATCAACCACTTGAATCTGATGGTCTAATTTCAGAGATTGATGATAGAGCTCCGTAGCCTGGGTATATATATCCTCCGCATTGGTGTGATTGATGGTAATGCTTGGCAATTCTATATATCTTGCTACCTGTTCTCCTGCTAGCAGCTGGAGTGCCACTTGTATCGCTTTATCACCACCAGTAGGATAAGAAAAACTGGCCATCAAATGTCCCTTGCGCACAAGGTCTATGCCTAGATTCTTTCCATATAATCCATCAATTCCAAAAATGGGTATCTCCTTACTTAATTTCTTCAATGCCATTAGTGCGCCTCGTGCCATATAGTCATTGTGGGCAAAGATGGCTTGGCAACTATCAAACAGTTCAGCATTAGAGTTCACTAGATCTATAGCACTCTGCTCCGTCCAGTCGCCATCAAGACTACTAATTGCAAAAGCCCTATTGGCTGATATTATATCATGAAAACCACTAGCACGCTCCATGCAGGGCGATGAACCTTCGAGCCCTTTTATTTCTACTATATGGCCCTCTTTTATGGCCCTCACAACTTCATTCCCTACTTTCATCCCTAGAGCATGATTATTGGCACTAATATAGGTCGTGTAATTATCAGAATTTATTTTGCGATCAATTACAATGATTGGAATGTCTTCTTGATAAGTCCTGTTTAAATGGTCAACCAGAGGAGCAGATTCGTGTGGACTGACAATTAATAAATCAACACCCATGTCTGTAAAAAAGTCAACATCTTTTTGCTGCTTCGCATTGCTGCCGTCTGCATTACGCACTATAAAGTTGATCTTTTTATCCTTAACTAAGGATAGTTCACGGTTCATTTCCATAAGCATCTGCTCACGCCACGAATCATCCATCGTACATTGTGAAAAAGCAATGGTATAATCATACTCAGGCTCTTTGGGGACACATGAATAAATCACTAATAAACTCAATAACAGAAGAATATTTCGACAAGTAGATATTTTAATCATCATTATTATTGCAACACTTTGAATGAATATTACACTCTATTGAATGAATATACCTCTAAAAACAAATAGAATTCATTCATCTTTGACAAACAATTGACAACCTCATCTCAACTGCACTATATCAAAATAAAAAACAAAAGTATAAAATTAATGGACGTATTGCAGTACAAATGAAAAACAAACAAAACTTATGATAGATCGAATTTTCAATAAGAAAATCCTTTGTTTTGGCGAATGCCTTTGGGATTGCCTTCCCTCTGGTGACAAAGCTGGTGGAGCGCCTATGAATGTAGCTATTCACTTAAATCAACTGGGTGTATCAGCTGCCTTTGCTACTAAAGTAGGCCATGATAAAAGAGGCCAGCAGATGCTCGATTTTATTAGCTCAAAGGGCTTACATACGCCCCCTATACAAGTAGACGAAAGCTACGACACAGGCATCGTCAAAGTCATGCTGGATGATAATAACAATGCAAGCTATGATATCTGCAGTCCGGCGGCTTGGGATAATATAAAACTCACTCCTAAACTAAGGGAGTTAGCGAAGCAAACAGACATCCTGATAAGTGGTTCTTTGGTTGCCAGAAATAGCATGAGTCGCAAGACACTTCTTGAGCTTATGGCTGATGTGAAGTTCTTCGTCTTAGATGTTAACTTACGTGCACCATATGACCTACAAGAAGTGGTAGAGCCATTGATTAAGAAAGCTGATTTCGTAAAAGTAAATGACGAAGAGATAATCATTATCAGTGCTTGGAATGGGAAAGCTTTTAGCAGCGACGAAGAGGCTATGCGCTGGCTAAAGGAAAGATATGACCTCAGTGTCGTATGCCTGACGCGAGGTGACAAGGGAGCAGCTATCCTTTGGGAGGATACTTATTATAACCACCAAGGCATCAAGGCCAAAGTCGTTAGAGATACCATAGGCGCAGGCGATGCTTTCCTGGCTTCACTTATGACCGCTCTCATCAAGGGCTTCTCTATACAGGAGGCGCTGGATAAAGCTATAGAAGTAGGTGCTTATTTAGTAACGCAAGAAGGGGCCACTCCGCAACTACCAAAAGAAATAAAAGCTATTTTCATATAATACAATAAAAACCATAACATCACTCTATAATAAACATTCAAAAAAATGAGAACTACTTTAAATCTTAAAAATTGGCTGATTTTAATACCAGCCCTACTGTTATCAGTAAGTGCAACAGCTCAAATAAACCCCCACACCCACGAGACTGATTATTCTGAGTATTACCGAGGACAGTTTCATTTTAGTCCTCAGAGCGAATGGATGAATGACATCAATGGCTTAGTCTATCAAGGTGGAAAATACCACATGATATATCAGTGGGGTAAGTCCAAAAGACATGGCGGATATGCCACCAGTACTGATTTATTACACTGGGAGGACAAAGGAGTGGCGTTAGTGCCCAAGCAAACTTTCATAGAGGGAGCAGTGCAGAATGTAAGCGGTAATGAAATCTACTCAGGCAGTGCTGTGGTGGTATCAGGACAAACCGCAAAAGCCATCACAGGATCGGACAAAGAAGCCATCATAGCCATTTACACGGGCACAGGCGTAGGTACTTGCTTAGCTTGGAGCAACGATGTGGGTGAAACATGGCACGACTATCCGGGTAACCCAGTAGCTCATCCCACTACGGGTGCAGTACCCCGTGACCCTTGTGTATTATGGCACGAAGCCTCATCTAAATGGGTACTCGCCATCTACGAAAAAAGTAATAACGACGAGAATACCACTTCCTTTTATGGCTCGGCTGATTTAATCAACTGGGATTTTCTAAGCACCATCAAATTTGGCTATGAATGCCCTGACTTGATAGAACTGCCAGTAGACGGTAACGCAAACAATATGAAATGGTTATTGTATGATGCCAAAGGCTCTTACCTAGTGGGGCAATTTGATGGTAATACCTTCACTACAGATCAAGAGGCATTAATAATGGATGTGGGCCCTGACTTTTATGCCGCACAGACCTTTCCTATGGGTGGTTTGCCCAATGATGACCCACGCATTATTCAAATAGCATGGATGGACCGCTGGAACGGCGGTGTGGGCGAAACCATCTGGGAGCGCAACGCTACTTTTCCTGTCAGTCTAGGCCTCAAGACCGATGCGGGAAAAATAAAAGTTACTCGTACCCCTATTAGCCAGATAGAAGACCTCTATACCAATACCATCAGCAAAGAAGCACTAGTGATTGAGCCAGGTGAGAATATCCTATCGTCGGTACAATCCAAAACATTTGATCTGACGGCTGAGTTTGACTTGAATGAAACAACAGCAACAAGCTTTGGTTTCAAAATCGCAAATAAGATTATTAAGTATGATACCTCAAGCAAAGAGCTTTTGGAAAAATCCTTACTGCCAGACAGCAACCAGCGTATAAAAATTCGAATATTGGTAGACTGGGCCATGTTGGAAGTGTTTGCCAACGAGGGGGTATTTTCTTTCACTCAACAGTTTGCTTTTACACCTAATGAAAGTTCCCTTGCACTATTTTCAGAGGGAGGCAATACCAAACTAGTATCTCTCACTTTCAATGAAGTAGGCCGCATCTGGCCAGGCGAAATTGAGGGACCAAAAAATGCCAGTTCAGAAACAATTATTGATGATAGAGATAGCCCAAAGAGCTATAGTAGAGGCTGGTGGCAAAGTAATGAAAGCCTTTATTACAAGGGAACGTGTACCGTATCAGGAACAAAAGATGCATCTCTGGAATGCACATTTGAAGGTAACTCGATAGCGTGGTATGGTTTGAAGAATACGGACCTCGGCTTTGCAAATGTATACATCGATGAGGTATTAGAAGGTAATATCGATTGCTACGGTACTGGCCGTGTAGTGACAGCTTTGTTTAGTAAAGATGAATTAGGTGATGGCAGCCATACTATAAAGATTGTAGTGACAGGTGATAAGAACCCATCATCTGCGGGTACTAGCCTGGAACATGATTACTTTGAGGCAACAAAAAAAGACCGCCCTAACAGCGATGGCTCAATGTACGACCCTATGGACAATCTTAACCTTATTTACCGGGCTGAAAATATGGCTATTAGCACTGATAATGCCACCTCTTTCAATAATGATGCAGGACGTAGCAGAAGAGCTGGGAATAACCCTACTACAGCTTCTCTGATCTACAAGGTTCATGACATCACGGATTTTACTATTGAGTTTTGGAACTGGAAATGGACGGGAGCAGCCGCATTAAAGGTATACGGTTCTGCCGACGACATCACTTATCAAGAAATTCCCCTAGATATGAACTCAGAAGACCCGGGGGGTAGCCATCACTTCAAGACCATAAGCCCTACTGGTATCATTTCTGAGAACACTGATTATCTAAAAATTGAATTATCAGAAGCCGATGAATGGTGGAAAGACCAGATCGGAAGCATTTCCATTACTGCACAAGGCAGTGAAGGATCATCCTCTATTGCGGAGGATATTCAGGAAAAAACAGAGTTTACTGTTTTTCCTTCGCCCACGGACTCGTCATTCAGTTTTGAGATACCCGAAGCCTTTGGTAATACAATTGTCACGATACACTCTATGTCAGGAAAACTAATTAATAAAGAAGCTATTAATGTATCGTGCCAAGCCATTCACACCATTAATGTAGCAAGTTATATCGATGGCATGTATATCATCTCATTGCAGAGCAAAACACAATGCTTAGAAAGCAAATTTCTGAAGCTATAAACACTAATTCAATTAACGAATGAAGAACTCACAACTCATTATTTGGTCCATAACAGCTGCTCTGGCAGGTTTCCTATTTGGCTTTGACACCGTGGTCATTTCAGGAGCAGAAAAACACATACAAAACCTATGGTCACTGAGTGGCAGCATGCACGGCTGGGCTTCAAGTGCAGCACTATGGGGTACCGTTATCGGCTCATTACTGGGGGCTTACCCCACGGCTAAGTATGGGCGTAGGAAGACTTTGATTAGCATTGGTATTTTATACCTTGTGTCGGCTCTAGGCTCGGCTTTCTCCAATGATGTATATACCTTTATATTTGCCCGCTTAATAGGTGGTTTGGGCGTAGGTGTGTCAACCATTGTAGCCCCCCTTTTTATATCGGAAATAGCGCCGGCCAAGAGCCGAGGGAAACTAGCAGGCATGTTTCAGTTCAATATCGTATTTGGTATTTTAGTTGCTTTCTTCTCTAATTACTTAATCGGTTCGTTAATACCCGAAACAATAGCTTGGCGTTGGATGCTTGGGATTGAAGCTGTGCCCGCACTAATTTATGCGTTGATAGCTTTCACACTGCCCGAAAGCCCACGTTGGCTTATTACCCATGCCAACAAAAAGGAAGAAGGAGCAGAAGTCTTTCGCAGAATAAACCCACACATGACCGATGCTGAGGTCGACTCTCTCGTTAGTGAGGTGAGTAGTACTAGGGATGAGAAAACCAAGAAAACACCGTTTTGGACCAAGCGTCTATCCACCCCTATCCTACTGGCTTTTATCATTGCCTTATTCAATCAACTATCGGGTATCAATATCATCCTGTATTTTGCACCTCGCTTGCTCGACCTAGCAGGAATCAGTGACACCCTTGCAGCTTCTATCAGCCTTGGGGTAACCAATCTCATATTTACCTTTGTAGGACTATGGCTCATTGATAAATTAGGACGTAGAATGCTACTCTATATCGGCTCCTTGGGCTATATTCTTTCTCTGGGTATTTGTGCCATTGCTTTTTTGAGCATCACGGAGTTCAAAGTCGTTTCAAGCGCTATTGATTTGGAAAGCAGTTCCACCCAACTCATTCAAATTGAAAACACCAAGACTTTCCATTCCGAGAAGGAAAAGCAACGCATCATCACTGATTTTGAAAGCGCCAGACAAGCCTTACAAAAGGCATCCACAGCCGATAGCTATAAAGGGCAAAGTATTGCGATAAGCGAACAAGCGACACTACCAGAAATAAAGCAGATAGCCCAAAAGGCAAAAGCTGATTCTGCCTACTTACTTGGGAGTACCAGTTGGTTGGTGCTCATCTGTATTATACTATTTATTGCAGCGCATGCCATTGGTCAGGGAACAGTCATCTGGGTATTTATCTCAGAAATATTCCCCAACGAACACCGTGCGGCAGGGCAGTCACTGGGTAGTTTTACCCACTGGATTTTTGCGGCCCTATTAACATTACTATTCCCTATGGCCATAAAGGCTTTCGATGCAGGATATATATTCTTATTTTACTGCGTAATGATGATATTACAATTGATTTGGGTAAAAATGATGGTACCCGAAACCAAAGGAAAATCACTGGAAGAAATTGAAAAAAAGTTTAATACACATTAAGTAGCCTAAACCAGTAGTCAATTTAATGCATCTATAGCCTAATCAAAGCATAAATAAATACTGTGTAGAAAAAACCCAGCCCATAATAAAGTATCATATGTAATGCGGGTTTCAGCGGTTTTTTTTTGGCTGCGGCTCGTTGTAGATGGCACCGCCAATTCGTCTTTGACGATTGACACAAAACATGAAATATTGAATAAACGAATTGGCTCCGTGCGCGAGCTGAAAGTTTTGTACTTCTAATCCCGCACTAAACATACAAAAACCATTAGCGGACATTAAACTGAGAAGAATTTATAATTGTATATTTAAAAATTAATTGATATGAGAGAAAAACTAATTATTATTTGCTTGATTTTTTCTGCTACTACTCTTCTGGCACAGAATAAAGTAACGAATGAGATGATCGTTAATGCAAGAACGCTAAGAACTCTTATTCATTCTGATCCCCATCGACCCTCATGGCATTTTGTTGCTCCGGAAGGTAGAGCCTATCCATTCGATCCGAATGGGGGCATTTTCTGGAAAGGGAAATATCATCTTGGATTTATCTATCAAGCCTTAAAAAATGGAAAAGAGGAGCACTTTTGGGGTCATGCAGTAAGCACCGATCTATTCCATTGGAATTTGTATCCTGATATGCTAGATGTAAGGGATGGAGATATAGAAAAAGGTATTTTTAGTGGTGGGGCATTTTTAAGTAAAGAGGGCGTTCCTTATATTATGTATCATGGACAAGGATCTTCTACAAATTTAGTGGCTTACTCAACAGATGAGGATCTTAAAAACTGGATTAAATTTGAAGGAAACCCTGTTCTTAAAACACCGATTAAGGGTGACCCCATGCATGGAAAATACAGAGCCTGGGACCCGGAAGGTTGGTACGATAAAGATGCCGATTACTACTACCAGATATCAGGTGGTAATCCTGCCGGATTCTTCAAATCAAAAGATATGATTAAATGGGATTATCTTGGCGATCTTATTGATCAAAATAACAGGATGCGTTATGATTTTGAGGATCTTTCCTGTCCTGATTTCTTTCAGATAGGAGATAAAAAGATGTTGCTGTTTATTAGTCATAATTTTGGTTCTCAGTACTATATTGGCGATTTTAAAAGTGATGAGTTTATCGTTGAAAAACACGGACGAATGAATTGGCCCGGAGGAACCTTTTTTGCACCAGAAGAGCTGAAGGATGACAAAGGCCGCAACATTATCTGGGGGTGGGTATTAGAACGTAAACCCAAACATTTGGAGAATAAAGGATGGGGTGGAGTTATGAGTATGCCACGTGTTCTTTCTCTCTCTAATAAAGGAGATCTGCTTATTAATCCACCCGAAGAGGTTAAGAAATTACGGCTTGATGGTATTAGTGAAAAAAATATCTCTCTAGCATCAAATCAAATTAGTACACTGGATATCAAAGGAAAATCACTTGAGATTAAGGCAGAATTTAATGGAGGTAACAAGTCGGAATACGGTGTTAAAGTATTCTGTTCGCCAGATGGTAAAGAAGAGACTGTCATTAAGTACGATCCTATTCATAAAGAGATAGTTATCGATTTTATCAATTCATCAAAAAATGGCCCTGTAAAGATGCCTGCTTACTGCATAAGGAAACCTAGCCTCGAAGAATTTGTAGATGAGGTGTCAGAACAGAGGGTTCCTTTTGAGCTAAAGAATGGCGAAACACTGCAATTAGATATTTTTATTGATAATGCTATTATTGAAGTATTTGCCAACGGAAGAGCGTGTATTACTCAAGTTGTTTATCCTGAAATGGAAAGAAGTAATGAGGTGAAAATTTTTAGTGGAGATGAGAACATTAAAGTAAAAAGTGTGAAAGTGTGGAAGATGGCAACTACTAATTTATATTAAATATATAATCATGAGAATTCGAAACGGATTTTTGGATGGCCGTTGATTGTTGCATTGGGAGGTTTCTTTTTGTGCTTTGATACGGGAGTTGTTTCGGGAATTGAGAAACGCCACGCTAACAAATTGTAAATTAATCAATAGCTGATGACGATGAAATATATGCTGAAATTCCATGCAAAAGAATTCCGATAGTTATCAATGGTGGATACATTCAACAATTTGTGGTGGTGCCAACGGAAGCGCTTCCCGAAACCGTTAAGTATTTTAAAGTAGAACTAAGTGGGGGCAATAATGTATGGGACGGACAGATTGGTGCAGTACATCTGTATGGTGAAGCGTATGCACTTCCAACTGATATTATTGAGGATGGTATTTCAACAACAGACATTCTTTCTTTCAATGTGGAGAACAATGGTATCTATATAAAACGAAAATTCGATATCCGATTATAAAATTACAATTTCGGATATTAGGGGTAATTTATTGCTCCAAGGTCAATATGAGTCTAGTTATATCCCTTTTGATTTTGAACAACACACAATGTATATTGTGAGAATCAATGAGCTCGCAAAAAAGGTTTTACTGCTTCATTAAAATGAGCTAGTTTATAATCCTTTTAATAGAATATACCAACAACCCTATAACTTCACCCCCGGTAAGATATACATGTCTATCGGGGGTTTCACTTTAAAGCCTCCCAACATAACCATAACGATAACTATTCCGGCACATCGGTATTCCTTAAAAGAATGCGTTCACTATACTTTTTCTCACATAGCCAGGTGAATTTAACCTGTTTGGTATTGTAGTTACTTTTAAAACTAGCTAATTAGTATACCACTTAAGCATTCATAAAAACCAACTTTTAACGAACAGCTCCCACATATTATCAGCAACAGCAGCAAAACATTCCGCGTAGCAGTTATACTTTACATTGGTCTGTATACCCTTAAAACAGGTTAAACCACCCATTTAGTAGCAAGAGCATCTAGTTCTGAAACTTGAATCATTAAGTGTCCGTTATAGCCAACTTCACCAAAGCCTAAATCAGTAAGAATAATTTACTTTAACATCACGTTATGGTTAGTTATAACGGTTATGTTTATTTAGAAATTATACACAAACCAATTATAATACTCTGTTTTCATACGGATTTAAAAAATCACTATAAATATAAACCCTATAAACTGTGTTCAAAGGCCATGTCCTATAAAAGAAGCCGGGCCGTATTACTCTAAAGAGGGAAATATTAAACTACATTTAGATACTTACAAGTTCTGATCCTATTATTAAAAAAACCAAGTAAATTTCAATAATAAACAAAGTCTATTTACCCAACCTGGTTGAGCCATAACCTAACGGATTTATGGTTATTCCTTGTTATTCGATAAGATTTATTAGCATATATAACACAAAAAGCCCCATGATATTCATGGAGCTTTTATATTCACATTAAACTATTGGGATATAGTATAATTCTATAGAATTTACTGCTTCACTACTCTAACCGGATTAAATCCTTTTATATTCAACATGTAAACACCATGAGACAATTCTGATAAATCTATCTGATCAATCACCATTTCTTGTTTTACAATTACTCCTCCTATATTAATAACATCTACAGATGTTGCTTTGGACAAACCTTTCATGTACAATAGATCTGAAACCGGATTTGGATAGACGTAAACATCCGGTAAAGAATTAACAACCTCAATATCTGTGGCATTCTCATTGTATGTTTTAATGCTAACACTTCCTACCTGATCCTTCCAACTGGCATCACTCCCACTCAGTTCTATTTTTAGATAGTTGTAAGCACTTTCCGCTATTGAGCTACCTGGAACAATCGTAAGCAAGTTTCTATTCGCAAACGTTTCAGTACTGCTAACACTAGTTTCAATTTCCTGATAGCTCTGATTATCAACTGAGCCATAAACCTTGATTGTACCAGCCCCTGCCCAACGCCAGGACCAGAATTCAATACTAAAGTCATTTATTTCATTCACATTGTAAATGATATGTGCAGGCTCAGTATTGGTACTGCTAAACCTTCCTGCGTCGTTATCGAATTGTTCTGGCTCACTTGTTCTAATTGTCGCATTTGGAGAAGATAATGCCATTATTGTTTGATCATCCAAAGGATCGAACACAGTAGTAAGGGGTGCCTCTATGGCACGATAAATATCCAACCAATCTAAACTTAGGTAATTTGGATAAGTAGTAGCTCCCTGTCCGGCAAGCGTACTCATAATACCGTTATTGATCACCAAGGCAAAATCTTCGTTTGGCCACTCTTCTGATGGAATAACTTTATTGGGCCAGCTTCCTGAATCTGCTACACCATTGGTCATGGTACCTATTATATCTCCATCAATTTTCCATATCATAGCTTCTGAAGTCCACTCCCAACTGTACTCGTGCCATTGGGTCAAATCATAGGTACTATCAAAAGACAATAGTTCATGTTTCACATTGGTGGGATCAGTCCAATGACCATAGATAAATCTTAAAGCCATTAGCTCTTGCTTGTTGGTACTATTAAAAAACTGACCAAAATATTCCCAGATATCAATTTCAGGAGGCCAATGAGGGGCGTCTGTCACTAACCATATAGCGGGCCATACTTCTTTACCAACAGGGAATTTAGCCCTCAATTTAAGACAAACTCCACGTTCGGTTCCATTAATCAAAACCTTACCACACGAATTAATCCAACCGGAAGTATAATTAAACTGAGCTGCCGGATCTGTTCCCTGGTATACTCTTTGCTGATTTCTAAGCATCAACGCACCGTTCTCTACATAGGAATCCTCATTGGTAATATATCCGGCATAGTTATCGTTTAAAAGACCTGAACCTCCGGTAGTGTTATTCCATATCAGTTTTTTATCCGAACCCGGCGTATCATCCTCTAATCCACGAGACCATAAACTACTGTTAAATGTATTAAAATCATCACTTATCCATTCTTCATAGCCTACAGGGGCTACCCGCTGTGCTTTGGTTTGTAGCGATAGTTGAACAATACCAATTACCAGTAAAACTTTCACTAAAGCTTTTGTAAAGTGCATATTAGCTATTTTTGGTATCACAAAAATCTGTCTTTCAGTGAATAATTAGTTTAATTACAAAGTCTTATTTCTTTATCAACTTGACCGGCTGGTAACCTTCAAGCTGCAACAAATAAACTCCCGTTTTAAGATCTTCAACATTAATTTGATTCATAGCCCGTCCCTCTCTTACTTTTAGGCCCATCAAATCAATAACCATATAACGGTTTTCTTTAACCAGACCTGTTAGGTTAACTATTCCATCCGTTGGATTTGGCGCAAAATTTAATTTTGGCAAATGTGTATAATCGCCAACAGCCGAATCGGTTATCTTAGCATTACATGCACCAATATTTGGTGTACCTGATGAAAGATCAATAGGATTACCATAATAATCAACAGTTGGGTACTCTGGTACATCTATAAAAATACCACTACCTGCTCCCGGGATCGGAGGGCCGGGGTTTGCGACACCCGCATCAATAGCCGGGCTATTTTCACCAATCTGATATTTATCTACTGTTTCTTCTTCGCTTAATGTGAACAAAGGATTACCTGTTACTGGGTTTGTATCCAGATTTTTAAAACTCTGATTTACTGCACCAAAATATAAGTTGTTACGCATATATAATTCAGTACCGTTATTTTTAACCACCATTTGTTTTGCGCCCATTCCTGAACCATTGGTGGAGTAAAATACATTGTTGAATATGTGTGTATTTTTTGCATTGATATCAATCGCTGTACTGTATGGTTGGTCGATAACAACCGTATTATTATAAATGTAGCTATAATCACAAAAATGTTCGCCAGACGGGGCGTTCTGATTGATCCAAAGGGTATGATTGCTATTTACCCAGCCCGGATTATTTCTCCAACCATCATTGACACTCACATTAAAACGGTACACCGCATTCACATTACCGCCCAATATTTCTACAAAACCACCTTCACAATCTTCCATATAGTTATATTGAACAAAGGTATTATGGTTTTCGTGGTCGATATGAATACCGTGAGAATCAAGATATCCACGAGTACTGATGCATCGGTTACGTTGAATAACTGTGTTGTAACAACGCCAGGTCCACACTGAACTACCCCTATTAGGCATGCGAGGATCAATATCTGAACCCGGATGGTCAAACAAGTTATCTTCAATTAAGCAATTATAAGTTTTGGTAGGTAAAATACAAGTACCTCCCAGATAGTGAAACTCATTATTTCTGAATACAAGATTCATGTTTCGGTTTATCATTTCATCGCCAACACCGGTTGCTCCTCCCGCATGCTTCATGTGCACACCTAACCTTTGCAGATCGGTAAAATAACAATCTTCCATTAATACATCCTGGATGTTTTTTTCCTGTCCCACAACCGTATTTTTAGCACTATAAATCCTTACGGCTGCCACTTCCAGTCCATTAAACGAATCTTCACCTTCTTCTTGCAGTATAGGTTTAGGAGCATATACATTTTGGAAGGTCATATTACGAAACACAAAATTACGCATCACCTCAGTTCCCGTGTTCAGAATGTAAATACCAAAGGCATCCGTTTCGTCCACTCCAGGGCGATCAACCATTCGTTCGTTATTGATTTCCAATCCATCGAAAATAATATTGTCATGGTTTTCTACCAAAACAGCTTCCTGGTAGTCACCTCCTCCGGCTTCACCAACTTCTCCGGTAATAATCGGCTTTGCTCCCTCTCCATAAGAAGTTATCGTGATAGGCTCTTCAGTTGTTCCTGAACCATTCAAAACAAAATGCCCATCAAAACGATCGCCACATTTAAAATTAACCGTATTACCAGGCTTTAAACTTGCTAAGCTAATCCGGTCCAGAGTTTTCCATGGAGAGTCAATCGTACCATCATTGGCATCATCTCCTTCCGAGCTACTTAAATAATAGTCTGAAAGTTCTTGAACAGCCATTTCTTCCACCTTAATATCATCCACCTTTAAGGTACCTGACCAGTTGTGATATATTCCCAACTGAACACTACTTACTCCTTCTCCGGCCACAAATATTATTTCGTGGGATATCCACTGTGTTTTCTGTTCTTCCGTAGGTGTAACGTCGGCATTTTGCTTTATCAAGGTAGTCCCATCCGATTGATACACTCGCAGGTGTCGTTTAAAAGGGCTCATGGTTGATACAGTATATTTATATGAACTACCGGGTGTTACGCTAATTACCTTGCGAAATTGCATATTGGCCGCTCCATTAACACTAGCCTCCCAGGATGCATATTGATTGGAATTATCACCTTGTACCGTAGTGGTAATTGCTTCAGTATAAGCTGGATTTTTCAACAATATGTACCCTTGCTGAATAAGGTCAGTTCCCAGGGTGTAGTTTTCGAAGTTATCTTCAAAAACAAGCTGACCAATTATCGTGTGGCCAATAAAAACCATCATTAACACTGTTACTATTATCTTCATACCTATGTTTTTTTTTGCACGAACTAACATCCGCAGATGTAGATTTTTAATTTAAACAAACATACGCAAATGATAGTTTTCTTATTGTTCAGGTATTAACCAATTCTGACCGGATATTGGCTAATTTTTAATAACATTTTACTTCTTACCCTTCTTCCCTCTGTTCTTCCATTTTTCGGTATGAATAAGGCCTAGAAAAGTCGGATCTATTAATTGATCTGCCCATTCATCTAGAATAACTTTCAACTCTTTAACTTTGCCAGGCATCAGCTTAGCCAGGTTATTTTTCTCACCAATATCTTTACTTAAGTCATATAGCTCCTTAACCTTTGTTTGCTTGTTCAGAACCAGCTTGTAGTCGCCATCGCGCACAGCAAAACGCTGCTGATCAAACTTTCTTAAGTAGATGTTTTGATGTGGTGCTTTTTTGTTTTTCCCGGTAACATACGGTACCAGATTCACACCATCCAAAGGTCGTTTATTATTAACAGGTGAATCAGCCAATTCAGAGATCGTGGCGAAAATATCCAGTGATGATACCGGAAAATCATAGATTAGCGGCTCTATCTGCCCTTTCCATCTCAGTGCAAACGGTACACGGTAGCCCCCTTCGTAATGCGAACTTTTACCTTCACGAAGTGGTCCGTTATCCGATGCATTCTTATGTTCCGGGCCACCATTGTCTGATAAGAAGAAAATTAATGTGTTATCATCAATCTCCAGCTCCTCCAGTTTATTCAACACCCGGCCTACACCATCATCCAATGCACTCACCATGGATGCATAGATTTTGCGTTTGGGATCCTCGATGTGCTCAAAGCGTGCCAGATACTCATCCGTGGTCTGCAACGGTAAGTGGGGCGCGTTATAGGACAGAAACATAAAAAATGGTTCATCAGCATTGCGTTCAACAAATCGCACTGCCTCATCCGAAAATTCATCGGTCAGGTACTTCTTTGTCTGTACCGGTTCATGGTCACGCATAATCCATGTGCGGTAACTATCCGATTCCCCTGTGATGGCATAACTATCTTTAATGGTCAATTCTTCCGGTAAATAACGATGACCTCCCCCCAGGTGTCCGAAAAATTCAGTAAATCCTCTGTTAAGGGGATGATGCGTTTCCTTATGCGCCCCCATGTGCCATTTACCAATAACAGTTGATTGATAACCAACCTGAGCCAATGATTCCGCAATGATTGTTTCATCTGTTGTGAGACCCATATTAGGGTTATCGGGGCGATATTGGGGGTTACGCTCAAAACCAAAGCGTTGCTGATAACGACCGGTCAGAAAGCCAGCACGACTAGGGCTACACACCGAATATGAGGTGTAGCCATTGGTAAAATTCACCCCTTCGTTGGCAATCCGATCAATATTTGGTGTTGGTATATCCTTGCACCCGTTAAATCCCACATCGGCATAGCCTAAATCATCGGCCATGATAACGATTAAATTAGGCTTTTTACTTTTCGATTTAGCCTCAACTTTTACCCCTTGAATTCCTATAATTAAAAGAGAAAATATTATAATATAAAAATACTTCATAACTTATAATTCAATGCCTACTATTTGGCAGATTTCTGTATATAACTGTTTTTTATTTTTTTGATATTCAGACATACCGGCCAGGTTATTCCATTCATAAGGGTCATTCGGATGATAATATAACTCCTCCTGACCACTGGCATAACGGATATAACGCCATTCCTTGGTACGGTAGGAATAGTGTTGTCCTTCAACTGTTGTATTAGCCCCTATATTTCCAACGATGCTTAAGGCACCGCTTGGCCCTTCCCATTTTCTTTTAGCACTCTTATCAAATAATGGCACCAGGCTGTAACCACCCAGATTGCCACCTTGCTCGTTAAATTTGTTATCGCCTTTTAAATCACAATAATCAACAAGTGTTGGGTAAATATCCACCAATGATACTGACTGTTCAATTTTGGCACCAACATTGGTATCCGGTGCTTTTATGACCATAGGCACACGAGCGCTTTCTTCCCAGGGTGAATTTTTAAACAGGTAATCTTTTTCACCCATTTGCCAACCATGGTCAGCAGTTAAGATTACAATGGTGTTATCCTTAAATTTACTATTCTCCACAGCTGTTAACACTTTCCCTATTTGTTCATCCACAAAAGCAACACAGGCCAGGTATGCTTGTAAAAAATGCTTTATAGCAAGTTCCCGATCACCCCCATAGGATTCTAATAGCATACGGTAATATCGATATCCCTTGTTATTTGGATTGATACTATCTCTTAGGTAGGTATCCTCGGCATCACCAGCTAACCAACCAGCCAATTCCAGATCTTCAATGGGAAACATATCAAAAAAACGATCAGGAGCGTGCAAAGGGGTATGTGGGTTTACAAAACCAACACCCATAAAAAATGGCTGCGTATTATTTTTGTCCTCCAACTCTTTTATTTTATTCTCAGCCCATTGAGCATGAAGCTCATCCTGCATCAAGTCTCGGTCGGCGTCGTTATTGTAGCGAAATGGCTTTTTATCCCAGCCATAAGCCCATGTTTCACAAGTTGACAAACGTCCATAGGAACCATCAATTGGTCCAATTGATTGATATGGTTGAGGGACTTCAGGATGTGCCACCAATTTATCTCCATCAAACGGGAAAGGACCATAGTTATGCTTGGTATTCATACCCCATTCATCCCAGGATTGGGGCTCATAATTACCATGCAATAGTTTACCCGTACCAAGCGTGTAATAACCATTCTCTTGAAAGAGTTGCATCAAAGTTTTATTATGCTTTAACACAGGCTGTTTTAATCGTCCTGTCCATCCAAAATCGTTTGAATCATGCGGATAAACACCCGTAAACAGACAATTACGAGAAGGCTGACAAACAGGAATATTAGATTGTGCATTCATAAACTGAACACCTGCGGCTGCCATGGCATCAATATTTGGAGTTTTAGCCTGTGGATGGCCTCCAAAAACACCTTGATAATCATTTAAATCATCACACATAATTAGTATGACATTAGGATGTTTATCCTTTGATCCTCCATATAATATTTCAGGAAGTACACACATAAACAGCAGGATTACACACTTTACAAATCTGATCATAACTATAATGCTTCTTAATTTTTACAATAGTCACAAATTAAGGCAAATAACGCTTAGTAAAAGGTGCAATAATTAACAAATACTAACAGAAAATTAACTGAAAACATCAAGTGCATAGAACATGGATACTACAATTTACTCTATATTAACTTAACCACGAATTAATCGAATTAAACGAATTTTTAAACCACATTGTGTTTTATTAGTTTTTCGAAGGAAAGCAATTCGATTAATTCGTAAAATTAACTTCGCTGAACGCTGTTTCGCGGTTCATAAACTACATGCAAATCAAGCTATATAAATACTTTGGGGATATGGGAAAAGTCAGTGAAATTACACAAAAAAGCCCTGCTACTTATTCAGGTCACAGGGCTAAAAAATAATTAGTGATGATATTCTTTATCGTACCACCCTACCCGAAGCACTACCACCCATCAGGGCTTCCACTTCAGCTCTGGTTGAGAAGTTAAAATCTCCTTTAATTGAATGCTTTAAACATGAAGCTGCCACAGCATACTTTATGGCTGTTTGAGGTTCACTTAGTTCAGCAGTGGTTAAAGCAAAGATTAAACCTCCTGCAAAAGAATCTCCTCCACCAACACGGTCGACTATATTTTTGATTTGGTAAGGCTGATAATTGCCCTGTAAATCCAAAGGTGCAAAAGAGGCTGCATCTTGTTTTGGATCGTAAAGCATAGCTCCCCAGTTGTTATGCGATGCAGAGAGACTTTCGCGCAAGGTGATGGCCACTTTGCTCACATTCGGAAACTGTTGAACCACCTGACGTGCCACGTCGGGATAACGAGAGGTATCCAATGAACCGGAATGCACATCTGTATCCCCGGCCTGAATGCCGAGCACATCATGGCAATCTTCCTCATTGGCGATAACCACATCTATAAAAGGTAATATTTTACGCATGGTTTCCTGAGCCAGTTCACGAGCAGTTTTGGACGCATCCCACTTCCATAGTTTGCCTCGAAAATTTAAATCGATAGATACTGAAGCACCCGCTGCTTTTGCCTTTTGGGCAGCAACGAGCGTCGCATCAGCAGCATTCTTTGATAATGCAGGCGTAATACCGCTTAAGTGTAACCACTGCGCACCGTCAAAAATACTGTCCCAATCATATTGATCTGCCGGGGTAATGGCAATTGCAGAATCTTCGCGGTCGTAAATAACATTACTTGGACGTTGGTTGGCTCCAGTTTCCAGAAAATAAAGCCCCAGACGACCATTGTCGGTTCGTAGTACATAGCTTGTATCAATACCTATGGCTCGGACTGAATCCATGGTTGCTTCCGCTAACGCGTGCTTCGGTAAAGCCGTCACATAACGTGCTTTTCCTCCAAAATTACATATCGAAGCCGCTACACTGGCTTCTGCCCCTGCATATGTTATTTCAAATTCACGTGTTTGTCTTAATCTTAAATTATCCGGTGAGGCCATGCGCCCCATTATTTCTCCAAATGTTACTATTGTTTTCATATTTGTTGTATCACGAGTATCAAGATTATTGATAGTTATTAATATATTAATGTGTCAGGGCTTCCGCATTTAAGAGTGCTTTAAAAGAAACATCTTTTTACAAAAGAGAAAACTATATTTTGCTAAAGCCGTAAGGGCTTTTACTTTCTTCCTACAGCCGAAGAAAGTAAACAAAGAAGCCCGCCGACTGCACCACTCGCTTACCCACTAATTTCTTTATTTTGAGACAGAAAGAACTCCCTGCGGTCAAACAACTTTCTATCTTTTCAAAATTAAAGAAAAGTGGGTCCCAAGCTACGTTGCTGATGTCGGTTGCTCGACTTGAACCATTGTGTGTTTAAATGCGATTGCCCTAATTAATGTGTTATATCTTGATACATCTGTCTTTTATTTTATTTATTATCCCTAATATCCTTGATCAACTGACTAACTTCTCTGGCATTCTGTGTAATGGTTGCCCATCGTTCGCCCTTAATTAAATCCTGTTTGGCAATCCACGATCCTCCAATGGCCGTAATCAAGGGCGACTTCAGGTATTCACCTGCGTTATTCAGATTTAAGCCTCCCAGAGGAATAAATTTTAAGCCAAGGTAGCTATAAGGTGCCACCATATTGCTCAGATGTTTCATACCACCCGATGTTTCAGCCGGGAAATACTTCAGTATACGACAACCTTGTTCAAGGGCCATCTCTATATCTGTTGAAGTCACCACTCCCGGAGCAAATGACAATCCATAATCGTAAGCAGCTGCAATCACTTTGGGATTACAACCCGGTGCCACTGCAAAATCAGCACCCACTTTTGCTGCATTTTTAGCCTGCTCAACTGTTAATACAGTGCCAAAACCAAGGGTTATTTCTGGTACCTCCTCTTTTATAACTTTGGCCGCATCCCAGGCCACCGGAGTGCGAAGCGTTAACTCAATAGCAGATACTCCACCTGCCAACAATGCTTTGGCTACAGGTACAGCATGTTTCACTTCATCAATTACCAATACAGCGATTACGCCGGCATCGTCCACTTTTTTTATGATATCAGGCACCATGGCCTTTTGTGCAATTGGTTGCATCTTTATCCTTCTATTAATTAAAATTTAATGTCATATTTTCCTTCAGTGAGGTTCAAAACCCCATCACTCATTATTGATTTCTGATTCACCAGAATACGCTCCTTATGTTTAAGGCTATTTAAGTCTAAATCAACGGAAATACCCTTAGGCACCACTATCAACAGGTTATTTCTTTTTCTGCTTTCCCATTCCACATGTAAATAATTACCTCCTACAGGTATTGTCCCTTTCAAATGGCTGATTCCAGAATCAATGTATTGTAACGTCCATTTTTTTAACCCTGGTTCAACTGGTTTCAAACCAAATAAATACTCCGCAAACAAGCCAGGAGGAAAGGCACTCTCCGTCTGGGCGTCGCTTCGTGTTTTATGAGGCAAAAATTTACCGGTACGTCCTGAGCCATGCAGCCACCACTCTTCCCAAAGCGTTTGGTTGGTATTCTCTGCCAGCATATGTTTAAAGCGTTTATTAAACAGTTCAAATGATGCTTTCACATAACCATATTCACATAAGCCTTTGTGCAAATAATATGACATGGCTGGTGTTACCATAGTCATGCCCGATGCACGCATAGCAAAATCATGCTCATCATTTTCCAATATTTTCTCAGCCACTCTTTCTCCTTGTTCTGATGTAGCAATGCTTAAGGCTAATGCCATAGCATTAGCATGTTCACTGACTTTTATTGATTGCTTACCAGCTGTAACTGCATCCACAAATAAGCCCACGTCTTCATTCCAGAACAGGTTTTGAAGACTTTTTCGTAAAGTCGCAGCTTTTGACTTATAGATATCAGAATTATCATCCTTTAGCCATTTCAATAGCTCAGAATAATTCTCCAACGCTTCCAGGTAATGAGCATTCAAAGTAAAATTAGCCCCACTACGATCATTGACGGCATGGTCGAGCCAGTAAGAATAAGGTGGATTGTCAATCAATCCGTTTTCATTCGTAAAACCATGTAAGAGTTCTATGAGGCGTTCTGCTGTTGGTAGTAATTGTCTAACAGTTTTTTCATCACCACTATACAAATAATAGTTCCTCAAACTTTTTAGCCAAAAACAGTTGGAATCCAGAATCACCATGTAATCTTTTGTGGCAAGAGGTGCATACGCCGCCATAATGCCATCAGCCATTTGCTCCTGAGCCACCTGAACCAGGTAACGGCGCTGCAAAGCCATATCGCCAAAGGTGTAATAGTTCCCCAGGGCTCCGTAGTAACCGGTTTGTGCATATTGGCGACGCTCTCGATAGTTATCGGTGATAGCATCGGTAGTACACACGTCTATTGTTTTGACAGAGGCAGTAAAATAACTATTTACCCATTGAGCATCTGCCGACTCCATCAATCCCTTTGGTTCAAAAGGGTAGGCAATTCTGCGTAAAGCAATTTGATTAATTGTTACCGGATACCCCGTATTCTCAACCCACACTGCCATATAGCGGCATGGTTTAAAATAAGACGCCTCCCACAAGTCTCTCTTCCCTGATAGTATGATGCGGTCTTCGTATTTAGCATCCACTAAACTGGCGCAAAACTGTTTATTCAGCACATATGGAGCACATAGAACACTTAATTGTGTTCCGGCTTCCCCTTCAATGTCAATTAAAGGAAAGCCATTCATCACTTTCCCAAAGTCAAATAATAGCAAACCGGCTTTTTCACCTTCCTGAAAAACCAGTTCAAAACGTTCATTCTTACTAATACTTTTAATGATAGCATTATCAGTCGTTCCTTCCAAAAGAATTTTTTCACTAACAAGCTGAAAAGGTTTTGTTGAGTACTTTTTTGAAAGAATAAGTTTTGGCTGCAACAGCAACTCCTCCTTTAACATGGGAATATCGCGCTTCACCAACTTAATCCATGGATTAATAGAAGCTGTAGCTCGCACGCCTTTCTGGTGTGAAGGCCAGCCCTCATTACGAATGAGTTCCCGGGCATTTGACCAACCGGAATCATCATAGCCCTTATTATACCAGCCATGGTTGTATGACCGCATATCTACCTTGTCGCACACATCGCGCTGAAAGCGACTTATTGCTGGGGAATTTTTATCCCAACTATGATCTACGGTTAAACGCCATGAATCATCTGATACAATCATTTGACTATCCATCTCCAGTTGCACCAATAAACCAGCACGCGCTTCAAACTGATAAGATTGAGCACCCGGTTCAAACACAGCTCTGATAGCTATCAGATTTTCTCCCTTTTGCAAATAAGAACTGATATTGATACTGTCGTACGACTGGTGATGAGCGGCACTACGGGCCGGTCCGCGGTTTACGTATTGACCATTAATGTATAGTTGATAAAAATCCGAAGCCGTAATCTTTAATGTTGCCTGGTTAGGCATGGCATCCAGCACAAAAGACTTGCGAGCCAAAATAGCTTCAGCTTGTAACGCTTCCTCAGCCCATATCCATTTGGCTGCCCACTGATTTACATTAGCCCTAAGCTGAGTAAAGCTAAGACCCACGAAGAGGTATATTAGTAAATGTTTCATTATACCGATATCTAAAAACAATGCTGCACCATAACCACAGCTATATGCAGCATTCCTTAATTCTTAATAATTATTACTGGCTTTATCAGCTGCATATTTCATCATATTGAACAGCAACTTTTCAGCCACCGGGTCTTTTCCCAGAAAATCAATCACACGCATGGTTGACATCAAGAGCTGGCCTTTACCAATATTAGCTTCCAATACATCCGCTGCCCACCATACTTCGCCTGGCCCGTTGTAATGACGTACCATCACATCGTTGTTGGGAAAATGGTCGTAACCAATGATACCTGCAATATATTGCCCTTTAATCTTCGACATGGATTCAACAGGATGCACATTCTCATATACACCATGCATAATCTGCTTCGTTGGCAGACCATCAAAGACAGGATGCTCCGTTACAATGTGAGATTTGGCCGCCCATCCGCCACGTGTGGCCCACTTGGCATGCAGTTCGGCATTAAGAGGTAAAGCATCTTCCTCCACTTCTTGCAGCACTCGGTCGAAACCAGGTATCTTGTTTCCAATTGTTTCCAGGAAGACAGCATACCCTCCCTTTTCAACAAAGGCTTTTACTTCCATGGCTGCTTGCTGATACTTCTTATCCTTCTTCTTGCCTTTCCCAACCAAAACAGGAATGGCTTTATCCAATCCTGTTGTAAACTCAACATATTGAATTCCTTTGGCATCCAGGAATGTTTTTAAACTACCATCGAAATCCACCACCGCGACTTTAGTTTCAGGTGTTGTTAGCTGAGCATCAGTAAAAACATCAAAAGGCTGTTCGTTTTTAGTAATCACCATACCATTTTCATTACTTACGCTTACCTCTACCGTATAAGAGCCTGAGTAGTCTCTGGTATCCAGTTTAGTATCGATAAAAGACGAAATACCTGATGCAAAAGTGATATTCAGCATTTCTGACCAGATAACTTTTTTGTTGGCATCCAAAATTTGCACCTCAACAATGGCCTTTTCATCTTTTAACTCACTTACACTAAAGACCTGCAGTTGTGCTCCTTTTTGAGCATATACATTGCGAGGTAAAATGCGTATAGGTGCAATCTGAGGCTGATTAGCGGCCTTGGTTAAATCGTAAACCAAGGTCTTTGGGTTACGCCACAAATCCAGTAAGCCGGCACCAATTACCCAGTCACCACCAACCAAAGCATGCACACAATAGCCTTTCACCGTTGAGTTAAGGCGGATAGCTTCCAACATACGCTTATTGGCTATACCATGTATCTTTTGTTCTTCCAGGTATAGTTGGCGTACATCAGGATAAATAGCATCAAACCCCACTTTCTTTAATGCGTTTATATAACCTTCGTTTAACTCTTTATGATAGGCTGTCGGTGCAACAATCAGGTTACCATTCTTCTCAAATTCCTTGATGTTGCTGGTTAAATCAGGTGCACTGCCATAACCTACCTCAGACAGGTAAGTCATCATCCCAGGCACTACATGCTTACCATAGGTTTTAACTCCCTCTAAACCCAGTTTCTGTTTCTGCGCTTTTGTTTTGGCAGTGGCCAGATAGCCATCAAACTCCGCCTCACAAACCTGTGATCCGCTGTAATGGTGAATATCGTTGAATTTCTTTGGGATACGTTCATAAGGCAGGTAGATGTTAGCACCTTCACCCCATCCGCCTGACTCATCCAGAATCATACGCGTAGGATCCAGCTCCCGTGCCAATACCGACATTGAATTCAGCATTTGTGTTAATATAGGTCGATTGATCTCATTAAACAATTCCCATTGTACAATGCAAGTGCGATTACGGTTCTTCAGAATCGTTTCTCGCAGTTCATTCTCCACTACATGCGACAAACGCGGTGTAGAGATAGGACGTAACATACATTCCGTTACCAAACTACCCACAGTTAACACGCCTATAGAGTCACATAAATCCAACCACATTGGTGGTGCAGGTTTACGCCATGGACGAATCATATTGAACCCGGCTTCTTTGGCTAAAGTAATTTCTTTGATGGCCATTTCACGGCTATCGGGGTAAGCCAGTTTAACAGGGTATAAACCTTCGAAGAATGTGGCCTTCAGATATAAAGGTTTTTCATTTAGTGTAAAAACATCATTTTTAACAGAAAACTCGCGCATCCCAAATTTATGCGACCATTTATCTTCTATAATCTGGTCGTCTAACACTTTTACCTGCGCTGTATACAAATAGGGATTATCCATTGACCAATAGTTGGCATTGTCAATTTTTAAAGGCCAGCTTAACACGTTTTTCCCGGGTAAAGCCATGATGCTCTCTTGTTTGGTCGCAACCACTATTCCCTTAGCATCCTCAATGCTCACTACTACCTGTTTTTGGCAGGTAAAGGCATCAACGTTATTAAGGGTCATATTTAATATGGCTTCATTGGATGCAATACGTGGTTCAATAAATACATCGGCCAAATGGGTGTGTCCTTTCGCACTAAGCTTAACTCCCTGCCAGATACCACCGGTGATGGCACCACGCCACATAGGCACTTCCTGACGGCCCATGCCATCAATACGTTTATCGGTTAATATGATAGGACTCACCACCCTTACCATGATGGTATTTTCCTCACCGAAATTAAGCAGTTTGTCAATACGGAAACTAAATGGCGTATAACCTCCTTCATGAAAACCAACCACCTGCTCATTTATCCATACTTCTGAGTAATAATTAACAGCATCAAAATCAACCTCTACGATTTTACCTTCCCAACTGGCCGGAATATTAAATTTACGGGTATAGAAACCAACTCCTTCATAGTTCTCTTGGGTCTCCTCCCAACAAGAAGGTACTTCAATGGATTTACCCGGAAGTTTGCTGAATTCCTCATTTAAATACCATTTATTTTCAACACCTTCATTGGCATCGTCAAACACAATATTCCAGATACCATTTAAAGAAATGGTATTTTCATCTTTTTGCGCACATGCTACTGTCGAAATTAATAACAGCAAGGCTACTATATTTGTAAAGTTCTTTGTCATCAGTCTATTCATTAATCAACTACGTATTTAGCCAATACATCCATATTCACATCTACCCCTAATCCTGGTCGGTCCGGCACTTGCAGATAGCCATTTTCAGGTACAATCAATGGCTCAATCAATACATCACGCAACTCATTTTCAGTCCTGTCCAATTCCATCCATGGGGTTGAATCAAACATACGACCAGGAATTACATCCAGATTAGCAATCAAATGCATAGCAGCATGCAATGCAATACCGGTACCCCAGCTGTGCGGTACCACTTCAACACCAAAGGTATTGGCCAAAGCCGCAATTTTTTTCACCTCTGTTAATCCCCCTGCAGCTGCAATATCCGGCTGGGCTATATCCACCGATTGATTTTGAAATAATTGCAGGAATCCATAGCGTAAATATTCGCATTCGCCACCTGCTATTGGAATATGTGTTTTGTCCCGTAGCTGCTTGTAGCAGTTGTAGTGTTCCGGAGAAACCGGCTCTTCAAACCAGGAAATATCCAAATGCTCCACCTTACGGGCCAATATGGCCGCTTCTTTTAGTGAATAAGCGTGATTGGAATCAATCATCAGCTCCATATCATCACCAATAGCTTTACGAATAGCGCTTACATACTCAACATCCCTGGCAATGCCCAAACCAACTTTCATCTTCAGTCCTTTAAAACCTTGCTGTTGGTAGTCAACCGCTTCATCCACCAATTCCTGCTTCTGATTTTCACATTGTGTGAAATACAAACCGGTGGCATAAGGTTTAATCTTTTCACGTTTTCTACCTCCTAACAGACTTGAAACCGGGAGTCGAAAGTGTTTACCTTTAATGTCCCATAGTGCTATATCAATGGCACTTAATGCTGCTAATATCACACCACGTCGTGCATAATCCAGGGAACGACGATACATCATTTGCCACACCGTTTCATGCTCCAGGGCATTCATTCCGGTAATAAAAGGCTTAAAGAACTCTATTCCGGCTTTCACCAGGTGGGCAGGTCCATAACCTTCGCCCCAGCCATAGGTACCATCTTCTGTGGTTACTTTAACCAGGCAGATAGTTCTGGTTTTGTATTCCCATTGTGAAAAATAGAAAGGTTTGTTTAACTCCTGACTGACTACAAAGGGCTCTATTTTAGTTATTTTCATTTTGTCTTTTGAATATTGTAATAGCCAGCTTAAACCTGGTTAGCATATCCTAGAATAATACTGGCAAGAATTAGTACTGCTAATCCTATTAATAATAATCTAAACGGTTTAGCTGCACCGTTCCACTCTCCTGCTCTATATGCCCAGAAGTTACTTACTATTAAGGACAAGCCTAATAACATCGGCCACCCTATAACGCCGCCAATTGGGCCAATCAATGCTGCTCCCTGACCGTAAACACCTAGTGCTCCAAACCAAAAAACACTTGCTAAAATGGCCCATCGGTAAGCTTTGGCTGCCCCCTCTACCCTGAAAGAACTCCATGATTTGTTTTTGAACAGTAAAAAGATTGCATAACCCGCATTCATAATAAATGCGCCAATTAATACAACTACCCATGCAGCAAGACTGGCATTTCGGCTAATGGCACCCATGCTTTCAGCTAGCTTTGCAATAGGAGCAGCTTCTACAAAACCTACATTTAATAAAGCCGATAATACACCACAGCTTACTGCTATTAGTATTCCTTTTAAAATATTAGATTTATCACCTGATGCTTCCGAAGTCATTTTATCTTTATCAATACCTGCTTTGGCTGTAATGGCTACACCTATCAAGGTAATTACCAATCCTGCAATAACGTATGGAAATTGAGGTAAAGAGGTTGAATCATCCATTCGTAATAAAGGAATTAAAGCACCAACCGAACCAGCTAAGCCCATAACAATCCCCATGGTTAGTGATAAACCAATGTAAGGCACACTAACACCGAATAAAATTCCACCTATTCCCCACAGGAATCCAAAAAGCATGGCTATAAAAACAACACCTTGCATATCAGGATCCGAAAATGATGTACCCAAAACATTGCCCAAGTCGGGTACAGCCAGGCAGGCCCAGCCCACAGGTAAAATAATCATGGCAATAATTACGTGAACCAACCACCATGACTCCCATTTAAGTGGTGCCATATATTTCATTCCCAAACCAAAAGATCCCTGGAAAATACTGGCAAAAACTATCAATAAAAAAGGAAAGAACATTGCTTCCATAATATCTTGAATTTTATAATTGATTAAACTTATTGAGGATTATACCAATACTACATTAAAATGAGCCTTGTTCTTTCGTTCTTTTTTACTTATACTTTGTTGAAAAATATCACCGTAGCTATGCTATGTCTCAATTTTTCGCCTTGTCTAAGCTAAACTCACTTCAAAATAGAATTGGTATTACTTTGCTATTGAAATACGTTTTTTCACCAGGTAATCATCAAGCGCCAGGTGAGAACAATCATACCCAATTCCACTATTTTTAATACCTCCATGTGGTAAATAAATAGAGTATTTCACACCATTGACCTGCACTTCTCCAAACTCCAGTTCAGAGCTAAAACGTTCAATGCGGGCATGATTATTGGTAAAAATGTATGATGCCAAGCCATATTCCGTATCGTTGGCCATTTCAAGCACATCATCATCTGTAGAGAACTTATAAAGAGCAGCAACAGGACCAAAAATTTCTTCCTTAGCAATGCGCATATCTGTATTCACATTTGATAACACAGTCGGTTCAATCCAGTTTCCTTTTTCTTTTCCTTCTGGTATTTTAGCACCTGTCTCAACCACTGCTCCTTTCGAGACAGCATCATTTACAAGGTCGAACATCCGATCACGGTCTTTTAAGGTAACCACTGGTCCCATATCCGGCTGTTCTTCTTTTCCAAAACCTAATTTTAGTGCTTTGGCTCTTTCAACATATGCTGTCAGAAACTTATCATAGATGGAATCGTGCACAAAAATGCGATTGGCTGCCACACAGATTTGCCCGCTATTACCAAATTTTAAACCTATCGCCAAATCCAATGCTGTATCAAAGTCAGCATCTTCAAAAACAATAAATGGTGAATTACCACCCAGTTCCATGCTTAATTTCTTGATAGATGTTGTACTATCGGCAATCACTCTTAAACCTGTTTGTGTTGAACCAATCATGGTCAAAACATTGGTTTTTTTACTTTTCGTTAAGATATCTGCCACATTATCAATACTTCCTGCTATGATATTAACAACACCAGCCGGGAAGTTGATATCGTGCATGATTTTACCTAACAGGTAAGCTGATAATGGAGATAGTGAGGAAGGCTTAATAATCAAACTACATCCGGCCGCTAAAGCAGGTCCCAATTTAAAACCAACATTTAACAAGGGGAAGTTCCATGCCAGATAAGCAACAGCTACACCCGCCGGTTGATGTACCATCTTATGCGTATGAGTCCCTTCATAATCTGGAATTTGCTCATCACGTAGGTTTTTCATGGCGTTAGGATACCACTCCAGGCCATTCACTACCGCTTCAATATCTTCCCATGCCCCTTCGTAGGTTTTACCCATTTCGTGAACCATAGCCTGACGCAGAATATCCTCATTATCCAACACAGCCTGACGCAATTTCATCATCCATTCTGTACGCTCTGTCAATGGTAATTTAGACCAGTAAGCAAACCCTTTCCGGGCTGCTTCAATGGTTCTTTCTGTATCTTCTTTACCGGCCTCGGCTACTACCGCTACTGATTCTCCAGTAGCAGGGCATATTACATCTGCTTTAAACTGTTCGCTAGAGTCAATTAATTCTCCGCCTATGTATAATTTCTGATATCCAAAATTCATCATTCCAAACTATTTGGTTGTTATACTTTTATCCAATTATCCGTTAACAAATTTAGCGGAAAGGAAACGATGATATTTTCCAATATTTACCAAATAATGACCACTTATTACCAGATGCAAAAAATGACAGAAGAAAATCAACTGTCATTTTTATACTTAATAATAATATTCGGCTAACTGTATTATACTAATGCGAATCAAGGGTTGAAATACTTAAAGTAAATTTCTAAAACACTCAGGGATTTCATCCCTAAAACCCTGACTTACTTTCTTAGCTTGATCTAAGAAAGTAAGCAAAGAAGATCAAGACTGCGCCTGCTTCCCTAAAAAAAACTACGGTTCTCTTGCCTAAATCGCTAAAACTCGCCCTCTCCTTCGTCGATCTCTCAAACAGGTCGCGATTTTACGACAAAACAACCTTGTTTTTATGCTCACCAGACGAGGTCGAAGCTAAAACAAGACGGTATACCCATTTTTAACCCTTGATGCAAATGACTAATTATTCCCTATGATGATATGGTTCTTATGCCGAATAAGCTTTATGATTTATGGTTGAATTTAATACCTGATACCTTCGCTTAAAATCTCTTGGAGTAGCGCTTTTTAACTCCTTAAAAACACGATTAAAACTCGTTAACGAATTAAAACCGGTTTCGAAGCAGACTTCTGTAATAGACAGATTACCGTTAATTAACAATTCACAAGCTTTACCTATACGAAACTCATTCAGAAACTGGAAAATGGTTTTATTAGTTCGTGTTTTAAAGAAACGACATAGGGAATTAGGTGTCATTGCTGCTTCTCTGGATATATCATCAAGGGTAATTTGATTAAGATAATTTCCCGACAAATAATTAATAATCCGGCTTAAGCGATCCTCCTCTGAAGAAGATTTAGACAGGGAGAATTCCTGACTGGCCAGAGTTTGATATTTATTGCTTTTTGAAAGAATATCGAGCACCTGTAACAATAAAATAATTTGCATCGCATGATCTGCCTCTGTCAAAGCAATTAATAACCCATGAACTTTATCTGCAGTTTTAGGACAAAACCTAATCCCACTTTGGGCTAAATTCAGCATGCGCTTAATGTTAACAAACTCAGCAATTGACAACAGACTGAAACCCGGATGATCAATATCAAATTTAATAACAATAAGATCTAACCCTTCGTATTCTACTTCATCATTATTTTTCCAAAGATGTGGTAAACCGGCTCCAACCAGTACCAAATCCTTTTTACCAAAATCCGACAGATTATCGCCAACTACTCTGGTTCCTTTTCCTTTGATATAGTATATAAGCTCATGTTCATCATGATAATGCCAATTTTGCTCATAATGTCTGACGTTAATACGATCAATAGCTATAGCACTTTTTATTTCGTTTTGTGTAGATTTATACTTTAACTTCATTCTAATTTGATTTAAGAATTTTTATAAAGCTGGATTAAAGGCTCCAAATAACTAACTAATAATAATCGCTAGAAACAATGCCACCGTAACAGCAAAAAGACCCATTAAAAAGTATTTTAATCGTTTGATATTTCTAATCTCAACATCAATATCTCTATTCTTCATAACAACTTGTTTTTTTTCACGAAGGCAAGTTGAAAATAAGTACATTATTTTTGATGGTTGAGTAGTTCAAATACCGTAGGCCAACAAGTCATATTTTTTATAATCAAGCGGTCTGAAAGAGTTGGTAAATCATGCAACACAAAACTACATATCGCTGAGTATGAGCCTCCAACTCTAAAATCAACATGATTAATTTCACTCAACATCTCCGAATATTAAATGGCTTAGAAAAACAAAGGGTATTAATAAAATGACTCTTTTACATGAATAGTCGATAAAGAAAAACTGTGCTTATTCATCATTAAAAAAGTAAAGACAAATCAATAATACTATTGCAATGCATAAAGTTTGATACTCTATAATAACCTGAGTTCGACGTAAAATTATTGGCTCAGACCGCTTATAAATATTGAGTTTCAAGGAATATTTGAGAAGGAATAGTGGGCTATGTCGAACAAATATGAAGCAGAAAGTCAATGTTTATAAGTGGTTACCATTGAGCTTTTCATTAAAATACTCATCTACTTCATTAAATTCTATTAACATAGCTCGCTATGCCAATAGAATTTAACTTGTATATCAGTGTTTAATGAAATCTGAGCTCTATAATTTTAATCGAACTCAGGTTACAATAGAAAAAACACTTGTTTATGGATAACCCTTGAGAATAAACAGATAACCTTTTATAATGACAAGATTGCTATTATAAAAGGTTATGACTTATGAAAAAGTGCTTTATTATTTAGGATTTATAAGTAGTTCTATATTCACTTGGCGACAGATTATAAACCTCGCGAAAGTTTTTTCTGAAATTTCTGATATCCAAATAACCTACACTCTCCACTACTTCAGAAACGGTTAAATCAGATTCTTTTAAAAGTTTAGCTGCTTTTTTCAACCTTATGGTTTTAATAAAGGATGATGGTGATTGATCCGTTGCTTTTTTAATTTTACGATATAAAGTTGATGAACTCATAGCCAATTCCTTTGCCAATGCTTCGGGCGTAAAATCTGGTTTATTCAGGTGCTTATCTAGCGCTTCAATTGCTTTATCCAGAAACCGGGCTTCAGATGAAGTAATTTCTTCATGTTTTGATTCCAACACAACTTTACTCGAATACTTTTGCTTTAACTTTTTTCTGGTAGCAATTAACTGCTTTACCTCTTCTAAAAGCAGATCGGGAACAAAAGGTTTTTTAATATACAAGTCGGCCCCTTTTTTTGCACCTAACAACTGTTCTACATCACTTCCTTTGGCTGTCAATAAAACTACCGGGATATCTGAAATTAAATCGTTTGTTTTAATTTTTTCGCAAAGTTCATATCCATCCATACCTGGCATCATTACATCCGACAATACTAAATCCGGCTTAATGCCAATTACTTTTTCAAATCCCTGAAATCCGTCTTGTGCTTCAATCACCTGATAATACTCTCCAATAATCTCTAAAAGATAATTTCTTACTTCCTCATTATCTTCTACAATAAGCACAGTTGCCCCCTTGGTGCCGGTATTTACTGTCGCTTTAGGAACTATTTGTGTATGGTCCGGCATAATGTCAACAAATTCTGTATTATCTTCCAACTGTGCTGGTGTAAAATGATCTTTACCTTTCTTAAGGTATACTGAAAATACAATTAGTCCTTCCGGATCATTACTAACATGTACTTTACCTTTATGCAGCTCTGTGAATGATTTAACCAAATTTAAACCGATCCCACTACTTCCTATAGAACTGTCCCCTTTCCCCTGATAAAAACGCTCAAAAAGATGATCTATTTCTGAAACAGAAATGGGCTGCCCTTCATTTTTTACACTGATGCAGTACTGATCCGACTCATCTGTAACCTGAATCCACACTTTACCTTTGGGAGTAACATGTTTAAATGCATTGGATAATAAGTTTGAAATTACTATGGTCATCCTTTCAGAATCCACATATACCAAAGTATCTTTAGAGTTATAATCACTACGGAAACGAATCAACTTATTTTTAGCCAAGTGCCTAAAAGGTTCACTGTTTTCCTCTATTAGCTCTTGTAAATTTACCTGACTTACTTTTAAGGTAATTTTACCCGAATCCATTTTTCTAAATTCCAACAGTTGATTCACCAGATTGTATAAACGAGTTGTACTATGGCCTATTAAACCTATTCGTTCATTAAAAAAAGCTGGGTTTATTTCTGAAAAATCTTTACTCATTAATTCTTTAACAGGAGCTAAAATCAATGTAAGAGGTGTTCTGAACTCATGTGAAATATTGGTAAAGAACCTTAGCTTAAAATCATTTATTTTTTTGATTTGTTCATTATGCATCTTTTCCATTTCAATACCACTCTGCAATCTCTCCTGACGATTATTCACCCAAAGAATAACTCCCACAAAACCCATGATTAGCATGACGTATCCTATAATGGCATACTTACTTTTCCAGGGAGCAGGCAATACAGATAGCTCAATTGATTTAATGTGCTTGCTCCAGATTCCATTACTATTTGTTGCTTTTATTTGAAGTTTGTAATCTCCCGGCTTTAGATTGCTAAATGAAATATTTCGCTGGTTTCTAATATTTATCCAATTTAAATCATGACCTTGCAAGCGATAAGCATACTGATTTTTATGTGGGGCTTTATAATCTAACGATGCTACCTTAAATGAAAACTCCAGTTCTTTGTGCCCCAGTTCCAGCCTGGAAATTTCATTGATCGTTTTATTAAGTATGCTGCCGGATCCGTTAACGGAAACTTCATTGTTTAAAATAGAAAAATTTGAAATCACCACAGAAGGATTATAGTTATTCTTCTTTATTTCTTTTGGATTAAAAAATGTAAGTGCCGAATAACCTCCAAAATATAAATTCCCCTTTTTATCTTTATAGCATGCACCCTCTGAAAAACTTGCATCCCCTAATCCATCGGCTTTATCGAAATTAAGCAACTGATTGCTTTCAGGATTTAAACTTGAAATTCCTGCATTGGTTGAACACCAGATTAATCCATCATCACTCACTAAAATACCATTGATATAATCATCGGCTAAACCATTGTCTTTATTGTATGCTAAAAGTTTAGGTCGATCAACTCTGTTTAAATCCAGTTTATACAAGCCACATGGCGTTCCAAACCAGAGGTTACCATTTTTATCAAGCTCCAAATTCAGAAGAATATCGCAGGCCAAAGGTGTAACAATACCCAAGTCGGCCAGTGAAGAAAAGGTCAAATCATTTGGGTTCAATTTATAAAGGCCTTTATAAGTGGCAAACCACATATTTCCCTTAAAATCCTTTTTAATAAATGTTACCCTATCATCTTGCAGCATGCTGGTTCCCGGTCCACTTGTAAAGTGTTTTACCAAACGGTACTTATTATCTTCCTTTTTAAAAAGATAAACCCCACTTTGCTGTGTAGCAATCCACAATTGATTGTTATCAAAATAAAATTGATGAACCTTCTTAACCTGTTTAAAATGATCATCAAAATAGCTTTCCGCTGTAATCAGATAAGGTTCAGAAGATTTATCCTGCGCAATAATATAAACACCTCTTTCTAAGCTTATCCATATTCGCTTATCCGGATCAATATTTATGGCTTTTACCGATAAATTATCTACATGGTCTGATACACCAATAGAACCTGTTTTTACCTTATTAAAGGTAATCTTATCATCTGAATAATATAATCCATTTCCATTTGTTCCTACCCATGTTCTACCATCTTCATCAACCAGGACTGCACTAATATGAGTTTTTACTTTTCGTAAATTGTCGATAACGCCAACACTTTTAAAATTGTTTTTAGATGATAAACGAACGATACCAGCCTGGGTACCTAACCAAACATCTCCAACATTATCTTCATAAATGACTCTGATTACGTTAAAATCAACAGGGGCAGCATCATGATTTGGTGGGTAAATATCAATTTTCTGAAATTCTTTTTTCTTTTTATCAAACAAAAACAATCCGTTACCCCATGTACCAATCCACAATTTACCATGGGAATCATTCAGCATACAAAAGTTTTTAACTTTAACTGGCTGTTGATTAATAAATACCTCAGACCTTAATGTTTTATAATTAACCTTCATTAATTCCTGAGTCCAGCCAAGAGCCCACAAACAAGAATTTTTACTATCAACACTTATCGCAGTTACGCTTCCTCCTCCAAAATTTATAAATTGATTACCAGTTGTTTTTTTATATTTCAAGCCAACACTGGAAGCAATCCATATAGTTTCATCCTCTGTTTCTGCAATTTCCCGTACCTGATTTAGCCCCGGATAATGCATTACGGTATCTTGCTTAATGCATAAAACACCATTTGACCACGAACCTATCCATGTATTCCCTTTGCTATCTTCAAAAAATGAAAGTATTCTGTTTATGGAATACTGTTTAGGAATATTTATTTTTTCAAAAACTTCTTTTGATACAACGTACTTTGATGGGCCTCCTGATTTTAAACCTATGTTAATATCAAATGATGAGTTAAGATACAGATTCTCTATGGATGGATTTGACAGGCTATTGGAATCTACGACAGAAGGTTTATAATGCTTGAATTCATATCCATCATATCGGTTGAGGCCTCCACGCGTGCCAAACCACATAAAACCATAATGATCCTGTACTATTGATGTTACTTCGTTGTGAGATAAGCCATCTTCAACCGATAAAAAACCAAAACGATATTTATTTGACGATGAAAATATTGAATTGCAACAAAAACAAAATAAAACAGCAAATAATAAAGGCATCCTAAGCATAAATCCTATCTTTTTTACAAAATTATTTCAAGCGGTAAAAGATAAACAATTACTTAATAACTCCTGCTTCCATGCAATCTTTTATCCATGGTAATTTTGAATATAAGCCTTACTCCTATTTTATTATTTTAACCCGCAAAATGCATTAGAAAATCCCAGCCTGCCGGCTGGCAGGTTGTGCATTCAATGCTCATGACGAAGTTCTAATACATAATTCCATCTAACTAATATTGTTTTGCCAAACCGGCTTTCTTTTTGCTTGATCAAAAAGAAACCTGCCTTCCGTCAGGCAGGCAAAAAATCAAGTTCAATTCATCCTTCAGCCCACCTCCTTGTTGAATCTATTGCCGTCACACATCCCTTATTCACCCGCATTCAACTGCGTCGCGCTATTACCGGCCCGGGCCAATTGAACTGGCCAACACACATTTTTATCGAGATAGAACTAAAATACTTGAAATAGTTAGCTACTCGGTTTTACTTTTTCAAAAAGTCTTAGGAATCCGGGTTTAACCACAATACAGATTATTCTATTCTTTACATTTGTTTATGGCAAAAAAAACATTATTCAGGTTTTCTAATATTCCTCCTTTTCATTTAATCGTGAAAATGAACTCTGACACCTGAAGATCATATCTTGAATATTTGTCCTTAATAAATTCGGCAAGTTTCCTAAAGGTTACTCCATAATGCCTTAATGTACCATAAGAATACCCCTTCCCCAATTTACTCTCCATGGTATTTAAATAATACTCGAATACTTCCAACACTCCTTTAGAGCTTCCTATATCGAGATACCCATTTTTAATGTCGATGATATCAAAAGCTTTTCCTACTGAAACTAATCTGTTATAAATATCATTAACATCCGTAGTGATTTTCTGTAATTGTTGGTTATAAACTACAGATCCATAGAATTGAGGATTAATAGCTTGTTTTACTTCATCCCAGTCTTCGATATTAATAAAAATGCCCGTTGACAGTTCAACTCGTTTTTGATTTAAGGAAAGTCTAATGTAGATTGGTGTAGATCCATCTTTTCTTGTTTTGTTCCTCCGGATTAGATACTTCGTATAAAACCTCATAATACATCATTTTTTTTAGCAGTTGAGAATAGGTCACCAGCATACTGTTAAGTTAACCAGTTTACACCTCCTCAACTAAGTATAAACAATATCAATATGAGTCAAACTACACTATGAACCTCAACAAGTTACACCTTTCAACAATCTTCTGGTGACCTATTTTTCAAAAAATACGAATAGGTCACATATTGGTCTCATTTTACTGCTATTTTGATGCTTTTTTATGGGTTTTACCTAAAACAAAAAAGCGCTTAAAACATTGGTTTTAAGCGCTTTTAACTAATTTTAGACTAACGTCCAGTGAACCTGAAGGGATTCGAACCCCTAACCTCTGCGGCCGTAACGCAGTGCACTATCCAGTTATGCTACAGGTCCATCATTTTATTTACGACTGACTACTAATTAATATTAATAGCCATTGGTGAACCTGAAGGGATTCGAACCCCTAACCTCTGCGGCCGTAACGCAGTGCACTATCCAGTTATGCTACAGGTCCATCATTTAATACTTTTTTGAGAACGTTTTTCTCAAATGCGGTGCAAATATAGGGAATTTATTTCTTTCAAACCAAGCTAAAACTTTAAAATATTGACACATTTTTAAGGTTTACTTAGCCCAAAAACATTAACAAAAAGGTTTTCAACAATTTAAGCAAACAAAAAAAAGGAGCATTTTTTGCTCCTTTTCTCTGTACTTGCAGTTTTTTATTCAAAAAGACGCTGACTGGCCTCTTTACTTTCATCAAAACTTTTGTTTACCCCCATTGGTTCTACAACCGGGCCATACTCATAGGTAAGCACTTTGTTATAGTGGTATTCTCCATCTTTACCAATACTACGTACAAAAATATCAACAGACGATTCACCTTCTTTTTGCAATTCTGAAATATCGAATGAAGCAATACCCCATTGTAAGTAATTATTTGGATCTCCATTTTTATTATGCTTAAGCTCCAATATTATTTCACCTTCCTCAGTAAGTGCATCCTCACTATCGTGCACTAAATTGATGAAATGAACATAGTAACCACCTCCATATTCAAACTCCACATTTAAATAATTTTCGGTAAACCAAGTATCCTTAATGGTAACCGGATCGTTTCCAATAGAATCTCTTACCTCCGGTGTAGTTTCGTCCGTAAAGTTAAAAATAGGCTTTGTTAAAATCTCTGACACTCCATTAACTTTTACGTAATAGTCATAAAACTCACTATCATCTGCATCGCCCAGAATTGTGTAATTTACCAATACACGCATTCCATCTTCTAAATCCTCAGAATTTACATTTGATGCTGAAGGCCATAAATTACTGCCTCCATCGGTTGTGATGTAATAATAATCTGCAGTTTTATGAACCGTACCTGATGTTAACCAAAATTTACCTAATGAGTAACTATCATCATCATCATTACATGATGAAAAAGTTAATAAGCCCAAAAGCACAGGAATAATTAATAATAGTTTTTTCATTTTTTAATCCTCCAATTAAATTTGTTTGATTGTATGACATGAAAAAACTGTGCCAGTTGCTTTTCTGTAATATTTTTTAACCTTTAATGCTTATTTTTTACAAACAGTTACTTTAAACTTTCTTTTAAGGCATTAATATCAAGCAACTTCACTTGCTTACCATTGGCTTCTATGATTCCATCATTATGTAATTCCCTCATTCCTCTACCCACAGAAGGTCTTGTTACGCCAAATAATTCAGCCATACTATTTTGCGACATAGGTAAGGTAACCTCCATGGTTTTACCCCCCGACAGTTGAAGTAAATAATTCGCTATTTTTCCTTTTATAGTTTGAAAAGTAAGGAACCTTATTTTTTGCGAAAGAAACTGCGACCTGTTTGAAATAGCATTTAAATAATTCAGAAGCACGGTCTCATTTTTTTGAAACAAAATAAGCACCGATGCCTTAGGAATAATCAATATCTCAGAATCTTTATTGGCTACAATATTTACCGGATATTTATTGGACTTACCAAATAAAAATGCAATAGCTAATGGTTTCGGAGGATCAATATCTTCAATTTTAATAGATTTACCTGAATAATCAATCATCTCTCCTTTTACGCCTCCTGATAAAACTATATGCAAACGATCCACAGTTTCGCCACCATAAGCCACCATTTGACCTTTACCATACTTTTTAACCTGAAAATGAATTTGTCCAAGCAACTCCTTTATATCATTAAAGGATAGTCCTGTAAATAACGGACTTTGTTCTAGAATAGGATATTTTTCGAGCATTATATTAAGCTTTGAATTGAGGCATGTAAGAAATATACAATTTTTTTTCTCATCTGTAACATATGTTACAAGCGAATGTTTAATTATGAGAGCATCTTTGCAATAACAAAAAACAAAAGGTTATGGAAAGAGATGTTATAAAAATTGATGAAGACTTATGTAACGGATGCGGAGAATGTATTCCGGCATGCCATGAAGGAGCCCTGCAAATAATTGATGGAAAGGCACGACTGATAAGCGATTTAATGTGCGACGGTTTAGGAGCGTGCTTAGGTCATTGCCCACAAGGTGCTATGGAAATCGAAAAGCGCGAAGCAGAGCCTTATAATGAAACAAAAGTTATGGAGATAATGGTTGACAAAGGAATTAACACCGTTATAGCACACCTCAAGCATCTCAAAGACCATAACGAAACAGAGTTTGTAAAAGAAGCCATGGGCTTTTTAAAAAATAATCCCGACAAATACGATTTTGACTTACAAGAAATAATAGACGCCATGCATAACAAAGTACAAGCAAAACCAATGGCACACCAAGGTGGTGGTTGTCCTGGTTCACAAGCAAGAGAAATTAACCGACCTGCATTTACCATGCAAAACAACGCATCAACAGGTCCGGTAAATTCAGAATTAAAACAATGGCCGGTTCAAATGCATTTGATCAATCCCGGTTCAAGCTTCTTTCAGGAAGCTGATATGGTATTAGCTGCAGACTGTGTTCCTTTTGCCATGGGAAATTTCCATCAAAAGTTCTTGAAGAATAAAGTTTTGGGTATCGCATGTCCTAAATTAGATGATGGTCAAGACACATACTTAAATAAGCTTGTTTCTCTTATCAACGATGCACGTATTAATTCTTTAACCGTAGTTATAATGCAGGTTCCATGCTGCGGAGGATTAATGGGGCTTGCGCAACAAGCTGTTCAGTTGGCTTCAAGAAAAATTCCTGTTAAAAGAGCGATTATCTCCGTTGAAGGAGAAGTTCTTTCTGAAGATTGGATATAGAATAAAATAATAATTAAAATATTAAAACTTAAAAAAAAGATCTAGTTATGAGTATGTTTTGTTATCAATGTCAGGAAGCAGCTAAAGGTACAGGTTGTACAATTAAAGGAGTTTGTGGAAAAACTGATGAAGTAGCCGCTTTACAAGACGTTTTACTTTTTGTATCAAAAGGAATTGCTAATGTTAATACCATTGCAGAAAGCAACCAGGCAGGAAGAAAAGAGGCCTATAAATATATGGTGGATGCTTTGTTTATTACCATTACAAACGCAAACTTTGATGGCGATAAAATTGTAAGCAAAATTTCTGAAGGTATTGCATTAAGAGATGCCATTAAACAGGATATAACTGCAAAAGGGATTGAAATTTCTTGTGATGACTATAGTGTTACTTACGCAGGCACAAGCAAAGATGACTATTTAAAAGTTGCCCCTGCCATTGGTATTTTAAGCATCGAAAACGAAGATATCCGTTCATTAAAAGAATTGTTAACCTACGGAGTTAAAGGTATGGCAGCTTATGCTGAACATGCGTATAATTTAGGATATGAGAATGACGAGATCTCTGCATTTATTCAAAAAGCCCTTGTGGCCACAACCAATAAAGATTTAGGTGCTGATGAGTTAGTTGCTTTGGTACTTGAATGTGGTAAGTACGGTGTTGATGTAATGGCTTTATTAGATAAAGCTAATACCGAAAGCTACGGTAATCCTGAAATCACTTCAGTAAACCTTGGCGTTAGAAGTAATCCTGCTATTTTAATTTCAGGACATGATTTAAAAGACATGGAAGAGCTTTTAAAACAGACTGAAGGAACAGGAGTTGATGTATATACCCATAGTGAAATGCTTCCTGCAAATTACTACCCTGCATTTAAAAAGTATGAGCACTTTGTAGGTAATTACGGAAACGCATGGTGGCAACAAAAAGAAGAGTTCGAAAGTTTTAATGGACCTATTCTTTTCACAACCAACTGTATTGTTCCTCCTAAAGACAGTTACAAAGACCGTGTTTATACTACCGGAGCAAGTGGTTTCGACGGGTGTACACACATTGCTGACCGTATAAACGGACAAGCAAAAGACTTTAGTGCCATTATTGAGCACGCTAAAAAATGTGCTGCTCCAACAGAAATTGAAACTGGAGAAATAGTAGGTGGATTCGCGCATAATCAAGTGCTACAATTAGCGGATAAAGTTGTTGACGCTGTTAAAGGAGGTGCCATTAAAAAGTTTGTTGTAATGGCTGGTTGCGATGGTCGCATGAACGATCGTTCATACTATAGCGATTTTGCAACAGAATTACCGGAGGATACGGTAATTTTAACAGCCGGATGTGCAAAATACCGTTACAACAAACTTCCTTTAGGAGATATTGGTGGAATTCCAAGAGTACTTGATGCAGGACAGTGTAACGATTCATATTCACTGGCAGTAACAGCCCTTAAATTAAAAGAAGTGTTTGGGTTAGATGATATCAATGATTTACCAATCGTTTACAACATTGCATGGTACGAGCAAAAAGCGGTAATTGTACTATTGGCTCTATTAAGCCTTGGCGTAAAAAACATCAACTTAGGACCTACATTACCTGCATTCTTATCTCCAAATGTGGCTAAAATTTTAATTGAAAACTTCGATATCGGTGGCATTACCAATGTTAAAGATGATATTGAAACAATGATTCTGTCATAACTTCATAATTGTTGTTATAACAAGATAAAAAATGCCTTTTGTTTGCTCCCTCATTATCATTTATGATAGTGGGGGATTTTTTGTGCAATACAATACATTAACTTTGCATCTGAAAAAATGAAAATAAATGAAGTATAAGATAGTTCACTCAAAAGTATATTTTTTAAAGATGAAAGAGAATCCTGCATTAAATATTGCAGTTAAAAACAATACTTCCATCGAAAAAATAGAGTCTGAAATTAGTACTGAAGAATATCGAAAATTGTATTTAAGCGTTGGTGAAAACTTAAATTGGTTGGATCGAATTTTCATGGATGATACACAGCTCTACCATAAAATTAATTCTTCGAAAACGCACATATATAAGTTTACCATAGATAAGCAACATGCGGGTTATTGCGAACTCATTGAATGTGATAAATACGTTGAAATACTTTACTTTGGCTTAACTCCTGATTTTGTAGGTAAAGGATACGGACAATATTTTTTAAACAAAACTATTGAATTGGCCTGGAGCTATTCACCACAATGGGTTCAATTAAACACTTGCGATTTAGATCACCCCAATGCCCTAAGCACATATAAAAGAGTAGGTTTTGAACATTATAAAACCATTGAAGAAGAGAAAAAAACAAAAAGCCTCTAACTTATATCAAGTTAAAGGCTTCATTATAATCTTTTCTTAAAAAACTAATAACTACGAAAGTGCATTTTTCATTGTTGCACCCAAATCAGCAGGAGACTGTACCACATGAATTCCGCATTCCTGCATTACTTCCATCTTGGCAGCTGCTGTATCTTCTGCTCCACCAATAATAGCACCGGCATGTCCCATTCTTCTACCCTTAGGGGCTGTTTGACCGGCGATAAATCCAACAACAGGTTTGGTACCATTGTCTTTAATCCAGCGTGCGGCCTCCGTTTCCATACCCCCTCCTATTTCACCAATCATAATTATACCTTCGGTTTCCGGATCATTCATTAACAATTCAACAGCCTCTTTGGTGGTTGTTCCAATAATCGGATCTCCACCAATTCCTATACATGTACTTTGTCCCAGCCCTTGTTTTGTCAACTGATCAACAGCCTCGTATGTCAATGTCCCGGAGCGTGATACAACACCAATTTTTCCTTTTGTATGTATAAAGCCCGGCATAATACCTACTTTGGCCAATCCCGGAGAAATAACACCGGGGCAATTTGGCCCAACGAGTCTAATATCTTTATCCTTAAGATAATCTTTAACCTTTACCATATCTGCAGTTGGTATACCTTCTGTAATGGCAATGGCTACTTTAACACCTGCATCTGCAGCTTCCATGATTGCATCTGCAGCAAAAGCGGGAGGTACAAAAATTACAGAAACATCGGCACTTACCGTGTCTACAGCATCCTTTACCGAATTAAAAACAGGTAAATTAAGGTGCGAGGTACCTCCTTTACCGGGAGTAACACCTCCAACAACATTGGTACCGTATTCGATCATTTGACTCGCATGGAAAGTTCCTTCACTTCCGGTAAAACCCTGAACAATTACTTTTGATTTATCTGTAACTAATACGCTCATATCAAATATGTTTATCTTAATATTGTGAAAAGCAAAGTATAAATATTTTCTCACAAACCCAATCGAATAACTTAAAATTGTATTGAATACATTAAATCAATTTATATTAAAACAAACGATTCTATTGAATTCAACTTACACTATAAATTAATCACGATATTTAGTTCATGATGATTTAGCCAATCAACTCTTTACAAACTACACCCTCCAACAACCTTCTTTATTTATTTTTTAAAGTATCTTAACCAAATTTTACATGATACAACCATAAAAGTATATAAATGTTTAATGCTTCATTCAAAAATAGCCATCAATTAAATCTTTACTTTTTAAATCATTTTTTGTACATTAATTAAAATTACTCTCTAAACATATTCGTCATGAAAGCACTTAAATTGATTCTGCTATTTGCTATTGGAATATTGTTTTTCACAAATTGTACTCATAAACCTCATGTTGGTTTACTCATGGATAGTTTAAAGCCTGAAAGATGGGAAAAGGACATGGCTTTAATTGAAGAAAAAATTAATGAATTAGGTGGAACTTGTGAAGTTGCCATTGCCGACTCTGATGCAGACAGGCAATATGATCAAGCCATTGAGATGATTAATAACGGAGTTGAAGTTTTAATAATAGTTCCTGTCGACCTCGAAAAAGCTGGTGATATTGTTAGATATGCCCGTAAAAATTATGTACCCGTAATATCATATGACAGGCTTGTTAGAAATTGCAATTTAGATTATTATATTTCTACGGATAACATTGCCATTGGAGAGCTACAAGCAGAATACTTAACCAAAATTAAACCTGCCGGTAAATATGGAATAATTGGAGGAGCTACCTCTGATTACAACGCATACCTTCTTAACCTGGGACAAATGAACATCCTTCAACCACTTATTGAAAAAGGAGATGTTGACATTGTTTTTAACGAATTTACCAACAACTGGTCGCTACATGAAGGATACGAAATAACCAACAACTACCTTTCCGGTGAAAACGAAGGCATTGATGCCATTATAGCGAGTAATGATAATATTGCAAGTGGTGTTATAAGTGCCCTAAAAGAGCACAACCTGGCTGGTAAAGTTCTTCTTGCGGGACAAGATGCCGATATTGAAGCCATTAGAAACATTGTTGGTGGAAACCAAACCATAACTATTTATAAACCCATTGAATCATTGGCATTCGCTGCCTCTGATGCTGCAATAAAAATTGCCAAAGGTAAGGCTCCTTCTAACATGAACATTACTATCAATAATGGAAAAAGATTAGTTCCGGCGATCTTATTACCTGCTCGTGTTGTTCATAAGCAGAATATTAAAATGACAGTTATTTCGGAAGGCTATATTGAAGAAACAGATATTAAATAAGAGGTTTAGTTTTTAAGACAAGCAGTTAGAATATTAGTGTGATTACTAGGAAAATGGAAATATAGGATTATTTGTAGTTTATTTATTTTTGGGATGGTTAATAACTGCTTGTCTTTTTTATAACAACCACATTCATTTTATAGCACTTCATAATACTGATATATACAAAAAATGGTTTCTATCTTTTAAGACTGAAACCATTTTTAATGTATCTAAACTTGACTTTATATTGTCACATAGAACTCGCTAAATTCAATCATTCTCTTGTGTGAGAAACATGCTCTCATGGCTCGTTTCGTATGTGAACTAGACAAACGTTTTCTACACAAATAACCACACCTCTTTTTTTCACAACAGGTTATTACTATTTTAGCCATAAAATAAGATTACATGTCGCAATTGAAAATATACCGGGCTTCAGCAGGTTCCGGAAAAACATATACGCTTACCAAAGAATTTCTTTTTCTTTTATATAAAAACCCGCTTAATTACAGTCATACATTAGCTGTTACCTTTACCAATAAGGCAACCGGAGAAATGAAAAGCAGGATACTTGAAAAACTGCATCAAATATCCATTGCCGAAACCAATGACTATGTCGATGAATTATGCAAGGAATTTAACATTAGCCAAAAACAGGTAAGACAAAGAGCTCACGTTTTACTAAGCTACCTTTTGCATGATTTCTCTAACTTTTCTGTAAGTACCATTGATAGTTTCTTTCAAAAAATAATCCGCTCATTTGCTCGTGAAGCCGGTTTGGAGAGTGGTTTTAAAATTGAATTAAATACGGCTAAAATACTACAAAAGGCTATTGATCATGTTTTAATGAAAGTGGATTTACCTGAATATTCCCACCTTAAAGAATGGCTTGTTCAGTTCGCTGAGCAAAAATTAAATCAGGGAAAAAACTGGAATCTAAACAATGATTTAAACAAGCTGGGTAATGAAATATTCAATGAATTATTTCAACTGGAAAGTAAAGAAATTTACAATACCATTAGCAACAAAGAATGGATGCAGGAGTATCTTAAGCAATTACAAATTATTACAGATACTTTTGAAAACAAAATCAAAGCTATTGGTAATGAAGGAAGTTCTGCCATAGAAAAAAGCGGACTTAAGTACGATGCATTTACCGGCAAAAGCAGAACCCCCTTAAAATATTTCGAAAAACTAAAAAAGTTAGATAAGATTGATACTTATAAAGCTGTATTAAAACTTATTGATACACCGGAAAAATGGGGTCGTAAAGACAATACGCCAAACATAAATGACGAAATCGCCAATATATTTCCTTTATTAAACAAGCTGTTAAAACAAGCTATAGATCTGGTTCAAAACCAGTTTGAAATATACAATACAGCAAAGGTAATTAGCCAGAATTACTTTGCTCTGGGTATTATTGCGGATATTGCCAATGAAGTTAAGTCTATTTGTCGCGAAGAAAATATATTTTTAATTGCAGATTCTTCTCATTTCTTACATAAAATCATTGATCAAAACGATACCCCGTTTATTTATGAAAAGATAGGTACACGCTACCAAAACTTTATGATCGATGAGTTTCAGGATACTTCTAAACTTCAATGGTTAAACTTTAAACCGCTTATTGACAACTCACTTTCTAATAACGAGAAAAGCTTAATTGTTGGAGATGTAAAACAATCCATTTATCGCTGGAGAAATTCTGACTGGAACTTATTGGACAATCAGGTAAGCAAAGATTTTAGACAACACGGTAGTCTTGAAAAAACTTTAGATAACAATTGGCGCAGTTATTCAAACATTATTGCTTTTAACAACACCTTATTTACACAGGGTGCCCAATTTGCACAAAACGACTTCAACAATTCAATATCTGAATTTATTCATGATCAAGATACTCTTGACTTATATAAGAATAAAATTTCGCATGCCTATTTAGATGTATTTCAGCATAAACCTGAACAGAAAAAGAATGACCTGGGGCATATTCATATGCAGTTTTTTAAACCTGACAAGGAACTGACTTATAATGAGCAAATGCTTGGCCATATGGTAGAGCAAATTGAATTGTTGTTAAAAAAAGGATACGCTTGTAGCGACATTTGTGTTTTGGTTAGAAAAAAAGGCGAAGGCGAAACAGTAGCCAATGCTCTGCTATCAGGCAGTTATTCAACCAATGGAAGTATAATTCCGGTTATTTCTAACGAATCCTTGTTTTTAGGCGGTTCCAGTGCTGTTAATTTTATGATGGCTCAAATAAAATTCTTACAAAATCCGAACAATAAGATTTTAAAAGCTGATTTGGTTTTAAGTTATCAACTATTTAACAGCCCAAACTCTGAAATTGATATTGAAATTGGTCAATTCTTTCAGTTAGATTCGGATACTGATTTTGCAAAACAGGAATACGAATGGATTAATGATTTACTGATGCTTCGTCAAAAACCTCTTCTTGAGTTGGTTGAGATACTTGCCCATAAACTCAATGATGAGGTTAAGGCTGAACAAGGCATTTTTATACAGGCTTTTATTAACTGCACCAATCAATTTATAAAAGATCAATTCCCCGATTTAAGTGCCTTTATCGAATGGTGGGATGAAAAAGGAATAAATGAAGCTGTTGCTGTTCCGGATGATCAGGATGCCATAAAAATAATGACTATCCATAAGTCGAAAGGATTAGAATTTAAAGCTGTTTTAGTGCCTTTCTGTAACTGGAAATTAGATACAGAAATAAATAGCAATACTATATGGTGTCGCCCTAATCAGGAACCATTTAACGCCATAAAGTTGCTTCCTGTCACTTATACTCAGAAACTTAAAAACACCATTTTTAAAGAAGATTATTTTAAAGAACGTTTGTATCAATACGTAGATAGTTTAAATCTGTTGTATGTTGCCTTTACCAGGTGTTGCGAAGTTTTAGTTACCTATGGTCCCACACCTTCAAAAAACAATAAAGGAGAATTAAAAAATGTTTCTGATTTAATTTATTTTATCATTGATAACAATGCATGTACAGAAAACTCTGACGGCTATTTAAATTTCTCACAAGCCTGGGACAAAGAAAATGGAGTTTTTAAATATGGCGATATTCCTATTTGTCATCGTGATTCAAAATCCGGTGGTGAAATAGAAAGCGAAAACTTAAAGGCATTTAGCAATAAAGTGCTGAACGATGATAATATTGCCATTAAAATGGAAAGTGAATCTTACTTTTCCACAGATAACACGACCAGTAAAATCAACTATGGTAAAATTATGCACGAAGCCTTCGAATACATCAATACCGTTAAAGATGTGGATAATGCACTAACTAAAATGGTTTTTGAAGGAAAGATAACTGCTGAAGAAAAAGCACCTCTTGCCAACCAGATATCAACGTTAATATCTCAAAACGAAACAAAAAACTGGTTTAGCGAAGATCATACCATAAAAACAGAAAATACAATTCTTACTAAAAACGGATCATACCGACCAGACAGGGTTGTAATAACCAAAGATGAGGTAATTGTTATAGACTATAAATTTGGAGATAAAGAAGATAAAAAATACAACAAACAGGTACTGCATTATATAAGTCAGGTAAAATTAATGGGTTACAAAGAGGTAAAGGGATACATTTGGTATGTCACACTAAACAAAATTGTTAATGTATCTCCAGAGATTATTCAAGGTCAATTATTTTAACCTATAAGCAAAAAAATTATGCCGCTATGCTCAAGAAGATTGATATTCAATAAAAAACACAATATTTTATTTTAATTACAAGATAAAAGTTGTAAATTTGCGCCCGATTATACAATCTGCATGTAATCTCTTATTGAACAGGTGGTTCACGTAATATTGCATGTATTTGTTAAATGCAAAATATTTCTTAAAATGGATTTTATTAAAATTGCGGAAGAAGCATTTAAAACTGAGACAAAAGAAGTTCCTTCTTTTGGAGCAGGAGACACTATCTCTGTATCTTACAAGATTAAAGAGGGAAACAAGGAGCGTATCCAGGTTTTTAAAGGTGTAGTTATTCAAATTAAAGGTGCAGGTACTGCTAAAATGGTAACTGTAAGAAAAATGTCTGGAAACCAAGGTGTTGAAAGAATTTTTCCATTAAACTCACCTTTTATTGAAAAAATTGAGGTTAACCGTTATGGTAAAGTACGTAGAAAGCGTATTTTCTATCTTCGTGACCTTACTGGTAAAAAAGCCAGAATTAAAGAAAGAAGAATGTAAGAAACTCTTCATACAAGAATCCCCGTTCAGCAATGATCGGGGATTTTTTTTTAGCTATAACAAGTAAGATATCCACCTTGCTATATTATTTGCTTGTTTGAATATATTATTAACAGGAAGGGTGCTCCCGAAAAGAAACACCCTTTATTAAAAATAATCATCTAACTACTACTCCAATTCAATAGCCCCCATATCAGGTAAACCATTTATCTTATTACCAAGAATATCTTCCTTCATATCCAAACCTATATATATACCTATAGAATCATTAGGGATTGGCTCAATCTTAATTCCTTTATCTTTTATTAAAGAAACATTTGCAGGAATATAGTCACTTAATGACAGTCCACCTGCTTTTGCCAGTTTTGCATCACCATATACAGGTTTTTCATCCTGAATATTCACATTTTTTGGCCAGGTAGACTCGTTCAAATACAAATTATTCTCAAAAACAACATTTTTAGGTTTTACTTTTACTGCCTTTTGTGGATTATACTGATCTCCTAAAACCAATTCACTTTTACCTGATACATGAAATATATTATTGGCTATCAGAATACCCCTTGCTTTGCTTTCAACAGCTAATCGAGCAATATTTTCTTTACTTGTAAATATTGTGTTATTGTAAAAGTAGCTATTGTATGGCCCCTTACGAGGTTTCTTTTTACCCACATAACCACTTAACCAAAAAACCTTTCCGTGTTGAAATGCACCGTTTTTACCTTTCTCACGGTAACCATCATTTACACTAATATTATAACGATATGCGCAATTATGGTTGTTTCCGAGAATTTCACAAAAACCACCTGCATTGTTGTAACTGAAATTATATTGTACAATTACATTGGCGCAGTTAAAATCAATATGACAACCTGCAGAATCACCAGGACCATTGGCATTTAAAAACTTGTTGTTTTCTATAACAATGTTCTTTGCGCCCCAGGTCCACAGTCCACTTCCTCTACCCCATTTTCTGGAGTCATTGCTATCACCCGACTTATCCACCATGTTATTTACAAACTGACCCTCCTGAACATTACTCAACTGGATACCCGGTCCTCCGGCTCTGAGAACCTTATTACCAAGAACCTTAACATTCTTAATGTTTCTTTTTATACCGGTAAATTTAATCCCTGTATGAGCCACATCTGAAATTTCACATCCTGTAACCTCAATATTTCTTAGAACACCTTTTTCCACATTACTTATAAAGCGCATTCCCCAGCCATACTTTTGCGTTCCATTGGCCGTTCTCACTTCTTTAGCACCTCGTTGAAAACCCGGCTCTTCATAATATATGTCTGATATTTTAATTCCTGAAAAATGAATGTTTTGGAACACACCTGCTTTGGTGGCCTTTACCAAAATACCACAACGCATGTCTTTTTGAACTGGTTTTCCCTTAATCACGCCTCCATTGGCTATAATAGATAAATCAGAGACTTTAATATTACTACAGTTACTTATTAAAATACCATTACGTAAGCCATAAGCATTTATAAGTGCCTCCTTTTCCTCTTGTTTTTTAGATTCAGCATAACTGCTGATTACTATTGGTTTTTCAACAGTACCTGAAACACCTTCAAACTGTAACGATCCTTTATGAGTATATCCTTTAGCCAAACGAATTTCATCGCCGGCTTTAAGCTTTAATTGATTGACCTTCCATAAGGTTTTAAAGGGTTTCGATTCTGACAAACCATCATAATTATTATTACCTTTTATGGGATTTACATAGTAAACTTTCGCCTGTAGATTTAATGTTATCAGACAAAAGCAAAACATCAAAACTATACTTCCAATACCTCTCATACTCTGTTCCTTCAATTATTTTTATTAACTCTTTTAATCTGCTCTTCTAAAGCATCTCTCATTTCTTTTTTAACTTGAGCATACCTAGGGTTATCAGCTTCATTGACCCACTCATGACTATCGTTTCTGTGATCGTAAAGTTCTTCTGAACCATTACTATACCGAACATATCGATAATCACGAGATCGTACGGAATAATTCTGGTCTTCAGGCTTTTTAGATGCTTGATTAAGTACAACTGTTAATGCAACATCAGGGCCTTCCCATTTCTCTGTATTAACATTTTCAAGAAACGGTTTCAAACTATATCCGTCTAATGAAGCTCCTTGATTTGATATTAGCGTTGTACCTTGCAAACCACATAATTCTGATACAGTTGGGTAAATATCAACAAGACTCACCGGATGTTTTACGGTTTTGCCTGCATTATGTGCATATCGGGGATCTTTTATAATTAATGGAACCCTGGTACTTTCTTCCCACAATGAATTTTTAAATAAGTAATCCTTTTCCCCCATATTGTATCCATGGTCGCTAAACAAAATTACAATAGTGTTATCCTTATATATACTATTGTTAATAATATTCATAATACCGCCTACCATATCGTCAGCAAAAGATACACATGCAAGATAGGCCTGTAAATACCTTCTCAATCCTTCATCCAGTGTAGAGTACGAATTTTTAAGAGCAGTAAAATGAGTGCGTCCTTTGCTGCCGGAAAGCACCTCATCATATTTACAATCTGCATTATCATCTTCTTTAATTACAGGAATTTTTACTGACTCCAAAGGAAATTTATCGAAATATTTTTGAGGTACAACCAATGGCGTATGTGGATTCATTAAACCAATGCCAATAAAAAATGGTTCATCTGTATTTTTATTGGACTCTAACGTACTTATTGTGTTTTTAAACCAGTTTACGCTTTTTTCATCAGTTAACAGATCTCTGTCATCATCCGACACATATCTAAACTTTTTTTTCTTTTCCTGATGCCACCACCCGGTATAACCAGGTGAATTTTTAGATGCAGGTACACTTGGAATATCTGCTAAGGAGGCAAATGTTCCATCCAAAGGACCAATGTTTCTATACGACTCTGGTACCGATGGATGACCAACAACTTTTTTACCGTTATATGCCAAAGGTTCCTGACTCTTTTTTACGCCCATATGTTGCCACTCTTCCTTATGCCTGTGGTGAAATATTTTACCGGTTTGATATGTTTTATAGCCATTTTCAGCAGCATACACTGAAAGTGATTTTGAATTGGCAAGAATATTATTTTTATAAAATGGTGTAAAACCATAGTTTTGAGATGTAGAAGGTAAAATACCTTTCATAAAACTAGCTCTGGATGGTGCACAAACAGGCGCATTACTATGTGCATTATCGAACAACACTCCTTCATTGGCTAATTTATCCATATGTGGTGTTTTCGTTTGCGGATGCCCATCCATAACTCCAAGGTAATCGTTCAGGTCATCCAATACAATCATGACAACATTTGGTTTTTGTTGGGAATAAACCGACGATGTTGCAATTAATAAGGTTATTAGTAATGTAAGTATATTAGTTTTTTTCATTCGCATATTGAATTAAATAGTAAAAATATTACGGAAAGGTTTGTGTCGACGTGACATATTAGATAAAATAAACCAAAGGAAACTCTATTCCACACAAGTAGAGTAAGCCTTTAGTTTATGTGTGCAAACTAATCAACAAAATCAAAAGATTTTTAGCTGGAGCATATTTTATTTATACCTGATTGTTCCCAGCTTAAAAAGAGGCTCATCAAACTCTTGCATTTGTTTTTTAAGCTCTTTCAAAAAACGTTCAGATATTTCTTTATAACCTCGTTTGTTATAAAAATTAATTAATTCATTAGGATCTTTTTCAAGGTCGAAGAGCCAGGGAGAATCATTTGGAGATAACACGAGTTTATATCTTTGATTGGCTGCTGCCACCCAGCGAGAAGCCGCATTGGTAATATACACTATTCGATCTGTATTTGAAACCACCTTCTCTTTATTTAAAAACGCATCAGACATATCTTTCCCGTGAAATTTTGGCCATCCATCTTTAACACCCATCATGCTTAATATAGTTGGGGCAAAGTCTGCAGTTGTATATGCAGTATTTATTAGCTTACTTCCTTTTACTTTTCCAGGATATTTCATAATAAAAGGAATACCGGCTGATGTTTCGTAAGGTAAACCTTTATTATGACGAGCATGTTCTCCCATTAAGTCGCCATGATCTGATGTAAATACAACAATTGTATTTTGATCAAGCCCCTCTTGTTTTAAAACATCCATTATCTTGCCAACATTATCATCAATACACTTAACCATACCAAAATATTGTGCCATTGAGTGCTGATCAAGTTCTTTAACCGACTTTTTTGTGAAAGCATTCCATTCAGGTGCACTTATTAGATTTTCAGTAAGACTATGCGGTTTTTTAAAGTTTAAATGTGTGTACATTGTATCGTACGGTGGACGCACTTTATTAGGACCGTGCGGATCCGGAATAGATACCATTATACAAAAGGGCTTATTCTTGTCTCTTTTTATGGCATCGATTGTGCGGTTCGCCAAAAAATCAGTCGTAAATGATTCATCGGTGGCTGTGGTTACATCATAAAAGTAAGTCTTCTTCTTTTTATTAAACTTCCCTTTAAAACCCGGACCTTCTGCTTTTTCTTCCATGCCTTTATAATGGCCCCGGTTAAACATATATCTGTTATCATCAAAACCAAATTTACGAGCCGGTTCGAAACCGGGTTTAGCATCTCCATCAAGGTGCCATTTTCCTACATAGGTTGTAGCGTATCCTTGCTTTTTTAATACCTCTGCAAATGTTACTAAACCATCGTTTAGTGGTAAATCATTTTTATAAGAACCTGTAGCAATAGGATACAAACCTGATATAAATGATGCTCTTGACGGTGTACAAACAGGAGATGCTGCATAAAAACTGCTACATAAAGCTCCCTTTTTAGCCAATTGGTCAATGTTTGGCGTTTTAACACATACATCCTTGCCCCAAATAAAAGCCTGCTCTTCAGACATTATATCTCTATAACAACCTAAGGTTCTATAGTTATGCTCATCTGTATGTATGATTAAAAGGTTGGGCTGCTTTTTTTGAGCAAATGTTATAGTACTAAAAAGTACTATAACACTATACATTATTAACTTTTTCAAAATCATGACTTAGTAATTACAAATTAATTATTCTACCAATTTGATTTTTGATCTAATAAATTATTGATGGTCACCTCTTGTAATGGATAAGGTAATGATAAATGTTTAGAAGGATCGAAATTATTAACCGCTCTTAAAAATCCGATATGAGCAGTTTTTGAAGCATCAAACGCCTCGTTTCCTCTAACTATCTGATCCAAGAACTCTAAACGCTTCCCAAGCATTCCCCATCTAATTAAATCATGTTTACGCAATCCTTCAAAGCACAATTCTCGAAGTCTTTCATCCATTATCTCCAAAAAGAATTCATCTTTATTGGCTATCCTTCCTGGTTTTACGTCTTCAATATTTGCCAATCCTGCTCTGTTTCGTATTTGATTTAAATATACTATAGCCTCTTGTGTTGGTCCATTATTTATTTCATTGGCAGCCTCAGCATACATTAATAAAATATCAGCATATCGTATAACTGGTAAGTTTATACCGGTAGTGTTTTTTGATGGTTGCTCTACTTTTTCCAGCAATATGTACGGTTCTACCTGATCGTCTTTCCCTTTCTTAATATCTAAATCCTCATAATTTTCAGGTTCCCATCTTCTAAATTTACCTGCAGTATAGGTAGCCTCCAACAAAGTAGGTACTACTTGTGCATCACCCCCTGCAGTATATCTCATTCCCGGGATATTCCACTCTCTACGTTTATCTGTCAGCTCATACACAACATCTAAAACAGGTGAAACTGTCATATAAACTTTCGATACCGGGTGAAATCCGTCGTCCTCATAAGCAAAGGCCAGTCCGTTACTGTTACCTATTCTTCCGGAAGTTGCAACACCTATTGAACGATTCTCTGCAAATGAAATTTCAAATATAGACTCTCTGGCATCATACTTATTTTGTATATAGTTTAAAAACAGGTTTCTGTACCCCAATGTATCTGCATCAACCACTAAACCGTGCCACCCATCTGAAATAATGGAATCACAATGATTTAAAGCATTTTGACAATACTCTGTTTGTTGAAGCGGATAACCGGCCATTTTCATATACACTCTGGCCAAAATACCATGTGCCGCCATTTTATTCGCTCTACCAGGGATATAGTCATCATCTGAAGCATGCGGCAAATACATAGCTGCAAATTCCAAATCTTCAATTATTACGCTATATAGTTCCTCTAAAGAAGCAGCTGCCACATTGTTTGAACTTTGATCAACTACATATTCTAAACGTAATGGCACCTCTTCAAACAATGAAACAAGAGTAGAATATGCAAATCCTCTTAAAAATCTTACCTCTGCAAAAAGTTCATTACTTCTTTCTTCTGAAAATGCATCCTTATCTATCTTTGCAATAAATAGATTGATATTATTAATTGCAGCATACAATTGGCGCCACGTTCCTGAAACATGTATATCATTGGTTGTATGTCGGTATAAGGATACTGCCCATAACTCATCCCATCCTCTGTTGTAATAACCTTCATCCGTTCCGTATTCCATATATACAGAAAGGTTTCCCCCATATGCATTTTGCTTTGCAAATTGAGAGTAGATACCGGCCATTCCAATTTCAACACGCTCTTCTGAGTTATAAAAATCATCTACATCCCATACGGTTTCAGGGGCAACAACTAGCATATCTGAACAACTGGTATTAATTAACAATACTACTGCTAATACCCATTTTACTTTATTTATATATCGTATCATGTACTTATTTTTTTAATTATAATTGATAGTTAATTAAAGGCTTACACCTTATTATCAATATTAATTGTGTAATTAAAACTTAATATCAATACCTCCCATTACAGTAATACTTTGAGGATATGAAGAATAATCAGCATTTGGCGTTAATGCGCTTTTCTTAATACTAACATCAGGATCATATCCGGTATAGTTGGTCCATGTATATAAATTTTGTCCTGAAACATATAACCTTACCTGTTTCATTCTAAGTTTCGACAATAATCTTTTAGGTAATGTATACCCCAGGGTTACATTCTTTAATCTTAAATATGAACCATCTTCAACTAAACCTGAATGTGTTAGGTTACCAGCAGGAGCAGAAGCAATTACCCCGGCATAATACGTAGCATGTACATCCGTATCATTATTAAAAGGAGTCCAGGCATCTGCAAAATCAGAAAATCCATTAAAATTATTATTGGCAAAAGGAGATGCAAATTGCATCTTGTTTACATTAAGTACATCAAAGCCGTATGACCACTGGAACAAAACCTGACAATCGAAACCTTTATACTTAAACTCGTTACTTAAACCTCCAAAATGTTTTGGATGAGGATTACCAATTACTACCCTGTCATCAGAATTAATTGTTCCGTCACCGTTTTGATCTATAAATTTGATACTTCCTGGTGAAACAGGAGAACCATTGTCTGGTACACCTTCTTTTAGGACATAATTATCTGAAGCATTATCCCAGTAAAAATCATCGACCTGATATACTCCATCAAACTCTAATCCATACATCATACCTACGGGTTGTCCAACCTTTGTGATGTATTGATGCTCATCTAAAGTACCAATTATATTAGGGTCAGTATAAATAGCATCCTGCCCTTCATTAAGTGCAACAGTTTTATTTTTATTGAATGCAATATTAAAATTAGATGTCCATTTAAAATTTGCTGTTTTAAAGTTGGTTGAATTAAAAGAGAATTCAAGCCCTTGGTTTTGAACCGTTCCTACATTTTGCATTACTTTAGAAAAACCTGTACTTAAGGACATATCTGCATTTAATAATAGGTCACGTGTCATTTTGTGATAATAATCCACAGTACCTCTAAGTCTGTAATTAAGAACTGAAAAATCTAATCCTATATTTGACTGACTGGTTGTTTCCCAACGCAAATCAGGTACGGCTATATTGTTTTGAATAGCACCAGGATTATACGACTGATCATCACCCCAGATATATCCTGTTCCTGTATTTACAGCTAATGTATTAAATGCAGCCAGGTTATTAATTCTGTTATTACCTGTTAATCCCCAGCCTGCACGTAACTTTAAACTTGAAATTAATTTATTTCTTTTTAAGAATTTTTCTTCTCCAATATGCCATGCTCCTGAAAAAGAAGGGAAATATCCCCATTTGTTTCCTTCAGCAAACTTTGAAGACCCATCGGCTCTAAAGTTTACTGTTAAAAGATACTTTCCTTTGTAGTCGTAATTAACCCTTCCAAAATATGAGAGCATATAACTTTCGGCAAATGAAGTTTGTGCCAATTTTGGAGTTATTCCAATACCAATATTATCAATTCCAAAATCATCAGTAGGAATATTTGAGTTCTGTAACCAGGTACCTGATTGCTTATACTGTGAGGCTTCAACTCCACCTAAAAGCGTTGTTTTATGTGCACCAAACTTTCGCTTATAGGTTAAAGTATTAGATGAAGATAAATTTTGCACCCTGTTTTGCGTTATTTGTCCAGTTACCCTGTCATCTGTATTCGTACCCTGACGTGTATCTTCGCCGTAGAAAATACTTGCTTTAGTTGTACTTAATTGATAATTACCTGAAACACGTAGCTTTAAATAAGGATTAAAATCATGTAAGAATGTTGTTGTACCACGAATAACATCCAACATATGTACCTGATCAATGTTCTCTAAATTCTGAACAGGTGGATAAATAGTACTTCCCTGCGTATCTGTTGGGTCATAACCACCTTCTCCTAAACCATCATCAATAATTGGTTCTATCGGACGAAAACGTACAGCCTCTCTAATGATACTGGAGTACTGACTTTCTCTCATGGATGGCCCCTTACGTTTTGAATTAGAAAATTGTAAAGAAGACAATAACTGTGTTTTTTCGGACAGCTTATGATTAATCTTCAGGTTATTGTTAATCTTTTGAAAACCAGTATTAATTAACGTACCATCCTGATCCAAATATTGGCCGGAGTAATATATACTGGTTGACTTTGAACCACCGGAAATACCTATATTATACCTTTGAATTGGTGCCGCTCTAAATAAATCACTTTGCCAATCCGTACCTTCCATATCTCTGTATAACTCAGGATCAATCCAGGTATTATAAAACTTATTTACTTCCCAGGTTCGTGTCCAGTTTTGCTGAGCCCAGGTCTGGTTTTCCTTGTACCTGACATATTCATACGGGCTTAATACCTCTAACCTGCTTGGTACATATTGCACACCATATGCTGCACTGGCTGTAACATCAGTTTTTCCATCATCTCGTCCGCTTTTAGTTGTAATTACAATTACACCATTGGCTCCACGAGAACCATAAATAGCTGTAGCTGATGCATCTTTAAGCACGTCAAAACTTTCTATATCCTCAGAATTTATGGTTGATGGATCAAAATCTTCCAAAGGAATGCCATCCACCACATATAAAGGTGAGTTATCTCCCGTAATTGAGTTACCTCCTCGAATCACAATATTTAAAGCTGATCCTGGTGTACCTTCTGATGAAGTAACCTGCACACCTGAAATACGACCCGCCAGGGCCTGATCAAAGTTAGCTGCAGGTGCCACCTGTAAATCTTCAGAACTCAGTGAAGCAATAGCACCTGTTAAATCTTTCTTTTTTTCAGTTCCATATCCCACAACAACTACCTGATCTAACTCTACATCAGCATTTCTTAATACAACGTTAATAGCTGACTTTGAACCAACGCTTATTTGTTGTGTTTCAAGGCCAATAAAACTAAAAACCAATACTGCTTTATCATCAACATTTTCCAGTCTGTATTGACCATTCATATCTGTAATGGTACCATTGTTGGTTCCTTTAACAGCAACAGTAACACCCGGAATGGTTGTGGCACTCTCATCGGTAACAATACCAGATATTGTTTTTTGCCCCAACATAAGTGCAGGGAAACAAAAAATCAGAATTATATTTAATATATATGATTTCATATTATAGAATTTTATTTTTCTACTAGTTTTCTATTAATTCTTCTGCTAAATAGTACACATCTGAAATGGCAAATTTACCACTACATCCCTCATTATTTTTTGGTTTTATAACCCCTGTAAAGTATGTTTTTAAACGAAAGGCAATCGAAAACTTATCTGCCGATTTATAAGGATCTAAATCCATTTCACATTTCACCCACTTATCATCTGCATTTTTTATTGGATCCTTACGGCCATCAGGATCAACACCTTCCTGATCTCCCGGGTAAGGAGTTCCCATAAATGTATCATTAGAGCCATCGATTTTACAGATAACATCATGATTTACCTGAGTCCATGTCGCATTATAAAATGAATTCGCAACATTCTCATCATAATCACTAGATACATAAATCTCAAGATCTGCAGGTGTTGTACCATCCGGCAAATACTCAACACTTGAATTTTTTATCCAAAAAACAGCTTTTAAATTCCAACAATAACCATAACTGTATTGTGTAAGGTTCTGACTATTCATCACTACCCACGATTCATGCGCGTTACAACTCCCCCATTGATTAATGGTGCTGGTGGCGACTGATTGAAGAGTTGAAGGTGCTTCATCGAGACGTTCACCCGCTGCCGCATCACTTGGAGCCTCTTGGGTCCAGATCTGATTTTTCTTTATACCTGCATAATCAACAACAATTCTTTTATATCCAAATACAACATTAGTAGCCTCCATAGACGGGTAAAAGAAACAGTCTCTAGCCGGTTCTATGATAACAGGCTCATTAGATATGATTACTGTTATAGTTTCTAAATATGTAACCCCCTCTTCACTTATATTACTTATTACGGATATCGCAGGTTGAATTTCCTCACTTTCAGAAACCGTATAACCATCTGCCAATCCTATTGCTCCTGTTTCTGAATCAATTACCAGTTTATCCTGATGACTAGCCAATTCATATCGAACATCAGGATTACCGTTCCCTAAAACTGCTTCTGATGTATATTTCCCTGTTCCAATAATTAAGTTTTCCGTTGTTGGACAGTAGCTTAACGCTTTAGGGCCTGGTAAAAGCGGCGCTACATTTAAATTAAACACATCATCAAATACAGTTTGAAGAGAATCTCCATCTTTATATGAAGTAGCCTTAATTGTAAAACTATAGTCTCCAATTCCAAAATTATTGCCATTAGCAATAGAAATTGTCCCAGCTCCATTAGGATCAATAACAACTTTAGCATAGACAGTATCTCCATTCATAGCCTCCTGACTATCTTCTGGTATATTTATCCACATGGTATCTACCTTTGGATTTTCTACACTTACATATTGCATATAACTCTCATCCAAAGGACCGTTTTCACCTCTGGCACTTACAATTTCATAAAAACAAGGAATTCCCCCGGAACTAATAGTTGGCATATTCGATTGAATATGACTATACTCCCTTGCATTAATGATATCTGAATACATCAAATTATACGGTTTTACATGATGATCCTGATCTTCATTTAGCATGAAGGATTCGTCCTTACATGCTACCATGAGTAACATTGAAAGGATAATTAAAAGACTATTTTTAAATAAATTCATACGTTTTGATTTTTGATTGTCAATCAGATTTCTTTGTTGTTATTGTGCGTGTTTTAAAAGGTTTCTTTGTTTAACAGATACATTCTAAATGTCTTTCTAAATACTTACCAAAAAGAAAACAATTAGAATAATTACCAGTATACTCCAAAAGAAGTATGAAAGTCTATTCATTTGTTTTAGCTTATTACTGTTATCTGCATTTCTTAAATATTGATCTTTTTCGTTCATTTCTTTAACTAATTGTCGTGACAGTTAATTAGTGTTTCAACTGTTTACCAAAATTGTCGGTTTTTAAAGAAATTTCACATGCACAATAGATTCAAATACAACAGGTATTTATGTCAGATTACCTCACTCTGCCACATCACATAGACCTGTAAAATCCGTCAATACAAAATCACTTCCGCTTGATTTACAACACCTTAACCCATGACACATTTTACTTCCTCTTCAAAACAACAAACAAAATCAGTTACTCTTTTTTTTAGGAAATAAATTGTAAAATGGTGTTAACGAAACACAAAAACACCATATGGAATCATGTTAATTTTTTTTAAATTTTTTGAAGTATTTACGATAGATTTTAAACTTTAAGAAGTATTAAAATAAAAGTGTGAGAATCCGAATTCTTGAAAATTATACAGGTAGCGAAATATTGTTACAATAGGAGCTATTGCTTTTCATCTCTAAAATTGATACCAAAAGCATTCTATTAAATATATTTTATCCGATAGAAAAATACGAACTTAGCAGATACCTCATCACATCCAGTCATCAGAGCTTGGAAAAAGGTTATTGACCAATGGTTATCTCAGAAAAGGTAATAACCTGAGTTCGATTAAAATTATAGAGCTCAGATTTTATTAAAACACTGATATACAAGTTAAATTCTATTGGCATAGCGAGCTATGTTAATAGAATTTAATGATGTAGATGAGTGTTTTAATGAAAAGTTCAATGGTAACCACTTATAAACATCGATTTTCTGCTTCATATTTGTTCGACATAGCCCGCTATGTCGAACAAATATTCCTTGAAACTCAATATTTATAGGCGGTCTGAGCCAATAATTTTACGTCGAACTCAGGTTAATAAAACAGATTCTGTCAGTGAATAAAACTAACATAGTGCAGTAGAGAGGTATTGTTTAAACACATCTCATTACAAACCATACAATGGTAATTAAATTGCACAAACAATTAATCATAACAGCTCTTCTTCTTGATTGTAACAGAAAAAGAATATAATTGAGTAAGAATAAACTCTAGGGATAGCATTTTGGTATAAAGGCTATCCCAATCAAGCTTAATAATAAAAATAGTACTTATTGACAGACTTTAACATACTATCAAAACTGTAACTATAATGTATAGAAACTACTTCTTTTGCATTTGCTTTCTATACTCCATTGGTACGCAACCAAAGATATTTTTAAAGCTTCTACGAAAATTTTGAATATCAAGATAACCTACCTTTTCAACAATCTCCGAAACAGACAGATCTGATTCAGCTAAAAATTGAGCTGCTCTTTTTAATCTGATAGACTTAATAAATTCTCCAGGAGTTTGTTGCGTTGATTTTTTAAGTTTACGATAAAGTGTTGACGGACTGGATGCTACTTTTTCCGCAAGTATATCAGCATCAAAATCTCTGTTTGTTAAATTTTTCTCTATCACATCCATTACCTTATTTAAAAACTTAGCTTCAACAGTACTTATTTCTGCATCTTTAGGTTCTAAGGTTACTTTTTTGGAGTATTTACTATATAACAATTTTCTATTGGCAACAAGCAGCTTAACCTTTTCTAATAACAATTCAGGATCGAAGGGTTTTGTCAGGTATGCATCTGCGCCTTTACGAGTTCCAATAAGCTGGTCATTACTTGTACTTTTGGCAGTTAACAATAAAACGGGAATATGACCAACAATATCATTCGACTTTATTTTATGGCAAAGTTCAAACCCATCCATACGCGGCATCATTACATCAGAAATAACAACATCTGGCTTAAGGTCTATTACTTTTTCAAATCCCTCAATTCCATCTACAGCCGTTTCAATATTAAATTGGTCAGATAACAATTCGGCTACAAACTCCCTTACTTCCTTATTGTCCTCTACTATTAATATTTTTGCGCCTTTAACGCCACTATTAACTGAACGTGAAGTGCCAATTCTTTTTTCAACAACAGGAAGCCATTCTGTACTAATTTCACTTTGCGAACTGGCAATTTCTTTGTCTGAAAGATGTTCTCTACCTTTTTTAAGGGTAATTGTAAAAGTGGTTAGTTCATCTTTTGTACTCTCAACTGAAACAGTGCCCTTATGCAGATTAATAAAGCTTTTAACCAAGGCTAATCCAATACCAGTTCCTCCAACATGACTTGTTCCGGAAGCCTGATAGAATCTATCGAATAAATGATTCAGGTCATTTTCCGGAATACCTTCACCATTATTAGAAACCTTAATTACAATATCATCTTTTTCATTATGAAAAGAAACACTAACAAATGAAGGATTTCCGGTAAACTTAAAAGCATTTGAAAGCAAGTTATTAAATACAATACCCAGCTTTTCCTGATCAAAAAACACTTTACATGAATTAACCTCCCAGCTCTTTTTAAACTCTACATTTTGAGTGATAGCTAATTCTGAAAAAGGATCACAAATCTCCTCCAGAAACCCTATTATATCCCCCTCCTGAGCTTGTAAGATAACTTTACCAGCCTCCATCTTTCTAAACTCAAGTAATTGATTTACCAAATTGGTTAATTTACCGGTATTGTTATAAATGAGCTGTACTTTATTATGGAAATATTTAGCCGGGGTATTATTAAAATCTTTATTCAACAATTCTTTAAGTGGAGATAGAATAAGTGTTAGCGGAGTTCTGATTTCATGCGATATATTGGTAAAAAAGTTCAGTTTATATTCATTAACTCGAGATTCCTGCCTTCTTAAAACTTTTTCTATTTCTATATTATTGATTAAACGCTCCTGTTTTTTGGCTATTACTGTAATTACAATAACTACACTTAAAACAAGTATGATATATATAACAATAGCATACCATGTTTCCCATGGAGCCGGTAAAATTTCAATGGGTAAAGAAAATCCTTTTTCATTCCATAATCCATTACTATTGGTAGCATATAGGTGCAAAGTATAATCTCCTGGTTCTAAATTACTAAATGAAATATGACGGCGATTACCTATAAAAACCCGATCATCATCATACCCCTCAAGCCAATAGGCATAATTATTTCTATGAGGAGATGTATAATCAAGTGCCGAAATTTCAAAAGAAAATTCTCTTTCTTTATAACCCAGCGTTAGTTTTTCGATTTCATTAATATTATTCGTAAGCCAACCTTTCTCTGAAACAATGGCCTGCTTATTATATATTTTAAAATCACTAACAACTATTTTGGGTACAATAGGACTTACCTCAATCTCTGAAGGTTTGAAATAAGTAAAGTTTGAATACCCTCCAAAATACATAGTTCCGTCTTTGGATAAGAAACATGCTGATTCGGAAAAGTGATTGTCTCCAACACCGTCACTTTTGTTAAAATTACGTATTCTACCTGTTTTCTTTTTAATCTTTGATAAACCAACATTGGTACTTATCCATACATTACCCCTTTCGTCACCTAAAATAGCGTTTACATAATCTCCTGATAAACCATCTTCAACGGTATAGTAGTTTAAGCTATAATTATTATCCTTTAATCTATCAATATAATTGAGACCACACGGGGTACCAAACCAAATGGTATTATCATCATCTACCCAAATAGAAGTAACAATATTGCAAATGACTTTAGAATCACCCTTAACCAATCTTTCTGCGGAAGTAAAAACCGAATCTTCGGGGTTATATAAATATAAACCATTATAGGTTCCTACCCATAAATTACCTTTCTTATCTCTAGCTATAGAGGTAACCCGGTTACTATGGAGTTGTCCTTCTTCAGGTGATGACTGAAAAACTTTTATATTATTAAAACTATTTCCTTTACGCTCAAACAAATAAAGTCCGCTGCGCTGTGTTGCCAACCAAAACTCATCTCCTTCCATGTAAAAATCGTGTACCTTTTTTACACCGATAAAAGCATTGGTGTTAAAAAATTTATTAACCTGTACCAAAGCTGGCGTTTCTGCTTTCTTAAGATCTATAACGTATATTCCATCCTCAACACTTACCCATAATAAATTGGTATTATCCTCGTATAAGCTTTTTATAACCACATTACTTGTATTATACATAGGATCATCAGGTTGAAACCTTACCCTGTCGTATTTTACCTTATCGGTAGTTACAAATAATCCATTTCCCTTGGTACCTACCCATAATCTGCCATCGGAGGTTTCGTGTATGGCATTAATATGATCTTTATTGAGTTTGTTTTTCCCCTTAGCCAGGGAAATATTATTACTATTAAGAACAGAAATATTGTTTTTTGATTGCCTGGCATCCGAATGAAGGGTATTAAACTTTTTTGTAGCCGACAATTTAACAATTCCCCCTCCGTCTGTTCCTATCCAAATAACCCCTCCTGCATCCTGATGAATATCTAAAATAACATCGTAATCCTTATTTGTTTCTGCAACAAGAGAAGGCTTTATATTTACTTTGGTAAAAGTTTTGCTGTGTTTATTAAAAAGATACAGACCATGCCCCCATGTTCCAACCCACAATCGCCCCTGGTTGTCGTCCATTAAAGAAAAGGTGCCGGATAATTTTGAGATATGAGGTATGGGAAGGTTAAAGCGTTCGAAGGTAAAATCTACATAGTTAAAGCGAACTAAGTCCATATCCCAGCCAACAATCCATAAATAAGGATCGTGTGGATCTATAACTACGTCTGTTACTTCTCTGTTTCCTTTTCTGTTAAGGTTAATATTTTTAAATTTTTCATTTACTTTCTTATACTTTAACCCTTTGTCTGTCCCACACCATATTGTTGAATCAGAAGTTTGTACTATTCTTCTTACACGATGTTTTTTTAAAAAACGGGTTGAACTGTTGTCTTTATCATATCTAAACAGTCCTTCTTTTAATCCTGTACCAATCCAGGTTTGACCTTGTAAATCCTCATAAAAGCAATAAATCCGTTTAGGAACCTCAGGCAGTGAATCAGATTTATAACTAAAAGACTCGCGCTGTACATCGTATATGCTATACCCGCCTGCCTTGGCGCCTATCCATAAACTACCACCTTTACTGTTATATAAACCTTCGACAGATGGATTATGCAAAGTATTGAAAGAATTAACGCCCGGTTTAAAATGTTTAAAAGTATAACCATCAAATCTGTTTAAGCCCCCTCGTGTGCCGAACCACATAAAACCATATTTATCCTGACATATGGTAGTAACTTCATTATGAGAAAGCCCATTATTTACTGATAAATAACTGATTAAATAATTCTCATTTACATGAGCATCTATTGAAAAAGCTGTTTGATTAATTAACAGCAAATTCAACACTAAAACAACTTTAACTTTAAACAAACCTATCATCATACGGCACTTATCATTGAAAATATAAAATTATAAAAAGATCAGTACTGTCGTAAGAATCTTCTTTCTTAATTTACTCTTTCTTACCAATAAGCGCTAAAAAATAAAAACCCAGCCAAATGAAGACTTCCGGCTAGGTTTTATATCATGCTTTTTGTATTAAAATCTATTTCATCAACTCCACATCCGGCATAACAAACGACTTATCCCAAAATGGTTGATCCGGACCATACAAACGTAACCACACATATGGCTTTTTACCAGATGTTGGTACCCAGTTTGATTCTAATCCTTTGGGAGCTTGAGGGCCAAAATACACATCAACACTTCCATCATCATTCATCGTCATATCTGGTGTATTAAACAAACCTAATCCAGATCTTCCTAAATCATTATCGATAAAAGCAAAGGTCTCATCGTCATAAACTGTAATTGACCAAAACTGCTTTGCAGGAATATCTTTAGGAATATTCACTTTATAAAGCTTACCAGCCTCTAAAGCTCTTCCTTTAGAATCTTTTATCGGCGCAAGATAAATTGTAGCGGGATGCTTACCCAACTTTTTAGGATAAAGAGTAAAGAAGTTCCACGCTGCTGCTCTTTTATCTAACTCAATCATGTTATCGGCAATAAAATCAAATCCATCAACATCATCCGTGCGCATTACAAAACTCCACCCTCTATTTTCCCAATACAAACCATCTTCGTGATGTTTATATACAAGGTCGTGCATATAATCATAGGCATCTTTGGCTGCCATATCGAAAATTTCTTTCATTCGTTCCGATGGATTAAATGGTTTACCCGGCTCAATACCAATAGTAGCTAACATACCCATCATTACTTTATCTCTTTCAAGTACCGGCTCTACACTAAATATGGCGTGAATATCTTCTAAAGCCCTGTAATCATATCTTGGTAATGTTTGAAGTTTGTGCGGAATACCATCAACAAATTTTGTCTCTTGATCCTTATCTCCCAAGTAATACATTTTCATTGTTTGCGTATAAGCATAGGCATCTTCATCGGTAGCATTTTTACCTCTGATTGATCTAAAAACCAACGCAACTCTATATGTTGTACATTGTATTGGAAAATATCCTGATGCAGGCAATACTCCTTTATATCCCGGAGGAATAAGCAGATACTTACCTCCTTTACCTTTATCTGCTCCTGATGGTCCAACCCCTGCAATCGTTGATTGCCACGCATCAACTACCTGACCATATAAACTTGCTTTTTCAGATACCGCAGGAATATCTAAAACTACCGGCCCGTTTCGTAAATCTGTATAGGCTGTTATGTATGGAGTAGCAGTATTTGCTGTTATAGCCTTATGCTTAGATAATGCAGGTTTTGAATAGGCTATTACAACATTATCATCAACCGCAGGCAGTTCCATAAAACCTTCACGTAAGCGGTAAATAGCCGTTGCCGGCATGGCCCAAATTACAGCTTCAAATGCACGTTGGTAGGCAACTTGTTCTTCCAAAGAGTTAAATCTTTTGCTTTCTTCCTGAGTCTCAACAGGAGACTGACAGCTACTAATACCAATCATCACAGATATGAGTAACACGGTTATTTTTCTTACGTTCATAATACTATATTCTAATAGATAATTCCAATCAAGATTTAAAACTTCTGTATTAAATCATTTATCTCAGGGACTTCATCCCTAAAACCCTGACTTCCTTTTCTTTTCTTGATAAAAGAAAGGAAGCAAAGAAAATCAAGACTGCGCCCCTTTGCTATAAAAACACCAGCCTGCCGGCTGGCAGGTACGGTTGGTTTGTCTAAATCGCTAAAACTCGCTTCTTCCTTCCTCAGAAGCTCAAACAAATCGCAATTTTACGACAAACAACCTTGTTTTTATGCTCACAGGACAAGGTCAAGGTGAAGACAAGCTGGCTTTGCTAAAAAAATACCATATTTAACTCTTGATTGGCATAGATAATTATTTATACATCAATGTGATATTGACAATGCATAATACCATTAGCAATTCATCCATTGATAATTTTAGATGAATTGCCTTTATAAACTGTATTGCACTAATTTACCTTTACTAACTGAGGAAACTGATATTTTAGGCTTATCACTTCTTCATGCGGCTCGTACATTCTTAAGATAAGATAAAAACCACCTTTAGGAGCAGGTAACCAGTTGTCTGTATTTTCTGGTTTTTCGTTCTGAATTAAAATATCAAACGAGCCGTCTGTATTTCTTTTCAATGCTTTTGATTCTGAACTAAATTTATAACGATTTAATTCATTATCCACAAACAACTTATTGGTAGCATCATACAATGTTAACGACCAAAATGAATTAACAGGAGGCTCTTTATCGAAATGAATTTTGTAACTATTTACACCAGATACCGGCTTATTATCACTATCCGTGAAACGAATAGGGTACATGGCTTCTTTTTCTCCCTGACCACCCAAATACGGACCTGCAATTAATGAACGAAAAGAAAAATCATAACCATAATTATCAAGTTTTAAGGCTACATTCCATCCATTGTTTACATAAGAAGAAGAGTACATAGAAGCTAAGATTGCCAAAGGGCCCTCAACTGCTGCTTCTTTTAATCCTTTAATTCTATTGGCATTTAATGATTTCTCGTCAAACTTACCGTCTTTAATTCCGATTCGCTCTAATTGACCAACTAAAGATTTGTCATCATCTAAAATTTGGTTTTGACCGATGGCAAATGCCAAATAACGGTAAAATCGTAAAGTATCACTAACATCATATTTAGGCATCGTTGGCAAAGCTGTTGATTTTACCACATTCTTTTTCCCTTTATACTCACTAAGCGATTTTAGTACAAATCGATCTTGCAAAGCATGAACTTTAGATACATCTTCTCCTTCTAAAACATGAATTCTACCCCAAAGCCAGGTTTTCTGTGTTTTCACCTCAACCTTTTTCGAAATCCCTTTCGGTAACCTACCTTGCCACCCTGGAGGAATTAATGCTACTTTTTGTGCTTTAGTACCGGTATTTCTTTTTCCGATATATTCAGTCAAGTTATGATACATATCAAACACGTTTACCACATAATAGCGACCATCTGTATCAGGTGTTTCTAAAATATAAGGCTCCGTTAAATCAACTACAGCACTCATATAATAAGTATCATTGTTAGCCGTTGGCATGTCTGTATCTTCTGCTGTAGGCAAACGCTTAGCCCAACCAATTTCATTTAAAGGAGCACGATAGCTGGTAGCAGGCTTTGGATTAGGAACATCAATATATTCTCTCATCGCCTGCTCCATACGTACCATTGCATAACCCCATTCATAAGCAAGCGTACCTACAGCCTTGGCATCTATATAATCACCTTTTGCACCAATTTCGGTAGAAGGAGCCACACTAATGATAGGATCCTCTTGTTGGGCTACTAAATCTGATAGTTTATTTTCCTGCTTATCACTTTTACAACAGGTATCTGATTTCTTAGTACATGATGTAAATAACAATACCCCTATAACTGCTGTATACAATATTTTTTTCATCTGTATAAAAATTTATCTTCATTTGTCAGATGAAACTCCCAAATAAATTTGATCATCCTCCTGTGTATCAATTTGGATAATCAAATTTACATGCTCATTTCATGTGTATAATATTTATTTCTTAATAGCATATGCTTCACTTTTAATCTTATAGTGACATATACACTAATTCATTGTGAAGTCTTTAAATACTTTCATTATCAGGTTACTTTCCTGAAGCTTTTTCAATTTGATTCATAATTGCTGCTACACCTATTCCTGCACCTTTTTGACGAGGAGGAAACTCCTGCATACTTTTTACAAATTCTTTTACAGGCGGCGCTATCATCGGTAATATCCAGGTTTTCTCTTTCATCCACAAGAAATGCCCTTGTGTTTCCGGCGTTCTTTCATATGGATCTAATTTGATATCTATAATCATACCTGCCGGAAGTTTCTCCGGAGCTTTAACCCACTCATCTTTTAAAGCCAAATGAATTTTCCAATTATCTACGCGTATAGCATTTAAATCATTTTCTCCAAAGTAAAAGAATTCGTGACGCTTGGTTTTACCCTTACCCGTTAATACATCCATTTGGTTGTAACCGTCAATATGGACTTTATATTGTTTACCATTTACTTTTTTACCTTTTAACAGCTCCTCTTTTATATTTTCCTCTCCTACTGCTGCCATTAACGTTGGCAACCAATCTTCTGCCGTAAAAAACTCACCGCTATACTTACCAGCTTCAACTTTACCTGGCCATCGAACTAACATTGGCACTCTAAGGCCTCCATCCCAAGTAGTCCCTTTTTCACCACGGAAACTTGCTGTCCCGGCACTTGGCCAATGCGAAAGGTTTACTCCATTATCAGATGTAAATAGTAAAATAGTATTATCTGAAATACCCATTTCATCCAACTTATCTAACAATTCACCTATAAGGTAATCCATATGCATTAATCCATCAGCATATTTACCATGACCACTTTTTCCTTCCCACTCCTCGCTTACAAAAATCTCTTGATGCATACGTGTTGGGCAAAACCAAAGGAAAAATGGATCACCTTTCTTTTGAGTGCGATCTAACCAGTCTTTTGATATTTCAAGAACTTCATCATCAAAAGTTTCCTGTCGTTTAGCAAATAATGTTCCTCTGTCTTCAATAATTTGCTTACCTACTTTTCCAAAGCGAGGATCAACTGTTGTGTCATCAACATTGCTTGCTTTTGTATAAAGTACATTACGCGGACGACCAGGGTAATCTGGATCCTTAGGAAACTCAGGTTGCTCAGGCATATTCATCATGTTTAAATGATAAAGTACTCCAAAAAACTCATCAAATCCATGAACTGTTGGAAGGTGTTCATTACGATCTCCTACATGACTTTTCCCGAACTGTGCTGTTGCATAACCTTTATCTTTTAATAACTCTGCCAAAGTAACATCTTCGGCTTGCATACCCAAATGAGAACCTGGTTGTCCTACAGAAGTAAGTCCGGTTCGAATAGGGTACTGACCTGTAATAAATGCTGCTCTACCTGCTGTACAACTTGGGTGTGCGTAAAAGTCACTCAGCATCATACCTTCTTCTGCAATTCTATCTATATTTGGCGTATTAACAGCCCCCAATCCTCTATGATATGCTGATATATCCATTGGTGCTACATCGTCAGTTGTTATGACAACAATATTTGGCTTTTGTGCAGTAGCACTTACAGCTAAGCCTGCAATCATAAAAAATGATAATAATAACTTTTTCATTTTTATTTATTTTATTGGTAAAACTCTAATTTCTATTTTGTTGATCGTTTATCTTTACTTTATAAACCTTATTCCATATTCTATTTATATGTACAACAGGCTATATTTCCGAACTATAATAAGATTACGAGTAGTTCACAAAAGTTGATGAATAATTTTAGATTACCAAACTTTTGAACCTTTCGTTCTATAGTTTCATTCGTGAAATTATATTTACTTAAGATTACCTTTACTTCATATAAACATCACAGTGCACTAGTATGAGTTTCTACAGTTAAAATTTATATAACAAATATGCGACTATGGATTCGATCTCTTTAGAGAGAATAACCTAATGTTTGTTTTTAGGTGAATCACTTAGTACAAATTACAATAAAATCAAATGATAGTCGAGTGGAAATTAAATGTACTAAGCTGAAATCGACAAAATATCACTGACTCATGACGCCTGCAAATATTGTTTTTCACTAAAATACAACGAGCAAAAACGATATTTACATCAGGTTTCATTTAGCCTTTTATAATATCTGAGGTCTATAATTTTGGATTACAATACAGAAGGTTAGCAAATGAAAAATAAAACCTTATTTAAATTAAACCTAAAAGGTTTCGTTAATTCCCAAATAAAAGCCCTTGGCTCCATATTTACCCCATGCATAATCTAAGGTTAGGTTAGTTCTTCGTTTTTTATTAATCATTATACGTAATCCTACTCCACCAGCCACATCTAAATGATCAAATAAATGAATATTATTCATTCGATTACTGGCAGTAGTAGCATTAACAAAGGCTACAGCTCCAAAAGTATCCTTGTTTTTTTGTAAAGGGAATCGGTACTCAACCTCTCCATACCAAATATCCTCACCTATAAAACGTCCCTTAGTGTAAGCCCTTCCAGACTTTCCAAACTGATCCCAGCCCACTGCGGGTAAATCTAAATAAGGCACATTTCCAGAAGTAACAGATGATGCGTATGTCCAGAAGGCCACCATATGACGAGGTCTATTTTTATTTAAACTGATATAATCTCTAAATTCAGCCCATAGCATAGTAGATCTCTGATCACTACCCATAAACTCTGAATTCATTCTAAAATTAACATAGGCATATCTACCCGAATATGGATTTGTGGTATTATCGCGACTATCGTATAGTACATTTAAAGACACACCAGATAAAGCATAACCTGTAGTAGAAAAACCGTGTGCAGTATTATATAAGTAATGACTGGTAAGTACAGGAATTTCTGCTTCCAAATCCAACAAATTATCCTCAATATTGGAGTGTATATCCAGATGATATCCTACTCCTAAAAACAACCTGGTATCCTTATAGCGCTTCATAGCAGTTTCATGAAAACGCACATAATTAAACTCGAGCATTTGAGCTTCTTTTATAGGTGCACTTAACATATCATCCTGATACTCGAAACCACCGTCTACAATTTTGTTTGAATTAGGCCCTGTTCCTAAACCAAAACTAGGTTGCGATGTTATAAAATAACGCCAATCTCCTATAAAATTCCAAGTATCACCCTCTGTAAATACATTTGTTTTTGCCGTTAAAATTAGTTGTTTATTGGTGGTATAGATTACCGAACCTAAACCTGATGAAATAGTTGTTTTTGCAGGATCACCCATAAACCATGTTGCTCCTGGCGCTACCCCGTACATAAACCCATTGGTTGGGTTAGAAGCTAAAATAGGCAGTGGGATAAACGCAACATTTTTTTCCTTTTTATCTTTTGCATCATTAACTCCCTTACTTCCATCATGCTGTGCATTACCTACATTTAAAATAAACATAAAAGTTAGCAGTACAGCCATTCTATATTTTTTTAATCCTACCATATTAAGCATATATAAAGTGTTATACTATTTCTTTAAAGAGCTTATAAAACAAATCCCTATCCGCTTCGGATAAGGATTTATTTCTGCGTTTTATCTGCGGTAAGCAAGGTCCTATAAAGGATTCACAACCGGATTTTCAGGTAGAGGTTGCTCAGCTGTTGGCGGAATTGGTTGAATCTTCTCTGGCACTTCAGGTTGTGGGTCTTCATTGCTTGAACATGACACCATGATTGCTGAAGCTGTAATTGCTACAGCTACTAATAAAAATTTAAACTTTTTCATCATTCTAAAATTTTAATATGGATAACTAAATTTTACATGACAAAGTTGCATTACTTACGATCTTAATTTTATCGTGAAATACCTAAAGTAGAAATGTACGTATTTCCCTTAGACAGCTTAGTGAAAAATTAGAAGTCAATAATAACCAAGGGCTTTTCTGAATACAAAAAACCAAAAAAAGAGAACCGTACTCTATTTGCAATATGCTCATAAAGAACGGTTCTATTATTTAAGCTCTTATCTAACGGCTTTAAACTATTGGTTATTGGTTGTTGGTAAAAACACATATAATACAAAACAACCTTTTTTACCTGTTAGGGAACTAGATATGTGGTTACTAAAATAGTAATTCATAATTATTGATTCGTTTTTTATCATCTGTTATCTCAATTCTACTGACATACTCTATGCACCCATCTATATAACGTTTTTTGACCAAAAACTAACAGCCAACAGCTAATAACATTACAAATCATCAAACAAATTACGCTCAACAGAATACAGCACCAATCCGGCTATATTTTTACAACCTGTTTTTTCTAATAGGTTTCTCTTGTGAGCTTCAACAGTTCTATTTGAAATAAATAATTCATCAGCAATTTCCTGATTGGACTTTTCTTTACAGATTAGATGAAGTATTTCTTTCTCTCTTTTGGTTAATGGTATCTCAGCTACCAAACGTTCCTTAGGGGCAGGCTTACCGCTTAAGCCCTCCATAATTATTTCTGTTACATCCTGACTATAGTACTTTTTTGAATTAGCAACAGATTCAATGGCCATTCGTAACTCATCCTGAGTACAATCTTTTAATATATACCCCAAAGCCCCTGCCGACAACATCTTTTTGATGTTATAGTTCTCATTCATCATGGTAAGGGCCAATATTTTCACTTCCGAATACCGTTCTGACACTTGCCTGGTCAAAGCGATGCCATCCATTTCCGGCATCATAATATCAGTAACCAACACATCCACTTTATTGTTTTTAAGAAACTCTAATGCCTCTATTCCATTGCCAGCTTCCCCTACAACTAAAAAATTATCCTGATCTAAAAAAGATTTTAGTCCTTGCCTGATCATAAGGTGATCATCAGTAAGCAATATTTTTATTGGTGTATTCATATTAAACGGTTAATTCAAATAAAATTTGTGTTCCATGCCCAGGAGTCGATTCTACCTCCAGATATCCTCCAATGGCATCAGTTCTGGTTTTCATGCTATTTAAACCAAATGTATGATTAGTATTTTGAGGTTCAAAACCAATTCCATCATCCTCGATGGTAAGGGTCACTAAATCATTACTTTTTAACAACTGAATAGAACATGTATCTGCCTTAGAATACTTAATCATGTTATTAACTGCCTCTTGAACAATTCGATAAATAGTCATTTCTACTGCTAAGGTTAAACGAGTACTACCAAAGTTGTGATAAAACACAAGATCTGTTGATGTTGACCCCTTTATAGCATTAATTAACGACTCTATGGCAACAGCAACTCCATTTTGATCAACCACCTTAGGCATTAAATTATGTGCCAACGAACGACTCTCTGAAATAGACTCCTTTAAATACTTATAGCCTGTAATAAACTTTTCTTCAATTGCATTATCCGGAAAAGTAATGGATGATCGTACCTTTTCAAAATTCAGCAAGGATGTTGACATCGTTTGTTGAAGACTGTCATGAATTTCCCGGGCTATTCTGCTTCTCTCTTTATCTTCTGTTTCCAGAATTAAATTCATTACTTTTTCCTCCTCTTTTACCCGATCAGTTATATCAACAAATAGCCCAACTACTCTGGTAGCCTTATTATGCTCGTCGCGCGAAGATGAGCCTTTGCACCTAAGCCAAACTACTTGATCATACCTATTATAAAACCTGGCATCTATATTAAATGGGGTATTATTTTCAATGTGCTCCTTAAATAATTTTTCAAAAGCAGCTTTATCATCGGAATGAATACGAGATAATAAAAAGTCAATATTGGGCTCAATATCACTAAGCTTATATCCCAGTAAATCAGAATTATCAGGCGACCAGACCAACTCTCTGCTTTGCACATTATAATCCCACACATGTGCTCCGGAATTATTGACAGCCAGGGTAAAACGCTCATCACTCTTTAATAATCCTTTTTGCGTTTTTTCCAATTGTACTACCCCTGCTTTAAAATTAACATCTAATCTTTCTTCATATATTACTCTTCTGTATATTAGATAAAATGACACGCAAGAAATAACTATAACAAAGATGATCAGTATTAAAACGGAATAAAATAATTTTAAACCCTGATTTACATTATCCACATATATAGTCTGAGTTCTGTCCTCAACTAACCTTTCAAAAACAACCAGGTTTTCAACAACATCTTTTCTAACTTTAATATATTGCCCTCCGCGCAAAACCATTAATGAACGTGTGTTGGTTTTATTAACCGGCAACAAAGGCTCTTCCTGATTCTCCTCAATGTAATCCATCTCATCAATAGCTTGTTTTTCGATACGTTTCTGTTTTTCAATAGCATCTTTTGCTTTTGTAAGATATTCTAATTCGTTTTTTGAAAATTGATAAAACTCCGACGGTCTTACAAAATAGGAGCTATTGTTTATGGTATCCTTAAAGCTTTCTGCTAATCCCTGATACTTATCTAATATGTCCCTATCGCCAGATAATACGTAAGCTGCACAATTACGCATTAAGTCATCGCTATACTGCCTAAGACTATCACTCACCACAAAAGCATAATGTCTATTTATCTGGCTCTTACCAAACTCCTTACGATTTTGCATTAATTGAAGAAAAGCGACCAAAATTACCAGCAAAAAAACAATTACGAAACTAAACAACAGTATAAACGCGGTTTTTATTTTAATCATGCACTATAATTATTTATGGTATAATGTAAAAATAGTAAGTCAATTGATTTTATACACTATAAATTGTGATTCAATAATTTTAAATGGCATTAAAAAATGGTTTTAATCCAGACTAAAATTAGGCATTCGTTCCATTTTAGACACTTCTATACTTAAAAAGCCATACTCTTCAACAACCAAACCTTCAATCGCGTAACATCCTGGCCCACGAAAAGGATACTCTTGAGCCACAGGTGGAAAATGAACCGTATCGAGCCAATGCCCATCCAAATCTATCCAGGTACCAAAAAACATTATCTTTCCATTTGAAGCACGTGTTGGTTTACGATGAATTAAATAACCCACTATACGAACCATCCGACCAATTAATTGTGGTAAATGACAGGCTTTTAAGCTGGATGGTAATTCATCTTTAACCAACTCGAACGGCGATTGAATAGAAAGCCCTAATAACTCCATCTCATCGAAGGCATCTTCGAGGCGATGTTTCCAAAGGGCAGGCAGTTTAAACTCCTTAACCTCGGCCTGAAACAATGTTTTTTCGGGCTTGGTCTTTTTATTGTGTCCCAATAAATAATGCACATCCCATAACAATTCCTTTTTATTGATTCCGGTAAAGCGAAATGCTCCAATCCTAACCAAAATAATCAGCTGTTCTATACCAATAGGGAAACGTTTCACAAAATCGCGGAAGCTCTTAAAAACACCATTCTCTTTTCGCTCCTTAATAATCCCTTTGACCATCTGTTTTTCTATATCTTTTAGCAAATAAAAGCCCAGATAAATGTTTTTTCCCTTCACCGTATTTTCCCAAAAGCTACGATTTACACAAGGCACTTCTACTTTGGCACCATGCATTACAGCGTCATGTAAATACAATTGAGCCGAATAAAAACCTCCTCCATTATTTAAGGTAGCTACCATATACTCTATGGGATAGTAAGCTTTTAAATAGAGGGCCTGAAAACTCTCTACTGCATAACTGGCCGAATGCCCTTTGGCAAAAGCATAATTGGCAAAGCTTTCAATTTGTCGCCAAATATCCTGCACTACGGCATCGGCATATCCTTTTTGTTTACAGTTACTAAAGAACTTACTCCGTACTTTCCAAAACTCATTGCGCTGACGAAACTTCCACGACATACCTCTACGCAAGATATCGGCTTCATCTAAAGCCAAGCCCGCAAAATAATGTGCCACCTTAATTACATCTTCCTGGTACACCATAACACCATAAGTTTCATCCAATATCTTATACAATTCGGGTAACGCCTGTTGTGCTTCAAGTCGTTTATTCTTATCCTGAAAGCGAATAATATACTCCCGCATCATTCCACTCTTAGCCACCCCTGGTCGGATGATTGAACTTGCCGCCACTAAACGCTTGTAATCTTCGGCCTTTAGTTTGGTTAAAAGCATACGCATGGCCGGCGATTCTATATAAAAACAACCGATGGCCTCTCCCCGCCTTAACATTTGCTTTACCCGGGGATCTTCCATAAAAAGCCTGGTATTGTTTATGTCAATATCTACACCATGATTTTGCTTTATAATGGTCAGCGTATCCTTTATTTTGCCCAAACCTCGCTGACTCAGTATATCAAACTTATGCAATCCTAAATCTTCGGCTATATACATATCGAACTGGGTAGATGGATATCCTTTGGGCAGTAACTCTGTAGATGAATAGTTACTAACGGGCTCTTCGGCAATTAATATTCCACTGGAGTGGATGCTTGGATGACTCGGAAAGTCGGCGATGTACTTACTATAGCGGATAACCCATTTCCCGTATTCGTCGGCCTGGTTGGGATCGGGATTTTTTTGCAGGCGGGTAATTTCTTCATCAGGCAAACCAAATACTTTACCAATCTCTCTAAATGCCGATTTATGATTAAATGTAATAAAGGTACCCAACAGAACTGTACGATCCCAGCCATACTTATCAAATAGATAACGAGTAATATCATCACGGTCAGTCCAGGAAAAATCAATATCAAAATCGGGTGGTGAGGTTCGGTACGGATTAATAAAACGCTCAAAATACAAATCCAACTCCACCGGATCAACATTGGTGATGCGCAACAGGTAAGCCACCAAACTATTGGCTCCACTCCCCCTACCTACATGATAATAGCCCTGACCAAGCGAATATTGAACCAAGTCCCAATTGATTAAAAAGTAAGCACAAAAATTAAGCTCCCTAATTACCTTCAACTCTTTATCTAAACGCTTTAAAACTTCATCGCTTACCTCATCATACCTATAAGCCAACCCCTTGTGTGCCTCTTGCTTTAGCAACTCAAAATCTGCCTCTTCGGAATGCGTAAAAAGCTTTTTGTTTTTATTGGTTTTAAACTCAAACTCCATACTGCATGCATCCAACAAACGCTTGGTATTCAGAATTATTTGCGGGTAATTTTCATAAATAGAGAGCAACTCTGACGCGCTTTTATACTGATCTTCGAACCCTGCCTGCTCTGTCTTAGAGAGCTTACTCAATAAAGTGTTTTTATCAATGGCCCGCATCAAACGATGAATATTATAATCGCGCTTATGCCTGAAGGTAGCGGTTTGCAGTATCACCAACTTATCCAAATGCTTTTTCCACGGATTAAAAGGCAGGTTTCGTAAATCCTGAGGACTCACACCTATATATTCATTGTCCTCCAACTTACGTAATTCTGATGAAAACGGATAAATGACAAAAACGTCACCAAACTCAGGCGCATCGGGCTCAAAAGCCTGGTGATGATGTAAGTGAGGGGTCAAAAATTCATTAATTTCCCTAAAGCCATCGGCATTTTTAGCTATGGCCACATATTGTTGCTCAACTCCATTTCTAAAATCTACACCCACCACCGGGCGAATATTATGCTCGGCAGCCAGGCGAACAAAATCGAGATTTACAGCGGTGTTATTTATATCTGTTAAAGCTACCGTTGAATGCCCGCCTTCCGAAACCTCTTTTAAAACTTCCTCAACAGAGAGTGCTCCGTATTTAAAACTATAATATGAATGACAATTTAAAAGCATTGTTATTTTGTTATTTGTCTTTGGTTGTTAGTTATTGGGCGTTGGTGGTTGGGCATTAGGTGTTGGTTGTTTAAACCTTTATTAATGTTCCGATGCAAAGCTGATTAGCATTGCTCATGTCATTTGTGATGCGTCGGGTTGATTTTTTAATCGTATACCCGGGGTTAAAACCCCGGGCTATTGACATTAACCCATTACTGGTTAATCTTTTTTAAAAACCGTTCTTTATGCAAAAACTGCAAATAGAGAACTTCTCTACCATATCATTGATTAACCTCCCACTGTTTACTGATCTCTGTTCACTAATTACTGATCACTGACTACTGTTAACTGATCACTGATTACTGCCTCCGGTGTGCCGGGATTACAGGAGCTTGTCCGTTAAAGGGATTCATGCCTCCAATACTTTTGGCATCCATACCTACGGCTCGTTTTACTGCGTGCTGTCCATATCTGTTTCGTACATTATCCATGGCTTGGTACAGCTTTATGATTTTCTCTGAGTCTTCAAAGAGCCTGATTTGGTAGGTCCCTCCCACCAAATTACTTAATCGCACCCCTATTAAGCGAATCAACACCCTGCGTTCATACATCTTTTCAAATAAATCAACCACTGTTGTAATAATCGTATGATCTAAGGAAGTATATGGAACCCTTTTTTGCCTGGTATAAGTTTGAAAATCGGAATACCGTATTTTTAGTGTGATACATGCCGTTAGCTTATTTCCTTTACGGAGTTGATAGGCTAAATTTTCGGCCATAGCTACCAAAATACTGCGCAGTTTAAACACATCGGTGGTATCCTTTTCAAAGGTTCGTTCAGTAGAAATAGACTTACGCTCATGCCATGCCACCACAGGTGTATTATCAATGCCCTGGGCTTTTTTCCAAATCACCGTTCCATTTTTTCCCAGTACACGCTCCATCAATTCCACAGGCATATCCTGAACTGTTTTAACCCGTTCTACCCCTAAACTACGCAACTTATGGTAAGTTTTATCGCCCACCATAGGTATCTTTTTTACAGATAATGGCGCCAAAAATGATTTTTCGCCTCCCTCGGCAATTTGAATATGATTATTGGGCTTTGCCTCTCCCGTTCCTACCTTTGAAACGGTTTTACTTGTAGACAACCCAAATGAAATAGGTAGGTGGGTTTCTTTTAAAATTTCCTCTCTCAGCTCCCTTGACCATACATAACTAGTTCGTACAAACTTATCCATGCCGGTAATATCTACATAAAACTCATCGATAGATGATTTTTCGAAAAGAGGTGAACGCTCCCTGATAATATCTGTTACCATATCAGAAAACTTACTATATATACCACTATTACCTCTAATCACCACCGCATCCGGACAAAGCATGCGCGCCATTTTCATGGGCATAGCCGAATGAATACCATAAACACGTGCTTCGTAACTACAAGCCGCAACCACTCCCCTGTCTGAGGTACCACCAATAAGCACCGGACGATTGTTTAATTTGCTGTCCAACAACCTCTCACACGACACAAAGAATGTATCCAAATCCAAATGTAAAATTGTTCTTCTCACGATTGTCGAATATTTCGTCATTATTTTGACTATAAATTAGTCATTTATTTTTATATTTGAATGAAAAAAGGAAAATATGTGAGGGTATTTTTATGTTTAGGCTAAAGCCAATTATATACCATCTATTTATACCCTAGGATAAATCCTAGGGCTACTGATTAAAACATCTTAAAAAAATGCAACACCAAATAACATCAATAGACACAGGCTTTTGCCTGTGATAATAAACATTACACAATCCGGTTTTAACCGAAACTTAAATTAAAAAATACACTATGTTTTTTCCTGACAACATTAAATTTTTACGTAAACGAAAAAAGCTGTCGCAGGCCGATTTAGCCAGGCAATTAGACCTTACAAGAACCACCCTGGCGGGATATGAAAAAAACATTCAGCCACCATTTAAGGTGCTCATTAAGTTTGCCGAATATTTTAACCTGTCTATTGATGCATTGGTACGCTACAATCTGCAGGCTCTATCCGAATTTCAGCTTTCGCAAATTGAAGATGGTTTTGACGTAGATGTAACCGGTAAAAAACTACGCTTGCTCACCATATCGGTTAATAACGAAGGAAATGAAAATATTGAAATGGTTCCGGTAAAAGCACAAGCCGGCTACACCAATGGTTATGGCGATTTAGATTTTATTGAGTCGCTGGAAAAGTTTACGCTCCCCTTTTTACCCAAAAATAAAACTTACCGAACCTTTCAAATACAAGGTAACTCCATGCTACCTGTTCCAGAAGGATCGTGGGTTACTTGTTCTTATATCGAAAACTGGAAAAACATAAAAAACGGCACGCCATGTATTATTGTTACGCAAGATGATGGCATTGTTTTTAAGGTGATATACAATCAACTCGAAGAAAAACAAAACCTATTATTGGTATCAACTAATCGTGAGTATAAACCTTACGAATTGCCTGCTAAAAACGTAGTTGAAATATGGAAGTTTGAAACTTACAATCGATTTGAGATCGAAGAAAACCAAACGTAAAATTATACCATCAACTCAAAGAAAAACACCTTCGGGTATTTTTGCCCATTAACATCGGAAAGCCCTTACAATGGTAATGGGACATTTTTCCCGTTGGCATAATAAGCCCTTCATAATGATCATACGCAATTTTGCGAATGGTAATGTGCAATATTGCTCATGGCAATTGTAAACCCTTTGCAATGGTAATATGCAATTTTGCAGGTTCATATAACAATAAAGCACCATTATAAATACTCTCATTTAAAACCAGTTAACTATTCGCTACAGCTTTTAATCTACTCTTAAAACAAAAATCAATTGCAGAAAAAGATTTTTGTACTACATTTGTCCGCCTTTTTTATGAAATCAGCAAGCAGTTGCCATAAACAACTGTTTGCATGGATTTTACAATAGGCTTTTTTTGATATTAGCGGAGTGAAAAAATGTTCTTCTGCTTTAGTTATTATCTTTTTAATTATAAAAAATTATGAATAAAGTGCTTATTATCGGAGCAGGTGGAGTGAGCAATGTGGTTGTTCACAAATGTGCCCTTCTACCTGAAGTGTTTGGTGAAATTGTTTTGGCTTCACGAACCAAAAGTAAATGTGACTCAATAGCCCAAGCCGTATTAAAACGAACGGGGAAGCAGATTATTACCGAAGCTTTAGATGCCGATAATGTTTCAGAAACCGTAGCGCTCATAAAAAAACACAATCCCGCATTGGTTATTAATGTAGCACTACCATACCAGGATTTAGCCATTATGGATGCCTGTTTAGAAACCGGTGTTGACTATCTGGATACAGCCAACTACGAACCTAAAGACGAAGCTAAGTTCGAATACAAATGGCAATGGGCTTATCAGGATAAGTATAAAGATGCCAGATTAATGGCCTTACTGGGCAGTGGTTTCGATCCGGGTGTAACCAACATGTTTTGCGCTTATGCACAAAAACATTTATTCGATGAAATACACCACATTGATATTGTTGATTGTAATGGCGGAGATCATGGAAAAGCCTTTGCTACCAATTTTAATCCGGAAATTAACATACGTGAAATTACCGCCCGCGGTCGTTACTGGGAAAAAGGCGAATGGAAAAGCACCGACCCATTATCAGTTAGTCAAAAATTTGATTTCCCAGGTGTAGGCGAACGAAACATGTACCTTATGTATCATGAAGAGATGGAGTCGCTATGCCAAAATATACCCGGGTTAAAACGCATTAGGTTTTGGATGACCTTTGGTGAAGAATACCTGACACACCTGCGTGTGATGCAAAACATTGGAATGACGCGCATTGATGAAGTTGAGTATAAAGGTCAAAAGATTGTTCCACTGGAGTTTTTAAAGGCCGTATTGCCCGATCCGGGATCGTTAGCCGAAAATTACACCGGCAAAACATCTATTGGTTGTGTTATTGAAGGTATTAAAGACGGTAAAAAGAGCAGGAAGTTTATTTATAACATTTGTGATCACGCCGAAACATACAAAGAGGTAGGATCGCAAGCCGTTTCGTACACTACAGGTGTTCCGGCTATGATTGGTGCCAAAATGATTCTTCAGGGACACTGGAAAAAAGAAGGTGTTTATAACATGGAGCAGTTGGATCCAGATTTGTTTATGGAAGATTTAAATAAGTACGGATTACCTTGGCAAGTGGAAGAATGGAGCAATTCGGTAAAATAGATTTTAGCCAGGATTGGCTTAATCAGGTACAAACGCCCTGTTACATTGTAAACGAAACACAGTTAGAAAGCAACTTAAAGGTTTTAAAATACGTTCAGGATAAAGCTGACTGTAAAATACTTTTGGCCTTTAAGGGCTTTGCCATGTGGAGCTTAGCACCATTAATCAGCAGGCATCTGTCCGGAACTTCGGCCAGCTCTGTAAATGAAGCTTTATTGGGTAAAAACGAGTTTAAGGGAGAATTACATGTGTATTCTCCCGCATATACCAGTAAGGATATGGATGCTCATGTACAAATGGCCAACCATATTGTGTTTAATTCTGTTTCGCAATGGAACCGGTTTAAATCGCAATTGGCCCATCATCCAAACATTAAAACCGCTTTAAGGCTCAATCCGGAACACTCCGAAACGGACACTCCCATATACGATCCCAGCGGTCAGTATAGCAGGCTTGGCGTTACAGCAAAACAGTTTAAAAGTAGTTTAAAGGATTTACAGGGAATTTCGGGCTTACACTTTCATAATTTATGCGAGTTAAACAGCGATGCCCTAGAGCGAACCTTAGCGGTGGTGGAAGAAAAGTTTGGCTTTTGGTTTTCCAATATTTCATGGATCAACTTTGGGGGCGGACATCATATAACTCGTCCTGATTATGATATTGATCGCTTAATAAAAATCATTAAACGATTTAAAGCCAAATACAATATTGAGGTATACCTCGAACCCGGCGAAGCCATTGGTCTTAACACCGGAGTTTTAGTCAGCACTGTTGAAGATGTGATTCATAACGATATGGACATTGCCCTTTTGGACACCTCTGCTTCGGCACATATGCCCGATGTATTGGAAATGCCCTATCGCCCATACATATTAAATGCTGCGGATACCGGGGTAAAACCATTTACTTTTCGCTTAGGTGGAAATACCTGTTTGGCTGGTGATGTGATTGGTGATTATAGCTTTGATGCGCCTTTAAGCGTTGGCGACAAACTGGTTTTTGGAGATATGGCGCACTATACCATGGTTAAAAACACCACATTCAATGGGGTAAATTTACCATCCATTTACATATACAATGGTGAAAGCAAGCAGTGTCGTTTAGTGAAACACTTTAATTATGAAGACTATAAGAGTCGCTTAAGTTAATTATTAGTCGAAAACGTGGCAAAGAGTTATTTCGTACCATGTGTATTTTACTAATAACCAATAGCTAATGGCTAAATACTAAAAAACTAAATGGATTACTCAAAATATTTTTGTGGTGAAGATGGTTATTGCTTAGACTACAATAGAGCTCAAATAGCCATATTACCTGTTCCATACGATGGTACCAGCACCTGGATAAAAGGATCGGATATGGGGCCTTCTGCCTTGATTGAAGCCTCCGGAACATTAGAGATGTACGACATCCCTACAAAAACAGATGTTTCAAAAAAAGGCATTTATACCATGCCTGCGGTGAGCGAGAACGATTCTCCCGAAAACATGGCCGAGGCGGTGGAAACGGAAGTAAACAAACTCATAACTGACCAAAAGTTTCCGGTTGTAGTGGGTGGAGAGCATTCTGTAAGCATAGGGGCTTTTAATGCCGTTACTCGTGCTTATAAAGATATCACCATACTTCAGTTTGATGCCCATGCCGATTTGCGTCCTTCATACGGAGGATCGGAATACAACCATGCCTGTGCGATGTTTAAAGCCAACGAAAAAGCGCCGATTGTGCAGGTAGGTATCCGAAGCATATGTGAAGAAGAAAAGGTGTTTGTGTATGACAACAACATGTTTTTTCGCCATCAGATACGAGAAAACGCCAACTGGCAAAATGATGTTTTAGGCAGGCTCTCAAAAAACGTATACATCACTATCGATTTAGATGTGTTTGATCCGTCTATCATGCCATCTACAGGAACACCTGAACCCGATGGTTTATTGTATAACGATGTGCTTTCTATGATTAAAAAAGTATCGGAACAGAATAATATTGTTGGTTTCGATGTGGTGGAGCTTTGCCCAAATAAATACAATAAAGCACCTGATTTTTTAGCTGCCAAATTAATTTATCAAACCCTCAGTTTGATATTTAACAAGCAGAAGTATTAATTATTTTTTAATTGTTTTCGCTCATGAGAAAGTGGAAAATTGAAGATTCTGAAGAACTTTATAATATAGGTGGATGGGGTGTAAATCACTTCTCTATCAACAACAAAGGAAATGTAACTATTTCTCCTAACAAAGATGGCGTGCATGTAGACATCAAGGAAATTGTAGATGAGTTACAATTACGCGATGTAACTACTCCTGTTTTATTACGTTTTCCGGATATCTTAAACAGTCGTATCCAAAAGATGACCGACTGCTTTAACATTGCCCGTAAAAACTTCGATTATAGCGGCGAAAACTTTGTGGTATACCCCATTAAGGTGAATCAGATACGTCCGGTAGTTGAGGAGATTGTTAGTCATGGAAAAAAATATAATGTGGGCCTGGAAGCCGGATCAAAACCTGAGCTTCATGCGGTACTGGCTACCAGTGTTGGCACCGATTCTATTATTATTTGCAATGGTTATAAAGACGAAGATTACATAGAGTTGGCATTGCTTGCCCAAAAGATGGGACGTAACATTTTCATTGTCATCGAAAAGCTAAATGAATTACGCATCATATCTTCCATAGCTAAACGGCTAAATATAAAACCAAACCTGGGGGTTAGAATTAAGCTAGCCAGTTCAGGATCGGGTAAATGGGAAAGTTCAGGTGGCGATGGTAGCAAGTTTGGATTAACAGCCAGTGAACTATTAGAAGCCCTGGATTACCTTGAGGAAACTGATCTTAAGGATAGCCTGCGTTTAGTGCATTTCCATATTGGCAGCCAGGTAACCAAAATACGCAGAATAAAAATTGCCCTTCGCGAAGCTGCCCAGTTTTACGTACAACTACGCCTGCAAAATTACAATGTAGATTTTGTTGACATTGGCGGCGGACTAGGCGTTGATTACGATGGTACACGATCAGCCAATAGCGAAAGTAGTGTTAATTACAGCATTCAGGAGTATATTAACGATGCCATTACCTGCATGGCCGACGCCAGTAACAAAAACAACTTACCACACCCAAACATCATAACTGAATCGGGACGATCATTAACTGCTCACCACTCGTTATTGGTATTTGAAGTACTGGAGTCTACATCGGTTCCAGAATGGAAAGAGGATGATGAAGTTAGTGATGATGATCATGAGCTGGTTAAAGAACTATTTGCTTCATGGGAAGAGCTTAACCAGTCGAAAATGCTATCGGTTTGGCACGATGCCCAACAAGTTAGAGAAGAAGCTCTGGACAGGTTTAGTCTGGGCTTACTGGATTTAAAAACCCGTGCCCAAATAGAAAGGTTGTTTTGGTCTATTGCATCCGACATTTACAAGATGACACAAAATTTAAAGCGTATTCCGGATGAGTTTAATTCCTTATCAAGATTGCTGTCTGACAAGTACTTTTGTAACTTTTCTTTATTTCAATCCCTGCCGGATTCATGGGCTATTGGTCAGGTATTCCCTATTGTTCCCATACAGGGACATACACAAAAGCCAACCCGAAATGCCACACTACAGGACATCACCTGCGATTCGGATGGTAAGATCGATAATTTTATAGCTACTAAAAATTTAAACCATACACTTCCCGTACATCCTTTAAACAAAAAAGAACCTTATTATATCGGGGTATTTTTAGTGGGTGCGTATCAGGAGATATTGGGTGATTTGCACAATCTTTTTGGCGACACCAATGCTGTACATATCTCTGTGGATAAGCAAGGCTACAGTATCGACCAGATTATTGATGGAGAAACCGTTGCTGAAGTATTGGAGTATGTACAATATAACCCCAAAAAACTGGTGCGGGCTGTTGAAACATGGGTGACTTCTTCAGTTAAAAACGGTAAAATATCTTTAGCTGAGGGTAAAGAATTTTTATCCAATTATAGATCCGGTCTTTATGGTTATACATATTTAGAGTAGGTTTGTAGCAATTTTAAACTTTAATAATAAAATATGTCAGCATTTAGTTTTGGTGAGTACATTAGCGGAAGAGGGTACAAAGTGGTTAACGAAAGAGTAATGCGTGGAGCATCAGGCATCATGCTTTTACTTGGTTTAATTGCCTTTGTAAATGGGTTTATCCTCGAAAACTATATTGTTATACCTTATATATCAGGATTCTTAGCCATTAATTTTCTGATGGGAATCCTTATCAATCCTAAATATTCACCCATTAGGTTTACTGCCTGGTTGCTGGTTCGCAAACAAAGCCCTTTATATATAGGCGCTGTACAAAAAAGATTTGCCTGGAGCTTAGGCTTTACACTTACCATGGTAGTGTTTGTTTTATCTTTCTTTTTATTGGAGGATGTATCTTATTTTGAACCTGTATGCATGCTGTGCCTGATATGCATATTGTTCCTATACCTCGAAACTGCTTTTGGTATTTGCATAGGTTGCAAAATATATCATCTATGTATAAAAATGAAAATAATGAAAACCCCTGCTGAAAAACCCAACTGCATGGGTGACGTCTGTGAAACAAAGGCTTAGTAAAAATATTTATTAAACCCACATTATGTATTAGAACTTCGTCATGAACATTGAAAGCACGATAAAACAAGGCTTTACTGAAATGAGGCATAGCATCGTTCTGGTGAGTTGAAGTGAAGCAACAAAGTGTCTTGTTTTGAAGTGATTTCAATGTGCAATAGATTTTCTAATGCATAATGCGGGTTAAAATGTAAAAGGGTAACTCGTGATGGAGTTACCCTTTGTTATTTTACATCAATTTGCCATAATCTGAGTTATGCATTATAACTCTCCGGAATTAACTACGTGTTCTATTTCTTTCTGCTTAATTTCGTTTATTCCTACATTGCTAAAGTCTACCTCAATACGTAAAGCTTTAAGTCCTGAAGCACCTTTTAAGTCTTCCAGTTCAAAATCTTCAACCAAACTAGTAATATATCCCTGCGCCTGCATATAATCAATATACCTTTTGTACTCCTCAATTTCATCGGCATAAGAATATATAATGGCTATTTTACCAACTTCGGTAATTCGCTCTCTGGTTCCCTTTATTAAGGCTTTATCTATACGCTTTTTAGTGATTTCGTACCTGATATTGTATGCACCAGCTACGTCAAATTTCTTTTCATCCTGCCTAAACTCAATACTCAATGGATTAGAATGTACAAGAATTAATTGAGTTATATCCAGCTTTGTTGGCAAAGATGGCTGTAATCGTCTTATTTCATGGGCTATTTTCACCTGAACAAGCAATTGCCACAAACGAATATTTTTAAGGTATATATCGTTATATTCTAAATCTTTAACGAGCGACTGCCCCAAGTATCCGTTATACTCAATACCATCTGTTCTGTATTTTTCAAAATAGTGTGGAAATACCAACTGGGCATTGACTTGCTCTTTATCTATAATATCACCCACTTTATCATTTATCAACGTAAGGCTGTCTTCAAAATCTTTTCTTTTTTTGTACAATACACCCAACTCATCATCTAATGTTTTAAAGTAATCATCAACAGGCTTTTTCATCTCTTCAAACCTGTTTTTTAGCAATAGCAATAGCGGATCAATTTCTTTCTTTAAAAACTCAATTATACTGACTTCATCTCCTGCCTTTAATCCGGATTTGACTGTTTTTAAATGCTTCTTAATTTTATAGCTGTGATCATTTAAAAGAGGAATATCTCTTTGACTCGTTTCCATTTCAATAATGGATAATGCATGCTGCAACTGCTCTGTTAAATCCGATTGAATAGCTATATTTCGTTCTACAGATGAACTTCTTATATCCGAAGCTCCATAAATAGGAACTATGCCAGGGAACACAATAGGCTCTATACTGACCAGCTCTCCCTTAGCGCTTTCGTTTAACATTTTACCGGCTACTTCATGAAACCTCCACTCTACTGTTGGATGAATAGCAGTAAATTCTTCCTGAATATACGCTCTTAACTTATCATACCACTCATCCATTGAACGTTTTAAAGCCAAACTAAATATTGGAAATAGTTCGTACAGCCTTTTCATTTGAAGCATACTTATTGCTCCCGGATGCTTACATCCAAACTCCAACATACCAATAACCTTATCCTCTAAAACCAAAGGTACAATAGCATGACTTCTAATTCCTTTTTGCAAGTAAGCATCCACTACTTTATTACGCTCAAGCTTTTCAAAATCCTGGGTAATAACAATTCGCTGCTCCTTGTAAGCTTTTTCATATACGGTACCTTTGTAATCATTACAATCGAGGACCGATAAAGGAACTATGGTCTTCCATATCATGTTTTCACTCAACCGTGTTTCAAAATTATTTGTAGCAGCCAGGCCAAATTCCACATGAGGATTTTCGAGTAATGCCCTTATTTTTTGGCGAATTTTACCAAAGCCTTCTTCACTGATGATGGAGTATTTATCCAACAGATCAGACTTTAACTGCGAAATCACATAATCATAGGTAATATCAACATAGTTAAACTTTAAAAAGCCTGTAAATTCAAACTTATCCAAAGGTATTTTCTCATACCAGAAATCTAAATCATTATCCTTATCAAACAGCTCTTTCAATTCATCTTTCGTAAGTTTTTTATAATTGCCAATGGGTTTCACCCTTAAGTAAGATGTATCTACTTTTGTTTGAAAGAATTTAATGGACTTATCCAATTCATCTGTAAGTTTCAGCGTTTTGGGCATATCCAAAATGATATTGAAATCGTATATCTTTTCAAGAATGATTAAGTAGGCATGATAAAGTAATGAAATTAAGGCCTTGTCGTTGGCAATATCCTTGGCTATTTCCAAACTGCGATGTTCTCCCGCTATTACCTCTTTAAACTTTGAAGTAGAATAAAGTGTACTCATTTCAAAAGGCGGAAATGCGGCAGAAATCTCCACCTTATCATTTAATGGATTAAATAAAAATCCCATCAAATGATTTACCAGTGTTTGGTTTTCCTTAATTATAACCTTATCTGTAATAACCGTTTTTAATTTAGGAACAGCATTTACCTTGTTTAAAATATCATTAGCTGCACCTCTTAACGGGTGATTTTGAGAATCACTAATTTTCTCTATTTCTGAAATAAGATATTCAAAACTCAATGAGGTTTTAAAAGGTGCTTTTTTCAGTGTACAACTAATTTTCATTTCTTCAGTCTTTTCCATGACACAACAGGTATATTGCAATATTATGCATCTATTATTAAACCAAAACTATCATTGTGGATAAACCATATAAAATCGATGCTCAAACGGCTCTATTCTACTTTAAAACAAATCTTGGATATGTATTGTTTATCATCGAATAAGTCAAAGAATATATCTTAAATGATCTTTTCCATGATTTCTATAGCTGAATCAAGAAATTTTGGACATTCATTTTTAAATACTTCCTGCTCTCTTGCCTTCTCTTTTTCAGATGCAATACTAATATCATAACCAATAAGTTTTTTACATTGGTCACTCCCATTCTTTTGCTTAAACTCCTCGATAAAACGCTGTGCTTTCACATAAAATTCTGCCTTATCATCCAAGTTGGATTCGGTATAACCTTTGTGTAAACCTAAGGCCATTAATGCACCTGTAACTACACCACAGGTTTTTCCCTGCTGGGCAACTCCACCTCCAAAAGCCGAAGCTATTAATAACAAATTATCATCGTTTATAGATTTAGGTGCCAAGGCCACTAAAACAGCTTGAGCACAATTACATCCATTACTAAACTTAAGCTGAGCTACTTTATTCTTATCCATTACTTATTTTTTAAATTAATCCGGCTTAATTTAAGCAAAAAAAAGGAACCTGAACCAGATTCCCTTTTTTCAACCTAAAAGTTGATATATCGTATTAAATTATTCGATATTTACTTTAAAAATATACTATATATAACTCTCCAATTATTTATATTTTTGATAATACCCAAAAAATTTAATAAAGTACTTTTTATTAAGGATTACTGTACCCTCTATGAGATCTTAATACATTACGAATGTATACTCCGGATTCGCTTAGTTCTGATTCAACCCAATGTCCCTTTACATTAGCACCTGGAATCAAAGCCGAGGCTGTTTCATCCTTGTCTGCTATTGACCAATTACACCAACTCAATTTATGCTTATCTAAAAACCTAACCCAGTCACGGGTCCATTCCCGATTAAAATCACCACCCCCACTTGCATCACTTACTCCCCATTCAGTAACAAACAATGGAATATTTGCCTGAATTGCAGCTTCAGCTATTGGTACTAATTTCTGATGACCTTTAGTGGAAGCATAAAAGTGAAAAACATAGCCAATATTCTCACCTTCTATCTGACTTCCTATTACTTCTGAAACCTCTTGAGACCAATTACGGGTGCCTACTAAAATAATGTTATCACTGTCATGTTTTCGTATTGCTGCAATAACAGTTTCTGCATAAGGTTTTATTACATCACTCCAAGATACATTTAACGGCTCATTATAAATTTCATAGATTACATTAGGGTACTGTCCGTATTTTTTTGCCATTTCAGTAAAAAAAATAACTGCTTCTTCCTCATAATTTTCAGCGTGATGTGAATGCCAATCTATAATAACATATACTCCTTTTGCAATTGCTGCATCCACAATTAATTCAACCTTCTCTTTTTCCGAAGCTTTTGAAATATACCCCCCATTGGCATCTACTCCCATAGCAGCTCTAATAATTGATGATTCCCAGTCTTCAGCGAGCCAATTTACAACATCAGCATTCCAATATTTCCCCATCCATTGGCTCCAAAACAAGCTCATACCTCTTAGCTGAACCGGTATTCCAATCTCATCAACAATATATTTTCCTTTTGTTGACAACCGACCATATATTTCAACAGGTGTTCCTTCTTGTTTGCGGAAAAGTGCTGAAATTGTAAGCGACTCATTTAATGTTATTACACTAGTTGTATTTCCTGATTCTATTGATCCTGACCATGTAATAAATTCATACCCTTCAGATGGATATGTATTTAAACGAACTTTAGTGCCTTGCGGTATTGATGAGAGATCCTCAATGGTCTCGCCCGTATTATCATTTAACACTTCTACCACTCCTTTATTCTCTGGCAAAACTTGAATATTTATTTCATGTTGCGGTATTTCTTCAGCCTTATTATCGCAAGAAAAAACAAACAAAGAAACAAGTATTAATAAGCTATTTATGAATTTCATTTTACAATACAATTAAATTAAAAAAAGCATTGGCTTTACGAAAACAGCAAAACCAATGCATACAAATTATCATTTTATAGTATAGGTACTTTTATACTATTGCAATAAATAACATTGAAATAAATTCAACTCTCACTTACAAATTATTTGGCTATTAGCTTATTAAAACGATACACCGGTTTATTTGGATGAAGGCAACCAATAAATAATGTTTTAGAATCACCGGTACCATAACCAAACACCTCATACTTTCGTCCAGGATGGTCATCATCTAGTCCAATACACACCTCTGTACTACTTAGTTCAATATAGATGTATTTATTACCTTCTTCATCTTCAGAAGTAACAATGCTATAAGTGTGGCCAGTTCTGGCATTATCGTCAACGAATACCGCTCTTTCTCCATCACCTGCTGAAGCAGCAGTATAATAGCCAGCTGTTAATCCTGCATCAACAGCCATAGATGTTGTAATACCATGAGTTTCTATCTTGTAACTTCCATCAGGATAAAAAGTATATTCATCATCATATAGATTATCTCCTTCTCTTTCATTTGGACCAGCATGCCACCACCATTTAGATGGATCTAATAAATTTGCATATTTAGCCCAACCAACAACACCTAAATGACCTACCTGGGATGCGTCTAATGTCCAGGTACCGCCATTTACCTCGTCACCCCCATGAAGTAACATAGCTAAATCTTCAGCATTAATAACCTCACGAGGTTCTGGTTTTTCACGCTCCGGAATGTAACCTTTAGGAACAATTCTGCAATACCTGTTCTCGTTGGCACTTACAATACGAAGATATATAGTTTTAGGATCTCCATCTTTATCATCTAGTATTTCATAACGCCTATCAACATTCTCATCATCATACCCAATACATACATGCTCACTGGATAATTTAATTGCTACCGGGTTTTCTGAATCATCCTCTACGATTTTAAACTTATAACCATCATTTCGAGCATTATCATCAACCTGCATATTTAAATCATATTGAGTTTCTTTTAATACGGTATAATAATTTCGATTTTTAAGAACATCAACATTTTGAACCTGCGTTTTACCGTTTGTTATAGTTTTAAATGAACCATCTGCATAAAAGATAAATTCATCGTCCATTATTTCTGAACCATCCTTTGAGCCAATTGGAGCATCCCACCATCTGTCGTATTTGTCAGCACCTGAAGCACCACTCCCCAGGAAACCATCAATTGTAGGATCTAACACCCAAGCTTGTCCATCAATCGCAGCATTGTTTGTTAATAAATTAAACAACTCCAGAGCAGCATCAGACATCCCTGTAAATGTTTTCTCCTGAATCAATTGTTTGGTTTTAACTCCTGATTTATTATCGCTAAGAATGGTTAAAGTCACATCATAAGAACCTTGGGCCTTAATCAATACCGTATCCTTTTCTTTACCAACAACAGCTTCTTCTCTACCTTCTAATTCCCAAGCTAAAGTATATTCTCCATCTATAAGTGATGTATTAGCAATAACAAACCTAAAGGTGTCTATTGCTCCGTTGGGAAGCTTTAAATTTTCTATGGAAAAATCTACAGCTTCTTCAGGTAATTTTTCTACATGGCTTAATTCTGTATCGTCAGAACAACTTACAATACAAAATCCGACTATCAATAAAAACAATATTTTTTTCATAATACTTTCAATAACAAATTAATAACCAGGGTTCTGATCTGCAGGTGAGATTCCATCATTAGTTAATATTTCTTCATTTGGAATAGGAAAAATATCAAAGTGCTCGTCATATTCAGCAGAACGTTTACTATATCTGCCGTTTAACGGATACTCTATATCAAGAAATTCTTCAGCCATCCCCATTCGAGTTAGATCATACCAAACAGTATATTCTGCTACAAACTCTTTACGTCTTTCTTGTACCAGAGCCACTTTCCAAACCTCACTACTATATCCTTTGGTATTTTTATAATTTGTATAAAAGATCTGTGCGTCAGGAACAATAACAGGCATCCCTGTTTCTCTTGGCGAAGGTATAATTGCCTCTGCATCATACCCGTTCGGGAAACTGTTTAATCCGACCTCTAAATTTGCAAAAGCACGATTTCTAATTTGGTTGATCTCAGACCATCCATTTCCACCAGTTTGGAACTTACACTCAGCCAGGTTAAGAAGAACTTCAGCATATCGCATTAAAAGTGCTGACTTTCTATAGTGAATCATTTGCGGATCTTCTTTTGTAATCATATTACACTCTTGCCAGTATTTTAAACAACGGTTATTTGCCAGGTTAACTTCTCCATTGACATACATGCCAGATGTAAAAGTTGGATGATTTTCAGGCAACTCAAAATATGGATTTCCGTTTCCATAAGTCATTACAGAATAGTCCTTACGGTAATCACCAACTTCCATATCTTCAACCCATTCGTGAGAAATAAAAAGTGATCCCCACTCCATATTATTATTTACCCACCAGTAAGCGTCATCATCATTTGCACCACTCCAATTCATATTCTCATGTTCGGGATAAGCAACTTCCCATACACTCTCTTTCCCATAACGATAACTCACCGCATTCATTGCACCAAAACAAGGTTCTAATTCATATATACCTTCTTGAACAATATCTTCAAGTTGAAGCTTTGCCATTTCAAATTGATTGTTTTGCATGTAAGATTTTGCAAGGTATGCTTTAACCATTCCCTTGGTGATTCGACCAGCTTCGTTATTTCGTGGTGCCCAATCGATAATCTCTTCTGCAAAAGTAAAATCCTCAATAATTTTCTTCCATGCAGCTTCTGTTGATTCCGGGCGTGGCTTATCAGGAGTATTAGAATATGTCTCTCCTGTTTCTAACATTGGAACCGGTCCAAAATTTATAGTTAAGTAAAAAAAGTTGTAAGCTCTTATTACACGTGCCTCTGCTTCCAATAGATCCAGATAATCCTGTCCGCCATCTACCTCTGCAACATCTACGTTTTCGAGCATTTGCAAAAATACATTAACTCTATTTATAGCCGTATAACAATGTTTCCAAGGCCCAAGAAAAAAGCCATCATCAGCTAACCAGCCAAATTTAGACCAGTTGGCATCCCAACCACCTGCCTGACAATCCATAGCGGGCATGTTGCCTAATTGCACATGTGGCTTAAAGTGCCAATCTCTTTTGGTACCTGAACTTTCCATCCCGTAAAAAGTATCATATAATCCATTAACCAATTGAGTCATTGTTTTGGTTGGATCGGCTTCCGCTAGAGCTTCCGGGCTTACAATATTGTAATGCTCAACTTCAAGGTAATCTTCCTGACATGAAAAAAGCATCAGAGAGAAGAAAGTTGTAAATATTAATTTTGAAACTATATTTTTCATAGAAAACTTATTTTTACTTCTTAGTTTAATAAACTTTAAATTCCCACACTTACACCAAAAGAATATACTCTTGGGAACGGATAACGACCTGCATCAAATCCTGTAGCTCGTGGATCTGAATTACCAACTTCCGGATCTCCAAATTTATATGAACTAAATGTTGCCACATTGTCAACACTAAATGATAGTCGGGCTGACTTCATTTTAACTTTACTCAAAACTGAGTTAGGTATTGTATATCCAAATTGAATACTCTGGATTTTAAAGAAATCTCCTTTTTGAATGTACGCATCGGACACTCTTGCATTAAGCGCAAAATTTGTTCTTGTTAACCTTGGGTTTGAAGCGGACGTGTTTTGCGGCGTCCATGAATTTTCAAGAATATCCGGAGAAACATTTCTCATACCACCTCCAGGTTGATAAACAGGAGCAATCATATTAGCATAAGCAAACGATAGCACGTCTTGCCCGGCTACGCCATGTGCATTTAGCGCAAAATCAAAATTTTTCCAACCTAAATTAACATTCACTCCATATGTGAAATCCGGCTGACCATTCCCGATAATTGTTTTATCATCTGCTGTAATTTGCCCATCAGGTTCTCCATTAGGACCAGAAATATCTTTATAAATTCTATCCCCAGCCTTACTCCCAGGTAATGAAGGTCTTAATTGAGTTTCACCATCACTCTGAAAAATACCATCTGTTTGATAGCCATACCAGGAACCTACGGCATATCCTTCCTGGGTAACTGAATAGTTTTCCCATTCCATACCTTCAAGAATATCATCATAATTATCGTCACTAGAGCCAAAATATATAGGGTCTCCGATTTTAATGGCTTCATTTTTAATTTTAGATCCGTTAAGTTTTACATCAACCATCCAATCGCCAAATCGTTTTTGGTAGCCTAACAAAATCTCAAAACCTGTATTTCTAATTTGACCTGTATTGGTATAGACATTGTTATAACCTGTAGATGGACGAACTTTAGAATACAATAAAAGATCCTTGGCATCTCTTTTAAAATAATCAAAAGCTAATGTTATGCTATTATCAAACAGACCTAAATCAATACCGATATTGGTTTGTTCATTTGTTTCCCATTTTAAGTTCTCATCTACAATTACCGAAGGAGCAATACCTGCGGCAGGTGAATGAGTTGTAGGATTGGCATAATCATAGGTATAAAACATGATTCTATCTGAACTCACCTGTTGCTTGTACCTGTTAGTCGCATAACCAGAATTACCAGTTTGTCCCCAGCCTAAGCGCAATTTCAAATTACTTAGCTGTTCAATATTTATAAAATCTTCTTCTGTTATTCTCCATGCCACAGATGCAGAAGGGAACGTTCCAAAACGATTACCAGGACCAAAATTTGAAGATCCATCTCTACGAATGGTTGCTGTAGCGATATAGCGATCTTTATAAGTATAGTTTGCACGACCAAATAATGACGATTGACGAGACTCTAAATTTAAACCTCCACTCACATGTTCAGATCCTGGATCTTGGGTTAGATCAATTTGACGAATATTTGGTGAAGGAAAATCACTTGCTCCCCCTCGGATAGTTTGTCCTTTTCTTTGATTTGCTGAGAATCCGGCCATTAAATTAACTCTGCTTGACCCAAATGTATTATTATAGGTCACAAAATTCTCTGTTAAATATTCAATATTCGACCAATTATTAACCGAAAAATTATCAATACCTGATGCATTTATAGTACGATTATGCCTGGCACCATACCAGTGACCACCTCCGGCATTATAATTAACACCATTAATCGTTTTAATTGTTAATCCTTCAAGAAGCGTTATTTCTAAATACGCATTAGCTAAAGTTCTGTTTTTAAACCATGGACCTTCAGCCGTTTCTGCTACTGCCACAGGATTATCTAAATTTTTATTCACATAAGTACTGGAAGAGTTTGCTTCATGAAAATACCCCCAGGTACCATCAGGGTGCTGAACAGGTTCGTGAACAATATTACCCGTAGCATCTCTATAATCCATAGTGGGAACTAAAGCTGCATAATCATACAGATTTCCGTTACCTTCGCCCTCTTCTCGAGTATATATCAAACTTATTCCGGTTTTAATGAAGTCATTAACTTTCATGTCGATATTTGATCTCGATGTTATTTTTGTATAATCACTTCCTTTAATAACGCCCTTATCATTCAGGTAACCTACCGACATAGATGCTTGTACTGATTCGGATCCTCCTGATGCAGTCATATGATATTGTTGCCTCAATGTTGTTTCTGTCATTTCATCCTGCCAGTCAATATAGTTTAGCTTTGAAGGATCAGACCAAGTAGGATTGGGGGTAGTTCCATCATTGATATTCATTTGATTAGCCACAGCAGTAAAGCCAGCCATATCCGCCACATCAATTTTACCGCTTAAGGTATTTACACCAAATGTAGCTTTAGCACTTATAAAACTACCATCAGAAGATCCTTTTTTTGTGGTAACCATTATAACACCATTAGCTCCCCTCGATCCGTAAATTGCTGTAGCAGAAGCGTCTTTAAGAACTTCTATAGACTCTATGTCGCTTGGATTTAAAAAATCAGCATTGGAACCTACCATGATTCCATCTACCACATATAAAGGTTTTGTTGAATTATTAATGGTAGCAACACCACGTATTACCACATTTGCAGATTCTCCAGGTTTTCCAGAGGTTCTAACCACCTGAACACCTGAAGCCATCCCTTGCAATCCCTCACTCAAATTAGCTACACTTTTATTGGCCACCTGTTCTGACTTAACCGAAACTACCGATCCTGTAAGGTCACTCTTTTTGGCAGAACCATAACCAATGGCAACTACTTCATCTAGCAACTCAACACTTGGTTGTAGCTCAACATTAATAATACTTTGGTCTGCAAGTAATACTTCATAGTTATCGTATCCGATGAACGAAAAAACAATCGTATTTCCTTTTTCTACAGACAATGAATAGTTACCATTGAAATCAGAAATAGTACCACCTGTTAAACCTTTTACATAAACTGTTACCCCGGGTAAAGGGTCTTTATTAGATGCGTCAGTAATATTTCCTGTTATCGTGGTTTGAGCAATAGCCCCTACTGACATTAAACATAGCAGTATAGTAAAAGAACTTTTTACTATACTTTTAAAAAACTTTTCCAAAAGAAAAATCTCAACTCTCTTTTTTTGATTCATAGATTTTGATTTAAATTAAATTACACATTTGTAGTTATTTTGATTTTTATGATTAGCCTTAACCGTTTATTCATTACAATAAAAGCTTAGATACTCCATATAAAAACCGATAGCTTTTAGGCATTAATAATCTTTGCTACAAACCTAAATGATGAGGAAGGAAACTATTTGACACTCTGTTTTTTTGAATTACACCACTGTTTTAAACAGGTAAAAAAAGCTTGACGATACGTATTATTGTCTTGACGATATGTCCGACACCCTAAACCATAAACCCCAGAACAGCCTAACAACCAATAACTAAACAATCAAAACTCCTCTTACACATCCAATAAAACGAACATGGGAATTTTAATTAATAAAATTGCACACTGGTGCATGATTAAAATTAAATTGAGAGTTACACAGGTATTTATGCAAGCTGGTGAGACCTTTAACAAGTAAATTTAAAACACTTGAAACTATGAATTGAATTTAGGAGTTGCTTTACGGCTACTTCTAGAGTAAATATTATAATGAAAAAGATTAAAAGAATGCTTTCTGTAGTGCTTTCAAATAAATAATCGGACTATCATTTTAAATTAAGCAGTTAGTTTTATGAATGACACAAAATTTTCAAATCAACCAATTCCTTATGTCTTTTTTTAAGTTGTGATAGTAATATCCCCTCTATATCATTTTGATGGTTTAAACCCATACTCAGCAACCTTTCAATAAGCACATACGGCTTTAATCCTTATTCCCTTTCAAAATAACTTATGATTATGCCTGAATCACTTTTAATGTTGCAAATCTGTATGTATTTATGAAAAACTGATACTAATTGACAAAAATCAAAGAGTCATTTACATTACAAAAAAAAGAGGCTATCAACACTTGCGTGAGATAACCCCTTATTATTTAGACAGCATTTATCCTTTAATAAGGATACCATCTATTACAAACCTATATTTACCTCAATCCGATATAATCCTGAGCTCGTCAATATTAATCGAATTAAAGTCAATCTAAATTATTACTAACTTTTTGATTTCTGAATTTATCTTTACTAAATATATTCCCTTTCCTCCTATTTCACTTGTTGGAATAGAAATACTAGAAGATAAGTTTGACCTTGAAAACACTTTCCTGCCTGTAGAATCATAAATATTTAATTCCACAGTATTTTCTGAATTAATACTAATCGTAACAAATTCATTTGCGGGATTAGGATAAACACTAAAGCTATTATTAGATATGGTTTCTTCACTAGTAATAGTATTTAGGTTTGCTGATTTAGTAGTTGAAACACTTACAAATTTCCACTGTTGACTTTGATTATAATTACCTGTACTCCATAATTTTACGTTTTGATTATTTGCACCACCCGGACCTCCAGCAATAGAGAAACCAGAAGCGTTTCTTTTTTCAAGACGATAAAAATCATTTTCTACATGTACTTTTTTCCAATGTTGGTTTTGGTCATCACTTTTGCAGGTAACTAATTTAACGTTTTGACCATTTGCCCCACCATTTCCTCCATCAATACAATAGTTTGTACCTTTCTTCTGATAACTATAGTATCCATTTCCTCTATCAATTTCATTCCACTGTTGAGTTCCACTATTAATATTAGCACTATACAAATTCACATCCAAAGCGCTAGTCCCTTGAATAGCGTAACCAGTTGCATTTCGTTTAATTAATTGAAAAACATTATTTGCGACCCCGCTAGTAACTGATACGTCAACATTGGCTTCATTGTCAATTTTTGTACTCCAATTTCCACCGTCTACAGTAATTATGGTTTGAAACTGGTAGGCATTATCAGCTACAGGAGTATTATCCGGAATAACTATATCAATATCTAAAGTTCCAGTTCCTGCAGTAACATCTACTTTTTTGTCTACATAGGATGTCCATGGATCTGAATCTAATTGAAAAGTAACTACAATATCTCTATTGGTTGATGACGAATAGTTAACGGTAACAGTGGCTGTTGATCCGGGACTTACAGATTCAGGTGTGTTAATAGAGATAATATCGTCACTGTAATTTATACCACTATTATTGATAATTGAATCTACTACTGGTTCATATTCCCAATCACAATTATCTCTATCCATCAATTGAAAATTTCCACCATCATCCCAAATAACAGGTGTAAGTTTATACGCTAAAGCTTCTTTTGTATAATACGCTGCATGTACAGCCCGATCTGTAGCTACATTAGATTTTAAGGTTCCCCATTCACCAATAACAACGGCTATATTCTTATCAATAAATTTAGTTTTAATGGTATTAAATACTCCTTTTAAATCTGACTTATCCTGAGCTGTCCCCCACTCCTTATCATTTGTTGTTCCGGAAAATGCCCACGGACTGTAAACATGTACAGAAAGAATCACCTTTTCATCATTATTTGGGACAACAAAATCATCCAATGCAACAGAAGTATAACTTGCAGCATATGTGGGACACATTAAAAAACGTTTGGCATTATTACCACCGGAATTACGTATGGTATCAACGGCTGCTTTATTAAAAGCATTTACCACCGTTCTTTCTGATGCAACTCCTCCATTCCATTCATTAGTACTTCCATGTACGCGAGGTTCATTAATAGTTTCAAAAATCAAGTAGTCGCCATAATCTTTAAATCTTGTTGCTAATTGTCCCCAGATCTTTTTCAACTGTTTTACTGCTGCATCTTTATTCGCCGTTGTAGGCTCTAGCCAATCATCTTCTTCGTGATGTGTATTTAAAATCACATACATATTATTATCAAATGCATAGTTTACCACCTCTTCAACACGATCTAACCATGCCTTATCAATTGTATAATTTGGAGAATTTCCAACATGATTGTACCAGGTAACCGGAATACGAATAGTCTTAAAGCCTTTTTCCGCTACTGCAGTTATCATAGCTTTTGTAGTTTTCGGATTACCCCACATGGTTTCTGTATTAAGCCCAGATGCGTAAGTACCATGTGCATCTAAAGTATTTCCTAAATTCCAACCAACACCCATATCGGCTGTTAATTGTAGAGCAGTTAAATTATCCCGTATTCCTGTTTTAGCAGTTTGTGCTAAAATAGGTGTAATACTGAGAAGTGAAATTGCAGCAAAACAAAACATGAGTTTTGCATTAATAAATGTAAAAATGTTCTTTTTCATTATGATTTTGATTTAAGTGAAAAAAATTAGTTGATGTTTTTACTCATAACTTGAATTACACAAGTATCAATAGCTCATAATTTAATAGTGGGTAAATTGGTTAAAAAAACACAGGTCAAACTTATAATGAAAACTCTATTACATATTGACTATTTGTTTTTTTGAATTATACCATTGTACTAAAACCAGCATAAATCTTTGATTTAGGAATGGTTTGAATTGATTGAGCGTCCAATATACCCTGCAAGAACTATTCATACACCATATTTCAGTATTAGAATGTTTTTTTTTATGAGATAAAAAACAAGCTAATTAAAATGAGATCAATAAGACTTACGATTTTCTTTTTTGTCTTAACTGTGAATTGTTCGCAGGTACGTGGAATAGATATATTGGATAATACGATTGCTAATCTAACATATAAAGACGGACTTTCTGATAATAATGTCAATTGCATAGCTCAAGATACAACTGGATTTATATGGATTGGGACAAGAAATGGGCTCAATAGATATGATGGTTTTAAAGTCAAATCATACTTTCATGATGCATTAATACCAAACAGCATAAGCGACAACCACATAACAGCAATACATATAGACCCTTTAGGCACAGTATGGGTTGGTACGCAAAACAATGGTTTATGCAAATACAACCCTTTAACAGATAGTTTTATACACTATAAAGGAATTTCTTTTCAGGACAGTGTATTATCGCATCCATATGTTACTGATATATGCGATGATACTTATGGTAACTTATGGGTTTCAACCGCTGAAGGGATTAACTTATACCATAAAGAAGCTGATTATTTTGAACCCTTTCTTTTTGGTTTAGTCTATAAAATTACGGACGATGATATTAACCGATTAAGTCATTTGCATATTTCTGATGGAGGACTTAAGGCCATTTATAAGTTGCGAAACAAAATATTTAGTTCTAAATATGACTTAATAAACAACCTTAACTCCATAGCAAAAAACAAAATACCAAAAGAAGAGTTAAGTACAATCGTAAAATATGCATTTAAAAGAATTCCTGAGAAAAATAATAAGTTTGAACGTTATAACTCAATATGTTCCGATAACTCAGGTAATTTATGGTTAGCATTTCGCGAAGGAGGTTTTGCTGTTTTTAACACAAAAACATGCCAATTAGAACATATTTCTATTCCTTCTCAATTATCCAGTACATCATCACCTTTTCGTGTCTCCTCGTTATTGGTTAATAATAATAAACTTTGGATAAGTACTCGAGATAAAGGAATTTATATCTATTCAATAACTGATAAAACTTTTACTAAAATTCAAAATGATGTATCAACAAGCATATATTTGACTAAGCAAAAACAAGATATATTTTATTATTCTAATCAAAAAATATACAAATTTGCTAATAGTAATAACACAAACAGCACAATACCAGAAATATTCATACCTGAAATCACATATTGTGTATCGGAAATATTTATAGATAAAGAAGAAAATATTTGGGTAGCCTCAAATGGAGATGGAGTTTTTATAGCACAGAAAAAAAAGAACTTTACTATTTGGGATAAAACAGAAAGAAGTCCCGTTCCATTATCAAAAAAGGCTGTTTCATCCCTCCATCACAATGACGGTTTTTTGTATGTAGGCTATTATAATAACAATATCGACCAGATTAATTTATCGACTCAAACACTAACCACTCTTCGTGATGATTCAGTAGTAAATAGTGAACATCTGCTTGGTTCGGTATATGCAATTAATAATGATGATCAGGGAAATTTATGGGTAGGTAGTTATTTTAACGGACTTCAAAAGATAAATAAAAATTCATCACAAACAGAATACCTATATTCAAACAATGCCTTAGATTTTAGGAGTTTTACAATCGACAATAATAATAATCTGTGGGCCGCATCTCATGGATATGGATTATTACAATTTGACTCAACTGGTGTTTATAAAAATCAATGGCATGTTGATTATGACAACTGGATTAACAGTTTATGCGATGATTGGCTTACCCAGTGTTGCGTAGATACAAGTAATATTCTATGGATAGCTTCTTCTCTTGGCCTTTGTAAATTTGATACTTCAACCAATGAATTTACAACTTTCAAACACAAAAAGAATAATCCCTCAACTATAAGCCACGACAATATAATTACTGTTTATTGTGATGTAGACAATAATATTTGGGTAGGAACTCCTAATGGACTCAATTTATTTAACCGCTACGATCAAAGTTTTACACACTTTACCGATAATCAAGTCATCAACAATGTTTGCGTAAATTCAATTATAGAAGATCATCATAAAAACCTATGGTTAGGTACAAAAACTGGTATCTTACATATACTCTTAAATCGCGAAGCCACTCCAGAAATTAAAAATGTACACAACTACAGTTATCATAGCGGTGCAAACGGTGAGAATTTCCCACGTGCAGTTACAAAAGATACAAATAACAACATATATTTTGGTGGAAAACATGGTATAACATGGTTTAATCCTGATGAAATATCACCAACGCAAAGCATTTATAAGGTTGAAATATCAGACATACGAATACTTAACAAAAGCATATTCAGTCATAACTCACCTTACATCGAAATTGGAAAATCTTTTTACAAGAATAAATCCATAACCCTTAATTATGAGCAAAATATCTTAAGCATTGACTTTACCGCCTTTAATTTTCTTCACAACAATAAAATACAATATTCAACCTTCTTAGAAGGATTCAATAATTCATGGCAAGAAATAGGCAGTGATCATAAGGCAACATACACCAATCTTAAACCGGGCACCTATACTTTTATAGCTAAAGCTAGTCCTATAGATGAAGATGAAATTGTATTAAGTTCCAGTATTGAAATTATAGTACTACCTCCATTTTTTAAATCGAACCTTGGAATACTAACTATTTCATCCATAATTTTACTAATTCTATTCCTATCCTTTTATATAATATTTAGATGGTTTACATTACAAAAGAGTGTCGATTTAAAACAGATTGAAGCAAATAAGCTAAAAGAACTAGATAGGTCTAAGTCTATTTATTTTACAAATATTACTCATGAATTCAGAACACCAATTACCCTTATACAAGGGCCTATCAATAGCATTTTAAAAGACACACAAAATAAACTTACCCGCAGTGAAATTACAACCCAATTAAAATTAGTAAAAAGAAATACAGCGCTCCTCCTTAGGTTAGTTAATCAAATCCTTGATTTTAAAAAGGTTGATGCCGGAAAAATTTCATTTCACCCAACCTACGCCGATATAATACCTTTTATTACTAAAATTGCGGAAAGCTTTATTCCTATGGCTAAAGAACAACACATTTCTTTTGACATAAATTTCTCAGATTCTTCATGTATGACAATGTTTGATACGGATAAAATGGAAAAAATCATATACAATCTTTTATCTAATGCTTTTAAGTACACAACAGAAGGAGAATCCATAAGCATAAGAATTACAATCGATACTAACAATTCTCAAATAGAAAATTCATCACTTTTTAAGATAATTGTTAAGGATTCAGGAATAGGAATACCTAAAGATAACCTCTCAAGCCTATTTTCACTTTATTATCAAGCAGAAAACGCAAATACAACTGATAAAATTGGAAATGGAATTGGGTTGTACCTTGTTAAAACCTATACTGAACTACATGGTGGTAAAGTGTATTGCGAAAGTACTTTAAATAAAGGATCTGTATTTACGGTAGAAGTACCAATAAAATCAAATTTAACAACAGAAACCTTTTACCATGAACCAAATATGATACTTAACAAACACAATACGGTAGAGCATATTGAAAAAACAAAAATTTTGCTTGTAGAAGATAATGTCGATATTCAGTTTTTTATAAAGAATCAGTTGAAAGATAGTTTTAATATAATTACTACCAATAACGGAGCTGATGCTCTAGAACAATTAAAAACGTCAAAACCAGATATCATAATTAGCGATATAATGATGCCTGTACTAGACGGATATGAACTTTGTAAGCAGGTAAAAAAGAACGTTTCCTACTGCCACATACCTTTTATTATGATTTCAGCAAAAATAACTCATGAATCAAAGCTTAAGGGTTATAATGCTGGAGCAGACGATTATTTGACTAAACCATTCGATCCCGAAATATTAATATTAAAAATTAATCGTATAATGGAATTAAGAAAAAACATTCAAGAACAAATAATAGAAAAACCTGATATAATTCCTCAAGCCATCAATCAAAAAGAAAATCCTGAAAAACTCTTTTTAGAAAATCTTTATGCAATTATTGAAGAAAATATTGATAATATAAATCTTGATGTCGATTATTTGTCTAAAGAACTTTCTATCAGCAGGTCAGTATTATACGAGAAAATTAAAATATTAACTGATCAGCCAATTGCAGAGTTTATTAAAAATTATCGACTAAATAAAGCAACCAAAATCATTGAAAAAGGAGAGTCTATCATCTCAGAAGTTGCCTGGCAAGTGGGTTTTAAATCTCACGCACATTTCACACGTTCATTTAAACAAAAATATAATTGCACTCCAACTGAATTTAAATCTAAACGATAATTAAATATGATCTATTTTATAGTATCATATCATAACCAATCTTAACTATTCCATACAGGTTGTAATGCTCTCAGCTTTAGCAACAACTTCTTTATACTCATTGGGTGATAAATCATTAAAAAAGTAATTTACCGGATTCACTTCCACATTATTTACATGTACTTCATAATGCAAATGCGGACCTGCAGACAAACCTGTATTACCAACTAAACCAATAATCTCACCACGCTTAACCTTCTGACCACGCTTAACCTTAAACTTACTTAAATGAGCATATAATGTAATAATTCCGTAGCCATGGTCAACTTCTATTACCTTACCAAAACTCGACGAGTTACGCACACTACTCACCTTTCCTTCTGCAGAAGCGTAAACACTCGTCCCTGTTGGTGCAACAAAATCAATACCTTCATGAGGTCTTACCTTTCCTAAGATTGGATGTAATCTTTGAGGAGCAAAACCTGAACCTATATACTTTAAATCCCAGTTAGCAATAGGAATAATGGCAGGCAAGTGCTGCATTCTGTCAAAATTAACCACAGTCTTTTTAAAAAGCTCTTTGTATGATCCTTCCTGAACATTCATTTTTGCAAACAACTCATCCAGTTTTTGGTATGTGTCTAAAATTTCACTTGTACCTGTCGAACTTTTTAACTCTGTATATTTATCTGTACCCCCGGTACCTGCCTTTCTCAAAGAAGCAAGCATTGGTTTATCTCCAAGCAAAGTTCGGTATAAACTATCATCTAAGGTTATTAAATCATCTAAGGTTTTATTCGCTTCTGCCAACTTTCCATCCAATATTTTAAGGTGTTTTTGCATATCTGAATTTTCCTTGGCCTGAATCTTTTCTGTTGGTGTTTTAAAGTTTAAAGCTACCACAGCAAAACTGGTAACACCTAGTAATACTCCAGCCACCAGATATGGAACAAAAGATTTAAACTTATCCTTTAAAGACTTATTAACAGGGATATACGAAAGAGTATTAGGATCGTAAATATATTTTGTGTTGGCCATAAATATTATTTTCAAGAATTCTCCAGTAGATTAATTAGGTTCCAATAACATCTTTTAAAACAAGCAATTAAAACCATGTAATTTAATGCGATTTTAATTGCTACCAGCTACGATGTAGTTGTATATAGTTACGGTGCATAACATAAAATGTTACATCAAACCGTTGTTTTAAAACTTAAAGGCTCGTAAAACTACAATTATTCAGCTATAAAAAAAACTTCAAAGCATATAAATATTTAGTTATACAGATATAATTTTAAACTTGAAAATTTAAAACTCATCAAGATAAAACATCCATTCATACATAATTGATCTGGAATTACAAGAGTTATTAAAGCGACCTCTTCAATACCTGTAATAAACATAACTTAATCACAAGTCATATTCCTACTGTTCCTATACTGTTTTTTGCCAAAAGTACATTGGCGGATCACATTCAACAAACCCTACTCTCTCGTACAAGCTTTGGGCCTTTTCATTATCATGTCTCACCTCGAGCGTAACCTTGCAAAAATGGTTGTCTTTTGCATAGCCAACAATCAAATCCAGCAAAGCTTTTCCTGCACCAAGTTTTCTGCTATTCGGCGTTACAATAAAATCATGAATATTAATTAGCTGCTGTGCTTTAAAAGTAGAGAATCCAACAAATGTATTGGCTAATGCGATAAACTCATTATTCTTCTTGAGCATGAACCCTAAATAATTGGACTGTTTTAACAATTCCGGGACTAATCTTTCTCTTAACTCGTTCGATATGGGTTTACTTAAGCCCATATTATCCAGCATATAATCATTCATCAGGGATAAAAAAGCTGTTGTATGTAATGTATTGTTTAAGTCTACTAATACCAGCTCAAATTTATTCTCAACATTAGTTACTACCATTCCAATCCTTTTTCAGTGAAAGCAACTTCAACCCATTTGCTATTAATCAACTCCTTTAAATATCTATAACCTGAATTATATAATTCCTGAGCTACATAACCATATCCAACTTCCAATTTATCCGGATAGTGAGCATCACTATTTATGGTAACTGAAATATTTTTATCCAGCATTTTTTTAAACAAGTCGACACCGGGAAATAACAAACCATTGCAATCGTATGATTTGGTATTTATTTCAACAATTAGCTTTTTATCAGCAATTAGGTTTAACGTTTTCTCTATTTCCGCCTGATACCAATCAGATGATTCATCAAATAAAGGTTTAGTATGATTGTGCATCTTAATTTTATCGAAATGACCAATGATTTCAAATTCCTGTGTACGAATCATTTCTCTGGTTAGCTCAAAAAAACGCTCTACTGCCCTTCTTATGTCTCCTTCAAATACCTGGTTTACTCCTACCATGAACTCATCAAAACTTCCATCAATAGCCCATGGTTCACCATTTTTCAGTTTATCTACAAAATGAATAGATCCAATTTTATAATCCAGTTGAACATCATCCAAAAATGGAAAATTTGGACCTGTTAAATTAGGGATATAATCGATTTCTAAAGATGTTAACACCCTAATCTGTGCGTTATACTTTTCTTTTAATTCTGATATGTCTTTAATATATGATGATAATCGCTCATGGGGCATGGTCCAAAAGCAATCAAAAGGAACCGGCGCATGCGAAGAAAAACCTATTACGGGCATCTTACGGTTAATGGCTTCGATAATGTAATCCTCAACTTCCTTGTGCCCATCACAATAACTACAATGGCCGTGATAATTAGTCCAACTCATATGTGGTAATAAATAGTTTGGTATAAAAATCAAATAATTTTCATCAATTTCAAACTATATCTTACATAAATCTTACAGTAGTTAGACCAATTACAAATATACGGTTGAATGATGACGCAATATTAAAATTATCACCAACGAAAAATTAAATACATTAACTAATATATATCAATACAATGATTAACTTTGCGCTCGTTTTTAGAATTACATATTATGGGCTTTATAGAAGAGATACATAGAAGAAGAACTTTTGCAATTATTAGTCACCCTGATGCGGGTAAAACTACCTTAACTGAAAAATTACTTCTTTTTGGTGGAGCAATACACGTTGCGGGAGCGGTTAAATCAAATAAGATAAAAAAAACAGCCACTTCCGACTTTATGGAAATTGAGAAACAACGTGGAATATCTGTGGCGACTTCTGTAATGGGTTTCGAATATAAAGATCATAAAGTAAACATTTTAGATACTCCTGGTCACCAGGATTTTGCCGAAGATACCTTTAGAACACTTACTGCTGTAGATAGTGTTATTATTGTTGTTGATGCCGCAAAGGGAGTTGAAAATCAAACCCGTAAATTAATGGAGGTTTGTAGAATGCGCAATACACCTGTTATGGTTTTCATCAACAAAATGGACCGACCTAGTAAAGATCCTTTTGACTTGCTTGATGAAGTGGAGGAAGAACTAAAAATTAATGTTCGTCCGTTAAGCTGGCCTATTGGTAATGGTCCTTCATTTCAGGGAGTATATAATATTTTTGAGCAAAACCTTAACCTTTTTGAGGCCAGTAAACAAACTGTAGAAGAAAGTATTGAATTTTCGGATATAAATAATCCGGAATTAGAAAACTATGTAGGGGATCAGCCAGCTGAGGTATTAAGAGAAGAGCTTGAACTTGTAGAAGGTGTATATCCCAGCTTTGAAATTGAAGATTACTTAAAAGGTGAATTGGCTCCTGTATTTTTTGGAAGTGCACTAAATAACTTTGGTGTTAACGAATTATTAGACTGCTTTGTGCAGATAGCTCCTAAACCACAGCCTTCAACTACTGATATTCGTGAAATAAAACCTGAAGAAGAAAAATTCTCGGGATTTGTATTTAAGATTCATGCCAACATGGATCCTAACCACAGAAACCGTATTGCTTTTGTTAAAATTTGCTCCGGTAAATTTGAACGAAACAAAAACTACCTGCACGTTCGTCAGGGCAAAAACTTTAAATTCTCAAGCCCAACTGCATTTATGGCAGAGAAAAAATCAATTATTGATGAAGCCTTTCCGGGAGATATTGTAGGTTTACCTGATTCTGGAAACTTTATTATTGGTGATACCATTAGTTCTGGTGAAAAAATAAACTTTAAGGGTTTACCTAGTTTTTCTCCCGAGCTTTTTAGATATATTGAGAATGATGACCCGATGAAATCAAAACAATTGGCAAAAGGTATTGACCAGTTGATGGATGAAGGGGTAGCACAACTTTTTACAAGTCAGTTTAATGGCCGCAAAATTATTGGTACAGTTGGTGCTCTGCAGTTTGAAGTTATTGAACATCGATTAAAACATGAGTACAATGCCAAATGTAGATATGAACCAATTAGTTTATATAAAGCTTGTTGGATAAGATCAGAAAATGATGCACAATTAGCAGATTTTAAAAAGCGAAAAAATCAATACATGGCTAAGGATAAACAAGGCAGAGATGTATTTCTGGCAGATTCATCGTATATGTTACAACTAGCTCAACAAAACTTTGAGGATATAGAATTTCATTTTACGAGCGAATTTTAGTCGTTAATCAATATTTTAATGATTTTAAAAAAGTAAGCCAACTTATCTAATGAAATTCCAAACTATTTTTTGAAATTTAGGTACACATGATTATACCTAAATTTCAAAAAATCATATGATGGAGCAATATTTAAAACCTGGATTACATATATCGGAAAAACATATTGTTAAGAATGAAGAACTGGCTACATCTCTAAATACCGGAGATATTCCTTACGTAGCTACTCCATCATTAATAATTTTAATGGAGCAGGTAATTTGTAACTACATACACAAAAGAATCCCAGCTGAGTACACCTCTGTAAGTGCAGAAATCAATATTAAGCATTTAATGACTGTAGAAGAGCACAAGGAAATAACTTGTTCTGTACATTTAAAATTCGCAGAAGAACAAAAACTATTTTTCGACTTTGCCATCTTTAATGAGGATGAAGATATTGTGGCCATAGGTGCCCACGAACGTATTATCGTAAAAAAAGAGACGTACAATCCGAATTCAACAACTTAGGGTCTAAAACTTGATTATTTTGAGTTTTTTATTTTTGCTTAGCTGTCTTTTAATAATCATTCTGGCATCCTGATTATCATTATTTAAATTTATATCGCTGATAATCTCATCTAACGAAGAAAATCCTCTATCCTTTTCAATCCATCCATAACCAAGATATCTTCCATCCTGTACAACCACAATGGCATTTTCTTCAATATCTCTGCCTTTGTCTATAATTATAAAATTATCATCACTAAACGATAAAAAATTAATGAGTAATTGCGCCCTTTTATTATAGACAATTGCGGACTCTTCTTCAATACAGGCACCATTGCAAATTTTCACCTGATACTGAAAACAACTTCCTGTAGAATCTGATAATCCGCTTAACTTTTGACATAATCGGTATTCTTCAACTCTGCCAAATAAGTATTCCTTTGCCTCTTTTAATGAATCAAAACTGGCTAACGGAGTTGTTCTTCCATCATTTTTAGCAATATTAAACCTTACATAACCTTTACGATCCTTAAAACTATATAATCCAAAATGGTATCGTCCTTTTCGTTGTGCCTTATTGTATAAAGGTTTTTCCTTTTTTATTTCTGCCGATTCCTTTAATAAAGCCAATAGTTCCGAACCGGTTAATACAAAATCAACACAGGCAATCTCTGTTTTCATTTTAAGACCCTTCTGAGTTTTTGGATTACCAATATGATCTTAAACTCTTTTTCTAATATTGTTACTTTTACCAATATATATTAAATCTCCTTTATCGTTATAAAAATAATAGACACCCTCTTTTTGCGGAAGTTCCTTAATTTTTTCAACATTCAAATCAGGATGCAAACCTGAAGCTGAAAAAAATGCATTTCCCTCCAAAGGAACTATCATACCGTTGTTTTTCTCTAATAGAATATTGAAAAGCTCTACTGTAGCCAAAGCATCACCTGCAGCTCTGTGTCGTGCATCATTATTAATACCCAACTCTTCGCAAATATTACCCAGACTATAGGATTTATACCCTTTTAATATTTTCCGGCTAAGCTTGACAGTACACAATGTTTCTCTTTCGAAATTATACCCCAATGCCTCAAATTCTGCTTTAATAAAACCATAATCAAAAGCTGCATTATGCGCAACAAAAATATTTCCTTCAGTAATTTCAACAATTTGTTTCGCAATTTGGTAGAAACAGGGAGCATCAGCAACCATTTCGTTTGTAATACCAGTTAATTGCGTAATATATGCGGGAATGAATTGTTCCGGGTTTACCAATGATACAAATTCATCAACCACCTTTTTTCCATCATGCAAATAAATAGCGATTTCAGTAATTTTTCCATTCCGAAAATTTCCTCCCGTTGTTTCTATATCGATGATTGTATACATGATTTTGTCGTAAAATATTGGTAATGTGCAAAGAAAGAAATTGCCTTATTGCAGAACAAATAAAATTAGTGAAATATTTAATAAATAAGATATGTTAAAATCGCCAAAACCCTTGTGTATTCTTGGATACAAAGAAAATATTTTCTACTTTTGTTTTAGAGCATTTACAAAGGTAAACCGCATCAGTTTTATTTAGATTGTTAAACTCAACACTACAATAGAACCGAGTAAAGTTGTTGGATCTAAGGGCGGGCCTCACCTTCGGGTTATCATTTATGATACGGAGGATTACCGAGGATCTGAATACACTCAAATCCTGTTTACAGGAGTTTAAATAGTCCTAGATTGATGCGGCCTTCATAAAAAAAGCTACCAGACAACTGGTAGCTTTTTTCTTTTATAAATCTTTTAGTAATACATTTTTATCGGACAGGGAGACCATATTTTTAAATTGGTCAACCACAGTTTTTACTTTCTTCATGCTGTCGGTCTCCTCAAAATGCAAATCTTCACTACCACAGCCATTCACCATATCTAACACAGTAGAAACCTTAAACTTATTAATATCCATAGATGGTTGATAGGCGGTTTCGGAACCGGATTCGGTATTTACTTCAATGAGTACCTTACTCTTAACCAGATCAAACAAAATCTCATTCACCAATCTAATAGGAAGCTTTAAGTCAACAGACAGACCAAGTGAATTTAAAGGCGCTTCACCCTTCTCAAATCGTTTAATACAGTTATAGGTAATTAACAGCGCTACCACCCTTTTATACTCATTACTCACGTTTTTAGTATCAGCCTCAAACTCAAAACTATTTACATTTTGCACAGCAAATGATATTTCTGCACCAAACATAACAATGAGCCAACTCGACTGCAACCAGAATAAGAACAATGGTAAAGCCGCAAAACTACCGTATAATGCATTATATCGAGATACTCCTACCATAAAATTAATAAAGTAGTACTGTAGTACTTGAAATAAAATACCTGCCACAATCCCTCCTACTGCTGCAGATAAGAAATTTACCTTTGTATTAGGCATGATTAGTATTAGCAGTGTAAACACAACACAAATTAATACATACGGGAGCACCATGGTTAATATTCTTCCCATAAAAGTAAGAACCGCATAATCATTGAACTTACTTGTTACAAATACAACCATACTACTGGATGATATCAGAAACAGTATTGCAATAATAAGAAGCGCAATATAATCCGTAAATTTTCTGGCAAAACTACGCGACCTCTTTACCTCCCAAATATCATTAAAACTTTGCTCTATATTGCCCAAAACCTGCATGACAGACCAAAATAATAACACAAGACCAATACCTACTATCATACCTCCTTTGGTATTTTTAATATATACATCGGCCATGTTTAAAACGTAGTTTAATACTTCTTCCTGGCCAACCAGTCTATTACTTAATTCTGCTTTCAATGTATCTCCTAAACCAAATCCTGTAGCAATACCAATAGCTAAAGCAACAATAGGAACAACAGAGAGTAATGAATAGAAGGTTAATGCCGAAGCCTTTTGCTGACATTTATCGTAAATAAATCCCTTAACAGCCAGGTATAAAATTCGGATAGTATTAATAATTAATACATGCGGTCTTGAAAGCTCAAACTTCTGAATTCGCCAGATGTCTTCTGTTAAGTATTTAATTATTTTTGGTATATATTCTTTCATAAACAGTTTAAATTAATCAACTAAGGTGCAAAACTGATGAAAAAAAAGGAAAGAAAAAATAGCAAGTCGATAAGCCGGGTTCTGTCATTCATTAAATGAACGGTCTATCATTTGTCTTGGATTATAATTACTCATAATCTCTAGCAACCTACCCCTCACGACTGCCTAAGCACCAGAGCGAGCAGCCCTGTATTATAAATAATTCGTGATATATTTGGTCTTGCAATCCATCAGTTACACGGCTATCTATGTTACCATAAATACCGGTGAGCTCTTACCTCACCTTTTCACCCTTACCCTACAAAGTATGGCGGTTATTTTCTGTTGCATTACTATACCCTTGCAGGTATCTTCCCGTTAGGAAGCATGGCGCTCTGTATTGCCCGGACTTTCCTCCACCCAAAAGTGGCGATAGACTGACTTGCTACTCGTGCAAAGTTAGTTAATTATTCGATTTGATAAGGTAAATAAGCGTCCAATTCTGCAATATATGCATCTTTGTAACCTTGAGCTTTTATTTCAGCTAATGGCTTCTTAGCATCTTCATACTTATATTTACCAACCGTATATCTATAGATTCTATCCTCTAAATAAAACTCCATTACATTTTCAATTCCTTCAAAATGATTTAGATATACAGGAAACCTGTAAGCACTTAATTGAATAGTGTATGTTTTATTTGGATCAGCTTTAAAACCTATATCAGAAATATCTCCAATTAAATTATACTTTGATGTATTTACAACAAAAGCCTGAGAATAGCCCAGGTCTTTGTAATATACCAGTTCGCCTCTTGCTTCACTTAGCGAATTAAAACTTCCTACACAGTATCTCATATAACCATCTGCGCAATTAAACTCACGCGCCTCCTCTACATTCTTAAAAAAAGATGGATCTTCTGCAGGATACTTCAGTGCAATAATCTGAATAGCATAATCCCCGCTTTGCGATAAAGTAGTTACACTAACAATCTTTTTTGATGTTCTTAACTCTTGTAATTTATCTCTTTTTTGTGCGTTAACAACACAAAATAAAGAAACAAACATCACAACACATATGATAAAATTACTAGCTTTCATTGCTCTAGTTTTAACTTTTCAAATAATATAACTTACTTATTAACCTTCCAAACGACCACTTCAATTCTTCTGTTTTTAAGCTGCTCTTCACTACTGCACAATACACCTCGTTTACACTTATTTACCACATATCGTTCACCATAGCCACGAGGAATCATTGCATCTCCATTTACCCCTCTTTCCTGAAGTAAACCTTCTACTTTCTCTCCCATGTTTTGTGAAGCTATCAGGTTGTCCAGTTTTCTACCTCTTGCATCAGTATGTGAATTTAGCTTAACAACAATTTGTTGATTCTTTTGTAGGTAAGCAGCTAAACGGTTTAAGGTTTTTTTACTCTCTTCTGTTAGCTCATCTCCGACATAATATAAAACCATACCGCTAATATCATCCAATACTTCATCATTAAAAATTGGAGTCATGGTTAATCCATTAGCATTTAAATCAGCTATTTCCATTATATTAACAATCATTCGTTTGGAATTATATTCTCCGTCCTTAGAGAAAACTAACTCAAACTCCTGCCCATCCTTCTTATAATTATCAGGTATAGAAATATTAAATTTACCATCTGAATCAGATATTCCGGATGCTATAACATTACCTGTAATATCATCAATAATCTCAGCATTTATACCTGAAACAGCCTCATTATTAAAAGTCGATTTTATCTTAGCGGTTAATGATGCCGGGAACATAGATAAATCTACAGCCGGCTCCTCTACTGGTAACTCCTCTAAAACAATTACATCTCCTACTTTTGGTTCCTCAACCTCTGGTTCACCTGTGTATTCCACATAGAATATCGCATCGGCATCACCTTCACCTAAACGGTTACTAGACAAGAATCCTCTTTGGGGATCTTTAGGGTTGATTACATATGCAAAGTCGTCTTTTGTTGAATTAAATGGCTGTAATAAGTTGGTTGCATTTTTCCAGGTTCCATCTATATATTTTGCCCTAAATAAATCCAATCCACCAAAACCATAATGACCATCGGATGAGAAATACAACTCATTTTCCTTGCTTACAAACGGGAACTCTTCATTACCAAAAGTATTGATTTCAGGTCCTAGATTAATCGCTTTTCCATACATTCCACCTCTTAATCGTTCCACTCTGTAAATATCCTTACCTCCATATCCGCCTTTACGATTAGACACAAAGTAGAGGTATTTATCATCTGGTGAAACTGCTGGCGTTGCACAATCATATTCATCACTATTTATGGATAATTCGGTTTGATTTCCCCAATCTTCACCATCATAAGTTACTTTAAAAATCTTTAATTTACTTTCACCCCTGATTCTGACGCTTAAAGTGTAATACATGGTATTGTAGTCAGATGTAAAAGAAATTGCTCCAATATGATAAGGAAATTCCAATTTTTTAGAAAACAATTGACCTGGCTGAATTTCATTATCTATTAATTTTGAAAAATATAGATCAAGAAACGACTTACCTTGCTTGTCCACCTTTCTTTGACTGTCATCATTTGATGATGAAGAATAAACAACACCTTCTTTATAATACTGAATCCCAAAAGACTGTCCAAAAGTAAAAATTGTTGTTGGGTTAACACGATAATCTACCAGGTCTGTATTTTCAGCTGCCCATTCACATGATTTAATTAGCTCATTCACTTTCATTGGGTTAGCACCCTCTTTTTTTGCTTTTTCATACCACTCTATCGCACTTCCTTCTCCACTATAAAACCCTACTTTGTGCAAAACCATAGCATACGTAAGCACCTCATTTCCTGAAAGTTCATCCTGAATTTCAGAGAAAGTTGAAAAGGCCTGATCTATATTATTTAACTCAAAATAGCAGGTACCAACTTTTTTTAATGCATCAGTACTGAGCGTTTCGCCCTGTTGAATAGCAATATTATAAGCCTGCAGAGCTTGAAAATACTCTCCTTTGTCGAAATAGTTATTTCCTTTCTTAATAGATTTACTTTGAGCAGTAACACTTTGCATTCCTACAAAAAATACAAAAGAAAAAACTATGTAATGAGCAATATTCTTCATGGTAAAAGATATTATTTCTATGATCAAGACTAAAACGCCACAAACCTACGGATCACCAAAACTGACCAAATATGTGGCAAAAAATTATGATACTGTTCAAAGTACTATGCACAGTACCCCTAAAAAACATAACCTCGTTAGGTAATTCAGTAACTAAAAATATCTGATTGATCTCATCCCTGCTCGTTTATTAAAAGTAAAGTCGAACTGAAGACTTATTTCATGCGAACCATACTTAGAATATTGATTGAGAGAACTCAATGAATAATCGAAAGAATAACGAACAGTAAATTGACGATTAATTATATACTCAGTTAAGAAAACAACCTCCGAAACAGATCTATATGAAAGTCCAAGCCAAATGGTTTCAGCAAGTAAAACATTTCCTGAAACATCAAATTGCAAAGGTGCTCCATATACCTCTCTAAATAGTAACGTAGGCTTTACTTTTACATCACCCCAATCAAAAACATAGCCTCCATATAAATACATATGCATATTTTTAAAATCGAGCTTATTTTTAAAACCTTCGCTTCCCTCCTCAAATGAATTAGAGAACATTTTTGGAATAGAAAAACCCGCAAAATAATTTTTAGCATAGAAATAGCTACCAAAACCAACATTAAAACCTAATAACGACTCTTTAGTCCTACCCATCCATACAGGATCGTTATAATCACCTGTAATGGCTTTTGTCCCATCATAAACACGCGAACTAATACCCATCTGCAAACCAAAGGAAATAAACTTATCCCTTCTATCTAAAGGTAGTTTGTATGATGCCGATGCCATTGCATCAAAAGTATTAGTAAAGCCAAGATTATCATTCATAAGCGTTAAACCAACACCAAGGTTAGTATCTTCAATAGGACCATGTACATTAAGTGCCTGATTCATCGGCGCTCCTTCAATACCTACCCATTGACTACGATGAATAAGCAGACCACTAATTACGTCTCTTGTTCCATTATATGCCGGATTCAAAACTCCTTGATTGGCTATATAATGATTAAACTGGCCCATATCCTGTGCATACGCTACTATACCAGTAAACAAAAGCACAATAAGGCTAAATATAAGTTTTTTCATAGGTCTATAATTCTTGGCTCGTTTCATTATCTATTGCTTTGAATCCAGATAAGATATCAGCGTCTATCTTCTCAACTCAATATAACCACTATACTTTTTAGTTTCTACTTTAACATCACCACTTTCTTCAAGCTTATTAACTTTAACTGTAAAGACATAGAAATATGTTCCGTTTGGTAAATCTTTACCTATAGATACCATAGTTGAAGTTGTAGATGTACCATCCCACCATTTATCATCTTCACCATACACATTCTGCTTAGAACGATATACCAATACACCCCATCTATTAAATACTTCCAGACTTGACTTTTCTGCAGTTAGTTCATTATCATTTATACCTGATATCACAAACTTATCATTGATATCATCACCATTTGGAGAGAATGCATTTGGTATTAAGAATGACTTCTCATCTTCGATCATCTCATTTCCAACATATACATAAATCGTTGCAGTATCCCTACGTTCCGGATAATTTTCTGAATCAATGTTATAAACCACATATTCTACTTCATCTTTTCCAAAGAAACCTGGTGTTTTATTCAAAGTAAATTCACCAGTAATAGAATCAACTGCATAAACACCTACGACATTTCTGACTAATTCAACCACCTCTACCTCTTTACCGCTTGGGTCAGTCGTTAGAAGACTAAAACGAATATTGGTATCTGCATCAGGATCAATTTCAAATTTAAAATCACTTACATATCTATCCACTATAAGGTCATCTTCATCTTCAAAATACCCATCCTCGAAATATGGTATTGTTAAAGCATCCAACGCTCCTGAAGGTAAGTACCTGAGCTCATCATTAGCCCTTAGGTTAACCGTATCAGTTAATAAATGACTTGCCACATCAAGAGTATCATCAAACGCAACTAACTCACCAAAGTCCTTATGACCTATAGTATAAGTTCCGTCACCATTACCATCTCCTCCAAAATCATTGGTACAGAATGGTTCCTGTGTACTCTCAGCTTGTATTGTATACTGTCCGGCTTCCATTATAGGAGTGAAGCACAATTTATTTCCATTTCCAAGAAGATATTGTACTTCAACACCATCCTGGTTGTACAAGCTATATTTCACATCAACTTCTGTTGGATCGATACATAATTCCTCTTGCACTGTACATTCTGGTTCATCTGGTGTACCGCAGTATACGTCTCGTTCAACCTCTGGTAAAGCAGAACGTTCAATTTTAACAGTATCTGAAAGTACAATTGAACAACCTGTAGTATATAGCGTGGAGTTAATAACGTATACTCCGGCACCCATTTGTTTGGTATAAGTTTGTGTACTTCCATTTCCGATAATTACATCCAAAACATCATTCATTGCAGTTGTATCAACCAACATATAAACGACTTCCGCTTGCGTATTATCAATGCCAATAGTTATACTATCCGAACCTTCACAATACATAGTAGCATCATCGACAGTAAAGACATTAACATCATTTGGAACTTCTGAGTATTTGATCTCTATAGTTCCCATAGATAAATCACAAGTTCCACCAGACATTGCAAACACTTCATATATTTCTGTTCCTGAAACAGACTCAGTAACTAACCATGAAATTGGATCCCTGTTTATACTGGTAATTGTATCTAAAATAGCACCAGTCCCATCTTCAATTCTATACTCTCTTCCAACTTCAAATGCATCGAGATAAACTGTTGCTCCAACAGAGCCACATACTGTAGTATTGTCACTTATTAAATTATGCTTTTCAGGAATTTCTAATTCTGTAACAGCTTCCAAATTACCTCCATTAATCGGAGTTATACATGCATCACCACCTCTGGTAGCCTGGAAACGATAACTTCCTTCTGTAAATATACCTAACGACAAACTACCAGAACCTGTACCTGTAACTTCATTCACAATAGAACCATCAGAATCATTAACAACCTGATAAACAATATCTGCTTCATGATCTGTTAATCTTAATTCTGTACCAGCTGAACCAGCACAATATGCCAGATCATCATATTCAACTACCTGATCAACAGGAGTAACTCCCAACACAGTTGTCACTTGTCCATTCATACTAGAAGTACAACCCTTAGGGCTTACTGCCACTACAGTATAAGTACTAATCTTAGTAAACTTACCAAAATCGATATCTTCTGTAGTTGGTCCTGCAGTTACTACAATTGTATCTCTCAAACTACCATCTGTTCTTAAATACTGTAAGGTATATATTATGCCGTCTTCTGAATCTTCCAATCCAATAGATGCACCATCAAGAGGATCACAGAACTGACCAGAACCTGTCATTGCAAATGCTGTAGGTAACGGATTAACATTAAGTTCAACCCGATTGGTCATTTCAACAGAACATGAAATAGTTGTTCCAACTACAAAGTACTCACCCTCATTGGTAACTCTGTCAAAAGTAATTGGTCCTCCAGGTGAATTTATTACAGAATCTACCTTAACTCCTGTTGTTGAACCAACAGCATCTGCAATATAAAGGCGATAATCGTAACCTGCCTCTGAATCAGCTAAGCCAAACTCAACTCCTGGATCACCATTACAAATTTCACCAAAACCTGTAACCGTTTGTTTTGCAACTACATTAGGCACATCAACAAAGGCCGAATTATTTAAATAAATTGAACATCCTTCTAATATAGCTTCTGCTGTGTATTCTGCATTACCGGTATCAACGATTCGATCAAAACTTATATCATTTCCATCACCCGTAATGGTATCAACAGGTGCAGGGTAATAATCCACACCATCTTTTTTAACCAATACATACTTAACCCCAGGCTCTGATAGAACCACTGTTAAAATTGAACCATCTCCACAACCTTTACCTTCATAACTTTCATAAATTACGGTAGTTTCATCTGGCAATGGTTTTTCGTTAATAACGAAAGTACCCGTCATAGTTGATTCACAGCTCGTAACACCATCTGTTTTACTGGCATCAATTTGATATCTTCCTTCAGCAATAATTTCAAAACTCAACACTCCTGGTCCTGAAATCCAAGGACCGTATGTATCATCTATTGGATCGTCCGTTCCATTATCATTATGCCATCTGTATTGAACATCAGTTTCTGAATCAGGTAAATGAAGATAAGTTGAACCTCCACGACAATAGTCGCCATCAGATGTTACTGCATAAACTAAAGGCATAGGATCAATAACCACGTCTATTGTATTTAACATATCAATTAAGCACCCAACTTCCTGAACCTTAGCTTGAACAGAATAAGTTCCTTCTGTTCCGTATGTTCCATCAAAAGCAAAAGCCACATCAGTCAAACCACCTACAACTGTATCCAACGCTGTAGTTCCTTCAAAGAACAGGACATACTCTATATTTTCTTCCTGTCCGTTTAAACCAATATTGACACCAACATCACCGCTACAATAATGACCATTATTATCCGCTACTAAATTATAAGCACTTGGATTGGCAATCTTCAGAACATCGACATAACCCTCCATTGGGAACTGGCAACCAGTTCCTGACTCAACTCGAACTGTATAAGTTCCATCATCACTTACTGTTCCAAATGAAATTACTCCATTTGCCCCAGGTACAGAAACACCTGTATCATTACCGTTACGATATAATTTGTAGTTAACAGTATTATCTAAAGAACCGTCCAGTTCTATTTCAATTCCGGCCTCTCCATCACAATATCTTCCATCTGTAGGATCTCCTACAACAGCAGGGTTAACAGCATACAAATTAAAGGCCACATCAGAACCATCACCATTAATAGTAAAAGTTCCACTCATATCTTTTTCACATTCAGAAACTTGATTTTCAGCAGTTATTGTATAAGTACCAATTCCTAATTGTGCACTATATAAAATAGGATTACCATCTGAACCGGCTAAAGTTTCAACCGTAGCACCCTCTAACTGAAGGTGATAATCAACACCTGTTTGAGAATTATTTAGCGTAATTACATGACCAACACCTCCATTACATCCGGTAACACTACCTGTTGGTGTAATATTGTAAACATCCGGCAAAGAATATTCGGTAATCGTAATACGATTGTTCATTTCAAAACGTTCCGCAGGAACCGAAGTATAATAAGCTTCAACCCTATATTCTTCATCTCCCAGGATATTATCCCATTGAACCGGAACAGGATTTGCACTATCAAACATAATAGAAGCCCCCTCCTGCCCATTATCAGAAGTTCGCAACAACTCATACGTAATGCCGTGCTGTGGAGTAGCTATATAAATACTTACTCCTCCAGTTCCTTCACAATAATCTGTATCTGTGGCAGATACATCCAAAGGAAGAACACCATCTAAGATAGTTAAAGTTATACTTGAGGAAGAACTACAATTATTTCCATCATATACATTAACAATAACAATATCTCCATTTTCCAGAATATCAGAATCATAGGTATTATCCGCACTTCGTGCCTGAAGACCAGCTAAAACTCCTCCTCTATCTAAAATAAATTCGTACTCATTACCTCCTCCACCGGTAAATTCAAGATTAGTTCCGGTAATAACTGTGTTTGAAGGCAATACACTTAAGGTTGCAACAGGTAATGGATTTACCGATGTGGTTATTTCACTAGATAATTCAGAACAACCAGAAGAACTATAAGAAACCAAACATGAAACTTTTTCACCATTTCGTAAAGTGTCAGTTACGTATGTATTGTTATTACCTGAAGCTTGAGCAATTGTTCCATCCACATAAAACTCATACACATCACCACCAGTTGCTGTGAATGTAACTTCATCACCAGCACAAATAGTATTATCAATATCTGAACTTGTAAGTGATACAACTGGAATCGGATTTACAGTCATCGTAATACCCGCATGAGAAGCAGTACAACTAAAAGCATCTGTAACTTCAACAGTTACCAAGTCATTATTAACCAAGCTTGAAGATTTGAATTCATCTGTAGCTGCAGGTCCCTGTTCTGAAATTGTATTTACAAAGAACTGGTAACTAACCCCACCTGTTGCTGTGAAAGTTACCTCCTCATTTTCACAGATAGTCGTCAGGTCAGAAGTTAAACCGGCAACCGGTTTACTTATAGTGATATTCACCAGGGTACTGGCTTCGTTACAATTATTTCCATCATATACTTCAACGTAAACTGAGAAATCATTTGTTGATGAATATGTAAATGTGTTACCTGCCTGTAATCCCTGAGATATATTATCTACATAAAACATATAATTAAATGGTCCAGTTCCCGAAGGTGTTGCGGTAAACAGAACATCCTCTCCTTCACACACCGTTGTTTTATCTGATACCAAATCAGCCGTTGGCAGATCATAAACGCTCATGGTAATATTTGTAGAGTTGCCAAAACATGTACCTGCATAAGCAATTACTGAAACAATATCTCCATCTACCAATACATCAGTAGACACAGTATTTAAAGGTCCATCCTGCAATGTCTCAGTTCCATTTCTCATGAAAACATATCTATCGAAACCAGCAGGTGAAGCAACAAAGTCAACTGTTGAACCTAAACAAATGACATTACCACCTGCGCTGGTAATATTTAAAGTAGGAACCGGATTACTTATCACAGTCATCTCTATACTTGGAGTAGTATCTGTACATGTGTTTGTAGCATCTGTTACAATAACATAAACTTCATCACCATCCTGTAATGTATTTGTTGTGTAAGTAACTGACCCTCCATTTTGTACTGAAGTATCAACTCCTCCACGTATCAAATGAAAATCGTAAGTATAATTACCTGAACCGTCAGCTGCCGACGCATTAAAAGTAACCGAAGTACCAGCACATATAGTTGTTAAACCAGGTGCAGGTGCACTTACACTTAAACCTGCATTTACCTCATTAACCACAACATTAGTTGTTGTAGAATTTTGACACGTATTAGCATCAGTAATTAACAATGTATATGTACCTGCATCACCAACCACTACTGTTGACAAAGTAGGGTTTTGTAACCCACTAATAAAACCATTTGGCCCGGTCCAAGCGTAAGTTGACATTCCATCCGGACCTCCTGATAAAATTACATTATCACCAACACAAGCCGGTCCATCATTAGATGCCGTTGCAACCGGAAGTGCATGAACGACTACATTAATTGTACCTTCATCACTAGAACAACCAGCATCATCCTCTACTATAACGCCATATAAAGCGGCATCTGTTAAAGCTGCTGAGACAATGGTTAATGTACTTCCTGTTTCTCCGGGAATTACAACACCACTTTTTGTCCATATGTAATTTACATAATTCGCACTTCCTCCTGCAGCTGTAGCCGTTATTGTTAAGGTTGTATTTAAACAAACCGGATTATTATAGGATAAAGAAACAGTTGGGCGCGCATTTACTACAACATTCTCTGTGGTTAAGCCATCACTGGAACATCCATTATCATCAGTAACTGTTACAATATAATTACCTGCATTTGCCAGTGACACATTACTAATTGTAGGATTTTGATCGGCACTAATAAAAGTATTCGGACCTGTCCATGCAAAAGTTGTGTAACTACCCGATCCACCATTTGGCGTTGAAGTAAGATTTAAAGTTCCATTTACACATATAGGTGAATTACTACTTGTTGTAATCGTAGGATTAGAATTTACAACAACTGTTGTAGTTACAGATGCCTGACATGTATTTGCATCTTCCACTACTAAAGTATATACTCCGGCATTAGCTGTTGTTACAGAATTTAAAACCGGATTTTGATCTGAACTTGTAAATCCATCAGGCCCTGTCCAATTATAAGAACTCATAGCAGCAGGACTGCCGGATAACTGCACATTATCGTTTTCACAAACAGGCCCGTCATTTCCTGCCGTTGGAACAGGAAGACTGTGAACTATTACATTAACTGTACTTTCATCGCTACTACAGCCTAAATTATCATTAACCGTAACCCCATAAACACCTCCATCAGCAATAGCTGCTGATGCAATGGTTAATGTACTTCCCGTTTCCCCTGGAATTATAACACCGCCTTTTGTCCATACAAAACCGGCATAACTTCCACTACCTCCCGCAGGAACCGCTGTAAGTGTAAGTACTGTATTTTCACAAACCGGATCATTATAACTGACAGAAACTGTCGGTCGCTCATTAACTACTACACTCTCAAATGCAGTAGCATCACTTGAACAACCACTATCATCTGTTACTGTAACGTAATAATCTCCAGTTGCAGCAGTGGTTACATTATTAATAGTTGGATTTTGATCAGCACTAGTAAAACTATTTGGTCCTGTCCATGCAAAAGTAGTATAATTACCCGATCCACCTGAAGGTGTTGACGTTAAATTCAACGTAGCATCAACACACAACGGTGAATTACTACCTGCTGTAATATTAGGTACAGAATTAATTACAACTGTTGTTTTAGAAGTATTTGAGCAAGTATTTGCATCAACAACCGTTAAAGTATATTCTCCGGCATTAGCCAGAACCGTATTATTAATGATAGGATTCTGACTTGAACTTGTAAAACCGTTAGGCCCTGTCCAACTATAAGATGTTAAACCATCCGGTTCAGCTGTCAGGTTTATTGTTTCTCCTTCACATACAGGTCCGTCATTTGAAGCTGTTGGTATTGGTAAATTATGTACTGTTACAGACACAGTATTATTCATTGTCTGCGCACAAGAATTCTCATCAGAATTTACAGCTTCCACATAATAGTCAGTATCAACCAGCGGACTTACTACAAAGTCAATTGAACTTCCACTTCCATTAATCACAAAACCAATATTTGCTCCACCCCCATCTTTAAGCTGATAGTCCATTCCTGCTTCAGATCCATCTAATGTTAATGTAACAGAACTACCAACACACATTTTATTATTAGTTGTTGATAAATTAAAAACAGAGGGTGTTTTATATACAGTGGTATAATCAAAACGTGTTTGAACTATTAATCCTAAATTATTTCTTTGAATATATTCAAAATAAATAGGCACTTCAAAATATCCATCCTCAACACGATCTGTATGAAACTGAAAAACTGTACCAACTCCACTTCCTATCACATCTGCCCATGAAGGATGAGATTCTTCTGCACCTACAAATGTTTTAATGGTCCATGAAATTTGAGTAGCATCGGGATGCCAACTATCCGGCACTATATCAACAGTTCCGTGACTAGAACAATAATCTGCATCAAAACTAGGTATATCTCCAGTGGCTCCTTTTAAAATGGGTCCTGAAACACCTTCATCTTTAGCCTTTTTCGCATAGTATTTTTCTACCTTAGAAGAACTCCACACTTTTGACTTCGACTGTCCAAGAATATTTCCTGTAGCCAAAAGCACTATGGCTGCCAGCATAGATAGAAATATTTTTATTCGGTTTAAGTTTTTCATCATAATCATTAAATATTATGGCTCCTGGTTATATGGTATAGACTTGTAAAAATCACAAAAGCTTGTAAACGACAAAGCGCCGCCAAGGTCCCAATTTGGCAACGTAAAAAGTTTTCAATCTCATTTAAACTTCTCGACTTAGTCATTTCATTAGTCTTTTATTTCACAAATCATCCATTCTTTAATTATCGATAAAATTATTCGCTCTGGAATCTACAACCGAGATTCCGATTAACTAACAACATTTTAATTCTTTAACGCACTTAACTAAAGCGGTACGTCTCGAATTCAAACATTTTGTACGAACAAACCTATCATTAGTTTCACACAATGGCTACACTATTATTACTTTTTTTGTCAAACACTATTTTTTTACCACTAACAGTAACAAACCCAATGTTTAAACGTTTTTAACACTACTATAATTTTCTGATAATTTTTCGACAACTTATCAGAATCACCTATAAAAACAGACTCATTACTACACCAAAACTCTTTATTTAACTTCCTATCGCCTGCTTTATTAGTTTTTTCACCTGCGGATTTTCATCCATCGCAATCCTGGCAACTTTTATATAACTACTTATCCAATTTTGAATAACTATGGTTTCCTTTTTAATTTTATGATTCAACATACGAACCACCCCGGTAATTTTTAAACACTCCGACGACAAGGCCATCAAATCATTTAGCTCGCTTCGCAAAGCCTGCACATCATCTTTAACCACCCCATACACCGACATCCTCTTTAAGCAACTATCATTACCCAACAAATTGTCGATAAAAACCGCTACCTGCACCAACCATTTATCGTAGGTACGAGCCCTTGCCCCGGTCAACATCAACGCCTCCTGCACTTCAATATCATTTACAAAAGCAATGCGTGCCAACTTTAAAAACTTCATATACTTTTTATGAATTTGCGCCTGAAAGCGCTTCTTTTTGGCAAACATATTCTTTTTCGTGATATTATTTCGGCTCACCTCATTACTAAGCCGCTCCAACCCCTCGACCATACTCTTACCTTCCAGTAATTTAATATTGTCATACCCATATCCGCTAACAACATTACGCACAGATTCATCATCAATACTCATTGTTGTGATATCCCTCAATTTGTACAAATATTCCAGCTTCGTATGTTTAGTATAATGCATAAAATTACAAAAATTATTGAGCTGATAATTAATATTTCTTAACTATTATTCTCACTATGCAACAAATAAATGTAAAATAATATTTAAATCCAAATAATTAATATCTTATTTTTAATTGTAATATTCGGATTTTTTAATTCATCAATTATTTTAATTTTAGATAAAAACATTAATTCTTTAGAAATCTTATATAAAAAATTAGAACTATAATTTATGAAATTTTATTATTACATCTTAAAATTAGATATGAACATATTTATAAAATATAAATGAATATTTTAATCATATTATTGTATTTCAATAAGAGAAGATATATAAGTAATATATCCGCGTAAGCGAAAGGGAAAGTTGAAAGCATAAAAAAAGGCCTGTCTCAACTTAATGAAACAGGCCTAACACAGAGTGTAAACTCTTTATATGAATTTCTTATTTTTTAGATAACCACCATGGTAGCACCAAAACCATATTCTTTAAACGAAGCATCCTGGTACGAATGCCATTTATATTTTCGTTTTAACGACTTTAGTATTTCTGATTTTAAAACCCCATTTCCTTTTCCATGAATGAAAACAATTTTCCGATTCTTATTATCCTTATTTTCACTCATAACCTGATGGAATTTCTCCATTTGATAATCCAATATCTCTTTATTGGACATCCCTCGCGTATCATCAAGCAATTCGTTAATATGAAGATCCACTTCTAATATACCCGACTCATCTTTACGCTTTTGCTTTGGTTTCTTTTGCAAAGCCTCTTTTTGCGCTATAATCTTTTTGACTTCGCCAGACGACAACTGTTCCAGTTTTTCGACCATACGACTCTTTACCAGGTAATACAAAATAGCATCGTCATCGAAATACTCATTCTTATTATAGCTACTATCCTTCAATAGTTTTGGACCCGAAAACTTAATGATTTCACGAAGCTGTGGTTGCGATTGGTATTTAACCGTTTTCCTGAACAACAACAACTGAACCTCATACTCACGACTATCTAACAAATTAACCGCCAGCCTGTCGAGTTCAATCTTCGTATTAGGCTCAATAGTTCCCAGGTAAGCATTATCAATTTCATCCTTAACCTTATTTCCGATCGTATAAAAAGCAAAATAATTAGAATCGTTGATTAGATACAAAACAACATTGCCGGACATTGCCTTATCACGAGTGCATGCCAGCAAAAACTGAACTTCACCATCCTCCTCCGCTTCTTCATATATATAACCATCTGCTGTCGCTTCAACTTCTGCAGATTCTTCTCCCGACTTGACATCTGTCTCCTCAGTAGCTTTTTTTACCAAAACAACTTCAGATATTAACACAGGTATTTCAAAGCCATCTTCATCCAGCACATATACAAGTCTCGATCCTTCAATGCGACTCACTGTCCCACCACCTGTTTCATTTAAAAACCGAACCTTATCTCCTTTCGTTAATTTCATTTTTCGCACATTTTAATTAAAATCACCATGTAGTTTCCCACACCATTTCTGATGCTCAAAAACCTTCATTCCTCTATATCACAACCCCTTCACTACATTTTTATCTTCCACTCCGTTTTTCGAGGCCATCAAATATACAAAAAAGAAGGGTGCAAGAACCTTACACCCTTCAAACTATTTATTTAAATCATACCATTAGAGCTTATAATTACTCTCACCTCCAATGTAACCTAAAACAAATCAACCATTAACCTTTAACTACTTTACCTAAAGCCTCCAACAACTGAGGGCGATCCTCCAGCGCTATGCGCGCAACTGCATAAAACTCACTCATCCAATCATCCATTACAACAAACGCAGCATCTTTAATTTGGGTAGCATCCTGCGATTCACCCCTTTCTTTTAAATAATTCAATCTCGACATCTCCAATTTATCAATCAAAGTCTGAGCTCCCGACACTTCCTCCGGCAATACTTTTAAACGCTCTAACTGAGCTTGCACTGCTTCATCTCCTGACACAATACTATAATACTTCTTTATAGACTCTATCTTTTTAACATAGGATTTAGGAATAACACCTGTAATACCAAGCCTTTCACACATTAAAGCATCCTTACGAAATACTACTTTCGACTTTTTTCGATGAATACGATACTGTGCCTCCAACTCACTTTTATCTTTAACAAATACAGAGTATGCCTCTGAACTTTCGTCATCCTCGTCTTTATTATCACTGTACGCCTTAAGTGTTTTCGCCAACAAATCTCTCCCCTGCCCAATTCGTTCACTATCGTAACCCAGCTCACTCAATGAGCTGAAAATTTCTCGTTGATTTAGCGCATTTTCCAAAGAAACTCTGTAAAGTTCTAAAATTTCAGATTCAGTTAAATAATTTTTCATAATACAATATTTAATTAAAATAAATAAATACTGTTAAATTATAATTATTTTAATCACAAACAACTAATCATTATTTTTCTTTGAGAAACATAGATCATTCATTGAAAGATAACTATTTTTGCAGCTAATATTTTAGAACAGATAGCGTACTGCAAAAATGAATATACCACAGATATACATAAAAGATTACACATATAACCTGCCCGATGACAGGATAGCAAAATACCCACTAGACAACAGGTCAGACTCCAAACTACTGATTTACGACAAAGAAATTCAGGAATCTAACTTTAGTGAGATCCCAAATATTTTACCCTCAAATAGTTTAGTGATATTTAATAACACAAAAGTAATTCAGGCACGCTTACAATTTCAGAAAGAAACCGGAGCTAAAATTGAAATCTTCTGTCTTGAACCCATAGAACCAAGAGACACTTCAATCGCCTTTCAGGTAACAAAAGAAACTACATGGAAATGCATTGTAGGAAACTCTAAAAAGTGGAAAGATGGTGCACTCTCTAAATCCATTATCATCAACAACAAAACCATTACGCTAAAAATTCATCGAATCGAAACTTTTGAAGACAGTCAGGCCATTAAATTCACCTGGGACGATGATCAAATTTCTTTTGGTGAACTTTTAGAGGGCATTGGCAACACACCAATACCTCCATACTTAAACAGAAAATCGGAAGAATCAGACACAGAAAGATATCAAACAGTATATTCTACTCACAAAGGATCGGTAGCAGCCCCTACCGCAGGATTACATTTTACACCAGAAATTTTAAGTGAGTTAAAACACAAAAACATTGAAACAGCCAACGTTACACTACACGTTGGTGCAGGAACTTTTAAGCCGGTTAAATCAGAAGCTATTGATAGCCACGAAATGCATATTGAGCATTTTTTTGTAGACATGGAGACTATTGATTTAATTTTAAAGTACGAAGGAAACATTACCAGTACCGGAACCACAACTGTGCGCACTTTAGAAAGTTTATACTGGCTCGGCGTTAAACTTCTGGAAGAAAATAATGAGTTTTTTATAAATCAGTGGGATCCGTATAATTTACCACAACACCACAGTCTTAAGGATGCATTAAACAAACTCAAGTCATTTTTAATTTCTAAAAACAAAACAAAGCTCGAAAGCTACACCGGTGTTCTCATAGCTCCCGGCTACGAGTTTAGAATCGTAAACCGATTAATCACCAACTTTCATCAACCCAACAGCACACTTTTACTTTTGATTTCTGCTTTTACAAAAGGCGAAAAATGGAAAGAAATATACGACTATGCCTTAAAAAACGACTTTAGATTTTTAAGCTACGGTGACAGCTCACTTTTATACAAGGGATAATAAAACAAAAGGGTAATTTGTTATAACTTCAACAAATTACCCATTAACTTTTTTAAGATTACAAAATACTTTAACTAAACCTTCTTTAGTTCTTCTTCCAAAATCTCTTCTACATCAGCATAACAGGAACCACAAATGGTAGCAATATTCGTTTCATCCTGAACATCATCCATTGTTTTTAGCCCCTTTTCATGAATAGTCTTCACCAAGTCTCGCTTTCTAATAAGCATATGTTTACATACAAAATCTCTATCTTCAAACATTTTTATTCTCTTTATTTATTTAATATTTCAAACAACTTATAAAGAAATAAGTTATCCAGCATTTCATTATACCAAACATCTTTTAAACGGACTTTTTGCAGAATAGTTCAATCCGTTAAAACATCTAAAATAAAAAGTTAAAGAAGAGTTAAAATCCAGAACAATCAACCTACCAGACACTTTTGTTAACATTTTTTAACACATCCCAACATAGCTCTCTTTTATAAAAAACTAATTTTGGAATCCACTTTAAAAATTAATATTTCATTAACAATAATAATACAACTCATGGAGCAATCTGTAGATATAAGAGAGTTAAACGAACGAATTAAAAACGAAAGTTCTTTCGTTGATTTACTAACCATTGAAATGAATAAGGTTATTGTAGGTCAAAAACATTTAGTTGAAGGTCTGCTTGTTGGTTTATTAAGTGATGGTCACATATTACTTGAAGGACTTCCCGGATTAGCAAAAACACTTGCAATTAACACACTTGCAACGATTGTTGATGCAGACTTTAGCAGAATTCAATTTACACCCGACTTATTACCTGCCGACCTTATCGGTACAATGATTTACAGTCAGAAAAAAGAAGAGTTTATTATGAAAAAAGGGCCAATATTTACCAATTTCGTATTGGCCGATGAGATAAATCGTGCTCCCGCAAAAGTTCAGAGTGCCTTACTTGAAGCCATGCAAGAACGTCAGGTAACCATTGGAGAAACAACTCATGTACTTGATAAGCCATTTTTAGTTATGGCAACTCAAAACCCAATTGAACAAGAAGGAACATACCCATTACCAGAAGCGCAGGTCGACAGATTTATGCTTAAACTGGTAATCGACTATCCTCAAAAAGAAGAGGAACAAATGATTATTCGCCATAACCTTGCACAATCGTTTCCTAAAGCCTCAACAATACTTAAACCTGATGACATTATTAGAGCACGTAAGGTTGTAAAGGATGTTTACATGGATGAGAAAATTGAGAAATACATTATTGATATAGTTTTCTCAACCAGATACCCTGCTCAATATAATCTCGAAAAGTATGAGGAAATGATTTCTTTCGGATGTTCTCCTCGTGCAAGCATTAACTTATCCCTGGCTGCTAAAGCTTACGCTTTTATTAAACGAAGAGGTTATGTGATTCCTGAAGACGTTAGGGCTGTATGCCACGATGTACTAAGACATAGAATTGGTCTTTCTTACGAAGCCGATGCCAACAACATTACGACTGTTGAGGTAATTAACGACATTTTAAATACAGTAGAGGTTCCATAGCATTTAAAATTTAATGCAAACAGGATTAAAAAACAATCCAATTTAAGAAACAATTAGCTGTAACAGAACTCTTTCATCAGTTCTGTTACAACTGAAAATTGCATCAAAATAAAATAGATAAAATGGAAACAGCTGATCTATTAAAAAAAGTCAGGCAGATAGAAATTAAAACCAGAGGCCTTTCAAGTAATATATTTGCGGGCGAATACCACTCTGCTTTTAAAGGGCGCGGTATGACTTTTAGTGAGGTACGCGAATACCAGTACGGTGACGATATTAGAAATATTGACTGGAATGTTACTGCGAGATTCAATCATCCTTATATTAAGGTATTTGAAGAAGAAAGGGAATTAACTGTAATGCTCATGATAGATGTATCCGGATCGAGAGATTTTGGAACATCTTTTAAGTATAAAAAGAATATCATTACAGAAATTGCTGCAGTTCTGGCATTTTCAGCCATTCAAAACAATGATAAAATTGGGGTGATTTTCTTTTCTGACAAGATTGAGAAATTTATTACACCACAAAAAGGACGCAAACACATCTTACATATTATACGACAGTTAATTTCTTTTACGCCGGAAAACAGAACCACTAACATTAGTGAGGCGATGAAGTATTTAACCAATGCCATTAAAAAAAGATGTACCACGTTTGTGATTTCCGACTTTTTGGATGACAATTTTGAGGATGCCTTAAAAATTGCCAACCAAAAACACGATGTAGTTGCCCTAAAGGTATACGATGAACGTGAAACAGAAATGCCTTCTATTGGTCTTGTTAAAATGAAAGATGCTGAGAGTGGCGAATATTCGTGGATTGACACCTCAAACAAAGGAGTAAGAGATGCTTTTAAGCAGTGGTGGATACAAAATGACGAAAGCACACAAGCTATATTCCGTAAGTGTGGAATTGACAATACATCCATTAGAACTGATGAAGACTACGTTAAGTCTTTAATGTATTTATTTAAAAAACGTATGTAATGAATAAAGTAGTGATTGATTTATTCAACATGACTAAACGCTTTAACATTAAAACTATTTTTGCTGTAATATTGGTTGCTGTATTAGGTATGGCTACATCCGTTTCAGCTCAAAACGTAAATGTAACAGCTACTTTGGATTCAACAATGATATTTATTGGAGGACAGGTTGACCTTAAGCTTGAAATAAGCCAGCCGAATAATGTTACAATTAACTTTCCTCTGCTAAACGATACAGTTACCAAAAACATTGAAATTGTTGAAAAAGGTGGAATTGATAGTTTAAATATCGACAACAAAAGATTAATATTAACACAGCTGTTTAGGGTAACTTCTTTCGACAGTGGCTTACATTATATTTCACCTCTTGAATTTGAAATTATTGATGGAGAAAGCAGAAGTATAGCTTCGTCTAATGCTTTAAGCTTGATGGTTGTAAATCCGTTTAAAGAGGTAGATCCTGAAAAAGGAATGACTGATATTAAAGGTCCTATTGATACACCATTTAAAATCGTTGAAATCATCAATTACATTTATTTATATGGAGGTATTTTACTCGCTTTGGCTTTATTAATCTGGCTTTATTTATATTACAGAAAAAACAAAATCGATAAAGATACATCCTTCAAAAAACCAAAGCCAACAGAACCTGCTCATATCATTGCTTTACGCGAACTTGACAAAATAAAGGAAAGCAAACTTTGGGAACACAATAAGGTAAAACAGTTTTATACTGAAGTATCTAATACTATTCGTAATTACATTGAACACAGATACGAACAACCTGCTCTTGAACAAACATCAGTTGAAATATTGGCATCCTTAAAATCCAATAATGAAATTGATAAAAAAAGCATGGAACAACTCCAACAGGTACTAGAATTATCTGATTTGGTAAAATTTGCAAAGTTCACTCCTCTTGCCGATGAAAACGGATTAACCCTGATGAACTCATACTTTTTTGTAAATCAAACAAAACTTGAAGTCATAAAATCACTTGAGGAAGAGAAACAAATAATGATTAACAACGAAAGCAAGGAATAGCATTTATTACATTTTGCTTTAACACAAAAGAAATGAATAATATCACCTTTTTACATCCTTATAACTTTTACCTGTTACTAGTATTAATACCAATGATAGGATGGTATATCTGGAAACATAAAACAGCGCATGCTTCACTTCAAATATCTTCAACTAAAGGATTTGAAAATGCTCCGGTATCCTGGAAAGTTTATTTAAGACACGCACCTATAGCACTACGATCATTAGCTATCATCATGCTGGTTTTTGTACTGGCGCGTCCACAATCATCCAATAGTTCACAAGATATTACTACAGAAGGAATAGACATCGTCATTACTTTAGATATTTCTTCGAGTATGGAAGCGGCGGATTTCAAACCAAACAGACTTGAAGCTGCTAAAGATGTTGCCACTCAATTTGTGTCTGCACGAACTGATGACAAAATAGGTTTGGTTATTTTTGCCGGAGAAAGTTTTACGCAGTGCCCGCTAACCACAGACAAAACTTCATTAGTAAATTTACTTCAAGATGTAAGAACGCGTATGTTTGAAGATGGAACTGCCATTGGTGAAGGTTTGGCTACATCCGTCAATCGCATTAAGGATAGTGAGGCAAAATCAAAAGTTATCATTCTTCTTTCTGATGGAGAAAATACCCGAGGTGAAGTTGCTCCATTAACAGCTGCTGAAATTGCCAAAACTTTTGGCATTAGGGTTTACACTATTGGGGTTGGTTCTGAAGGAACGGCACCATTTCCAGTAGAAACTCCTATGGGCATTCAATATATCGACCAAGAGGTTAAGATTGACGAAGCCATGATGAAAGAAATTTCAAAAATAACAGGAGGCCAATACTTTAGGGCTACTAACAAAAACAGCTTGAAAAAAATATATGAAGAGATAGATCAAATGGAAAAAACAAAGATTGAGGTGAGAGAATACACCAAGAAATCCGAAGAGTATTTGATTTTTGCCCTACTGGCAGCTGCATTTATTTTATTGGAAGTTTTTCTAAAAAGCACTGTTTTAAGAAACCTTCCATAACAAGAATTTAATTCGATATCTCATGTTTAGATTTGAAAATCCAGAATATTTATACCTACTCGTCATCATACCAACATTGGCATTCGTTAGTTTAATTATTGGCAAGAGACGTAAAAAAGCCATCGCAAAATTTGGCAATCCGGATTTACTGGAACCACTTATGCCCAGTGCTTCTGCCATTAGACCAATTATCAAATTCTATTTGATGCTAATGGCATTAACAGCACTTATTTTTACTATTGCCGGTCCTCAGTTTGGCACCAAACTGGAAACGGTTAAGCGAAAAGGAATTGAAATAATGATAGCTCTTGATGTATCCAATAGTATGAATGCTCAAGATATTGAACCAAGCAGATTAGAAAGAGCCAAGCGTGCCATATACCAACTGGTTGACAAATTACATAATGATAAAGTAGGATTAATTGTTTTTGCAGGTCAGGCATACACACAGTTGCCAATTACCACAGATTATCCTTCTGCAAAAATGTTTATTTCATCCATAAATACAGGGATTATCTCTACGCAAGGAACAGCGATAGGAACAGCCATTAATAAAAGTATGAATTCTTTTAGTGCACAGGAAGACATCAACAGGGCAATTATTGTAATTACCGATGGTGAAAATCACGAAGACGATGCAATAGGCGCTGCTGAAGCAGCCAAACAAAAAGGCATTAAGGTATATACTGTAGGCATGGGACTTCCCAAAGGAGCTCCAATTCCCATTCCAGGAGGTGGCAAAAACATCTTCATGAAAGATCGTGAAGGCAATGTGGTGATCTCAAAACTTAATGAGAACATGTTGATTGACATTGCTAAAGCAGGAAATGGAGAATTCATAGCAGCAAATAATATCAGAAAAGGAATCAATGATTTGGTTGATCACTTATCGAAACTGGAGAAAACTGAAATGGAAGCTAAGATCTACACCGACTTTGATAATCAATTTCAGTATATCGCATTAATAGCACTTATTATTTTACTGATTGACTATATGCTATTAGAACGTCAGAATAAATATTTAAGAAAGATTAATCTATTTGAAGATAAAAAGGAGGAAACGAAATGAGAGTTATACTAATAATCCTGGCCCTTTGCTCTATTTCTGCTATTTCCAGCGCTCAAAAGGAACGAAAATTTATCCGTAAAGGGAATGCTGAATTTAGCAACGAAAAATATATTGAGTCTGAGATAGAATATAAAAAAGCACTTGACAACCTAAAAGAAGGTGAATCATCATATGAGGCTGAGTTTAATTTAGGTGATGCCTATTTTAAACAAGAAAAAATTGAAGAAGCACTCAATCAATTCAATAGCATAAGCAAAGAAAACTTAAGCAAAGAACAAAAAGCAGAGTTATATCATAATATTGGCAATACATACATCGCAAGAAAAGAAATTGACAAAGCTATATCATCCTATAAAGAAGCTCTAAGAAACAACCCTATGGATGATGAAACAAGATACAACCTGATTGCTGCTATGAAGATGAAGCAGGAACAGGAGCAACAAGACCAGAACCAGGATCAGAATCAGGACGAAAACCAGGAACAAGATCAAGATCAACAAGACCAGAACCAAGATCAAAAGCAGAATAATCAGGATAATCAACAGCAAGATTCTGATGGCGACGGTATTCCTGACGAAAAAGAAAAAGAAGACGAAAACGGAAATCAAAACGAAAATCAGGATACTGATAAAGATGGTACTCCTGACTACCAGGATCAGGATTCTGACAATGATGGAAGACCTGACAGAGAGGAAGCTGGTGAGAATCCTAACGAACCAAAAGATTCTGACGGTGACGGACAACCTGATTACAGAGATACAGATTCAAACAACAACGGCGTACCTGATAGTCAGGAACCGCAAGAAAATAACATATCAAAAGAGGATGCTCAAAGAATTCTCGACGCATTAAACCAAGATGAAAAGGACCTAAAAGAAAAAATGCAAAAAGTAGAAGGACAGCCAAATCGTAATATCGAAAAGAACTGGTAGTTGCCAGTTTTGTGCATAAGCAAATTATATTTCTATTTTTGCATTTTAGATTAAATTAAGAGTAAATCTTAACATTCGTATTGACCATTATGCTCATATCGAAAATATTAAAGAAATGAGAAACATAACATTAGTAATTATATTATTTTTTAGCCTCTGTAATATTAATGCGCAAGATGTGCAATTTAATGCTCAGGCCAAAAGCGCTGTTCTTGCGGGCGAAAAATTTCAAGTTACCTATACTGTAAATAAAGAAGGTGAAGACTTTAGATTACCTGCTTTAAATGACATTCAGGTATTGATGGGGCCAAGTATTATGACTAGTTCCAGTACACAATACGTTAATGGTAAAGTAACCAGAAGTAATCAATACACCTATACATACATTCTTAAAGGTGATAAACCTGGAAATTACAAAATCGCTCCTGCTCAGATTACTGTTGATGGCAAAAAATATAACAGTAATAGTTTAAATATAGAAATCGTAAAAAACGAAGGCAGTAATTCAGCTAATACTCAGCAAAGCAATAGTCAAAGCAGTGATGGTTCTTTCTCCAAAGATGACTTATTTATTAAGGTCTTTTGTAATAAGAAGGAAGCATATTTAGGAGAACCTATTGTTGTTACAACGAAATTTTACACACGTGTTAATGTAAATAGTTTATCTGATCAAAATTACCCCGACTACAGAAATTTCATAGCGCAGGAAATGACTGATGGTGGTAACATTGAACTATCATACGAAAACATAAACAACAAACAATACCGCGTTGGCACACTGAGACAAACCGTTTTATATGGACAAAAAATTGGAGTTCAAAACATTGAAGCTACAGAAATTGAATTTCTGATTAAACAAAGAGTCAGAAGAAGATCAACCAGTATATTCGATGATTTCTTTGACAGCAACTACAGAGTTGTTAAAAAAAGGACAAAGTCTACGCCATTTAAGATAAATATCAAGCCGTACCCAACTAAAAAGCCGGCAAGTTTTTCTGGTGGTGTAGGTGATTTGAATATGAAATTAACGACTTCACAAAATAAAGTGAAAGTAAATGATGGTATTACCATTAAAGTTGTGATTTCGGGGACAGGAAACCAAAAATTGATTTCAGCTCCTAAATTCAACTTCCCTACAGACTTTGACCTTTTTGATCCAACCAGTAAAAATAATTTAACCAATACTACAGCAGGTATGAAGGGTAGCAAAACGTTTGAATACCTAATCATACCGCGTTATGCAGGAAATTTCACTATAGATCCTTTAAAATTCACCTATTTTAATCCAAAAACTGGTAGTTTTAAAATAATCACATCGCAACCTATCGAAATTGAAGTAGAGAGAGGCGAAGGTGATGAAAGTGTTTCCGGTGGTACTTATATTCCGGGAAGTGTTAATCGGGAAGATGTAAAATTTGTTGGAAAAGACATTAGATATATTAAAACGGGCAAGTCACATCTAAAACCTAAAGGAACATTCCTATTCGGTTCTACACTCTTCTATTTAGCATATATTGTACCTGTATTACTATTTATACTAGCATACCTCCTGAATAAGAAAAAGATTCATGAAAATGCCAATGTACACCTGGTTAAAAACAAAAAAGCTAATAAAATGGCTCAAAAACGTTTGAAAAAATCAGCGGTCTTTTTAAAAGCTAAAGATCATGAAGCTTTTTACGATGAAGTTTTAAAAGCCTTATATACTTACTTAAGCGACAAACTTTATTTGCCTATAAGCGAATTAAGCAAAGACAAGGCTAGTCAATTAATTGAAGAAAGAGGCGTTAGTCTTGTAGTTAAAGAAGAATTAATTTCTATTCTGGATACCTGCGAGTTCGCTCGTTTTTCACCATCATCCGGTGCAACCGAAGAAATGGATAAACTTTATAAAAAAGCACTTGAAAACATCAGCAAACTTGATAGTCAAATAAAATCATAAGCACCATTGATCATGAAACAGTTTTTAATATATACTATTTATCTAATATGCTTTATGCCAGCAATGGCCGAAGATCTTAGGTTTGAGGAGGCCAATACATATTTTTCGGAAGAGAAATATGAGGAAGCAATTAATACCTATGAGGAAATTTTAAGTTCGAATGTAGAAAGCGCAGAAATATATTATAATCTAGGTAACGCCTATTACAAAACTGGTCAACTACCTAAAGCTATCTTAAACTTCGAAAGAGCTCTTTTATTATCTCCTCATGATAAAGATATTCGCCATAATCTTGAAATGGTAAATACTCAAATAACGGACAAACTGGAAACTGTTGGCAAATTCTTTTTAGCCGAATGGTTTAATAATTTCAAAAGCATAACAAAGTCTGATACATGGGCTATTATTTCTATCATAACATTTGGACTATTCGTATTTCTAATAGGCGTGTTCTTCTTTTCCGGACAAAGGGTTGTTAAGCAGATTTCCTTTTTTGTAGGAATACTTTTATTCTTTGCATCCTTTTTTGCTTTTAATTTTTCGGGCGCACAAAAAAACAAATTAGTTCATAGAGACAGTGCTATCATATTTGATCCATCTGTATCTATTAAAAGTTCACCATCTACAGGAGGAAAAGATCTATTTATTCTTCACGAAGGAACCAAAGTAAAGATTCTGGAAAATCTAAGAGAGTGGAAGCGAATACAAATAAGTGATGGAAATGAAGGTTGGGTTCACTCCTCCTCCATCGAAATGATATGAAAAAGAAAGAGCCTGATTTTTGATAAATCAGGCTCTTTCTTTTTATGTCTTCTATATATTATAATGCAGAATCATCTGAACATATTTCAAAAACCTTATCCAGCTTCATCAATGTTAATAAACTCATTACATCCTTTTGTATCCCACAAAGTATAAATGAAATATTGTTTTGTCGGGCAGTCTTTAAAGCCGAAATTAGAACACCAATTCCAGTACTGTCAATAAATTTAATATTTGACAAATTAATCATAATCTTAGAGCTATTCTTCGTGATAATTTCCGTCAGCTCCTTTTTTACTTTTTCTGCAACAGCCGCATTTAGTCTATCTGATTCTTTAATGCTGGCAACAACATATCCTTTATTTATTTTAGTCTCAACCATAATTTTAAATAGCTTTAATAGGTACTAATCACGTGGTTTAGCTCCTCTACAGCTTTTGAACATACAGAGGTAAACTTATCAATTAAATTATCTAATGTTTCTTTATTTGCATTTGTAATAACCCAGTTCATCCTTTCCTCTGGATATCCTTCTAAATTACGTTCCAGGCTCTTAATCTCATCCTGTTGAGCATCGGTAATACTATCTTTGGCATTTAATTCAATAATACGAAGTTGTTTGGCTAGCAATTCCATATTTTTCAAATCAACATTACCAAGTTCCTCCATACCCATTGAAACAACAGAAGACTTCGCTTTATGCGCAATAGCCGCTATTTGCACCCAATTTTTATCCCTTACATTATCCGCAAAACCATCAGTAAACTCAGGCATCTGATCCAGAAAAATTTCTACGAGTTCTTTTATTATATCCTTATCCCCTTCTGCAATACCCTCTAAATACGAAAGATCAATATAATTATACTCCTCTGCCATAAAGGTTAGGTTTAAATTTTAATTATTCATTTAGTAATACAAAACTAGTTTATTTTATGAAACAACCATGGTTTACTTCACATTTTTGATCATTATGCGTAACCTTCCTCTTATTTGGTTAATTATAGATGATCAAACAGCTATCTTATTACATTAAAGATAATAATCTTCATCTTTATATTTCAAGATGATTTTGAAGTTTATAATAAATAATCTCATTTTTATTGTTAAAAGAGAATAATTATCATATTTGACTCTGTTTCGAATCCATAAATTTATGACGAAAAAAATATGGAGTATTATCTCTTGTAATTATAATACGCCTAACTGATTTTCTTAATTGTTTAAGATAAAACTAAAAAATTACAATGTAAATATGAAACATACTGCTTTTTACTCATTGCACAAAAACATGGGAGCCAAACTAGTTCCATTTGCCGGATACGAAATGCCAATTGAATACAGTGGTATTAACACCGAACACATGCAAGTGCGTAATTCCGTTGGTTTATTTGACGTATCTCATATGGGGGAATTCTGGATTAAAGGCACGGAAGCATATAAACTGGTTCAGCATTTGACCAGCAATGATATTTCTACACTGGAAATTGGAAAAGCACAATATTCATGTTTTCCTAATGGTGAAGGTGGAATTGTTGATGATTTGCTGGTTTATAAATACGAAAATGATAAATATATGTTAGTTGTTAATGCTTCTAACATTGAAAAAGATTGGGAATGGTGCAACAAAAACAACAGTTTTAATGCAGAAATTGAAAATGCTTCAGATCAGATATCCCAACTTGCCATACAAGGTCCTAAGGCTACGGCTACCTTACAAAAATTAACAGATATTGATTTATCCGGTATTCCTTATTACAGTTTTGTTACGGGTAGCATTGCAGGAATTAACAACGTTATCATCTCAAATACAGGATATACCGGAGCAGGAGGATTTGAACTTTATATGTATAACGAAGATGCCGTTTGTATATGGGAAGCCATTTTTGAGGCAGGTGAAGATGTTGGCATTTTACCAATTGGTTTAGGAGCCAGAGATACCTTAAGGTTAGAAAAAGGATTTTGTCTGTATGGCAATGATATACACGAAAACACCTCTCCTATTGAAGCTGGTTTGGGTTGGATTACAAAATTCTCCGACAACAACAACTTTATAAATAAGGAGTTATTCCATCAACAAAAACAAAATGGCGTAGAAAAAAAGCTTAAAGGCTTTAAAATGATTGATCGTGGTATTCCCCGTAAAGGATATGAAATTGTTGATGAAAACGACCAGATAATTGGCGAAGTTACTTCAGGAACACAATCTCCAATGTTAAAGCAAGGTATTGGAATGGGATATATTAAAACGGAAGTGGCAAAATTAGGTGCCGAAATTTTTATTAGAGTGAGAAATCGTAAACTAAAAGCTGAAATAGTTAAACTTCCATTTCTGTAAGATAAACTAATAATTTAACGTTAAAGAATCGCTTTTCAATATTAATCATTGATTCTTTAGCGTTAAGGTAATTTTACTCTTACTCAAATTATATAATAAAATGACAATGATCATTCATTAAAGAATTTTTTCTTGATTAAAAGACGCAAATCGTAAGAACTTCACCAAACTCCACACAATTCTCATAAACAAACAATTACAAAACAAAATCAGCTATATTTATTATAATCTTATTCTACTTTAGTAATTGCAGCTTACAATTTAATAGTATGTTTTCCTTAATTTAGTGGCTTTTAGTTCCATATTTTTCTAATTTTGCGCAAGATTTCAAAAGTTAAGAATGATTCTAAAGAATTTAAACTGAAAATCATCTTATCATTTTAAGATTATCATTAAAAATAACGTCAGAATAATAAATAACCATTACAATATCAAGACTATTGCAAATGGCTATCAAGTGTAAAAAATAAAACTATTTAAAGCATGAAAAAGCATAATTTTTACGCCGGACCATCTATTTTACCGGAATTTACCATTAAAAACACAGCAGAGGCTGTTGTAAATTTTGCCGGAACAGGTTTATCTGTCATGGAAGTATCGCATCGCTCTAAGGAGTTTGTTGCTGTGATGGATGAAGCCATTGCGCTAGTTAAGGAATTACTTGATGTACCTGCAGGTTATCAGGTAATTTTTGTAGGAGGTGGAGCAAGCACTCAATTCTGTATGGCTCCTTATAACCTTCTTAAAACTAAAGCAGGTTATTTAAATACAGGTTCTTGGGCTGCTAAAGCACAAAAAGAGGCAAAATTATTTGGTGAAGTAATTGAAGTTGCGTCTTCAAAAGACAAAAACTACAACTATATTCCTAAAGGATTTGATGTACCTTCTGATTTAGACTACCTGCATATTACAACAAATAACACTATTTATGGTACTGAAATCAAAACTGATTTAGACCTGGGTGTTCGTTTGGTAGCCGATATGTCATCTGATATATTCTCTCGTCCAATCGATATTTCTAAATATGATATTATTTATGGTGGAGCGCAGAAAAACCTTGCTCCTTCAGGTGTAACTTTTGCCATCGTAAAAGAAGATGCCCTTGGACAAGTAGATCGTGCTATTCCAACAATGCTTGACTACAGAACACATATTGGTAAAGAGTCAATGTTTAATACTCCTCCTGTATTGCCTGTATTTGCTGCATTACAAACTTTAAAGTGGCTTAAAGACCAAGGTGGTATCGCTGCTATGCAAAAGAAAAACATTGAGAAAGCTGATCTTTTATACGATGAAATTGATAGCAATAAATTCTTTAAAGCAACTGTTGAAGCAGAAGAAGACAGGTCTTTAATGAATATCTGTTTTGTAATGAACGATGAATATACTGAATTAGAAAAAGACTTTATGGAACTAGCTACATCTAAAGGATGTCTTGGTATTAAAGGTCACCGTTCAGTAGGTGGTTTCAGAGCTTCAACTTACAATGCACTTCCTAAAGAAAGCGTTGAGGTTCTTGTTGCTGCTATGAAAGAATTTGCTGCTAAGCACTAGGATATTTTCTATATTTTATATGCCGAAACTTCTTTAATACAGAGGTTTCGGTTTTCCTTTTTTGTAAACTTTAAGTTGATAAAACGCAAACTAACTATATCATGACAAAAGTACTTGTTGCCACAGAAAAGCCTTTTGCTAAGGCTGCCGTAGATCAAATTGAAGCTGTTGTTAAAGAAGCCGGTTTTGATTTTGCTTTACTTGAAAAATATGCTGACAAAGCAGAATTACTTGATGCTGTTAAAGATGCATCTGCTCTTATTGTTCGTTCAGACAAAGTAACTTCTGAAGTAGTTGAAGCTGCCAAAGAACTTAAAATTGTTGTAAGAGCCGGAGCTGGATATGATAATCTTGATTTGGACGCTTGTACTGCAAATGATGTTGTTGCCATGAACACTCCTGGTCAAAACTCAAATGCTGTTGCTGAATTAGCCTTTGGAATGATGATTGCCATGGCTCGTAATGCATATAACGGAACTGCAGGAACTGAATTAAGAGGAAAGAAGATTGGTATTCACGCATACGGTAATGTTGGTTTATATGTAGCTAAAATTGCTCAAGGCATGGGTATGGAAGTGTATGCGTTCGATCCATTTGTAAGCGCTGAAAAAATCAAAGCTGACGGAGTAACTCCTGTTGATTCTGTTGAAGAATTATATTCAACATGTCAATATGTTTCTCTTCATATCCCGGCCACTCCACAAACTAAAGAGTCTATCAACTTCGATTTATTATCTAAAATGCCTAAAGGTGGTGTATTGGTAAACACTGCTCGTAAAGAAGTAATTCATGAAGCTGATATGATTAAGTTAATGAATGAAAGAGAAGATTTTTGCTATATCTCAGACATTGCTCCTGATAACAAAAATGACTTTGCTCCATTCGGAGGAAGATTCTTCTTTACACCTAAAAAGATGGGTGCTCAAACTGCTGAAGCTAACATCAATGCTGGTGTTGCTGCTGCAAACCAAATTGTAGATTTCATTAAAAACGGTAACACTACTTTTAAAGTAAATAAGTAATCACCGGTTATTTCTAAGATAAAAAAGGACGTCGTGATGGACGTCCTTTTTTTTTGCTTAAAATTTAAAAACTTTACAAAAACATTAGCTATCTACGCCTTTCCTCTACTGCTTACTACATAAATTACGTTTCTGTTTTATGCTAAAAATCAGGAATTATTGCCCTTCCTGCTTGATAAAAATCACTATTCTTTCTTAATTTTAGTACTTATATTGTGTCCAATAAAAATTAGTGACTAAAATTTAAATCTTATGGCTATAGTAAAACCTTTTAAAGGCCTTCGTCCTCCACAAGACATTGCCAGCACCTTGGCTTGTTTACCTTACGATGTAATGAACCGTACTGAGGCAGCTAAAATGGCAGAAGGTAAACCTGAATCACTATTACATATTACTCGAAGCGAGATTGATTGTTCTATTGATACGGATATTCATTCACAGGAGGTGTATGATAAATCCATTCATAACTTTCAAATGTTTCAGGAAAAGGGGTGGCTATTTCAGGAAAGAGAAACTCGTTTTTATATTTATGCACAAACTATGGAGGGACGTACCCAGTATGGTATCGTTGGAGCTGCCTCTGTTGATGACTATTTAAATGGTATTATTAAAAAGCATGAGCTAACGCGTAGTGAAAAAGAAGAAGATCGCATGATTCATGTTAGAATTAACAATGCGAATATAGAACCGGTATTTTTCACCTATCCTGCAGTACAGGAAATTGATGAAATAGTTAGCAACATTGTACAAACACAGGAGGCAGAATACGATTTCATAGCTGAAGATGGTTTTGGTCATCATTTTTGGGTTATCAGAGATAATAAGGTAAATCAACAAATAGAAGAATTGTTTGCTACAAAAGTGCCGGCTACATATGTTGCAGATGGACACCATAGAACAGCCGCGGCAGCACTTGTAGGAGCCGAAAAAAGAAAACAAAATCCTAACCACACCGGAACAGAAGAATATAATTACTTTTTAGCCGTACATTTTCCAGATACCCAACTTAAAATTATCGATTACAACAGAGTGGTTAAAGACTTAAATGGACTTTCTGAAGAAGAGTTTTTATTAAAAATTAAAGACAATTTTGAAATCTCTGAAGTATCGGAACAAATAATAAAACCAAACGAGCTACATATATTTTCAATGTACCTTGAAAATAAATGGTACCGCCTTAAAGCTAAAGATGGTACTTTTAATGATAATGATCCCATTGGCGTTTTAGATGTAACCATTTTATCAGATCTCGTACTAAATAACATCTTAGGCATAAAAGACTTAAGAACAGATAAAAGAATTGATTTTGTTGGCGGAATCAGAGGCCTTAATGAATTATCCAAAAGAGTTGACAGTGGTGAAATGAAAGTTGCTTTTGCCATGTATCCGGTATCCATGCAACAACTTATCGACATTGCTGATACAGGAAACATTATGCCTCCTAAAACCACATGGTTTGAACCAAAATTACGATCCGGTCTGGTCATACATAAACTGGACTAAAAAATAATACTCATTAAAAAGGATGTTATACTCAGGTATGCATCCTTTTTATGTTTCCATATTTTGTACAAGTTTGGACACCAATATTTTTTTTGACAGTCTGTAAAATGTTAATTTTGCTATCTCATTAAACTTATTAAAAGATGGCAATTGCTGACAATATAAAAACGATTAAAAATTCGATCCCTGAGCATGTAACACTGGTTGCGGTTTCTAAAACCAAACCCAATAGTGACATTCTTGAGGCATACGAATGCGGCCACAAAATTTTTGGTGAAAATAAAGTTCAGGATCTCACCAGGAAATACGAAGAACTACCTAAAGATATTGAATGGCATTTCATTGGTCACCTACAAAGCAATAAAATAAAATACATTGCACCATTTGTATCGTTAATCCATGGTGTCGACTCACAAAAATTATTAATTGCGATAAACAAAGCAGGTATAAAAAATAATCGTAAAATTAAATGCCTGCTTCAAGTCCACATTGCACAGGAATCAACCAAATTTGGTTTTAGCGAAGATGAACTTATTCAAATGCTTAATGAAGATAGTATTGCAACGTTAAATAACATTGAAATATGCGGTGTAATGGGCATGGCAACCAACACTCCTGACACTGCAGCTATATCTAAAGAATTTGCAGGCTTAAAAGAAATATTTACTAAACTCAAAGAGAAATATTTTTCTAAGCACGAGAATTTCAAACACATTTCGATGGGTATGTCAGGTGATTATACTATAGCCATTGAACAAGGCAGTACCATGATAAGAGTAGGTAGTTCAATATTCGGACAAAGAAATTACCATTAAGAACGAATAAATAAACATTTAAAGTCAATAATCTTTAAAAAAAATTATATTTGTTCGATGTAAAAAAATAAACAAACGTCTATGACAAATCTAAGCACTACATACTTAGGATTAGAATTAAAAAATCCGATTATCGTAAGCAGCTCAGGGCTAACCAATAGTATCGACAAGATAGCCAAGCTTGTTGAAGCCGGAGCCGGAGCAGTGGTTTTAAAATCTTTATTTGAAGAACAGATTAATCACGAAATTAATCATCAAATTAAAACCGGTGAAGGTTATGATTACCCGGAAGCCATGGATTACATCGCTGGCTATACAAAAGATAATTCTGTTGGGGAATACCTACAATTGATTAGCGATGCAAAAGCAAAGTTTGATATACCTGTAATAGCAAGTATCAATTGCTTTTCTTCTGAAGAGTGGGTTGAATTTGCTAAGAAAATTGAAAAGGCCGGAGCCGATGCCATCGAATTAAATGTTCATGTGGTAAACACAGACAAAAACGTTGATGCTGCTGTAATTGAAGGACTTTATTATTCCATTGCAGAAAAAGTTAATGAGGCTATCAGCATTCCTTTTTCAATAAAATTAGGCGATAATTTTGCAAATCTGGTTGGTGTTGTAAATAAACTCAATGTGCTAGGTGCAAAAGGCGTTGTTTTATTTAATCGTTTTTATGAGCCGGATATTGACATCAATAACCTATCTCTTACTTCTGCATCAGTATTTAGCACCCCTGCAGATATTCGCAAATCATTACGTTGGGTAGCCATTGTTTCTGATAAGGTTGATCAAATTGACATTTCTGCTTCTACCGGAAACCATGACGGGGAAGCTGTTATCAAGCAACTACTTGCAGGTGCTTCGTCAGTTCAAATTTGTTCTTCTGTTTATAAAAACGGCCCTAAGGTTATTACAGAAATGCTTAATGAGCTTTCTTATTGGATGGATGAAAAAGGTTACAGCTCTATTGATTCATTCAAAGGACTCATGAGTTATAAGAAAATTCAAGATCCTGCCGTTTACGAAAGAGCACAATTCATGAAATACTTTTCTTCATTAGAATAGAAATTAGTTTTCATTATATGATATAAAGCTTTTGAGATTATTCATTATTTCAAAAGCTTTTTTTGTGGAAATAAATCAACAAATCATAACAAAAAACACAACAATTGGATTATATTTAATATTTTTATGTAATTAAATTATATAATTGAAATTCAAGTTAATGTATACATCATTTAAGTTTACACTTAACGCATGATACAATTCAAATATTTCATTTTTAGAATCACCTGAAAATCAGTACAAAACTTTAACAATATGAGAAATAGTTTTCTTCAGATAACAAAAGGCATCTTTGTTTTCACTTTATTAGTTGGTATGATATCGGCGTGTCAGTCGGATGGTAAAAAATCTTCAAAAACAGAAGAAGAAAAATTGGTTGAATCAGCCAGCCAACCAATTGACCAACAAATGATGGAAGATTTTAATAAATCAAAATTAATATTCTACTCTTTACCTTCTCCTTTGGAAACAGCGATGTTGATAAAACGATCAGGAGCGCGTTACGACGAAGAAATATTAAATCCGATATCAAATGTTACCAAATACAATACAAACCTTAAAATGGCTTTAAACCTAGGTATATATAGTGCCGATTTAAGCTACACCAGCCTTTTTGACCAAACACAAAGCACCATACAATACATGGCTTGTGCAAAGAAGATGGCTGAAGGTTTAAGTATTATTGATGCCATTGATGAAACCACTATTAAAAAGCTTGAGGATAACATGAACAACAGAGATGCGGTTATGGAAATCATTTCTGAAACTTTCATGAATTCAAATGCATATCTGAAAGAAAATGACAGACCAACGATTTCTGTTATGGTTCTTGTTGGAGGTTGGGTTGAAGGGCTTTATTTAGCCTCATCCTTAACCAATGGATCAATGGAAAATAACAAACGTCTTGTAGATCGAATTATCTATCAAAAGCTTTCCTTAATTACAGTTATGAATTTGTTGGAATCTCACTCTAACAATGAAGACATTCAATACCTACATGGAAAAATGAGTGAATTGAAATCCATTTTTGAGCAAGTTAAAATTGTAAATACCTCTAAGGTTGAATCCGAAACTGATGCAACTAACAAGGTAACTACTATTAAAGCCGATTCTGAAACTCATATGTCAGAGGAAGTATTTAACAATCTACTTAAAAAAGTAAAAGAGATTCGTAGCGAATTTGTTTCGTAACAGCTCTTAAAACATTATTTCAGAAGGAATTATGAAGCATAGATTAAACTCCAGATTATCTGGGATACTAATGTTTTTTGCTTTTTTACTAACGTTTAGCACATGTTTAAACGCTCAATGCTTAAGCTTTGCCAAAAAAATTGGTAAACCTAAACTTGAAAACTTTGTACACGATGGTAATTATAACGCCACAATTTTAGGTGCAGGGGAAACAGCTGAACTATACAAAACTTTCTTTGCCAATCAAAAATACCGAATTGCGTTATCTAAAATAGAAAGTCTTCCGAATATTCATTTCAGACTTATTGATGAAGATAACAACATATTGTTTGACAATAAAAATCATGGTTTTGTTGACGTTTGGGACTTTCAGGTAGAAAGCACACAAATGCTGGTAATTAAGCTTAAAGTACTAGATGATTACAACGATTCCAATGGAGATAATAAAGGATGTATATCCGTTTTGTTTGGAATTGAAAAAGAGAAGAAGAAAAAAAGAAACTGAATATCATAAATAAAGGCTGCCATTGAGCAGCCTTTATTTATTTTAACTTGTTATTTCAGGTAAGGTTTTAAAAACTTACCTGTATAAGATAGCTCCACATCTATTAAATCCTCCGGCGTACCTTCAAACACCAAATATCCGCCTTTATCTCCTCCTTCTGGCCCCAAGTCAATAATCCAGTCAGCAGATTTAATAATTTCCATATTGTGCTCGATAATGACCACTGAATGCCCTTTGGCTATTAATGCGTCAAATGCTTTTAGCAGCTTTTTTATATCATTAAAATGCAATCCTGTGGTTGGCTCATCAAAAATAAACAGCGTCGGCTCGCTTTTTTCTTTAGCTAAAAACGAAGCCAACTTAACTCGCTGACTTTCCCCACCTGACAAGGTACTTGAGGACTGTCCCATTTTTACATAACCCAACCCGACATCAGCTAAAGGTTTTAGTTTGTTTATAATTCTTTTCTCAGAAGGCTTAACGGCTTCTCCAAAAAATTCAATTGCCTGCTCAATGGTCATCTCTAAAATATCATGAATATTTTTATCACGATATTTCACATCGAGAATATCACTTTTAAAGCGTGTTCCCTGACAACTTTCGCACGTGAGTACTATATCAGCCATAAACTGCATTTCTACCTTAATAGTACCTTCACCCTGACATTCTTCACACCTACCTCCATCTATATTAAAAGAAAAGTGAGAAGCCTTATAACCGTTAATTTTTGAAGCCTGCTGATCAGCCATCAGCTTTCTAATTTCATCATACGCTTTAAGATAGGTTGCGGGGTTTGACCTGGATGATTTACCAATGGGATTTTGATCAACAAATTCCACTTCCTTAATCTCATCAACATTTCCCTGTAACAAATCACATGCACCGGTTTTATCGGCATATCCGCCTAAGCGTTTTTTAATGGCTGGAAATAATATTGTTTTAATAAGTGATGACTTACCGGATCCACTTACTCCGGTAATGACTGTGAGTATATTAAGAGGTACTTTTACATCAATATTCTTCAGATTATTTTCGCGAGCACCCAATACCTCCAGGTAATTGTTCCAACTGCGGCGCGAATGCGGAAGTTCAATACTTTTGGTTCCAAACAAATACTGGTAGGTTAAACTATCATTGGCCTTAGCAGCTTTTTCTAACTTGCCTTTAAAAACTATTTCTCCACCTAATCGACCCGCTCCGGGACCAATGTCCACTATCTCGTCTGCAGCTCTCATTATATCTTCATCATGCTCAACCACAATCACGGTATTACCAATCTTTTGTAATTGTTTTAAAACACCAATCAAAAGAGCTGTATCTCTTGAGTGTAGACCAATGCTAGGCTCATCCAATATATATAAAGACCCCACTAAAGTACTTCCTAACGAAGTTGCCAAATTAATACGCTGACTTTCTCCTCCGGACAAGGTAGATGATAAACGATTTAAAGTTAAATAGCCCAAGCCTACTTCATACAGAAAATTTAAACGCGTATCAATTTCACGAAACAAACGAATAGCTACTTCTTTCTCATGTTCAGTAAGGGATAATTCCTTAAAGAAAACTATTAATTCATTGATAGGCATCAGCACTAATTCCGACAAACTCTTTCCTCCTACCTTAACCCACGAAGCTTCCTTTTTAAGACGTGTTCCATTACACTCCGGACACTTGGTTTTACCTCTATAACGAGATAACATCACACGATACTGAATTTTATACTGCTGCTCTTCCACATGCCTGAAAAAGGTATTTATACCATCAAAATATTGATTTCCTTTCCATAGCAAAGAGCGCTCAGAATCAGTAAGTTCATAATAGGGTTTATGCACAGGGAAATCAAAATAATGAGCTGCTGAAATGAGCTGCTTTTTATAATTTCCCATTTTTTCACCACGCCAACAAGCCACTGCATCTTCAAAAACAGACAATGATTTATTGGGGATTACCAAATCCTCATCGATGCCTATAACACTGCCAAATCCCTCACATTTTGTACAAGCGCCAACAGGATTATTGAATGTAAACATATGCTCACTGGGCTCTTCAAAGATAATTCCATCCCTTTCGAAACTGTTGGAAAAAGTATATGTTTCAACCTCATCTTTCTCAAAGATCTTAACCATACACTCCCCTTTTCCTTCGAAAAAAGCAGTTTCAATAGAATCGGCTAAACGCGATAAGTTATCCTCGTCTTTGGCCGCTGTTGCCCTATCTACCACAAGATTATATGTATTACATTGAACACTTAAATCTTTATCCTTTATAAGCTCTTCTATCTTAAAAAACTCATTATTACTTTCAACACGAACAAATCCCTGCTTCATTAAAACTTCAAGATGATCAGAACAAGAACGGTCCTGAGGTAAATGAATAGGTGCTAAAATAACAAGACGCGTTTTATCATCATGTTGAGTAATATGGTTCACAACATCTGATACATAATGACGTTTTACCTCTTCCCCGGAAACTGGTGAAATTGTTTTACCTATACGTGCGTATAGCAACTTCAGATAATCGTAAATCTCGGTAGAAGTACCCACTGTAGAACGTGGGTTTCGTGTATTTACTTTTTGCTCAATAGCAATGGCAGGTGGTATCCCTTTTATAAAATCAACTTCCGGCTTATCTATTCTTCCTAAAAACTGACGTGCATATGAACTCAGACTCTCTACATAGCGTCGTTGTCCCTCTGCATATAAAGTATCAAAAGCCAATGACGATTTTCCGGAACCGGAAACGCCAGTGATAACAATAAACTTATTACGGGGTATATCTAAATCTATACCTTTTAAATTATGGACTCTGGCCCCTTTAATTTGAATGCTTTTTGATACCATTTTTGCCATTAAGAGCAGTTTTAAAATCTGGCTTCAAATATATTGAAATAGCCTGACTAATTCATGATATTCCCAATGCTTTTGGCAATGTTTATGAATTAATCAGGCTATTATTTTATAAGGCATATCTTAAAAAGATCACCTGTTTTTCTAAGTAAAAATTTTACTCCTTTGGTTTAATACTTCCATTTATTGGCTACTGCAACCAAAGACAACATAATTGGCACCTCAACAAGAACACCTACTACCGTAACCAATGCTGCCGGAGATTGCAAACCAAACAAGGCTATGGCTACTGCCACCGCAAGTTCAAAAAAGTTGCTTGCGCCTATCATGGCTGCCGGTGAACAAATGGCATGTGGCAACTTTATTTTTCGCCCAACAAACCAAGCTACAAAAAATATAAAATACGTTTGTATGATTAACGGAACGGCTACCAAAAATATAATTAACGGATTTTTAGTGATAGTATCTCCCTGAAAGGCAAATAACAACACCAACGTTAATAACAATGCTACGATAGAAACAGGTTTAAACTTAGGCAGAAAACTACCCTTAAACCAAGCTGCTCCCTTTCGTTTTATAAGCATCTTGTTAGTTATATATCCAGCTAATAACGGAATAACAACAAATATGACAATACTTGCCAATAATGTATCGTATGGTACCTGTACATTCGTAATACCCAATAACAAACCAACCAAAGGCACAAATGCCACCAATATAATTAAATCATTTACCGACACCTGAACCAAGGTATAATTTGGATCGCCATTTGTTAAATAGCTCCAAACAAAAACCATGGCCGTACAAGGCGCTGCCCCTAGCAAAATGGCACCGGCAATATATTCTCCTGCCTGATCAGGTGATATAAAAGCCGCATAAAGCTTTGAAAAGAATATCCAGGCAAAAAACGCCATGGTAAATGGTTTAATCAACCAATTGATTACAAGCGTTAATATTAAACCTTTAGGTCTTTTGCCAACATTCTTTATGCTGGAAAAATCAATCTGTAACATCATTGGATATATCATGAGCCAAACAAGTATTGCAACCGGAATATTCACTTTAAAAACTTCCATATTGCTTAGTACACTAATACTACCTTCGGCTATGTATCCAATAAGGATTCCTACTCCAATACACAGCGCTACCCATAACGACAGGTACTTTTCAAAAAATCCTATTTTAGCTTCTGTGTTACCCATGATGCTTACAACTGAGGTTTAATTTTTTCAGTATAGAATTCGTAAAAACCTTTTTTAATTTCGTCTCTTACACGAATAAACTCACTCCAGATAAACTCATCCGTTCCTACAGCGTGTGATGGATCATCGAAACCAATATGCAAACGTGTTTTAACTTTACCCGTAAAAGCAGGACACGATTCATTGGCTCCTCCACAAACAGTAATCACATAATCCCACTCATCATTAAGATACTTCTCTACTGAATCCGAAGTATGGCCACTAATATCTAAACCTATTTCAGCCATAGCTTTTACTGCATTTTGATTTAGCTTACCCGAAGCTTCTGTTCCTGCAGAAAACACCTCAATATTTTTATCAAAAGATTGTAAAAAACCATGTGCCATCTGGCTTCTACAACTATTACCTGTACATAAAATTAAAACCTTCATTTCTATTTACATTTATAATTATTAATATCTAAATTATCGATAAACTCTTGTAATGCTACTTTCAACTCTTCCACCTTATCCTTACATAAACAGTACTTTGTTCGCACACCATCAATTTGACCTTGAATCAAACCAATTTCTTTTAGTTCTTTTATGTGCTGGTTAACTGTGGTTCTACTCAAAGGCAATTCATCTGAAATATCTCCTGTAATGCATGACTCCGATTCCGCTAAGAACTGCAGAATACGTAAACGTGCCGGATGCGCCAACGCCTTAAAAAGCATTGCTCTTTCGTTGAGATCGGCATTAAATAAATCTGATTTTGCTTGTACCATAACTTTTATTTGACGCAAATATACGTCAAATATTATTACGACGTATAATTACGTCATTAAATTAATGTTAATAAATAAACGTAAAACCTCTGTAGCGATGAATCATTAAATATGTCTAGAATATTACAATACAGCCTCCAAAACAAATGCTTTCACATCATCCGCAAATGGAATTTTAAGCGCAGTCTCATGTGCCTTAGGCGACATTTTTAGCCAGGTACTTTTAATTATGCGTTTTAACTTTTGTACATCCTTAGCATGCTTTTCTATAAAGTCAGCCAGGTCATAATTTAAGAACACAAGACATACCACATCCTCCAATAGCTGACTTTTAGGATTGTTTTTCAGGTCTTTTTTTTCGATCATGATTTTAACGCGCTCTATGAATTCATTCGGATAGTCAACTTTTTGAAGTAATTTTTCTGTCTTATTGGATTGATAAGTATACAGAAAAGATCGCCATTGATGATAACCTTTGCGATCCAGAGGATAGGTATTTCTAGGGATTTCCCAACGATATAAATGTTGACAACGAGCTGACAAAAACACTTCCTCATCTGCGTCTGGACAAAACTTTTCTAACTCGTCTACCATCCTTAAGGCATACAAGTATTCTTTGGGATATGTATTGTTACCAATGCTCACTATTTCATTATTCTCCTGATATGCCTCATCAATTAACATGATGGCTTGCGTGTACCGTTCTCCGAAATTCATATAAATATTTTATTAGAATTACAGATACAACCCTGATTTGTTTAAAAAGAGAGAATATAATTGGTATTAGAAAATAATGACAATACTTGCCCCCAACTAAAAATATTTGGTATTGCAATGTACTATGAGTCCTGATCTAGCTTAAAGAAAGAAATAACCTCATGTAACTGCTCAGCCTGACTGGCTAATTCCTCTGCACTTGATGCTAACTCTTCGCTTGCTGCAGCATTTTGTTGAGTAACACTATTTAATTGTTGTATTGCACCATTAACCTGCTCGGCACCTTTGCTTTGCTCCACCGAAGAAATAGAAATTTCTTGTACAAGGTTCGAGGTTTGATCTATTTTAGGAATAGTATCACTCATCACTTCACCCGCTTCTTCCGTAACCTTAAGTCCATCCTGAGCCAAACCAACTATTTCCTCTGCTGCTTTTTTACTTCTTTCTGCCAGCTTTCTAACTTCCAAAGCTACAACTGCAAAACCTTTACCATGCTCTCCTGCCCTTGCTGCTTCAACTGCAGCATTTAATGCAAGCAGGTTGGTCTGCACAGCTATTTCGTTTATAATGGTAATCTTTTTTGCAATTTCTTCATTGGCATCTACCGCTTTTTGGGCCTTCAAAGCCACCTCTTTCATACTCACATTACCTTCTTCAGAAACTTTTTGGGTTTTATAGGCATTTTGCGTGTTTTGCTCAATGTTTGAAGAAATTTGTTCCATTGTTGATGAAACCTCCTCAATTGAACTTGCCTGTTCGGTTGCCCCTTGCGATAGCTGTTCTGAAGAACCACTCATTTGCAGACTGGCTGAAGCAACATTTGAAGCTCCTGTACTTACTTCTGATATTGTAGCTTTTAATTTAGCCAGCATGGCAAGCAATGACTGCATTGCGCCTACTCTTTTTTCGGAATCTTTTATACTAATACTTAACTCACCTTTGGAAATTTTATTAGCAATTTCAGCAACCTCTGCCGGCTCGCCTCCCAATTGCCTTACTATTTGAACAGTGATATACAGTCCAATCAATACACTTGCTACCAAGCCAATTATAATTGAAACTACAAGTAATAATTTCGATCTTTTTATAGTTCCCTTAATCTCAGCTCCCACCTTCGAAGAAAGCTCATTAACACTAGGTTCAATTTGATGCACAGCGGCACGCATATCACCCATATGCCCTTCACTTTCGCTTAAACCGATTTCCCTATCCAGCTCTACTACTGTATTAAAATTACTCACATAATTATCCAACAACAGCAAAATCTCTTTTCTCAAGCCTGACGAAATACTGCTACTTTTTTGAACCAATACTTGTAATTTTTTACTATTGCTCAATAATTTATCCTGATATGCTAAATCTTTGCGAATAAAATAATCTTTTTCGTTACGCCTTAACATTAACATTGCTGCTTTAAAACTATCGGGCAAATTATTATCGTTTATACTAGCTTCAATGCGTTTAACACTTTGCCTTAAATCCCCAACAAGGCCCCAGTCTTTAAATCCTTTCTCTGTAACATCCTTTACAATCACCTTAAATGATGTTTGATACTGCGAAAAAATATCATGCATATCAATAACCTGTTGAGTTAGGTTATTGCTTTTGATGATACTCGCACCTTCCAAGGCCGTAAGCAAAGAATTAATCTTTGCTAAATCATCATCAAACTTAACAAGGTATTTACTGCTGCCTGTTTCAAAGAAATCAGGATTTATAATTTCACGTGAAAGAAAATCCTTTTCATGCTTTCGCAGCTTTAAGGAATTTGCCTCTATCTGATGAATATCCTGACTATTTTCTCTAAGTATTTGAATCTTTTGGAAGGTTAGGAATGATATCATCCCTGTTATTAATAATATTGTAAAACCTACTCCAACAAGTATTAACAATTTAGTTTTTAGCTTCAACTTCTCCATATCACACCTTTTAGTTTTCCATTATATATAAAAGAGATTTATGAATACAATGGTTCATGAAATCTGTCATATTATACCCTCGGTTTTGTCCATTCAATGCAAACAGGGTAAATCATTTTTCCAGAATAACTCTACGATGGGCACCATGTTAGGTTTCGATAAAAAACAACGTAAGGCATTAAATATCCAACCAATACACTATGAATTAACCAGTGAAGAATATCTCCTGCTTATTGAATAGATAGTATTCATTTTTCTGGAAAGCTTGTCGCAATACTGCAGGAAGGTTCCCACGCTCTGGAAAGCTTGTCGCAATAGTGCGGGAAGGTTTCCACACTCTGGGAAGTTTGTCGCAATGCTGCAGGAAGGTTTCCACACTCTGGGAAGCTTGTCTCAATACTGCGGGGAGGTTTCCAGAGTGTGGGCGATTACAAAAAATCCGGCGTAGATAATTCCTTAGAACACTTTGTGTATCATAATATTATACATAAAGCCATCTTTATAAAGACTCGTTCCTTATATGCTAAGGTAAATAGGGTACGGGTATTTCTAGCTTAACGTATATAGATACTCGTTCAACCCGCTTTATGCATTAGAAAATCTATTACACATTGAAATCACTTCAAAACAAGACACTTTGTTGCTTCACTTCAACTCACCAAACGATGCTATGCCTCATTTCAGTAAAGCCTTGTTTTATCGTGCTTTTAATGTTCATGACGAAGTTCTAATACATAATGCGGGTTCAAAAGCAAAACCATAAAAAAATCCCGACCTTAAAATAAGATCGGGATATATATTTCCTCTTACGTTAGATTATGATTCTAAATATCCTTAGAATCTCTAACCTTGTAAATCTTCTTTTGCTGTGATTCGTGGTTGGTACGCATTAATAAATCTAGTACAATGCCAGTCATGATAATCTGGAAACCACCCAATAAGAAAATAAGAGCTGCAAATATCAGTGGTCGTCCCCAAATATCGTCGCCCATAATTTTTAACACCAGCAAATACACCATTAATAAAGTCCCGATTACAAAACTACCGGCACCTAATGGACCTAATAAATGCATAGGTTTTTGTGAATGCTTATTAAAAAAGCGCATTAGTATTAAGTCACTAATCACTTTAAAAGTACGCGACAAACCATATTTTGACTCTCCGCTTACACGTGCTCTGTGGTTCACATTTATTTGCTCTACTTTAGCACCTTCCATAATGGCTAAAATGGCAATAAATCGATGCATCTCTCCATATAAAGGCACCTCTTTGGCTATTTCGGCCTTAAACACTTTAATGGCACATCCATTATCTATGATTGGTGTTCCGGAAACTTTACGAACCAATGAATTGGCTATTTTAGAAGGAATTTTACGCAATAACATGCCATCCTTACGTTGAGCTCTGATACCTGTTACCACATCACACCCAGTTTCTTTCATCACCTGCATCATTCGGATTAAATCCTTTGGATCATTTTGTAAATCACCGTCCAGGGTAGCAATAATATCACCGGTAGCATAATCAATACCAGCTTTTAAAGCGGGACATTGTCCGTAATTTTTTCTTAAATCAATTAATACAACATTTTTTCCTTTCTGCTTATTAATTTCCTCTACGGTTCTGTCTTTGGAACCATCATTGATTAAAATCGTTTCAAAATCATATTCCGAAGGATTTAATACCTCGTAAACCTGATCAACCAATGGAGCTATGTTATCTTCTTCGTTATATACGGGTATAACTACTGATATTTTCATATGTTTATATTTTGCTTTTTATTGCCACATGGAACTCGCCAAATTAATCATACTTCTGTGTGAGAAATAATTATCATGGCTCGTTTCATATGTTTATTTTTTCTTTCAATTGTCACATGGAACTCATAACAAATTTTAATCATTACCCAGTGTGTAATGATTAAAATTTACATGTTCGTTTCATGTGCTTAAGTTTATTTTTTCTTTAATATGCCAATAGATGTCTTCTGCTCAGATAAGCTTACTCAATCTTGAGCAAATATACCTTTTTAAATGTTTTATGACGGGTTGCCGGATTTAAAAACTCACCCGACATTCTTGAAATTAAACGATGATTAAAAACTTCTTCATAAGTTATTCTGTCAGGAACCATCTGTTTAATATCCTCATAGCCTTCCTCATCAGTAACTACCCAGTAGTTTTTATTATCCACCACCTTTTCAAAATCGTCCTTTTCCTTATACCATGATGATATTTTCTTTGGATAAAAATATGTCTCGAACTGACGAAACTTATAGGTATATAAATCCTCATCATCAGCGGCCAATTCTGTATACTTATCACTTGCTCTTATCCCTCCATGATATTTAAACGCATTTGGAATAAAATGAGCATTAATAATAAAACTAACGGCTATGGAAGAAATCGCTAATGGAACTATTATTTTTTTATACGCATCGAGTTTTGGATTTGCAAAGTAAATAACGGCACCCAAACCGATAAGTACCGGTATCCAAATCAATAAACTACCCGTTGGAAAGACAAAGGTCAATACCAATGCTGCTATGGACCAAACAATCAATAACATTATATTTCGTGCGCCTAATAGCCATTTAATAACACCTCTGTTTTTATCCTGCTCAACACTTTTGTATATAAACTGAGCAACTATCATCGTTAAAAACGGTGTAACCGGATAAAAATAATGAGGCGCTTTTTGCGCTGAAGTGGATAAAATTAACGTATATATAACTACTAAGCTATAACTTAAATACTCAGGACGTAAGAACCTGGCACTTCCCTTTTTAGTTATAAGCCCTTTAATATGGTTGCCGATGGTAATAAATGCAAATAATGACCATGGCAGGTATATATAGATAAGCGTATGCAAGTAAAAACTCATATCTCCATCTACCTTACCTCCTTTATTAAAAGATCCCTGAATTCGACCAACATTATTGGTCCAGAAGAAGAATTCAACGCCCTTCCATCCAAAATTATTGTAATTGGCTTTTAAGGTAATAAACAATACCAAACCCAGTATTGGGAAGGCCAACAGCCATACCGGATTAAAAATGTTTTTCCAATCTCTTTTTAAAAGAAGATGACCACCCACTGTAAACACCGCAACTGCAAGTCCAATAGGTCCTTTTGTTATCATGGCCAGTCCGATAAAAACAAAGCCAAAAATAAAATTGACTGCCTTTTTATTATGTAAGAAATGAGCTAAAAAGGAAACTCCAATTACCACATTGGCCGTTAATAATGCATCGGTATGCAGGTCGTTATGGTATAAAAACATCATTTCGCATGTGGCGTACAATAGCGCAGCTAACTCTCCTACCTGTTTCCCATAATAAAGCTTAGTCATTTTGTAAAGCGCATAAACACTTCCTATCGAAAACAAAAGGGTTGGCAGTTTAAAGGCAAATAAGGATAAGCCAAATACATGAAATGACAAGCTGCTCAACCAAAACATTAAATGTGGTTTATGAAGATATGGACTACCTTTTATATGAGGCGTCATCCAATCACCGCTTTCAAACATATACCTGCTAACAGCTGCATATTTACCGGAGTCAATGCCTACTTCAGGAAATAATCCAATAAAATATACTATAAAAGCACACACAAATAATCCTAATCCTATAACTCTATTATTCATCTGTTAATATTTATTTTTCAATGGTCAGATGGAACTCCTAAATAAATTCAATCATTGCCGTATGTTTAACTTACATGATTGAATATACATGTACGTTTCATCTGTTAATATTTATTTTTCAATGACTTTGAATGTGTAATTCAACCTTTTCAGATTTTCTGTGAGATAAAAATCCGCACAAAGATATGATAATAATAGAGAAGGTGGTTGCTTGCAACATTAAACGCTGTAAAAATGATAGATCCGTTCCTATATATGTGCAAAGCCAATAGGAAACGGATCTATATTTTCACTTGCCTTATATGGCGAATTATCTTTTTCTTTAATGCAAAGTGCCTCTACTCCACAATAATTTTATACTTCATCAGTAACCCTGATAAACCCTGTGCCGAAAATTTGGCTTTAGTTATATTATTCGTTTCCGGATTGATATTAAAATTAAAGCCCGATCGCAAATCCGCTTTTTCGAGGTTGGTTCGCTCAAACACTGCCTGTTGTAAATCACAATTGACAAACTGCGCCTGCGTTAAATCTGCTTCCACAAAATCTACCTGAATCAACTTACAGTTTCTAAAAGTCGTTTTCTTCAATTTTAATTTATAAAAAGATGAAAAATCAAGTATGCAATCCATAAACTCAAATGATAAAGAAAACAGGTTACATTCATCGAAATGTAATCCGATCATTTTACAGCTGATAAACTTTACATCTCTAAAGGCTGCGTCGCTTATTTTTACATTACTTAAGTCACAGTTAATAAACTCACAATCGGTAAATACATATCCACTCAAATCATATCCTGATAAATTACAATTTGAAAAGGTGCATAATTCATATTCGCCTTTGTTAAGTTCCTTATTGTCGACACCTAAATTGGTATAATTTTCATCTGTATAATAACCGAAATTCATATTAATATTAATGATTGTTTAGAAGTGTAAAGATAATGATTGCTAAAGCATTTTTGGGGACTTTAGACAAGGAAATCGCCTTATGAATCTAAACCAACTCCCCACTCTTCTTTGTGGCACTCATGGTTCCATAGCTACTCTTCACACGCTTTATTATTAAATAAGTTAATAAGGTTGAATTAAACCCGCAATATGCAATAGAAATTCTATTACGCATTGAAATTGCCTCAAAACAAGGCGTTTCACTAACTTGATTCAACTCACCATAGCGGTGCTATGTTTCGTCTCAACAAGTCCTTGTTTTATGGCACTTTCAATGCTCATAACAAACCTCTATTGCATAATCCGGGTTAAACGAATAAACACATGGCTATTAAGGTTAAAAAGTAAAACCAAATAAGGTTTTTCTGTTATTTCAAGCTAATCTACAGCAAACACGTTTACCTTATTTTATTTACCCAATACAAAATCCTATTTATTAAGTACGTAATCGTTAAACATAGTAGCTGTTAAACCGGACATACATACCAACCTTATTACCTTATAATAATTTTAAAGACTTACTGAATTGACCTTATAAATACAATTAAACTATAATGTATATACACTGTAGCCTTTTGAAGGAGGAGAAAACCGCAGCACTTTAATCTCCTGTATTTTAGAAATACTGCCTATGGTTGGGAGTGGTATCTCTTTTTATTGTTTAAAAGCAATTTTCCTGGAGCTCGCCATTGAAACCTCTAGTTTTTTTACTTAATAAACTTTTCGCGATGCTGAAGATTAATTAAGCCCCACAACACAGCTGTAACAGAAGCCACCAAAATCATCAGTCTGTTTTGCCATAGCATGGTTTTAAACAACGATTCACTCATGTTAGTTGATGTAGTAAAAGGATTCAAAAATACATTCCATTTCGAATCACCAATAAAACCATGAACAAACCATAAAGCCAATCCCACCAAAACCATAACCACTGCCGTACCATTACCATTACGCACCAAGGTACTAACTAAGAATCCAAGCGTGCCAAAAAATATTAGCACTACCCATAATTGTGCACTCATCTCCAGCACCGGAATTTCAACCAGTAAGAAGCTATTGGCAAAAGACAGGAGAAAAATCATGATAAATACCATGCAAAATATAATAGCCAAACGCACCAGCCATACTTTATAACGGTAGTTCGGAATACCAAATAATATCTCCAGTATTCTGGCATCTTCATCGTTCTGTATCCCAAAAGCTGTTGGAAAAAACACCAATAAAATCCCGGGAAAAATGAGTTGATAATAAACATTCTCAATTGTAATAACATCCGGAGAAAACAAACTAATAATAGTTATTAATAAATAAAACAATACCGAAGCTCCCAGGAAATATACAAAGCGATTACCGAATATGATTTTAAGATTATATTTTATTATTTGAATAAGATTTTTCATTCAGCTATACTTAATTAGTGTTTTTACTTTCCTCGTTTCTAAGTAACCAGAGATAAGAATCCTCCAAACTGGAACTTACTTTTACTGCTGATTCGTTAGGCTGATCTGAAGACAATACACGCACCCGAACGTGACTTCCAACACCAATATGATGTACAACCTGGTATTCTTTATTGACTTGTTCAAATTGTGCAGAAGGAACTTCAAACGTCCAGACTTTATCGTGAGTGACTCCGGAAAGCTCGGATGGTTTTCCCCAATATTTAAGTTCTCCTTTTTTCATGACCGCCACCATATTACAAGAGCTGGATATATCTTCAATAATATGAGTAGAAAATATGACCACTCTGTCGCGACTTAGCTCCACCAATAGGTTTCTAAAGCGAATTCTTTCTCTTGGGTCCAGACCGGCAGTAGGTTCATCAACCACCAAAATACGAGGTAAATGCAACATTATCTGGGCAATACCAATACGCTGCTTCATCCCTCCCGAAAATGAACCAATCACATTATCTTTTCTTTCCCACATATGCACAGCTCGTAATACATACTCTACCCTTTCAATGCGTTCTTCTTTATTTGTAATGCCTTTTAAAGCGGCCATGTAATCTAAAAACTCAAAAGAAGTCATGTTATCATATGAACCAAATTCCTGCGGCAGATAGCCTATTAATCCCTGAAGCTCTTCTCTGTATATCTGCGTATCCAATCCATTGACAAATATTTTACCATAACTCTGATCCAAAATTCCGCACACAATACGCATTAAAGTAGTTTTCCCGGCTCCATTAGGTCCTAACAAACCAATCATACCACTTTCCATAGTTAAGGACACGCCTTTAAGTGCTTTAAAAGGTTGCTTCTTTTGACCAATAACAGGAATGGAACGAACTACGATATACCACCAACGACTGATGCCTGAGAATCTGCCTGACAAACGTTCTATGTTTAAGTTTTCCCTGATTAGTTTAACACCTGTTAAATAAACATATAATGCCAAATACCACAGCACACCAAATATTATAGCAGAAGAGATACTTCCATGAAGTAACACGAAAAAGGTTAAATTTACCAACGGATATAATAAAAGAAATGCTCTGTATATTATTCCTCTTTCTGAAATTAGCTTTTTAAATTTCTCATTTCCATCAGGCCAACTTGCCAGATGGCACAAATATGAAAGCCCTATAAAATAACTTACAAACAAGAAAATAAAATTCCATAAGCTGGTTTCTACATAAAACCAGGTCATATAAAAAATGAAACCTAACAAGGGAATTTGCCAAATCAATGACTCCAAATAATCTTTCGATGTTTTGGTTAGTTTTTCTTCATGCCCGTATTGAGCCGCCGTTTTCCACTCTCGTTTGAACCTATTATCTCTATCATATACTTTAACCAAATTCCGAATAGTTATAGTAATAGGCTCACTTGATTTTATCAATTGGCTTTTGGCTTGCTTTAAACTCGTTAATACAAAATAAAACACTGCAGGCACACCTACAATCAACGCAAAATACTCAAGCAACTTCCAAACAAAAGAATGGTTTAAAACAAACTCAACAAGTAATAATCCACTAATCCATAAGGCAAATATTGAGAGTTTATAAGGAAGTTTTAAACCACGTATCCAAGCTAAACTACCTTCCAATCCGAAACTGAATGTTGGAATAAACACGAGTGTTAACAAGGTACTTACTAATAAACCTCCTACAACTGTTATAGCAAATGGAGCCCCTAAACTTCCTACATATTCTGATTTACCCATGGCCAAAGGCAACATAGCAATAATGGTTGTTGCAGCTGTAATTAAAATAGGGCGAACCCTAGATATTCCTGCTTCAAGCAAGGCTCTGGAATGACGCATGCCTCCCTTTCGGAGAATATTAGAATAATCGATTAATATGATTCCGTTATTCACCACTACCCCCAACAATATCAGAAAACCAATTAAGGTATTTAAGTTGAGTAAGGAATTTCCGGTTAATATTAATCCAAGGAAAGAACCTATGGCCGCCAAAGGTATAGAGAATAACATGACAAATGGCGTAACCAGGGATTCAAAAACAGATGCCAAAATCATGAGTATTAGCAAAAAGGCCATTCCTATCAAGAAGTAAAACTCTTCAAATTGATCTTCTTTATGAATGACTTCTATTGCTGTACCTACAGGAAGATTAAGCTCGCTTACCAACTCATCCACATTCATTCGGGCCTCTTCAAGTAAGCTCTTGGAGTCGTTAACCTCATCTGAAAAAGCATAGGAAACGGTAATTTCTTTTTGCTGATTTACTCTGAGAATTTCAGAACGTCCGGTTGCGTAAATAATGTCAGAAAAGTCTCTTAACGAAACCAATGCTCCTTGATTGGTTAACACGTTTAGCTTTTGCAATTCAGCATATGTTTTGGGCTCAACTTCTTCCCGTTCGTAACTCCCCTGCTGCTTTAAAATAATATCATACTCTTCATTATCTACCTTCAGGATCCCTCCTGAACTTACTTCAGAGCGAAAAGTCAATAATTCTGATAATACATTTTGCAGAGAAACTCCATACATACTCATTAATCCGGGATCAAACTCCAAGTGTACCTCAGGGCGCGGACTAGATGCACTTACCCTAACCCATTTTAATTCTTCAATATTATCCTCTAAAATATATTCTACATCTTCTGCTAATAGCAGCATCTTGTCAAAATCTTCACCTTTAATCACCACACTTTCGGATTGTGCGCCAATACCAAACATGGCCATCAGATTCATACCGGGATTTACACCGAAACCTCCTCCTCCACCACCGGTACCTGAAGTACTTCCTTGCTCTAAACTAATTTCAGAATCCTGAAAACCATACAGCTTACTCTGTATTTCGGATTTTATTTCACCAATGCTACGATCAGATATTTTTTTATAATCCTCATCCAATTGAATAACAACGCTGGCTTTCTCTTCATAAACCTGACTGATGACTTTTCCTTTTTCTTCCAGTCCGTCAATTCTCTTCTCCAACTCCTGAACAAGTAAATCTGTATTTTCGAGTGTTGAACCTGAAGGGCGCTCAATATCTATAACAAACTCTGGTGTTTCTACCTCTTTGTTTACCTGGTAACTCACCACCAGACTAATAAAAACGGTTACAAAAAAAACAAGAACAGCCATATTAATCGTACGTGCAGGTTTGCGCATTGCATTTTTCAGAAGTACAAGATAAGACTGTACCAGTCGGTTATGAAGTGGCAGTCTTCGTAAACGTTTTTGTACATTAGTCTTACCATACCAAAGTACCGAATGTGTCATCATGGGTACTAAAAGTAAAGCCACCACTAACGAAATTATTAATGTACCAATAATGGATACGCTAATGTTTTTGGCTACAACCTTAAAAAATATATTCGATGAAAAAACAAAGGGAACAAACACTGTAATAGTGGTGAAAGTAGCCGCCAATATAGCTCTCCAAACCTCTTTAGTTCCTTTAATTACGGCTTTATCTCTATCATTTTCTGTTGAAGCAATACGATAGATATTCTCCATCACAACAATGCTATTATCAATAAGCATTCCTACTGCCAAAGCAATTCCAATCAATGTTAAGGTATTGATACTAACACCAAACGCATAAAAAACATTGAATACCGAAAAAACAGATATTGGTATCGACAACATAATAAGAGATACCAATGGAATATTTCTTAAGAAAATCCATAGGATAAACACAGCCAGAACACTACCTATCAATGCCAGGTTTATAATCTGATCAATATTTTCTTCCATAGTTTCGGCACTGTTGGAAGTAACTACCAACTCTATTCCTTCTCCCTTTAGCTCTTTATTCAGCTCTTCTATTTCATGGTTAAGTCTGCCAGATAAATCAATTTGGTTTACTGTTGATTCACGCGAGATTTTAATGGTGACGGATTCCTTTGAATTCACCCGACTAAACGAACTCTGCTCCTTTACTCCAAACACAATGTCGCCGACGTCCTTTAATAACACCGGTCCCTGCGTTGATATAATTACCTCTTCCAAATCCTTTAAAGTGTTATACTCACTAGTGGTATTCACAAATAAATATTGTCCCTGATCAACCACTCTGCCGGCAAAGGTTTTAGCACCTTCACTATTTTTAATTTTACGCTGAACCTCAGAAACCGTAATACCCAATGCTTCAAGCTTTTCTTCATGCAGCGTAATTTCAACCGTTTTTTCTCTTCCTCCAAAAACTTCAACACCTGCTACCCCGTCAACACCTTCTAGTTTATCGGTTATTTTCTGATCCGTAATGGCTCTAACCCTGTCAACCCCACCTTCTCCCAAAACCTGAAGCTGCATAAACTGATTGCTCATTTGTTGCAAATCAATTTTTACCACTGTAGCTCTAAAACCATCAGGTAATATTCCTTGCGAAGATTGTACTTTTTCCGCTAGTTTTAAATAAGCATATTTAAAATCAATGTCCTTACTTAAGTATATAATTATTGTTCCTCTACCCGGATTAATTCTGGTTTCTATTTTCTCAATTCCTTCCAGCGTGCCCACTACTCCTTCCAAAGGAATCATCACTTCCTGCTCAATATAGCGCGGATCATATTCACTATCTCCAACTGCCTGAACAAAAAGCATAGGCATTTCTGTATCAGGATATAACTCTACCGAAAGGTTTTTATACGATACTATCCCCAATAAAGTAAGCCCGATAAAGAGCATGCTAATGAGTACTTTTCGATGTATTATTAAGTTCATTTCTTAATTTAAAGATTGTCAGTAAATGGTTTATGCATATTGCTTTCGCCTCATGGCTATCTGGAGTTAACCTTATTTTTTGCGGACAAACAAACCATCAAATACGTAATAAACACAAGGAATTACTATTAAAGTTAGTATGGTTGATGTGACTAAACCACCGATGACAGCAATGGCCATTGATGAGCGGATGGCTGAACTCTCCCCAACACCTAACGTTAATGGCAGCAAGCCCAAAATTGTGGTTAAACTGGTCATTAGTATAGGACGTAACCGGTTATTGGCTGCATTAACAATGGCGGTACGTAATACTTGTCCTTCTCTTTTAAATTGATTGATGGCATCCACCAGTATAATAGAATCATTAACTGCAATACCTGCCAGCATTACCAGGCCTATATAAGCCATAATATTTAAAGACTTACCCAATAAAAGAAATGCGGTTATAGCACCAACACCTGCCAATGGGATGGTAAGCAAAATAGTGAAGGGATGAATTAAGGATTCAAACTGGGAAGCCATTACCATATACACCAATACAATAGACAACAATAAGGCAAAAGTTAAGCTTCCGAAGGATTCTTTGCGCATCATTTCATCACCCAATATTTTATAGCGATACCCATCAGGAAAATCAACTTGTTGTATCGAATGTTGTATTTCACGGGCCAATTGATCAATGGGTATATTGCCTTTTGTATGTGCGGTTATTCGGCCCACTCTGTTTTGGTTATTTCTAATAACCTCCTTTGGCGCCATGCCGGTTTCTATTTTGGCAAGCTCAGACAACCTGTATGTATTTTGCCCATCTTCAATGATAAAATTATCTAAATCACGTAAAGGATAATCCGGCATTTTTAAGGTAATATTGGTTAATTCACCACCTCTCTCAATGCTACCAGCATCTTTACCCATTAAAAAATCCTGTAACTGACTAATAATGGTAGACGCATTTAAATTAAAAATACCTGCTCTGTACCTATCTATTATCACATTTACCTCAGGTACACCATCTTCAAAAGAACTCTTTTCATTATAGAGCTCATCATTAGATTTCATGATTTGAAAAACCTGATCACTCAGTTCATCCAGTACATTAAGGTCGGAGCCAATAATTTCAATCATTATTGGGGCCGAATCACTTCCCATAATTTCCTGTAAGGCTGTTTCATCCTGTACAAACTCCAATTCCACATCCTTTACTCCATCAAATATCCGGCTCAAAACAGGTATAAAATCATCTGTTGAGTATGGCGAATCTTCATTCAACATCACTTTAATAAAACCGGTATTTTCGCCCTCAAACACACTGTTCTCCGATCCTTCGGAAGTGTTTTGCGGCCCGGCATGTGTAAAAACATGCTTTACATGCTCACCTAAGGACTGTTGAATCATATCTTCCATTGAAGCAATAGTAGACGCTGTCCGATTTAAACCAACTCCGGAAGGAAGCGTAACCTCAATAGAAAATTCTTTTGTTTTGGCCTGTGGCATAAACTCACTTCCTACTATGGAAATAGAAAAATATGTAAGCACCACCAAGACTATAGAAGCCAGAATAACAAGGTACCTATTGTCTATCATTCGCTGTAAAAACCTTACATACCCCGGATAAATCTTTTCCTTACTTTTAATCTTCTGCTGATGCTTTCCAAGAAAAAACACACTCAGCACCGGAATGATAAGGATGGCCACAAACAAGGATGACAAAAGCGAAAAAGCCACTGTCCAAGCCTGGTCTTTAAATAATTCTCCCGATGCTCCATGCAAATAAACGATGGGTAAAAACACCACGATGGTGGTTAAGGTGGATGCCACCAAAGCTCCTCCTACTTTAGCCGTTCCTTCAATAGCCGCCTCTTTTAACGATTTTCCTTTTTCGAGCAGGGTAAAAATATTTTCCACCACAATAATGGCATTATCAACCAACATGCCTGCACCTAATGCCAATCCTCCTAAGGTCATTATATTTAGGGTAAGACCATTAAAATACATCAGGTTAAAAGTGGCTATAATGGATATGGGAATAGCAGCACTTACCACCAATGTAGTGCCGATTCTTCTTAAAAATAAAAACAAAACAATCACTGCGAATACAATTCCTATTAACGCACTATCCTCCACTTCGCTTATGGCGTTACTAATAAACCTGCCCTGATTTTTAATAATGGTTATTTCATATCCAGGCAATGCTTTTTTTACTTTATCAAAGCCTTTATTAAGCTCATCTATGGCTGCAACAGTATTGTATTTGGTTTCTTTATAAATCGACAATCCAATACAACGTTGACCATTTAAACGAACAATATTTAAAGGATCTTGATTTTTATAGTTTATGGAAGCCACATCTTTTAGCAAAAGCGGCACTTCTTTTTCACTACTATCGTTACTTTGTTGAATTGTTCGTCCAACCACAAGATCACCCAAATCTTCAGGAGATTGATATACACTGACGCCCTTAATCACATATTTTTGTCCCATTTCTTCTATGGAACCACCTGAAACATTTCTGTTATAATTTTCTATCTTAGTAACAATTGAAGATGATGTGATACCATGCGACTCTAATAAGTAAGGATCCGTTTCTATAAGAATTTCTTTTGTTTCATCACCCGATAACCGAACATCAGCAATACCATCAATACGAATTAACTCATTACGCATATAGTTTTGAGCCACCTTTCGCAACTCATCCATATCAGTAATATCCGGATGAGAAACAGCGGCCAACATGACAGGTGATGCATTGGGGTCGTTTCTGTAAATATTTAGTTCTTCAATATCTTCATCCTGACTATAACTTGTCAGGGATTTTTGCAGATCAAGAAAAGCCTCATCCATATCCTGATCCCAATTATAATCAACATTAATTTGTGCCGATCCTACTTTGCTAACAGAACTAATATTTAAAACGCCTTGCTGACGAATGATAGTTCCTTCCATAGGCTCTACAAATTGCTTCTCTATTTCTTCCGGAGGTCTTTCACCTGATTTTATTTCAACAACTATACGAGGATTGGTTAAATCAGGAAATAAATCTGTACCTAAACGCGAAAAAGAAATAATTCCTAACAAAACGATTCCAAGGATAATCATGGCAACCGTTACCGGGTAATGGACAGAAAACTGCGCTAGCTTTTTCATTTATTGATGATTAAAGTCAAATTTGAAAACAAAAATTTTATAGTTCACCTTTTAAATTTTGATTTAAAGCTAATGCTACTTATTGAGAACCTTAACTTTTGATCTATCCTTGAGCGTTTCGAATCCCTTAATAATTAACCGCTCTTCTTTTCTTAATCCCTCAAGCACCTCTACCATACCATTGCTTTCAATACCGGTTACAATCATTTTTTCACGAGCTGTTTCATTGGCAGCAATAAAAACTGCTTTTCCGTTAGATCTAACTAGAATGGCATCCTTAGGTATCACCACCACGCTGTCTTTTTTATCTATTACAATATCAGTTTTTACAAACATACCAGGTCGTAATTTTGCATCCTTATTGCTAACGTATATTCGCCCTTTAAAAGTTCTGGAATCCACATCGATGGCTGGAGATATCTCTTTTAGTACTCCGGAAAGCGTATCATTGGGAATAGAATAATTTGTTATAAAAGCGGGTTGATTGACAAATACTTTTAACATCTGACTTTCAGGTAACATTAAATCTAAAACCATTTGCTCATAGCTCATCAGTTGCAAAATATCCAATCCCTGATTAATCTTTACTCCCTGCGAAAAATAAGGTAAATCCGTTATGACTCCGTTAAACGGGGACCTTACCTCAAGCTTATCTAATTGTATTTTTGCATTCTCGTATGTTTTTTCTGCAGTAACCAACTGCTTTTGTCCATTAACCTTTTCACGTAAAGTAACTCCGCCTTTTTCATAAAGAGCTACTTGCTTTTCATATTCCATTTGTGAAATTTCCAAATCAATTTCTGCGCCTTCAATATTTACATTATTCTCATATTCTTTATCTTCAATTTTAATGATAAGATCTCCTTTAAAAACCTTATCTCCCATTTTAAACCTTTTCCTTGTTCGTGGATTTATTTGCAAATAATACTCACCTGAAGCTTCGCTTTGAATAACAGACTCATACTCTGACAGTATTGTTCCTGTGGATGTAAAAACCTCCTGAATGCTTCCTAATTTTACTTCTTCAATGGTAACGGGTACTGAGATATCGGTACTAAAACCTGGCTCTTGATTATTACAGGCACTAACTAATAATACTAAGCCGATGATTAAAAAGAATTTCTGTATCATAACTATTGGATATTTCGGGGTTTAAGTTGAGGCGTAATTGATATATTATTTTCAAAGTCATACATACTCTGAATTTTCATATTGAGCAGCTCCAACTTATAACTGATGATAGCATTTGTTAAAGCATTTTTATTTTGAGTTAACTGATTTTGTACAAGGTTCAAATCCATACTTGTTAAATCTCCGTTCTTGTATTTTTCAAGATTAATCTCATAAGTTAACTCTGCATTATCCACATTTTTTCTGGCTATTTCTATCTGTTTTAATTGATTTTGAAGACTTCGGTATACCTGACGTATGGTTAACTTAATACCCACTTCCTCATCACGCAGGTCATTATAATTCATTTCCAGTGCGGCTTGAGATGCCCTTAGGCGGGCTTTTTTTTCGCCCCAGTCCCAAAGAGGTATCGTTAAACCTAACTGAACTTTTTGGTTATTTGTTGGATCATCATAAATATTGGGCAGTTGTTCGTTTTCTCCAAAAACCCCTACCTCCAGACTTAAATCACCGCGAAACTCATTTAAGGCATTTGTCTTTATCAGATCAAATTGTCCTGTCTGAATCTCTATTTCACGTTGCCTGATTTCCATCCGATTACTTAAGCCTTCGGAAATAGCTCTGGGTAAATCAACATCTACCGGTAAAACCGAAATATCAGCCAGCACCATAATTTCCTCTTCCAGATCAATACCAAGCATCTGCTTAAAATTGTCTTTATCATTTTCAAAAGTCACCTGATTATCCTGCATATTAGCTTCACTCGATAACATATCCAACTCCGCCTGATAAAGCTCTTCTTTAGCCACTAACCCTCCATCGACTTTGTTTTTTATGATATCATAACTTTGCTTGCGGTTTTCAAACTCCTCTCGAGAAATATTTAATGCCATTTGGGTTTGATATACCTTATAAAAAGACTGTGTAACCATATTCTCAACATTAAGCTCTTGCAAAGCGTAACTTAAAGCAGAATTCTCGTAATTCAGTTCCAGCTCTTTTAATTCAAGTTTGGTTCTGTTATATGTAAATAAAGGCTGATCAAGTTTTAAGGTTAAATTATTACTAAAACCTTTAAATCCCTCCAAACCATTATCACTGGTACTGTTATTATTTGTATAACTGAATGTATTGTTTAAGCTTAAAACTCCATCAGTCCATAAAATAGGTTGAGTTACCTGAAAATTACCTAAACTACCATAGTTCTCAATGGTATACCACTTTGATAATTGATTATTGAACTGCCTGTCGTGCGAATATTGCAGGGGTGTAACATTTAAACTAAAATTTGATTTTAATGCCGCCCTCTGCGCTTTTAACCGTTCTTCATTTTGAGTAAGCGACAACCTGGACTGCTGAATATTTGGGCTGGTTTTCATTGCCTGCTCAATAGCTTGCTCCAATGACATAACTCTTTGGGCTATTGCATTTACAGAAACAAGTATTGATAATAATACAATTAGTGATTTTAACTTCATTCCTTAAACTTTATTTAATGGCTATTCTTTTTCTATAATTTCACCCACTTTGCGGCATCTGCAATCACAACATTTTTTGTTGTTTGATCAGATAACTCCACAATCGCTTCCCCTTCTGAAAAATAGTATTCTCCTAATAATACCCAGTCTGATCTGTCATTATCTACGGGGACTTCAATAACCTCCTTACCATCATCATGATAAACCGAAAATGAGTATGTGGCATCTTCCGGATCCTGATTCCTAAAATTACCAAGTCGTTGTGAAGGTACCATAGCATACACGTTATATCGGCCGCTTATTTTTAGTTCAGCAGAGAACTTTGCTTTTCCACTTCCATCTCCGGCTTTTTTATACACCATAGATTTTACATGTTTGCCATAAGCCAAAGAGTTTAGTACAGGTGTCCAACGGGAAGCCGGCCTAAAAAATGACAAATTTTTATATTCCGAATCATCATCCTCATTTTCTTTATCCTTACTACTAAGTATAATTTCCTTCAATGTTTTTCTTCCACTTGTATTCACCACCGAAAAACCTTCACTCTCATTATCCACCACTATTTCATTATCCTCAACCAGTTTTATTTCTTCACTCACTTCTTTTATGCCCATAAAAGTCTCAAGCCCTTTAGGTGCTTCTGAAAAATCAGCCAAAGGAAATCGAATATCAGAAGGTACATTCTTTGATAAATAAGTGTGTACTGACATCATTCGAGGTGGTTTATCCAACACTATTCCAATACGATTGCTTTTGTCTTTCTCAACCAGGAAAATATCTTCATAGGTAGGTGTCATATTACCACGGCCCCGATTACCACCACCCTGGCCACCAGGTCCTCCACCGCCTCTTCTTTCGCCAGAACGACCACCTCTCCCTCCTCCATAAACAGATACTTTTACAATGCCATCCTCCTCTCCGTCATTCATCAGATTTAAACCAATAAAAAACCTTTTTCTATTGCCATCCTTAAACTCATAAACATCATAATTACCAAAAATAAACGAAGGCAGTTTTAGCTCAACTTCATTATCTGATATGTTAGAAGAATTGCCTTTCACAACCTCATTAAAAACCTTACTATCAATTATACGATCATTAACGGATAACAAGCTATCGACATAATCATTAAAAGCATCATAACCGATTCGAGCCTGTGCTGTTGCAAACTGATTATTGCCTATCGTAACAATAATGTCTGCAATACTAATATCCAGATTTTCCTTATCCGTTAATTCTACAATATCTCCGGTGTGATTCCTTAAAAATAAAATGGACTTATCATTTGAACTCATTCTTCCCATTCTTGGATTTGTTGAATGAATTCGGGATAGCATAAAAGACTCCAAACACATATTATAAAAAGGCAAACCCTCTTCTTTTACTGCATATGAATAATTATAAAATAGCGGAAATAAAGAATAAGGACTCCATCCATCTATTGTTCGTCCTACATTATTACGACTAAAATACCCTCTTCTGGAAACTGGCTGTGCAAATGTGTTTCCTACAACTCGTAAAAAAATCCTGGCTTCCTTTTCCTTTGGAATAATTTCTTCATTATTTTTTTTGGCATTCCTCTCTTCTGTCAATGATATTCTGGCAAGATTTAAATCATTAATGCCCACTCCTGATTCCGGCACAAAAATCATTTCGGGCTGACTATTTTCATTGGTTAAGGCCCAGCTTCTAAACAATGACTTAAAATGTATTGGAACTTCAACAATTGATAAGCGCTTATAAGGATAAGTTAAACCTAATTTACGTTCATAATCATTTTTAAGCTCACGTATTAGTACCGGTAAAGTATCAGGTAAATTTTTAAAATATTTCCCTATAAAATCATTATCCTCCTTTAAATAAATAGAATATTCTACAGAATCTACCTGAACGGATTTTTGAATGTAAGGAGCGGCAACTACCGATATTTTAGCATATGGCTGTAATGAACGAAATTTAGATTGTCCCTTATCAGGATTTTGCTTATCGCCCTGAGCGAGCACAGTCAAATTTTCTGAGGTTGTCACCTTTAAATCAAAGGTAAAAAACTGTGGTAATCTAAAGGCATTGCGTTCTGCAACTATTGGATACCACATCGATTCTTTTGTTAATAATAAATAATTAGGCCTAACGATAACATTTTTGTTTCCTGCGATCAGCGGATCAACTCTGTTTAATTCCTTTCTTTCTTCCTCTCCCAAATCGAAATAAGCCAACTGGTCGTTTGGGTTACCTTCATATTCCATCCTTAAATTGACACCTGCGCTTGGTTTCTTATCTGTAGTAATCTCAATTAAATTTAAATATTGATGATAGTTAAGGGCTACACCATCAAGCTCCACCTTATTAACCTTTAAACCGTTGTTTAAATAAAATTTTAAATCTTCAGGAAGTGTTGTACCAACATTTGCCTTTATTGTTGTTTCTATACTACCTTTTATTTCATTTCCCTGGTGAGTAATATCTATTTGGTAATGACTAATCTGATATCCAGCTTTAATAGGTAATTGCTTTTCTTTTTCATTCATTTCAGAAACTTGCCTGTCAATAGAAACTTGATGCCATATATGGTATGAAAACATACTTATAAACACAAATATCAAGGTTACAGGTGCAAACACTAATAACCTAAATCCCTTATCTGACTGAGTAATCCTCGGAAGCTTCACAACCGTTAAAAGCATAAGCGCTACACCTATTACAAAATAGCCTCCTCTGATGATGAACAGTTGTTGAATGTTATCAAAACCTATATACGAAGAAAAAGCCATGGGCGTATAAAACCCAAGATAATCCCAAACTCCATAATGATTGCCCTGAAGATAAAATAATACGGTTGCTATATATCCTAAAAGAAGTATAAAGGTAACGGCCTGGTTACGTACCAGCTGCATTACTAAAAAAGATAATCCAAGTACAAAGGTTAAGGTTGGTATGGAAATAATGAATGGGTATGCCAAATATGTTATTGCACTAAAACCAGCATCCGGACTAATGAGATTAATGACAAAAGTAAAGAATAATACAACCAGGTTTAATAAGCCAAAAACCAGTAGTATCCCCAGGGATTTACCAAAAACATATTGAAAATTTGACATGCTTCGCACGTAAATAACCTCAGTGGTATCAAGCTTTTTATCGCGACTTAAAAAATCAGAAGACAAAAATATGGCAATAATGGATTGAGCTACATTCAGCATCCACAAGTTTAAATATGGTAAACCGCCAGCAAGCATTCTTGCCCCCCAACCTGTTCGTCCTAATTCCGTAGACATAAGCAGGTTCATAAAAACAAGAATGATGATTACTAAAGCTGCAAATATTCTAAAAAACCAACTTCTCAGAAGGGTTTTCATTTCAAACCTTGCCACTGTAAAAATAGGGTTCGTAAAAGTCATTATTGAGGTATTTTTGACGATTCGTATTCCATAAAATAAACATAGGCATGCTCCAGGTTTGGTTCTATCTGCACACCTTTAAAATCACTGTTATGCGGGGATATTAATTCAACTTCATACCCGTTAGCTACAGGAATGGTTGAAATAACCGGATATTTCTGATTAAACTCCTGCATCTGATCAAAGCCAACTTCTGTTTTCCATACTTTTCCTCTTGATAGATTTATAAATTCATCAGGATTACCATGAAAACCTATTTCTCCTTGATTTAACAATGCCATTTGATTACAGGTACTTGAGATGTCTCCCACTATATGGGTAGACAGAATAATAATCACATCCTTCTGACTTAAATCTGCTAAGATATTACGGAAACGAATTCTTTCTTCCGGATCCAAACCCGTTGTTGGTTCATCAACAACAACCAGCTTAGGCTCACCAATAATTGCCTGTGCAATACCCAATCGTCTTTTCATACCTCCTGACAGCTTACTGGCATATCTGTTTCTTACTTCAAACAGTCCAACCTTTTCTAACATCTTTTCTATCTCATTTCTCCTTTCCCTACGACTCTTAATACCTGCTAAGGAAGCTGCATAATCTAAAAACTCGTATGTTTTGAGTTTGGCGAAAAAACGAAAATCCTGTGGTAAATATCCCAGGATTGAACGCACCTCTTTTCTACTTTTACTAAGGTCAACACCATTTACCAACACCTTACCACCAGAAGGTTGAAGCAAGGTAACCAGAATCTTCATTAATGTTGATTTACCTGCTCCATTGGGTCCCAGTAAACCAAACATCCCTGTTTCTATATCTAAACTTACCTTATGCAGCGCCTGAAAGTTATTATTATAAACTTTACTTAAATTTTGAATGGAGATATTCAATTGAATTTGTTTTTAGGATGAAAATTCGACTATGATCTAATATAATGTTTTAAACCAGTAAATACCAGAAACATAACAGATACAAATCATATAAAAAGAAAGAGTGAAGGTCAAATAAAACCTCAACTCTTTCTTTTATCTAATAGATACTACTCAGCATCCACACTATGATGATAAGCTCTTCTTTTGTTATGCTTTTGTTTCATGTTACCTCGCTCACCATGAGGTTTCATGCCTTTTCTTTTACCCATTTCATGCCTTTTTCCAGAATGAGCATCAAACAGTACCCTTTGCTCTTCTGTTAACAACTCACGAACCGATTGCTTATGGTCAAAATGCTTTTTACTCATTTCAACTTTTAAAGATCCTATCTCCTCAAGTAATTTATATACTTTTTTAGAGTCCACATTATCTCCTGTCGAAACAGCTTTTAAAGAAGCTGATTTAACACCTAACTCATTTTTAATAGGAGTGATTTCTTTTATAAAACGCAATTTCAATGATTTCATTTGTTCTTTCTGCGCATCCGTTAAATCCATAAGCCCCATCGCTCCCGGACCTCGACGTTCAATTTTACAACCTTCCTTTGGTTTATCCTCAGAACGAAAACCTGATGATGTTCCAATTATCAAAACAACTACTAACCCTGCAGCTGCAACCAACCTAAATACTTTATTTGCATTCATCTCAATAAATTTTAATTAAACAATTCTTTTAATAACTATGCATACCTTTCCCATTTTCACATAATGGCATTCTGTAAACTATTCATATTTATATTACTTTATTTACGTATTTCCCTAATGATGAATAGAATGATTCATCATGTCATTACCCTTTGGTTTTCTGCCCTTTGATTTATGATCGCGAAAACGGTTTGACCTATTAAACATGTTCGTTATCAAGGTGTCAAAAACAAGCTTTTGTTCCTCTGTACACAACTTACGCATATCACTAAAGTGCTTAAAGGTTTCCAACTCAAACTTCATTTTATAATTAACCATTAAATCAAAGATCGAATCTTTCTTTTCGTTGCTATTTTCTTTCAGTGAATACCTTAACACTTCCGCACGTAAAGGCCTCATCTCACTATCAATACCTTGCAATTTTGAGAAATAATCTTTTCTTAATTGCTCAAACTCTTTTTTTTGCTCATCGCTTAAGTTTAACTTCTCTACCAATACTTTCATTCCCCTGCCTTCTTTACGCCCCCTCTCATGATCCAGCATTTCTGAAGAAGCGAATGGTTTCATCGGAGGATATGACCACCAAATGCGCCATGAAAAAATGTTTAAAACAACCAGAATGGCAATCATTATCAGATAATATTTCTTAGACATAACTTTCTGTTTTAATTAGCAGTTAAAAAATCATCAGAAACTATAAAATCTGCACTTACTGATGAATATTCCCCCATTACTAATTCATACTGATTTTCTGTATTATCCGCATATACATTTATTTCTGTATTACGATATAAGAAAAAATTAATCACATTAATTAAAATCACAACTGCAAAAGCCGGTTTTACAACAAAGGCAAGCCTGTTAAAAAAATCACTCTTACTATCCAGCTGCTCTACCCTTCCCATAACGCGAGTAGTGAAAAACGGACTTGTTTGCACCCTATTATTATTCAATCCACTATGAATAACTTGTTCTACCTCCCTATCTATATTATTATTCCGCTTTTTCATTCTACCTTCTTTTATTAGTTAGACGTTAATTCTATCAAAAACCTTCACTTAAATCACAAATAGTACTTAATTTGTTTTTCCAAAACCGACTTTAGTTTCTTTTTTCCTCTTATTACTAATGATTCAATACTTTTTACCGAAGTTTCCAATATCTCCGCTGCCGACTTTTGGTCAAAACCCTCTATTTGGGTTAAAACAAATGCTTCCTTTTGTCGTTTAGGTAATTTTGATAATCCATAGTACAAAAGTTCCTTACGTTGTATCTGAATTACTTCATCCATCGGAGTGGACTGATTTTGTGTAACCCAATCAATATTTTTTTGATCTTCGAGATAACCTGTCAGTTCACTTCCTCTTTTTAATCGTTTTCTTTTACGAATATGATCGATTGACTTATTTGAAGCAATTCGATATATCCATGTTGCCAGAGATGCTTGTTTTTTAAACTGATGCAACGATTTATACACCTCTATAAATACCTCTTGCGAAATATCTTCAGCATCCGTTAAATCATTGGTATAAGAAAAACAGATGTTTATTACACGCTCTTTAAAATCATTAACTATGAGTTCAAAAGCATGAATGTTTCCATTCAATATTTGATTAACAACATTCTGTTCTTCTATCTGGCTCATCCTTTATTCAATCGATTTCTTTTTTAGACGACATTTAAGATACAATCCTTCACTTTATTCTCAAATTTCTTATTCATCAAAATAGTGTAGATCATAAAAACAGTGCTGATTCTTTTTTTTATCTTTATGTAAGCTTAAAGAATCCAATCTGATGAAAGTACTACTTACCTTTATTTTATTAGCTTTTTCTCTACAGTACACGTTGGGAAAAGAAATAAAAGACATACTACTTTTAAACTCTTACCACATAGGTTATAAATGGACTAACGATGTTACAAACGGAGTTATTGATGGCATTGGCGATCAAGACAAATACAGGGTTTTTGTAGAGTTTATGGATTTCAAACGCTTCCAACAGAAGGATTACTTTTACGAACTTACCAACCTGTTTAAATATAAGTATGGTGAATTAGATTTTGACGGAATAATCTGCTCTGACAATTACGCCTTTGAGTTTTTTCTTGAAAAAGGTGACAATATATGGAATAACAATATCCCGGTAAGTGTTTGTGGTGTAAACAATATTGAAGCATTCGAATTTGACACTGCTCGTTTTAAAGCTATTAAAGAAGAAATTGATATAAAGAACACTTTGAAATGTCTGGTAAAACTTCAGCCTAATGTTGACTCACTTATTATAATATCTGACCAAACTCTATCAGGAAAAATTTTTTTAAACCAATTTATAGACGGGTTAAATAAGTTTGACTCTACAATTCCTTATAAGGTATTAGATGGAATGGATTATAAATTACTGAATAATAAACTCAAAAAAACATCTACTTCCAACAAAGCCATTATTTTGTTGAGTCTTTATCCTAATACCAGGAAAATCCCCTTAGATATAAAAGTAATCGCGGATGAATTACTTCGGGAAATTGAAATACCCGTATATAGCTTTTGGGATTTTTTGTTTGGCAATTTGCAAGTTGGGGGATCCGTTATTGCAGGTTACGACCAGGGATTTGAGGCTGCTAAACAGCTAGCGCTAAGAATAGAACAACCAGGCACAAGAGTTCCCACCTTTACCAATTCCATCCATAAAGAGATTTTTGATTATAAGGTTATAAAAAAATACAATCTCAACAGCAGTAACTTACCTTCAACAGCCATTTTTATAAATAAAGAAATACCCTTTTGGATAAAATTTAAAACCCAAACTATCTTCTTCCTGACCACCCTTATTGTATTACTTCTGGTAAACTTTTTTTTAGTCACAAATATCATTCGACGAAAAAAAATAGAATTACAACTTCTTGATAGTGAAAAACGGCTTGAGTTAGCCCTAAATAGTGCCAATGAAGGCTTATGGGATGTATTGATTAACGACAGAAAAATCGTTTTCAATAACAATTTGGCCATTTTACTAGGTTACAAACCATCAGACTCTCTGGACATTAACTTAAGTAATTGGAGAAAATTTATTTATCCCGAACACATTGCCCAGGTAAAAGAAGCTCTATTATCTCATTTAAGAGGTGAAACACCCCTATTTCATTCAGAGATTAAACTGTATAAAAAAAATAACCAAGTACAATACTTTGCCATACATGGTAAAATAACCGAAAGAGACAGTCATGACAATCCGGTTCGAATCACCGGTATTTTAATGGATATATCTGCCCAAAAAGAATTTGAATCACAACTTAAAATTGCCAAAACGAGAGCGGAAGAAAGTGACCGGTTAAAATCTTCGTTTTTAGCCAATATGAGTCACGAGATACGTACCCCAATGAATGCCATTCTTGGTTTTTCAGATATACTTCACTCTGACGACTTAAGCTCTGAAGAAAAAGAAAAATATCTTTGTCAAATAAAGAACAGCGGCGAAAATTTACTAAACATCATCAACGACATTGTAGATATTTCTAAAATTGAATCCGGTCAGTTAACTATTAGAAAAGAAAAGTTTGATCTCAATAAACTATTAGACAATCTTGAATTTACCGGAAATGCATTAATCAAATCTAAAAACAAAAAAATTACACTTAAAATAGATAAATTAAATCCATTAGAAGAATTTATAATAGATTGCGATCCATTTAGACTAGAACAAATACTCTTAAATTTAATTTCCAATGCCATTAAATTCACCCAGCAAGGTACAGTTAATTTAAGTTACGACCTTTCTGAAGATTACGATCTCATATTTAATGTTATTGATACCGGAGAGGGAATTGCCAAGGAAGATCAACTGATTATTTTTGAAAGGTTCAGGCAAGCTGAAAAATCCTCTAAGAAATTACTTTCTGGTACTGGCTTAGGATTATCCATCACCCAAAGTTTAGTACAATTACTGGACGGAAATATTTCGGTAAAATCAGAAATTAATAAAGGTTCGGAATTTACCGTAAAGTTACCACATCAAGAGCACCTAATAAAGAAATCAATGCATATTTAATTTATATTTGCAGTTCTGTTAAAAATCCGGATTGATAAACATTTTGATATGCATCTTTTTTTTGAGCCCAACTTTTCTACGAATGGCAATACCTTAAGTCCTGAAGAGTCCAAACATTGCGTTCGTGTATTAAGACGAAAACAAGGCGACGCCATTCATATTATGGATGGCAATGGTAACTTCTATACTGCAGAAATTATTGATGCCAACCCGAAAAAATGTACGCTCAATATCACGGAAACGCAAACTGAAACTCCCCGCCCATTTTCGTTACACATGGCAGTGGCTCCTACTAAAAACATAGATAGGTTTGAATGGTTCCTGGAAAAAGCAACAGAAATTGGCATTGAACAAATAACGCCAATACTTTGCGAACATTCAGAAAGAAAGGTAATTAAACCAGAAAGGCTTGAGAAGGTAATTACTGCTGCAGCAAAACAATCCCTAAAAGCATACCGCCCAATCCTCCATCCTATGATATCCTTTAAGGAATTTATTAAAAAGCAAAGCAAAAACTTATACATTGCTCACTGCCATAATTCTAATAAAGAACTATTTAAAAAGTGTTATCCTGAGAATAGCGATGTTACCATATTAATTGGCCCGGAAGGTGATTTTTCTTTGGCCGAAGTTCAGCTGGCAACAGATAATAACGCAAAAGAAATAAGTTTGGGAAAAGCTCGCTTAAGAACTGAAACTGCAGCTCTTATGGGGTGCGCCACAGTCAACTTAATCAATCAGGCTGACTAAATATAGTCAGCTAAAGTTTGTCTGTTTAAAAAATCTCTAAATTCACAGGCCATTGCATTAGCCAAATCCCCCATAATACAATTGTCAAAAGGACATCTTTCTTTGCTTCCCGGGCATCCCTGAACTTCTACAGGTCCTTCTATAACTTCATATAACTCCAGCAAAGTTATATCTTTGGGTTCCTTTTTTAGAATAAAACCTCCACTTGGGCCTCTATTTGAACTAACAAAATTTTCCTTCGCAAGGCGTTGAAAAACCTTTGCTACATGATGCCTTGAACTATCAATCATTTCAGAAATTTGATTAACATTCAATTTATGTTCTGTTTTGGCCACCAAAACCATACCATGCAAAGCTATTGAAGCTGCTTCAGATAAAGTTATTATTTTTGACATTAGGGAATTACTTTATTAAATACTTTAATACGTATTTACAACTATACAAATAAAATGAATTGATTTGGTAAATAAAAGGCATTCCCAAATAAAAAGAATAAAAAAACCCACAACATTAATTGTGGGTTTAATATGTCTTAAAAAGCCGTATTGACTACTTACTTTCTTCGATCAACGTTTTTGTTGGTAGGTCGCATACTTCGCTAGGACCAAAATATTGAATTGGACCAGGGTATACATACTTAGTGTTTGTTGCCCAATCATCACGTTGTGCTACTAAAGCTTTAAATGGAGCTCCATCTAATCTTACTAAAGCTTTTTGAATAACAGGCTTCATGTGACCATGACGTTTTTCCATGTTCATCATCATCGTTACAGGTACACCTCCTGCAATCCACTGATCAGCAGAAGCAGTTAAGTTACGAACAGATGACATATAACCAGTTTTACCTTCAGCAATTAATATAGAAGCTGTATATCCTAAAGAGTAACAGTAATCAGCATCAAAGTTTGAAGGAGCTGCACAACGACCTTCATATCCAAAGAAATGACCTTGAGCAGAAAACTTACCTGCATACTCACCAGCTTTCTTCATTTTCTTAAGCTTAGCTTTAACCATATCAATTAATAGCTTCTCTGTTTCAATCATAGAAACCTGTACGTTACCATGCGGATCACGATCAAGCATTAATTGGTTAGCAAATGAATTTGGAAGACTCTTAAATACAGAAGCAACCTCTTCAGAAAGCTTATTTACAACAAAGTCTCTTTTCTCTTTGTTTGTTTCAATTACATTTACCTCTGCCTCGTGGTGCGCTAACAAATCATTAAGCTCAGAGATTAACTTTTTCATGGCTGGAATAAATTCAACTAATCCTTCAGGAATTAGTACTGTACCAAAGTTATCTCCATTTGCAGCACGCTTAGCAACAATATTAGCAATGTAATCAACAATCTCATCAAGGCTCATATTCTTAGCCTCAACTTCTTCAGAAATAATAGTTACGTTAGGCTGAGTTTGTAAAGCACACTCTAATCCGATGTGAGAAGCAGAACGTCCCATTAATTTAATAAAGTGCCAGTATTTTTTAGCTGAGTTAGCATCACGCTGGATGTTACCAATAAGCTCACTATAAACTTTACAAGCAGTATCAAAACCAAATGAAGTTTCAATCATTTCGTTTTTAAGGTCACCATCAATTGTTTTAGGACAACCAATTACTTGTACTCCGGCATCTTTTTGCTTGTAGTACTCAGCAAGTACACATGCATTGGTATTTGAATCATCTCCACCGATAATTACTAAAGCATCAATACCTAAAGCTTTACAGTTTTCAAGACCTTTATCAAATTGAGCTTCTTCTTCTAATTTAGTTCTACCTGAACCAATGATATCAAATCCACCAGTATTTCTATAATGATCAACAACATCATCAGTAAGTTCTACATAGTCGTTATCAACTAATCCTCCTGGTCCACCTAAGAAACCAAAAATTTTGTTTTCAGGATTTATCTTTTTTAATCCGTCATAGATACCAGAAATCACATTGTGACCACCTGGAGCTTGTCCTCCTGACAAAATTAAACCAACACCGATTGCTTTAGAACTAGCTGTAGAATCACCTTCTTCGAAATTTAAAACAGGCATTCCGTATGTATTAGGAAAAAGTTTTTCAATATCTGCCTGATCAGCTACAGATTCTGTTTTTTTTCCTTCTACAATTTTTACTGAACCTTTAAGTGCTGCAGGTAATTTTGGAGAGTAACTCTCACGTGCGATTTGAAGTGGACTTTTAATCATCTTATCCAAATATTAAATATAGTTTTTAGAAAATAATCGTTTTTTAATCCTATGCTTCACCTCAAAATCAAAGGTTTAAAATGATACAAACCTATTATTTTTGAGGTATTATTTTTAAGAAGTTGCAAAATTGCTCATATTTTTTCGATTTTGAAAAAAAAACACCCTTTTAATTTACAATTTAACAGTTATTTAAACTCTTTTATTATCACCTCATTTTTACTACACAACTACTTAAATAAGAACCTTCTCTATTATTTTTTATTCCTTGCTTTTTTATATCTTTATGAGACACTGTTTTACAAACCCGTTTACTAACTAAATTTATTCCTATGAACAAAAATGGACTTACCATTGGCATCTTAACAGGAGGTGGTGATGTACCCGGATTAAACCCTGCAATACGAGCGGTAACACTCAGAGCTTTGAGAGAAGGATATAATGTACTTGGCATAAAAAGTGGGTGGAAAGGCGTTATAAGTATTGATAGATCTAAACCCAAAGATGAACAACCCTTTTGCATACCTCTTAAGGAAGTAACGGTAAATAAAATTGGAAGAACAGGCGGAACATTTCTTCATTCGAGCAGAACTAAAGCGACAAAAGTAGCCTTAAAAGATATTCCGGACCACTTAGTCGGTGCTTATTCGGACGAATACAACGATCTAACAGAAGAAGCTGTGGCCAACCTGAAGTACATGGGTATTGATTATTTAATTCCCATTGGTGGAGATGATACGTTAAGTTATGCTGTCAGATTACATAATGAAGGTATTAAGGTGATTGGAATTCCAAAAACCATGGACGGGGACGTGCCAGGTACTGAATACTGTATAGGCTTTAGCACCTGCATTACCCGAACTATTGAACTTACTCACGAACTTAGAACCTGCGCAGGTTCACACGAACGTTTTTTAGTACTGGAAGTGTTTGGACGCAATGCCGGCTTCTCGGCTTTACTACCGACCATTGGAGGTGCCGCCGATCGATGTGTAATTCCTGAATACTCTATCAACCCTGAGCAACTAACCGCATTAATGGTTGAAGACAGGATAAACAACCCAAGTAATTATGCTGTAGTGCTTGTTTCTGAAGGAGCCACGTTCGACGGTCAGGATATAGTCTATGCTAACGCCGAAGTTGATGCATTTGGCCATAAAAAATTAGGAGGTATTGGAGAACAGATAGGAAAAGAATTAAAACGATACTCTCCGAAATTCAACAGAGGCAAAGAGATTAATATTATCAACCAAAAACTAGGTTACCTCGTTCGTTCAGGACAACCAGATGCCCTTGATTCAATTATTCCCACAACCTATGCCAATATGGCTCTTGACCTGATAAAAAGAGGCGAATCCGGACATATGGTTTGTATCAAGAATGGCAAGTTTGACTATGTTTCTATTGAAGCAGTAAAAAAAGATGCCAAAGGGGAAAGTATTAAAAAAGTAAACGTTGCAAAATACTACGATACTAACCGGTACCGTCCAAAATACCAAGACATTATTGGAGATCCAATGATGTATCTTACAACGGACCTTACCCGATAATTTTATTACAGTTATACAAGATAGCCTGAAAACAAAATTCAGGCTATTTTTTTATAAAAAGGGAACTTGTAGCCCAAAAACTACATACTGATTCCAAAATTCACCTAATTATTATGAACATATGACAATAATTATATCTTTGCGTCAAAAATACCACGATGCCCAAGTACTCAATTATTATTCCCGTATATAATCGCCCTCAGGAAATAGATGAATTATTAGAAAGTTTAACCCATATAAATTACTCTGATTTTGAAGTAATTGTTATTGAGGACGGGTCTAATTTATCGGCAGAATCCATTTGTCTCCATTACAAAGACAAGTTTGTAATTTCCTATTTTTTCCAAGACAATACCGGTCCCGGATTTGCGAGAAACCTGGGAGCTCAATACGCTTCTGGAGAATATTTGGTATTTTTTGATTCAGACTGTTTAATCCCCTCCGATTACTTTATAGAGGTAGATAAATTAATTGACCAAACAGACAGCTTTGGTGGACCTGATAAAGCGAATGATTCTTTCAACACGATCCAAAAAGCCATTAGTTACTCAATGACCTCCACATTAACTACGGGAGGAATACGAGGAGGCAAAAAGAAGCTTGATAAGTTTTACCCTCGCAGTTTTAATTTTGGCATTAAAAGAGAAGTCTTCAATAAACTGAAAGGATTTGCAAAAATGAGGTTCGGTGAAGATTTAGACTTTAGTATGCGAATTATTGAATCCGGATACAAAACAATGCTTATTGACGATGCCTGGGTTTTTCATAAGCGAAGAAACACCTTTAAATCCTTTTTTAAACAGGTATATAATTCAGGTATCGCCCGCATTCACCTCGAACATCGTCACCCGGGAACAATAAAATTACTACACTGGATGCCAGCTGCATTTACTGTTGGCTACCCTCTTTGGACGATTTTATCGCTATTTATTCCACATGCTTATATATTATTAGCTATACCACCGCTAACACTATTTATTGACGCACTTTTAAAAACTAAAGAAATTACAACTTCTTTGGTAGCCATAGTAGCATCATTTACACAACTTGGTGGTTATGGCTCAGGCTTTTTAGGCGCCTATATAAAAAGGAACCTGCTAAAAAAAGAGGAATACATTGCTTTTGAAGATACTTTTTATGAATAAGTTCCCCTACAATACACTATCAGATAAGTTGCATAGTATTAATTTACCATGTAGCGATATATTCTTGAATCATTATTGAAAGGTTTTTTCTTTCCTTTGGAATAATTCAAAATATTGTTCACTGTCCTTTCAGAGGGTTGCATAGTTTCATCATTAAAGAAACTATCAGGCATCTTATCGAAAAAATTAATTAATGCTAAGCTATATTCTTCAAGCTTAGCCAAATCCGCAGTAAAATTTGAATTCATAGGCATTTCTTATTTATTCATCAAAATAACAAACGCCCAATTTATATTTATATTGCAACTACTATGGAGTTAATGACAATTTTTGCTCCTCAACCACAGTACGCATATTAATTAAAGCATACCTCATACGTCCCAATGCCGTATTTATACTAACTCCGGTTTCTTCAGCTATTTCTTTAAAACTCAACCCCATAAAATGACGTAACCTCACCACTTCTTTCTGGTTATCTGGTAAATAATTCATTAACTCAACTACCTCTGATAAAATTTGAGAATAAACCATCTTATCTTCTACATTTGACTCTGAATACTTGGTAGAGTTAAATAAATCATACTCATTGGCATCATTAGAAACAACCTGCAAATGCTTTTGCTTACGATAGTAATCAATGATTAAGTTATGGCCTATGCGCATTACCCATGAGGTAAAACGACCATTTTCAACATACTTACCTCTCTTCAGGTTGTTAATTACCTTTATAAAGGTATCCTGAAAAATATCCTCGGCAAGCTCCTGCTGCTTAACCATCATAAAGATGTATGAATAAATTTTGTTTTTGTGCCTGTCAATTAGAACTTGTAAACTTGCCTCTCTCCCACCAATGAATTCTTGTACTAATTCATCATCAGTCATCCTGGTTATGTTCTTCATGCTATATGTTTTTACGTTTTCAATAAGCGTAAATCTGTTCTATAGGCAAATTGTTTTGAAGGTTTAATAAAACTTTACGAATGTGCAAAAAAGTAAAAAAATGTATAATTTCCAATAAAAAATTAAACTTTATACTTTTCTTAATTATCGAGCGCGTAATTAGCTTACTAAAATTACAATTCACATTTAGTATTACTACAATAAATTACAATTCATAAGTAAACCCAACAACACCCCTTGGTAATTAAAAAATATATTTTTAACAAAAATCATACAACACCCCCTCTAAATAATGCATCAAACAACAAAAAGACGCTAATAACAACAACCACCCTTCTTATTTTGCATCAATGTCGATAATTATTTAACATTTTCACAATTCAAACTCCTTATAGATCAAATTACAAAAAGTAACCTAAAGTAGCTTTTAAATATTAATTTGTTATTTTTTATTGCTTTTTATCTACAAATAGTTACTTTTACATCTCAATTAATAAAAAATCATAAACAAAATATAAATAATTAATTAGTAATATGTGCGGATTTGCAGTATATACAGGAAGTGACATGATGGACAAACTCCTGTTTGCCAGTGAGTTTAAAAAAATCCAATACAGAGGTCCAGACAATTCAATTGTAAGAGATTTCGGTAACGAAGGATGGATGGGTTTTCACCGTTTAAGTATTATGGACGTTTCCAGCCATGGGAACCAACCTTTGATATATAAAAATATCAATTTAGTATGTAATGGTGAAGTATATAATTTTCAGCAATTACGCAAAAAATACGAACAAACTTATGAGTTTAAATCATCCAGCGATTGCGAAGTTATTATTCCATTATTTTTAGATAAAGGAATTAAAGAAACAGCCTTATCATTAGATGCTGAATTTGCATGTGTAATATATGATTCCGTTGCGAAAAAATATTTTGCAGCCAGAGATCCCATTGGTATTCGCCCATTATTTTACGGATATTCTGAGAAAGGCGAAATCATGTTTGCCAGCGAGATGAAAACACTTCATCCTTTGTGTGGCGATATCAAACAATTCCCTCCTGGACACTATTTTGACGGAGAAGAATTCCATTGTTACAACGATATCTCAAAAGTTGACGAGGTAGCCATGGATACGCATGAAGAAATATATCAGAAAATCAATGAGAAATTAACTGAAGGTATCGAAAAACGTTTACAGGCAGATGTTCCTGTAGGTTTCTTATGTAGTGGTGGATTAGATTCTAGTTTAGTATGTGCCGTTGCTGCAAAAATGCTTGACAAGCCAATTAAAACATTTGCTGTAGGTATTGAAGATGATCCTATTGATACTAAATATGCAAAAATTGTAGCAGATTATTTAGGTGCTGATCATACTGAGGTTTTGTTTACTAAACAACAGATTTTTGATACATTAAGTACTTTAATTTACAATATTGAAACATGGGATATCACAACCATTAGAGCTTCAATGGGTATGTATTTAATTTGTAAATATATTAGTGAAGAGACTGATGTTAAAGTATTAATGACCGGTGAAATTGCTGATGAAATTTTAGGATATAAGTATACTGACTTTGCTCCAAGTCCGGAAGCGTTCCAGCAAGAAGCAGAAAAGCGCCTTAAGGAAATTCACCAATACGATGTATTAAGAGCTGACAGATGTATTTCTTCGTGTGGATTAGAAGCACGTGTACCTTTCGGTGATCTAGATTTTGTGAAATACATCATGAGTATTGATCCTGCCAAAAAAATGAACACTTATGGCGAAGGTAAATACTTATTACGTGCCGCTTTTGAAGGCGACTATCTTCCGCAAGAAATTTTACACCGTGACAAAGCTGCTTTCTCTGATGCTGTAGGACACAGTTCGGTAGACTACTTAAAAGCGTATGCTGAAAAAATGTATACAGATGAGGATTTAGCTGCCGCTAAAGACAAATATCCAAACTGTCCTCCTTTCACTAAGGAATCCTTAATGTATCGTGATATTTTTGAAAAACATTTCCCTGGCAGATCAGCAGTTATTAAAGACTTCTGGATGCCAAACAAAGAATGGGAAAACTGCGATGTGGATGATCCAAGTGCTCGTGTTCTGCCAAACTATGGTAAGAGTGGAGAATAATTAGATATTATAATTGTGTATAGGTGATCTTGTAATGAGGTCACCTTTTTTTATGCCCAAAAATCTGTTCAGGATTAATTCAACTTCCCATACTTATAAATGCTTATCCTGTGAAATTCCTCATGTAATTTTGTAAATTCGCATCAAAACAAAATACTGATGAGTAATTTTAAAGAGGATTTAATGAAGGTAAAAGCTTTTGCCTTTGATGTAGACGGAGTACTTTCGGCACAAATAGTGCCATTACACCCTAGCGGTGAAGTAATGAGAACCGCGAATATTAAAGATGGTTATGCTTTACAACTGGCTGTTAAATTAGGATATCCTGTAGCCATTATTACCGGAGGCAACACCATGGCGGTAAAAAAGAGATACCAGGGATTAGGTATTGAAGACATATACATGGCGTCATCAGAAAAGATGATTCACTTTAACGAATGGATTAATAAGAGAGGATTAAAAACTGAAGAAATCATGTATATGGGTGATGATTTGCCAGACTATCCGGTAATGAAAACGGTGGGTGTTCCTGTTTGCCCCTCTGATGCAGTAGAAGAAATCAAATCTTTATGCAAATATATTAGCCATAAGAACGGTGGAGAAGGTTGTGCAAGAGATCTTATTGAGCAGGTTCTGCGTGCTCACGGTAAGTGGGGATACGATCATACCTGGTAAGCTCACCAACTTTAAATCTATTCAACAAAACAATAACACTTATGCTTGCTCTTCTAAAATTAATACGAATTAAAAACCTTATCATTATTGCTTTATTTCAAAGCTTAATAAGGTATGGATTAATTATTCCGATATTGGAACACTATGGTTACGAGCCTACTCTATCACATTTTAGATTTGTATTATTAGTGCTAGCCAGTGTTTTACTGGCAGCCTCAGGTTATGTGATTAATGATTATTTCGACATTAAAATAGACAGACTAAACAGACCTGATAAAATGGTAATTGACAATGGATTTGGCCGTAGAGAAGCCATGTTCTTTCATGCCATCTTAAGCTTTTGTGGTGTTTTTATTGGTTTGTTTTTGTCCTATGTTACCCGTAAAGAATCATGGGCATTTATGTTTTTATTAATACCTGTATTTTTATGGTACTACTCTACCACTTTTAAAAAACAGGGCTTTATAGGAAACCTGATTGTATCAGGACTAACAGCATTGGTAGCCATAGTGGTTGTTTCATTGGAGTTTGCCTCACTCGAACGCTTTCATGGCAGTTTAATCATACAAAGCGAGGCATGTTCAACCGCCTGGTTTTGGACACTTGGCTTTGCTTTTTTTGCTTTTATAACTACACTTATAAGAGAAGTTGTTAAAGACATGGAAGATGTATTCGGCGACAAGCAGGGAGGATGCAGAACACTACCAATTGAAATAGGCATCAAGTACAGCAAAATATTTGTAGCCCTTTTAACATCATTCACCATTTTTTCTATTTGGGCTCTCTTTCTATACATCGACAACATTAACCATAATACCATTTCTTTTTGGTACATATTACTACTTGTAACCATTCCTTTTGTTGTTTCATTGTTTGTACTATTTAAAGCATCATCCCCCAAAGCATACCATAAACTAAGTACGTTTTACAAAATAATAATGCTACTGGGTATCTTATATATTTTAATAGCAGGTCAGCTGTTTTAATCAATGCATATGAATATTGATCATCTCAATAAATATCAAATAATACTGGCATCCAAATCTCCAAGACGCTCACAACTTTTAAGTGAGTTGGGAATTAAATTTACTGTCGATAGTAAAAATGGTGTTGACGAAGTATATCCTCCAGGCCTTTCAAACAATGACATTGCCACTTATTTATCTGAGTTAAAAGCTAAACCATATCTTGAAGAAGTTAAGGAAAGCAATAAACTAATCATTACAGCAGATACTATTGTTTGTACCAATAATGAAGTTCTGGGAAAACCAAATACCAGAACCGAGGCAATTGACATGCTTCAAAAACTATCTGGTAAAAAACACCAGGTAATCACCGGTGTAACCCTATTGTCAGGCTCTAAAAGAAAATCGTTTTCGGTTGTCACAGATGTTTTCTTTAAACAATTGCCCGAAAATGAGATTATATACTATGTAGATCATTATAAACCCTTTGACAAAGCTGGTGCATACGGCATTCAGGAATGGATAGGTATGACCGGCATTGAAAAAATTGAAGGATCATATTTTAATGTAGTTGGATTACCCGTCCAAAAACTTTATACTGAGTTAATTAATTTTTAATTCGCCCCATCAATAAACAAAAACACTAAAATTTAGTCACAACATTTTAAAAGGAAGTCATGAGAAGGATTATCATTTTACTTTTAATTTCTGTTATCTATTCCTCTGCCACAAAGGCCAACGAGGGAATGTGGATTCCCATTTTATTAGAAAAATATAATATTGAGGAAATGCAGAAGTTAGGTTTTAAGCTTACTGCAGAAGATATATATTGTATAAACCAGGCCAGTATGAAAGATGCTGTTGTTATTTTTGGCGGAGGCTGCACTGGCGAATTAATTTCCGACGAAGGGCTGCTTATTACCAACCACCACTGTGGCTATGGCGCCATACAGTCGCACAGCTCCGTAGAAAATGATTATTTAACCAACGGATTTTGGGCTTCCAGCAAAGATAACGAACTCTCAAATAAGAACTTATCTACCACATTCCTAAAAAGAATGGAGGACGTAACTGATCTGGTATTGGAAGGTGTTTCAGACACAATATCAGAAAACAAACGCGCTGAGATCATTGCAAAAAACTCCGAAAAAATTATTAATGAAGCCACCAGAGATAATCACTATAAAGCTAAAGTGAAAGCTTTTTTCCATGGCAATCAGTACTTTTTATTCGTTAATGAAGTATTTAATGATGTAAGATTGGTTGGTGCTCCCCCTTCAGCCATAGGTAAATTCGGTGGCGATACAGATAACTGGATGTGGCCTCGTCATACCGGTGATTTTTCATTATTCAGGATTTATGCTGATAAAAACAATCAACCAGCTGATTACTCTCCTGATAATGTTCCATTCAAACCATTAAAACATTTCCCAATCTCTACCAAAGGAATTGAAGAAGGTGACTTTACCATGGTATTTGGATTTCCGGGCAGCACCGAGCAATATGTACCTTCATATCACCTTAAAATGATAACCGAGAAAGTAAATCCTGAGCTCATTGACATTAGAACTAAAAAACTAAATATCATTAAAAGATATCAGGAAGCTGATCCAGCTGTTCGCATTCAATATGCAGCAAAATACGCGCGTATCTCAAACTCATGGAAACGATGGATTGGAGAAATCAAAGGGTTAGACAAACTAAATGCCATTGATAAGAAAGAAGATTTTGAAAAAGATTTTCAGTTGTGGGCTACTCAACAACCAAATCAGAATTATGCCACCATCCTCAATGAATACAAAGAAGTGTATACAAATTACGGTGAGTATGATCTTGCCTACAATTTTCTATTAGAAGTTATTTATCGTAACGGAATGGAAGCTGTTAAAGCCTCAGCTTATCTAAATAGCCTTAAAAAGGCTTATGAATCAGACTCCATAGATTATAATAAGACTGAAGAGTTAAAGCAGAAGCTTAAAAAACAATACGATGCATTTTTTAAAGATTACCACCAACCGATAGATAAAGAGTTAACGGCTGCTTTACTATCGATGTATAAAGATAGAATCTCGAATCAATTTCACCCTGAAACATATGCATTTGTCAATAAAAAATACAAGGGAGATATCAAGGAATATGTTGATGCTGTTTTTGCCAAGAGCATGTTCACCAACAAAGATGTTCTTTATCGTTTTATTGATGATTTTTCTGAAAAAAGCATTAAGAAACTAAGCAAAGATCCTGCACTCGTACTATTTGAAAGTTTTTATGAGGTTTACAAAAACAACATTTGGCCTAAATACAAAACACTGGATGCCAAATTAAACAAGTTAAACAGAAACTATATGGCTGCACAGATGAAATACCTGCAAGATGCAGTATTTTATCCGGATGCCAACTTTACGCTTAGGGTTTCCTATGGTCAGGTAAAATCATACATTCCACGAGATGGGGTTAAATATCAAAACTACACAACCCTTGATGGGATCATTGAAAAAGACAATCCTGACATATATGACTACCGTGTACCTGAAAAACTAAAAACTTTATATAACAACAAGGATTTTGGTAAATACGAGGTAAACGGAACCGTTCCTGTTTGCTTTATTGCAACCAACCACACCACCGGAGGTAATTCCGGAAGTCCTGTTGTAAATGCTAATGGAGAATTAATAGGCGTAAACTTTGACCGCGCATGGGAAGGTGTGATGAGCGACTTAATGTTTAATCCCGAACAATGCAGAAACATATCCTTAGATATAAGGTATGTGCTGTTTTTGGTAGATAAATTTGCCGGAGCAGGTTATTTACTGGATGAAATGACCATTATTGAATAATCTTGAATACAGATAAAAAAGAGGCTGTCTCATAACAAAGAAGACAGCCTCTTTTTTATACTTTTTTCTAAAAAATTAAAAACCATATTATTCTTCAGATTCCGTTTTATGGTTCATGCTTAAATCCATAATTCTTTGGGAGAGCTTTTTATATAACCCGGCCAATTCTTTATCATTGGCCAACAGCTTCAAATGTTTATCTATAACATTCTGATCTCCCCTTACCGCCGGACCTGTTTGTGCTTTAACCGGTGACAAAACTTCTGTTTTCTCAGCCGTTTCTTTAATTAATGGCCTGATCACATCAAAATCAATATTGTTTTCACTTAATATTTCATCGGCAATAGCGTACATATGATTTGAAAAATTGCAGGCAAAAACTGCCGCCAAATGAATTTTTTGTCGCTGATTTGAATCGCTCTGCAAAACTGTTTTTGATACATTTTTCGCGAAAACCATTAAATCATCCATTACTTTATCGTCATTAGCCTCCAACAACAAAGGAATTTCATAGAAATTTACTTCTCTTTCTTTACTAAATGTTTGAAATGGATAAAATATTCCATACCGATCGAATTTAATAAGCATATCCATACTTAAACTACCCGCAGTATGCACCACAATTCCTTTTACAGAAGGCATATTCTCAATAACAGAAGATAAAGCAGAATCGCTGACAGATACGATATACATATCTGCATCCTGCTGCATTTCAGATAAGTCATTACACCAATAGGCATTAAGCTTATCTGCTAACGCTTCAGCATTCTCTGCTGTTCTGCTATAAACCTGTCGGATATTAAAGCCTTTGTTTGACAGACTTGATCCCAGTTGAGTCGCCAGCTTACCTGCTCCAATCAATACTATATTTCGAATCATACCAGAGTTTTTATATAATTCCCAAAGATAAGAATTGATTAATTATTGCTTGCCAGAAAAGTCCAATTTACTCACTTTGTTTAAAAATCTTTATGCGGTTCGTGATTTAACAATTCTTCATTATGCTCTTTCTGAAAACAGTCATTTACGAAAGCAAACTCCTTGATTTTCAAAAAGACCAGGCCTTGAACTTGAACCTTTCGATTCCAGCACATGAAAAATATCTTAGTTTTCTTGCTGACACTAATTAGCAAAGACATAGTATCACGGAATAAAAAATCCGAATGCACTTTACATTCTGTAATACACATTCGGATTTAATTAACTTTTAAGCTAAGCTTTAACTAAAGGCCAGCCACGAACTTGAATCCTGGTAATCTTCTATAGCAGATATCTTATTCTGAAATTTATATGAACTCACCAACATAGTAACATCTTGCTTTAGCATCTCTAAACTATTGGCGATTAAATCAGGCCTAAAACCTTTTACACCCATATTAACCATTAAATTGGCCGACACCACGCGACTAACTATCTTTCCCAAATCAACACTTTTACGTTGGATAGATTTGATGTCTACAGAAAAATCGATCAGGTTCCTGAACTGATCTGCAACAAGACTGGTCAATTTATATCCCGACAAAAAGGACAAAAGATTCATATCCTTTTGACGCACCATTAGCTTTGTCACCAAATCAGATATTTGTGTGTATAGCATATCATTTGATCCTTCAAAAATTTGAAATGGTCGGGAATCAATAATTCCTCGTGAGCTAACATTTTCGGCCTTATAACCATTGGCTCCTTTTAACTGAGTAGTAATCTGCGCCGACTCCTGCATCAGGTCAGTCACAAAGGCTTTCATACTATTGGCCTCTACTGCATCCCCTGCTAAATTATTCTCAATGCCGGCATGCTCTGCGCTCCTTGTACACATGGCCGAACAAATGGTAAATGCACTCTGAATTTTTGAAATCTGATGTTGAACCTGATCAAGAGTGATCAGCGGTTTACCTCCGATTATACGCGATTTACAATGCGCTATGGCTTCATCAAGCATACGACGAATGAATCCCATTCCCATTCCTGGAAACTGATAGCGACTGCGGTGCAGTAAATCCATCATCAAATTTAAACCTGTAGACTCTGGTTTTAACTTAAAGGCTTCAGGAATTTGTACATCAACGATATTCTTTCCGTACGGTATTGGATATAAACCTAGATTATTATAATATTCTTCTACATGAATTTGTTGGTTCGGTTGCTGAACATCGCATATAAAAAAATCGATATCTCTTGCCAACTTACCATTTTCATTTGCTTTACGCGAAGTAATTAACCAATAATCTGCCAAGCCGGTTAGTCCCTGCCAATGCTTAACGCCTTTAACATGATAGTTTGAACCATTCTTTACATTAGAAGTTTGCATGCCCAAAGCATCGCTACCATAATCCGGCTCTGTAATCATTAAGCCACCCATATTTTGTCGGGTTAAAAATCTATGGAAAACACTTTTTTTGGCAGCCTCACCGGCATACTTTGCAACAGGCTCTAAAAATAAAGCAATGTTAATTCCAAAAGTTAAGGATAATGGCAAAGATTCATACGAAGCCGCATCCATCATTCCTATACATTCCTTCATTTTTACTCCTCTCCCTCCATATTCTTTCGGAATTCCTACCGACAGAGGATTTGTAGCCATAATATCTCTTAATACCAAAGAAGGAAAGCCTCGTTTTTGAATAAACTGTTCAATATTATCTCTTTCATAAAAAACACTTCTTAATGTTTGTTTAAACGAGGTTAGATAATCGGTAAAAGATACTTGTTTTACAATATCGGTTGTAATCATTTATTATGATGTTAAAAGTTAATGCCACATAAATAAACCGAACGTTTGGTTCATAAACATCCTAACAAACCAACATGGCGAATAACTGGTCTGTTAACTTAATGATAAGCATGTAGTTTGGAGATAAATAAAGGCAAGAATTTACTTAGTTTGTTTACTTGCTTAGGCTCTATACAACATGGATAGTAATGTAAAGCATCAGGCATACATATTTGTTCAAAAAAATGCATTTTTCGAACATTACATATACATGTTCAAATTGAACCCGCTTTATGCATTAGAAAATCTATTACACATTGATATCACTTCAAATCAAGACACTTTGTTGCTTCAATTCAACTCACCAGAACGATGCTATGCCTCGTCTCAGTAAAGCCTTGTTTTATCGTGCTTTCAATGTTCATGACGAAGTTCTAATACATAATGCGGGTTGAACAGAAAATATTCCGTGGAGCACAAAACGTCATTACTTGGTATTCGTTCCGAACAAACAGGCCATACCACTTATAAAGAAAAAGTTCAGGAACTTAATGGGGCTGGAGGAAATTAATTACAGCCTTTTTTAAGAAATTTAAAACACAAAACCTCCAGCACTATGATAGGCCCGAATGATAATGAAGTTGCCTAAGTGCTGGAGGTTTATATGTTGTAACCAACCATCTTATTAACATTAAATAAGACGATTGGTCATCTGTATTTCAAAGCTTTGTAAGCAATATTCTTACAAATTCTCTATTGTTTTAAAAGAATACTCGTACTCGAAACTCATTGGTACGATCTTGTTATATTCTTCAATAGTTGCGTCATTTAAACAAGCCTCAATAATCTTACGTCCTGTTTCCATTAATCCAGGTTGTAAGTATTGCTTTAACTCTCTTTTGAAGAATTCAGTTAATTCAGCAGCACCTGCATCATAACCTTCAACACCAACTTCCGGTTGCTTGTAAACTTTTAATAATTGCTTAGGAATCTTAGCTCCTTCAATTGTTAAGTAGTTCAACTCGTAACCTAATAACGGACAACGAGAATCCTGGTATTGATCTTCACGTAATTTAGCAGCACCACGACGAGTCATGTACTCACGCATTAATAACTGAGGTTTGAAACCTACTTTCCAAGAACCAATATTTTGGTTAGGAACTAATGTAAATGTAGTACGTGGAGTATCAATGATTTGCTTTAATAACATGTTAGCGTGATCCACTTTTTTACCAGTAGCAAATGGCCAGTATGAACCAACACCTTCACTTTGCATAGAACCATCACTTACAATACTTGGGTTTTTGTGTCCGCGAGGAGCAACTAAACGCCATAACCAAGCTAATGCTGGTGGTAAAATATGGAACATACCCGCAATACCGTATGAAGGCTCACCTTTGGTACACTGAGGTGCACGTAAACCGAAACTACGAACGTCTACAGCAACAGGACGGTCAATCACGTTAGGCATAATCTTACGAGGGATTACCACACGTGGGTTTGGACACTTTTTACCTGGCTCATCTTCAATATGATCCCAGATAAGCGCTGTTGAATCCGGATTAGTATCAATATTTAAGAATAATAATGGCTCTTTAGGAGAAATACAAGTTTTCTCTAAAGTTGGATCATCACCATACTGGTTTACAGAGTCAACACGTACAAACCAAGAGTTCTCAGCATCTACAATACGTAGTTTACCATCTTTCTCCTGAACAGAAGGGTGACAGAAAGCCATATCATCAGCAACAGGACGGAATGCACAAGACTTAGGAATTTCGATGTGCTTAGTTTCACCTGTAACAGAGTTTTGACCTAATAACACAGCTCCTTCCGGCTCGCGTAAAATGTGTTGGTGTAACTCAGACTTACCACCACCAGAAGCACCTTCGTGCATGAAAGTAGTGATGTTATCGTAAGGAGAAATAGCTTCTACTGCAGAACAGTGTGCTGTTATCCAACCTTCTTTTTCACCTTGTGTTAATAATACGCCGTAAACACCTTTTTTAGCAGATGGTCCAGGATATAAATTATAAGAATATAATTCGTGAACTTCTTCAGTACGGTTGTGAACTACAACTTGTTTACCATCAAAGTGAGTGTGACGGAAAACCGGAGCCACAAAAATTGATGATTTAATTTCCATACCTGCTTCTAGTTCATCAATCGATTTCATCTCTTGAAGCATAGCTAAACCTAAAGCGAAGAAACCTGCATTAGCCGGGGCAATAGCAATTCCTAAAGAACCAATTCCGGCACGACCTGCAAAGTAAAAGAATACTGCTAAATCCTGAGACTTCAACCAGTCAAAAGTTTCTCCCTGGATTTTAGAGAACTCATAACCAAACTTATCAGCAAAACGTACTTTATCGGTTGGTTTATCATCAGCAATAACCATTGTTCCAGGGTCTCTACGACGCATATATGCCTCAGTATAGTTAGCTGAAATACCATTTTTTACACGATGAACAACAGCCTCTGTATATTCACCTTTACCAGGAACATCGTATTTTACTTCAAATTCTAAATTTTCCTTGCCGTTAGTGGCAGCATTAGCCAGTTCTTCTGTTGTATTAAAAAAAGAAACACTTTTAGCTTCTTTTAATAAATTAGAAACGTTTTCTGGCAAGGCAATGCCCTTTCCATTCAATACCTCAATTAAATCTTTCATTGTATAATTGTTATATGGTTTTTATCTGGGTATGTCTGTAGTCAAAAATTACTCGGCCACAAATATATTAATCCACTTTAAAAATATGAAGTGCTTGATTAATTAAATTAAGTTAAAATTTAAATTCTTAAGTATTATTTAATAGAATTTGCCGTTACCCCCATCCTGCTCAGGAGGTAGTAACCAACAAAACCCTTGATTCTAAATCAATTGCATTACAAATCTCATAGGGTCTGTTTGAATTTAAATAAAAGCTATCATTATCAGAAAGCAAATATTTTTTTTCATCCAGCTCTAAACTTACCTCTCCGGACAATACAAACACAAATGTTTGCCCCGGATGCAAATGTATTACCCCTTCAGAAGTCGCATTGGGCTTGAGTTTAAGCATTAGTGTATCCATGTGCTTATTGGGCCCGTGATTAGAAAGAAGATAAGAAGAACACCCTGATTTGTTTTCTTCTACAAAACTAATATCACTATATTTTTTAAGGGGATTATTTGACAATGCTTCATTCTCTCCAATCAACTCACCTACAGTCGTATGCAAATGATTTGCAATCAACTTTAAGTTGGTGATAGAGGGTAGTGCTTTTGCTTTTTCAATCTGTGAAAGTGCACTGGAGCTAATGCCCACCATCTTCGCTAACTCATTGAGCTGCAGATGTAAATCCTCTCTTTTACGTTTAATTCGTTCTCCTAAGCGTTTCATGATTTACTTATTCATTTTAACGTCGCAAAGATACAAAAACACCAAATTATACGCTAAAAGGGTTATTTTTTAAACATTAATTCACTTTTATATACATTTATTTACAACTACACTTCTTATCCTTGACCAAAACCATGAGAAAAATCAGTTTTCTTCATTAGCCCTCCATTTGCAATTTTTCAGTCTTATACACAAAATGGTTACAAATTATTATTTAAATAGAATCCAAAATTAAATTTCAATAGTAAATATTAGCATATCAATATTAATATATCAAATGGTCTTTTGATCAACCAACAGTTAATCTTATTTAAAAATAACGAGTAAGATTTAATTAATAACCTTGATCTTAAGGCAAAGTTGTCCTAACAATTTCCAGAAAAGCTTATTAACTAATCAACATCCCTCACTATACTGTTTACCTTTTATGAAAAAATTATAACATGAAACGAACATGAGAATCTAATTATCTAAATTCACACACACTTGGATGATTAAATTCTTTTGAGAGTTCCATCTGGCAACTAAAAACAAATTTTAAACATATGAAAGTTTTAATCACCGGTACAACAGGATATATTGGTAAAAGAATATTACTCATCTTGAAGTATAAGGGCTATGATGTGATTTACTGCGTAAGAGACAAAAAAAAAATTTCATCCTGAAAGCAGCATTAAAAACAAGATAACAGTATTGTTCAAACAGCAACATTCCGGCCTAAAGGCTTATTGGGAAGAATTTATTGATATCTTGTACTCTTCTTGCTTGGAATTATTTTTAATGGATTAATTAAACAATTAGGCAAGCCAAATATGGCTCATCAATAAAATTGAAGTAGCTAATTGATGCTAAAAATGGATTTAGATATATTTATTTAAGGATTAAAAATCATTCATGGAAACAAATTTAGAATATATCTTAACTCATTATAGCAAAGCTGATATGATTGCTCATATTAAATCCCATCCGGAAAAGTTTGAAGAGCTTGTTACTTTGGCTATTTCAGATAAACAACCTTTTTCATGGAGAGCTGCATGGCTATTATGGAGTTGTATGGAAAAAAATGACCAGCGAATACATAAATATCTGGATAAGATAATCAACACCATTCCTTCAAAACCGGATAACCAGGTAAGGGAATTCTTAATCATTCTGCAGCAAATAGAATTAAGTGATCATGAGGAATCAAGATTATTTGACTTGTGTATTAACATTTGGAAAAAAACAGACAAACAAGCTTCTGTCAGATATAACGCCTTTAAGTTAATGATAATGATTGCCCAAAAACACGCGGGTTTATTAGGCGAAATAACTTTACTAACAGAAAGTCAATACACAGACTCCTTATCAAATAACGCGAAAAAATCAATCTTAAAAATGGTAACAGAAATAGAAAAATGATAATTTACAGGCTAAGTTTTAATACCAATTTTATTATGAAGTGAGCTTTAAGAAATTTTAGAATTATTGCTTTAGTGCAAGGCGCAAAATAGAGGCATAGCATAGCTATGGCGATATTTTGTAACGATGCAGAAAAGCGATAAAATAGAATTATGAAGCTCAGTTCATGGTAATATTGGTATAATACCTTCAAATAACAATACTGTAAACAAGTAACATCTTATTACAACATGTACCATGACTCCCCAATCGAAATACAAAGGTTTAATTGCAGCATGTGGCATGAACTGCGGGTTATGCATTGCCTATTTACGCGATAAGAAACCTTGCGGTGGATGTTTTAAAAAAGATGATATAAATAAACCTGTACATTGCAGAAGCTGTGCCATAGTAAATTGTGAATCTTTAGCTAAAACAAATTCAGCATTTTGTTACGAATGCCATAAATTTCCTTGTAGTAAGTTGAAACGTCTGGATACTCGTTATCGAACAAAATATGGAATGAGCATGATTGAAAATTTGTGTTTCATTAAAGAGAATGGATTACAAAAGTTTCTGGATAACGAAGAAAAAAGATGGTCCTGTAAGGTTTGTGGTACAGGAATATGTGTACATCGCAATTATTGCCTGAGTTGCAAAACGCAAATAACAAAGTAGCTCCTTACACTCATCAAATAAGATAAAATCCCAATAAATAACCTTGATTGCCTTAACCATAAACAGGTATTCCCTCTGGTAGTATTAAAATTTCTTTGGAAAAGTTTGCTATTTATAGAATTTGAAACCCCGGACATGTTCTGACATTGCCGGCGGAATTAAACCTGTATAAAAGCATAGCAGAACTTATAAATATGTCTAACCGAAGGCCAATGATTATCAAATTAATCGTATATTAATACCATCCTATTTCTAATGAAAAATCTCATCGCATGAGCAGAATAAGCTTATTAAAATATCTCCTTTTGCTGTTTTGTTTACCCTCCATTTGCTCTTCACAAAACGATATTAATTTTAAGCATTTATTAACCAGCGACGGACTTATACAAGGCTATATTCATTGCATGTATCAGGATCATAAAGGATATATTTGGATTGGAACCTTCAGTAACCTGCAGCGCTATAATGGTTATAATTTTACCAACTATACCTTTATTCCTGAAGACTCAACTACAATTTCGGCCAACACAGTATACTCCATCGCAGAAGATAGCAACAACAATTTATGGCTTGGTACTGAAAGAGGTTTAAACTTGTATTATCCCGAAAGCAACACGTTTAAACGATTTTTGCATCACCCTACTGATTCAAACAGTTTAGGGCATAATCATATTAGAAGTATAGTTATTACCAAAAACAACATCATTTGGATTGGAACCTATGGCGGTGGTATTGACAGATTTGACCCGGAAAACGGAATCTTTCAACATTACAGAAATATTGAAGGAGATTCAACCAGCCTCATTAGCGATATGGTTAACACACTGTTTTTAGACAAAAATGACAGACTGTGGGTGGGAACCGAAAATGGTGGCTTATCTGTATTTAACAGCGAGCGTAATAACTTTAAAAATTATACCATTATTAAAGACGATCCATACTCTTTAAAAAGTAATATTATTAATTCCATTACGCAGGATGAAGATGGCTTGTTTTGGATTGGAACCTGGTATGACGGACTATTCAGTTTTGATAAAAAAAATAACAAATTTACACAATACAAACATAAGCTCAATGACCCGGGCAGCCTACCCTCAAATACCATACGAAAGGTATTAGTTGATCCTTATAATAAACTTTGGCTTGCCTCACATTCCGGCTTAATACTTTTTGATAAGAATACAGGCATTTACAAAAATTTCACAAACATCCCCGAAAACAACAAATCTGTCATCAGTAACACCTTAGCATCATTACTTTATACTAACGAGGGAATTCTAATGGTCGGTAGTTTTGGCGCAGGGATATCGATGTACGATAAAAATCACAATAAATTTAACGTATACAGTAAAAAATATAAAGACAACACCTTGTTATCAAATGTGGTAAGAGACATATATGAAGATACTGACAGTGAAATATGGATTGCTACAGATAATGGAATTAGTATATATAACAGGGTTCATGAAAATTACATCCATCTTTTAACCGATGCTGATCCTTTAATTAAAAATTGCAGATATATTTTTAAAGATTCGTTTGGTTATTATTGGATAGGAAACGATTTAGGTCTGGTACGTTATACCCCCGATTTAAAATCATACCAAATGATAAATATAGGCAACGGTGTATATGCTATTCATCAAGATTATATGGGTGATCTATGGTTTGGAGGATGGAATACCGGCCTGATAAAAATACCTGCAAAACAACTTGTTAAAGATCGCATTAACGAACAAAGCTTTGTATATTATTTTAATGACCCTTCTGATACAGGCAGTATAAGAAATAACACTATCTGGAAAATATTTGAAGATAAAGAAAAGAATTTATGGATAGGTAACACCTTTGCCGCAGAGATTTTTGACCGCAAAAACGACAAATTTATTCCTAAATTTGAGAATTACGATGCCATACTTGACATTACGGAAGATGACGAAAATAATATCTGGCTGGCAACAACCGGGCATGGTGTTTTAAAATACAATAGTAATTCTAAAAAAGTAGATCAATATTCTGTGCCCGAAGGTATGCCAAATAATATTGGTTTAAGTATTATACAGGATAATCAAGGCTTATTGTGGATTAGTACAGAAAATGGTCTGGCCAGGTTTAATCCTAAAACCGAATCATTTAAAAACTACAGTAAGGCCGACGGCTTACCCTCATCTTTTTTATCATTAGGCGGTTATGAAAAACTATCCACCGGCGAACTTGCCTTTGGCTCAGATCACGGATTCTTCATTTTTAACCCTGCAGACTTAAAAGAAAATACCATCAGACCACAACTGGAACTCACCGATTTTTATATTTATCAGAAATCCGTTACCAAAGAAAATGCCGCAGACTCATCTCATATATTATTAAATCAGCCTGTTAATCAGATAAAGGAAATAATATTAGATCACACTGATAATATGATTACGTTTGAGTTTACAGCCGTTTCATTTTCATTAACAGAGAAAATCAGTTATTCCTATTTCCTTGAAGGATTTGACAAAGGCTGGAATAATGTAGACAACGAACATAAAGCAACATACACCAACCTTTCTCCCGGAAATTATAATTTTCGAGTTAAAGCATATAATAATGATGGATATTTAGGAAAAAACGAATTACTAATAAAACTCCTAATTAAGCCACCATACTGGCATACCTGGTGGTTTAGAGTAATTATTGCTTTGGTATTGTTAATGCTTATTTACCTTGCTTACACACTAAGAGTTAATATTCTGAACACCAAAGAAGTAGAGCTAACACAAAAGGTTGCCGAACGAACCAGCGAACTGGCAAAAATAAATGAAACTGTTACAGAGCAGAAAGAAGAGTTGGAAGCGCAAACAGAAAGCTTAAAAGATATTAATAAATCACTGGAGATAAGTAAGAATGATCTCTCAAGACATAAGGAAATACTGGAGGAAAAAGTTAAAGAGCGCACCGAAGAATTGATCATAGCTAAGGAAAGAGCAGAAGAATCAGACAGACTAAAATCTGCATTTCTGGCAAATATGAGTCACGAAATAAGAACCCCCATGAATGCCATTGTTGGATTCTCTTCCCTGTTGGAACGACCTGATTTTTCTGACGAAGAGAAAAGCGCTTTTATCGAACAGGTTAAGTCTAATTCAGAATCACTATTGATTTTAATTGATGATATCCTTGATTTGTCGGCCATGGAAGCCAAAGATCCTGTTATTAATAATGAACTTTTTAATGTAAACTCATTAATGGATGAGTTATGTTCCTATTGGTCACTCAAATCTGAGAATACCCATGTGGAGTTTAGATTTAACAACAACATAAACAACTCCTCTCCCCAAATAAACTCCGACAAACATCGAATAAAGCAAATCATATCAAATTTTATAAGTAACGCTTTCAAATTTACCGAAAAAGGATATGTTGAATTAGGTCTTACAATGAATGATGGTAAAGTTGTTATCTATGTTAAAGATACAGGAATAGGTATTTCTAAAGAGCACATAGAGTTAGTATTTCAACGATTCAGGAAAATAGAATCTCATAAAACCAGACTATTCAGAGGGGTTGGTCTGGGTATGGCCATCTCTAAACATCTGGCCGAGCTACTTGGTGCTGAATTATGGGTTCAGTCTGAAGTAAATGTTGGGTCTACCTTTTATTTCTCTTTACCTTATAAAGCAACCGACAAAGGTATTTAGCGTTACAAAGGTTATAAGTATCTCCTATTTGAAAAATCATTGGTGTCTGGTTAAACCCGCTTTATGCATTAGAAAATCTATTACACATTGAAATCACTTCAAAACAAAACACTTTGTAGCTTCACTTCAACTCACCAGAACGATGCTATACCTCGTTTCAGTAAAGCCTTGTTTTATCGTGCTTTCAATGTTCATGACGAAGTTCTAATACATAATACGGGTTAAAATAACTAGAAGCATACCCTACTACGGCGGAGTTGTACATATTAACACGGCAATAATGATATAAAATCAATTCACTCCTACTCTGAAGATTTCGACATTTACCAACAAATCCTCCTTCAACCTGTTATTATAATTAAAACGATATCATGAAAGTTTTACTCACTGGTGCAACAGGTTACATTGGGAAAAGGATATTGCCTATTTTGGTAGATAAGGGCTATGACGTGATTTGCTGCGTAAGAGACAAAAACAAATTTCATCCTGAAAACGCCATTAAAAACCAAATAGAAATTATCGAGATAGATTTAACCCAAAAGGAAACCCTGCATCATATTCCCAAAGATATTGATTTTGCGTATTACCTTGTTCACTCCATGTCTGCATCAAAAAATTACAGTGAATTAGAACGTCAATCTGCGATTAACTTTAGAGAAATACTTAACACCTCCGATGTAAAGCAAGTCGTCTATCTCAGTGGAATAGTAAATGCCCGGTCTTTATCGAAACATCTTAACTCAAGAAAAAATGTAGAACATGAATTGGGCAAGGGAAAGTTCGCTTTAACCACTGTTCGGGCCGGAATCATCATTGGCTCGGGAAGTGCATCTTTTGAAATCATACGCGACCTTGTAGAGAAATTACCCATTATGATCGCACCCAAATGGCTAAAAACCAAATGTCAGCCCATAGGAATTTCTGATGTCGTTAAAATTTTAACGGGAGTACTGAATAACGAAAAAGTATTTAATCACAGTTATGATATTGGTGGTAATGAAATACTGACCTATAAAGAGATGCTTTTGGCCTTTGCTTCCGTACGGAGAATGAAAAGATATATTTGGACCGTTCCGGTCATGACTCCAAAACTATCATCATACTGGTTGTATTTCATTACCTCTACATCATATAAGTTGGCTGTTTCACTGGTCGACAGCATGAAAACGGAAGTAATAGCCAGAGATAACGAGCTCATGAAATTATTAAACCTTCAACCCCTACCCTATAAAGATTGTATCCGACAAGCCTTTAAGAAAATAGCACAAAATGAGATTGTTTCCAGCTGGAAAGACTCAACCATCAGCGGAAGATTAGACTTTAAAATATCAAATTACATCAAGGTCCCTGAGTTTGGGTGCTACAAAGATATTCGCACCCGAAAAACATCTGATATTGATAAATGCCTGGACAAAATATGGCGCATTGGCGGCAATACAGGTTGGTATTATGCCAATTGGTTATGGGAACTAAGAGGATTTATCGATAAATTAACCGGAGGCGTAGGCTTAAGAAGAGGGCGCACCAACATAAACTCCATTAAGGCGGGCTACACCCTGGATTTCTGGCGCGTACTCTACGCTGATAAAAGCGAAAAACGATTATTACTATTGGCCGAAATGAAATTACCCGGAGAGGCATGGCTTGAATTTAAAATCCAGGACAATATCCTGACTCAAACAGCCACATTTAGGCCCTTAGGTTTATGGGGAAGGTTATATTGGTTCCTGGTATTTCCTTTTCATGGTTTTATCTTTAAAGGAATGCTAAAAAAAATAACTGAGTAATATGATTAAAAGAACTATACTTTTTTTAATACTTAATTTTTCTGCATTAGCTATTGCAGGACGATTTACAGCTACAGGCGTACCCTCAGAATGGTATCTGAATTTAGAAAAAGCACCATGGACACCTCCCGGCTGGATGTTTGGAACTGCATGGACCTTTATTATGATTTGTTTTGCTATTTATATGGCTTATCTCATTGTCTTAAATAGCCAACGCAAGAAAGTCATTACGCTCTTCGCTATTCAGTGGATATTAAATGTAGCATGGAGCCCCTTGTTCTTTTATTATAAAACTACTTTTACGGCTTTAATTACAATTTCGTTGCTGACCGCTGTGGTCACTTATTTTCTTATAAAACATAAGGATACACTTAAATTCAAATCAATATTCATAGCTCCTTATGTTATCTGGCTAATATTAGCTACATCATTAAATGCTTACGTTGTACTTTTTAATTGAGATATGGGCAGGGTTTCTATTTTTTGGTTCAGAAGAGATTTAAGACTTAAAGACAATACTGCTTTAAATCAGGCACTCTCTAGTGAGAAAAATATTTTGCCCATTTTTATTTTTGATGAACAAATTATTGGTGAATTACCCAAAGACGACGCGCGTATTACTTTTATATACGATAACTTACTTAAGATCCATCAAAAACTTCAATCAATAAATTCCTCATTACTCTGCCTAAAAGGAAATCCCTTTGAAGTATGGAAAGAGCTCCTTCAAACGTATGCTGTAAAAAGCGTTTTTGTGAATAAAGATTACGAGCCTTATGCCATAAGCAGAGATGCGAAAATAGAGAATCTGTTAGCAGAAAAGGGGATTGAATTTTTATCGTTTAAAGATCAGGTTATTCTGGAAGAAAATGAAGTATTAAAAAAAGATGGCAAACCATATACCGTTTTTACCCCCTACAAGCGCAGATGGCTGGAACTATTTAATCCTAAAAAACCGGTTGACACTTTGAAGGAGCAAAATTTTCATCAAAAGAAAATCCCTTTCCCTGATTTACAGGCATTGGGTTTTAAAAAATCTAATATACAGGTACGCGCCTATAACCTGTCACATATAGCTAACTATGCAGAAACCCGTGACTTTCCTAATTTAGATACCACAAGCTACCTGGGCCCTCTCCTGCGCTTTGGGACAGTGAGTATCAGATATGTCATATCCATGCTTAAACATGTTGACCACGTGTTTTTAAGCGAGTTGATTTGGAGAGAATTCTTTATGCAGATTCTTTATCACTTTCCACAGGTAGTTACACGAAACTTCAAACCAAGGTATAATGGCATTAGATGGATAAATAATAAAGATGATTTTAAAAGATGGTGTGAAGGCCACACCGGTTACCCCATGGTAGATGCCGGGATGCGCCAGTTGAATGAAACGGGTTACATGCATAACCGTATTAGAATGATAACAGCTGGTTTTCTGTGCAAACATCTGCTAATTGACTGGAGATGGGGTGAAGCATATTTTGCCAAAAAATTACTCGATTATGAACTGTCTTCAAACAATGGAAATTGGCAGTGGGCTGCAGGTACAGGTTGCGATGCTGCCCCATATTTCAGAGTGTTTAATCCTATGGATCAATTAAAAAAATACGACAGAAATAAAACATACGTAATAAAGTGGATTCCAGAGTTAGGAACAGATGCTTATCCCGCGCCTATGATAGAACATAAGTATGCCAGGCAACGAGCCTTAGAAACATATAAAAGAGGAATAGTAAAATAACAGCAGCCATACCAAAGATAGTCATAATCAGAGCTATCCAAAATAATTGGTACTTCGCCTAAAACTGACTTACCTTTTTAGCTTGATCTAAAAAGGAAGCCTGCCGGTAGGCCATAGCCGTCATGCTAAAGCTATCTTATGTCTTATGAAGTATTATTACTTAAGGCTGAAAATCATTTGAGAAAGTATTTGGAATAACGTGCTGAAGGCACAGCTTATCCCAGCCCCATGCAACGCATGGGGTTATGCAAGAAGGGAATCAGCGTCCTGAAAGGACAACTTAACCCTATTTTGAGCTGTCCTTTCAGGACGCTGATTAACAAAACTGACAAACCCCAGGTGTCACTGCGTTTTACCTGGGGCTGTGATGAGCTAGGCTTTCAGCCTGCATTTGTTTAATTCTTGATGATTTATATGTATAAAAGATGAGAAAAACGGTAGGTCCGAACAATATAGTTATTCTTAGCCTGACGGCATGCGCGCAAAAAAGATCAAGGCTGCGCCCTTCTCACTCAAAAAACTACGGTTATTTGAGTTAAATCGTTTAAAATCACTGCATTCAAACAAAAAAAACGTTTTTTAACCGTCAAACTAACCATGTTCTTGAGTTCACTGGCTAAGGCCCATAAAGAACCTAGAATAGAAGTAAATACTTTTTTTTAGGACAGCTCTGAGTTATAACCAATGAACGGTATATTAATCTTTTGATTGGAGTTATTGGAGGCACATAAGCCTTTTGATTTCATAGCTATTATGGTCTAAAACACCATACAAAAACCTATTGTTCCTAAACAGAATTTTCCTATCTATGTAATCTGAAATTTTAAAGGCGCTATCCGCCCTTTCTCACATAGCAAGTACACCTCCATAATTAAATACAGGTGTTATTTAAATCTGAAAGGATTATAAACTGATAAATTTTAAAAGCATGCAAAAAAAGAAAGTATTGCTGTTTCTGGCAAAAGCATTTGAAACCATGGAATTTAGTGTTTTTATTGATGTACTTGGCTGGGCTAAACACGATTATAGACATGATATACATGTTGATACATGTGGTTTTACCGACAAAGTAATAAGCACTTTTAACGTACCTGTTTTGGTAGATAAAACCATTGACCAGATAAATGTTGATGAATATGACGCCTTAGCTATACCCGGGGGATTCAGTGAGTTTGGTTTTTATGAAGATGTATACGACGAGAAGTTTTTAAAGCTGATCAGAGAATTTGATGCAAAAAGTAAAATCATTGCAACAATATGTTCCGGAGCAATGCCGGTAGGAAAAAGCGGAGTACTTAAAAACAGAAAAGGAACTACATATCACTTAAAAGACGGATATTGGCAAAAACAACTAAAAGAGTTTGGCGTAAATGTGGTGAATGAGCCAATTGTTGTTGACAAGAATATTATTACATCGTGGTGTCCTGCAACAGCTGCAGATGTAGCATTTGAACTATTAAAAACACTCACTTCTGAAGAAGACATGGAGGTAATAAAAAAAGCGATGGGATTTTAAGAAGAATTACCAACAGCCAATAGTGCAAACTACTTATAATAGAATATATTTCAGAGAAGGAAACATATCCCCTTCCCTAAAATATCTTAATAATGATTTTAATTATTCATGCGAATCGTTAGTTGAACCCCTTCCGGGTTCTCTTGATACCTGAGACATTATCCACAGGTTACATCTGTGCTTATTCAAATTGAACTATTGCATAGCTCCTTTACTTTATCCCGAAGGGATTTAACCCCGAGTGATACAGGCTGTGTGAAAATATACTTTAACTAGCACGGGCATTTATGCCCGTGAAATAAGCACTAAGATCAACTAGGCTTTAGCCCTTAACTAATAACACTTTGGGCTAAAGCCCAGATTTTCGCGACAATTAAATTCTACGGCATAAATGCCGTAGCTAGTTATTTTCACACAGCCTGGATAACTCGGGGGATAATATCATAAAGTGTGAAACAACCCTGTTAAGGGTTGAATATTGCATTTTAGTGTTACTCGTAAAACTCTACAGATCCCGTATTGATATCATACATAGCTCCAATGATTTTAATCTCTCCATCATTTGCCATTTGAGCCAACACTTCACTTTCCTTAAGAATTCTATCGATGGTTAGCTGAACATTTTTAGCGGCAACATTATCCACAAACTCAATATTTGAAGAATTCCGCAGACTTAAATCTTGTGGTTCAACAACAGCATTTACCGCCGGCTTTATTTTTTCAAGCATGGCTGTCAGGTTACCAAGTTCAGCATTATCACAAGCTCCCTTTACTGCCCCGCAAGCCGTATGACCTAATACCACAATAAGTTTTGTTCCTGCAAGTTTACAGGCAAATTCCATACTACCTAATATATCCTGGTTCACAAAATTACCTGCTATCCGAACACTGAAAATATCACCTAATCCCTGATCAAAAACCAGTTCTGCAGAAACCCTGGAATCAATGCAGCTTAAGATAGTGGCAAAAGGGAATTGACCTTCACTTGTTTCATTTACCTGTTCTAAAAGATTTCTGTTGGCCTTTAAGTTTTGCTGAAATCTAAGGTTTCCTTCTTTTAAAAATTGCAATGACTTTTCCGGAGTCATGGTTGCTTGCGTTTCTTTTGTATGCGCTCTCATATTATTATTTATCTTTTAATCGTTATACTTTATTTATTTTACACGGCAATCGTCTTTAAAACTTTTTTTATAAGAAACACCTTTTTCAGAGCATAAAAACTATACTTTGCTTGGTTCCCTAGAGCTTTTACTTTTTTTCTACAGTCAAAAAAAGTAAACAAAAAAGTCCGCCGACTACACCACTCGCTTACCCACTATTTTCTTTATTTTGAGACAGAAAGAACTCCCTACGGTCAAACAGCTTTCTGTCTTTTCAAAACTAAAGAAAAGTGGGCCCCAAGCTACGATGCTGATGTCGGTTGCTCGACTTGGTACATTGTAAAAGTAAAATACTTTTGCCCTGATTCTTTATGCACTTACCGGTCTGAGTTTAAAAAACTCAATATAACTGGATGGATTTTCAACAACGCCTCGTTCCGAAATCAATTTAATGGTAATATTTCGTTCGTGAGCTTTTATTGCAAAATCCTCTAATATTTCGATGATATCATTATCCAAATATCTTGTTTTTCTAACATCCAGTTCCAAATAAGAGTCTTCCGATAAATTGTTTAACTCATTTAATATAGCTCCTTTATTAAAAAAGGTAACCTCTTCGGCAAGTGTCATCTTTATCCTGCCATCATCAACATCCTCTCCTTCTTTATGTAAGAAATGCGAGTTTTGGTAACTTTTATAAAGAATAACCATCACACCATTCATTAGTCCCAGTCCTATACCATACAATAAATCAATAAAAACAATACCTAAAACAGTTGTTATAAAGGGCAAAAATTGTTTCCAGCCGGAAGCGTACATCTGTTTAAATAACGCCGGTTTTGCCAATTTATAACCTACTACCAACAGTATGGCAGCAAGCACTGACAAAGGTATCATATTCAACAGTTTTGGAATAACAATTACTGAAATCAATAATAAAAATCCATGAATAATAGGCGACATTTTACTTTGACCTCCCGACTGAATGTTAGCCGAACTACGCACAATTACCTGTGTAATAGGCAAACCGCCTATCATTCCGGAAATAACATTACCAGTTCCCTGAGCAAACAATTCTCTATTGGTTGGTGTAACATTTTTATGCGGGTCTAATTTATCTGTAGCTTCTACACAAAGCAGGGTTTCTAAACTAGCCACTAAAGCTATGGTAAAAGCAACTATCCAAACATCAGGATTAGTAATCACACCAAAATTCGGAAAACTAAACTGACCTAAAAAAGTAGATACATCTTCAGGTATAGGTACATTAACCAAATGTGATGAAGTAATCATCAGGGCATCGTTACTTTTGGTTATCATATAAAAAACAATACCTACCGCTACCGCTACCAAGGGTCCTTGAATGATTTGAAATACCTTTCCTTTTTTAGATAAAACCTTATCCCAAAATATTAGAATAGCCAAGCCTATTATCCCTATTAAAGCAGAACCCGGCTGAATGAATTTTACCGTGTTCACAAGTGCCGAAAAAGTGGTTTCTCCATCCACCTGAAAGAAAGCAAAATCTCCGTCCGGATCAGCATCATAACCAAAGAAATGAGGAATCTGTTTTAGAATGATGATAATTCCTATTCCCGTAAGCATGCCTTTTATCACTGATGAAGGAAAATAATACCCGATTACTCCGGCCTTTAACAAACCTAAAATAATTTGTATAATTCCTCCTAAAACAACTGCCACTAAAAAGTTCTCATAACTTCCCAGGGTTGCAATAGCAGATAATACAATAGCTGCCAAACCGGCTGCAGGACCACTTACCCCTATCTTGGATTTACTAAGTCCGCCAACCACAACTCCGCCAACTATACCGGCAATTAAACCTGCAAACAAAGGTGCGCCACTCGCTAAAGCTATCCCCAGGCACAAGGGTAGTGCCACAAAAAAAACGACAACACTCGCCGGTATATCGCTCTTTAAATTTGAATATAATTTGTCTTTCATACTTAATTATTTACTGTTATTTTTTCCGCTAATGTAATAAAACTTTCATCAATGATAGTAATACTATCACAAATAGTAACAAAACTTCCCTATATTTGTTTTCTAAGAGGTATAAAAATTTAAATATTTATATTCGCGGATTATATAAATTGAATATTAATGAGTGCAGAAATTAAAATATCTTTAAACAAAGGACTTTATCTTAAAGACCCGCAAGATTCAGAACTCGGAAGGAGCATCATTAAAAATAGTATCATTTTAATAGATGAATTTGGGATAGAATCTTTCACCTTTAAAAAGTTAGCTGCACATATTAAATCAACAGAAGCATCTATATACAGATATTTTGTGAACAAGCACCTGTTACTTTTATACCTGGTAAACTGGTATTGGGAATGGGTTAACTTCCTCATCAGTATCAACACTATAAATATTACTGATTCAAAAACAAAACTTCAAATCATCATTCATTCTTTTGTTTCCGCCTCACAAGAAAACCCTGTGGTAGATTACGTAAACGAAAGCATATTACAAAAGATTGTCATCTCTGATGGAATGAAGACATACCACACCAAAGAGGTGGACAACGAAAACTCTAAAGGTTTCTTTAAAAGTTATAAAAACCTGGTGCTTACTGTATCTAAAGTCATTTCCGAAGTAAATCCAAACTTCAAATACCCTTACACTTTAGCTACCAATTTATTTGAAATGTCGAATAATCACATCTTTTTTGCCCAACACCTACCCCGATTAACCGATGTTTCAATAGTAGAAAATGAAAATAACGAAGTAGAAAAAATGCTGAATTACTTTGTTGAGAAACTGTTGTATTAAGCCGGCTTTTATCATTATACGGGCATTCAACAGCAAAACAAAAGAACACTATTATTATCCAACCGTGGATAAGTACTATAATAAATCACAACACATACCAAGCGAAATAAATTATGCTCTCAGTTTAACCCGGATTCCTAAGACTTTTTGAAAAGTAAAACCGAGTAGCTAACTATTTCAAGTATTTTAATTCTATCTCGATAAAAATGTGTGTTGGCCGGTTCAATTGGACCGGTCCGGTAATAGCGCGACGCAGTTGAATGCGGGTGAATAAGGGGATGTGTGACGGCAATAGATTCAACAAGGAGGTGGGTTGAAGGATGAATTGAACTTGATTTTTTTGCCTGCCTGACGGAAGGCAGGTTTCTTTTTGATCAAGCAAAAAGAAAGCCTGTTTGGCAAAACAATATTAGTTAGATGGAAATATGCATTAGGGCTTCGTTATGAACATTGAAAATGCAACCTGCCAGCCGGCCATAGTCGCCAAAATAAAGCTATCTTATATTTAGTAAAGCGTTATTAATTAAGGCTGAAGATCTTTTGAGAAAGTATTTGGAATAACGTGCTGAAGGCACAGTTTATCCCAGCCCCATGCAACGCATGGGGTTATGCAAGAAGGAAATCAGCGTCCTGAAGGGACAACTTAACCCTATTTTGAGCTGTCCCTTCAGGACGCTGATTAACAAAACTGACAAACCCCAGGTGTCACTGCGTTTTACCTGGGGCTGTGATGAGCTAGGCCTTCAGCCTGAATTTGTTTGATTCTTGATGATTCATATGTATAAAAGATGAGAAAAAGGGTAGGTCCGAACAATATAGTTATTCTTAGCCTGACGGCTATGGCCAGCCGGCAGGCTGGGATTAGCTAACGCATATACCGGGTTTAGTGACAACTAACTTCAAATATTGCACCCGCCACCGCGAGTTTATTTTTGCAACTTCACTTCGTTTTTACATATTTTGCATCCTTAGAAAAATTAAAATAACCGAACTCTCAGTTTATTGAAGATAATTTGTACTTTGAACCCGGAATATACATTAGCTAATCTATTACACATTGAAACTTCTTTAAAACAAATCGTTTTACTCACTTGCTTCAACTCACCGTAGCGGTGCTATGCCTCATTTCAGTAAGTGTTTGTTTTATTGCATTTTCAATGTTCATAACGAAGACCTAATGCATAATCCGGGTTCAAACTTTATCATTGGATTAGCGTGTGGATACAAAGTATCAAATAACCTGTATTGATGGCAGAAACAATTGAAGACATATTTCATTCGAAGGTAGTGCCGCAGCCGGTTCCCTTCGAGATTATTTCTTTTGAGAGTATATACAAGAGATATGCAGACAAGGATAGTCATATTTATCAATGCCATCGAATACAATTCAACGCATTACTTATTATTATTTCTGGAAAAGGAACCCATAATATCGACTGTAAAGAATATCTTTTACAGCCAGGCACAATTATACCATTGGTAAAAGAACAAGTTCATTGTTTCAACAAAAACCTGGAAGTAGAAGGACTTATTATCACATTTACCAACGAATTTATTTCCGAAAATACCAGCGAGCGCGATCTTTTTCATTTTTTGCAGCTGTACCATTCTCCGGTATTACAAATTGATCCGGAAAACATACGTTTATTAACTCCTTATACTGATTTACTATTTCGCGAGCAGGAGTCCGGGAGTATGTATTTAAAGGAAGAGCTGATGAAAAATATTTTTCTTTCCCTGTTAATACAGCTTAAACGCCTTACTCCTTTAGAACATCACACTGTAGACAATCAACGTTTTCGTGACTTTATACTGTTTAAACAGTTAATAATAAAGGAATTTACAAATACCCACAATGCTAAAGACTATGCCAATTCAATGGGTATCTCTTATAAATACCTGAACGACATTTGTAAAGAGTTTAGCCACAAAACAGCCAAGGCATTTATTGACAGCTGGCTGATTCTGGAAATCAAGCGAAACCTGTCTGAAAAGATGTACTCCATTAAGGAAATAGCATTTAATACAGGTTTTGATGAACCTACAAACCTGATTCGTTTCTTCAAAAAACACACCGGCGAAACGCCTGGTGATTTCCTTTTTAAATTATAAAAACCTCACGGGTTACACATTGATCATTTAAACGAAAGGATTGCTTACAATTCTGACTTCACCTCTATATACCTTTGTATCATAACTTTTAAAAACAGAAAGCATGAGCAAAGGAATATCTTTTTATGTGAACTTCCATATAAATGAAGAACATATTGATAGCTGGAAAAAAGCTGCATTAGAAGTGCTGAATCAAATGTCATCGGAAGATACATTTATCAGTGCCTATTTAAGTCGTGATGCAAACGATCCTGCACATTTCACCCTTTACGAAAGATGGAATGAACCAAGCATGGAAGCCTTTATGAAAAACCAATTACAGGGAAAGGCCTACAGAGAAACCTATGAAAAACAATTACCCAACTGGTCGAAGTGTCCACGCACCTTTTCACAGTTGGAACCTTTAGATGAGTGGCACAAATAAAAAATACAAAATGAACTTATTAAGAAATGTTTTAACAGCCCTTGTTCTCGGAACAGGCATAATGGTATCATGTACAACACAAAAAGACAATACTATGGATACGCAAAAATTACAACAGGTTTGGGACCGACAAGAGATTGAACAATTAATGTATCGTCATGCACGCTCATTGGATCGAATGGACGGTGAATTAATGAAATCCACTTACTGGCCTGAAGGCATTGAAGAACATCAGGATCCTATCTTCCCGGAATTATTTCACTGGAACGACAATGCACATAAATTCGTGCCAATTGCCATGGAAGGTTTCTCAAATATCAAAATTACCCAACACCGTATCAGCAATATCTTAATTGAGCTTGAGGGCAATAAGGCAAACGCTGAAACCTATGTTTGGGCTTACCATGTACATACCGATGAAGATGGTGTTGATCATGAAGGGATATTGGGCGGACGTCACCACTTTAAACTGGAGCGCCGTGGCGATGAATGGAAAATTCTTCATCGCTCTACCGTATTCGATTGGAATCAAAACCAAAAAGCCACAGCCGTTTGGAGCGATAAATTCAGTGATAAATACAAACCACACAGGGGAGATAAGAAAGATGATAGTTACAACTATCTAAAACAATAAATTTTAGCAATGAGAATAAAAATATTAAGAGTAGTTGCATTTGCATTATTACTAATGAATCATTCTGTAGATATGAAAGCACAAAATAACAAAGGAATTCCCGGAAACAGGGGTATTGAGCACATAGGCATTACCGTACCGAACTTAAAAGAGGCGGTCGATTTTTTTGAAAACATCATTGGTGCAGAGTTTCTCTTTGAAATCGGACCTTTTGCTTCCGAAGACGACTGGATGAAAGTTCACCTGAATGTTCATCCCAGCTCAAAAATCAACAAAGCCGCTTTTCTAAAGCTGATAAACGGAGCAAACCTCGAGCTGTTTGAATACGAAGCGCCCGATCAGGTGAAAGAACAACCCAAAAACAGCGACTTTGGAGGTCACCACATTGCCCTTTATGTCGATAATATGAACGAAGCGGTAGAGTATCTTAAGTCCAAAGGCATACAAATTAACGGGGAGCCAATGACTATGCCAGAGGGACCCAATGCAGGAGTTACCTGGGTGTATTTTCTTTCACCATGGGGACTTCAGATGGAATTGGTTTCATATGAAAATGGACAGGCCTACGAAAACACGACAGAGAAGAGAGCCTTTACTCCAGAAAAGTTGAAGTAATCATACAGGTGTATAAATAAAGTTGAACATCTCATTTTAATGAAAAAGATAATAGGATTTAACGCCAGCCCAACAAAGGCTGGCGTTTTAGAAACCGCCATGACCAAAGTATTGAAATCGACAGGTTACGAGTTTGAACTAATCAGCTTAGCTAAAAAAGAAATTAAGTATTGCCTTGGCTGCGTTGGTTGCGCAAAAAATAACAAGTGTATTCTTCGCGATGATATGGATGAACTTCTTGAAAAGTTTATGGAAGCAGACGCAGTTGTTTTTGGAGGGATAACACGCCACAATGGCGCAAATGCGATCATGCAAAATTTTATGGAGCGATTCTTTCCGCTTTACCATCGAAAAATATTGTCAACAGGAAAACCCGTGGCCATAGTCAGTGGAGGACTTTATTCGGCTCAGGAAGCCTACAAAGACATGAGTGGCTTTGTGAATGGTTTTAAAATGAATGAAGTGGGGTCACTGATCGTAGGAGGTAATGCATCCTGCTATAAATGTGGATTTGGAGAGGTATGTCCTCAAAGCGCCCATATTGCAATCAACGGAAGAGTTCCGATTACAAAGGATACTTTCTACAAATTTGAGAACGACAGCGAATGTGTTAAAAAAGCTGTGGAACTGGGAAAGAAGATTGCAGACACTTTAAAAAATTAAACGCATGAAATTATTTGAAGAAAGTAAGATAGGTATGTTAAGCCTAAAGAACCGTTTGTGGCGATCAGCTACCTGGCTTGGCATGGCCAACAAAGACGGTTATGTGACTGATGCCGTCAAAAAACAGTATAAAAAGCTTGCTGAAGGTGGCGTAGGAAGCATCATCGTTGAGTTTACAAATATTCTTGAAGAAGAGAAAACCTACCCCGGTATACTAAGCATTAGTTCCGATAGTCATATCGAAGGACTAAAGGAGCTTGCTGATATAATCCATAGTAACAACACCCATGCCTTTATACAGGTTGGATATGGCGGTTCTACAACAAGCATTCCGGAAAATGGCCGTGTGATATTGGGGCCTTCAGCCGTTAAAAATCCCGGTAGCGGCATTACGCCCGTTGAAATGACGGAGAAGGATATAGAAAAGATTATTGAAGCCATGGCACAGGCTGCTTTACGCGCTAAAAAAGCAGGTTTCGACGGGGTACAAATACACGCTGCCCATGGCTATCTTTATAGTCAGTTTTTATCTCCTTACTTTAACCGAAGGATGGATAAATATGGAGGCTCTATTAAAAACAGGGGGCGAATATTTATTGAAACCCTCAAAAGGATGAAAACAACAGCTGGTTCCGATTTTCCGGTGTTTATTAAAATGCATAGCGACGACGAGTGGGCCGAGAACGGCCTTTCTGCTGAAGATAGTCTGTGGATAGCTAAGGAGCTCGAAAAACATGGTATTGACGGTATTGAGTTTAGTGGCGGCAACATTGACCCGCAATCAGGTAATGGTGCATCAAAACCGAAATTACATAAAGTTGAAAAGCAGTCGTATTTTAAAGATCAGGTATCAAAGATAGCAGCACACCTTCATGTTCCGGTAATTTTAGTGGGCGGAAACCGCAATGTAAAGCTTATGGAAGATATTCTTAATCATAGCAACATAAGATACTTTGCCCTTTCCAGAACATTACATGCCGAGCCCGACTTACCCGCTAAATGGTTAACCAGTCCCGAACATAAACCCAGATGTGTTTCGTGCAATAACTGCTGGGCCGAAGGTGGAAATATATGTATTATCGATAGAAAAAAGGAAAAACAAATATGATTGAAGTGGTATCAAAAATATATGCAAAGGCAGGCAAAACAAAAGAGCTTATCTCTCTTTTTAAAGAAATGACAGAACCTACAAAAAAGGAGAAAGGCTATATTTTATACGAAATGTATCAGGACAAAAATGATCCAACTCTTTTAATTGTGCTCGAACAATGGGAGAATCAAGAGGATTTTGACAACCACTGCAATTCGGAGCATTTTCATCGCTTGGTACCTCGAATGGTAGCATGCATGGCCAAAGAATCGGAGATGAATATTTGTAATTTAGTTTCTAATTAATAATATAATGCCGATCAAGAGTTGAAAAAGGTATTTTATAAGCAAAGCGGGCGCAGTCTTGAATTATTGCGAGAAGTGAATGCTTTATCAAGTTTACTTGAATAATGCTGAACGAAGCAATAATCTTAAAAAAGTTTCTTTGCCTGCCTGCCTGCCGGTAGGCCATAGCCGTCAAGCTAAAGCTGTCTTATATTTAGTAAAGCGTTATTACTTAAAGCTGAAAATATTTTGAGAAAGCATTTGGAATAACGTGCTGAAGGCACAGCTTATCCCAGCCCCATGCAACGCATGGGGTTATACAAGAAGGGAATCAGCGTCCTGAAGGGACAACTTAACCCTATTTTGAGCTGTCCTTTCAGGACGCTGATTAACAAAACTGACAAACCCCAGGTGTCACTGCGTTTTACCTGGGGCTGTGATGAGCTAGGCCTTCAGCCTGAATCTGTTTGATTCTTGATGATTTATATGTATAAAAGATGAGAAAAGGGTAGGTTCGAACAATATAGTTATTCTTAGCCTGACGGCTATGGCCGGTAGGCAGGCTTCCTTCTTTTATCAAGAAAAGACAAGGAAGTAGGATTTTAGGGATGAAGTTCCTGAAAATAATGCTTTTATTATCGAAGTTTCCACCCTTGATTCAAATATATAGTAAAGATGAATAAAAACTCAGATATCGGAATACTCATATTACGTCTCACACTAGGCGTACTCATGCTTTTTCATGGCATGGCAAAGTTAATTAACGGACTGTCAGGAATACAGGGATTACTTACAAGCAAAGGATTGCCTGCTATTTTATCTTATGGCGTTTATATAGGCGAAATAATTATACCCCTGCTAATTATCACAGGCTACCGAACACGCTTAGCATCAGTTATTTTTGTAGTTAATATGATATTTGCCCTGCTCTTGGTGCATGCCAATGATATTTTCAGTTTAAGCAAAACAGGAGGATGGGCTGTTGAGCTTATTGGATTGTACTTATTTGGTGCTATAGCATTATTCTTTACCGGAGCTGGTAAATATGCATTGTCAAGTTCAAGTTATTGGGATTAGTGGAGCCTGAATAGTTGTACACCTCTCTCCCGCTGCCGCAAGATTGAATTTTGTGGCAGTTTTTATCACTTTAGATGACTTGCCCTAATCACTAGATAACCCTCTGCCGCCTTTAGATGGTTTACCTACCTCACTAGATGGTTCTCTGACGTCGTTAGATGGTTTGACGACCGCACTAGATGACTCTCTGCCACCTCTAGATGGTTCTCTGACGGTACTAGATGATCTTCTGCCACCTCTAGATGGCTTTCTGACGCCTCTAGATGGTTCTCTGACGCCTCTAGATGGCTTGTCGACGGCACTAGATGGTTTAAAAACTTTGTTTTTGATTTATCTGGTGAGGTTATGATCTAATTATAGTTAGTATATAGACTTACCAGTTACACCATACATACTGCTATGCTTTATATATCACATATTAAACTACCAACCAGTTGGTATTAAACTACTTTCGAACCATCTGGTGACAAACCATAATATACTAACAATTATTTTACAAAACCAAAACACAAATCTATCACAACACTTCCCTCTCTCCATCAAACACATCAATAAACAAATACTACTAAACACCTGATTTACAACCATAATAGATAATTAATTTAAATTTTACTTACCATAAGTATGATTTTTACCAACATTTATCTACTTTTATAATTAAACAATATATTGCTACGATATAGCAATATCATTTAATTACTAATCAAATAAATTATTTTAAAGATGACTAAACCAATTTTTAACTTTTCCATTCCGGAACTATGCCAAAGAGCAGACAAACTAGCTATTTCGTATAAGAGAGATACAGAAAGCTTTAAAGCCTATGGCTACAATGGCGAAAGCCTGAGTAACATCGAAACCCAAACAGAAACCTTAAAACAATATCCTTCGGATGATTATTACGAAGGTAAGCAGAAGCAGGCTACAGATGTTAAAAACCAGCTAAGAGCCACTTTAGAAACCAACATTAGTGATTTAAAAAACAGAACACGCCTGGCCTTAGGTACTAAATCGATGGATTATAGCTTATTTAAATTTAGCAAGCTGGCCTCTTTAAATGACAATGATTTGGTTCAGTATTCGCTGCATGTGGTTAACATTGCACAACCCATATTAGATAAGCTGTCCTCTCGCTTGGTGACACAGGAAGACTTAGATACCATATTGAGTGATCGTAGCAAGTTAGATGATGCCATTGACATACAGGCCTCTGCTATTTCGGAACGTCGCATAAAAAAGGTGGAGCGCACCAAGCTGGCCAATGAGTTGTATCAGCTCATTAGTGAGTTAAGCGAAGTAGGCAAAATCATTTGGAAAGAGCAAAACGAAGCCTATTACACCGATTACGTGATATATGGCTCGGCTAAAGCCATTGTTGAACAGGAAATAGAAGTAGAAGAGGAAGTGGATTAAGAAAAACAGAATACAATACGAATCAGGTCCGGTTTATTTATTTAAGCCGGACCTTTTTTGCTTTACTACACACATATAAACCATAATAATTATATGGATATTCAATAGATTATTCCTATATATGTAGTCGGAAATATAAAAAGGTGCGCTAATGAGTTCATTTAAGGATAAAACAAACACCTTAAGGCAAGTCATAGTGATAATAAGTGCACCTGTGGGTGCAATTTTAATGAATTTGACTTAAAAAAGCCGCAACTTTAAAATTACACAAATATAGAAAATTGAGAATATGAAAATTATTGATAGTATTAGAATTAAATATTTTCGTTCCATCTTAAATACAACGAGAGGTAATCAAACTCACCTATCCACTTCAGATATTAATATTATAGTAGGCAGTAATGATGCTGGTAAATCTAATTATCTTCGGGCTCTAAGTTTATTCTTTAATAATCATAGTGAACCAGGGATGCCATTTAGTTTCTGGAAAGATTATTCAAACCAGAGGCATGGTATTCGTAGAGAAGAAAATAGAATTGAGATAGAATTAATAATAAATCCTCCATTAAAGCAAGCTTTTAAAAACAATGGAAAAGTAAGATGGTCAAAAATTTGGAAAGAAGGTTCCACTATACCTGCAGAAAAAATCGAATATCTTGATGGAAGTGAATTTACTTCAAACAAAAGAAGCTCTTACTATAAATGGCTTAAGAAACTTAAATTTAGATATATACCAGCAATAAAGAGTGAGCAATACTTTAGTGATTTAATGTATGATTTATATGATGTACTGCAAGAAGATACAAATGAGCTTGAAAAAGAATTTAATCAACAAGTCGGTGAAAAAACATTATTAATTAGTCAACAGTTAAATAGTCGCTTAAATATTGAAAGTGTTTTACAGTATAAAGGAAGTTTTAGAGACTTATTTAACTCGTTAGAGTTTGGTTCCAAGGATGGAAAGCAAATGCTGTCTCAAAGGGGGGATGGGATAAAAGTTAGGCATATTCCAATTATTTTACAGAATATAGCTGAAGCTGAATTAAGGGAAAACAGACATAGAGAACCTATAGCAAATACTATTTGGGGATTTGAAGAACCAGAAAATAATCTAGAATATGATTCTGCTAGAAAACTTGCTGAATCTTTTATTGAATATGCAAATAAGATTCATTTTGGGAATGCTGAATATTCTAAATATGATGAGGGGATTCAGTTATTTATAACGACTCATTCTCCGATTTTCTATACAATATCTAATGTTGATTCAGACAAGATAAACTCATTTTTTGTAAAGAAACAAAATGATGATAGTTCTAGCATAAAGCATATTGCAAATGAAAACTCAATTAGAATAGAAACTGAGATGAAATTGCTTCCTCTCTTTGAATTATCCAAACATTGGCAGCAAATAAATAACCAAATACAAATATTAGAACAGGAGAAAAGAGAGATTGAAAATCAGTTAGATACATTTAGCAATACACATAAATGTATTTTTCTAACTGAAGACAAAAAAAAGGGATTAGTTGATAAATTTTTATCTGCAAATAGATTTAAAATGGCAGAAGTAGACTTACGTTCATATAAAGGGTGCACGAATTTAGGCTCTGCAGAAGTATTATATAAGTATCTAAAGGACAAATATGAAGATAACTGTCCAATAATAATTGTCCATCGTGACAAAGATTATCTAACTGAAAAAGAAATTCGAGAGGAGAAAGATAAGTTCGAAAGAATAGGAATGCATCTGTTTATTACAGAAGGTACTGATATTGAGTCATATTTTGTGCGTCCAAATCATGTTATTAAATGCCATAATGAAATAGATAGTAAAAAGTTAAATGAACTTATTAAGCAGGCAAAAGAAGAAAATCGGGATAAGGCTATATCCTTATTAAGGATTAAAGAATATGGAGAAAAGCATAAGGATAAACGCAGTCATTTAAGTGATTTTATTCCTCAATTTTACTCAGCCAATGAAGACCGATTGTTTCATGGCAAAGCGGTTTACAGGAGGTTAAAAGGACTTATACAAGAAGAATTTAGGTATAATGCTCAAATTGATACAGCTACAGAAGAGCTGATTGATAATGAATTACAAATCATTCACCAAAAAATCTGGAATTAACAAAAAACTAAGCCCCCTCGCTGCCGCAAGATTGCATCTTGTGGCACAAATAACAAAACCACTGGAAGGATTGGTTAGGTGGTCAGGGTTTATTAGGTACGGTTATTTATGAGGTTGCCTTTATTATAAAAACATATACTATGCGCCATATTATTATTCCTATTACATTTTTATTAACGCTTTTAAGCTGCAACAATAACTCAAAACTTATAACTCAGCTTAAAAATCAAGCCTATTACCTGGATAAAGAATTCGAGTTCCTTTCCTATAAATTTTCTCAAAAGAACACTTTTAACCGTGACAAGTGGGGAGAAAACTATAATAAGATAGCGAGCAATGCAAAATTAGTCGTTTATATTGAAGAGCAATTAAAAGGGACTAATCTGCTCAATAAGTCAATTTACGAGAATATTGATAGCTTTTTTGTATATAGTTTAAAAGGTGAAATTGAAGAAGAGCTTTCGAAACTAAACAAACTACAATACGAATATTGGAAGACTGAATATCGGGTAGACCAAGTTTTGTCTAAAACAGACGTCGAACTAATACTTATTAAAATCAAGACTATCCGAAATGGACTTTGTAAGGAATACTACGACTTAGTGGAGCGATTAGATTATAAATTTCCGTGTATTAGGACAGTAGTTGATGCAGAATCAAACCAAATGAAAGTTGGAGATACTTACAAAGCGGCAATATCGATTGGAGCTTATGACCCGTTTACAAAACCCATATGTAAAATTGGGGGCAAAAATATTGAAATGAACGACGGTATATGGTATGTAGAAATTCCATGTAAAAAGAAAGGAACATTTAAATGGCAAGGGTTTATTAAAATGCCAAATCCAAAGGACTATTTAAATACATATCCGATCGAACTAGAGTATAGTGTAAAATAACAAAGACCCAGCTGCCGCAAGATTACATCTTGTGCCACAAATAATAAAAAAACCAAAAGGATTGATGCTGTAGCCAGAGGTTAAAAGTTCATTTTACCTTAATGCAAAACATAAATAAAGTGAGTTATAGGTGGGGTTGTTTAGTAGTTATACCGTATTAAGGAAACATCGCTTAAGAATAATTGAAAAAAAATTAAATGAATATTTATTATTTCTTGGAAAAATATGGTGAAGAAATAAACCAGAAACATGACTCATATGATAGTTGGGAAAAATGGAATTATGATTTTTTAGATAGAACACATCACCTGCAAGAAAGCATTGTAAAAGAATTTTTCATAGAAATTAATTCTTTGATAGCTAATCGTAATTTCAAGAAAGCTACATCTCTTTGTAAGGTTTTTAATACTGGTTATTTTGAAGAATCAACTGAAGACCTATTTTTAAAACTTATTTTATCAACGAAAGAGGCATTATATGATTCTAGAAATAAGAATTACACAGAATCAATCTATAGCTTGCAATTTATTATTCTTGATTTATTGTTTCATGAATATCTTTATTCTAGTATAAAGGAAAACTTAGAAGTAGTATTTAAAGAAATTAAAAACTTTATTAGTAACGATGAAAAAATAAACTCAAACTCAAGCTTTGTTATTCAGAAAATCGAACAAATTAAAACGACATAACAGCCTGTAATATTTAATTATTTAAGCACATAACCTAATTACTTAAATCGAAGGTCATTAATATGGAACCAATGACAATTAGAGAATTTTTAATATTTATATTCTCAAACAGACCAATCGCCAGAATATATTATCGAAAAAAATCAAAACGTGAATTGATAAGTATAATAGCATCTAAGCTGACTCACAATGATGATGTTAAAATTTTAAATCAAGATTCAAAGAATTTTGTTGGTTCCTTTATCCCAAATTCTGATCATTTCACTGCAAACCTTATACGCAAGACCATAGGGAGATCATTCTCATTGCACAGATTCATTAATATTCATGGCGTTTTAAAAGAAGAACATGACAAGGTTTCTATAGAAGTAGAATATAAACAATCAACAATAATTAAAATTCATAAAATAGTCTGGGTGATTGTGTTCTTATTTATTCTAAGCAGAGTAGTTTTGATTAGTGATATTCAAAGTTTCTCAATTGTCTTACTTATTGCCAGTTTGACACTAGCTTTTATATTAAAATCATACAATACTATTCTAAAAAAGCAGATTGATTTTACTGAAAAATATTTGATTTATAATGAATAAATACCTCCGTTGCCGCATGATTACATCTTACGGCAAAATATTAAACCACCAAAAGGATTGATGCGGGAGACTGGATACATTAATAACTAATATAAATAAGTAAAACATCATTATGACAGACAAAAGAGTTAGGCAGATCATTTTATCTGTTTTTATACTGCTTTTTATAACTTCTCTAACCCAAACCGCATACTACACAAATAGCAGCGCACATTCCTTATTTGTGTTTTTGTTAGGCTGGTTAGGGGCAATGATTGAAGTTATGTCTTTAGTATATGGACTTTTAGGGATTGAAAATGAAATAAACACCTCTATGGGAGCCTGCATTACATGGTTAGCCAATCCTTTAATGTTTATTTCTCTTATTGTACTTAAAAGAAATAGAAGATTATCCTCGACTCTCGCTTTAATTTCAACCTTACTAATTTTATCTTTTCTATTATTTAATAGAGTATTAGCTACTGAAGCTGGACATTATCGTGAAATTAAGAGTTATGGAACTGGTTATTGGTTGTGGTTAATGTCTTCACTTACAATCTTGGTAGGTTCATATATTCTTTACCGAAAAGAAATAACAAAAGGCAACAAACTGGAATGAAACTCCGCAGCCGCAAGATTGTATCTTGTGGCTCAAATAATAAAACCACCGAATGGATTAGTTAAATAACCAGACCAATTAAATTAGACACGTACAAACCATATGGAAAAAAAGAACGAAATAACGATTGGAATTCGATTGGCTTCAATGCTGGTTGACCATTTTATAATGACGTTTGCAATGTTTATTCCGGTATTGCCAACTATGATCATCGGAATGAAAGATGTATTCAATATATCGCATGAGCAATCAGGTATGAACCCTGTATTTATGATTTACGGATTTGTAATTGGATTTGCCATGTATTTTAACAAGGACTTCTTTGATGGCAGGAGCCCTGCGAAAAGGATATTAAAAATACAGGTCATAAATAACAAAACAAATATCGCAGCTAGTCCGTTAAGATGCCTGATCAGAAATTTAACCATGCCGTTTTGGCCTTTAGAAGCCATTTTCATATTAATTAATCCTCAGCGCCGCTTAGGAGATTACATAGCAGGCACAAGAATTGAACCTTATCATCCTGAGAACATAAAGGTTAAAAAAGAAATTAAAGATTACATTCTGCCATTAAGCATTGGCCTGCTTTTTACTTACTTAATCACTTTACCTTTTTCAATGCTTAGTGATTCCTGGGAACAGGAAAACATCAACTATCTTGAATCCTCGTATAACCCCAAGTTGAGCAGCGAATTATCTTCTTTCCTATCCTATCGTTTAAGAAGCCTTAGCGACTCTTCTAACATAAAGGTATTTGATAAAATAGAAAACGACAGCCTTCAATATGTTTCTCTATTATTTTATACCCATAACATAGACCTTTTGGAGAATACAATTAAGTTTCAAAACTTAGAGCGATCGATCGTTGATACCCTTGATTTAAAAATCTCTAAAAGCTCTTTTATCCTGTCAGGAAAAATTATTTTTAAAGTTCCGGGTCATGTTCAGATTAAATACATGGATTACAGCCCTAGAGAGAAGGAAACTGAGAAATTAGGCGAAGGTTCTGATTATATAAACGACTCAACAAAAGTACTGAAAGCATTCTATGATAACGGACAACTGGAAAGTGAAGCAATATATGTTCACGGGAAACTTTTCGGTAAATATAAGGAGTGGTATGAAAACGGGAATCTAAAAACTGAAATAGAATATGCAGATGGTATGAGAAATGGTTTAATGACTACATATTATTCTAACGGACAAAAGGAATCGGAAATGCTTTATGAAAATAACGCCTACATTAAAGACCTCAACAAATGGGATAAAGTAGGAAATGAATTACCGATAGATAATGAGTAATTGCCAGGCCCACACTGCAGCAAGATTGCATCTTGTGGCACCAAAGATAAAACTACCAAAAAGATTAGTACGGTCAATGGCATTAAATTAAGGGTAAAGTTCTTTAAAATCAGAATTTAGTGTTTCGATGTTAAGTGATCAAAACAAAGTAAACGATAACTAGACCTGGGTTTTAACCCAGGAAACTTTAAAGTGTATAAATGGGTTTTAACCCAAATTTATGTTTAGGTTAAAACCGATTTACATTATGTTGTAATATGCACGAGATAAATCCCGTGCCTAGTTATTAAAGATCATGCTTTCTGGCTGTAAAACACCGCTGCTGCAAGATTATATCTTGTGGCATTTAAATGATAAAACCACACGAAAGGATTCGTGCAGTAGCCTTGCGCTTATTTTGTTCCCAACTTGCCCTTTAAAACATAGGGTAATGAAATACGACTTGTTCAGGTTATGGATGCAGTAAACAGGAATCCAATCCTACTTACGTCTTATCTCCAAATTTGGTGTGTCTCAAGCGCAGCTTTATTATTATATCATTATTATGCAGTATATAAAGATGCTCCCCATCACTTTGTATTTGAGCAAGGAATGAAGGTTTTGCACTATCCAAATCCGGTTTTGTATGAGACTTCATAAAATTGTCAACATATATTGCAATCGCTGCATCAGTTATTGACTTACCCAGTATTGGGGATAAATCAACATCAACCTCATATAAATTGAATTCACGAGGACCTGTATACTTATAATAACCAATTGATCCATGCCGTAATACCGCTATCTTACCCTTAGTAGAAACCGGTTCGTAAACAAAACAGTTATAAGTGCCATTTTTGAAGAAATGATACCAGGTGTGAGACTCATTATCAAACCAGTTTCCTATGATTTCTTTTTCCTCAGAATTGCAGGTGTTAAGAGTGACAGAGAGGATAACTAACGATAAAAACACTATTGATTTCATACCAGCAGAGGTTTTGATGGATTATATGCAAGTTAGGGTATTCTTTAATAAGAAGTCAAATTTTAGAAAAGAAGCGTCTTCATATATATTAGCCTGAATTCGATTAAAATTATAGAGCTCAGATTTTTATTACCAGGTGAATAGAGCATGAGCCTACCCCTAACAAAATATAAAAAACATTGCGGCGAAAATGCATTTTTATAACTTGGCAACAATTAATAAATTATGTGCTTTAACCCGCAATATGCCCTTAGAAAACCAATTAAGTAATGAAACTACTGCCAATCAAACCGTAAACTAACTTGCTTCAACTCACCATAGCGGTGCTATGCCTCGTTTCAGTAAGTCTTTGTTTTACCTGCCTACCGGACAGGCAGGTTGCATTTTCAATGTTCATAACGAAAATCTAATGCATAATCCGGGTTTAAGTATCCTTGTCGTTTCCGTTCATATGGTTGGCATATTCCCTGGGGCTATAACCATATTCATCTTTAAAAATAATACTGAACGTGGGTAGATTCTTTATGCCTACCTGGTTGCATATTTCAGTTATGCTCATTGAGGTAGTCAATAACAGGTGCCTTGACCGTTCCATTCTTAGTTTCCTGATATACTTGGCGGCAGACATGTCAGTAAGAGCTTTAAATTTACGGTAGAGTTGCGATTTACTCATGGCCATCTCTTCACAAAGGGTATGAACATCAAAATTTTCTGCATGCAGATTTTGTTTGATATGCCCTGTTACTTTATTGAAAAAGTGATCTTCTCGCCTGATGAGAGGGCTGGTAGGCTTTTCAAGTGGCTCCCCACTTCTATAACGTTCGTATAGTTTCCTACGGAGCTCCAGAAGTTTATTAATTCTGACCAAAAGTTCCTGATGGTTAAAAGGTTTGACAATATAGGCATCTGCACCCTGCTCCAGCCCCTTTATACGAGAGGCAATATCAGCTTTAGCGGTTAACAATATAATAGGGATATGACTGGACCGGTAATCCTCTTTTAATTTATTACAGAGCGTAAAGCCATCCATTTCTGGCATCATGATATCGCTAATGATAGCATCCGGTATGGTTTCAAGTGCTTTTTCATACCCTTGCTTTCCATCAAATGCGATATCAATTATAAATTGGTTCTGATAACAGGTTTTCAAATAGGCAACCACATCCTGGTTGTCCTCAATAATCAACACTTTGGGTTTATCCTCACGGCCCACCTCACGCGTTTCTGCCTCTTTTTCAAAATCGTAACCCAGAGTGTTTGCCGTATCTTCGTAAGAATATTCATGAACGACAGATGCCTTTTTTATAGCGGTGAAAACAGGCAGTTTTACCGTGAATTGAGTCATTTCACCAGGGGTACTTTCCAGGTGAATGGAACCATTCAAAAGGATTATAAGTTCTTTGGTAAGTGCAAGGCCTACACCAGCCCCACCAGCTTTACGGGTGTCCTTATCATCCACCTGGTAAAACCGTTCGAATATTTTTTTCTGCTGTTCTTCTGGAATACCAATGCCATTATCCTTTACCTGTATCGTTAGCTCTTTCTCACTTGCCGCCGCACTCATCGTTATCTCACCGCCGTGATGGGTAAACTTAATCGCATTGCTCAAAAGGTTGGTAATGATAGTGGTAATTTTTTCAGGGTCGAAATACATGTATACAGAATGACTCCCTGCTTCAAAGGTAAACTTCAGATTCTTCTCCCGGGCATAATATTCCTGCAACTGAAAGATATATCTAAGAAAGGGAAGAATATCGCCATACGTACTGTTGACTTCCATATTTCCTGACTCAATCTTGCTAAGGTTCAGCATCTGATCAACCAGTTGAAGCAAACTTTTTCCGTTACGACTGATGGTATTGACTTTCTCATGGACTGATTCTGATGTATCATTTATCAATGAATCGGCAAGGCCAAGGATAACAGTAAGAGGGGTTCGGAACTCGTGCGTTATATTGGTATATAGTCTCGTTTTGGATTCATTAAGCTCCTTTTGACGTAATGTTTCCCTGCGTTCCATGTTTTTATAAATATTTTGTGCGTATAGAGCGAAAATAAAAATATATGAAGTCATTGCAAGCAGGTTGAGTACAAATAAAAAACGGTTTTGGTTGGGCGTAATCAATTCTTTACCGGGGAGCTGTTCGTCAAATAAAACCAATGCACACACAGAAAGAAAAAAGAATGCGAATACGGTGATCATCCATTTGTAATTACGGAAAATAAGAGTGTGAAGAACCGGGGCAAGTCCAACAAAAATAAATCCGCCACTGGTTAAAAGCCCTCCCATCTGGGCAACATAAAATACAATAATTGCCAACATACCCAATTTTTCAAAAAACAACAGGTAATCTATTTTTGAGATAAAAAAAATGCCTGAAATGATGATCAGGAAACTGTACATTATGGCAACTGTGCAATACTGAACGATAATAGTAATGGAGAGACTGATTGCAACAATAAGCATGACAACCATTAAAAACAAGGCTCCAGATCCACCTGCTACTAAATATTTAAAGAAATAACGTTTTTCATTATCTATGTTTCTTTTCTTGGCGAAACTTTCAAGTTTTCTATCTAACCAAGTTATTAACTCATTGATTTCCATAATCAATATTATCTAAGAATGTATATCTCAATTTTAAAAACAACTGTTTTCTACTTTATAAGATACAAACATTTAGGTGCAACGTCCATGTCTCTGACTAAATAATAGGTGTATTTGAATGATGTGATTGGTTCAGACCAGAATAGAGAGTAGAATTAAACATATCTCAAACAAAAGCCTGCTCCTCAGGATGGAGACAGGCATTGTCAGAGTTATATAAAGCGATTGTAAAGACAGATCTTTTCAATATTAGTTAGCAGGAAAGCTATTGGATAAATCAATAAACACTTTCCCTAAACGGTCATACAAATGACTGAAGTGGGTACCTTCGTATGTTTCGAACTGATGAGATATTCCCCTCTCATCAAGAAATTCGTGAAATGCTATGTTGGGCAAATTCATCAACAAATCATCATAAATACCGCAATCAAAGTATATGATTTTAAGTTTATCTATTTTCTTTCTATTTATTTCAGCCAGGGCAAAAAGGCTGTAAGCATTCCATTTAGTCATGATTTCCTGGTTAATTATTGGCTGACCAGTTTGGTCATAAGTAAATGGCAGGTCAACCAGATAAGGTGGATTTTCACTATTTGGAGATACCGCAGCAGCCAGGCTATAGATCGTGTTTGTAACAAATTTATAAGGTTCAGACATGTTATAGGGTGATGGACCGGTAAATCCCCACATTTGATCTTCGAATAACATATACTGAGAACAGGTAGTCACAAACTCCTCAGGGAAATGCCCCGGTGATAGTCCCGCTACATATCGGAAAATGTTAGGGTATTTAATACCAACTGACAGGGCACCATAGCCTCCTGCCGAGTGACCGGTAACTGCACGAAAATTAGCGCTCGGTATGGTCCTGAAGTGAGAATCAATAAATGAAATCAAATCTTTTGTAATATAATCTTCATAATTACCCTGAACGGAAGAATTGATATACCAGGACACGGCATAACGAGTAGATGCGTTTGGCATGACGATGATTGCATCCTCCATATCTTCATCCATAAGGTTATTTACCCAGGTGGTGAATCCTTCCTCTGGAAAATCTACCGGAGCCTGAAGTTGAGCCACCTGTCTTAAAACCTCAAATGGGACAGGGTCTAGCAAAGAATTTTCGCTGGCAGGAAGTCCATGAAGGTAATAGATTACTGGAAACCTCCGATTGCGATTCAAAAAATAGTTTCTGGGCAAATAGACATTAACATTTCTAAGTTCGGGATCACCCAACAGGTTCTCTTTCAGTGAAGGTGAATAAAGCTGTACTGTAATCACCGTTCCTTCTGAGTTATCTGCACATTTCAGAAACTCATCTGTTTCCACAAAGGCCTCTTTATCAGCGGATGATTCAGGGGCAATTGCCTCTCTCTGTTCACATGAATAAGTTAAAAACATTATTAACGAACAGATGGTAAAAAACAATTTCGTTTTCATGACATAAGGATTTTAAGTTAAACATCTTAGTTGCATCAAGTTATTACCAAATGGATAAATCTGTCTTAACCGTACTTCCCATATATTTAAGGAGGTATTGCATCTTTTTAAGGATACTTCCCATTTATTTAACGATTTGTTCTGATAGATATATTTTGGACAATTGCACATTGTACTTGGTCCCACCTTTATCACCTATTAAATGTAATTGATTCATACTGGCAATGTATTGAGCAAGGTGGTAAACCCATGCATAGATGGGATGGCGGCCTTATGATAAGAACCTATAAGCCTCGTTGAAGAATCAATATTTTAGAATGCAAAGCTTAATACTCTATTTAGTCTTTTTTTATTGGTAAAAATCACATTAATAAGTCTTATGGACCGATCTTGGATGCAAAGATGCTCAAGGAACTTCACAACATGCATTTAATTTTAGAATTCCGATTCCTGTGAAAAGAAAATCCAATTAATAATCCTTACAATCAAAACCAAGCACAATCGAAAAAATGGTTAAAGATACTTTTAACACAATAGACTACTCATTAACAGTCATATATATACTAATTAAAGATAATTCCCTATAACAAGCCTGAGTTAATGCTTCCAATGTTGTATTTGTCGTAGAATGTATGCTTGTAGAATTCCTTTACTAAGGCCAGTTCCGGAATGTCAATTCTTTTTCGTTTTTCTACTAATATTAATACGTTAGTGTGGTTTGTTTCTATTTAGTGAAATCAAGCAAGGTGTATAAGTGAAGACCGTTAAGATTTTCAATATCTCTATATCTGATTGATTTACTGATTAATAAATTTACTTGCAGAGCGGATGAAAAACAGCGTTTGACATACAAATTACCATACATTCAATGGTAAAAAACAAGTAATAAATAGCAGGAAATATTGTTGATAACTTTTTCCAATCAAACAAAAAACTCCCAGTTGATTTTATTCAGCCGGAAGTTATTTCTATATTCAATATGAGATATCCAAAACAAGGAAATTTATGGATTAGAAAGTAATGAATACTTTGTCTTGAAGCCCCCTTTGAACTATACATTTCTATACTAAAAATTTTGAGCAATAAAGATTAAGAAATTTTATAAGATGTTTGGACTATGTTGCCTTTCGCGATTAGTCGTTCATCCACAATAGCTCTGACTGACCAATAGTCAGGATTATTATCATCAACGGAACAATAGTATTTGATTAAAGAGCCAGCAAATACAGGTTCCAGAAGCTTTACCTTAATGGAAAATAAATCCGGATCTGTCGTTTTTCTATTTTTTATGTAGTCAATGGTTTCCTGACATAGTTTCTGATTAATTTGAGGTTGCAAGGCATGCCTTTTCTGCAATTCTATAATACCTTTCATTAAATCTGCCTTTTCCAATTCATGCAATACTTCTAATAGGTAACAGGCCTGCCGGAGTCCTTCCATTGTATAGATGCCCGGCCATAATTTCAAATTTGGAAAATGACCTGTAAAAGCAGATTCATTTGCAGAAACATAGCGCTCTGCCACCAAGGATAAAGGTTCGGAATCGAAGGATATAATCCTGTCGACCATAATCATTGGATGTCTTACCGGAATAAGATAAGACAGAACATCTGATCCAATTACCATATCTGTTTTCATCATTTTAATTACTAAACGGACAATCCGCCATCAACCATAATTGATTGTCCAACAATGTAGCTTGCATCATCAGAAGAAAGAAAAAGTACTGCTTTAACTACTTCATCCAATTCTCCCAATCTTTTTAAGGGGATTTGATTTTTCAACGCATCAATGGCACGTCTGTCCAATCGTTGAGTCATTCCACCTTTCAAACACCCGGGAACAACCGTATTAACTCTTATACCCATGGGGGCTAATTCAGCTGCCAGGGTACGGGACATAGCCTCAATTCCTCCTTTTGAGGCTGCATAGTTTACCTGACCCGGGTTAGCTTTGCTACCTGCCACTGAGCTGATATTGATTATAACTCCTGCTTTCTTCGCAATCATCGATCTTACAACAGCACGCGTACAATGGAAGGTTCCCTCTAAATTGGTTTGGGTGACCAGGGACCAACTATTCTTTGACATCAATGCGAAAGGCTGATCATATATTATTCCTGCATTATTTATTAGAAAATCAATGCCTCCTCGCTCTTTTATGAAAGAAGAAAAAGCATTTGCCGTTTCTTCTTCATTTTTAATGTCAGCTTTCACCAATATGGCATTACCTCCTGATTGTTCAATTTCCTTTACAGTCAGTTCTGCTTCATTCTGATTTCTGTAATATCCAATACCTACACATGCTCCCTCGGATGCAAATGCTTTTGCCATTGCCTTCCCAAGACCTCGCGAAGCACCTGTTATAATACCTGATTTATTGATAAATCGCCCCATTTTATTCTTCATTTCTGGTGTGATAGCTATCAAGATTAAGATTTACATGAATGCTCTCGTTATTAATTACCGGGGTGGAAACAGTTTCTATTTCATAATCGTTTATCCTGAAGCACTTCAAGCCGGCATGCCAAAACGGCTTCCTGATCAACGCTTTACCTACATATTCTTTTCTCATTGGCGAATATCCGATGGAGAGCACCTGACCAACTGCTTCATTTTCATAAAAAATCTCATCGTTTACATCCGCAGGTGTTTTTGTAGTAAAACACGTGAGTCTTCTGTTCCAGCCTTTTACTCTAAGCTTTTGCATGGCATCGTAACCCGGATACCCTGTCTTTTGTCGGGACAGTCTCCATTGCAATTGCAGTTCCGGAGGGCTTAACTTGCACTGTCCTTCCCGGTACAGGTCAAAGAAAAAATTCTCAAGAGAACACTGTGACCTGGCAGCCCGATCATTCAGTGCAAGGTCAAAAGATGCCCCAGTTTTGGTCAGAATTTCAATCCACTCTTTTTTTGATTCTGTCGGAATCATAAAATGATACCCGTATTCCCCTGTGATACCGGCCCTAAACACTATCCCTGATTTGAGTGTCATGATTGATAAATATGGCATACCCAATATTTCCGTACCAATGGCTTTTGCACACAATTCCCACGCATATGGACCGTTTAAGCTTAAAAAACAGTTCGATTCATTTAAATCAATAATGGAATAGTCCTTTAGAGCACCACAATACTGGTTCATCCAGTCAATGAGGTTTACAGACTCATTCCAATATCCAAGTAAATACGCATCTTCCCGGTTACGACAAATATAAACATCTGCAAAAGGCACTGCTTCCTCATCAAGTAACAAAGTGTGTTTCATCTGACCATTCTGAAGAAAGACGTTGCAAGGGCAAATACGATCCAGTACCTTAAATGCGTCCTTACCCCTTATCAAAAGGCACCTCAATTCAGTTTCCTCTTCGAGAGCCACAGAATTCCTGATAGCTAAATAACCTTTGTTTAATTTTTCTTCAGTCATTGTCCTTTGTTTTACCTATTACCAAATCAATTGTTGAATTGACAGTCCTCAATGCCTGCCTTCCTTCTTCTTCGGAAATACTAATGTTAAATCTGGATTCAAGTTCAACGATAAATACAACTGCATCCACTGAATCAAGTCCTAATCCGGAACCAAAAAGTGGCGTATCAGGGTCCAGATCATTGGGTTCAATTTTCAACTGCAAGGCAGTAATAAGAATTTCTACTACACCGAGCATAATTGACTCACGTAATTCAATTTTTCTTTTCAGGTTGGTTTGCATACTTTTTTACTGTTTTCAAGTGTTTCAATGAGAGTGTAAAGACCCCGGGTGTCCGGGAAAGAAGTCGAATTTAAAGTAAGCCCTGACATTGACCACTTTGTCAGACATAAAGGTGATTCACCTTCTTGTGCTTTAAGCAATATTCCAACAGCACCAGCAGGAGTGTTTTTATTATCGTTATGAGTATCTACAGATGCGACAATCATTACATCGGCACCATCTCTCCAGGCAAGCGTGTCAGCGGCAAGACACAAAGCGGTCATTCCGTTGTCAGGTCTTTCGGCAAGCGCTGCAACCGGGCCTTTGAGGCCAAACAGTCTGCAACAGACACTGGCGGGATAGTTGACAACCAACCTTGTAAAGGCTGCCGCGGAAAGATGTTTCATGCCTCTGTCCCTGATACTGTTTTGAAGAGCCTTCAGGCTGTCTTCGGAAAGATCATCTTGCCCAACAAACAGGCCTGTATTTTCACATTCGTTTGATCTGAATTGTATTTCCGCATTGTTAAGGAGTTTTGCAACGACTCCTGCAAGAAGCTTTGCTGCCAGATCCGTATTGCGTAAATCATCAAATGGAATATGCTTGTTGATATAATCCTTGTCAAAATTAACGGCATGCCCCAGAATTGAAATTGATCGTGGAGTTTTTCTTTGAGCCTGGCATTCCATATCATTACTGCCAAATATCAATGCAGTGTTTAAACCTCCAAATGCGGAATTGGTGCATAATGCGAATCTGGTTTGATGCGGACGGGGGCAGGTTGCCGCTACCGGATCAATTGGAGAAAACGGGCGAGGCCTTGAATAATTCAAAGTGTGTGGTATAACATAATGAAGCATCGCACTAATCGTTGTTATTGCTTCCAGCACGCCGGCAGCTCCCTGTGCATGTCCTAAAAAGCTTTTACTTGAACTGACCGGTATTTGGGAGGCACGGTCTGATAACGCATTTTGAATACCTCTCCACTCAGCAGAATCATTGGCGGCAGTTCCCGTTCCATGTGCATTAATATAATCAATGTCCTGAGGTTTCAAATTACTATCTTTCAACGCCGCGGTTATCGCCTTCTGTATCCCTGATCCACTTGGATCCGGTCTCGTATCATGAAAGGCATCAGCTGCCGTTCCGTATCCCATAAATACGGCCTTAGGTACTATTCCTCTTTGTTTTGCTGAAGCTTCAGTCTCCATAACCAAAAAACCGCCACCTTCACCCAATGTAGTCCCTAGTGAATTGCTAAAAGGCGAACAGGGTGCAGTGGATAAAAGTCCCAGGCAGTGAAATCCTGCAAATACATCGATGTTCAGAATATCTACTCCACCTGCAATCACCAGTTTGGCCTTTCCCCTCCGAAGCAGGTCGGCACCAAATCCAATTGCGTGTGATGATGAAGTACATGCAGTAGAAACAGTGATAACCTGTCCGCCTAGCTTTAATTCATTCGCAAGGCTATAACTGACATTATTAATCTTTTTGCCCCTTACGGCATTGGATGTGCCAAGCACAAGTGTAACGGCATTGTTACCGGTTATACCGGCATCATATAATGCTTCTTTTGCAGCTATCAGGGCATAAGCTAATAATCGTTTTTCATTTGATTCGTAATCGTCACCACCCTGAACCATACCTCCAAGTTTGGGTTTAAAGTCAACCACATCAAACCTCGTAATCGGCCTGATTCCACTTTTGCCTTGCTGTATGTTATCCCATAGTTCCTTTGTGGAACTTCCAAGGGCGCAATGTGCTCCTATTCCTGAAATTACTACTTTCATAAACCGGATTGCTTTTGTTTTTTACTCGCATTTGCTATAGAACTGATGATAATAATTAATAGTGCTATAAGTATTAAAATTGGTCCAACTGTAATTCCCAAGATTGCACCAAGTAATCCTACTCCTCCCTCTATTGTACCACCTGCAATTGCAATAAACAGCCAGCCAACTGCAGTCATAATACCTCCAATACCCAATAATCTCAAACCTTTTTTTTCTGGATTTATTTTTTTCTTTGATGGTTTGCCTACTGATGTTTCAGTTAATATCGGATTATAACCAACAGGCATATCGTGAACTTCCATATCGCTCCATTGTATGGCCGCCTTTTCTGCATCATTCTTGCTTTTTGAATAGTTTTGTTCCCCCATCTGCAACCTTAAAAGATGTTCAAGGTCCTTTTCAGAATCACACGCTGCCAGGAGTTTATCTGCTTTCCTGACATGCTCTTCAATAAACATATCCGGAGAATGTCTCAATCGCCTGATGATTCGTTTGCCCATAACTCTCATTTGTCTTCTTCGGCCCTTAGGTACTCCGACTGTTTTGGCTTCAAGGTCCAAAACTTCAAGTATGCGGTCACCCATTTCAGGATCATCTTTTAAAGCAAACATTATATCCTCCTTTGATTCCTCCGACATATTTTTCAGGATATCAAGAGAAGTTGTGACTGAATAGTTTACCTCAGGAGCAGAATATAACAAACGCTTTTGCATCCAGGGATGTACCTGACCTTTAATTGAAAGACTCCCAAAATTTCCGACTAGCAAAAGACTGCGTAAACTTGATCTGAAGAAATTCTGTTCTGTTTCGCTCGGAGTCTGATTTATAAGGCTCTTGATATAGTCTCCTCCAGCATGTAGAATTCGATCCATACTGTTGTCCATTTCTCTTAAAAAATTCGTCATTTCTGACTGAGAAACATCTGTACCTATTGGAACAACAATCTCGCTTAAAGCACTATTACTGGTAGCACCGGCAGCTAAAGTTACCAGGCCTGTTTTAATGAAACTTCTTCTTTTCAATTTGTAAAATTTAAAAAATTAGTCAAATAGATCATATGTTTTATTTGCATAACATAAACTTAAAAACAGTCATAGTCACAGAAATCCTAATTCTTACCATCAGCACTAACCAAAGTTCCGTGGGCAATAATGATATTGTTTATGCATGCCCTGACTTTTGAGTAGAAAAGTGACCTAAATGTCTGGTTCAAATGAACTTCATAGGATATTACCTGGCCCGGCCTGGCATACCCGTTAACTTCCATATCTGCCGATCCTAAAAAACCCACGTTTGAATAAGTCTGCATCAGGCGTTTATTTAAAAAGCTTTTAAGCATTATTATTGTCTCATCAGGCTCATCATCCACAAAGCCATTGAACAGTTCATCCAGTGATTTGAATCCAATGTTTGCTTTCGTCAATTCTTTCTCTATTGCCAAAATAACGATCAAAAGATTGCAGCACTGACCCAGACCCTCCGTAATGTACATTGAGTGTAAATGATCCTCAGATTTGTTATTGCGATATAATGGATCGGTATTTTTAACAGTGTAATTCGCGCGTAAAGAAGGGTTTTTACCAAAATTAAAATAAGTAATCATGTCTACCATCAAAAATGGTGAGCGATGAGGCAACAATAACTTAATAAGTCTTTGATCATATGTGCTACATACACCCATAAAGAACGAGAGATTTATTTACTTAGTAAATTACTAAAAAAATGTTAATACACAAAAACTCTTATTTTCAAGAAAGTACTGTTAGCCATTACACTATTTTGGAAATATTGTATAATTTTTAATTCGAGATTTAAATTTCAGGAGTGAAACGTTTTAATACTTTCTAAATACTACAGCTACCCTAGTATCCACTATTCATACATCAGCAAAGATGAATTCTTGTAACGAGCCTGAGTTTATGCTTCCAATATTGTATTTATCTTTTAACCGAATGTATACCTATAGAAACCTTTAACGAATGTGATCAGTTCCGGAATATCAATTTTCTTATTACCTTTTCTTACTATATGGCGGTAGTTTGGTAATATTTATTGCTGTTTTCACCATCACACAAAGTGTATAAGAGATGGCAGACGATGTAGTAAATACCTCCTCACTGTCGCAACATTGCACCTGTGGCACAAATGATAATACCGTCGAAAGGATTTGTGCACTAGACAAGGGTAGTCGAAAATTTAAAAGGGTGCGTTTATGAGTTCAATTGCCCATAAATCAAGCACCTTAAGGCAAAACACAGTAAAAATAAGTGCACCACAGGTGAGCTTGTTTAGGAGTTGACTGCATAAAAAAACGCATTCTGAATATTTAGTTACTATTTACAATTAAACTTGGGCATATGATTAAATACGCTTAATTTTAATAAACATCAATTCTTAAGCGGCTCTAACTTTTTATAAAATAACGATGTACACTAATAAAAGCAGAGGAAGAATTGTTGGGATGTTATTCCTAACCTTAATGATTGCATATACAATTGGTGCACTTTTAATTGACCCAATTCTAAATTCACCCAATTATTTAAATGAGATATCGGAAAGCAAGAACAAACTATTAATAGGAGTATTTTTAGAACTTATTAATGGGGTTGCTTATCTAGGAATTGCAGTACTTGTATATCCAATCATAAAAAAATTCAATGAGAGTTTAGCTATCTTATATGTTGGGTTTCGAATTATTGAATTTGCCATGCAAATGGTTAGCAATATGAGTCCTCTTTTATTGATTACAGTAAGCCAGCACTATTTTTTAACAGATATGCAAGAGTCAAGTTTATTTCAATCTTTAGGCTCTGTTTTGTTGACACTTCGTTTTTGGGCCAATCAAATGGTATTTATTACATATAGCCTGGGTGCCTTTATTTTCTATTATTCAACTTACCATTTAAAACTCATTCCTCGATTCTTATCCATTTGGGGTCTTATTGGTGCTCCTTTAGTATTAGTTAATGTATTCTTTGATTCTGTTGACCTTAGTCTTGGAATAGATTTAGGTTTAATAATGGGATTGAATGAAATAGTTTTAGGTATATGGCTTATAATTAAAGGATTTAAGACAATTGAAAGCAAATGAGGCATTGTCAAAATTCATAAATTACCCTCTGCTGCCGCAAGATTGTATCTTGTGGCACTCAAATAATAAAACCACCGAAAGGATTTGTACAGTAGCCAAGCGAGTCAGAAATTTAAAGGGTGTGCTTAAGAGTCCAATGGCGCATAAAACAAGCACCTAAAGGTAAAACATAGCAAAAACAATTGCACCACAGGTGGGATTATTAATGAGTTATAGCTAATGACAACAGAGTTCCATACAAAATGAAACAATGAATAGATTATTAAAAAATATTGAAACTTATATTACTTTGAATCAGGATGAATTATCATTGCTTGAAAAATCTCTGACAAAGAAAACCTACGATAAAAAGGATGTAATTTTCGAGGAAGGAAAAATTTCTAATGAAATATATTTTGTTTCTAAAGGTTGTGTTCGACTTTTTTATAATGTAGACGGTACTGATAAAACAGCTTTCTTTTATACTGAAGGACAATTCATCTGTGCTGGAGAAAGTTTTACATTTAATATACCTGCCAAAGAAAACTATCAGGCAATTGAACCTACTGAGTTAATTATATTTACAAAAACAGACATTGAAAAATTAACGCTGCAAATACCGAAAATGGAAGTAATTGCCCGAGTTGCTGTAGAAAACGAACTTATTACAAGCCAGAAAGTAATTGCTTCATTTGTGACAAAATCACCAGAAGAACGTTACATTGATTTGTTAAATACTCAAAAGGAACTATTTCAACGAGTTCCACAACAGTATATAGCTTCTTTTTTAGGCGTTTCCCCTGAAACATTAAGCAGAATCAAGACACGTGTTTACAATAAAGAACGATCTTGACTATCGTCAAGAAAAAACAGAATTGCAAGCTCTAACTTTGCTATTAAAATTTAAATGAAGATGAAAAGAGTATTAGTAGCAGGAGCAACAGGGTATCTAGGTCGATACTTAGTTAAAGAGCTTAAGAATAGAGGATTTTGGGTAAGAGCCCTGATTAGAAAAGAAGATCAAAAGGATAAGTTTAAATCAGTTGACGATTTTTTTATGGGTGAAGTGACCCGGCTAGAAAGTATTCAGGGAGTGACAAAAGATATTGATTGGGTATTTTCAACAATTGGTATCACTCGTCAGAAAGATGGAATGACATATATGGATGTTGACTATCAAGGTAATTCTAATTTATTGAATGAGGCTTTAAAAGAAAAAGTTGAAACTTTCCTATATATATCAGCAATTAATGGAGATAAACTAAGATATCTAAAAATATTTGAAGCTAAAGAACGATTTGTAGATGAATTAAAAGATTCAGGAATCAATTATTGTGTATTACGACCAAATGGATTTTTCTCTGACATGAAAGATTTCCTTAATATGGCAAAAGGCGGAAGAGTATATCTATTTGGAGATGGTAAATTTAAATTGAACCCTATCCACGGAGAGGACTTAGCTAAAGTGTGCGTGGATAACGTAGCAGGAGGAGTTAAGGAAGAAACAGTAGGAGGTGTTGATATTTTACAGCAGAATGATTTAGCTGAATTAGCACTGAAAGCGTGGGAAAAACCAGTAAAAATAACTCACCTCCCAGATTGGACCAGGCGACTTACGATTTGGTTGTTGAGAACCTTTACTTCTTCAAAAACATATGGACCGATTGAGTTTTTCCTGACAGCTATGAGTTTTGATAACATTGCAAATCAATATGGTACTAATAGAATTGAAGATTTTTTTAAGTTAGAGGCAAAAAAAATGAAGAATAAGTAAGCACTTAAACAGGATGATAAAAAAGAAATCAAAACAAATAATTAGAATTTTATTGCTTATAGGAACGGCTACCTCTTTATACTTTGTCCCTTGGCCAATATTAAAAGTTTGGATTACGCCTTTACCTGAAACAGTTCAAAAACAAGTAGATAAAGCGAATAACTATGGCTTTGATGGTATAATTGTTTATGTAGACAAAAAGGGAGAAAAACCTGAATTTTATGCCTCAGGACATAAAAATAGAGAAAACGAAGTTCCAGCAGACCCGCATTCTTTATTCAAAATAGCTAGTGTAAATAAACTGTATATTGCTGTAGCTATTACTAAATTGGTAAATGATGGATATTTAGCATTAGACAAAGTCCTTGATGATTATTTACCTGAATTAAAAGGTAGAATTGAATATGCCGATAAAATCACCTTGAAAATGATGGTTCAACATACAAGTGGCATTCCTAATTTCACCGATACAAAAAACTATTGGATAACTCCAAAAGAAACAGCAGATGAAAATCTTACATTGGTTTTGGATTTACCTGCTAATTTTAAACCCGGTGAAGCTTATCAATATTCCAACACAAACTACTTACTACTCGACAAAATAATGAACCGGATCATTGGATATGATACATTTCGCTACATACAGCAAGAGATTTTAATCCCACTTAACTTAAAACAGACTTTTGGTTCCATTAACGATGTAAACATGGATGATATAATTAGTGGATATTACGTGGGCTATGATAGGGATTTAAAAACGGATAACATAGACTCAATGTTGGCCACTGCAGAAGATGTCGGTAAATTTATTAGAGCTCTTAATGATGGCTCTGTATTTAAAAATAAAGAAGAGCAAGAGATTTATTCCTCAATTTATAAGTATGAACATACCGGATTGATTCCTGGTTACCAAACTATTGCCAGATATCATAAGCACATAGATACAGTTGTTATTCAATTCACAAATACTGTCGACTTTGAAGGCTATAATTGGACTTTATCAGAAATAATGTATAATCGAATAGTAAAAATATTGAGCAATAAAAACTAGCCACAAACCGCATAGCTCCCCCACTGCCTCAACATTATTTCTTGTGACACTCCAATAACAAAACCATACGAAAAGATTTGTGCACTAGCCAAGGGTCGTCGGAAAATTTTAAGGATGTGCTTACAAATTTAATTGTGCACAAAACAAGCAGCCTAAGGCAAAACATTGTAAAATAAGTTCAGGGCAGGTGGGGTTATTTATGAGTTGTAAGCAATTTTCGGAGCGCTTAAGCAAAATACAGATTTGGTATATTAACCAACACTATTGGCTAATTCGATAAAGCGTATCCACACAGTTACCGAAACAATATGGCTCATAGTGCGAACGCCAGGTGGAACGTTTAATAGCGTAATTATCATCTATCCGCGTTAAGGTACCTGATTCGCTTTCGTATTCATTGGTTCTCTCGAACCTAAATACTTCATCACATATTGTACCGGTATAGGTTATGTCCATGTCATCGGTATAACTTGCTGTGGTACCGTTTTGCGTAACGGTCAACTGTATTTCTCCGCCGAATTGGTTGGCACAGGAGTTTTCGCATTCATAAATACCTTGCCACAAACCTGAGAAGTCAAACGTTTCTGTACAATCACTTTGTGTAATATCGAATGCAACTTCGTCAATACTGACCACAGCATCAATGGCCGACACCATTTCTATACACAGCACTACTGTACCTGTATTCACAATTTGAATGGAAGGCTGGTCTAGTGGGACCTCTTTGGGCATAGGCGCGCCGAAAAACCCGGGCGATAAGTTATAGGGGCCATAACTTATTGAGCTTAAGCAAGCCGTTTCGGGACTATCTCCAACTTTAATATGTATCCATCCGGTTTCATCGTTCTGAAGAGCGGAGTTTATCAATGCCGATTTCAATGCACTTTTTTGATAGCTTACGGATGCATTCTTAAGGGTTTTTAGTATGTCAATCTTTGCACTTTTAAGCATTTTAATCTCCGGAGGAACGTTTAGTGTTATAACCTGATTGGTGGGTTGATTGGCCACCAACTGAATATCCTGAAAAGCTCCATTAAGAGGAAAAGATAAACTAGTGAATGCGCTAGTATCAGTTGAATCATCTTTTGAACAGCTAACAAGGAACATGCAGATGATAAAAAGTGTCTGAACCAGGATGGAGTGTCTATGGAGAGATAAAAATTGAATCGTACACATAATATAATAAGTAAGTATGTTATAGCTTTTCTTGTTTTTAAAATTTACAAGTTACGGCACAATCAAAAAAAACACAATGTTATTGTACCTCCCGTACAGTAAGATCTCGTGACACTCAAATTTAAAACCACACAAAAGGATTTATACTGTAGCCAGAGCTTATAAGTACATCTTCCCTTAATGCAATGTAAGTACACTATAGTTGGAGTTGTTTGGTAGTTGTGCCATTCCCCACCTCTCTCAAAATCAAGATTAAGCTATTGAGCTTACACTCAAATCCAAAGGGAATCGTTAACTTTAGAAGTTAACGTTAGCCACCATCAGATTACAATATTTTTAAACTCTAAAATTTGAGATAATGGAATTAATGAAAGCAGTTATATATAACAAAAAGGGATCACCTGACAAGTTAATTTATAAGGACGTAGAGAAGCCGATACCCAACGACAATGAAGTATTGATAAAAATATATGCGACATCAATAAATGCAGCAGATTATCGGCCAATGAAATTGGGAATCATACCAAAGAAAAAGATTTTTGGAGCCGATGTGTCTGGTAAAGTAGAATCTGTAGGCAAAAACATTCGTAAGTTTAAACCTGGAGATGATGTAATAGGCGACCTTTCTGATTTTGGATATGGAGGTTTTGCGGAATACGCAACGGCTCCGGAGGAAGCCTTTGTATTAAAACCGGCAAACATATCATATGAAACTGCTGCCGCTATACCTCTTGCAGGAATAACGGCTTTACAGGCAGTGCGAAATAAGGCGAATATTCAGAAAGGGAATCAGGTGTTAATTGTTGGTAGTAGCGGTGGTGTTGGTACTTTTGCTGTTCAACTCGCAAAATATTTTGGTGCGGAAGTAACAGCAGTATGCAGTACGCGAAATATAGTACAAAGCAGTACGCTCGGAGCAAATTATACAATTGATTACACAAAGGAAGATTTTACAAAAAATGATAAAACTTACGACATTGTTTTGGCAGTCAATGGGAATTACTCGCTTTCTGCTTACAAACGAGTCTTAAATAAACATGGCGTTTATGTAATGGTTGGAGGTGCTATGATGCAGGTTATTAAAACATTGTTGTTTGCTAAACTATTGTCTCTTGGCTCTAAAAAAATGTATTCGCTTTATGCAAAATCAAATCCAAAAGATTTGGAATTTGTCGCAAAGCTTGTTGCAGATGGCCACATAAAGCCTATAATTGAACAGCGTTTCCCCCTTGATAAAACAGCCAATGCAATGCGCTACGTTGGAGAAGGACATGCACAGGGGAAAGTTGTGATAAATGTGAATGGAGAATAGAAATGGCTATGCTAATAGTCGTAATATCGCACTAGTCCCTTAGCAAAAATCAACCCACATTTATTATCCACTCTCCCGTAAACTATTATACACCTGATATTGTGAGAAACAACATCTCACATATGAACAACAAACAGATCTTAACTTACCTTCTTTCTATTAAGCAACCATTCAACTAAATAGTATCTACTGTATGAATAGTGACAGATAACTTCTTCGCTTAATAATGCTTTATGGAGTAATATTGCTATAGCTGTTTCAAAAGGCTTTTGAGCTATAAGTCCAACAGATTTCTTCTTTCCACCAAAAACATAACGCATCATATCAATGGCCATAAATATTTCGGAATCGCTAATATTTAATTTTGCCCTTGAGAAATCAACCAATACATTATATTGATTTACCAGTTCAATTTCTTTTAACCTGTTAGCTAGATCTGTTATTGTAAACTGTCCTTTAAAGCGAATACAATACCCTTCTATCTCTCTTTTATACACTACACTAATCATCTTCACTTAATTAATTTGTTCTTCAAGGATATCAGAGAAATTAGTTTACAAAAAATCCATAGAGTATTTCCGTTGAAGTACTCTATGGAGCTAACAAAACTAACTACAATTACACATCGATGTGAAACACCAACAAAAATCCAGTAGTCCTTATTTTTTATAAGACAATACCTTAGTCTAACCTATACATATCAAAGGTACCTCTATCCCAGCCTTTTCCGTCTTCACCATCTTTAGGATAAATAAAATACTCTAATCCTTCAATAGTTCCCAGGCAAGAGTTATAAGTTCCATCACTTAAACTCTTAATCCATGCATTGTCGTAATTACCTGGTTCATCAAAGAAGAACTGATCAGGAATATAACAACCTGTTGTAGCTCTTTTAAATATAATTTGAACTGGAGATTCATCAACAGCCCATAAGCCAGTTACATAAATTGAAAAAGGATCATCTCCCGCCTCAACGTCAACCTCATATTCGTAAACTCTATTCCAGGCATCCGTTTCAATAACGTGAAATGTACCTACAAAAGCAGATTGATCGAAGTTGCAAAATTTAAATAAGCTCAAATCATAGGTGTTACTATAATTTGCTACTTCATTACCATCTTCTGCATCTATATACAGTGATAATTCAACTCCTAAAGGATCGGAATTCTCATAAACACCTGTAATACCAACAGTTCCTATAACCTCTCCGGCAGGTATCAATACCTGTTTATTAACAAATTCGAATTGTTCTCCCTCAATAGCCGATGAACTTTCATTAATCATTATTTCATATGTTCTATCCTTATTTACAGCCTTATTCACTCCAATCCCAATACTATAAACAGGATTTGTATTATCAACAATCATACTGCCCCTTTCCTCTATAAACCTAACTTGAGAAGGACCGCTGTATTCTTTAACACTATTATCGTAACAACTTGTACACATAACAGTAAAAATTACCATAAGAGGTATATATATTCTTTTAATTTTCATGCGTTTATAATTTTCATTTGTTGCATGGAACTCTCAAGAAAATTCAATCATCCCCTTTGTATAAATTTAGATAATTGAATATTTATGATCGTTTCATGTGTTTAATTTTTAGTAACCGTCATTTTGCGTAATAATATCATTCCCGTTCAACTCTGAAGTTGGTATAGGCCACTGCCACCTGTAATCATCCCCTTCGATAAATAAATCATTAGCCACTGTTGTATTGCTTTGAGGAGTGCGTTCGAATCCTTTACCCATACGCTTTAAGTCGAAATAATAAAAACCTTCAAACATCAATTCTTTTTGGCGTTCTTTGATAATATATTCTTTTAAATCAACTGAAGCACCAGTGTCTTTATCAATTAATATTTCAGGAAAATTATGAATTCTATGATTACCTAGCTTATTTAAATCATCTACAGCTTTTCCCTCATTATCCGCCCCACCTAAATAGGTATATGCTTCAGCTCTGATAAGGTACATTTCTGCTAATCGCATAGGCTTTGGCATGTTAACTCCCTGATTGTCGAACATTGGATTAGTTGGATATTTATTAAGTAAGTTTCCTGTCCAACCATATAAGGTATAGGTTTCTACCACGTTTTTTTGCCTACGTATATCATTGTCATATTCTTCGAGTAATTCAATCCACCAATCTGCCGGAATATAATCGGGTGTTGGATATTGTGTAAATGAATTACGGTTAAAAAAGTTATACCCAATAGCAGCACCTGCATCGGTAGCTGTATATCCTACCCTCCAAATAATTTCTGATCCCTCATCATTTATCCACATATTCTCATAATTTTCAATGGTAGATAAACTTAGATATGTTGATCCTATAACCTCACTTGAGTACTTTATAGCGTCCTCGTAGTTTTTCATATCTAATGCTACCCTTGCCAACAATCCGTTTACCATAGGAACCGAAAAATAATTTTTATCATATGAACTAACATCCGGCATTAAATTCAAAGCTTGTTCTAAATCCGCAATGATAAACTGATAAACTTCTTCAACCGTATTTCTTTTCGGACTCGAAATTTTATTATAGGTAACATATGGAACACCTAAATCTGTACTTGATGTTGTACCGTATGCTTTCGCATACAATCGCACCAAATTATAATGCAACAAGGCTCTGGCTACATAAGCTTCTCCGGTAATTCTATTTAAATTATCTTCATCTCCAGGAACCTCTGCAATATTATTTATTAGAAAATTTGCATTGAAAATGGCCGCATAATGGTTTGCCCAAACGGCACTCGTTTCGCTTGTTCCGGGATAAATCTTCCATGCATAAGGATCACCGTATTGATTACTATAACCTGTTGCAGCAAGGGTTACATCCGTCATCATATCCGTTAAAACTGTTAGATAAGTACCATAGGAGGCGCTTGACATAAAAGAGGCATAGATACCATTTAACATGATTTGTGCATCTCTTTCTGTTTGTAAAGTTTCATCTACAACAGTAGAATCCTCTGGTTTCACATCAAAAAAGCTTTCACAAGAGTAGGTAGTTACCCCAATAAAAAAGATTAATGTGTATAAATAAATATTTTTTCTTCTCATCACTTTAATATTTTAATTACACTAAAAACTTAAGTCAAGACCAATTGTATATGTCTTAACATTAGGGTACATATTTAATTCGTTAACTCCATAAACCTCAGGATCAATGCCGGTATAACCAGTAACTGTAAATAAGTTTTGACCTTGCACATATAATCTGGCATTTTGGAAAAACAGTGTTTTCTTTAACCAACTTGAGTTTACATCATAGGATAGCGTTAAGTTCTTCAGTCTTATGAAAGATGCATTTTCCAATAAGCGAGTATCAAACTGGTTGTCTTGATATTTAGGATCAGGATGTTTTGCTACATCGCCAGGCTGTTTCCAGTAATCCAACATCTCAACACTCTGATTATAGTTGGTAAACATACCTTGGCTCTCTATAAAATATCTCGTATTGTTAACAATCCATTTATCAGCCATCCATGTAAAGAATGCACTTAACTGAAGGTTTTTATAAGCAAAATTGGTTCTAAACCCTCCTGTTAATGGTGGCAGATATGATTTTCCTTCTGTTAATACCCTGTCGCTATCGCTATATGTATCAGTTACGGATCCATCAGCTTTGTACCACAAACCTTTACCCGTTGAAGCGTCTACTCCAGCCCATCGAGTTAAATAAAATGTACCAAGAGGTTCACCAACCGTCATTTTTGTAAACTGCTGATCTATTTCCTCTAAACCATTGTATAGCTTGGTTATTTCATTACGGTTATATGCAACATTGGCATTTAAATTAAAGGTAAAGTTGTTGTTTTGAATAATAGTTGCATCTATTTCAAACTCTATCCCTTTATTATTCATTTCTCCAATATTCTCCATTCTTCCATTCACTCCGCTGGTATGAGAATAAGGAACAAAGAACAACATATCGGTTGTTAGTTCATTATACACCTCTAATTTGGTTCTAAACTTGCGTAAAAAAGCAAAATCAATGGCTAAATTGGCCTTCATCTTTTTCTCCCATGTAAGATCGTCGTTAGCGTACTGAGTGAAAAAGCTCGCCCCTTGATTCATATACGAACCATAACTAAATAGTCCTAAATGCTCGTAGTTACCAATATTGTAGTTTCCTGTTTCTCCAATACTACCACGCAACTTAAGTTGATCAATCCATGAAATATCTTTAATAAAATACTCCTCCTGCAAATTCCAACCTAAACCAACACTCCAAAACGTTCCCCACCTGTTATTTATTCCAAAACGAGAGGATCCATCCCTCCTTATGCTTAAATCAAGAAGATATTTATAATTGTAGTTATAATTCATATTGGCAAAAAAGGATGCCAGGGTGTAGCTACTTCCATTACCTCCCCATGAACCTGTTTCTGCAGCAACATCTACCACCTTTAGGTAATCATTAGGCATTCCTTTAGCGCTAACACTCATTGAAGTATAGTAATTAGCTACGGCCTCCTGTCCTAATAAAAAGTCGAAATTATGTGCTTCATTTACACTCAGCTTGTACTTTAATGTGTTTGTAGGAGTAACTCTAAAGTTTCTTGAAAACACATTAGCTACAGAACCTTTTTGACCTGAACCTCCAAAGCTTTCAGGACTCATATAACTTTTAGCTGTATAATCGTAAAAGTCAACTCCCAAATTTGATTTAAATACCAGATTATTTAAAAGATGAACATCGAAAAACACGCCTCCCACAATTTTCAGGGTATTTGATTTATTATCATTCAATGACAATTCCTCTAATGGGTTTACCTCTGATGGGAATCCTTCTTGATTATAACTTCCATCCGGGTTTTTATTGTACAAATAAGGATTAAGCATTCGGGCTGCAAAAACCGGATTAAGAAGACTGTTAGAAATGGTATTGGTATTGTTCTTTTCTTCGTAACCAACCATCATATTAATGCCAAAATTTGCTTTATCTGACATTTTATTATCAAGATTTAAGCGAAAAGTCATACGTTCAAAATCTGACCTGTCCAAAATACCATCCTTAAAGTAATATCCTCCAGATACAAAAAACCTTGTTTTATCACTACCTCCACTGGCTGAAATTTCATGGGATTGAGAAAGGGCATTGTGCATTACTTCATCAAACCAGTTGGTATTATGCTTCATTAACTCAAGCTTTTCTTCTGGTGTATATGTTTTGTTGCCGGTTTCTTCTTCATACTGAATCTTTTGAACCGTTGACATCATCTCAAAATTATCGTTGGCCACCTGACTCAATCCATATTGTCCTCGGTATTTAACAACTGTTTGTTCATTAAAACCACCTCTTTTGGTTGTAATTACGATAACACCATTACTAGCTCTTGAACCATATAAGGCTGTTGCAGTTGCATCCTTTAGTATAGAAATACTTTCAATATCATTGGTATTAATTGAACTAAACTGCCCCGATGTAATTTGAATTCCATCCATAATATACAAAGGATCGTTACCAGCATTTACTGAACTTACACCTCGTATCCGGATAGTGGCTGAAGAACCTGGCGCTCCCGATGAACTAACCGATAAAACACCAGGAGCTTGTCCCTGCAATGCCTGATCGAAACCAACCACAGGCACTTGCTCAATTTTTTTAGCATCAACTATTTCAACAGATCCTGTATAGGTTCCTTTCTTTTGAATACCGTAACTGGTAATTACAACCTCCTCTAAATCTTCTGTATCCAATGTTAGTAATACATCAATCTTGACTTGACCCGAAAAAGGAATATCCTGCGTTTCAAATCCGATAAATGAGTAACTCAATGTTTTTATTGTATCTGAAACCTGTAAACTATATGTTCCATCGTAACTTGTAATTGTACCTATGGTGGTACCTTTTATTAATACAGTAACACCAATCATGGGTTCTTTTGTTGTATTATCTCTTACAGTACCGCTGACAGTAACAGTTTGTGCCCATATAGCACTTGTGCCAATCATCATCAACAATACCCATAAACTAAGTATCTTCTTCATAAGTATTTATTTAATTCGAATAGAATTTTTATTTAGAAAGGTGCTTTATTATCTGATTTTGATGGGTACTTCATATCTGGAGTAATTCAACGCTTGATCTACCACAAGAATCACTAATATATAGTTGGATGATTTTATACTGTTCGGGATGGTTGTTGCAAACAAATATTGGTTGCTTATTTCATCCTGAGTACCACTTAAAGGAAATGTTTCTTCTTCGGGATTCCACGGGTCATCCCATCCTTTTAATCCTTCTGTAATATATACCGTACACTCCTTTAACTGTATATCATCTGAAAAAGTAGCAGAAAACATAAGGGTGCTTCCACGCAAATACTCTGTATTTACTTCTGGAAGAATGATCTTGGCGGTAGGGGAAGTTGTATCCTCTGTCTCATCCTTTTTGCATGAAAAAATAATGCCAGAAAGCACTAATAAAATGCATGCTTTTTTTATCCAACCTTTTATCATCATATATTTATAGTGTGTTTATTTATACTATTTTGGGAAGCACATTCTTGTGACTTATATATATTATTCCTGCTTTTCAGGAAAAAGTAATCTCAACGCAAAAATCTATGTTTAATATTTTTTTTGGTTCTATTTAACCCCTTACTATGGCAATCTCTTTTAAAAGTGGATCTTGCCTAAAACAAGATCCACTCATTACACATTACTTAATTTAACCTATTGTTTCTGTACTTTTATGTTCGAAACAATTCCTTTAATATTTTTAATTTTCACTACATATACACCAGACTGTAAATCTGATACCTGAATAGAGTTAATATTAGAACCGTTTACTGATTTCACAAGAGAACCAGCCAGATTATATACATCAACTGTGTTAACCTCTACTTCTGATTCGATATAAAGAATATCTATTGCAGGGTTAGGGAATAATTGGATATTCATAGAATATTTACCTTCAATATTTGTACTAACAGGTGTTAACCCTACTGATGGTCCACCTTCCGTTGAAGCATCAACTGTAAACGCCCCTGTAGCATCTTCAAAACCATCCTTACTTATGGTATAATTATAAGTTCCATAAAGCACATCTTCGAAGTTTGCAAAACCAATCTCCAAATCACCTAAAGTAGAAGTAGAATAAGTAATAGATCCATCTGTTAATTCAACTAATGCACCTTCCAGTTCGCCTCCTCCAAATAATTGATCATGTTGTGTTTCGTCGTATACAACAAATGCGAATGATTTTGCTGCGGATAATTCATAGGCAGGAGCTGGTGAAAAATCTCCAAAATAATATTGCTCTTCAACTTTTGCATACCCCGTTGCTGTAATTGTAGCATTAGCATAACCATAAGGAGCTGTAATATCTACCACACCTGAAGCATTTGTTGTTCCACTATAAATTTCTAAACCAGTATCAAACTTAACACTACCACCTTCTATTAAAGTTCCTGTACCCGCTTCTTGTACAGTAACCGTTTTTGTAATAGATGGAAAAGCAGCTACTACATACTCATACACATCTGTATTCCCCACATTGTCCGAGAATAAATATAAATTACCTCCCGTGGAAATAACATTTGAAATAGCCAGAACAGGATTTTGATCAACCATTAAAACCTTGGTATTACCATCATTACCATCAGAAATAAAAACGTAATCCCCGGAACCAGTTACAGAAATAAAAGCAACTCCTCCATTTATGGCAGTTAGCATTTTTTGTTCCTCTCCGTAGTTACCTCCTAAACCTGATGCTAATACAAGTTCCGCATCCCCACGAGACGGATTAATTGCATATAATTCAGTATTACCTCCCGTTTTTGATGCTAAAACATACACGTAATTCCCGGACACCACCATATCAACAATATTATCAGATTCATCCTCAGCATTTAAATGAAAGTACTTAACAGTTGTACCATTTATTTCAGCGAGTTTTAAGCCAGAACCAGACAAAGCAACTGTATACAACTTATCATTTAAGATTTGCATAGGTATCTCATCTTCAATCATTACATCAACCCCTGTGCTATTTTGTAATGCTACAACTTCCTCCGCAGAGTTCATGGCGTATAGTTTACCCTTACCAATTGGATCTCCGTAAAAACCATTTAAAAAATACATGTATTGAGATGTAGCTATGAAATCAAATAACTGATCAGAATCCCCTGTATAAGTAGTATTTAGATTGGTTCCGTCATATTCAAAAATTCCCGGATTACTTATCCAGCCACTTCCAACAGTACCTGCATAATACAAGCTATTATTAAACATGACACCATGCATTTTTGAATTAATGACTTGAGCAGCATAATCTGAATTAAACAACTCATAATAGCTCGTTTCATCAGTAAAGGCGGGTGAATAAGTAGCTCCACCAAACATATCTGTACCTGAAATTAAAGCAAAGTGATAATAATTATCAGAACCATCGTTATACCTTAATACTCCGGAACCTGCTCCTAAAGTCTGGTCTGTCGGATTGTAGTCTTCAATTAAAGAAGCAGTTCCTGCAACTAATTTTCTTAGCTCAACCCCTGCATTATCAGCAGAATTATTACCTAAATAAATAGCTACATCAGAATCTGCCCAACCTGATAATCCTTTTGCAGTTCCTAACTCAAGCGTTTCTGCATCTGTAAATGTAGTTCCATCTAATGTGTAAGAAATTATATCATTACTACCATCTGTAGAAACATAAATTAAACCTGTACTATAGGGAGAAACTTCATTAACTGTCCCTGTTTGAGTATGTTTTAAATAAACATCCTTTGATGATGGCGGAGCAATCTGAGCACTCAAGCTAAACACTATAACAGCAAAGACTGTCAATAAAAAAGTAATTCTTTTCATAATAAAAAATTAAAAGGTTAATAATTAATACCGGGTATAATAAGACCTGATTAGGAATATTTAATCATGGATTATTATTTTCTTGGAGCTAGATATCTAACACCAAGAAAATAATATCGCACCCTAACGTTTTATAAATTTCTTAACTAATACACCTTCTTTCGTTTCAAGCTGCAACATGTACAAACCAGGGCTTAATGAAGATATATTTAGAGCCATTTTACTTTCGTTGTCAGAAACTTGTGGAATAAGTACAACTTGACCAGTAGCATCCATAATTTTAAAAGTTTCAATATTGATATCAACATCCTTAATTGACAAGAACAGTTGATTTTGTGCCGGATTTGGATATAAGACCACATCTCCTAATTCAATTTCATCTATACCTATCCTATGTTCGATAAATGCCGGGAAACTGGTTTCCAGTTTTGCTCCCATCGGATCAAATGCAACAACTGAAATATTAGCATACCCTAACTTGATTGGCATAAATACAGCCGTTGAACCTGTATGTAGCATTTCCACTACATCTGTATTTTCATATGATAATTTATAAGTAATCTCATCTCCATCAGGATCAATGATATGATCGTTCAGATAAATAATTAATCCTTCTTCCATTTCCATAGCAATTATTTGCTCTCCTATTTCAACCTCTTCCACAGGTGCACGATTTACATTATCTACAGTAACTTGTAGTGTAAAAACATTTACATTTCCGTGTTGATCTTCTCCTATTACTTCAATGGTGTGAATTCCAGCACCATCATAATCAGGTGTAAACTGAATATCAACTTCACTTCCATCAATGGTATAATGTACATATGGATATTCTTCTGGAATTGTTAAAGTAAAATCATCTCCTTCTTTATCTGTTACCACCAATGTATAATTAAGTGTATCGGTTTCCTGAATTGAATAAAATACTTTATTCCCATCAGCATATTGTGGCCCTTGATTATGCGTTAATGTTAAAGGAACAGATACCTTTGAGTTATAGGGGTCATTGGAATTGATGATAAAGTTGGCTGTATTAATACCTTGTTTTGCAAACTGGGCCACAAAACTTAGACTAAAAGTTTTACTTTCATTTTTTGCTATAGTACCGGTTGGCTCAGAGTTTAGTATAGCCCATACATTACTTCCTGCCTCTAATTCGGCAGCTTTCATCATTAAAGCCATATCATTATACCCTTGTTCAGCTAAATCAAAATATATATCACCATTTCCAAAATAATATCGTTTTAAAATACCGTTTGAAATTGTTGTGGTTCCCTGCGGATAACCTACAGCCATCTCATACCTGAATACAATAAAGAATTTTTCATTAGGAAATAACAATTGGGCCTCATCAAGCTCAATAGTAATATATTCTCCTGTTGATGACGCTTTATCAGCAATGTGCCTATATGTTTGCGAATGAAGAACGGTAGCGTCTTGTAGATTATCAGCACCCCCCATAATTATTACTTCAATATTAGATTCTAAAACCTCACTCCAAGAATACCAGGTCATTACATGCGTAAGGTTAAAACCATCTTCAGGAGCAAAAAAACCTGTGCCCGCGTAAAATTCCTGTGATCCACCATAACCTATAGTTTGTGTTGAGTATGTTGCATCCTCAAACTCCAAAATACGGTTGTAATCATCGTAATTAAATAAAGGAACAATACCCGATTTTAACTCAGGAGTGGCAAAAGTGTTAATTTGTTTCTGATTATAAGCAGGCGTACCAATCACTGTTCTTGAACTTGGCGCAGGAACCGGATCTTCTTTAACAGCTCTTTCAAACTCAATCTCTATATTATAAGTAAGTGTTGTAGATCCTTGTGTATTATTGATTGTTAATACACTATCTTCCACATGATTTGCATTCTCTGCGTAGATATCAATTCCTTCAGACGGGTAACCAACAACCGGAGGTAAGGAGAATACTGCTGAAACTGGAATTTTAATTACTCCCTCCGCTAAATCATTACTGTATACCATAATAGTATCTTCAATAATGGCTTCAGATAAAGGGAACACTCTTAATCTAAAGGTTTCTTTATTAAGAGGACGCAACGAAAAATTGATTAATCTTCTGGATATATCTACCCATCCATCTTCACTACTTCCATTTCCAAATTTATTGTCGTCACCCATAGTTATACCATAGTTGAAACCCTTAAGAAGTTTAACATTTTTAATGTTGATGCTTTTTGATCCTTGATTGTTCAATGTAAAATCAAAATCGTAGCGTTTGTAAGGCGATGTATAATCCGTATTATCATGCTCAACCATTAATAACTCACCAAGAGCTAATGTATCTTCTACAATAATGCTATCCTTACCAATAACCTCAAGGTTAATTGGTAAAGTAAACTCAGGATCAGATGGAGTATTGTTTTTAAATAAGATATCCTCGCTATATAATCCATCATATAAGGATAATGCGTTTACTTTTAAATCAAAATCCAATGTTGAATTTGCTTCTACCTGGTAATACTCATGAGGTATAAAAGTAATAGTGGTTCCTGTATAAAGGAACTGCTTAGACTTATTCATTGCTTGAATACCTTTGCTTCCATCCTGATTTTCGATACCTACTAAACTTGCGTCTGCAGCATATGCATCTTCATCATCGGTAAAACTATATAGGTATTTAATTACACCTGTTTTGTATATAACCACCTCACAACTAACTGGTAAGCCAAGTCCAAAATTGCTGGATAACTCTTGAAATAAAATCACCACTTTATCTTCATATTCCTGAACATATAAACCTGTTTTAGGATATGCTTCTATCCACGATAATCCATGAAACCCAAACATTGGAGCCAGATAATTATTAATACTTGATGTATCTGGTATTTCACTTTCAGGTCCCCATATCATTCCTTCCTGACCTTTGGTAAAAGTGATAACTCCGGTGTGACCAACATAAAGTGTATCATATTCTATTCCGTAAAAAGGAATAGATGTACTAAGAGGTACTTCAATCCAGAAAGAGTCTGCTTCTAATGGGTCTCCAACTTCTAACCTCTCTCCGGTTTCAACAATATCCATCCAATTGTTATATACCGAAGATGGATCTCTTTCTATAAAGTAATCATAATCTACCTCTGTTGAATGTTCAGAAATACCTTTAGGATATAAATTATACCATTCGTGAGAAATAGGACTGACTAACATTGGATTATTTCCGGTGTTATTGATGCTTACAACAGTATCCAGCCGTTCTCCATGATTTAATACAACATCCAACATTTCCTTATCTGAAGAGATATAAGGAGCATCCACAACACTAGCCTTAACGGGAATTTGATAAACAGTTCCCTCTTCATCTGTAAACTGAAGTATATCATCCTTAATGCCTAGCGCAACAGCATCAATTGAAATTTCGTAAGTTGTAAATGTATTTGCCTTTAAATCAACTGGCATGTATCCCTTAATAGAAAAGTTGCCATTGATAAATAAACTTTCGATTAATGTTCCTACGGCCTTACCCGTATTTAACACTTTAAGCTTATGTGTTTTTGTAGCTCCTTGAAATACATTACCAAAATCAATAACTGAAGGTTCAAAAACTAAATTACGAACACCTCCAGATGTTATATCCATATTAATAGTATGCGTAACCAGGTTATTAATAGGATCATTACTGATAATATTTATTCGCTCTTCAAATTGATCTACAGATAAAGAATCTGTATCTGCGATATAATTTATCTTAACTGAGTCCCCCACATTTACAGTTCCGTATGGATTGGTTAATGATTCCAAAACTCCATAACCCGGACTTTTAAAGAATATTTGATGTCCGGTAGTTGGAGGGTGCTCTGTTTTTCTTTCGCTCCCAAAGCTACTCCCATAGCCATTTAAAATCAATCCGTCAACACTTTCCCGATCCTCAATGGTTATTAAACAACTTGCTCTGTTGAAACCTAAACTTGTAGTATTTAGTATATCGCTTAAATCTTTATAATTAAATTCAATACTTCCATCATCATGCAATACAATTTGAAAAGTAATAGGGTAATTTTGCCACTCTACTGGGTATAGGGCTTCATCTGTAAAATAATAAGATCCATGCGGTACATCTTGATATTGCACAATCAATTTTCCAGGAAATTGTTGATACAAAATTTTACCTCCGTCTTCCAGATAAAAAGGCATTCCCCACGCACAAACTAATTTACCTGGTTGAGCTTTATTTTTATAAGAGGCCGGATTTGAATTAAACCATCCATCAGTTGAAAAAGTTATAGCTCCCCATTTTGTAATATAACAAGTGTCGTATTCATTTCCGAAAAATGGGAACTTAAATCCAACAAGCGCTTCCTGGTATGTAACTGTACTATTTAAGCGAAATACTTCAGATACATCTGTACCAGTTTCTGAAATATCAATCCATTCAAAGGCCGGGCTATCTATATCTCCTTCATTTTCAACAGCAGCATATCCATACTTATGAATAAAACGTCCATCAAAATCAGGCATATTTGAACCATCTGCAAATTTTGGTATGTAGTAGCGTAAAGGATAAGCACCATCGTTACGAAGGTAAAATGATCCTTCTGTTTCGTCTCCAAGCGTAATATCATTATGATAGGTATTCTCTGGATTAATTACAGCTTTTGCAGGATCAGATCCAGCACCATACAAACTAAAACTATAGGTTTGACCATTTTGTTCAGTTAATGTTACTACAGCGTTTGCCGGACCAACATTGGTTGGAGTATACTTAAATTCAAATGTTTCTTCTCTTTCGGCAGGAATTACTTCCATTAAATCAGAAATCAACCTAAAGTCAGGGTGAGATATTTGAATATCGATATCTCCCGTGGTAGAAGCAAAGGCACCTAACCCATTATTTTCAACTTTTACTATTTTACTTAACGCTTCCCCTATGAAAACATTACCAAAATCCGTGATATCAGCACTACTTAATTCAAACGGGTGACCAGTAACATCGTATTCAAGTTTTACTGTTCCTATTTCATTGTTTTCTTCGTTAGTAAATACAACAACATTTGTTCTATAATCTCCGTTAATTAAATCCGACGCATCAACCTCAATATCAACCACTTTTATTTCTCCAGGAGCAATATATCCTGAAGTTGGAGATATCTGAATGTATTCATCTAATTCTATTAGTTTACTCCAGGCTGTTACTGCCCACACCTTGGTATAATCGTAATAAATATCTCGCAAAAGGCTCCAGGAATTTCCTAAGTCTGAGCTAAAGTAACTATGATCTGTAGATTCATAATTTTGTCCTTGTGCAGCAAGTAAAGGATACTCTAGTCCTGGGGGCGTATGAACAACAAGCCAGAACTCATCACCCCTATTAAAATAGATTTGCTCATTTAAATCAACTTCCCACAATAAACCACCCTCTACATCGCCATAAAAGAGGTTTTGGGTGTAAATTAATTTAGAGCCAGATAATTCAGATCCTTTTCTTATCTCAATAATGACGGGGGCATCCATTTCTTCCCAGATATTTAAACCCAACTCAAGAGAAGTAAGGTTAAATCCGTCTTCAGTTTTCACTTCAAAATGAGTTGCCATGGAATTCGGCAATTCTTGGTTTTGTTCACCAATAACGGCTAATGTATATGCAAACTGAGCTTCATCAAAATGAAATAACCAATCATTGTGCTGTTCTTGTGCATGTAATTCAATCTCAAAGTCGGAGTTTGATAACTCTTTATAACCAACAGCAGGTTTACTTGCTGTACTTGGTGAAAAATGATAAAATGATAATGGATTAACTTCATTTTCGTATATATCTGTATTCTCCACGTGGCGAGGAGTCAAAGACCATTTTAATAAACCATCTCCTGAATTAGATATAGTAAACTGTTTATTTGCTATTGTATCCTTATCAACATTAATTGAAAATTCGATTAACTCAGGTGTTAAACTTAAACCTGGTCCATTATTAGTACTAATGGTAATCCGGTTAGATAATCCTGATGCGTTCCCCCATCTATCTATACCTTTAACAGCTACATAATATTCCGTTAAATGGGCTAAATCATTCAGTTCATACTCATATAGTTCCCCTGCATATAACGTTGATTCAATTCTAATTTTTGAAGCTATATCGACTGTGGCTTCATCAAAAGGCTCTGTTGAATAATACACATCAAAGTATCTTGGATTATCGTCATCCTCATCTGTAGGAACAGTCCATTGGAACAACGCAAAGTCTCTTGAAGTACCAATTCCTACTAAATCTGTTATTTTATCAGGAGCAATTCCTTCATCATTTTGTAATGCTAAATAAGCATCAGCAGCCCCTAAGCCAATTTTACCTGCCCAATGCAGGTTTACTTCCATGGTATCAATTACATTTAAACCACTTAGCAAACGGGACTTTAACATTTCGTTATCAAACTCCTCACCACCATATTGAGATGCAATTAAAGCGGCAACGCCTGAAACATGAGGACAAGCCATGGAGGTTCCATCATAAAAACCATAACTATTATCAGGCATAGTACTAAGTACCCCGTTTGTTTGCCCCCTATCCACATTACCTCCTGGAGCCGTTACATCAATCCAGTCTCCATAATTTGAGTAAGATGCTAATTCGTTTTCAGATCCGGTAGCTGTAACAGCAATTACTTTTTCATAACAACCTGGCCAATATTTCCCTTCTTTTCCCAAATTACCTGCAGCAAAAATTACAACGCCACCCTTCATAGGACTTCCTTCATAGTTTCCTGCTTCAGCAATGTAATAATCAATAGCATCTAATATGGATTGCTCATATATATCTGGCTCATTATATCCCCAACTATTTTGTGAAATAACAGATCCATTATCTGCAGCGTATACAAAGGCTTCCTCTGGTAGGCCATAAGATGAACTACCCATTATTTGAGCAGACATTATACGCACACCATCATTATTTCCGGTTCCTCCTGCTACACCTGCAACACCAATTCCGTTATTATTAACCGCAGCAACGGTTCCTCCAACATGAGTACCATGCTCTAAAGGATCTACATCCCCCTTATCTTCGGCAAAATTGTATCCGTATATATCGTCAACAAATCCATTTTCATCATCATCAACTCCCTCTGCACCATAAAATTCAGCCTCGTTAATCCACATGTTTGCATTTAAATCTTCATGACTGTAATCAACACCCTCATCAATAATGGATACAATTATATTTGGATTACCTGCCTGCTTCTCCCAAGCTTTATATAAATTGATGTCAGCTCCAGGAGTACCTCCTGTTTGACCATTATTGTTGTAATGCCATTGATCATTTAGTCTGGGATCGTTAAATGGTACTTTTGTGATTGACTTAGTAATGACTCCACCAGTTTCTTTTAAAGGTGTTATATTATAAGGGATTAACTTTTTCTCAAAAAACAATTCAGCCTGTTCTACTTCGTGAATATTATTATAGGCTTTTAGTATTTGTTGAATATCCTCTTCTGAGTTAACCTCAACTTTATACCATAAATGAAGCCCATGCTTTTGGTGACGTGTTTCGTATTTAGGAGAATACCTAAACAAACGTTCCATTTTAACCGCTTTATATTCCTGGTTTAGTCTATCTATATTGTTTATCCCAACATTAGCGTATCCGTTAATACTTGTAGATTTTAATCCTGTAGAAGAAACTTGTAATCCAGGTATTAATTTAATTTTTATTGAACCTTGCAATACACCATTTTGATAGGTTCTAACTTTTTGTGCGCTAGCTATTGGTGTAATACAAAAAAGAAATAGTATAAAAATTAGAATATTTTTTGTGTGATACTGCGTAAAACTATTCATAAAGTTGTGTTTAGAATTTTACCTGTTTTTCTTTAACTTCTCTCGTTTCTTTTCTCTCTCTTTCGACAGTTGAGACAATAGCTTTTTAAAAGCCTCATTTTCTGCCTCCCTTTTCTTAATAAGCTCTTCTATCTTTTTATCGGAAATTTCATTACACATGGATCAAAGCTTAAGTGTTTATTAGTTTAGAATTACATAATGGTTCACGAATTAATGAAAGAATGTTAAGAGACGTAAATATTATACCATAGCTGGACTTCTCACAAACCACACAAAACCTCAGCAATGATTAATTGTTAAATCATTTACACACAAACAAACCTCTCTACTTAAACCATACCAACCTAATAACCTGCGCACTAACACCTCACAAATGACATAACCAAGAAATATATGATGTAGAATATTTTAACTTGATATAACCTTTAGATTTGAATAGAATAGTTAAATTAGGGCTGTAAAAAATATAAATATTTGTAATCAACTAACATGGGAGTATTATTTTCAACGCATTTCTCGTTAAAATCCCTAACTCTATTTGTGCTTATTCTTTGTCCACTTTATGTGTTTTCTGCCGATCATGTAAAGGAGGATAGTCTGCGCTTTAAATTAAACCTAATAGAGGACCATGAAGAAAAGGTTAGACTTCTAATGGAACTAACGAAGCTGACACGAAAGTATGATTTAAAAAAATCAATCCAGTACAGTATTCAGGGAGAAAAACTGAGCGAATCAAATGATGATGAATTGAATATTGCCAAATTTAAACTGGAAACAGGAATCTCCAATTACTTTTTAGGAAACTATGACGAAACACTGTCTGATTACTTTGCCGCATTAACGACTTTTAAAGAATTCAATAACTATATCGGTATACTCAGAACATTAAATAATATTGGTGCCATTTATGACAGGCTAGAAAACTTTAACAGCGCTATTAAGTATTATCAACTAACCATACAACATTACAATTCAGGAAACAAAGAACAAAAGGAAAAACATATTAATTATCTAACTCAAATATTTAACAATTTAGCAAGCGCATACGAAAAGATAGGTGAAACTGATAAGGCCATTGAATATTATGAGCTAAGTTTAAGTGAAGCGAAAAAAATAAACTTCAGACATATTATTGGTTCCTTGTACAATAATTTAGGAAAAATTGAATCAAACAATGGTAATTTTAATATTGCCCGTGAGTATTTAAATAATGCCATTAAAATAAGAACTGAGGATAAAGAAATTGAAGGGCTTGCCAAATCGTATTATTTTTTATCTGCTCATTTTTTTAACACAAAAGATCTTGATAGTGCCAAGTGGGCTGCTAATAAATCATTGGAAATTGCAGAAAAAAACAATTTATTAGAAGCTCAGCAAATAGCCCATATGTTTCTATTTGATTATTACGAAGCTAAGAAAGATTACAAAAACGCTCTTGCATCGCATAAAACATTCAAGGCTATTAGCGATAGTCTGGTTAGCGAACAAAAAATTAACCAATTATCAAAGCTTCAAACAAAATACGAAATTGAACAATTAGAAGAGGAAAGCCTGAGACAGAAAGAAAGAATTAAAGCGCAATACACCATCTTAGTTACTATATTAAGTGCAGGATTGTTAGTTGCCGTATTGCTGGTATTTTTACTTAGAACGAAGAAAAAAAGAGTTGAGCTGGAAAACAACCAACTTGAAACTGAAATTGAAACCAAAAACAGAGAACTGACTACAAATGTGATGTACTTAGTTCAAAAAAATGAGCTTATAAACAATGTAGCTAAGAGCCTTTTAGCAGTTAAGGATAAGGTTATGGAAAAGAATAAGCAACCTATTCAACAAATTATTTATAACCTGCAATCGCAAACAGATAAGGAAATATGGAACGAATTCGAATTCAGATTTAATCAAGTTCATAATGATTTCTATTCACAATTAAGAGCTAAACATGCCGACATTACTCCTTCTGAAGAACGACTTTGTGCCTTATTGCGATTAAATTTATCTTCTAAGGAAATCTCAACGATCACTCATCAAACCATTAGAAGTATTGAAGTTGCCAGGGGGAGGTTAAGAAAAAAACTCAGTTTAACCGGTAAGGACATTAATTTAGTATCTTATTTGACTGATTTTTAGTTCACAACTATAACTTTCTCAGTCCTTTTTTCTTTAAATATAATTTGAATTGGTAGATTAATCACCTACATACTATTTTTGTAGCAGAACTCTATTGCTAAAAATTTTAATATGAACGCGCATTTTAAAGAAATCACCCTTAAGGCTACAAGGGCCACAAATGTTTATGAACAGGAAGAAATTCAGAGTCTGTGGAGTGGCTATGGATCGATAGTACGTCTGGCTTTAGAAGGGTCAGAATTTAAAAGTGTAGTGGCTAAACATGTTCGTATGCCGCAACAAAAAAAGCATCCGCGCGGCTGGAATACCGACTACTCGCATCTACGTAAAGTAAAATCATATGAGGTAGAAACTGCCTGGTATAAAAACTATGCGGCTCTATGCGATGATGATTGCCGCATACCCCATTGCCTTGGCCTGGAATCGAAAAACGATGAGGTTTTTATGGTGCTTGAAGATTTAGATGCCAGTGGATATGACCAACGCTTATCATCGGTTACATGGCAAAATATTGAAACCTGTTTAAAATGGCTGGCTAATTTTCATGCTACCTTTATCAACACCAAACCTGTTGATTTATGGGAGGTTGGTACCTACTGGCATTTAGACACCCGACCAGACGAGTTAAAAATAATGGAGGACAAAGCATTGCAAAAAGCTGCTCCCCTACTCGATGCCATATTAAACAATGCCCGTTATTTAACCTTTGTTCATGGCGATGCGAAGCTTGCCAATTTTTGCTTTAACAGCGATGGAACAAAAGTTGCTGCGGTAGATTTTCAGTATGTTGGCGGTGGTTGCGGCATGAAAGACGTAGCCTATTTTATAGGAAGCTGTTTATACGAAGAAGACTGCGAAAAGTACGAGAATAAGATATTGGATTTTTACTTTAACGAGCTACGAAATGCTGTAGCTAAAAAAAATCCCTCAATAGATACTGCTGAATTGGAGAAGGAATGGCGAGCCTTATATCCTTTTGCATGGACCGATTTTCATCGTTTCCTTAAAGGGTGGAGTCCCGGTCATTGGAAAATTAACAGCTACAGCGAAAAAGTAGCAAAACAAACCATACAAGGACTAAATAAATAAGGCGATGCAGCTATCTCAACAAGACTTACATCATTTAACACAAGAAGCAATAAAAGCTGCAAAAAAAGCAGGTGAATACATTTCGTCGTACACCAGCAAGCACTTGAAAGTAAACTACAAACCCAGTACTTCAGATGAAAGCGACAAGGTACTGGGCGGTTCCAGTTTAGCTTCGCGAGTATTTACAGAGGTAGATATTAAAAGTCAGGAAATCATTCTTGAATCTTTATCTGCTTCCATACATCAATATGATTTGGCCTTGTTGACCGAAGAACAGGTTGATGACAAAAGCAGGTTAAACAAAGACTACTTTTGGTGTATTGATCCGCTGGACGGAACCTTGCCTTTTACCGAAGGCAGAGAAGGATATTCTGTTTCCATAGCATTAGTTTCACAACAGGGTATTCCTCACATAGGCGTTATATACGATCCTGTGAAAAAAAATATCTATTACTGCCTCAAGAGTGGTGGTGTTTATAAAAACGATCAGGAATTCAACATCTCGGATAAAAACCAGCATTTTACCCTTATCACCGACAGAAGCTTTACAAAAGAACCGGACTTTACGCAGGTTCACAACGAAATTGAAGCCTATGCTTTAAATAAAGGATTGAAGAACATACAACATATAAATACAGGTGGTGCTGCTATGAATGCGATTTGGGTTTTAGAAAACAGTCCTGCCTGCTACTTTAAATTTCCTAAAACAAAACAAGGCGGAGGAAGTATCTGGGATTTTGCTGCTACCACAGCTATTTTTAACGAACTGAAATTACCGGCATACAATATCTTTGGAAAGCCTTTAGACTTAAATAATCCCGGCACAACTTTCATGAACCAACAAGGCGTATTATTTGCTACAGATAAATCTACTCAGCAACATATTCAATCAATTTATGCTGAATTAAGAAAATAAGGCAATTTAGTTTCTGTTATAACCGGCATAGTATACTGGCAGGTCCACACTAAAAGTACTTCCTTTTTGAGGCACAGAACTTAACCTGATATTACCTCCTAAAATACTGGTTATTTTCTTTACAATAGCCAAACCTAATCCAGCTCCTCCGGAGTTTATAGAGTGATTATTCTCCACCTGCCAAAAAGCTTCAAATATTTTTTCCTGCTCATCCTCCGGAATACCCACTCCTGTATCAGACACATAATAAGTCACCTGGTCATTATTGCGTTTACAGCCCAGTACTACAGTCCCTTTTTCGGTATACTTAATGGCATTGGATACAAGATTATTAAGCACATGCTGAAATAACACGGCATCCGTATCCATTACAGCATCGTTTTTAATATCATTTGTTTCAATATACATATTCAAACCGGCCTGCACAGCCAACACCTCATATAAATCAAAAGTATCTTTTAAGAGCTGATGAATATTTACCTTTTGCCAATGCGGCTTCACCATTCCGGATTCAATCTTTGACAAATTGATGATACTATCTAAAATAGACAATAACTGCTGTCCTCCTTTAACCACAAGGGCAGCATATTTTTTATGCTCAAACGAATCTAATTCTGCTATCTCCAACAACTGGGAAAATCCCATAATACTATTCATCGGGGTTCTTATCTCATGACTAATATTGGCCAGGAACGACTGCGTTAACTTTTCGCTTTCCGAAGCTTTCACCAAAGCTCTATTTAAATCTCTGTTGGCTAATTTTAAATGAATTTTTTCGGCTTTTAAATCGTAGTTGGCTTGTTTAAGTTTATCTATGGCTTTTACCAAACGTATTTTCATAGTATCAAAAGCCAGCGCCAAACGACCGATTTCATCTGCACGGTCGAGCAATTCAACATCTGTTTTTAAAGTCAAATCTCCTCCTGCAATTTTTTCGCTCAACACAATAAAACGAGATAAGGGACGTGTTATTCCCTGCGCCAAAAACTTAACAACAACCAGTGTGATAAATAAGAATATTAAACTAAAAATTAAAGTTTGATTCCTTACAATATTTAATACCGGAAACAGATCCTCATCCGGCACGAGTATAAGCAAACGATACGAGGTATCACCAATAGGCATATACGCCAGTTCAACCTTTTTATTATTGATTTTCTTATCAGACACAACCCCTTCCGTATCATGAGAAAGTATTTTATTAACCACATTTATAGGCACATGTCGCGAAAGGGGATTATTAATTTCACTCACTTTTGTTGACATGATAACTATACCTTTGTTATCTATTAACCAAATGCGGCTATTTTTACTGGGTTTATGCGCATGAAACTGTGAAATTAAAACAGAGGGATCAATGCCCACTCCTGCAACACCAAGAGCATTATCCGGGTTACCCATTAACACATTTATAAATAACACGGTCGATTGCAATTCTCTATTATGATCGTAATTAATAGATGTTTTAACTTTTTTGTCGATAGCCTGAAAAAACCAGCTGTCGTCAGGATCATACTCAGAAACAACATCCAACAGCGTATAATTATCTCGCCAGTAGTTTTTAGTTTTACTATTGACCGCAAATACAGTTTGGTACTCATAATCTTTCTTCAATAAATCCAGACGTTCTAAAACAAGATCTTTATACTCATCATTCACCTCTCCTTCCTCAAACCAGGCACATAATGTTGGGTCATCGGCCAGTAATTCTGATGATTCAAAAGCTTTTTCTAAAATAGACTGAAAGTGACTTTGAGAAGCAACCAATACCGTATAAAGCTGCTTATTACGATACTCCTTAAACAAAGAATCCTTCACAGAATGATAATGAACAAAGCCAAGAGCTGCTATAATCATTACAACAAGGGTTCCAACTATAAGCTGTAACTGAAGCCTTATTTTTTTAAATTTTATTATCACTATAGTGGTTTAAGATTAACTAACGATACAGAATAAGCAAAGTTTATTATACAAAAGCAATACAACTAAAGTACATTAAGTAAAAACGATATCAAAAAAACGCCAGCAGAAAATTGACTATAAAAATTGCTGCTAATTATAATTAAAAACTAAGTAATTTTTGTTCCTTTGCAGCAATATTTACTGATATGAGAAAGATACTAGGATACATTTTGTCGCCAATATACTGGCTTTATTTTGGATTATTGTTGGTTATATTTCATGTGATACAAGTTGTTTGTCGCAAACTGGGTGGCTACCATTTGCGAAAAAAAGCTGTTGACATACTTAACTATCTTTTATTATATGGTTTAATCATTGTTGGTGCACGGATCCGCTTTAAAGGATTCAGGAATTTACAAAAAAATGGTCCGCTTATCATTGTTTCAAATCACCAGAGTACATTTGATATACCTCCAATTGTCATTGGATTCAGAAAACATCATCCAAAATTTGTTTCCAAAAAGGAATTGGGTAAAGGTATTCCAAGTATTTCGTACAACCTGCGTCATGGCGGATCGGCACTTATCGATCGAAAAAACGGAAGGCAATCCATGGTTGAAATTGCCAAGCTTGGAAAACATATTGAAAAGGAAAAATACAGTGCCAGTATTTTCCCTGAAGGAACCAGAAGTAAGACAGGCAAAGTTAAACGCTTTCAACATCCAGGAATAGCAGGCCTGTTAAAAACAGCGCCATCTTCAACTATTGTTCCTTTGGTGATTGAGGGTAACAATTTGCTAACTAAATATGGTTATTTCCCTTTACGCTTTGGTACAAAGTTAACTTATACAGCCTTGGACCCTATTAATCCAAAAGATAAAGACATTAAAGAACTTACTTCAGAAATTGAGCTGTTAATTAAAAATAAAATTGCTCAAAACAGTTAAGTCCATAACTTATTAATTATACAAACCTTTGTTATCATGAATCAATGGTACCAAAGGTTTTTTTATACCATTATGGCTCATTAGACAGTAGGATAAAGCTATAATAGACATTTAATAATAACCATACTCACCTTTGTCATAAGACATTGCCACACTTGCCTTATTTAAACCATTACATAATTACCTACTTGTTTGGTATTATTAATTCTGTTCTTTGTTCAACAAAAACTCAACAACACAGTTTTAACTTACTAATTAATCAGTTCATCTATCTTTTCACTAATTCAACAACAGCAAACATATAAAAACTCATCCCCAAACATTAATCAAACCCAAACACACTAATAACTAATTGCTTAAAATCAAACCTATCCAATATTTAAACATTATTAATAAATTATATTAAGCTATAATTTGGTTATATCAGTAGAGTAAACTATACTTATAGTCAATTTAAACCAACCACACACCACTAATCATAAATATATTCACACATCACTATAAACATACAAGACTAATTTACCTGCTTCAAACATGATCTTATTAAATTTATCGCTCTGCAATGGTTAAAGTTAAGACCAGAAAATATATAATCATCCTGGTTTGTCTATTTTTGTTCTCCTGTGAAAGAAAAAAAGAAGTAACAATTGGTTTCTCATATGCAGATAAGAATTCGACTCAGGTATTAAGAGCAGAAGTTATTAATGAAATTGCTCACCAATTTAACTACAATATTACCCTCATTGAAAAAGATGCATGCGGGCAAAAAGAAAACCAGAGAAAAGACTTAATTGATTTATATAACGACCATATAGATCTACTTTTACTTTACCCTGCTGACACAACGTATTTTACTGATATTGTTGAAAAATTATTTGATAATAATATCCCTGTAGTGTTAATCGATCAAAAGGTAAACACTGAAAAATACACTACTTTCATTGGTCGTGACAACAAAACAATTGGATATAAGGCAGGAATGGCAGCTGCAGATATTTTAAATGATAAAGGAAGTATATTAACCATAACAGGAAATAATAACTCATTCACTACAACTGAAAGATCGCATGGATTTAGTTCTGCCATATCTAAATTCGCACATATTAACATTGAGGCTACAATTGATGGCAATTGGCACAAAGACTCCGTTGAACAGAAGTTAAACTACCTTATAAATACAGGCCATATACCTGATTTAATATTTGCCCACAATGATGCCATGGCTACATGGTCAAGTGCTATTTGTAGGAAACACAAAATTAAACCTTTAATAATTGGCGTTGATGGTCTTCTGGCAAACCAGGGAGGTATATACCAGGTGGAAAACGGAAATATTGACATTACATTTAGAAACAAACCGGGCGGTGATATTGCAGTAGAAAGTGCCATTGCAATTTTAGAGGAAAATCCACCTGCCAAGAAACAGATTATTCAAAGCTTATTCATTAACAAAGACAATGTAAGTATCATTAAAAACGGGTTACATCTCTTAAAACAATCCTCTACTAACTTATCAAAGAAAAATATAGAATTGAATAGCTTAGGGAGAAAACTTAATTACCAACAATACATCCTCTTATTTCTATTTATCTTTTCTATACTCATCTTAGCCTTTTCTACTCTTCTATATAAATTTCTAAGACAAAAGTCGAATTATATAAGTATTATCGAAGAAAAAAATGATGAAATATCGCAATATCTTAAAGAAGAACAATTGCTATCTGAAGAGTTAACTGCACAAAACAGTGCATTAAAATTGTACAAAGATGAGCTTGAGTCGCAAGTACAAGAAAGAACTAAAAAACTAGAAATTGCACTCCAAAAAGCAGAAGAATCGGACAAACTAAAATCCAGTTTCTTATCCAACTTTTCTCATGAGGTTCGCACCCCGCTAAACTCAATTATTGGCTTCAGTAACCTTTTAACCAAAGAAGAATCTGACAATGAAAACATTATTCAATTCGTCAAATATATTAAGTCGGGAGGAATTCAATTACTAAAACTGATTAACGACTTTGCTGAAGCTTCAATTATTGGAGCAGAAGGCGTTAAAGTTAAACCAGAATACATCAGTGCTCAAAAAATTATAAAAGACGCCTATCATCTATATAACATTGAAAATAATGAATTGAGAGAGCAAAAATCTAAAACTGTTAAATTCATCTTCAATTACAAGGACAACAGGATTGTAAACACTGACTATTACCGCATTAAACAACTTTTAGGTTATTTAATTGATAACGCCATTAAGTTTACACATAAAGGAGTCGTTGAGCTTGGTTACCATATTGTGGACCACAACAAAACTATCTGCTTTTATGTAAAAGACACTGGTATTGGCATACCTGCTGATAAGCTGACAACCATTTTTAACAAATTTGTTAAACTGGAGGATGAGATTGATGTATTGTACAGAGGCAATGGCATCGGCCTCTTTATAGCCAAAAGTATTGCACACTATCTACAAACCTATATTCATGTAAACTCTGAATTACGAAAAGGTTCTATGTTTTACTTTAGTCTGCCATATACAGATGCTCCTGTTCCATCCTCCGAACTTCAAAAAGTTGAAGCCACTAACGATTAACCAATACTCTTTGCTGATTCGCTATCTTATTATAAACCACCTCTGTAATGTGATCATACGAATTTGATTCAGGTAAAACTGGTTCTAAAAATTCGACCATCACTTTTTTAAAAGGTTTTGGAAACCAACTTCCCTTAGGTAAAGCATCGTAAGCTCCTTTTATAGAAACCGGAACAATAGGAACATTTAATTCTCTGCTTAAAATCGCAAAGGTCTTTTTAAAATCACCAAGGTGACCATTGATAGTTCTGGTTCCTTCAGGAAAAATAATAAGGTTCTTATTCTTTTTTAGCGCCTCTCCCATTTTCTGAATAGATTCCTTTAGGTCCTTATTTAAATCCATGATGATGATATGATTTCTATTGGCCAAAAACTTTAACCATGCTTTGCGTATATGCTTTTCTTTGGCATAGAAGTAGGTGTTCTTTATGGTTTTATTTTTCAGGAATGAAGCCACAAATAATCCATCAAAATAACTTTGATGATTTGGAGCAATGATACAAGGCGTATCCGGGATATTCTTAACTCCTTTTGCCTTTAATCGAAAATATAAACTAAAAAACAACTTCGATGTCTTTACAAATGCTCTTCCTGTAAACCATGTTTTTGGTAAAGAAATATGAACTTTTTCCTTTAAAATCTTTGTCCAGTCAATCTTCTCTACCTCAATTTTACTTCTATGTTTTTCAATATATTCACTTAAGGCTAAAACACTTTTAAATTTCACCAATTCGCCTGGTTCAATACTAACCCCGAAAGTGGATTTTAAAAACACCTGCATACTTACTTTATCCAGAGAATCCATTCCTAAATCCATCTCCAAATGATAATGAGGTTGTATAATTTTTCCTTTTTCAGCCTGAAGATATTCTGCAATTACCTTAAACTCCTTACTGTCCACTTCAACAGTATCATGCGATTCTATTTCTTCTACGTTTTCCAGTTCCTGCAACTTAAACCTTCGTATTTTTCCTAAACGCGTACGTGGTAATTCGCCATCTATTAAGGTAAAATCCATTACTTTTTTATACGAGGCACAGTTTTGATTGTAATCATCAAAAACCGCCCACTTTATTTGCTGTTTAAGTTCATTTCCATCAGGATATTTTAATAACATTTCATCTGTTGGAACAACAATAGCTTTAAACTGATCGCCCGACTGATAAACTCCGGCTTCTTTCACAAAAGCGGCATAATGCTCCAGCTTTTGCTCTAACTCCACCGGGTTAATGTTTTTTCCATTTGACAGGATCAATATCTCTTTTTTCCTTCCGGTAATAACAAGATAGCCTTCTTTATCAAAATGTCCTAAATCACCGGTATATAACCAACCATCCTTTAACACCTCGGCAGTTTCTTCCGGTCTTTTATAGTAACCCAGCATCACATTAGGACCTTTGGCTACAATTTCTCCATCTCTAATTTCAACATCACATAATGGCAAAGGAAAACCTGGTGAACCTACTTTTACTTTTCCCGGGCGGGTAAAAGTAATCATCGGAGCAGCCTCTGTCATACCAAAACCTTCGAGCACCTCAAACCCCAGGGTTTTATAATCATTACCAACTACCTTATCCAATGCTGCACCTCCACAAACCATGAAGCGAACATGACCTCCGAACTTTTTATGAACTGCACCGAAAACCAGTTTAGAAAACGATCTGGAGTTTACTTTTTCTGCAAGTTTAAACAATGCCGACGCTACTTTACTTTTATCAATCTTATCTTTTATTCCTTTACGAATGGCAGAATACAGTCTTGGCACACCTATAATAAGTGTTACCTTGGATTCTTGCAATGTTTTAATAATATCTTCCGATGCCATTGAGGGCGACATGGCTATGGTAGAACCACCATACAAAGGCATTACCATAGTCCCCAACAATGGAAATATATGATGTAATGGCAACAACATTAGTATACGGTCATCCTGACGAAAAATCTCAACATCGCGTGAAACTGCATAAATATTGGCCAAGATATTCTCATAAGACAACATAACCCCTTTCGGATTACCTGTTGTACCGGAAGTATAAATAATTACTGCAGTTTTTTCCTTATCCGGGTTTATTACAGGATAATCTGTGTATTCTCCTTCCGAAGCGTCTTCATAATCGTCAATAATAAATACCTGAGGCGTGTAATCCACCTGTTCCAAAGCCTTAAGTAATTCCTCCTTTTTATCATTAGAAGTAAACAAAACTTCCGGCTTGCAGTCATTTAAAATATACGATACTTCATCAACCGTACACATAAAATCAATGGGAACTACCACTGCGTTATTATTCCATCCCGAATAAAAACTATATATCCAACCAAGCCTGTTTTCAGAAAATATTCCAATCTTCTTGATGTCTGTTGAATTGTAAAGTGCAGAAAACAATTGAATTTTCTTACCTAAAGTATTATATGCAATAGTTCTTCCTCTTTCCACTATTGCCGCTTTCTCTCCTTTGTATAAAAACATACGATGCGTTTAATATGCAGCCAAATATATATAAAATTCGTATCCATAAGTCAAATATTCTAATAGATATAAAAATTAATGGCTTGAACTAACTATTTCTATGTATGAAACTCAATGTCTGCATTTTGGTTTAAAAAAAAAAACTTAATTTGGATTTTTCTAACGCTCATACTTATTTTGTAATATCAAATTATAAATATTAGTCAGGTAGAATCTAATATGCAATTTTTCTATTTTAAAGAATTGCACAAAAAGGTAAAATACAAACAGCCTGATAGTTCCGTAAGTCACAAAAAAACTCATTCATATGAAGCAGGTTTATATATTTTTAGCTGAAGGTTTTGAAGAAATTGAAGCCATCACCCCCATTGATGTTCTTCGTAGAGCTGACATCCAGGTAACAACTGTTTCTATCACCAATAACCACAAGGTAAACGGGGCTCATAACATCCCTGTTATTGCAGATATTACTTACGAAAAATCTGATTACAGCGATGCTGATTTAGTAATTCTTCCCGGCGGAATGCCCGGTACCATAAACCTAAACGAACATGAAGCATTAAAACAACTATTGGTAAAACTTGCGAAGAGCCAAAAACTCATTGGTGCTATATGCGCTGCACCTATGATATTAGGTGAATTAGAACTCCTAAAAGGCAAACAGGCCACATGCTATCCCGGCTTTCAAAAACACCTAAAAAGTGCTCAATACACGGCTTCCTCCTCTGAAGTTTCCGATGGCATTGTAACTGCAAACGGAGTTGGTTCGGCGCTAACTTTTGCACTTGAACTGGTTTCTTTAATAAAAGGCAAAAAAATAGCCAGCGAACTGGCTACTAAAATGCTATATAATTTTTAAACTTTGTTATTTCTTTTCTTCCGGCTTCCATTCTTCAACATTACCATTATAAGAAATGGTCTGCCGGTTATTACTTACAACAGTAAGACTGGCACTACCTGAATGAAAAATATCCAACTGACAGCGAAATACATCATTATTCTCTTTCACTTCAAAGGATAAGCTTATTCTTCCTTTCTTTTCATTAATTTCCATTTCTTTTTCGGAAACTTTATTATCAAAATTTATTCCGCCTCTTTCGCCAGGCGTACTCTGGTATGCACGGCCAAAGTATGGCATTTCAGCTTTTGCCGAATCGTTTGATAACCTCAGGTAATTAGGATTACTGATTAAATCAATACTTCTCCATCCTGAAGGGAAAGCTCTGTCTGCAACAAATTCTATATTTTTGTCTTTTACCAGCTCAATCATTTCATTCAGCTGCTCCTGTTTCTGAATCTTTTTCTTTTCTTTTCTGCTTAGTTTGTCTTGCGACCATACATTACCTACTCCTAATAGTAATGCAAATACTAAAAAATACTTAATCATATTTACCATAGCTAAAAAATTTAAATGGTTTAGTTAAATTTGTATCAAAATTAATACCAAAACTTTAAAAGTCAATTCTTACATAAAACATATGACCACAACTTTTGCCAATAAATGCTTTGTTTGCGGTATTAAATTATTAGATAATATTGAAAAAAACAAGGTAACTAACCTTCCGATATGCAGTAAATGCAAAGGCACACCAAAGGAACGTGTAAAAGAAAAAGAGGCTTTAGACTCTTTAGCTGATGGTTTTGTATGCGGCTGTATTTAAAAAAACAGAACTACAGAACAGCCATAAGATTTTGATATTTTTCCTATAAATAATATAGAATGAATTACCTCTCAGTAGATAAGTTAAAGGTTATACACCATTACAAAACACTGACCAGTAGCTAGTTATTTTTTTGAAAAAAAATTATTTTTCTTCTTTACACCTTTGGATAGTTTAAAATTAAAAGGGGAAATCATAACGGCTGTAGGTGAGGTCTTCAAAAAGAGCATAAAAAAAGAGAGATGCTATATAATACTATTACATAACACCCCTCCGAAAATAATTTTTCAAGTAGGTATATCATACGATGATACCCCGACAACTTTTAAATACTTTAAATTACAAGAACGGAAACAACTCTGATATCATTCTGAAAAATTCATAAAAATCAATCGTATTCAAGCCATCCCATAAACCCCAATCAAAGGTTTCATTTAAAAAACTAATCCCCTTCACTAGGGTTTTACACTGATTAAAAAATCTAGCGCAGCCACGAAGTATTTTCAATCCCTTCTTGGTCTTAGAATTCTTTGCTTTCTTTAGCATTTGTCTAAAATTATCGTCATTAAAATGAGGTCATATGACCTCTTATCAAGGAACCCTTACAAGAAAGCGAATAGGGTATCCCATTGCAAAACTACAATAATTAATATTAAGAATACTTCTAAATAATCCCTACATAATTGTACACCTAAAGAAAATAGTATATTAGTGCTCTTCTAACCAAACACTAATCTTTATGTTATGTGATTTATGGAATTTTATTGGTGTAAATACTTCTGAAATTCAAGCATTAACTGCAACACTAGGTTTTCTATCAACCATTATATTAGTAGGTATTACAGCATACTATACTATTATCACAAAAAAAATATTAAACACCACTACTGAGGACTTTAAAATAAACAAACATCCTTTTGTAAATTTTGAAACAATAAAAATTGAAAATATAGATGTTGGATCAATAATAGATGATGAATTTGTTGAATCAGGTGCAACCAATGTACTATTTAATGCGGACTTGATTAATAAATCACAAATTCCTGTGAAAATATTTCGTCTTGAATTTGACTATGATAGACCAAATAAGAAAGGCATTGATTATACTAATTTTGATGTAGTATTAGCAACAAATGAAACAACTAGAAAAAGTATGGGTAGGGCTAATTTTAAAATTAAATCATTCCTTGTTGTAACCTGTACGGTTTATTACACCTCAATTTTCGATACCTCTAGAATATACTACACACAAAAAAGAGTACAAGTACATTCTAATTATGATGCTATAAATGAGTTTAATACTACAACAGGAGAAATTACCAATAAAAAAAGAATAAAAGAACTTACAAAATCAATCTAAAAAAGGGATAACCAAATTAATGATTACCCCTACTTTTTAATTATAACACCTCTATTAAGTCTATAATGACTTTTATCAGTTTGGTTAAATTACTGATAAAGCGTGTTACTTGTTTTAGTCTTTCATTCCATTTAGTTTTAATTTTTTTAGTTTTTGAAGAATTAAACTCCATAACATAAAAATTAAAAATTAAACAACACTGTAAAGATAGTAATTATTTAGAATCTTTCTAAATAAGAATGGAGAAAAATAAAAAAAGGTGACATAAATTAATACGTCACCTGATTTCTGATTCCCAAATATTTTGGAATTTTTAACCAAACCAATATAAATCTAATAATAATTATCTAGAAAAGTCCTAAAAATTTTTTCTTTTTCTTTGGTGTTGGTTTTTGATCTTGTGATTGGGTATTATCCAAATCAATAACTATATCACCTGTACCTTTACCTTTTATATCTCCAATGGATATTTCAGTTTTATTTCCACTGTTTTGTTCTGCTTCATTTTTACCATAATAAAAACCTGTAGCTAACCCAAAACCGAAACCAACAAGAAATAATAATATTTTCCCTGCTAACGTTAATTTATGCCACATTTACTAAATTATTTAAATACTTTACTTGATTATCATTTAACCCTGCACAAAATGGCTTTTTAGCATCAAATGCAGAATGTTGATCTACTAACCTTATTCTATCACTTAATTGAATAGTTAGTTGCTCTAAAGCTTTCATTTGTGCTTGTGTGAAGCTGTTACTTTTACCACTCAAACACACACCCCAACTTTTACTGTTTATTCCTCTACAGTGTGCACCATTAACTTTTAACTTTCTACCTTTTTGTATAGTACCATCTTTTTTTATGAAGAAGTGATAACCAACATCTACAAAATTTCTTTCTTCAACGTGCCATTTTCTAATAACACTTATATCATCGTGTGTTTTGTAGTCACTATCTGAACAATGAACTACTAATATCTTTTTACCTTTTATCACTTTTCATTACTTTTTATCTTTTGTTGTTATGTATTGCACCACCTTTTCAATACCTTTTAGACCAAATGCAGAACCTATTATATAGAATAGGTATTTCATACTTATTTCAAATACTACTGCATTTAATAGGGGTAGAAATAGTGATATGATGATGATCAACACCATCACTATAAAAGCAAAAACACCAACCATTCGGTTAGTGCTTGCTTCATCGGAATTACTTAATAATTTATTTAACCATTTCATTTTTTTCAATTTTATATTTTGGTTCTGTTGGAAATGCTTTATTGTAGACCGCCACCAACTGCAGAAAACCTATTATAATTACTACTGCAAAAGATGTTAAGAATACTTTCTTATATCGCTTGAACGCCCTATAATCAAGTAATTCGTCATCAATTAATTGTATTTTATTGGTGTTAGGACATTTAAAAAAATGGTTTTTTTCATTCTCTTTCATTTCTTTTATGTCACCTTTTAGTTCATTTATATCTTCTTTAAGTCCTTGAAAATGTGAATCAAAATATTTGTATATCATATCTATTTCATTACTACTCATATGTTTAGTTATTATTTTTTATCTAAAAAACCCCCACCAAATTAATGATAGGGGTTAGTGATTTATTGTTATTTACTTTATTCAATTGGTGCTAAATCATCCATTACAAATGATTTTACACCATTCCAAGATGTTGAACCACCTGCACCACCTAAGTTTGTTAATCTTGCCCTGTAATATATAGTTGTACCTAGACTAAAAGAACCTGGGATACTAAAATTTGATTCAGAACCATATGATACACCATCAGGTGTTGTTGTAACAGAACCCGATACTGTACACCCATTTAAACTAAAATCATCAGCCGTATTAAATTCAATTAACCAACTTATTGTTGCATCTGTAGTTGTGTAGTCATTGGCTTTTATTTCAATATTACCACTTACACCTTTACTATCTGTTAAATACCAACCTGCAGCACTAGTAGCTTGAATAGTAACTGTAGGTGTTACTGTAACACTTTCTGGTACAACAAAAGGAAAAATAAATTCATCATCATTTGATTCAATTGCTAAATTTTCGTCACTATCCCATCTTCTTATATCACTACCTAAATGTGTAACACGTATATATACTGTGCTACCTGCGACCAAATCACCCTGACCATCAAAAGAATCTAAATCATAAGGACTAAACCAAAATGATTTTGTGTATTGGTTATTAAAAATTGTGAAAGTAGAAACAAACATACCATCACCGTGTTGATAGTCATTAGTTCTTTTTACCTCAATTGAGAAATCGTGATCAGTATTATCATCAACCGCCCAAGATGGAAATGAAAATAAATCAAGTGCAAACCTACATCCATCTTCATAACTCGTTGAAGTATTGACTATTCCATCCATAGACCAACATTTCCAATAATGGTCATACCCCCTAAAATCACCTAAATCATAGGGTGCTGCTAAACTTCTAGACCTCCCCCAACCACGTAGAGTTGAAGAAAAACCCCAATAATTAACTTTTGGGGATTTACGTAAAACGCTAACACTATTTGAACTTTCACCTATTTCATTTTTAACTATTGTTGTTGTTATATTACTTGTTGGTAATGCCATATTATTTAATTTTATTTTCTAATTCATTAATCTTTGTTTTAAGTGCTTTTATTTCAGCATATAAAACCGCTGTTAACTGTGCATAATTCAATGATAAATATTTATCATCAGTTTCTTCACCTACAACTAATTCAGGGTAAATATCTCTAACCTCCTGTGCGATGAAACCTATTGAGTTTTTACCATCCTTTACGTATGTAACAGGGTTTAAATCACCTCTTACCTGTAGGGGTTGAATGTTAGATTTTAAACGCCTGTCTGAGAATGCAGTTACTTCACCTTTAGCAATTATATTTCCCTCTCCTGTTATCTGTGCAGCAATACCCAAAGATTGATTATCAAACACCCATCCTCTGTTAGTACCACCACCCATACGGAAATACATATTGTAGTCGCTTGTTGTGTCTAAACGACCGCCCCAAGTTCCATCGGAAATAGTTGACATATAGATTTTATATGAATCAGAGTTCCAAAATCTATACCCTCTACCGTTACCGCTTGCAAGTGAATAACCCGTTGCACCATCAGCATAAAAATCAGCACCTTGAATAGTACCTGTTACATCTAATTTACCGTTATTATCAAGATACATTCTTCTTGTGCCGTTAATGGCAAATTCAATATTTGATGTGTATTGATTGTGAAAAATCATTGAATTAGTGGTAGCATTAGCAACAGCAATTTTCATTGCATCCTTACCCGTATCATTGTAACCAATACTACCTTTAACACCACCTGCATCTTGTTCAAAATGGATAAATGGGTTGTGGGTTTCTGTCACATTATCAGTGTCGGCAATTAGATAAATACCTGCATTACTTTTTGAACGAATAGCTAAAAGACTTTCGGTTGCTCTATCAGTATAACCGATTGTTATATCGCCTTGTGTATTTATATTACCTGTATTGTGTATATTACCATAATGAGCATCTAAAAAAATACGAGCCACACCGTTACTTGCAAAATAAGCACCCCAACTTTTAGTACCAGTAACCCAACTACTAAGAAATGAAGCTTGGTCAGCGTGAGAATAACCTATGCCGTACATATTATTTAATAGGCTAACATTAGGGTTATAATTACTACCAATAGTATAAATAGGATTGGTATATGAACCATTAGCACCAATATTATTATAACTGCCCTCTAAGTGTCCTGTGTTGTGTGCTGAACGTTTAAGATTACCTGTCAATTCAATATAACCATTAACTTTTAAATCATTATTTAAAGTCGTCAAAGAACTGCCTATCTGTATCTTATTAATACCGCCTCTACGTATATATACATCACCTGTCTGACCACCATCTACCCCACCTATATATACGTTATTACCTCCTTCTATACCAAGTAATCTAACAACACTGCCTGTTGTGGATTTCGACTTTAACCAACCTGAATTAGAAGTTATTATACTACCTTCAACTGTTAATTTCTCGGATGTTGAACTTGTACCTATACCAACATTACCGTGATTACCTTCATTAATAAGAATATCACCACCGCTACCTTTTATCCTAAACCTTGTACGTGAACCATTAGGGTCAGAAATATACATTAGAAAATGATGGTCACTTTGTCTATGTGCTATTCTTCCATATGAATCAGGTGTAACAATATCAAATCTTCCCTCACTTGTTGTTGTTGATTTTACCCTAACTGTTGGTGTGGTTGCAGAAGTAAATTGACCATATCCATTAACATCTAAAGCTTCACTAGCACCTGTTTTATTTATTGCTATTCTACCATTACTTTCCACCCTAAATATATGGTCGTTAGCTGGTGAGGTAACACGCAATAATGAATTACTACTATTAACAGTAGTTCCGTTAATATGTATGCCGTAACCTGTTGTATGATTTTGGGTAAAAGTTGCCACGTATTTTGCATCGGCATTTTGCGTAAACACTGCACTACCTGCAATATTTAAAGCTTCGGTAGGTGCTGCACCTGTCTTTATAGAAAGACCTGTACTATTCATAAACATCACATTATTACTACCGTGTATACCTCCAACACCAAACCTTAAATCACCCGTTGCAGCACCATTAGTAAAATAAACAGAACCCCTATTACCTATTAATCCATAACCATCAACCTTAACTTGGTCTGTTGCAGGTACTGTATTATCGCCTGTAGCCGTACCCATTATTCTTTGAGCGAATAATTTACCTTTAGACGGGTTAAATTTAAACCTATCAGCACTATCATATAGTACATTAACGTTATTATGCCAAACAATAGGGTAATCAATATCATTTGTTGTATGGTTGTTTACTGTAACTTTTGAAGCTTGTGCAGCGGTTGCACTTATACCTAAATACTTTGAACTTAATGAAGTACCACCTTCATATAATGTACCTACATTTACACGTGCATTTGCTGTTGCTTTCCAAGTTGCACCATCTGCAACAAAATTAAATGCATTTAGTGCATCATCATACCATATTTCATCAACATTAGTGCCAGCACCCCAATTAATAATTATACTATCATCATAAAATGATTTGTCTGCTTTTAGTTGAGTTCTAACAAATGATGTTGAATTAAGTCCATCTAAAGTATTAGCATCCTGAGCATATGCAACAGATAAACTACTTTCTGTTTTAGTTTTAAATTGTTTGGTTGTATTATCAAAATAGGCAATTCCATTTGAAATTGGTGTATCTTCACGTGTTGCCAATATCTGCAAATCATCTATATCTCCTACACGAGCAAAACCATCACTACCAAATACTAACTGACCATCATTAGTACCATCATATTTAGTTGCCTGTATACCTGTATAAGTTCCATCAATTAGTGCTGTTGTTGCTCCATCCCTTGTTATAATTAAATCATTGGTTGACTTAACTATTGTTGTTTCAACTTCATTTATAGTACCTGTAATGGTTAAATCACCTGCAACAGTTAAATTATTAGCTGCAAAATCTTGTGTACCTGAACCACCTATTAAAGCATAAACGCCTGTATGCAAGTGATTACCATAGGCAACTGTTGTTGAGGTAGTACCAAAGTTTTTATTGAATGCTGAATTTTTACTAAATATTGGTTCATAAACTCCACTATGATTATGTGATTTATTCGAATAATTAGTACTTACCCAATTTTCAGTGGCATAACCTGTTAAATCAGTTTGTAAGGTTGATAAATCGACCGTATTACCGTTTAGTATTGAAAGGTTATTACCAACTAATGATAATGTTTGAGGTGTAATAACAGATTGGTCTAAGCTAATTACACCATCACTTACATTTATACCATTACCTATTTCAACAAGTCCTTTACTTGTTTTAGTAGCTATAGGTATTTGGTCGAAAATACTACCATAATCACCACCATCAGCATAAGCAATAACACCACCTTCACTAACAACATCACCTTTAAACCTTACCCTACTATCAATTAAGATTTCATCGTTATTAGCATCATAAGTAATTGATTTATTGGTGATAGTTAACCCACTCAAAAAATCATAAACACCTGTAATTTCTTCATTTAGTGATTTCTTTGGAAATAAAGAAACATCAATTGATGAAGCAGGTGAAGATGATAAAATATTACCAACCGTAACCTCACCATTATATATCCTCTTATTACGGTTGAATTGTTTTGTTTTAAGCTTTTTTATATATGTCATATTTATATTTTCTTAATCTCCAACAACTTACATTCAATTTTTTCGTTTAAATAGTCAATAACACAACCATTTATCATTAATTTCATATCACCCAAATAATTACCATAATTGAGTGCTTTATTTATTTTAAAGGTATTATTGAGGGTTAAATTTAATGTTGTTGATGGTGTTGATTTGTTAGTTATTATCTGCTCAATTATATGATATTCAGAATCTTCATAAACCCCATTATATTCAAATTTTGAGATAGGTGTGAAATTCACCTTATCAGGACTATAGAAAAATGCACCACGCTGATTATTATTATTTATTTTAAAGTCTGGTTGTTGTAAAATACTGCCTAGTTTTAAATTTAAAATTTGTCCACTATTTATATATCGCTCATCAACAACCCTTTCACTACTCTTTACTAGATTATCTAATTTGATATTATGAAGTTCTGCAACATCATCATATACAACAACCTTTGTATCATACATCCTATATTTTACACTAAAAACTAAGGCATTATAGTTAATGATACCTATAACTATATTATTATCAATTCCTTCCTGTAGATCATATGCAAAGTCAAGAACCGTTTCAAATTCTAATTCTTTGTCAAATTCCATATACTTTTCAGTCAAATTATTAGCCTTAACCAACACTAACGAGTCTGTACTTCCTGTAAAAGCTCCTGTTGTTGGGTCAAATGGTGATGAGTTTGTGAATTTTTTGGTAGAATTAGAATAATATTTATCGCCTGAACGTACATACATACCTAAGCTCATAATATAGCTATCATTATTAATACCATTTTCATCAGGATTTTCCCAATCATCCTTAGTTTCGAAATACATTTTTTTTGTAATCTTCATTTTACTACCATTCATTAGGTAAATAGGATTTACTTTATTTTCAATTACCCAACTAGCAGTGTGATTTTCCCATAAATGATAACAATCAAACTCAATGTATACTATTGGTTTTGATGGTTCTGTAGTTTTATATGCTTTTACTATTTTAGGTGTTGTAATATTTTCACCTATAGGTATATTTTGATTGGTTATATAGTTGGTATGTGTAGTATAATACTCTTTTGTCCAAGCATATTCACCACTACCTTTTGATTCACTATTTACATACCCATCGATATAACTAACATTATTTACTTTTCCTGCTATTATATCACTCACGCAATAAGGATCATACTCTATTTCTTGGTTATTAATTGCACTAACATAACCCTTTCTTATACTATTACTCTTAAAGCCTATAGTGGTTAATTCAATTGAAGAAAAATCAATATTTATATTTGGTTGTTTTGCAAATGTTGGTAATGTATAGTGTGTAAATTCAACATCACCACTAGCACTAGCCAATAAGTCAATTGGATATATAAATATATCATCCCCTATAGTTTGTAATTTTAGACCATTTGCAATAAGTACATTATTAAGAATATCTTTACAATCATTAGGTTGTAAGTCTTCATCATACCAATTACCATTATTAATACATATATCCTCTAAATAATTACTACTTAAAGTATTAGTATCATTATCTATTACTACATTAAAAAAATTTTTAAAATAAAGGTTGTTGTATTCAAGACCTACTTTACCAATAATAATTTCTAATAATTCCTTTAAGGTTGAAAAGTCAGTGTAAAGATCATTATTATCATCAATAAATTTTACTCTTTCCAAATTTGAAAAACCATTATTTGCAGTTACTTGAACACCAACACCTATTTCTGTCGTTGATGTTGAAAAGTCTTCATCATATAATTCAGTATTTAAATAACCTATAAAATTCTTTTGACCATCTATATAATGCATTACTTTATACCTGTTCATTTCAGGGGTAAAAAGGGTAGATAATACCCCCTCTTCACCTTTATAAAAAAAACTCAAAGTTGCACCACAACTCATTATACCATCAGTAACAATGTTAATTTCAGGGTATTCAATTTCAAATGAATTATTAATACCTCTCACCTCAATTGAATTAGTATCACCACTTTCATAATAATCTCTAATTTCTACCCTATTGTGTCTATTATTATCCGAATAAAACTCATAGAAAAATTTTAAACCATATATACCTGTTGCCATTTATTAAAATCTATTTACCTTTTTATTATAATTATTTAATACCCCAATCAACTTATCACCTCTAATTTCAAACTCCACATTACTATTAACATTATTACCTTGATTCATTGGTTGTATTAATGTTTTAAGCTTATTTAATGGTGCTATTACTTCGGGGTTTGATTTTGCACCTGAATATTCACCAACCTCTGCTAGTGTCCTACCGTATGCAATACCACCATTGGCTAATTTAGGGGGTGAACTTGTAAAGGTTTTTATTGCAGCACCTGCAGCAACCATTGCAACACCACCTGCAATAGCAATAAATGGATTAAGAGTTTTTAGCGATTCATTAAAAGCAAATATTGCCATACCTTGAGCAATTAACAGTTTACCAAACTGTTCAGCAAGACCACCAATTAATTGACCAAAACCTTCTAAAAAATTAGCATCTTCATTAAAAAAACTTTCCATTGCCCCACTTATAGTACCTGCTAATCCTTCACCTAACATAGTGCCTATTTGCTGATTAGCTAATTCAGCTAACTCTTTTGCACCTTTTTTCATTTTTTCTTTATCAGAATCACTAGGTTTTATTGGTGCTAAATTGAATGAATTAACTTCTTTATCTAGTCCTACTTTATTGGGGTTTTTAGCAAACTTTACTTCACCTACATTATCAACACCTTTTGATTGCATTTTTTCAAGTTTGTTGATAGTATTATCTATTTCATCAGTAGCTTCTTTGTACTTGTCTATCTTCTTTTGAAGTGCTTTTATTTCATCATTTATACCACCTATTTCATTTAATGAAGCTGTTTGTCTTCTTTCCTGTAGTGTCTTTATTTCTGCCTCTAATGTTTGAAGATTTTCAATTTCTTTATTAGTTAATTTCGTTGATTCTCTTGCTGCCTCTCGTCTTCTAACTGCTTCTTCTCTAATAATATTCATATTAGATTTCAACATCTTCAATTTATTTTCAAGTGCTCCACGTTGTTGTACATCTAACTGTACACTTGAAGACTTTAGAATTTTTTCAATTTCTAATACATCTTTTTTTGCTTGTCGATACTCTTTTAATAAACTATCATCAGATCTACCCTTTACACTATCTTTTGTTAATGTATTTTCATTGATAAATGCTTTATATTGCTTTCGTGCTTTTTCCGCTGCATCACCTATAGTATTTAATGCAACAGCAACACCAATTAATGCAGTTGCTAGTAATACATAGGGGTTAGCATTTGCAACAGCATTAAAAGCTGTTTGTGCAACCTTAACTGTCTGTAATGCTATAACTAAACCACCCATAGCACCAACTAATTTTAATATTAATTCAAAGTTTTGTGCAATGAAAGTTGCCATCTTTTTCATTTGGTTAGTAATGGCTGGCATATTGCTTTTAATAGCACCAAACAATTCAGTAAATGCAGGGGTTAATTCTTTACCTATTTCAGCTTTTAGATTATTGAAATCAGCTTGCATTTGTGCAGCTTTTACACCTGCATTATCAGATAATCCACCTGTTTCTTTTAACTTTTCATTTATTACGGCTAACGCTGCAGATGATATATCACCTGTCTCTTTCATTTTCTCCTTTAACATAGTAGATGAAAGACCAAGGTTATCAAGTATTGGAATACTATTACGTGCTAAACCTGTAACAATGGATTCAACCATATAATCAACAGATTCACCCATTTTATTAGCTTGAACTGCTGCAAACTGCATTAATTGGGGCATTTTTGAACTGTCAATACCAAATTCTGCTGCTTTAACCGCTGCTTTCATTAATTGGAAATCACTTGCAGTACCTTTTGTATATTCTCTTAGTTTTCCAATATCAGCACCTTTAAGCTTATCAAATGCTTCTTGTACACCTGATATACTTGCAGATAATTCAACAGCATCTTTTGCATATGTAAATAACTCACGTGCACCAAAAGTTATACCTATTGCAGCACCTATATTTACTAGTTGATTTGAAACACCCCCAAAGTTTTTATTTAGATTTCTTGAAAATTTATTAACTCTACTATTTGCCTTTTTCATTCCCCTCTCAAAATCACTAAGCTCTGCACGTAGTTCAGTTGTTAGGGTAAATTTACTATTACTCATATTTAGGTATTATTTTGTTTGGTTTCGTTTATTCTTTTTAGAAGTTTTTCACCTCTATTAAAAAGTTCTTCTCTTTCCTCTTTAGTTAAATTTTTAAACTCAGTTATATAATTACTTTCATTATCCCAAGGGAATTTTAATACATCAGTTACTTTTAAGTTTTCACTATATGGTGCTAAATTGGAATACATTATTAACCTTGTAGATTCACTTTCATTCTTTTGATTAGTTTGGTATTGTTGAAGAATTGCATTTAATTCAATATCTGACATTTCATCTAAGAAGTATTTAGGTGAAATACCCATTTCTATACATATACCATATAAATCACGTACCCATATTTTAGGGGTTTCTTCATCTACTTTTTTTTTTACCTCTTCATCTTCATTAACACCATCAACTTCATTTAGTGAACTAAACAAATCACCTAATTCAGGTATATTTATTTTTTCATCATCAATTAAATCTAAGAAGTCACCAAAGGAGTAATTGAAATTTTTATTTCTACATTTTAACAATTGAAAAAACAGATAATACACCTCATTTTCATTATTATAATCTAGTTCAAATAGTGACTTATTAATAATGTTTTCCCATACCATTTTAGCCCTATTACTTTTCTGTAGTTTATAATCAATCCCTTCAATAGTTACTACTAAAACAGGTTGTAAACTCTCTATATCTTCTTTCATTTTCTCTATAATTTTGATCAAAAAAAACCCCAACAACTTAATGAAGGGGTTTAATTACTTATTATTATTCACTATTATATTTCATTGATATTATATTCACCCTTTCCAGTTAAAGAAATTGAAAACGTTGCAACATCACCATCATTATAAGTTACTTCAATTCCTTCTATTGACATAAAACCATCAATAGAAAACTTTGTATTGTCACTTGCTCCTTCTGCAGTTGCACTACCTACTACTATTTTTACTTTATCTCTATTCTTGTGCGCTTTAAGTGCCGTAATGAAACCATAATCAGCATCATAACTTAACATACAATCAGATTTTGCAGACCAATTTAAACGACCCATTACAGAATCATCGTAACCACCTGTATCTTTATTACTTATATCAATAGGAGAACCGCCAAAACTTAAACTAAGTGATTTTGAAAATCCTAATTTTGTACTGCCTGAACCTAAAAAAAGGTGCACATCAGTACCCATCATTAATGTACCCATATTATTATATTTTATATTTTTTTTATTTATGTAGTTTTGATGTTGAAAACCATTGATTGTAAGTAACCTTCATTACCATCTTTATCTTTTTCAAAAGTTTCTTCATCATCACCTTCTCTAATTTGATTTATATTAATTCCTTCTATTGTTCCCCTAAACTTTATCAATTCATCAGTTATTATATCAGCAATTTCAACTGATTCTTTATAGGTTTTTGCAAATACACCAACAAAAGAATTTACATTTTTAAATCCAAAAGCATCTTTTGTATATTCGGTATTTACACCATCCCTAACTAAAATAACATAAGGCATTTCAACACTATTATTAGTTTTAATTGGATATATTTTATTAGCTGTTGAACCTGATAATTCAGGTATTTCACTAATGATTTTAATTAGTGCTAAATTTATTTTTTTACTCATCTTTTATTTCTGTTATTTGCCCTTTTTACAAATCTTATGAAGCTTTTAGTTAATTCATCTTCAATAGAACCAACAACTTGACCTTTTGTAGTATCAATTGCATTATCCCAAAAATGATTACCTTCTATCTTACCTGTAAATTGTTGTTTTGATTTAAATAAACCCTTCTTTATGGTATAATATCTATCCTTAGTACCTGTATTTACTATATGTCCTAACTGACCTTTCCACTGTCCAAATTTCCTTGCACCTATAGTTAATAATGGCTTATTCCTAGCACCTTTTACACCAATAGATTTTGCTATATCAGTATATTTTGTTCCTGAAAGATTTTGTTTTGCTTGATTAACTAGGGGTTTGGAAGCTTTACGAAATGCAGATATTAAAATTGATTTTTTTGAACCTTTAGATAAATCTTGAAATAAATTATTTAGTTCTTCATCACCCAATAATTTTATCTTAACACTATCACTCATTATAACTTAGTAGTTAATATTTTTAATTCTTTATTTCTACCAACAATTTCAACACCATATACTTCATAATAACTACCATTAAAGAGAATTTTACAATTATCATCAATATTAGGTTTATATCTTATTTTAAAAGTTACCCTTTGAACGTTGGTTAGTCTTTTCAAATCACCAACATCATATTGACTAAATGAATCATATTTTATACCTGCTTTAAGTATCGGATATATTACAACATCATTTTCAACTTCACTATTATATTCATCAGTAGTTAATTCTTTCTTAATTACTGAAATTCTATGTTTTAGTACACTAGTTAACATTACATTATGTGGTTATATTTAAAAGTCTTTCAACTGTCTTATTATTTTGTACTTGGTAGGTATAATTTGATGATTCATTATCAATTAAATCACTTGCTTTAACTATAATTGCTTCTTTGTAATTTTCTTTGAACTCAACAAATGCATTATATTTTATTTCAATTTTATCTGCTTGTATATTTTCATTGAATTTTATGGTGAAATAGGTGTAGTTTTCAACAACATATTTTATTACATCTGTTCTACCACTTACACCATTAACAATTACATCTTTAATTGAATTATAATCATATTCATCAATAACTATTTCATTACCTGAAAATTCATATATAACCAAAGATTTTACTGCAGGTACAATTGAACAATCAATAAGACCTTCACAATAATCAATAGCTGATTTTATTTTTTTGGTTAGTTTTTCATCATCTAAAACATAATCCCTTTGTTCATTCAATTGATCTTTTAAGTCATTTAAAGCAATTGCATCATATTCTTTTGATATTGTCTTTATTTTATTTCTTATCATCAGTTTGGTTATTTTAATAAAAGGTGAAAAAAGAAGGTGAACATGGTTCACCAACTTTTAACACCTTGGGAATATATAGAGAGAATTATTATCTACTCTTAATTATGCTAATTTAGTTTTAGCAAATGCATAAGGGTTACGGTTAGCAACATTAGCAAGTTTATTAACTGTTATAATAACTTCACGTTGTTTTGCACGTGTTACAGTATCCCACTCAATATCATAACCCCATTCACCTACAACAATGTTAGATAAATCACCATATACAATTTCACTACCATTAAATAAACTTGAATAGAATAATGGTGTACCATCAGATAATTTACCTTTTTCATTACTAACATACTCAGTCAAGAACTTACCACTACCTGCATCAACTTTTACATCAGCACCAACATAAAAATCATCACGAGTCATTAAGAAATTACCATCAGAATCTACATTAGCTTTTAACTTATTCATATTTGATCTTGTAATTGATGTTGCACCACTTACTTCTTGTGCAGTTGCTAAGGCTTGTGTATATACATCTGCTGTTACTGCTCTTTCTGTTGATTCAATCAAATCAGCTATAATACCAGCTAATACATTTTCATTACCACTAGCAAGTAATTCTTTTGAAATGGTATCTTGCATAGGATAAGCTTTGATTGAAAAATCAATATGTCCTAAAGATTCACCATTAACATCACTATCAACACCTTCACCCTTTTTACCTGCAACAGTTGGTTTTTTATATGGTAATTTAAATGCACCTGTTAAACCACCCATATGACGAACACCCATTTCTTTCCAGATAGGTCTTTTTCCTATAATAGATAAATCTAATACCTCAGTTGCAATTGCTCCTTCTGCTGTTGCAGTTGTAAAACTTCTAATTTCTTCACTATTAATTGTGAAATTTTCAGGTTTTTCACCTCTTAGTGATTCTTCAATATAATCAACTAAACTTCTTTTATTTTCTTTCATTTCGATTTCGTTTTTATCTTCTTTAATTTCTCTTTCAACAATTGATTTATTAAGATTTTCCATTGTTTCAGCTCTTTCAATTTGCTTATCCAAATCTTCAATTTCTCCTCTTAAAGATTCCCAATTTGTAACCTCTTCATCATTCATTGATCTTTTTGCTTCAACAGCAACTTTATTTAAAGCATCCATTTCATTAATTTTAGATGCTCTTTCTTGTTTTAATTCATTAATATTCATACTCTTATTATTTATATTTTAATTTTATTAATTCTAATTCTTTGGTATAATCTCTTTGATACTCTTCTACTACTGTATCAATTTTATCTTCAACATCTTTTAAATCTCTTAGTGATATATCAGTGTTAGCATAAGCACCATTGAGCACTATTGAACAGTCAGTTACACGCTTAATCTTATGTACATTTCTAATTAAATTACCTTCGCTGTCACGTTCCCACTTAACACTTTTTTGATCTACTATAAAAGCAAATGAACTTTCATCATAATCATTTCTACTAACCTGCTCTTTTGTATCATTTCCTAATGTTGTATTTGGTAGTGTAAAGGAGTATTTAAGACCATATTCATCAACTGTTAGTGTTAATGTTCCGCTTTTAGTTCTTGCCAACATTTGGCGTTTATCGTGGTTTAAACACATAATTGCATTTGAAAAATCACAATCATCAAAAGCACCTGTATGAATTATTTCATAAAACACTTTACCATTTTCTACTAACCTTCGAGATTTTTGATTGAATACAGAACCATAACCATCAATTATATTTTCACCATTTTCATTACTTCTTATTGAAATATTTTCTAATAGATTATCATTTTTATTTTCCTTCATTTTGAACCTTATTATCTACTTTTATTTTATCTAAATCTTCAATTGCAACATCTTGCATTTGTTGATAATGTTTATCACCTGCATCACCTTTTATTTTCTTATTACCTAGCTTTTCAATACCTTCATTCTTAGTCATTAAAGCATTCTTAGATAGTAATGTGTATGATGTCGCTTTAGTCTTTAAATCTGCATCATTAATCATATCCATATCAAAAGAGATCTTATAACCTTCAATTAATTCTTTATTAGTAAGTAACTTGAAATTTAATTCAGCCTCATATATTGAAACAATTGGTGCTAATGTGAATGATTTAAATTGAAGTAGTTGTTGTTCCAAACCTTGTGTATTGTCAACATCATTCATCATATAGTTTGGTATGCCAAATAAACTAGCTATCTGACTAGTATTTAGTTTCAAACTATCTAGTATTTGAGAATCAATTAATGATATATGAAGGGGTGTCAGTTTTACATTTGGTGGTAGAGGAATTATTTTACCTGCATTATTATACCCACCATAATTATTAGCAAAATTTTCAGCTTCTTCTTTTACTGTTTTTCGTTGTGCATTAGTAGCTACTGTTGTTTCAGCAACCAAAGGAGATATTAAATTATTATCATAGAAATTATTGATTGTGTGCATACCCTTTGCAATAATGTCTAAATTGTAATTTAAGGCTGTTATAGGGGTAATTCCCATAATTCCACCTGTAGTTAATAATGGTTGTCTGAAATGAAGCAAATCAATACCATTAACTACTTTTTTATTTCCTCCATCACTGAAAGTATAGTATATATTATCACCTCTTTTTCTATAGGTTGTATTTTTATCACTTACTATATATTCAATGCTTTTTATTTGTCCGTTACTCCTATTTCTATTTATTTTTGCAAAAGAATTTCCGAACTTATTACGGTCATATTCAATAGCTGTTTTGAATGTTGAAATGTTACTATAGGTGTTTGGTTTTAAATTCAAGATTTGATATAAAGGATGATCTTTTATAATTTCACCATCTCTTTTTATAACAATTGGAATACGTCCAATATTTTCTGCTAAAATCTTATGTGCAGTTGATAAAGGTGCTATCTTTTCTTCATTTATATTTTTAAGTTTTCTACTAAAATTTAAAAATTGAAAATCATTTTGATAATCATTATATGTATTTGTTGTAGTTAAATCTAAATTCCTTTTCGTTTCATTATCAACACCAAATATTACATCTAGTGCTTTATTTTTCATATATGTTAATTATTATTTATTCTAATTATTATCTTCTTCGTCATAGTATGTATGTTCACCTTTCAGCCTTAACATTAAACCATATGCCATACCTGTAGATACAGCACCATCAACAGAATCCTTCTTTTTATTTTTAATTATCTTGATATTATCATTACCATCAAAATAGAGTACTACATTTGAAAAATTCCACCTTAAACAGGGGTTTTTCATTATGTGTATTTCTTCATCGTAAATATTCCTTTCAAGCTGTTTTAATGGAGTTGAAAAAAACATTGCAGTTTGGGGTGCTGTGTATATGTCAATACCCAAATCTTTTTCAATATCTGGCATTAATACCCCAGCCAAATATTTGTCATATGCTATCCCTTGTATTTCTAAAAATGATTGGAAATATTCAACACGTTTATATATAGCCTTATAATCAATTGTATTTCTATTATGCTGTATAATATGACCATCCTCAATCCAAGGTGTTAAATCAATACCATTAGGTCTTATTTTATTCTTACTGTTATCAGGAAAATAGAAATCAGGAATTATATATAATTCATCATTCTTTACTATCAACCATACTAGACTTGAAAGGTCACGTGTAGCACTTAAATCAATTCCACCATAAGCTTCACACCCCTCAAAAAAGGTTTCAAGTGTTTCACCTTTGGGTAATTCCCAACCACATTTTTTATATGCTTCATCTTCTATCCACGTTGAAGAAACATCTTTATAATAGTTGAGATTTTTAATCACAAAAGAATCATAATCACTACTTATTTTCTTTGCTTTTTCGTAGTCTTCAATTAATTCTTCAACAGTGTAACCACCAACTTCACTAAACACAAATGGATTACTTTTAATCCACATTTCAGGCTGTTCAATTTCATCTTCTGAATCTAAAGTAAAGAATGCATAAAACTGATTATCCTGTGTATCATCACCATCCAATACTTTTTTACCTAATTCTAACACATTAAAAAAAGGATATTCTTTGTTGTAACCTGCAGTACTAACCTCTAATATTAAGGGGTTAACACGGTTTTTCATTCCCGAATCAATAATATTAAAAAGATCACGTGAATCGTGTGCGTGGCTCTCGTCAATAGTTGCATAGTTCGGGTTTTTCGAGTCAAGTCTTTCAGGTGTATTTGGTAAGGCTTTGATGAAACCTGTACTATTTTTCTTTTTTATGATGTTAGATAGATTTCTAACTCTTTTTCTAACCTGTGGACTACAACCAATTATTTTTTTTAATTCCTTTAAACCTTGTCCTGCCTGATCAGATGATGTAGCTAAAAAATAACACTCTACATCATTTCTTTCAACATCCTCTTTTAGAAGCACATAGAGACTAATTAAACTTCCCAAAAAAGTTTTTGCATTTTTTCTCGCAATCCAGATAACACCATATTTTCTAACACGCTTTGCAGGTTTATCTTGATAATAGAGTGAAAACAAACACATTATTATCCAAGATTGAAATGGTAATGGTTTCCACCTCTTACGCCTAACGACTCCAATATAATAGCAGAACCCCCAAAATTTATCTAATGCTTCTTGATTGAAGTAATATCTTTTATCTTCTCTTAATGCTTGTTCTCTCTTTACACTTTTTTCAATCCATTCACTTACTATGATATTATTGTTGTTTACATCTTCTTCATATTGGTTAGCTAATGAATTACAGTATTTTATATATTCCTCTTTAGTCATTATTAATCATCATCAAAACTTTCATCTAATCCGCTTTCAAATTCTAATTCTTTTAAGTCAAAAGGTGATAAACCAAGTAGTTTTGAGTATGCTCTTATATCTTTATTTGCAGATTGTAAAGCACCTACAGAATGATTTAATTGATATACTGGTGTTTCTGCTTTTGATACGTTAACACGAACACCATTATCTAGAATGTCTTTTTCTGCTTTGGCTGCTATTTTAATAGAATTTAATAATCTATCAACGTGCATTTCAAACATATCATTATAATCACCCCTATTATCTAAATAGCTTATTATCTTCTTCTTAGTTATCATTTTTCTATTCTCTCATTAATCGGCATATACCCCCCCACCCCAAAAAGTAGAAAAACAAAAAATCCAGGCTTAGGCGGTGGTATATATATCTAGTAATTAGATACTAACACACCCCCTATGAAGGAAATCTACCAACTATCTAAATCTTTTTGAATCTCCTTACCTTTCTTAAGGTTCTTGGGGTTGTACTTTGAATTATCTAACCTTGTCTTTCTTCGGTGATGGTAATCACACAACGATTGTAGATTATCGTAGTCTAATGCTAATGGGTCAACCTCTGATTGTATTGCTTCTATATGGTCAACCATAACTGCAGGTGTTAACCTACCTGTTAATATATTGCAGTGTTCACACAATGGATTCTGTTGTAGTTTGTAGTTCCTTAAATCAACCCATTGTTTACTATTATAAAATCCTGTTAGAGAAACCTTAGTATATTTCTTTTCTCTATTCTCTTTATATTGTTCATCAACCCAAGACCAACCACTCTTTTTATTCTTCGGTTGTCCGTACTTCTTCACCTGTTATCAACTCCTTTACTTTGCCATTGTCAACAACTATTGTTATTTCCTTATCCATTACGTTGACCAATATATTTTAATCTCACCTTATTATATATCTTCTTTACTCTATTCTTTACCAATACCAACACTAATAATATACTATTGATGTATGTTAGATTAGTAAGTATGAATGATAATATAGTACTACCATATATAACAACAGGTGTTAGTACAATGATTAAGGCTATTACTAATAATATAGTTGATACCTTAATAGTTATTTCTTTATTCATAATACCCATTTCATATTACTCTTTCTCTTTAGTTTCTTCATCAGGTTTATTTAATCCTTCAACATCTAAACCTTTAATGATTTCATTTAGTTGGTTAGGTGTAATTTGTACTATTGCATTATTTACAACATTAACCAATGACTGTAATGCTTGTGCATCTACTTTTAAAATTTGTCTTTCTTTATTCTCCATATCTATATATTTTATTTAATTATTAATTAATAGGCAGCTAATATATTTAAGCACACTACCTATGTTATATAATTGTTTAATTATCTCTTTCTTAAATTTATTTCAATATATCCTTCTTCATACTCAGTATTGATTATTACCTCAATTGGTATATCATTTTTGTTTAGAAATTCCAACACAATATTTTCTATTGTATTATGATACTCTTCTTTTTTTATTATATATTTTTCCATATCTCTATATATCTTCTTTATAATCGAAATTCACAACCTCACATAATGGCTTAACACCTTTCCAATCATCTAAATAAATTGAAGTATCCACACCAACACCAAACTGAAAATGAAGATTAGTTTCTTTAATAAATTTCTTTACTTTGCTTGATAGTCTACTACCATTATCCTCTGTTCTCAAATCTTCATAATAATGAGCACCTGAATATTTAAAAGGTGTTGAATTTTGAGGAACTAAGAATGAACCATAATCAGCAATCTTACTACCTATCTCCATTATCTTAAATTCAAATTCTGATCCCTTGTATTTTAGTTCGTTTTCACTATCAACATATTGTGCTGTTTTAATCTTTCCGAATGGTGGGTTGCTTATTACCTGATTGAATTGTCCTAGCTTCTTTAACTCATCTAAATCTAAAGCTGACATTTGAACCCATTTAGCTTTTGGTAGTATCTTCTTACCTACTTCTATATAATTAGGGTTTAGCTCAATACAAGTAATATCGCTTTCCTTATAATTATATTCACATAAAGTATAATGTGGTAATGATAACGCACCGATACCTGCACATAAATCAATCAGGTGGTTATCATCTTCATATATCTCTAAATTAAAATCCCTTGCTAAATAATAAGGTGTAAAAAATGCACCTGCAGCACTGTTTAAGTTCTCTGCTCCTTCGTGCCAATTCTCCAACACAAATAATTTATCATCAAATGATAGTTTATCTTTTGCTAGTAAGTCTAATGCTTGTTGATGTTTTCTTAACTCATCCTTGGTAAGTTTTGCCATTATATATAATTCTCTCTACTCTTATAGTGTATGAGAGTGTCATATATGTATTACAATTCTTATTTATTTTAATTTAAATAGCAGAACCTTCAAACTTCTCTTTTAACATCAATATATATTCATCTATTATTGTATTTTCATACTCGTTAATTGAATACATATCATCCTTTTCATTAATTACTGATAGTCTATTTTTCTCTTTTATATAACCCCTTCTATTATTCATACCTTCTATATTTCGAATAGATTTATGAAGGTTATATTCTTTATCAATCGTAATATCTTTCAACATCATTTTCAAAAACTGTTGATGTATTCTATCAATTAATTCATAACCATTACCATCAATTTTACCTTCTTCATTTTTTAATCTATTCTTTAGCTTATTTAGTAGCTGTAGGTATTGTGTTTCTATCTCTGTTCTTTTCTCATGAGAAATTGGTGAATAGGTTGTTATTTCATCATCTTCTAAATATCTTTTATCAATGCTTTCTTTCTTTATCTGATTGATGGGATTTTTAAATAAAATCGTTTCAATCTTCTTATCACTTATCTTAAAGTATTCTTTTGCAGCTTCATAACCATTATCATATATGTATTGATCTAAGGTTTCAGGTGTTATATTTATTTTCATAGTTTATGTTTTGTTTATATAGGTGAATAAATTTTTTTACTCACCTGTAGTTTTATTATACACTTCAATTAATTTTTTATAATCTTCAAATGACATTACTGCCAATTCACCTACTTTCAAAAATCTACCACCATCACTTTTTTTTGTTCTTTTGTTGATGAAGACATTTAATTTATCATCCTTTGGCATATGTTCTAACACCTTTAAGTAATTGGGGTTATTTGCTGTTGTCTTTATTTGGTAATTGATGTATATATCATTGGGGTTTTCAGTTGTTATATCAACTCCTTGACTGTCAAGATAGGTTGATATATTTCTAGTGGTATATAGTTTTTCTTTATAATACGGTTGAAGTTCTTTTATTACTTCTCTTTCATATGATGAACCACGTGCTTTATTGTTATTTGTTGGCATATTCTTTTTGTTTTTGTTCAATTTCTTTTTTTAGTTCTTCGTATTGTTTTATTTTTTCTTTAGCATTAATACATTTTTCTTTTAGCATTGAAAATTTCTTATTTAATTTATCTATTTTATATTCATATATTTCTATTTTAAAAACATCACTTACATTTGCTTTTTCAATTTTCAATGCTTGTATTTCACTCTCTCCTTTTATTATTCTATTATTTATATCATATAAATTATCCTTCAATGACTCTGCATTATAATTGAAATACCATCTCAAATAACCATATGTAATTAACAAACCATTATCATTTACTATTTTTGAAAATTTCCAATTATCAAAATCGAAATTTGGAAATCCTAAACTACCATCAACAAAACGTTCTAAAATAACAGAATTCACTTCCTCATTTACAGAAGTATTTATTATTTCTCTAATTAGAAAAGTTATAGCTTCATTCTTTATTTCTGAATCACATACACCAAGTTCTACATATAGACCATCCTTTGTATGTGTTATTCTATAACCTTTTGAAAGATCATTAATTAATTTACTACACATATCTCTTATTAAATCTTCTTCAACATCAATTTTTTTACTAAAAGGATTTAGATAATTATTTCCTTTCTTTCTTCTTCCAAATATTCCCATTGTTTTATATAATCTAATTATTCCCATATCATTATTATTTTTTATAAATATCTCTTTTTTAAAAAAGCTGTTAATACATTATTGATTAAATCACTTTTAGTTACTCCTTGTCTTTTACTCTCTATTATTAGTAGAGCATTTAGTCTTTTTTTTGCCCTAAATGCTATCATTTTATCCTTTGTTATCATCTTTTCTTTTTAATTTGTTATACGTAATTTTATAATGAATCTTGATTTTTTTTATTAAAATTTTCCGTTCTTTTTTTAACTCTTTGCTTTAGGTGTGTACATATCATCTTTCTACTTAATTTTATTCTTTCTAATTCGTTTAACGTTCTCATAGTTTCTATTTTTTTATTATTGTTATTATTAATTTCTTCTGTAAAATCATTTACAAAAAGTGATTCAAGTACTGTTTTAATTTTTTCTTCTTTAGTCATTGTCTTTTGTTTATTATAAATAGTTTCGTTTTCAAAAAAAACCCACTTTTTTAAAATTATTTTCAACTTTTTTTATTTGGTTGTGAATGGGTGGTTGATTATAATATCTGAATAATCTTTATTAACCTCTATTACATTCTTTTGTCGTGTCCTTTTGTCGTTGGGGTTGTTGTTGATTGGGTAATTCTTTATATGAGGTTGCCAATATGTACACCCTCTTTCTTTTTCATGAATCACCAATTCCATAGATAGAAGTGTAACACAATCTGTATAGAAGGTTAACAGGTATGGTTGAATTCCTTTATTTAATGCTGTTTTAAAGGTTTCTATTTTACCTTCCCATTCTAGTAACATAGTGCTATATTGGTTGATACTAATACCCCTGTTTTTGCATTCAATTAGCATTTTAGTGCTTCCTGACTTAATCAGATAATCAAATGATGCATATTCATCAACTGTTGCTAGTACATCATTATCTATACTAACATCATTTCTTAATTGTAGGAATTGAAGAAAATTATCTAACTCTAATTGTTTTTCTCTATTGGTAGGTGCTTCTACATCATTTATTTTAATTAGTTCTTCACCTAGTGCTTTATATTTTTTTATTTCCATTTGTATCTATTATTTGATAATAAATACAAGGAAAAATCAAAAAGTCACCTATTCAGAAAAAAAAGTATAAAAAAAGGTGATAATCAATTAAGAAAATCACCCGTATAGTGTAACCAATACATTTATATGCAACTATGTCTTGACTTGCACTTTTAATCTTTCATAATGTTTATATTTACATAGATATTACAAAAGAAAAAACAATAACAATGAGTGAGGAAAGCAAAATAAATGTTTATGACAATTCGGAATATGAAAAAATTCCAAAAAATGACTTAAATAATGCAAAATTAATTTTTAAAAATGTTTTAGTTAAACAAGGATTTAGTTTTGATAAACCTGTTGTCAATACATTTAACACAGATAATGCAACAATTTGTGGTAAAATAGAAAACAAGAAGCACATTTTTGAACAAAATTTTGAATGTAATAATTCTAAGTTTTTAGACGAATTTAGTTTTAAAAGTTCATTAATAATGACACCTATTAAAGTTTCATGTTGTAGATTTTTAAATGATGTAGATTTTTCAAAATGTAGATTTCAAAATGGAATAATAGTTGAAAATTCTATTTTTTTTGGAAATGTTAAATTTGATGATTCTCTTTTGTATGGATCAGTAAAATTTAATGGCACAAAATTTTTAGGCGGTGTTAGTTTTAAGAATGCTAAATTTATTGATTCAGAAGGTGGTAATAATTCTAAAGTTGATTTTATTGGTTGTAAATTTGACGGAATTATAGATTTTAACAATACTACTTTTAATAGACTAGTTGATTTTTACAACAGTGAGTTTAAGACTAAAATTGATTTTTATAGAACTGATTTTTTCGGAGTTGTTGTGCTATCAGGCTCAATTTTTCATCAAAATACACTTTTTACATATTCTACATTTAAAGACCTTGTAATATTCCGTCAAGCTAAATTTAATGAAGGATTAGATTTATCATTAGCTAACTTCTACACCAATAGTGATGTTAATATATTTGGATTAAGATTGAAAAATTTCAAGAGTAATGATGATGTTAGAAAAGATGATGATACATTTAAAGATGAGAAACTAAGAGAAAAATATTTTTACAATATTCCTTATTCCAATAAACGAGAAACTTTTAGATTATTAAAGAACTATAGTACAGTTCAAAATAATAAAATTCAATCATTGGATTTCCACCAACTAGAAATGAAATCTTTTTCAGAAGAAATTGCGTTTTTTAGAACTCTTAAATGGCACGGTAATAAATGGATAATTAATTCTTTCAATAAATATTCTAATTACTATGGTTCGAGCTGGTTTCAGGGCACTTTATTTACATTATTTTGTGGTGTATTATTCTTTTCCCTTGGATTAAGCCAAATCACACCAACTAACGATTTTTCTTATTCCTATTTCTTTAAGTTCTTAAACCCCACTCACAGTCCCGATTTAATGGATGAATTTAATCCAACATTTAGTTATTACATTTGGGATTATTTAGGAAGAATATTTATAGGTTATGGCATATATCAAACAATTGCAGCTTTTAGGGGATATACAAAAAAATAGGGTGCTAAACACCCTTATTTTTAATCCTTAACAACCAAGACTTTGTTAGATTCTGAGCTTTTTCTATATCAAAAACCAACTTCCCAAATGTCACAAACATAACACTTAACTCATCTTCATTTAATGAATCTAACCTTGACATATTTTCATCAATATAACTATCAATTTTTCTTATTGGTCTATTAAAAAAAAGTTCATAATCCTCTGACGTTTGCCTATCTAAATAATTAAATAAATTAGGTCTTAACATCCAAGAGATATTTCCATAACAATCCATAGAAGTATATACAAAAGGTTTCCTATCTACTTTTCGTTCGAGTTCTTCTTCAATAGATTTAATAAATAAACATACTCTCTGAAACTTACAGCTTAAAATTTCAGATAACAATTCAAACATCCCTCTATAAACAACATCTATTTTATCATCCTGAAAAAAGCCGTTCATTAATTCTCTTAAAGAATAAGCATCTATTTGATTAACCTTTCCATCTTTTAACATTTCATCGTAATTTACATCATTATTCATCATATTCAATTTTAAAAATTATTAATCCTATACAATTTTATCATTTAAATTCATCATAAACAACATTCTAAATCCTCAATTTAAATATATCAAACATATTTTACACCCACTATTCTTGAACGTCATATCTATTTAATTACTAGATTCTTATATCTTATTTAGAATGATTCTATTTTTGACTTATTGTAAATTTCATTGCTTCATCTATCTTTTCATTAATTAAGTCTACTTTCAATAAATGAAATTGCATTTTTTAGCTTTCCTTCCCCTACTGTTTTTTTAAAGTTTTCCAACTCTTTACATTGAGAAAAAATGTTTTCATTATTTTTTATTTTGGTATTTATATTTTCTACAGATGTATCAAAATCACCTTTCTTTTTATTCATTTCTAGCAACATATATAGAGTTACAAACTCAATTTCAGAGTAATTATTCCTGTATTTTGGTAAATGATAATGATGGTTAGCTAGCACATTATAGATTGTTGACATTTTATTTGGCTTTACTATTATTTTATCATTTGTAGGTGTTTCACTTTCTTCTATACCTATACTATTAACAACATTCAGTATGCTTTTATCATCGTTTTTAGCTACATTTACTGGTCTTAAATCATTTGTTGGTGTAGTTGTATCATTTTCTTCTGTTTCTTCGTTATTACGGCTCACATATTCACTGTATGATGATATATTATAAATATTCTTAAGTTCTTCATATTCTTTTATATCTTCTTCATCAGCTAAATCATTTTTAATTAACTTTTCTAATTTTTGAAAAATCTTTATATCTTTTTGCTCCATCATTATATTTGCTGTTGATGAAATGTTACATTTTTTTAGTTGATCTATAATATATTCATCCTTCAACTCATTAATTCTATCTTCTATTGGATTTATATTTATTGTAAAATTTTCACCATAACCTTCAATATACCCTGCTTTAATCATTTGATCAAATGACTTATTAACAGTCTTTATATCTATAGATAAAATTTTACTAATTGCAGTTTTCGTCAACATTCTAACTATTTTTGTTTTTGGGATTATTGAATTATTGATAGTGAAAATAAGTATTAGTCTACTATATACACTAACATCTAAACATTCAATCATACTAACGTGCTTATTGGTGTAGTTGTAATTTTTCTTTTCTTCTGTAGCGGTGTACATTACATTTGCTCTAAATGGTTTTCCATTTTTTAAATTTTCTTTGGTTTTCATTTTGCTCTAAATTTTAATACTTCTAATAATTTTTCCTTCTCACATTCTAAATTTTAAAGGAAATTCAACAGGGGCAAAAATTAGAGCTTATGAGTGCTGAAAATCCCCTGTTGAAGTTGTAAGTGTTAACATTTTAATCATCTTACTACGATTATAAATAGATAACCAAATCAAAAAATTTAAATTAAAATTCATATTTAACATCTTTTAACGTTTCCTATTTGGAAATCTAATTTATAATACTTGTGGCGTTACATACGTATTTGAAGAAAAAAGGTTACAGATTTAATTGGGTATTATTTAAAAAGATTATTATTCATTTTAAAGGTGATTTGCTGGCTTATCTTTTTATTGAAGTGTTATCATGCTAACCAATACCATTAATTAATTATTTAGCCTATTGAATTATCTTATATTGGTAGTGTATGGATATAATAGTTAGATAATATAGTTGGATAAAATAGTTAGATAAAATAGTTAGATAATATTGTATGGATATAATAGTTAGATAATATAGTATAAAGTGGGATAAATGACATTTTAACAATGTAAACAGGGATAAATCCCATTTTAACAATATAAACAGGGATATATACCATTTTGAATTATTTATTTAATAATATCCAATGGTGATTATTTAATATGAAAATTGGTTATTATTTAAGAAAAATAGTTAATATCCAATATACTAAAACTAACACATACCAATATACTAAAACTACTACATATCAATTTTAAGTATCATTTAATGATTAATAATTGATAAGAGGTTAATTATAATATCCAATTATAAAGAGCTAATTAAATAAGCTAATTTTAACTAATAATCATCATATCCAACTATCTCTTTTATTGAAGTCAAAATATAACCCCTGCATAGGTAGTTAAGGTGTATAGTTTGGAATAGATGATATTATCATTTACATTTGACATTAATTAATAATAACCAACAAATAAATTTTAATGTTATGGGTAATATTATTGCACTTATAGAAGATGCTTTTGAAAAAATAAAATACAGAAAGACTTTCTACAATCTACCATCAAAAATTGTTGTTAAAAAAGATAATAATGATGATATAGATGTGTTAAGAAAAAAGTATAATGAAAGACATCCAGACATTATACTTGACCCATCAGAAGCATTAATTAATCAGGATAAGTATAAAATAATTGAATTTCCAATAATAGAAGGTAGTGAAGAAAATGAACTTTTAAATGAACTTGGTATAGTGCCAAAAGAAGGTAAAAAAACTATTGATATTAATTACTTAAAAATGTTACTCCAATTAACAGTTGAAGTATCAAAAAAAGTAAACTACACTAGCAAAAATAAACTATATAATGAAGTTGGGTATAAGATAGAAAAGATAAATACCAAGGAATAATATATAACAAAAAAGGGTGCTACATGCACCCCTTTTTTTTGTCAACAATAATAAATTAATCTATCTCATTAACTTATACTGTTCAAATTCCCTGTAGTAATTATCACCACCTTCACCATCACCTGTCATTTTATTTTCTATAATTTCATCAATACTCATTTCACCACCAATCATTTCAGACAAAAATTTCATTGAATCACCTTTGTGAAATTTGTCATATTCGACAAGTATATTATTCTCATAATCATCTGTCTCTATAACATACCTATTTGTGTGATTAGAGCAATATACACTTATATTAACAAAGTTACTCACAATTTCGAGTCTATAAACGTGTTGAACTCCCCTATTACCACCATATACTTTACTCTTCCAACATTTATAAATATCACTTTCTTTACTTACTCTATTTACAACAACTTTTTCAATATTCTCTCTGCAGAACTTAGCGAAATTTTTTGCAGTTAAGATTTCAGAATTGTAACCTATTACTTTATTAGTATACAACTCAATACTCTTTTCTATATCTATTAACTGACTAGTATATATCCTTATATCATCTTCATTTCGTTTAATAATATTCCTATGCTTACCAACATCGCTTTCAAGCTCATCTAAAGTAAATAAGTCCTTTTTATATAACTCCTTTAATTTATTTGCTTGACGTTTATTTTCAGATATAATCTCTTCACAACCTTTTATTTTAAATTTTACTTCATCCAACTCACCCATTAATTCAACCTTTTTTTCTTCTAAAAAAGATGAGTTATTAAAAGAGTATAGTGCAAAATCAAGTATTATACTATTTACGAGGTCTGCATTTATATTAATGCACTTTTTAACATCAATATCAGATGTTTTATACACATTGTTTTTGCATCTATAGTATGTGCTATGCTCCCTTTTTTTATCTGCATAATTCAACCATAAATTTTGACCACAATTACCACATTTGACTATTTCACTTAAGGGGTGTGTGTTACGTTGATTCTTACCCCGTTGATAATCATTTGTGTTACTTTTATATTTTTCAGCATTATCACTTAAAATTGCTTGAACTTTATTAAATATTGAATTATCAATAATTTGTGGCACTTTATATTTATTTCCCTTGTATTCATACCAACCATTATATTTAGTATTTGTGAGCATCTTTTTTATAGTAGGTGTTGACCACCCTTTACCCTTTTTTGTCTTTCCGACTTCTTGACTTAAAAAATGATTTATTTTAAAAATTTTCTTTTCCTCTATAAATTTTTGAAACATTTCTTCAACTATAGATGCTTCTTTCTCATTTATTACATATTTTTTATCCACCACCTTGTACCCAAACAAGGGATAGGCTGTCAAAATATGCCCCTTATTACAAGCATTAACCAGGCCACTCTTTATTCTATCAACTAACTGAACTCTTTCATTCTCTGCCAATGCAGATACGATATTTACCATTAATTGAGATTGAAAATTTAATGACCCATCATCATTTAAAGTGTAGAATTTCAGATCATTCAAATAAAGATTTATTTTATTCTCGTTGAAATAGTTGATTGTGGTTAGTACATCAATATTATTTCTTCCGAGCCTAGATATCTCTGTACAAAGAATCAACTTTATCTCCTCAGCCTCTATAAAATTCATCATATTCTTGAATTCCACCCTATCAATAGTTTGTACCTTTCCACTAGCAATTTCTTCAAAAACTTTTACTACTTTTACGCCATTGTTTTTGGCAAAATTTTTCAATTCAAGCTCTTGACGCTCAACGTTTTGCTTAGCTCTATTTGTCGATATACGAGAATAAATAACTGCTTTTTTCATAAAGTAAATATACAAAAGAAAAAATGAGTAGCACAACCGCATACCTCTCAGTAGAAGAATTAACCCATCATTGGGGAGACATAAGATTATTTTCCGACTTAAACTTTGGCATATCTGAAGGTCAAAAGATTGGATTAATCGCCAGAAATGGTACCGGTAAAACAACATTATTAAATATATTGGCCGGTAAACTGCTGGGCGACAAAGGTAAAGTAACCTACAGAAAAGGCATTAAAGTAGGTTACCTTTCTCAGTTACCTGAGCTTAATATTAACAATTCGGTTATTGAGGAAATTTTCGCATCAGAGAATCCCCAGGTTATTGCTATTAAAGCCTACGAAAAAGCCCTTGCTGACCAAAACCACGATGCCTTAGGCCATCTAATTGAAGAGTTGGATAAACTGAATGCCTGGGATTTTGAATCACGCATTAAACAAATACTCTCGCAACTTAAAATTACCAATTTCGATCAATTGATCAGCCAACTATCCGGCGGTCAAAAAAAGCGGGTTGCACTGGCCAATATTTTAATAAACGAGCCTGACTTTCTAATATTGGATGAGCCTACTAACCATCTTGACCTGGAAATGATTGAATGGCTCGAAGGCTATTTGGAACGATCCAAAGCAACCTTAATGATGGTGACCCACGACAGGTACTTTTTAGACAGGGTTTGTAATGAAATTTATGAGCTGGCAGATCAAAGTTTATACTATTACAAGGGTAACTACCAATACTTTTTAGAAAAAAGAGAAGAACGAATTCAAACACAAAATGCTCAGGTTGAAAAGGCTAAAAACCTTTTAAAGAAAGAGCAAGACTGGATGAACCGAATGCCTCAGGCAAGGGCTACCAAAGCAAAATACCGTATTGATGCTTTTCATGACTTAAAGAAAAAAGCGCATAGCGGAATCACTGAGCAATCCATTAATTTAGATATTAAAGCTACCCGACTTGGTAAAAAAATCATTGAATGTCATGGATTAAATAAATCCTTTGGCGATTTAAAAATATTGGATGACTTCAATTATAAGTTTGCCCAGGGCGAAAAGGTGGGCATTATTGGTAAAAATGGTACAGGCAAATCTACCTTCCTAAATACCATTACCGGAGCAATAACGCCGGATTCCGGATACCTTGAGACAGGAGAAACTGTTGTTATCGGTTATTATCGTCAGGATGGAATGAAAATAGACAATGACAAAAAAGTTATTGATATTATTTCTGATATCTCGGAGCATATTACGCTGGGATCGGGTAACTCAATGAGCCCTGCGCAATTTTTACGACACTTTCTTTTTTCCAATGAAATGCACCATGTACAGGTAGATAATCTAAGTGGCGGGGAAAAGAAAAGGCTATACCTGATGACAGTATTAATGAAAAATCCAAACTTTCTGATACTGGATGAGCCTACAAACGATCTGGATATTTTTACCCTAAATCTTTTGGAAGAGTACCTGCAGAACTTTAAGGGCTGCGTAATCATTGTTTCGCACGACAGATATTTTATGGATAAAATTGTGGATCACTTATTTGTATTTGAAGGCCAGGGTAATATCAAAGACTTCCCTGGTAATTACACTATCTACCATAATTTTAAACTGGAAGAAGAAAAGGCTCAAAAAAAAGTAGAGAAAGTAAAAAAAGAACCTGCAGCCAAAACTACAGTAAAAGACAAACCACGAAAGTTGTCTTTTAAAGAGAAAAAGGAATTAGAAGAGATTGAACGCGAAATGGATGAACTAAACACAGAAAAAACTGACATTGAAAACGATTTGAATTCGGGATTACTGGATGCTGAATCCTTAACCGAAAAATCAAAAAGACTCAATGAGGTGATGTCTATTTTAGATGAAAAAGAATTTAGATGGCTGGAGTTAAGCGAAATTGAAGGTTAATGTTTGTATATATATTCAATTTATATACACTGATAAATTATTACTAAAAAAGGTCTTTTAGTTCTAATTTAAACTTAAACTATGATTTTTAAGTTAATTTCTTATTTAAAATTTTTATAACGTATAAATTTATACTATTTTTGACGCCCATAAAGCAGATAGAAATGACCCACAATGTATTTTTTTACAACTTTTATTTTTACTTTTTTGGATTTAGCAATCAAAAAGAGGTGGGTATATAGTATATAAATTTCAAAAAAATTTAAAGTCCCACCCAAACAGGTGGGACTTTTTTATTATTAATAAGGTAATGACTAAGATAAAACAAGTAGCAATTCAAGGAGGAGCTGGTTCGAACCATGAAATTGCGGCAAAAGCATTTTTTAATACTGATAATTTAGAAATGGTTCCCTGCCAAACTTTTGAAGAACTGTTTGCTACTTTAAAAGAAGATGATTCTAAATATGGAATCATGGCTATCGAAAATACCCTTGTAGGTAGTATACTACAAAACTACACGCTACTTAAAGACTCTGGTTTAGTTATCATTGGTGAGTACAAACTACGTATCAAGCACCAGCTATTAACGCTACCGGGCCAATCCATTGAGGACATAAAGGAAGTTCATTCACATCCCATGGCTTTAGCACAGTGCCGTGAATTTTTCAAGGCCTATCCACGTATTAAACTTATTGCCAGTGACGACACTGCATTAAGTGCCAAATGGATACAAGACAATCAACTTACGGGAGTTGCTGCTATTGCTCCAGAGTTGGCTGCAGAAAAATACCAATTAGAAATCATGGCAAGGGATATTGAAACTAACAAGCGTAATTTTACACGTTTCTTAATCATCTCTGATAAAGGTAAAACAGAAGTAGAAGATCTGCTGATTAACGATAAGGTAAACAAGTCATCACTCGTATTTGCGTTACCCCACTCCGAAGGTAGTCTTTCTAAAGTATTATCGATTCTTGCTTTTTACAATATTAACTTATCAAAAATTCAGTCTTTGCCAATTGTTGGTCACGAATGGGAATACCTGTTTTTTATTGATTTGGTTTTTGAAGATTACAACCGATACCTTCAATCCATTGAAGCTATTCGCCCATTAACCAAAGGACTAAAAAACCTTGGAGAATATCATGTAGGCAGAAGATCCTATGATACAACAAGTAATGATAACAAACCTCTATCCGAGCAAAAAACATTTTAAACAATGAGCATACAACCTGCCAATAGAATAAGTGAAGTAAAAGAATATTACTTCTCTAAAAAACTTAGAGAAATTGATGATATGCGCAAGCAGGGATTTGATGTCATAAACTTAGGCATTGGAAACCCCGACAGGTCGCCTTCTGAGCTTGTTCTTGAAGAGCTAAACCTAAGTGCAGCTGATAAAGGTAGCCATGGATATCAAAGTTACATAGGTATTCCTGAGTTAAGAGATGCATTTTCGAAATGGTACAATAAATATTTTAAGGTAGAACTTAATCCTGCCAACGAAATCCTTCCCCTTATGGGATCAAAAGAAGGAATTATGCATATCTCTATGGCCTTTTTAAATAAAGGCGATCAGGTACTCGTTCCGAATCCGGGTTATCCAACATACTCTTCTGTTTCTAATTTAGTTGAAGCTGAGATGATCAATTACGAACTTAAAGAAGAGTTAAATTGGCAACCTGATTTTGATGAATTGGAAAAACTGGATTTATCAAAGGTAAAACTCATGTGGGTAAACTACCCTAATATGCCAACAGGTGCAAATGCTACAATTGAGCTTTTTGAAAAGCTTGTTGCATTTGGTAAAAAGCATGAAATATTAGTTTGCAACGACAATCCTTATAGTTTTATCTTAAATGATAATCCTCTTAGTATATTAAGCATTAAAGGAGCTAAAGACATTGCCATTGAACTAAATTCATTAAGTAAGTCGCACAATATGGCAGGGTGGCGAATTGGTATGATTGCTGCAAATCCAACCTTTATTCAGTACATTTTAAGGGTAAAAAGTAACATGGATAGCGGCATGTTTAAACCATTACAATTAGCAGCTGTTAAAGCTTTAGGTTTAGATAAAGATTGGTATCAGGAGGTGAATGAAGAATACATACAACGAAGAGAATTGGTTTGGGAGATTATGGACATTTTAGGATGTCAATACGATAAAAAACAATCAGGTATGTTTATCTGGGCAAAAATTCCTAACGAAATTGAATCATCCATTCAACTATCTGATAAAATTTTAAATAAGACCCATGTATTTATCACTCCAGGATCGATATTTGGAAAACAAGGAGATCGCTATATCAGAATTTCTCTTTGCTCAAAACAAGAAATATTAAAAGAATCAATAAATAGAATAAAAACAGCGTAACAGAATATAAAGATGGTAAAATTAGATCTAGAAAAAATCAGTCTTCCGGGTTTAGAGCTCGAACGTCCTTGGATGATTGCCGGACCATGTAGTGCCGAAACAGAAGAGCAAGTGTTAGAAACTGCCAAGCAACTTTCGGCAAATGGCTTCAAAATTTTTAGAGCAGGTATATGGAAACCAAGAACCAGACCCGGTGCTTTTGAAGGTGTAGGTACCATTGGTTTACCCTGGCTTAAAAGAGTCAAAGAAGAAACTGGTATGTATGTTGGAACGGAAGTAGCCAATGCACACCATGTATTTGAAGCTATTAAACACGGAATTGATATTCTTTGGGTTGGTGCAAGAACTACTGCAAACCCATTTGCGGTGCAAGAAATTGCTGATGCACTTAAAGGAGTAGACATACCTGTATTGGTAAAGAACCCTGTTAACCCTGATTTAGAGTTATGGATTGGTGCTTTAGAACGAATTAACCAGGCCGGCATTAAAAAACTGGCTGCTATTCACCGCGGTTTCTCAACCTACGATAAAACTAAATACCGTAATCATCCTCAATGGCAAATTCCTATTGAGCTAAAAAGAAGAATTCCTGAGTTACCAATTATCTGTGATCCATCTCACATCAGTGGTAAAAGTGAATTGATTTACGAGATATCTCAAGAAGCTATGGACTTAAGTTTTGATGGTTTATTAGTGGAGTCACACCGTTGTCCTGAAAAAGCATGGAGTGATGCCAGCCAGCAGGTAACTCCAGACGATCTAAAAGCAATTACTGACAAGATTGTTCTTCGTAAACCAAAAATTGGTGAAAAACCAAGGGTTACTCTTGATGAATTACGTCAGGAAATAGACAAATTAGATACTTCTGTATTAGAGGTTCTACAAAAGAGAATGCAAATTTCGGAAGCCATTGGTAAGTACAAGAAAGAAAATGATATTACCATCTTACAAACTCGTCGTTACGATGAAATCATGAACAATCGTAAGGCCAAAGGTGCTAAAATGGGATTATCAGATGAATTCCTTACCAAACTTTTCGAGAGTATTCACGAAGAGTCTGTTACGCGTCAAAATAAAATAATGAACCAATAAAGGTCAGTGGGTAGTTATCAGTAATCAGTTATCATACTGGTTACTGTTAACTGATTACTGTTAACTGATAACTGAGCAATATGAAAATCTGTATTTTGGGTGCCGGAAAAATGGGTACATGGTTGACCGATGCACTTTGCCTAGATCACGAAGTAGCTATTTACGACCCAAATCTTGAAAAATTAAAATACATTTTCAATACGCAGCGCCTGACCAAACTGGAAGAAATAACCCAGTTTGAGCCTGAATTGCTGATTAATGCTGTAACCCTTAAATATACAATTGCAGCTTTTAAAGAAGTGATTCCTTATTTACCTAAAAGCTGTATTATTTCCGATATTTCTTCAGTTAAAACCGGATTTAAACAGTTTTACGAAGAAGTTGGGATGCGCTATGTTTCCACACACCCTATGTTCGGACCAACTTTTGGTAATTTAAAGTCATTGCAAGAGCATCATGCTATTATAATTTCAGAAGGTGATCATTTAGGAAAAGCATTTTTTAAAGACTTCTTTAGTACGCTTGGCCTTAATATTCATGAGTACACCTTTATCGAACATGATGAAACCATTGCATACTCACTATCTATCCCATTTTCATCAACACTGGTATTTGCTGCTTGCATGAAAAAACAAGATGCTCCTGGTACCACTTTTAAAAAGCATTTTGATATTGCCAAAGGCCTATTGGGAGAGGATGATTATCTTTTATCTGAGATTCTTTTTAACCCGTTTACAGGTGGTCAGGTAGAAAAAATCAGACTTAAACTAAAACAACTATTGGCAATTATTGAAGATAAAGACACAGAAAAAATGAAAGAGTTTTTATCTGACGTAAGAAAAAATTTGGAAGAATAGGGTAAAACCTACCCTATCTTCTTTTTAAGCCCTTACTTTATCTTATCAAGAAACTCTTGCCCAACCTTCCATTCTCCGAATCCGGAATCTGAATTTATATGACCTGCATCTCCTATACCAATTAACTCACTACCCCACTGACCTGCCAATTTTGTAGATGCTTCATAACTGGCCCATGGATCATTGGCACTGGCTACAAATACAGTAGGAAAAGGAATGACTTCTTCAGGAACCGGCAAAAATGAATCCAACTCATATTCCGATGAAACATCATTTAAATTGGGTGGCGCCACTATTAAAGCTCCTTTAATTTTCTTTTGAAACTTTTTAACCCAATGGGCTAAAGTAATACCTCCTAAACTATGACTAATAAAAACCACTTGAGACAAGTCATAACCTTCAACGGCCTTTTCTACTGTATTAATCCAATCTTCACGATTGGGCTTCTCCCAATTCTCTTGTTCAATACGCTTACAATTGGGTAATACTCGTTCAAAATGACTTTGCCAATGATTATTATCCGATCCTCCAAGTCCTGGTAATGTAAAATAGTATATCATATAATTCTTATATATCAAAAGTTAATAATTACTGCAAAAATAACACTTCATTACTAATCAAACTCTGGCTAACACATTTTGTTTTAGCCACTACAAGCTTTAATTCATACTATTTCTATAGATCTTATATGATTTGTATTTTTTATATACTTTAGTGACATCAATTTAGCTCATTTATAACCCATGTAGTTTTTGATGAAAATAGATTAAAAACAGCTGCTCTATATATTCAAATATTGTTTAGTGTTTGTATTTTTGCCCTCTATGAAGCAAGAAAGGGTATTATTAGGAATGAGCGGCGGAATCGACAGTTCTATGTCGGCATGGTATTTACAGCAACGCGGGTACGAAGTAGTTGGGATAACATTTAATACAGTCTCTCCTCTCTCCTCTCCGGATTCTCTTCACTTTATTCAAGAAGCAAAATCTCTTGCTAAAAAACTTAATTTCGAACATCACGTGCTTGATGTTTACGATGATTTTAAGACTGATGTAATTGATTATTTTGTAGATGAATACCTCAAAGGCCGCACACCTAATCCTTGTATAAGATGTAACGAAACCATAAAGTGGAAACTTTTACTGGAAGAATCTGAAAGATTAAATTGTGATAAGATTGCTACCGGCCACTATGTTGACATTATTGAGGAAAAGGGTATTTTTTACATTAAAAAAGGCTTGGATTCCAATAAGGATCAGTCCTATTTTTTATGGAACTTATCGCAAGAAATTCTTAGCAAATGCATTTTTCCACTGGGTAAAAGTTTAAAGCCTGATGTTAAAGCTAAAGCTCATGAACTTGGATTTAAAGTAATTGCCGATAAAAAGGAAAGCATGGGGGTATGTTTTCTACAGGGTGAAGATTACCGTCAGTTTATACAAAACCTAAGACCAAACCTAAAAGACAAGCTGGCCAATGGGAAAATAAAAAATACTAAAGGAGAAACCATTGGCACACACGAAGGTTTCCCTTTTTATACCATCGGACAGAAGCGAGGTTTAAAATTAACCCAAAATCAAGGCGAATATGTAGCTAAAATTATTGCTGATAGTAATACCCTTATAACCTCCCCTAAAAAGTCTCTATTCTCAAATCAGCTCAAACTAAATACTTACCTAATCAACAATCCAAATTTTGCAGAAAATAAAGCAAATGTTGATTTAAGAATAAGAGGTTTGGATACAGTACCTCCCACACCGGGAAGCATTCATTTAATTAGCAACGAACTTCATGTTGAATTTAACACTCCTGTTTGGGCACTAACCCCGGGGCAGTCCGTTGTTTTTTACCAGAACAACCTTGTTGTTGGAGGAGGAATTGTAGATGACTTTTGCCTTATTGATGAAGCGTAAATTTTGCCACTTTTTTGGTTTTTGATGTAATTTTATATCTATCATCGGTTCTATAGCCTACTACCCATATAACATCATCTCCTGATAGCAACAGCCAAGCATTTTCCTTATCTGCGATTGAAAGTTTTATATCAATAAAGAAATCACTTAGCTTTTTAAAATGCTTCATACCTAAAGGTCGAAAAACATCTCCCTGTTTCCACCTTCTCAGCGTTAACGGATAACTTAGTAAATCTGCGTCAAACTGTGCAACTGCAGAATCCTTCTCAATTTTATAATTTTCCGCATTTATATCCTTAAGCAAGGATATTGATACAGGCTTTTGAAGATTATCATCATCCAAATTAATATAAAAAGGCCCATCTTCTTCCTTACTTTCAATCGGCAATAAAATTAAATTAAACCGGTCTTTAATAATTCTATAATCCTTCGAAAAGAACTGCTTTCCTGATACACCCTGAGAAATACATTCCACAATCTCTTTTACAACAGCTGCATTAAAGCCATAAGGGTGTAAAACTTCAAATAAAACAAGTTCAGGATCTGTAAACCTGGTAACATGCGAAAGTGAAATAAGCACCTTATTATCCTGCTCAACAATAAGTTCTTCTTTAATAGATGAAACACTATTTTCAAAGTACTGATTTACCTGGGCAAGGCGCTGAATATTCTCCTCCATTGTTTGGTTAAATGAAGGATTAATTTCTTTAAATAATGGAATGATTTCGTTTCGGATTTTATTACGTGTATAAATTGAGTCCATATTGGAGGCATCAACCCTGAAAGCTATACCATTCTCCCGACAATACAATTCAATTTCTTTACGAGAAATGCCCAACATTGGCCGAATCAATTTATCTGTACGTGGCTTTATTCCGGTTAAACCTTTAATACCTGTTCCTCGCAATAAATTCAGAAAGAAAGTTTCAACACTATCATCCTTATGATGTCCTGTTGCTAAGAAATCTGCATTTGCAGAAATCATTAATTCCTGAAACCAGCTATATCGTAAATCTCTTGCTGCCATTTCAATGGAAATTCCCTTGTCTTTAGCGTACTCTGTTGTATCAAATCTTTTCACATACAATTCAACACCTAGTTTACGACATTCTGTTGTGACAAAATCTTCATCTGCATCTGATTCTTCGCCGCGTAATGTAAAGTTACAATGCGCTGCACATACCTGAATTCCTTCATGCAACAGCAAATGTAATAAGGCTATAGAATCTGCACCTCCACTCAATGCCACCAAAACCTTTTGTTGCTTATCAACACCACACTGTTCCTTTAAATATGAAGAAAATATATTACGAATCACTTTCCAATCCATTTTGGTTAAACAAGTTAAAGATAGCTTTTGCCTTTAAAATACACTCGTCATATTCATTATTCGGGATACTTTTTTCGGTAATGGCACTTCCTACCATAAACGAAAGATAACTATTTGTAACATTGTATAAAAGACTACGAATGACTACATTAAAATCGAAATCTCCTTCCGGAGAAAAATAACCAACAGCACCGGAATATACACCTCTCTTGGTCTCTTCATATTTCTCTATGAGCTTCATTGCTCTAATCTTAGGTGCACCTGTCATCGATCCCATAGGAAAAGACGTTTTAATGGCGTCCATTCCACTATATTTGCCACCTAATTCAGCCACAACCGTAGTGATCATTTGAAAAACCTGACGAAATGGATATATACCGCACAATTCTTCAACCTTAACACTACCACGCGAAGCTACACGAGACAAATCATTACGAACTAAATCAGTTATCATTATATTTTCTGATTGTTCCTTAACACTGGATCTCAACGCATCCTTTAAATGCTCATCTTCCTTTTTATCATTACCTCTGGAAGCAGTACCTTTTATAGGTTGGCAGATCAATTTTGAACCTTCTTTTTTAAGGTAGCGTTCGGGAGAAGCAGACATTACATATTTGGTATCAGACTTTACAAAAGCTGCGAAAGGAGTTGGTGATATTTTTGTAAGCCCATTATAAACAGTATACGGATCAATTAAACACTGTTTTGCAAAAAACTCCATACAGTAGTTTAGCTCGTACACATCGCCTTTATGGATATGCTCTAAAATGGACTGTATGGATTGAATATACTTTTCTCTGCTAACCTTAGCAGAAAACCTTATCTTTTCTTTATCTAAACCTTCACTACAAGTAACATCCTGTATCGCCTGAACAAGTTCTAACGCTGTTTTTTCAGTATCCTTCTCATTATAATATGACAACTCCCATTTAGTGTCAATCTGCGCAAATACAAAACGAGGTTGAAAAAATAGTAACTTCTGAAAATTTAGCTCATCAGCATTCACAGAATACAGTTGCTCTAAATCATTTTTTAAATCATAACTTAAATACCCGAAAAGCCAGTCATTCAGCTCAGATCTCTTTTGTTCCAGGTCTTGTAAATTACCACTTACAACCGAAATACTATCAAACCCACAGATAAAGTCGTAAGAATGATATTTCACCCCGGAGTTTATTGTTTGATAATATCCATTACTGTCGTACATAGCTGCATACTTTACATTAGTGCTATACCTGACCAGTTTTTGTTTAAACAGCTCTACATCTCCTACATCAATGTTAATCGTCTTTCGCATGGCGCAAATGTAAGCCAAAATGATCTATTGAAAAATGAGATTAATGATTTATTTTCTAAATCAAAAAAAGCATCTACAAATTAATGCAGATGCTTTTAAAATATTATTATGAACGTTTAACTATTGCTTTCCTAAATATTCAGCAATACCTTCCTGAGAAGCAGTTAAACCTTCATCTCCTTTATGCCAGTCTGCTGGACAAACTTCACCGTTTTCTTCGAAAAACTGTAAAGCATCGATCATTCTTAAGGTTTCTTCAACGCTACGTCCTAAAGGCATATCATTAACAACCTGGTGACGAACAACACCTTCTTTATCGATTAAAAATAATCCACGGTAAGCCATTGGCGTACCTTCAAAAGCTAATTGTCCATCTTCATTATAATCGTACTCTCCGGCTAAAACATCATAATTTTCAGAGATAGTCATTGAATTATCAGCAATTAATGGAAATTTAACGCCTTTAATTCCACCTTCTTTCTTTTCTGTTTGTAACCACTTCCAGTGAGAAAATGCAGAGTCAACAGATACTCCAATAACTTCTACATTTCTTTTTTCGAACTCAGCTATTTTATCCTGAAATGCAATAATTTCAGTTGGACATACAAATGTAAAATCTGCAGGATAGAAAAATAATATAACATTCTTTTTACCTACAAATTGGTCTAGAGAATAATTCTCAACAATTTCACCGCCATTAACAACTGCTTCTGCACTAAATGCCGGTGCTTTTTTACCTACTAATACTGCCATGATTTAAATTTTTATCTATGTTGTTTTGTAAAACTATTTATTACTAATTCGAAACAAAAATAGTACTAAAAATGTTTGCGACAAATATTTTACGCAATTATTTACCAAATTACCCAATAAACACACATCTACTTAATCCACAACATATTACACCCACAAATGCCCTCGTAAATAAAATACAATTTTTATTTATTCTAAAGTAAACCACTGTTTAAATATTGATTTACAATGCAGAAAGTTCAACAATTTTTAAAATTACCTCTACGGCTTTTTCCATACTATTTACAGGTACAAACTCAAACCGACCGTGAAAATTATGCCCCCCGGCAAAAATATTAGGCGTAGGCAAACCCATAAATGATAAGCGAGCACCATCAGTACCTCCTCTGATAGGTTTAACCAGAGGCTTTACTCCAACAAGTTCCATGGCCTTTTGAGCCTGATCAACAATATGCATAACAGGTTTTACCTTCTCACACATATTATAATATTGATCTTTTATATCAATTGAAACCGTGCCCTCTCCATATTCATTATTGATTTTATTAACCAAATGATTAAGTTCTTTCTTTCGATCCTCAAACCTGTCTCTTCTAAAATCTCTTATAATATATTTAAGTTCACTTTTTTCAACTTCTCCATTGAATGAAATTAAGTGATAAAAACCCTCATATCCAGACGTATGTTCTGGTGTTTCGACCCTTGGAAGCATTGAAATAATCTGATTTGCAATTCTCATGGAATTACGCATTTTATTTTTTGCGTATCCAGGATGTACATTTCTTCCTAATACAGTTATTTTAGCAATGGCCGCATTAAAATTTTCATACTCGAGCTCTCCTATTTCTCCACCATCCATTGTATATGCATAGGCAGCTCCAAATTTTTCTATAACGAAATGATCCGCTCCTGCTCCAATCTCTTCATCAGGAGTGAATCCAATACGTATTTTACCGTGCTTAATTTCCGGATGGTTGATTAAATATTCAGCAGCTGTAACAATTTCTGCCACCCCTGCTTTATCATCAGCTCCTAAAAGAGTAGTACCATCTGTTGTTATTAAATCCTGACCAACATATTTTTTTAACTCAGGAAACTCCTCTGGTAATAATTGAATATTTTCTTCTTTATTTAAAACAATCCCTTCCCCATCATAATTTTCAACTATTTGAGGTTTCACATTTTTACCGGTAAAATCCGGACTGGTATCTACATGAGCAATAAATCCTATTACGGGAATATCTTTATCAATATTTGAAGGAATAGTTGCCATTACATAACCGTTTTCATCCAACTCTACTTCCTCCAACCCTATTTGTTTTAATTCCTCAACCAGTTGTTGAGAGAATAACATTTGACCGGGCGTGGAAGGTGTTAATCCGGTATCTGTATCCGACTGAGTATCGACAACTACATATTCTAAAAATCTTTCTTTTATATTTTTCATTTCTAAATATTCTTGTTTGCATAACACTCATAAACTTAATAATTCTATAAAATAAAAGATGAATCATTAAAGCTTACACAATTGCAAAGTATGGTTCATTGTTATTTTTAAAAGTAATAGTAAATCGTACAAAAACAAAAAGGGGAGATCATTAATCGATCTCCCCTGACAAATATCATAATAACAGTGCTGTTATTCTTTTGCTGCTATATTAGTAAGCCTTTGCAAACAATACTCTTTGCGCTGATGGTTTTCCTGTAACCATACATTTACCCGGTGTTTTATCGCCATCTAAAGGAATACACCTAATGGTTGCCTTGGTATCTTCTTTAATTTTCTGTTCTGTCTCAGATGAACCATCCCAATGGGCCAATATAAAACCTCCCTTTTCTTCAAGCACTTTTTTAAACTCATCGTACGACTCAACTTCAGTAGTTTTTTCAGTTCTAAAGTCCAGTGCTTTTTGATAGATATTTTCCTGGATGGTATCCAATAATTCTGCTATATATCCATCAACATCATCCATTGAAACAACTTCTTTAGTTAACGTATCTCTTCGGGCAACTTCAGCTGTATTGTTTTCAATATCGCGAGGACCAACAGCTAACCTAATTGGCACCCCTTGTAATTCGTATTGAGCAAATTTCCAACCTGGCTTACGGTTATCGCTATCATCAAACTTAACGCTAATCCCTTTATCTTTTAACTTGGCCACAATTGGTTCTACTACTGCAGAAATCTTTGCTAAGTCTTCTTCACTTTTGAAAATTGGCACAATTGCAACCTGTATAGGCGCTAACTTTGGAGGCAACACCAAACCATAATCATCTGAATGAGCCATAATTAATGCCCCCATTAACCTTGTTGACACTCCCCATGATGAAGCCCACACATACTCTTCTTTTCCTTCTTTCCCAGCAAACTTAACGTCAAATGCTTTGGCAAAATTTTGTCCTAGAAAGTGAGATGTTCCAGACTGAAGCGCTTTACCATCTTGCATTAGAGCTTCAATAGTATAGGTTTCCAATGCACCTGCAAATCGCTCATTAGCTGTTTTAAAACCCTGTACAACAGGTACACCCATAAATTTCTCAGCAAAGTCAGCATACACCTGAATCATGGTCTCTGTTTCTTCCATTGCTTCTTCCTTTGTAGCATGGGCAGTATGACCTTCCTGCCATAAAAACTCAGCTGTTCTTAAAAACAAACGGGTTCTCATTTCCCAACGCACAACATTAGCCCATTGGTTACATTTAATTGGCAAGTCACGATATGATTGAATCCAATTTTTATAAGTACTCCAAATAATGGTTTCTGAGGTAGGGCGAACAATTAACTCTTCCTCTAATTTAGCCTCCGGGTCAACAACAACTCCCTTTCCATCAGGATCATTTTTTAAACGATAATGCGTAACCACTGCACACTCCTTTGCAAACCCTTCAACGTGATCAGCTTCTTTACTTAAATATGACTTTGGAATAAAAAGAGGGAAATAAGCATTTTGATGACCGGTGTCCTTAAACATTTTGTCTAACGCTTGTTGCATTTTTTCCCAAATAGCGTATCCATAGGGCTTAATTACCATACATCCTCTTACTGCAGAGTTTTCTGCTAAATCAGCCTTCATTACTAATTCGTTGTACCACTGAGAATAGTCTACACTTCTTTTTGTTAATCCTTTAGCCATTTAATTATTCTTTTTATCTCTCCGAAATTACTTTTTTACTATCGTTAAACCAATCATCTGTAAGCTCCTAAACAATTGGCATATAGCATCACAATTATTAATTGCATCAGCCTAAAGAAACGAAGTCGCAAAATAACAAAAAATACACCACAATATTATTATAAAAACACAAAAATAAACACTGTAACTCTTCCATATCTACCTTAGTGATGACATTTATAATGCTTTTTCCTGTTTCTAACATTAAAAATGGGGTGTAAATCATATAGCACAATATTGAAATCAAAAAGCATGTTATAACACTAGAAATTACCTTAAGAAAATTAACAGTTATTAAGATTTTGGTATGTTTATTGTAGTATTATAAACAACCATTTATTGGGTTAAAAAGCTGTACAACCTATATGAAATTGCATTTTTATATGCACCTTTAGGTCCTGAAGCGTTTTAACGCGATAATAAAAAGATATATCATGAAAACTTTTCTAACCATATCCGTTTTTATAAGTCTGCTTCTTTCCGGATGCGTTTCTACGCAATCATTTACTTCCGGGGTTTATGCGGATGACTTATACTACAAGCCTTCTGACAAACCTATTTCTGTGGCCGAGAACTATTCTTCTTTACCTAAGCCCGACAAGCAAATAAAAAAAGAAAACAACCAAACATATTCTACTCTTCAAAGGGAATATAAACAATCAGACAGAAGTACGGCTCAAGAAGACTTAAGAGATTTTACTGAGATACAAAATGAATATACAAGTTTATTAACAAACGATACAATTGCTGAATTAGACACCCTTTTGTACTATGATGATAAAACAGGATATTGGGTAAATGAATTTAGTGGTACACAAAGCGATAAAGAATACGCTGAAAGACTTGCTCGATTCCATGGACCAATGAGAGGAATCCCGTATTGGTCTCCCTTATATCAGGATGTTATATTTGGAAGTGGATTTAATTACAATGTTTATATAGATGGCGACTATGCATACGTAGTGCCAGATTGGAGCAGCCGTTATTATTGGGATTGGAGATATGGCCGCAACTATGGCTATTACGGCAGATATGGATATTACGATCCTTGGTACGGATGGGGATATAATTTCGGATGGGGATATAATTATGTATGGGGTTACCCATATTGTGGATGGGGATATCCAGGCTATGGTTATGGATGTGGTTACCCGGGTTATTACCCTCCAATTTATGGCGGAGGAGGCTACTACGCACGAGAAAGAGCTCCAAGAACATATTCTACATCCGGCAGACCAGCAGGCACATACAACAAAAGTGCAACCAGAGCGGCCAGACAACCTGCTCAGTCAAATAATGTTGGAAGAGTCAGCAGACAGAGCAGCACAAATACCAAAACAGCAGTAAGTACAAGACCAGGAAATACCAGAACTCAACGAGCCTCTTATGTTTCCGGAACAACAAGAGTAGGTACTTCATCAAGCTCAAATAGAACTACCAGAAGAAACTATACTCCCACATATACTAAAACAACAAACAATACTCAAAGTAGTTACAATCGAAGTTCAAGAAGCTCAAGATCATCAAGTACAACTAACAGCAGATCGTCTTATTCAAATAGTTCTTCAAGAAAATCGAGTTCAGCTACAAACAAAAGCTATAATACAGGTAGTTCCAGTAACAGGAGCCGCAACTATAGCAGCGGCAGTAGCCGAACCCAATCAAGAACTTCAACACCATCATACAATAGCGGATCCAGATCTTCGAGCTATTCGGGCTCAAGTTATTCAGGATCGAGCAGCTCAGGCAGCTCAAGATCAAGCAGTGGAAGTAGCAGCAGATCCAGCGGTAGCAGTGGCAGAAGCAGTAGATCGAGCAGATAAGTTTATGTACTAGAATTAAAGATTTTCTAATTCCTTAAGCAACAAATACCTATTATGTCAGGTTGTGCATAAATCATTAAAGTTCATTAATTCTTTTTAAACTCATGTTCAATTATATTTAAGAAAAATACACTTATAACCTTTATTCAATATCAGTAACTATGAATACAATCAAGATATCTGCTATTTGTATTATTTTATATGCTTGCGCAGTGTTAACAAATGCACAAACATACGAGGACGTTCTAAGGTATTCTCAACCTCAATATAGTGGTACAGCTCGTTCAATGTCTATGGGAGGAGCCTTCGGATCACTCGGAGGTGATTTCAGCGCTTTGGGAATAAACCCTGCCGGCATTGCTACCTACAGGTCGTCAGAATTTACATTAACTCCATCATTGATTATCAATTCAACAGAAACTGACTTTTCGGGCAACAAGCTTTCTGATAATAAAACAAGTTTTGTGATTAATCAGATAGGCTATGTGGGCACATACCGACCAATGCGGGAAGTAAAAAAAGGTGTAGTAAGTACCCACTTTGCAATTGGATATAACCGCAACAACAATTTCAATTATAAATCAATGGCTTCTGGGAGGAATATAAGCAGTTCAATGACTGATATGTTTGTGACAGATGCAAACGGAATACATCCCGATGATTTAGGTGGATTAACTGCTTTAGCCTACGATACATATTTAATAGACATTCAAGACGAAGCAAATAACACATATACTAATTTCCTTTATGCTGAAGATAAAGTTGATCAAACTAAACTCATTGAAAAAGACGGCTACTCAGGTGAATTTAATCTAACTACCGGAGCTAATATTAGCAACCTGCTTCTCATCGGAGCTAGCTTAAACTTCACAAGCATGAGATACAAAGAGAACGCTAATTACTACGAACAGTATAGTGAGAATAATGGAGAGCCTGCCTATGATGTATTTAGTCAATATTCCATAAACAACTACTTAAATGCATCAGGAACAGGAGTTAATTTAAAATTTGGCCTAATTATTAAACCAGTTAGCAATGCCAGACTAGGTTTTTCATATCACTCTCCAACCTGGTATAAAATTGAAGAAGATTATGGATCTACCGTAAACGCTTCATATTTTAACCATGATAATAGTGAAGGATACTATGATGGCAGGTTCGATTATAAATTAAATACCCCTGAAAAACTTATTGCAAGTGCAGCTTATATCATTGGCAAAGTTGCCATATTAAGTTTCGATTATGAATATATAAACTATGCATCATCCAAATTTAAAGCAAACTCTAACAGCTACCAGGATTTTGAATTTATTAACGAGCAAAACAGAATAATAAAAGAAACCTTTACGGCAACAAACAACTTCAGAGCGGGTGCTGAATTCAGGCTAAATGAGCAGGTAAGCTTTAGAGGCGGGTATTCTTTTCAAGCGTCACCCTACAAAACCGAACCTTTTGATAACGAAATTACAAGCATTACCGGAGGTTTAGGTTATCGAAACAGTAATTACTTTATTGACCTAGCCTACAAACTTTCATCGTACGACACAAGTTATTATAACTATTGGTATGATGAAGGAATACACTCGCCTGAAACCAAAGTAAGTGCTAAAGATCACTATGCCGTTATAACTTTTGGATGGAAGTTCTAATTTCAAAAAGATAAGAAATAGAAAGCCCCGATACTCACTGAATATCGGGGCTTTTATATTATTAATTGACTATTCTTTAAATAATCATACCAGCTGCAACTGTTTCATTTGTTCCTTCGTCAACTAAAATTACACTACCTGTAATTCTGTTTTTAGAATAAGAATCTATATGCAAAGGTTTTGTAACTCTCAAGTTAATTTTTGCAATATCGTTCATTTTAACCGTTAAGTCTTCTGTATTTTGCTCTAAGGTATTAATGTTCATTTTATGCTGAACACCAGTAACCATACAACGTGCTTCTGCAGAAGTATGTCTGATCACATATTTACCTCTTGGAATTAAATTACGCTCATTAAACCAACATACCATTAGTTCAAGATCCTGCGTAGTGTTTGGTAAGTCATCAGATTTCACCAACATATCACCACGGCTAATATCTATCTCATCTTCTAAAGTAATGGTAACTGACTGAGGAGCAAACGATTCTTCCAAAGTATCTTCAAAGAAATCAATGGTTTTTACTTTTGATGTAAATCCTGAAGGTAATACAGTAATAGGATCACCTACTTTTACGGCTCCACTTGCAATTCTACCTCCATATCCTCTATAATCAGGGAATTCTGCAGTTTGAGGACGTACAACATACTGTACAGGAAAACGGAAATCTTCGTGATTAATATCACTGCTAATATGAATATTTTCTAAAAGATGTAACAAGGTTGGACCTTGATACCAATCCATTTTTTCAGATCTATCAACGACGTTATCACCATTTAATGCACTAATCGGTACATAACGAATATCTTTCACACTCAACTTGGAAGAAAATCCGTCGATATCTGATTTTATTTTTTCAAATGTTTCCTCAGAATAATCCACAAGGTCCATTTTGTTAACACAAAATATAACATGAGGAATCTGCAACTGAGAAGCAATATAGGAGTGTCTTAATGTTTGCTCAAGTACACCATGACGTGCATCAACTAAAATAATTGCCACATTCGCGGTACTTGCTCCGGTCACCATGTTTCTGGTGTATTGTATATGTCCCGGAGTATCTGCTATTATAAACTTACGTTTTGGGGTAGCAAAATACCTATAGGCTACATCAATTGTAATTCCCTGCTCACGCTCAGCCCTTAAACCGTCGGTTAACAATGCAAGGTTAACCTCTTCATTTCCTATACGTTCACTAGCCTTTTCGATAGCTTCCATCTGGTCTTCAAAAATAGCCTTACTATCATATAGAAGTCTTCCAATCAAAGTACTTTTACCATCATCAACACTACCTGCAGTGGTGAAGCGTAAAAGCTCCATATCTAAATATCCTGAATTTTTATCGCTCATAATAATTTGATGCTTAGCATTAATGGTTAAAAATAGCCTTCTTTTTTACGATCTTCCATAGCTGATTCCGATCTCTTATCATCAGAACGACCTCCACGTTCAGTAGTTCGGGTAGCTGCAACTTCCTGTATAATATCTTCTATTGTATCGGCTTTTGAAAGCGTTAAACCGGTACAGGTGATATCTCCGATGGTTCTACATCTTACATCTTTCTCTACTAACTCTTCACCAGGTTTTAACTGCATAAACGGAGCTTTAAACATCCAAACTCCATCCCTGTTAAAAACTTCTCTTTTATGTGTAAAATAAAGGTTTGGAAGCTCAATGTTCTCCATATAAATATACTGCCAAACATCCATTTCAGTCCAGTTACTAATAGGAAATACTCTAAAGTGCTCTCCCATATTTTTACGACCATTAAATATATTCCATAATTCCGGACGTTGGTTTTTGGGGTCCCACTGTCCAAACTCATCTCTGTGTGAGAAAAATCTTTCTTTTGCTCGAGCTTTTTCTTCATCTCTGCGACCTCCGCCCATTGCAGCGTCTGTCTTCAACTCTTCAAGAGCATCTAACAATGTTACTGTCTGCAATTTATTACGTGAGGCATTCACTCCCTTTTCTTCTACAGCCTTACCTTGATCAATAGAATCCTGTACATATCGCACGATACATTTTGTACCTGTTTCTTCCATGAGGTTATCCCTGTAGTCTAATGTCTCCTGGAAATTATGTCCTGTATCAATGTGTAACAATGCAAAAGGGACTTTAGCAGGGTAAAAAGCTTTACGCGCTAAATGAAACATTACAATTGAGTCTTTCCCTCCAGAAAAAAGCATCACCGGGTTTTCAAACTGAGCGGCAACTTCGCGAATAACAAATATTGACTCGGCCTCAAGCTCTCTTAGGTGATTAATTTGGTATTTATCCATGATTTTGTATTGATTTTTACCGAATTCGGTTATAAAAACGCTGCCAAAGGTAATGATTTTAATAATACTTTAAAATTATACAGAGCTCCGAAAAACGAAAAATCCTACCAAATAGTAGGATATAAAAAAAGGCATCATCAAGATGCCTTTAAATATTTTTTAGTCTAATGATTCTATATCATCAACATCGAAGCTCTTGTTGTATTGAGTCATCGCACGTAAACTCATACCAACATTAGAGAAACCTCCATCGTGGAAAAGGTTTTGCATAGTTACCTTCTTGGTTAAATCAGAGAACATAGTAATACAGTATCCTGCACATTCGTCTGCTGATGCATTACCAAGCGGAGACATTCTTTCCGAGAAATCCATAAGACCATCGAACCCTTTAACTCCACTACCGGCTGTAGTTATTGTAGGAGATTGGGAAACAGTGTTAATTCTTACTTTTTTCTCACGTCCATAGATGTATCCAAAACTACGTCCGATAGACTCTAATAATGCTTTAGCATCAGACATATCATTGTATCCATAAAAAGTACGCTGTGCAGCTACATAAGATAAACCTAAAACAGATCCCCACTCACTGATAGCATCCATTTTAAATCCTACTTGTAACATTTTATGAAATGAAATAGCAGAGATATCTAACGTTTTATTTAAATAGTTATAATTTAAATCGTGATACACTCTTTTTTTACGCACATTAAGTGACATACCAATTGAATGAAGTACGAAGTCAATTTTTCCTCCAAGTACTTCCATTGACTTAGCAAATACATTTTCTAAGTCCTCAACACTTGTAGCGTCAGCTGGAATTACTTCAGCGTTACACTTTTCAGAAAGCTCTGTTAGCGTACCCATTCTACATGCAACAGGTGTATTCGTTAAAGTAAAAACAGCTCCTTCTTCGTGAGCCATCTCTGCAACTTTCCAAGCAATAGACATATCGTTTAATGCCCCGAAAATAATTCCTCTTTTACCTTTTAATAAATTATATCCCATTTTCAATTTCAATTTTGAGCGTACAAAGATAGACGAATAACCTATTATGAAAAATAATACACACTAAATATTTGCATTATTAACACATAAAAAATGCTAATCCCCTAACTCTAAACTCTTTAGCCAACCATTTGTTTAAACAATTTCTCCTAACAGCTCCTTTGCATTAGTAAGAGCTGCATCTGTTAAATTACTGCCACTTAACATCTTAGCCACTTCTGTAATTCTTAGCTCTTTTGTTAACTTTTCTATAGAAGTATGCGTATCTGATTTACTATCTGTTTTATAAACTTTATAATGATGAGCCCCTTTAACAGCAATTTGCGGAAGATGCGTAATGCTAATCACCTGAATATTACCTGAAATTTCTTTCATAATACTACCCATTTTATCTGCAACAACACCTGAGACACCCGTATCAATCTCGTCAAAAATAATTGTTGGTAATCCCTTTGAATGTGATAAAAGAGACTTTATACACAACATCACCCTTGACATCTCCCCCCCGGAAGCCACCTTGGGGATGGCTGATAATTCGCCAGTTTTATTTGCGGAAAATAAAAAGTTAATATCATCAACACCATTTTCTGAAAATTCCGACACCTTTTTATTGTCAACAATTAATCTGGCATTGGGCATACCCAACTCTACCAATTGACCTACAATAATAGTCTCTATTTTAGATAAGACTTTATCCCTTGATGTTGTTAACCTACCTGCTGACTTGTTTAAGTCTTCAGTGGCTTTTTCAATATTCTTTTCAATTTTATTCAAGTGCTCATCAAAAGAAGATACCTGATTAAGCTTCTTTTCTAATCTTTCCTTGATTTCGATCAAGCCCCTTACATCCTCAACTTTATGTTTTCGTTGTAAAGAGTAAATCTGATCCAAACGAGAATTTATAAACTCTAATCTTGACGGATCATGTTCAACACCTTCCATCTTTGCCTCAACTTCCTGCACAAGATCCTCTATCTCAAGAAAAGCAGAGTTGGCTCTATTGCACCACTCCTCTCCTTCGCTTAAAAACGAAGAAACTTTCTCTAAATTCTTTACTACTTCTTTTAACGAATTTAAAACAGGGGACGGCTCTTCATTTAACGACTGTACCACCAAGAACAAATTCCTTTTAATTTCTTCCGAGTGTGATAACAATTCTCTCTCCTTCTCTAACTCAACTTGCTCATCAGCTTCTAACTTTAGCTCATCAATCTGAGAAAACTGAAATTCCATATATTCAACGTCATCTTTCAGTTTTTCATTTTGAGCCTCCAATTGCTTTTTCTCCTGCAATAGCTTTTTATACGCTTGATAGTTCTTTTTATAAGCTGTTATCAATTTTTCATTCCCTGCTACTGTATCTACAACATTAAGCTGAAAATGACTTTCACCTAAAAGCAGGTTCTGATGTTGCGAATGAACATCGATTAACTGTTGAGAAATGCTTTTTAAAAAAGTAAGGTTAACAGGAGTATCATTTACAAATGCCCTTGATTTACCCGATGGTAAAACCTCACGCCTTATAGTGGTATCTTCATAGTAATCAACATCCTCGTGCTCGAACAATTGTTCAAAGCCATAATTCGCAATATTAAACTCTGCTTCAATTACACTTTTTTTGTCCTTGTTCTTTAAAACTGAAACATCACTTCTTTGACCCAGCACCAAGGATAAAGCACCCAATATGATTGACTTACCTGCACCGGTTTCTCCTGTTATTACAGAAAATCCCTTACAAAAATCAATTTCTACCTGATCTATTAATGCATAATTTGCAACAAATAGTGACTTAAGCATCCGTCTATATACTTATTTATTTTCTGATAATGATTTTTTATACTTTTCCGCATTTGCCGGATCTACTTCCGATAAAACTTCGATAGCCTGACCTTTTTCCATAGAAAACGATTCTGAGAAAACATTAATCAACTCATCTGACTTTGCATCAAAAAACACCTGCAATCCAAAAGATCCAGGTTTTTGACGATGTGTCTTTCGTAGTTTTTCAATGGACTCTAATACCACTTTACGGCCGGCTTCCGGCTTATCACTCATTTTATCCAAACCTAAACGATGGTACTGATACATACACTCACGCAAAGGTCTGTGAAATTCATTTAAATAATTTTCCACCAACCAATACCGATTTCGAGTACTCTCAAATGAGCGCCAACCTTTTTGCGGAGCATTTTGTGCACTATTTACAATTTGCTCAGCCATTTCGATATATTTTGTACCCCCATATTTAGAAAACGTATCGTAATCCAATCCTATAGCGAGATAGGCATAATAAGATAAAACGCCAACCAAATTAGACTCAAATGTATTTGGATTAAAAATCAAAGGCTCAAACTCAACATACCTAAAACTAAAGTCCTGATCGAGGTAATTAAGTAAAATAGAGCTATAGGAAGAATTATAAACCGGTCGACGAACCTGAATCTGAAGTGAACCCGAAAATTCATCAACCGATATGATTTCTTTTACGTTTATTAAAATACTACACTCAATACGTTCTTCACCGCTGAATACATTATCAGTCCACTTTTGCCCGTTCATAAACTCCAGAATAGCACTCTGAAGGGTTTCAAAAACCTGTTTATTGGTACCTTGTACACTTGGAGAAACAACAGAAACAGAACATTGTAATTCCTGAGCATTTCCGGCTACACAGCATAGCAACAAAAGACTGATAATAATATTCCTCACAAAAAAACAGATTTGAGTTGAGTTAAAAATATATTTATAACGAAAGTATTTTATCAACTATATCGATAGCAACTTCACGTTTACTTTTTAACGTAAACTCTTCCTTATTATTCTCTTTATCGATTATAGAAATTTGATTTGTATCTACACTAAATCCTGCACCTTCATTCTCCAGTGAATTCAATACGATAAAATCTAAATTTTTATCTACCAATTTCCGGGAAGCATTTTCAAGGGCATTTTCTGTTTCCAGTGCAAAACCAACTAAAAATTGACCTTCTTTCTTAATTGCTCCTAAATCTTTTGCAATATCATTGGTTGCTTTTAAAGAAAGAACCATTTCCTTATCGTCACTTTTTACTTTCTGTTCTTCGCAGACATAAGGAGTATAATCTGCAACTGCTGCCGATAATACTGCACCATCGCAATCTGGAAATTGCTGCAGGCACGCTTTATGCATTTCACTTGCAGACGTTACAGGAACCACTTCAATACGAGGGTGTTCTGTTTTTACACTTACGGGACCTGATACTAATACTACATTTGCACCTCTTTCTGCCAATTCTTCGGCAATGCTATACCCCATCTTTCCACTTGAAAAGTTACCAATATAACGTACCGGATCAATTTTTTCATAAGTAGGACCTGCATTCACTAAAAACTTACGTCCTGCCAATTGTCCTTTTCCAATCTTAAGTTCACCTTGAAAGAAATGCTTTATTTTAGCTACAATATTTTCAGGCTCTTCCATACGGCCTTTCCCATGTAGTCCACTGGCCAAAGCCCCTACCCCTGGCTCAATAATATGGGCACCATACTCAACAAGCTTTTCCATATTATTTACTGTAGCCGGATGAACAAACATATCCAAGTCCATCGCTGGAGCAATAAACACAGGACATTTTGCCGACAAGTAGGTTGTAATTAGTAAATTATCACATATTCCAGAAACCATTTTACCCATGGTACTTGCAGATATTGGGGCTATTAACATTAAATCTGCCCATAAGCCTAAGTCAACGTGACTATGCCATGTTCCGTCCTTATTCTCAAAAAATGATCCAAGTACCGGTTTTCCGGATAAAGCCGACATGGTAACCGGCGTAATAAATTCTTTTGCTGCCGGTGTCATTATTACCTGTACATCTGCACCTTCTTTAACAAGAAGACGTAATAAATAAGCAGCCTTATAAGCAGCAATACTACCTGTTAAGCCAAGTATTATCTTTTTCCCTTTCAGTATCATAGCTATAAAAATAAAAAAAAGATAAAAGAAATATATAAAACCCCCTTTACCTTTTTTAAAACCTTTTTGCAAAATATTTTACAATTACCCTATTCGCTATCTTTAGTTGCGTTACGGTAATATACCTTATCCTCTACAAACTCTTGGGTTGCTATTGAAGACGACTTTGGTAGTCTTTCATAAAATCTAGAAATTTCTATTTGCTCACGATTTTCGAACACCTCTTCCAGGTTATCAGTATATGAAGCAAACTCCTGAAGTTTTTTATTCAACTCCTCTTTCATTTCAACACTGATTTGATTTGCTCTTTTGGCAATCACATTTACAGATTCATAGATATTTCCTGTGTCCTTTGAAAGCTCTTGCGTGTTCCATGTAATTGTAGTACCCGGAGCGTTTGTTTTTTTGTAATCCATGATATATTATTATTAAACCTAATTTGCTACTTTAAAATCTATTGCTGCTGAAGCCTCATCAAATATTTTAACAGCCCTCTTTGTATATTCGCTTTCCGGAAACTCATTAATGAACGAAAAATATTCATCAATAGCCTCTCTCATTCTGGCCTCTTTCTTCTCAAATACACTATTGGCAGCCTGAATGTACTTAGCTTCCAATATAAGAAAAGACAATTCTTCGCGATACTTTGTATCCGGAAATTCCTTTAAACTATTTTGCGCAGCTATTACTGCTGACATATAATTATTACCCATATAATTACCCAAATCAAAATACAATCGGGCATTAAGGTATGATTTATACACTAACTTATCTCTTAATTCATCCATTAACCTATTTGCCTCTTCAACACGACTACTTGAAGGATAAATATTGACAAATAACTGAAATTCATTAATAGCATTATAAGTATCTGTTTGATCTAATCGTGCCTTTGGAGACTGCATATAATAACAATACGCACTCATAAACTGACATTCTTCATTTAAATCACTTGTTGGATATGTTTTTACAAACTGACGATAATAATGTCCACCCATCAAATAATCATTTAAACCATACAAACAATTGGCATAAGTATAAGTAATACTTTCGGCCTTGTCCGTTCCTCTATAAACCCCCTGTAATTCATTTAACAGAGTTGCAGCACGCATATAATCTTCTTTTTCATAATACTCCATTGCTTTGGAATATTTAAGTTCATAATCCGTGCTTTTCAGAACTTTTTGATATTGACTACAACTTAATACAAATGGGATAATGATTAATACAACAAGTAGTTTCTTCATCAAAAATTTAAATTAAAACATAAATACCTTTATCTAACAACATAAAAACTAAATACTTATACCAACTCCCTGTTCCTTCTTCTATAATACTTAGTTTATAACAACGTGCAAAGATAATCTTTTAATATGAAATAATAAAGCACGCCTCACATCTATAACCATTTTTGGTTTACTATTATACCATTACTTTGAGTAACATATAACTAGCCACATATAAATATTCAACAAATCTTCATTAAACTATATCGCAAATACACGATCATTCAATATCATGTATAAAACTGATTACCAATACCCAAAACACCTTTCGAAAAATAGCAGTACGGAGCATTTTGAAATTTTAAGGCAATATAATATGTCGATTATTAAAAAATATTAACTTTGCGCCGTTAAATCAATAAAAAGATATATAGCGTGGATATTTTTGACAAGATTAAAAAAAGCATGGGTCCACTTGGCCAATATGGTAAAGCAGCTCATGGTTATTTTACATTTCCAAAATTAGAAGGAGAAATAGGTCCTAAAATGAAATTTAGGGGTAAAGAGGTTCTTACATGGAGTTTAAACAACTACCTGGGACTTGCTAACCACCCTGAAGTAAGAAAGGCAGATGCTGATTCAGCTGCTGAATACGGTTTAGGGTATCCTATGGGAGCACGCATGATGTCTGGGCATACCAGCAAACACGAAGAACTGGAAGCTAAATTAGCAGAGTTTGTAGGTAAAGAAGATGCTTATCTTTTAAATTTTGGATATCAGGGAATGGTATCTATTATTGACACCTTGGTATCAAGAAATGATGTAATCGTTTACGATTCTGAATCTCATGCTTGTATCATGGATGGTATATTTTTACACAAAGCCAAAGGGGGTAAGAGTTTTGTTTTTGCTCACAACGAAATGGACAAGTGTGAAAAAATGCTTGCTATGGCAACTAAACGTGCCGAAGAAACCGGTGGTGGTATATTAGTTATCACTGAAGGTGTATTTGGAATGGCTGGTGACCTTGGTAATTTAAAGGACATTGTTGCTTTAAAAGAAAAATATAATTTCCGTTTATTGGTTGATGATGCACACGGATTCGGAACCATGGGAAAAACTGGTGCTGGTGCTGCTGAGCATTTCGGTGTTGTAGATGGTGTTGACATTGTGTTTAACACTTTTGCAAAATCGATGGCTAGTATTGGTGCTTTTGTTGCTGCCAGCGAAGAAGTAATCAGCTACTTGCGTTATAACATGAGATCGCAAATTTTTGCTAAGTCTTTACCAATGCCATTGGTAATTGGAGCATTAAAGCGTCTTGAACTATTAAAAACACAACCTGAACTTAAAGAAAAGCTTTGGACCGTTGTTAGAGCTCTTCAATCAGGATTAAGAGAGCAAGGTTTTGATTTAGGAAAAACTGAATCTCCTGTTACTCCTGTATTCTTAAACGGTTCGGTACCTGAGGCAACTCAGCTTACAATGGACTTAAGAGAAAATTACAATATTTTCTGTTCGATAGTTGTATACCCTGTTATACCAAAAGATCAGTTAATGTTAAGAATTATTCCTACAGCTGTTCATACTTTAGAAGATGTTGAGTACACAATTAAAGCATTTGCTGAAGTAAAAGAAAAGCTTAATGCCGGAGAATACAACACAAGCGATAAAATTGCCAATATTTTATAAGGCAATTTAAAAACATAGTGAAGGAGGAGTGATTAATCATTCCTCCTTTTTTATTTAATACTGTTTTTCAATATAAACAGTTCCCAGGTAATGCTGAATTATATTTTCCATTGACTTTCCATTGTTGGCCATATACAGAGCTCCTAACTGACACACCCCCTCATCCATCCCTGTACCGGCACCATTTAATGTAAAACTCACCTCTCTATTATATTTTACACCCTTACTTTTTTCGACAATAAAAGAGTTTCCCTGTAAATTTAATCCCTTTAACAAAGCTGTTAAATTACTGCCGGAAAGTATCGCTTTGCTTTTTTCTCCCTGAATCAGAACCTTCACGACGCGACCACCAGTAGACCTGTTTTCAACCTTAAAATCAATTACCTTTCCAATATTTATATTTAATCGGTTATTCAATACCAATGATATTTCAAGACTTTTTAAAACTTTATTCCATCTAAACAGTTTAACATTACTACTTTGTTTTCTGGATATTAACTGGGAAATCAACTTTTCATCATCCGTATCACAATAACAACTAACAGGATTATATATGAAATGTTCTAAATTCGAAACTTCACTTAAATCTACCTCTGCAATTTGCTCAGCATCGTACTTATGCTTATTTAAATTATCGGATTGTGAAGATTTATCTTTAAAATACTCATTAATAACACCTCCACAACATACCGCTTGAGGCACATAAAATACCTGATCATTGTAAACCAAAACTTTGCCTCTGGTATCTTCCAATGCGACGTGTGCCATCTGATTGCATTTTTTGGGAAATCCCTGGTAAAGATTAAACAAGTTCTCGCATGAAGAATCTAAAAAAAGAGGGGTTTCTTTAGATACATATTGTAAAACTGACGTAAGAAATTCTTCCCTAGTGTTTTCTATGGCCGGTTCAACAAATTTACAATAGTGTAAAACACTACTTCTTAAAATTACTGCTTGCGTTTTTAAAAACTCAAGTTCATTACAATTAGGAAACTGTCTGCATAAAATACTTCTTACAAAACTTTCAATATCCACTTCATTGTAAACAACTATCTGATCTTCACTTTTCTTAAAAATTAAATTCCCCTTATAGGTGTTGCATAGGTTATAAATTGCTTTGTTTTTTTGTTTATCAGTAATCTGAAATCCGCATTCCTCTTTTCTAACAGGAGACAATATAACTTCTTCATCTCCGATAATTATTTCATTATCATTTTCAAAATATAACTGATTATTATAAAGGCTAATTTTCCAGTCGCCGATTAAGGTCTGCTGCTTTTCTCCAAAAAAATAAACACCTTTTAAATGTATGTGTATACTTGAATTAGTACTTAGCTTAACTTTTACCAAATGATTATTCATGTTATAAATTAGAGTTAATACCTACCATGATCTTTTGGAGATGATTATACGTATAAGATACCTGTGAATACATATCCATCAATACCTCTTTAGATATTTTATCCATATCAGATTCATCCGTTATACTTATCAAACCACCCATCTCAATCGCTCCAAAAGATATATTTATTCTCTTATCTCTATTCAAATAATACTGGGTCGGGTTTTTAACTACCCTGGGAATTATGGCTACGTTATAGATATCATCTATTAGCCAGCAATACACATTTACAAAAGGACGTTTACCTAAAGTATATGACCTTCCCAATAGCTTTTCAATTTCAAAATATACCTCTTCAACCCATTGTTTACATTTGCTTTTAATTACAAGCACTCCCCTGAGCTTATTTTTAACTATGCTTAAATATCCTGCCTGCGATTCATGTAATTTATACTGTAATTCTGTATTTGCACATTCGTTTTGTATACTTAATGAATTTTGACCTAACAAATGAAAAAAACAATGTGATTTTCCATTATCTACAATATCAAATCCATCATAAACCACAAGATACTGCTTAAATTTTTCTGCCAGTAAAAGAATATCAAATATCCTGGTAGTTTTAACATTAGTTTTATGATTCACATCAAAAACCATAAAATGATTAGAAATAACTGAACTTTCACAAGGAGCAATCAAATAGTTCCTAAATTTCAACATTTTATAAGGCGGTTTCTTAATAGTATTACAGAAATAACAGTTCTTTTTTCTAACGCTATGAAACAATTTCACAGATTCTGAATCTGAAGCCTGAAGGTATTTTAACTTAATATTCACCTCTTTATATCGGAACTCTTTATTTAACGTAGAATCTTCATTGTGCTCCTCTTTTTGTTGATTCTGATTAACTAAAGAATATAATTCTCGCTCCCAATCTGTTTCTGTCATTTATAAACTACTTAATTTTTGTACTTTGCACACTCATTATAAGAAATTCTAATGTACAACAATTTTATTTGTTTGTAATATGATATTAATAGCAGATAGCGGATCCACTAAAACTCAATGGCACATTCTTCACTCCGGGAAACCAGATTTTCTTACACAAGGAATAAATCCCTATTATCAAACGGAAGATGAAATATTTACCTTATTAAAAAATGAACTTCCAACCATCAAGGAGGAAATTAATGAAATATACTTCTTTGGTGCAGGGTGCAATGATCCATTAAAAAATCGGCAAATAAGCAATGCCCTTTTGCAAATCTTTCCGAATAGTTCTATAAATATTGATACAGACCTACTGGCTACGTGTTTAGCTACAAGCAAAGCAAAAGAAGCCATCTGTTGTATTTTAGGAACCGGATCCAACTCATGCTATTTCAATGGCAACAAGATTACAGATAACATTTCCCCTTTGGGATATATTTTAGGAGATGAAGGCAGCGGTGCACATATTGGCAAAACATTTATTAACCGCTTATATAAAAGACATTTTTCACTTTCATTAGAAAATGCTTTTAAAGAACAATTTAAACTTAGTAGAATTGATGTATTAAATAAAGTATACCAGCAAGAGCTGCCCAATAGGTTTTTAGCTTCGCTTTGTCCATTTATCAAAAAGCAAAGTCACCAAAAAGAAATTTATAATATGGTAGTAGATTGCTTTGATGAATTTATACAGAAGAATGTTCTGCAATACGATAATACAAGAGATCGCATTATACATTTTACAGGTAGTATTGCCTTTCACTTTAAAGAAGAACTATTGGATGCCATAGGGAGAAACCACTTAACGCCTGGTGAAATTATTAAAGAGCCCATGGAAGGATTAATTGACTATTTTAAACAAAAAAACCTGTAGAAAACATCCTACAGGTTTTATATAAGCTAATAGCTATAATTTCTTAGTTCTCACTTAAAAAACGCTCTGCATCAATAGCTGCTTTACAACCAGAACCAGCTGCTGTAACAGCCTGACGGTACTGATTATCCATCACATCACCACAAGCAAAAACACCCTCTACATTTGTTTTTGATGTACCCGGAATAGTGTTGATATAACCTACCTCATCAGTATCAATATAATCTTTAAAGATATCAGAATTTGGAGAGTGACCTATGGCCAAAAAGAAACCATCAATATCAATTTTCACCTCTTCTTCATTGGCCTCACCCTTGTTCTTATACAATACAGCACCTTCAACCACTCCGTCACCGGTTAAACCTTTGGCCTGGTGTTTCCACAATACTTCAATATTTTCGGTATCCAATAAACGTTGCTGCATTACCTTAGATGCACGTAACTCATCGCGACGTACAATTAAATATACTTTTTTCGCCAATCCAGCTAGGTACATTGCCTCTTCACAAGCAGTATCGCCTCCGCCAACAACACCTACAACTTTACCTCTATAAAAGAATCCATCACATGTAGCACATGCAGACACCCCTGATCCGGCATATTTTTGCTCATCCTCAAGCCCTAAATATTTAGCTGTTGCTCCGGTTGCTATAATTAATGATTCAGCTTCAATCACTTTATTTCCGTCAACAGTAATCTTAAACGGACGTTCAGACAAATCAGCTTCAGTAGCATATCCAAAACGAACATCAGTACCAAAACGCATTGCTTGTTTTTTAAGATCTTCCATCATCTCAGGACCTGTAATTCCATCAGGGTAACCAGGATAATTTTCTACTTCAGTAGTAGTTGTTAACTGGCCTCCAGGCTGCATTCCCTCATACAACACCGGACTTAAGTTGGCTCTGGCTGCATAAATTGCTGCTGTATAACCAGCAGGACCTGAACCTATGATTAATACTTTTACCTTTTCTGTTTCCGATTTATCCACTGATGAATTATCCGTAGATCCAAGGTCCATCTTCTCAAATAATGCCATAATAATTCTATATCTTTTTATCTATTCTTTAAATTCTAATCTTTATAAATTTCCAGATTTCGGTTGATCAATATTTGTACCTAAATTTAATCCTTCAAATAAAAGTAAAATTTGACATATATAAGCTGACAAAATTACTTAATTCATCCTAGAAACTATTTTTTATTAAAATGGTTCAATCTCTGAATTGAAAAGAGATACCGAATCCATATGTAACGATAGGCCGGCAACAACTCCTAAACCATTTGTTACATTTGAATATACATTTACCCTTTCAAAAAAGGGATACTCGCGATAAGCTTCCTCTGATATACTAGATCGCAAAAAGCGATAATAATCTTCAGTAATGCTATACAAATGAACCTTAAGCGATTGCTTTATAGCCCCATCTTCTATTTCATGATATTCCTGAGGGATTAAAATCTTAAGTTTATAATTACTTCCATCAAAAACGAAGTCATTAAAAGAACCCTGAAAATCAATATCTGTTAACAGCACCGACTCATCATCCCTGATAGAAAACACTTTATCTTCTTTTATATATTCTATAGTTTCAACACTTTCAGAAATAACTCCTTCATCATCCTTTATTTGTTTCTCCGAATCTACACGAACCTGATAATAGTTTAATTCATTTGGCGGATCATTAAATTCTATATAACATCTTAACATCCTTTCTTCTTCATTATCCAAATTCTGCACATCCACACTAACCGTATCAATGGAAACTATTTTTACTGCTTCGGGAATAACAGTTTTGCCAGACACAATAAGCCCGTTCTTTGTTTCATAAATAAGTTCAACATTTATTTTTTCCTGTCCTTTAACACCTGTCGCTTCATACCATTCCTGTCCGTAAGGATATTCAGTTTCCATAACCTTTTCCTCATCTAACACAATACTCATCTGCATACCTTCAACTCCTTCATAATTGTTTACAGACAATATATTTGTAGTGGCACTACCATGCACTTTTAAAATACTGTCGGGCATTGGAAATGCATACATTACTATTTCCGATTTTTGATTCTTAAGCTGATAATCAATGCTTTTTTCACAAGAAAAGCAAACCACCAACAACAATAATAATATATGTCTAAATACTTTCATATCCTTTATTTGCAGACAGTTCCTCATAAACATCAACTATTAAAATTTAAGCGTATAACGCACATAAGGCAGCGGGACCGGAAATATGCTTAACTGCTTTAACTCACGTGTTTCTTCTCCTGTACTTTCATTAATTTCTGTATCGAAATAAACAGAGAACGCATTTTGCCTGCCATAAGCATTATACAAACCCACGCTCCATATTCTTTCACCTAATTTCACTTGCTTTTTAAAATTAGCACCTACATCCAACCGATGAAACCGAGGCATTCTATACCCGTTTATTTCATTTATATATTCAGAATAGGTATTGTTTTGCAATGTTCCCTGTGATGGTAAAGCCGGATTGTAATATTTTTGAGACGGAAGTGTAATTGCGCTACCTGTTCCATATGCCCATGTTGCAGATATATCTACTCTCTCATTAAATCTATAATTACCAAAAATTCCAATAAGATGGCGCCTGTCGTTTGTGGCAGGAAATTCCTTTCCTTCATTCAGTAAATCGAATTGATGATTTGCTTTGGTTAATGTATAACCGAACCATCCTGTAAACTTTCCGGTTTTCTTATGTATTAACAACTCAATGCCTTTGGCATATCCATCACCGTAAACCAACTGATTTTCCCATGAATTACTAAAAGTTCCATATTCGGAATCTTCACTATACGATACGAGGTTGGTATAATTCTTATAAAATCCTTCAACAGAAATATCAAACCCTTGTTTCCACTGCCATTTAGCTCCTACTGCAAAATGATCAGCATGCTGTGGATGAACCTCATCTGTTACGGGAATCCATAAATCGGTAGGCAATGAAACTGAGGAAGAACTTAACAAATGCATATACTGAGTCATTTCTGAGTAAGCTGCCTTTAAAGCTAATTTAGAACTGAGCAGAAAGCGCAGTGAAATTCTTGGTTGCCAGGAGCTGAAGGTCTTATTTTGTGCTTTATAGAATGAAGTGTGTAAACCTGCATTTAACTTCAGTCGCTTTGTTAGCTCAAAATCATCTTCCAGATAAAAGTAAATTTCTTTACCAAAAATATTATTTCCTCCAATGGTTGAATCAACCAGTGTTTCATTATTCAATGTTTTACGGATAATATCCACCCCCGGATTAAAAGTATGGTAAGTATAATTTCCTCCAAAGCGAATATGATGCTTAGGATTATAAAAATAATCGAAATCAATTTTGGCCATCACATCAGTTATGCCACTAAAATACTTTTGCTCAAAATAATTCCAATCATATGAATTTACATCATACTCCTCATAACCAACAAAATAAGAATAATTACTATAAGCCAGAGATACATTTGAAAAGAGTTTCTCATTATAAACTTTATTCCATCGTATGGAACTCACAACATTACCCCAACCCGAATAACTTTCATCATTAACATTAATAGTACCACTACCTCCGTTTGGCTGATTTGGGTTTCTGATTTCATTGTGATTAAATTTTGAATAGAACTTATCACGTCCCCCATAGAAACTAAAAAAGATTTTGCTCTTATCAGAAAACTTATGCGCTACTTTAGCACTGGAATCGTAAAAGAAAAATGCGGTTTTATTGTCGCTTGAAGACTGAATTGGAATAGCAAACAAATCAAAATAAGATCGTCGCAATGAAATACTAAAAGTTGTTTTATCATTAAATAAAGGTCCATCTAAAGCCAACTTCGATGACATCATTCCTATACTTGCGGTTCCCTTTAGTTTTTCATTATTCCCATCCTTCATTCGAATATCAATTACTGATGATAAACGACCTCCATACCGGGCGGGAAACCCTCCTTTGGTAATGGTTACATTATTAATGGCATCTGCATTAAAAACAGAGAAAAACCCAAACAAGTGTGAGATATTATAAACAGGAACATCATCGAGTAAATATAAATTTTGATCTACTCCTCCTCCGCGCACATACAAGCCACTAACTCCCTCACTACCACTATTTATACCAGGCAATAATTGAAGTGTTTTTACAACATCTACCTCACCTAAAAAAGATGGAACCTTTTTTATCTGGTCCACCGGTACATTAATGGTACTTGTGCGCGTTGTGTTAATTCCCTCTGGAGCAATAAATCCAACAACCGGTATTTCTTTAATGAGGGCATTATAAGATAAATCAAAGTTAATAGTGGTATCGCGGTCCAAACTAAACCGTCGTTGTTCTGAATTGTATCCTACAAAAGATGAATTAATTACCACATCTCCTTTCGGTAATTTTAAGCTATAATAACCAAAATTATTTGAGGTTGTACCCACCCATTTCTTCGATTCGTATACAGATGAACCAATAAGTACCTCGCCATCTTTTATTGCCCGAACATATCCGCTAACCACAAACATTTCATCCTGTTTTTTATGTTGCGGCAATATCAAAATCTTATTTTTTCTTTCTGTGATTTGTACCGGACAGTCATTAAAAATTTCATCAATAAAACCTTTAATGGTATTACTTTGAGTGGATAATTGCAACTTATCTTTTAAACAAACTTTATTGCTATAACTAAAAGCAATATCGATTTTTGATTCAATTGCATTAAGTAGTTCAACTGTCGAACCTTTCGTAATAGGTATTATGATCTTTTTTTCGAGGGCGGACTGCCCGTAAAGACTTTGGTTAAATAACCAAAGAATAAAAATGATATGTGTGTATGTTAATGACCGGGATAGGTTCATTCAAGTTACTTGACGACTACTGATTAAAGTTGCGAATTTAATCAGAGATTGTCAAAACTGAACCATCAAATACTATTTTTTTATCAAAATGTATTTGCAACTCCTCAATAATTTCATTTAAAGACTGATCAGTAAAATTAGTTGTAAGCCTTGTATTTAGGTCTTTGGTTACGATGTTTACTTTTTTAATTTCCTGAAATGATTCTTTAAGCTTTGTACAGATCTCTTTTATATTTGCCTGCCTAAACTTAAGATCTTTTGAATACCAAAGCTCCATATCCGACAGTGACATATCTTCCTCCACCAATACTCCATCACTTAATTTAGCCTTTTCATTTTTAGTTAACTCCACTCTCTGATCAAAAGCTTCTACGCTAACCTTACCTGAAAAAACCGACACATGTAAATCACTGTCTAACTGATTCACATTAAACTTTGTTCCTAACACACGTACCTCAGCTTCACCTGCATCTACAATAAATGGCGTATTGTTATGTACTACTTCAAAATAAGCTTCACCCTTAAGTTTGATGGTACGCTCCGTTGCACTATCAATATTTTTAGGATAAACTATTGAACTATTCGTGTTTAAAATAACAGTAGAGTTATCTGATAATGTAATGGTTTGAATGGTATCATTGGTATGATATGATGTTAGTCGTCCAAATCCAGGTACATTCCAATAAAGTAAACCGGAACCCAAAACTAACAAAGCAGGAATACTAACAGCTGCAACCTTTCTGAAGGTACGATTCATGGAAAATAAAGTACGAGTTCGTGGCATCGGGGTAAATAATTTCTCATTCACCGACTTCCAATCCGCCTGAACATCAATATCATCAAATACTTTTATCGTTTTACTCCTATCCCACACCTGCTTTAACCGTTGAAATTCATCACGATTCTGAGCACTGCTATCTATCCAACTATTTAATTCCAGAAGCTGATCTTCCGAGATATCGTTGGTTAAATAGGCAACAATAAGCGTATCAATATTTTTATTACTATTCTCCACTCTTCAGTTTTCTTAACAACTATACTTTTTTTTCTTATCAAATAAAAAAATCTGATTTTAATGGAAATGCATTATTCCAAAAATGTTTTCACTTTGCTCGCCGTCCACTACTTCTGTTAATTCATATTCTTCAACCGATGTTTGTTGCACAGTAGATTCAACTTCTTGTGATTTCATTAATTCGGCTAACATTTGCAATAAAAACTCCATAATTTTCTCTTTTAGGTTATTTGTTTTAATGTGACAATCATATTTAATTTCACACGTATAAATTGCAGAAATAAATTGGTATTTAGAATAATTCTTAAAAACGCAATATGTAATCTAACAATATAAAAATAAAAGAAACTACCGTAACTGCAATATAATTAGAAAGTTTAGACCTAATCTTTTTTAAGGCATTACTAATTTGTGTTTCCACTGTTCGCTTTGAAATAGACAACTCCTCTGCAATATCTGTATTTGATTTGCCTTCGAAACGGCTCATTTCAAATATTTTTTGGCATTGCTTAGGTAAAGCTTTAATAACCTGATATATTCTGTTTTCTAACTCTGTTTCTTCTACTAAATCATAAAAAGCCTGGTTACTATCTTTCTTTTCAGCATATATAGCCGAGTGATGCGTTCTGAGTACCTGCTCCCGTTTAATATGATTTAAACAACGATTCCGTACCGATTGATATAGGTGAGCTTTTAGTGAGGTATGTATTTCAATGGAATTTCTTTTCTCGTAATAATTAACAATAACCTCCTGAACAAGATCCCTGGATAAATCAACATCGTAAACCAATTTAGAAGCAAACACTACCAATTGCTGATAGTATATGGTAAACATCTCTTCGAAGGCATTTTTATCGCCTTTGGCTAATCTATTTAATAGATCTTTCTCGTTCATTTAATTTTTAGTTGCCATACAAAGCTATAAATTTTTGTATCTCTTTATTAAAAATGAAGTATCAATTGCATTTATTAAGTTATGAACATTAATTATTACAAGATAGACAATATAAAAAAGAAAAGGTTGCACTATTCAGAGCAACCTTTCCTTTTTAATATAATGCGCTAATATTGTTTTCTTATTTCTATTTTAGAGAATAAGTAATACCTGCTCCTATCATTTGGCCTACTTGTCGTGGATAAACGGTTTGTAATTGGTTTACTGACTCAACAAATGGAGAGGAGAACAAGTCATTTGCATAAACAAAAAGATTTATTTTGCGGTTTAATAATGACTTATCAACTCTTACATTAAATATAGTTCTTGAATCATTCTTCCCTGGTGAAGTTTTTGTAGGTTCACTTCCGAACAAGGGTTCAAAACGTTCCAATTCAGGCTGATATGAGGCATCAATTCCTGCAAAACGATTATAATACTTTGAAGCAAACAAGCCACTTAAGGTCAATTTAAACTCCTTTGGTAAGTCAACATAGGCTTTTGCTCTGAAAACATTTTCTGGTATCGTTGGATATTCTCCATTGTCAATTCGCTTATTACTAAGACTCTCTATTGGAAAATCATCATTAGCCTGATATTCGAGTTCATCTTTAAATAAAGAATGAGACACCTCTAACATCACTGATTCTGTAGGTTGAAATTTAACTATAGACTCAATTCCCCAATTGGTACCAGTCATATAATTTCCATAATAGTATGGTTCAATATATTCGCCTTCGTATGTTGGGGATGCAATCCTATCGAATCCTCTGGGACTGTTAATTACACCATTTTTTATCTCCGTATAGAAAAAATTTGATTCGAAATACAGATTCTTTAATGGCTGCAACCTTAATCCAAATTCAATATTAGAAAACTCTGCAGGTTCAGTTTTTGGTGCTGATATGGCAGAATATGCAAAATGACCTGGATAATTTTCAGCCTCTCCTGCTATTGCTGCTTGAGTTTGCATATCAACCATTGCTTCACCTTCCGGAGTAGCCAAATATCCTTCTGCTTGTTCCGGGGTATAACCTTCACCAATTAAATAATCATATGTCCCTTGATATGCAAATGGATACGCAAAATCATAAAAAACATCTGGAGAATTTGCCTTATACATAGACAACTCAATATTAGTTTGATTATAACCGGGAGTGGTAAAGGCTTTTGAATACCCACCCCATAAAGTTACTTTATCATTTGGCATGTATACCATTTTTGCCATAGGAGATAAATAATACTTGCTATTGATAAGCGAAAAATTCTCTGCTTTTACGCCTAGGTAGAACGAGAACTTATCTTCTCCAAATGTAATTTTATCTTGAATAAAAAATGCAGTCAGAGTTTCTGAATTTTTTTTATCAATATAATTAATTGATTCTGCGTAATTGATATCTTCAATATTATAATTTAAAAATCGCAAGTTCCCTCCTACTGAAAAATTATTGAATGCTACTTTAAAATTGTCTTGAATTTCAAAATCCAGAATACTATTTTGAGTTTTTAATCCTCCTCCCACAGAATGGTTCAAATTTTGAGCATCTGACGAAATTCGGGCAAAAATATTATGAGTTTCTGAAAAGGAATACTCTGCTTTTAAATTAGAAGTGATATGACTGTTCTTTTTTGTTTTAAAAAATACAGAATCAACAACTTCAGGTCTCGGATTATTCATGTCAGATCCATATAAAAAGGCATTTTCTGTAGGATATATAGAAAAATAGTTACCTGAAGAGTACCCACTCATATGTAAAGCTCCAGAAAGCGTTAACTTTTCTATTGTTTGAAAATTAAAATTAAATCCAGCTGAGTAGGTGTCCGTTGAATTATCATCTTCTGTAAATCTACTATTTGGGTCGTCATCTATAAATTGATCAAAACCACCAAAGTGCTTATAGTTTCCATAATACGATAATGAAAACTTATCTCCCAACTGTGATCCCCCTCCAAAAGATCCTTCTGCATAAAGTGGCCCGCCTATTTTTCCTTGAACATATAACGGAGGTAATGCATCTGCATTTTTAGTTGTGATGCTAATTACTCCGGATGCTGAATTAGCTCCATACACAGTTCCTCCAGAACCTTTTATAATTTCTATTCGCTCAATCTGAGAAAGAGGAATCTCAAAATTATCAAAACTAAAATCTGAATACATTAAATCAAGCATTGGCGTTCCATCCAATAGCACCAAAACTGATCCTTCATAGGCATTTCGCATATACCCATCAACATTCATATAATCGTTTTGAACTGCCCAATAACCAGGAACCTCTCTTAATAATTCCATAATACTTGTTGCACCTGAACGTTCAATATCATTTGCTGAGATGACATAAATTGAAGATGGAATTCCTTTGATATTCTCCGACTTTTTAGAAGCAACTGTTACTTCTAAGTTCATTAACTCCTCTAACGAAAGGTTAAAATAATCCTTAGTATCCACCTGTCCAAAGACCTGGTTTTGACTTACACTTCCCATTACTGCCAATAATAATATTAACAGTTTACTCCATAGCTGTTTTTCCATATTTATTAAATATTTATTAACCCATAGAATTACTTATACCATGTAACAACGGCACAAGAAAAACTAACGGTTGGTACGGCAGCGCAACCTCATTGTTCATATTTTAACATCCTTTAACTCACTTGGTTAATTCACCTTTTTGTTCAAATAGTTGATATTGTAATACGTTAAAAAATATGTTGACAATTATAGTTGAACAATATTATTGTTTAAGAATTTTATATATTTTTGACACGTAGTCTTAAACAATCGGGATGTGGCGCAGTCTGGTAGCGTACTCGTCTGGGGGGCGAGGGGTCGCAAGTTCAAATCTTGTCATCCCGACACTTATAGGAATCTTTAAAGTCAAAAGCTTGTGAATCGTATGATTTACAGGCTTTTTTGTTTTTTGTCATATCAGTTTAAACCAATATAATTCATATTTCTGGTGAACTATTCGGGAGTAAAAATCATTTCCTATATTTGCTCACCAGAACACCTGTATCAAACTCACAAACAAATAGATACAGAGATTAATTTTACTCATTTAGGTCATCTTTTTTGATTGATATTGATAGAATTTGGTGAACAAATCTTTGACGCCATACAAAGATTTAAACCATTTAACCACAATCAAAAACAAGAATTATGACCACAAACACCACATTTACAGTTTCCTTTATTGAAAGAACTGATAAAAAACACCAGAACTATTTTAATATCTTCTGTCGCATAACCATCAATGGTAAACGATCCGAGTTTACTGTTGTCAAATCTGTAAACAAAGATGCCTGGAATCCTCAAAAAGAAAGATTAGATAGCAAATACAAAGATTTCAAACAAGCAAACACCTATATTGACCAGGTAAGATCTAAACTGGTCAATATCCATAGAGAAATTACTCTAAAAGAAGAACTTGTCACTCCCAATGTCCTTAAAAATTATTTTTTTGGTAATGTTGACAAAGGCAAAACCCTGTTGGGATTAATAAAATATCATAATACCAGCCAAACTGAAAAACTCAGCTACGGAACGCTTAAAAACTACTTTACTACCCAAAAGTATATTATTCGCTTTCTCAAAGAAAAAAAGAAAGTGGATGATATTTATTTACGACAGTTAAATTATCAATTTATCACAGAGTTCGAATCCTACCTAAGAAGTTATAGACCAGTCGATCACCAGAGACCACTTTCAAACAATGGTATCATGAAACATTTGGAGCGACTTAGAAAGATGACTACTATGGCCCAATCAAAAAAGAAATTCACACCTCCCCCTCTCAATCACATCAAAATCTATTTTCAACAAAAAGGTCATCCCGAAACCGAAGCCGAACGCTTCTTCAATTATTACGAAAGTAATGGTTGGATGGTAGGTGGCCGGTCAAAAATGAAAGACTGGAAAGCTGCTGCCCGGAACTGGATGCTCAACATCCAAAAATTCCAAACCTCATCAACAAAACCTTCAAAGGGAAATAACAACGCTCAAAACAAACCCACAAACCAGGAAAAACCATTCCAGGGAACCAATTACCACGAACCGCTTTAAATTAAAACCACGATAACCCGATATCACACTTTGTCGACATCACGACAAAACGAAAACCCGACACCACCCATAGGCGATATCACCAAGAAACATATCAACAAATAGTCAAATTAACAAATCCCCACATTAACACATTAACCATGTTCTACACCATTACAAACAACCAAATCATCTATAATTACGAAAAAAGTCTCGAATTCATCACTCAAAAAGGGAAAGAGATATACGAACATCACTTTAAGTTAATAAGTGAAGATATGCCCATTATACGTAAACTTTTTGTTTACATGATTCGGGATAAAGAAAATACCATAAACGAGGGACTCGACCCTAACAAAGGAATAATGCTCTGCGGTCCCATTGGAGCTGGCAAAACCTCATTGATGCACCTCATGCGACTATTGCTTCCTGAAAACAAAAGTTATCAGATCAAATCCTGTCGTGACATCAGTTTTGAATTTCATAAAGACGGCTATGATGTCATTCATCGTTACAGCAGAAAAAGCTTTGCCATATCGCCAGGCAACAAAATACCCAAGACCATCTGTTTCGATGACTTGGGAGCCGAACATAACCTAAAGCATTTCGGAAACCAATGCAACGTGCTTTCCGAAATATTACTCTCTCGTTACGACCTTTTTATTTCAGATGGCCTCATCACGCATATCACTACCAATCTCAATGCCTCTGAAATAGAAAAGCAATACGGTGCCAGGGTACGGAGTCGCCTACGCGAAATGCTCAATGTAATCTCATTCCCCGATGAGGCGAAAGACAAAAGAAGATAGGCATCGACACAATCATATCAACAATTTTACAACATTACGATACTACGACACCACTATATAACGACACTACGAATCAACAAATCGACAAATCGACAATTCAACACTTCAACATACCAATCACGACAGACACATCACGATAAAACGATATCACGACACCACTAAAACACAAATCAACAATAAAAAATAATTACTATATTTAACAACAACCAATATACAACCTAAACATGAAACATACAGAAGAAGAGATCCTTTCTCTTGAAATTGAACCAGCTGGTTTTGATATGCTTATTGAACAATTGATTCCAGGCACAAATATGAGTCACAAAAGTTTTATTGAAATGTTGAGTCAACAGGTCGATCAATCAAGCTGGTGGTTTGTAATTGACTGTGAAGGTGTTGAGATTAAATTCATTATTGCATCAGCAAATCATTTACTTCTTTTAAAAGCATTTGAAAACTATTTTCTAAAACATGAGCAATATGAGGCACTTGAAGATATTAAGTCATTGTCTCAAAAGCTTAATCTAAGCACGTCGTCAGCAGCGAATTAGACACTAAGGCCTAATTGTATTATTATCAGACACTTCAGCAACAACTTCGCATACCCAACAAACCTCAACACGATAATAATTGGTAATCAAAATTGAGCTCGGAACCGCTTACGCAAAAAGTACAACGTAATTCAATTTACTAACGGCTCAAAACAACGAAAGGTTATCTTCAAAACTAAATAAGTATTTAAGATAACCTTTCCTAATTTAAATATCCTGAAAAACCTCAAACCGTCACTCCCAGAGTAATCTATTTTGGTTTAACCAGATTTCTTTCTGGCGATTGACTTACGATCTCATTGAAGGTTTTATTAAAATTCTCATTATAAGCTTTTAAATATTCAACCAAAAACGAATTATACTCTTTTTTTGCTTCTCCCATCATCTTTAACTTTTTATAAGTACAGATCCTATAACCAAGTGCTGTTTCATTAACAGGATCAACAGATAATAAAATATGAGTTGCCAATAGTACATTCCGATAAGAATTTGATTTGTAACATATATCTAAAATATTTTCCACAATATTTAGTATTTGATCCTCCATCAATTGTTTCTCCTTATCAAAATACTCAAGACTAGCCCCCTTTAAGAAAGGTCCTTTACTAATAATACTGTACATTTGGTTTAATGATTCTTGTGTATTGTCATTAAAATGATTCAAATGATATTGAAAATCCAAAAAATCAATTGATATCATACCTGATGTCACAATTTTAAAAGATGTTCGGTCATAAACAATTTTAATTCCATCAAGATCAGTTAATATTTTTCTAAGTTGGTTAATGGTAACATTCTTAAGATTTTTTGCACTTGACTTTTCTTTATCAGGCCATAATGCATCATATATATCTTCAGAGGAAACGCCATCTTCTTTCTTACAATTAAGTAACAATATTAATAAAAGGTGTTTAACCTTTGGGCTAAACAAATAGGATATATCTCTACCATTACGATCAATAACCTTGAAATTACCAAATAAAGAAATTGAATTATTTTTACTCATCTCGCTAATATTTGGTAAGCTTAGCGTATTTAGATATAATATTTCTTTTTGATATGTTTTACGTTTTCTTAATTTCAGAGTATATAAATAATAAATTACACACAATAATATTATAACCGTAATGAGCATATAGAGATAAACACTTCCTTTTTTACTTTGTATTTTTATTAACTGATTTGCTGTTACTGGCGGAAAGTCTATTGAATAAATCTTTATCACATTAGCTCCGCTAAGCTCAAATTCTTGTATTACGCAATACAGTTCTCCTTTATTGAGATATAAGTTAGCATTAGTTCTTATTCGCTCCGATATCATCGGAATCGAATCTCCATAAGGTTCTGAAATACCGTTTTCAATACTATATTTATATAATTGCAAGAAGGTATTTGGAATATACTCTTCATAATTAAGAGTATAAAAAGAAGCACTATCTTTTGATAAGATCATATTTCTACTACTTACAAAATCTACATCTCTATTAATCTCCCACAACTTATTGATAACATTAGTAGACAAATTGACCCGGTAACAATCCTTATAATACTCTTTACCAAGACTCTGATCTCCTGATTTATTTCCAGCACCTCCGAATAAAAGTATTTCATTCCTATTATATTTTACGATACCAGAAAAAAAACGAGGAAAGATAACATCACCCTTAAAGCTTTGTTCACACCAAACTTTTAAATCAAAATCAAAATAATTAATACTATTGGTAAATCTCTTATTTCCATAACCTCCAAAAATATATAATCTATTATTCTCTTCATCAAACCATGAGTTATGATGATGTCTTTGCTGATCAAACAGTTTCACAGAAAGGTAAGACCACCGCATAGAATCTAAATGTAATGATGCAATATTATAATCATTTGCAACATCATTTAGTTCATACACAACTAAACGCTCATGTTCATCATTAATAATACTCAAGCCCAACCTCATAGGCACCTCTAATCTATTTACCGAGGCAACTTTATCAAATTCTTCAGTAAACAAATCAAAAAATCCAATAGAATCTTTTTGAGTAATGATTATTTTTTGTTGACTTTTACTAAAAGCAATTGCTGATACTTCATCAAAATGCAATACCTTTTTTAACTTCCAATGAAATGAATCATTAATAAGCCATATAGGATTAGTTACATGCCCAATTCCTCTTCCTTTAGTATCATAAACTATATTTCCTTCGCTTTCATTAAAATGAAAGTTAAAATTTATTTTTCCGCTACTAATTTTTAAATTACGAAGTCTAAAAGCGGGTACATCAATTGAATGATCTGTTTTTCCAAAAACCAATTGTGGCTTACAAATAGCTTTGGGAATAGCATATGTAGTTTCATATCTATGATTATTGACTTCAAACTTTATCTGATTGCCTTTAAAATCAAATCGTATCAAACATTTAATTCTTCTTTTTAACCCTATTTCATCGTTATTAAGTTTAATTACCAATAGATTTTCTTTCCCTTCCACATTAAACCTCAATTCCGGAACTGAATTATTATTGATATAAATTAATGATAAAGCATCTTGCTCGTTAATATCCTTAATGGTGAATATATACCCAAAGGTTTCTAATTGTTCAATAGAGAGATCAAATTCTAAAGAAAACGCATTTCCAAAAGTTGGTTGTTTTAAATCGAATACATTGTATGAAGTCCTTTCTTTAATTAACTTATCATTTGAAATAAATGAAATGCCCTGACCCAAAAAAGTAATTGGGATTAATATAAAAAACAAACAAAACAAATAAAATCTATAATGTAACATATGATTTTCAAATAATATCTGGTATTAATTAAGCACTTTAAATATTTCAAAAGTACAATTTTATTTCCATATCTATTTTTGCTTCTTTTAGGCACGAATATTGAAACCTTTTTAATTACAAAACATTTCTATTTCTCTAAAGAATTATGCTTACTGTATATATTTCTTATTTGCGGTAGAAGATCAATAATAAAATTAATACTGTATTATACAAACATAACACCTGTAACCAATATACTTCTCCATAAAGAAATATCAATTAGATATATTATTGTTCGTAAGTGCCAAAGATATCCCAAATCACGGTGCGTACTTCATGTTTCGTTTTTTACAAAAAACCGGAAACCAAGTTTTTAAACAGAAACATCCTTATCACCCATTAATTGCATTAAACCAGAAATATCATACTGAACATAGAACAAGTAATGAAAGGTATTACTTTCAGTATAATCAGCCCCGGGTACACATTCACCCACTACTTCAGTCGGGTCAACACCTGCTTTAAATTCACCTTTTGTGGCCAGAATTAACATTAATGGAAAAGCAGTCATTTCAATACAAAAAATTATAAACAAAAACCTCAAATTTCACCTCTCCTGACATACTTTTGCGATTACCGTACCCTATCAAACGGTGTTCCTATCGAATCTGTAAGCAAAAAACTTGCTCATGAATATTAAAACCACTCAAATTTATGCAAGAATTACGAATCAAAAGACTAGTATCAACATACAGATATTGTCAGAAAAACTAAAGGATTCACAAATTGACTTATACAGATGATGTAAATAGAATAGTTTCCAGTTGTTTTGGATGAATTGAAAACTCCCGGTTGATTATTTTCAACCGGGAGTTTTTATTATTTGGAAATAAGATTAGAATACGTATTGATATGCTTTGCAATAACAACACATTCTACATAATTTTAGTAATTTTTACATTGAATCACATCAGTTTAAACTTACTGTATAAAGCAATTGTCCAATTTCCCCTGGCTGATTCCCTTCTGTAGGTAAAAAACTTGTTACACCAAAATTACCGTTTCCAAAGTCGGCAATACCTGGGTTTGCAAAAGAAGTAGAACCTTTAGGTGTTTGAATATTTAATTGAGTATAAAACCCTCCATCTCCTAATAATAAACGCCATCCTTCCCAAAGGTTTTTTTGTGTCTGAGCTTCTAGAATCACATATTGATCACTTCCTGAGTAAAAACTAGATCTGGCACCAATATTACCAACAAATCCCATCTCTGTTATATTGTAATTTGCTATTTCATCTTTCCATCCTCTAAAGTCTACAAAATTATTTAAAACTCCAAATGCCTGTTTATCAACATCCTGATTTTCATAATAATGAAATCCTAAGTAAATTCGAGATTCACCTGGAGATGCTCCTTCAATTTGACGTATATCTGGTGTTCCTTCAGCTGTTTGAGCAAATAAACGAGGTATTGACACACTTGATGAAGGCTGATTTTTGATCAATTTTTGATAACTTGAGTAATATCTAACTTGAATATTATTTGATCCTTCAACCACATCTTGCTCGTTGGCCACTAAATAACCAGTACCCCATTTTTCAATATCTCCTTGATGTGCTCTATCTCCTATAGTTTTAATATACTCCCAGTTTTGGAGATCATTACTTCCAGCCAGGTAAAGATTAAAATGATTGGGCGCAATCTGGCCGTGATAAACACCTAAATAGGTGTATTTTGCTTCATCAGCCTTAACAACTCTCAATACTTGGATTGATCTATTTTGATCATCTTTTAAATCAAACAAAGCATTTCCAGAATTACAATCAGTTAAACTTGCAATATTACTTGCACAATTAATTGGTAACCACCAACTATATGCTATTCTGAGATTTTTAGCATTGTCAAACCCTTGCAATTCAGAAATTAGATAGCTAGTATTATTACTATTAGCAACAATTATAGTATTTCTAAAGTCCTCTGTACTCATAGCAGCAAGCTCAGTCCCTGTTTTTGTTCCAGAGTCGAGCAAAAAACGGTACATCAAACTAACATATGATAAATCATAATCACTTAAATTTTGCAATAGGGATACAGGATCAGATGTTCGATTACTCATTTCAACAATAATAGTATTGCGCATATCATTATAGCTCATTGCATATAATTCTACACCAGAACGCCATTTATTCAGTACTAAACTTTTGGCAAGAATATTTTCATTTGCACTTTTTAACCGTCCGTTTTCTGCGATTATAGCCTGGTCATTAGATAGTTCTTCAAAAGAGTCTTCAGAACAAGAAACAATCATTACAGTTAATACCAACAATAAAATTCGAAACTTTTTCATAAAATGTAATTTAATTAAAAATAAAATTTAGTTAACAATAAAAATAATTTAGTTACGAATAGGGTTTTCATTGTATTGGTTTCCAGATTTCTTTTATACCATCTTTTATATGGCATTTTCAGTTCTTCAACTTTATCAATAACATTTTAGCAATATTATGATCTCATCAAGTCTTACGGTCTAGTTAACAAGGAAATATTCATCCTTATCAGTTATCCTCCCTTTCCCGAAAGAGTCAATCGGCTTATACAATAATTTTCCATTCACCTTTTCTTACAGCCCAATAGTTTGTTCTTTGATACTTAAACTAAAGTTCAAATTAATTCCACGAGACGCTCTACAAAAGAATGAATTACTTAGGTGTTGGGCTAGTTAGCTATCACTTGTTTTTAACCACTAATTATAAATAAGCGCTTTTGTCTGCTCAGGATTATGCTGCATTCTTATTCGCCATAGAAGTTCTTCGATGGAAACAACATTGATATCTTGCAACATTTTTTCGGTAGTCCATTTTACAGGAGCAACACCGGCTGCCAATTCATCGGGGTTATTCGGGTAAGCAGGATTATGGAACTTAGACCAGGCATGAACCGCAGTCCACGAAAACGATTTTTTACCCTCTGCCTTATCCTTTTCTACATCCCGGTTTATTTTTGCAGGTAAAGTTTTTGGATTCCCGGCATAATCTTCCATCATTTTCAAGTCTTTCCACATTGAGTATTTGGCTGTGACCACTGGGATTTCTATTCCTTTTTTATTTTTGAACCAATACACATCACCTAATCCTCCTTGATAAGGTGCATATTGCACTGCAATTATGCCGGCAATATCCTCCAATTCTTCCGCATAAATCTGGTAAGCATCCAGAGCTGCCTTACTATCCAGGTCATGAACCAGAAATCCAAACACTTTGGTTCCTGTTCGTTTCATATGAACATTAACTTTCTTAACGAAATCGCGCGATATTTGTGGAGCTTCATCACCCCTATTGGTAGCAAATAAATCAGGGTACTGATAACCTCCACCATATTCAACAACAGAAATTCCATCCTTCTGGCTTTTTACCATCGCTTTGTAAGCATCAGGAGCCATCATTGAAATATTTAAAGGGCAAGAGGTAAAACTAACAGGCACACTGCTTAAATAAGGGCTTGCCCAATAGTCATTTGATAAAACAAAAGAACCCATTGTCCATTGCATATTGTCACCATCACTCATCAAAAACGAGTGAAAGTGATTGCCTTTCTCATAATCAATAGTAGAAGGATCGAGACTCTTAAATCTAGGAAGCTCCTCGTTAATTGAATTAGAAGAGAGAATAAGGGAGTTTTGACACCAATTACTTGCTGTGTTAATAATTCCATAAACTGTAGCAGGAATGACAAATTCACTTTCGCCTCCAATATTCCATCCTAAAAGAGGTGAACCCGGTTTTGTCCACTCAAGTATTTTTGACACGAAATCATTTACACCAAACCCTATGGGTGTTTTATGAGCCACTGCATAGTCTCTTATATTAGGCCGGGCAGGATGCATCGTCATGACCGAGTTATTATCTAGCTGATCCTTTAATTCTCTAAAACAAGCATTCGATGAAATATCTCTGGCATCTTTAAGCATTTTTAGTCCGGCTTTTTTTGCGATTTCTTCCAAACCTTCTTCGATAGTTACGGCACCTAGTACTCCTGCATACATACAAGCCACATTGTACGATTCATCTTCGCTTTCATTGTAAATATTCCAGTCGAAAGATTGTGGCTTTTTAAAGAGTACATATCCCTTAATGTCAATTTCCGACATACATTCTACTAATAATTCTTCAGCATTATATTCCCCCTGAACCTGCACTTTAAGTCGGCTTTGTAAGCCTTCGTACCATTTTTCATAATTCCTGTTGGATGTTTGCATCCAGATCATTTTGTCCGTTTCTCCTTCATTTACTCCCCGCGCCATAAGGCCGGCCAAAGAATAAATAAGCGTATTCTCGTTATAGTCTGAACTTTCCTTAAATTCTAATATTACAGATGGCGCTTTCTGTTGCGGCCACCAGTAGGCCGATTCTAAATTAAACGCTGATGTATCTGCACTCTGTTTAGAAGAACAGGAAGCAAAGACAGTCAGTAGTAAAATATATTTTATAATTCTCATATTTCCTTAATCAAAACATTAACAACTATTCAGTAACCGAATAAGGCTTACTATTTTTTTGCACCCCAAAACTCTTATTTGGTGACTTTCCCATTTCAAAATTTAACTCAACACCTTCTGTAATATCCTCAAAAGTGATATAAGTCTTTTGATATGCTTCCTTATTTCGTTTTACAGATTGAATGTATATGTTTTCACCAGAGTTTAAAGGAGCCTTTACAACAAAGGTTTTTCCATTTTGTAAATGGAACTTCACCTCTTGGAATAATGGACTTCCTATAGCATACTGTCCTGTTCCCGGAGCAACAGGGTAGAAGCCGGCTGCTGAAAATACATACCACGCTGAGGTTTGACCATTATCTTCATCACCACATAAACCATCTGGGGCCGATGAGTATAATTTATCCATTATCTGCCTAACTCTATATTGTGCTTTCCAAGGTTGATCCAACCAGTTATAAAGATAAACTGCATGCTGTATAGGCTGATTACCATGCGCATATTGTCCCATATCAGCTACTAACATCTCAGTTATTTCATGAATCTGTTGACCATAGTAGGAATAATCAAAAGTTGGAGCACTCGTAAACACTTCATCTAGACGATATCTCATTTTATCCACACCTCCAAATTCTTTCGCCAAGCCCAATGGATCATGAAATACACACCATGTCCAATGCCAGGCAGAGCCCTCTGTAAAAGCGTCCCCCCATTTGTCAGGTGAATATGTTTTTGACCAGCTTCCATCCTGGTTTTTACCTCTCACAAAACCAATTTCAGAATCAAATACGTTCTTGTAATTCATTGCACGCTGCTCAAACATCCTTATTTCTTTCTTTGGTCTGTTTAGTGCTTTTCCTAATTGTGCAATATTCCAGTCAGCAAAAGCATATTCGAGCGTACGAGCAGTATTCTCTTTTACTCCCACATTATAGGGAATATAACCTAATGTATTGTAATACGACGCACCTAAACGCCCTACAGAACTTAAAGGTCCTTCATTTTCACTATTCTTTAAGATGGCTTCATAAAGTGTGTCGATATCATAACCTCTTATTCCACGTAAGTATGCATCAGCAATATTAATAGCAGAATTTGAACCTACCATACAATCTCTATGTCCTGGACTTGCCCACTCCGGCAACCAACCACTTTCGTTGTAGGTATTCACCAAGCCTTGCATGATTTTGCTCAACTCATCGGGGTACATGATAGTGAAAAATGGAAATACAGCCCTAAAGGTATCCCAGAATCCATTATCGGTGTACATATAACCTGGCAACACTTTACCATTGTATGGGCTATAATGTACAATGTCTCCATTGGCATTAATTTCATGAAACTGACGCGGAAAAAGTAAAACTCTATATAAAGCAGAATAAAAAGTTCGGTATTGTTCGGTTGTACCACCGCTAACTTCTATTCGCCCAAGTTCTTTGTTCCATTTCTCAGCACCTTTGTTTTTAGTAACATTAAAGCTATCCCTACCTATTTCACGTTGCAAGTTCAGTTCAGCTTGTTCATGACTAATAAACGAGGAAGCAACTTTGGCTACTACTTGTTCGCCATCGGTCGTTTTAAACGAAACAACAGCTCCTACGTGATTTCCATTCTTATGTAACTTATCTGATACTTGAATTTCGCCCTTACCCTTTTCCCATGATTTTGCCACTTCAAAATCTTTATCAAACATGATCACAAAATAATTATGGAAATTATCAGGTACCCCACCACTATTATTCCTGCAATATCCAATAATTTTATTTTGTTCAGGTAGAACCTTAATCATTGAGCCCTTATCAAAGCCATCAATTATTATATGGGATTGCTCCGATTCAGGAAAAGTAAATCGAAACTGTGCACCGCGTTCTGTAGGCGTAATTTCTGTAGTTACGTCATAATCCGCAAGATAAACACTGTAATAGTGAGGCTGACTAATCTCCGTCTTATGAGAAAACCATGAACCTCTTTCATTTTCGTCAATTTTTAGTTGCCCCGTTTCTGGAAATAATGAAAAGGCTGCATAATCATTAATCCATGGACTAGGTTGATGGGTTTGCTTAAATCCGCGTATTTTTTTTGCATCATAGGTATACCCCCAACCATCACCCATTGATCCTGTCTGTGGTGTCCAGAAATTCATCCCCCAAGGCATTGCAATCGCAGGATAAGTATTGCCATTAGATAAAGCAAACTCCGAATCGGTTCCTATTAAGGGATTAACGTATTCCACTAAACTATTATTAGATACAGATTGGCCTTCAACTTGATGTATACCGATGCATAAGAAGTAGAATATAATGGTGAATAAAAAATAACTCTTCATTATTTAATGTATTAAAATGTTTAAAAAAATGTATAACCCTTCAATATTCAGTATAGATACATAGTCTGTTCGCAACTATACATGCAAAATTTAAAATTTCGTCAAAATCTATTAACAAATGTATACAGCAAGGGTTAAAAATACGATTAAGTACAGGTAAGAAAGCGATTAAAATACGATTAAATAACTTAATACCAGCCAAATATATCTCCACAACCCTGCACAGTAAAACTTTAATTTTTTGTCATGAAGATTCTCTGAAATAAAATAAACTGCTATTCAATTAAAAAGAGAGAAACTGTAATTCAGGATTATATAAATTAATCCTGAAGAACTAAATCTACTTGAGATATTCTTTTTGTATTCTATCGCATTTATATATATTAACCTTAATGCTGCCTATAGATTGATAAGCTTGTTTACTGTTGTTTCTTTCCCAGAAGTCACTCGTACAATTAGAACTCCCTTCACATTATATACAAGTTCTGTACTTGTATTGTATTCACTTACTATAAGTTTACCTGTCATATCATAAATCTCTACAAGTGAATTAGTGTTTACCCCAACCACATGTACCTGCCCGTGTGCGCTAAAAACTTTAACACCTAAAGTGTCAGCATTTAATATATCAGTTGCAATAAAAATAGATTGTGTCTGCTCAGGACGATAATGCATTCTTATTCGCCATATCATCTCTTCGATATTTACAACCCTATAGTTTTCATTCAGCTTATCGGCACATAGCTTAGCAGCTCCAGCACCTTTAATGTTACCACTTACAGTTCCTGCTTCATTAAATCCACTCCATGCATGAACCATAACTAGATTAAAGGGATCAGAATCTGTAGAGCTGATCAACTTATTTGCAATATAATCTGGTGTACCCTCCTGTACATTGTTATATCCTCCGAAATCCCAAATTGAATATTTCACTGTAACTACAGGAATATCGAACCCGTTAGCATTGGTAAACCACATTATTTCACCTTCACCTCCTGCATATGGGCTATATTGAACCGAAATGATTCCTTCTAACTGATCGTTTGCATCAATATAAGCCTGGTAAGCCTCTGCAGATGCACCAGATTTAACATCTTTAGCCATTAAGGCCAGTACTTTTACACCGTATTGACGCATATGCGCAGCAGTAGCCTCAGCTAGCGATTTAAGAATAATTGTTCGCGATTTATCTAGCGCATAGTTATCAACATAGCCATAACCACCACCAAACGTCTGAACTATAGATGTTTCTGAATTTTGATTATCAAATAAATACTGACACACTGAGGGTGCAATCATGGATAGGTTATCAACAGGTAGACCAAAAGACATTTTTACATTATTCGCCTCAGGATGTGTGTAGTAATCCGTACTTAAAAAGTCATTCATCATCCATTGCACATTATCACCATCTGACAGATAAAACGAAACATATTTCTTACCTTCTTCTTCCCAATTTATAGATTGTGGATCCACTACCTTTACTAAACCAGGCTGCCTCTGTCTATAATCTAAAGAAGTTAAGGTGGTATTATAAGCCCAGTCGTAAGGAATCATTATGTTTCCTTTTTTTGAAATACGCTCTACAAACTGATCTTCCCCAACCCCTTGTTCCCAACCATATACTGGAGAGTTTGGTTCCAACCACTCAAGCACTTCTTCAAGTAAGGCAATATTTTGTCCGCCCTGTGAGGTACCGTATTCCTTATTAAGGTTTATTACAAATAAGTTGTTTTTAATAGCAAATTCTCTTAACTGCCCAGTTTGAACAGGCATAACCACCAATGCTTTATTACTGCAATGACCTTTAAACTCATTCCAGGCATCCTGGGTCGTTTTCTGAGAAGCATCATAGGTCATTGTATATCCATAACTTTCATAATAGTCTTTGTCTCTCACATCTACAATAATCGAGTTGTATACATGAGAAGCAACTGATGCCACAATATTACTTTCTGGATTATTCACCACATCGGTTAAAACATATCCATCAAATAAATCTTTGATTTTAACATTTATTCCGTTTACCATTCCGTAATTCCGAGTGGCTAATTCGATTGCACTTTGCATACCAATCTCACTTATTCCCATATCGCTTAAAGCCTGCTTTGATGATTGGTATGAAACCTTTCCACTATGATCATTTAACCAAACTCCGACCTGACTTTTCCCTTCTTCTACCGCTCTATTTGAAAGACCCGCAATTGATTGAGCAAGTAAGTGGTATTGAAGCCCCCTTATTCTTTCTGTTTCACCAATAGCATTAATGTTGCCAACAGGAATCACCTCTACACAATTCCAATATAATGCTGGTTTTGTAGATGATTCAGGATGCCAATACTGACCTTCAACTTCATACCCACCAATAAACAGGAGGCAAAAGCTAATGGAGATTAAAAAATAACTTTTCATTCTTTGATATTAGTTTTATCCGGCAAATCCGAATATTTAAATTATTTTATTGTTAATTTGCTGATATTCAATATCAACTTGTGTTTTTGTTTGAAAGTAAGCTCCCTAAACATCTCTGAGTAGTAAGTTTTGATATTAGCATTAAACATTAACATCCTACTTTTTCCCATATATCCCGGAATGGCTTATGTATTGAAATAGTACATCAATTACTTCCTTATTGCATACATTTTGTTTAATCTACATATACAAATCCATTCAAAAAGCTAATAAACTCTAAACGATCAAAAATTATAAAAGGAACATATTTATTCTTTAAATTAACAACTGCGAATTTAAAAGCCATATTTAATGTTAAATCATTAAATACTTCTTTTAGTTTGTCAGCTTTATATATTTTTGACCATCCATCTGCCATATGAACAGAAAAACAATCTACATCGCTATATCTCAAAATCCGACTCATACCTATCATAAATCTATTTAATACAATTTATTATTCGCCTAAACATTTTTCATAGTTTCTTTGAAGTTAGGCCTATAGAAACTTAGAAGTAAATAAAATGTAGTACATAAAATACCATGTCTGTAACTATTTACCAGACACTAGTGATTTATCATATGGACTCACTTCTGCCCTAAACTTTCATGTTGTTTTTAGGTAAATACTTAATTAAGTGCTTTTTGTAATAGTTTATATAGGTTGGGGGTTATTTTGCACTAGACAAGTAAACAGCCTCTTTAAAAATTACTTTTGTTTTGTATAAAGATTTAATAAGACCGGAAGCTGAGAGCTTTGCTTGAAGATCGCTTGGCCATACTTAATATTAATGCAAATAAGAACGTTATTTTTAAAGCAGCCTTGATGTTTTTTCCTTAGTTTTTGTCATCAAGAATCAATTGTAGTGAAACGAAAATCATGAATACAATTGAAATTAAACTTAAATGAATAAAAAGTAAGTCTGGTTTGAGACGAAGCACCAATTATTTTGGGCAGCTCTGATATGGACTAAAACAATTTAAATATAAAGCGTAGGTATAAAGCCGGTTTGCAATTGCTTACCGACTTTATGTATTAACCCTAATACTGTTTATAAATTAACAACCTTATTCACAGTAGTTCCATTCTCAGAAGCTACTCGTACAATCAAAATTCCCTTCACAGTATATACAGATTCTGAACTTTTGATATATTCACTCACTTTTCGCTTTCCGGTAATATCAAAAATCTCTACAAGAGAATTGGCTTCTGCGCCAACAACATGAATCTGCCCTTGAGTAACAAATACTTTTATATTTGAGACCTCAGCATTTATTAATGAAGTCGGAAAATCACCTTGCCATCTTAAAACAGGACCATCGGTATCCATGTACCATATTTGAGAAAAATCCCAATTTAAATTAGTAGAATAAAAAGTAGCATCTTTAAATTGACTTGATGTAATATCAGCTCCATCCTTGCCATCTGCAGCACTTTCCCAGAAAAACTTATGTGGATCTGTTAAGCCCATCTGATCAAAACCATAGTTATTAGTGAATGTTACGCCGGCATGATCTCCAATTATTCTATAGGTCTTTTCAATATCTGGGTTAACAGTAGTCATTGAAGTTTGCATAGCAATACATTTTGTTACACTAACATTTTGTCCACCTGGAGCCACTCCAAGCATTCCTCCGGAAAAACCACTTTCGCTTCCTGTAGTACCCTTCACATAACATTTTGTGATAACAGTGCTACCTTCAGCCCAACCGGCAATACCACCAACTTGCCATCCTGTTGAGTACACATTTCCGTTATAATAGCAATTTTCAATAGTAGCCCCATTACCATTAACATGCGCTACGATACCACCTACATGATCTCTTCCTGTAACATTAGCTGTAGAATAACATTCTGAAACAATTGAATTATCTACATGTCCGATAAAACTACCCGCAAAACCATTAGAGGTTATAGATCCTGTAACAAAACATTTCGTAATGGTTGAATTACTGCCATTACCCGCAAAACCAGCTGTCCAGGCATTAGGTGTATTAACAGTTAAATTCTTTAAACCCAGGTTTGAAATAGTGGCACCGGTAATGTTGTTAAATAATCCGCCACGGTCTCCATCATGCTGGATACTTAGGTTTAGAATTGAATAACCACCACCATTAATCGTTCCAGTAAAATCAAATGAAGTCCAGCTCTGATTTTGCATATCAATATCATTATCCAGAATATAACCCCCTGATGGATTGGAAGACATAGCCTGTAAATCGGCCACTGTTGAAACATGTATTTGCGAATGAACTTCATTCAGCATTGTAATGGCTAACGCAACCAATACAGTTAAAAATTTATAGTCAAAGTTTTTCATAAAAAATAAAGTTTAAATAATAAATATAAGAACACAGCTATCGCAATAGCTTGATGTTTTTTTTTCAAAAAGCATTATATACCAAGTCTTTAACTAAGCTCTTATCATTAGAATAATTGAATAGCTAATGATAAGAGCTATAATTTGAGCCACTATCTTAGAAAACTTCGTTAAAATATTGTTTAGTTTGTTCTGGACGATAATGCATTCTTATTCGCCATATCATCTCTTCGATATTTACAACCTTATAGTTTTCATTCAGCTTATCGGCACATAGTTTAGCAGCTCCAGCACCTTTAATGTCACCACTTACCGTTCCTGCTTCATTAAATCCACTCCATGCATGAACCATAACTAAATTAAAGGGATCAGAATCTGTAGAGCCGATCAACTTATTTGCAATGTAATCCGGTGTACCCTCCCGTACATTGTTATATCCTCCGAAATCCCAAATTGAATATTTCACTGTAACTACAGGAATATCATACCCATTAGCATTAGTAAACCACATTATTTCACCTTCACCTCCTGCATATGGGCTATATTGAACCGAAATGATTCCTTCTAGCTGATCGTTTGCATCAATATAAGCCTGATAAGCCTCTGCAGATGCACCAGATTTTACATCTTTAGCCATTAAGGCCAGTACTTTAACACGGTGTTGACGCATATGCGCAGCGGTAACCTCAGCTAGTGATTTAAGAATTGTTGGTCGTGATTTATTTTGCGCATAATTATCAACATAGCCATAACCACCCCCAAACGTCTGAACTATAGATGTTTCTGGATTTTGATTATCAAACAAATACTGACACACCGATGGTGCAATCATGGATAGGTTATCAACAGGTAAACCAAAAGACATTTTTACATTATTCACCTCGGGATGCGTGTAGTAATCTGTACCAGGAAAAGTATTCATCATCCATTGCACATTATCACCATCTGACAAATAAAACGAAACATATTTCTTACCTTCTTCTTCCCAATTTATAAATTGAGGATTCTTTACCTTTACTAAGCCAGGTTGCCTATGTCTATAATCTAAAGAAGTTAAAGTGGTATTATAAGCCCAGTCGTAAGGAACCATTATGTTTCCTGTTTTTGAGACACGCTCTACAAACTGATCTTCTCCAACACCTTGTTCCCAACCATATACTGGTGAGTTTGGCTCCAACCACTCAAGTACTTCTTCAAACAAGGCAATATTTTGTCCGCCCTGTGAGGTAGCATATTGCTTATTAAGGTTTATTACAAATAAGTTATTTTTAATAGCAAATTCTCTTAACTGCCCGGTTTGAACAGGCATAACCACCAATGCTTTATTACTGCAATGATCTTTAAACTCATTCCAGGCATCCTGGGTCGTTTTCTCAGAAGCATCATAGGTCATTGTATATCCGTTACTTTCATAATAGTCTTTGTCTCTAACGTCTACAATAATCGAGTTGTATACGTGAGAAGCAACTGATGCCACAATATTACTTTCCGGATTATTCTCCACATCGGTCAAAACATAGCCATCAAACAAATCCTTTATTTTTAGATTGATACCATCTTTCTCTCCATAATTACGAGTAGCTAATTCGATTGCACTTTGCATACCAATCTCACTAATTCCCATACTGCTTAAAGCTTGTTTTGATGATTTGTATGAAGCCAAACCACTATGATCATTTAACCAAACTCCAACTTGACTTTTCCCTTCTTCTACAGCCCTATTTGAAAGCCCCGCTAATGATTGGGCAAGTAAGTGGTATTGAAGTCCCCTTATTCTTTCTGTTTCTCCTATAGCATTAATATTACCAATTGGTATCACCTCTACACAGTTCCAATATAATGTTGGTTTTGTAGATGATTCAGGATGCCAATATTGGCCTTTATCACTTGTGGGATCATACTGCTCAACATATAGTTTTGTGCTTTGCTCTTCCTCAATGCTTCTTACAGGTGATTCATAATCATCACAACTCACTGATGTAAATGATGTAATCAACGTTAAAAGGGAGATCTTTAATATCAATATCATATTTTTCATTTTCATTACCTTAAAATTTAATAACCCTTGTTTTGTACCAATCCATTTACTTTATTTATTTCATCCTGTGGAATTGGACGAACTAAATGATTTGAATTAATGTTATTGTACTTTTGGACAAAAATATTATACTCACTCACCCTTTTAATGAGTTTCCCGGTACGCTTTAAATCAAACCACCTGTCATGTTCTCCTAATAATTCTCGAGCTCTTTCATCAAGTATAAAATCCAGATCAACAGCATTTACTTCCATGGATGATTCTGATTCCTGGTCAATGGCAGCTCTTCTGCGTATTATATTAATACGAGAAACAGCCTCATCATTATTGCCAGCACCCAAATGTGCTTCAGCACTCATTAGGTATACATCGGACAAACGAAATATGACATCTTCACGACTACCTGTTCCTCCCCAGATCATCTTTGTATCTTTAAATTTTTTAATGATAGGCATACGATCCGAACCTGTTGTCAGTACAGGCAATGCTGTTGACTGAGGATACCAAGTGTATTCGCCATCTGTTAAGTATGGATAAAAACGTAAGGCCTCATTCGAATTACCAGAATTATCATTCCAGCGAGGGAAATACAAACCAAGCTTACCAAAATCCTCACTTTCTGGGTTATTTACATAAAACTCACGTTGAAATGTTGCATCATAACGTGCATCGAGGTAAGGATTCTCAAATAGCTGGTGGACTCTAGGATTAATCCAATATAAGCGATCAGCAGCGGAATAATCTTTTTGAACACGATCGAATAAGTCAGGTTCCAAGGCTACAATATTAAAAGCAAACAAAGCTTGCTGAGGATTTCCACTTCCCACATAATTTTTATCTAAACCATATTGAATAGCCCAGATCACCTCTGAATTATTTTGATTCTCCTCATAATAAACATCGGCATAATTATCCAATAAATGATAAGCATCATCTGATTCATCAATGATTTGATCGAAATAAGCTGCAGCAACAGCAAAATCTGTGGCTTGTGAGTATGCCTTATAAGCTCTTGTTAAGTGTAATTTCCCGAGCAACTGCAATAAGGCTGCTTTATTAATACGACCTGGTTCAGATGATGACCAATCCAGTAAATCAACAACTGTTTCAAGGTCGGCCATAATAAAATTGTACACTTCTGATTCCACTGTACGAGTGGCCTCACTGATGATAGAATTTTGTTCTGAAGTATACAAAGGTACATCGCCAAATGTTTCTACCAGATAGTAGTAGGCCAATGCTCTAAAAAAAGTACCCTGAGCTTTTAGTGCATTATAGTCATCCGTTGTCATACCTTCCGTATCCAAAGAACAACGGGTCAACAACGTGTTTGCCTCCTGTACTATTTTATACAGGTTGTTCCAGTATGGCCCAACCACACCGGCGGTAGAATTAAAAGAGGCATCATAACCATTGAACATTCGTTCATTAGGACTTTCTGTAATCGCCATATAGAGGTCAGTACCATAATACTGCAATTCTCCAGTATTAAAAATATCTCTGTATTTTGAATAAATATCAACTACTAAGGCTTCTTGCCCTTCTTTAGTATTATAAAAATCATCCGTTATAGATGATGGATTGTAGACTTCAAGGTGATCTGAGCAAGCAGACGCCATCACAGCGATCACAATCCCTAGTGTAATATATTTGACTGTTTTCAACATATCTTACAAAAATTAAAAATTAGCGTTAATCCCAAATGTAAATGTCATTGGATAAAGTGAAAGTTGAGTGTTCACATTTTCACCTATGGTTTCAGGGTCCGAACCGATAAAATCGGTAAATGTGAATGGGTTTTGCACCTGACTATATAAGCGTAACTTACTCAGCCCTATCTTTGAAAGAACAGATTTGCCCAGAGCATAACCAAAGGTAATATTCCGAACCTTTACAAAGGTACCTGACACTTTACTAAGAACCTGTGTGTGATATGACTGTGCCCCAACCTGCTGATATTCATTACTTCCATTCTCTACTGTCCAATAATTCACATCAGCCTTGTTCCAATGCTCATTATCCCAGGCTGTAAACATATAGGTAAACGAGTCATTATAAAGTCCACCAACTCTGGCATAAATATCAAACGAGAAATCAAATTGTTTATAAACAAAAGAGTTGACCATACCCGCCGTCCAATCCGGGCTAGGCGTACCAAGTATTTGAAAATCTTGTTGATCCAAATTATAATCGCCATTGACATCTTCTACTTTTATATGACCAACACTTTGACCAAATTTGCCCGCTTCCTCTTCCTCATCAGCCTGCCAGATTCCTAAGTACTTTAAATCATAAATTACGTTGACAGGTTCACCTATAAACCAGCGGTTTCCTAAATCATCTTTATTATCCCCATACAACTCCTCTATCTTATTACGATTTAACGAAAAAGTGAAATTCGTTTTCCAGTAGAAATTTGTTTGCGAAATATTAACAGTGTTCAAAGTCAATTCAATCCCCTTATTACTGGTTTTACCGATGTTCTGATAAACAGAATTAAAACCGTTTACACTACCTACAGCCCTATTAAAAATCAACCCATCTGTTTCTCGAGTATAAACGTCTACAGTACCTTCAATCCGGTTATTAAACAAACCAAAATCAAGTCCAAAGTTATACTCAGAGGTCATCTCCCATTCTAAATCTTCATTCCCAAGCACGTTACTAATCCCAAAACCATTTACGCCGTTACTGCCAAAAGTATAACGAGAAAGTCCTAGTTCTGTTAAGGTTATATTATGGTTTAGGTTATTGTTACCTGTTTTACCATAACTCAATCGGAACTTAAGCTTATTGATGGCTTCAACACCTTGCATAAACCCTTCTTTTTTAATTTGCCATCCCAAGGCTGCCGCCGGTAGAAATCCCCATCTCTTATCGCCCTTTAGCCTTGATGTTCCATCATAACGACCTGTTAAGGTCATCATATACTTATCCATTAAGGTATAATTCACTCTTCCCATATAAGAGGTCATCGATGATTCCCAATAGTAACTGCTTACGTCTGTAATTTCATCAGCAGTCTGGATAGCATGCCAATCTGATTTATAAGGCAAACCAATACCTCGCATTGCAGACCCTTGATGCGTATCCTTTTGCATATTGAAAAGCCCGATGGCATCTACCTTATGATTCTCATTGATTTCTTTATGATAGCTCACAATATTATCCCAAACAACATTGGTATTTCTACCTTCTCTTCGGTATGCTTCACTTGGATTAACCCCTCCCTTTTGCTGAGTATACTTTCCAATCCATTCACCGTACAAATCGGTGTCGAACTGATAAGCTACCTGTGATTTTAATGATAATCCTTCAATAAGTTTCAGCTCCAAAAATCCAGAAAAATTGGAATAAAAGGCCTTAGATTCCCTGATATTATTTTCATTTTGGATGAATGGGTTAATCTTACTTGAAGTAGGTTGAACAATAAATTCATAGTTACCATTATCGTTATAAGGACTTACAATCGGTGGCAGAAAATAAGCATTCAACAATGCATCTTGAGAACCGTGATTGGTTTTATGATCCGAAATGTATGAAGATATCCCTGTTGTAATTTTATCATTAAAGCGATGCTCCAAACCTACATTAGCTGTGTAACGGGTAAATTCCTCTTTTCCTATCATACCTTCATCGTTCAGGTATCCTATACCAAATGAATAGGAAGTAGTTTCATTGCCGCCAGCCGTTGAAATACTGTGATTAGTAACATAGCTCTGATCCGATATTTCACGCAACCAGTCGTAGTATTCTCCATTACGGATACGTCTTTTTTCATCAGCAGTCAGGAAATCTGGTCTTGATAAGGAAGCATCACCATATTTCTTTTTCCACAAGGCTACACGGTAATCAACATATTCCAAACCATTGCCTTTATTCCCAATCATATCAGGAATCCGAGTTGGTGTTTTTACACCAAACGAACCGGTATAATCAATTGAGAATCCTTTTTTCTTACTCGCCCCTTTAGTTGTTATAATCACAACACCATTGGCTCCTCTCGAACCGTAAATTGCAGCTGAAGAAGCATCTTTTAATACATCAATAGACTCAATATCTGATGCATTTAAATGTTTCATGCCTGAATATGATGGCACTCCGTTAATCACATATAGAGGTTCGTTAGATGAATTAATCGAGTTAACACCTCTAATCTGCATTGACATATCCGCTCCAGGTCGGTTAGATGATTTAGTTACCAACACACCACTTACATTTCCATTTAAGGTTTCTGTGATGTTTGTATTATTGGACTTCACCAACAAATCACCCGAAAGCGATTCAATACTACCAGTTAAGTCCTTCTTCTTAACTGTTCCATATCCAATAACAACAACATCATCGAGTTCCGACATGTCTGAAACTAAAATAACATCCAGATTATCTGGCCCACTAATTTTAAATTTTTGTGTTACATACCCAATAAAGGAAATACTTAACACACTATTCTTTGGAACATCAATTTTAAAATTTCCATCAATATCAGTAATAACTCCGATACTGGTAGATTCAATAACAACATTAGCCCCTACGATAGGCAACATATCTGCATCTGCTACCTTACCCACAACAACTACTTTTTCAGTTTGGTTTTGAGCAATAACTTGTATACTGTAGACACAGCATGTTAGTATGACCATCAGGGATATAACCCTTTTATATAAACTATTACACTTTTTCATCTTTATTATTTCTTAATCAATACCAATTAATTTTACAATGAAATCCATTTATAGTTGCCCACTATTTTGGCAGTATGTTCTCCTGTTTTATCTGCAATAGCTTCATCATTTTCAGGCACCATAGTAAAATCCCAGGCACACTCTAAGTCTGACTCACTTCCAGTAACATCTGAATTCATCAAGGTATTAATATCACTTTGCGTCTTTGCAACATTCCAGAAGCGGAATTTACGGATATAGCCTGTCATACAACGAGCCTGATCTGTTGGCTCTTGAAAAGCCCACATATTAAAGTTCTTAGTATTGGGCTGATAGCTCTGTACTACTCCGGCATTATCAACAATATCATTCGTTTTACTAAAGAAAATTTCTCCATTCAGATACATTTTTAATTGTCCTTCACTTAAACTTGCATCATAAACCATAGCTATATGGTTCCACTCCCCGTAATTGGTTGGATATTTGTTACCCCACTCTAATACTCTACCTTCTTGTGGCCCCATACCAATAGTCGAACGCATGTTATCACCCATAAAATTTATCATCCACCCTTCATGTGGCTGAGTACTATTATCAAACGTCGCAATAAAATCACCTATCCCGCTTTCGTAAAAGTTTTCATCATATTTTATCCAGGCTTCAACAGCAAAAGCATCCGATCCTCCAAAAGCCGGGTCTGAACCAAACTCAATGCGGCCCTTACCATCAATTCCATAAACTATTAGTTCAGCAGGTGTTCCCGGAGCCAATGTTTCCTGATAGGAATTCAAGAATTCTGCAATAGCCTTTTCTGCTGAAATACAGAAGTTATCTGCTTCATATTGTAGAGTGAACTGACCAGCCAATCCTTTGGATACCCCCAATTCAATTTCCTCAATTGCAATTTGTAATAATTCAGCATTTTCCCTCGGGAATGTTCCATCTGATTCGCCAATTTTCGCTGTATCCTGTAATGTGAGCATTGATTCATAATTACTATATAGGCAATCTAAAGATACTTCTCTTGACTGCAAGGTTTTATTTTCTTCACAAGAATGAAGAAGCCCCATAAAGAATAATAATGAACAGAATACAAGGATTTTCTTTTTCAATACATCTTTTTTCATAAACTTATTTTAATAACTCAAATATTTGTGTTTTGTCGTATTTTGCATGCAATATTTAAATTTTCGTCAAAATCTGTTAACAAATGTATATGGGGAGGGTTAAGAATAGACTTAAGCATGAATTAATTTACGATTAAGTTGCGATTAAATCCATTAATTCCATATAATACTGAGTTTACATAGACATAATATTTAAACTTCTTCAGGTAGTTACAGAACTAAAATAAACCCGTATGGACTGAAAGTCATTCCTTAACTAATCCATGATAAAATTCGACATCATGTTCATTAGGTTTTCGATGATACTCCAAGTGTGCATCTACTGTTTTGTAAGTAATATTACCGAAACTCCTACAACTAAAGCCTATGGCATAAAAATGACATCCCCAGTATCTCTTTCCTAGCAAAAGAAACTCTTATTCCAAATTTCAAGAAGTCGTTCCTTTAATTTTTTTCGCAAGATCACTTATGTTTTGAGAATATAATATTCTGAAATAACTTGACTCCAAAACGTAAGAAAAATGAAATCAAGTAAAGAATGGATATTAACGGATCATATGGAAGGTTTCCTTGATTCAAAAGTCGATTACAGTAAATTTGAGAGTAGTTTTAGACCATGGATTGTCCATCAAATTGATGAACTTCAAAACGTTTGAGATAGGTTTCATCTAAGCCGAAAGAATTACATTGATATTATAAAACGTTGGCAGGATCGTTATTCAGACGAATTACATTTATCTTTGTCTTTTATGAGTACGAAAGAAAGAGCAGATAACAAAAAGTAGGAGCAGCGTATCAAAGAACTGGAAAAACAGTTAGAATACGCCAAGATGAAAGATGTGGCACTAAACATCTTAATTGATGTTGCCGAAAAAGAGTTAAAGATTTCTATCAGAAAAAAGTCTGGGTCCAAGCAGTAGTTTTACTGGCACACATGTATCCCCTTGCTGGTGCGCGAATCCCTTCGCGTTCCTTTCTCAATAAATAGGCTAGTCTCACAATACCTGGGATAAGTAAATCATTTGAGATTAAAATAAAAAAAGCCCGCATTCGTTTATGCGAGCTTTTCAATCTTTAACCAAACCTAACCCTAAACTATGAGTTTAA
>NZ_VCHY01000010.1 GCF_005877885.1 Labilibacter sediminis
CCCAAATGATAACATTTGGAGTGGTGAGCATCAAGAGCAATGATCAAATCTCTCAGACTTTCACGATTGGAAAATTGCCCGAACATCAATGCAAGCAGTTGATTCCAACAAGTGAAATGTTTCACGTACTTCTCACCTTTATACATTGCTACAATACGATTGAATTTGCTTCTATTTAAAAAGGCGACCAGTTGAGCGAAAACGTATTTGTCTTGAAACATATGCTATCAGATTAATCTAACCCAAAGCTATAAATTCAAGTCCGTTCGCTCAGAAAACCTCTATAACAAACTAAATTTCAAATATTTCAAAGAACTTTTTTAGACTTTAATGGGACATTAATGAAATAATATAATTCATCAATATGTACTGCCAAATTATCACCATCTCATTAAGTTCAACTTGCACTACACAACTCATGGAAAAGCAATTAACTGACAAATTAGGAATAAAGACATTATATCTCTTGTCACATTTGAACTAGTGATTGCTATCAATTTATGATTGTTTTGCATATAAATTCTATAAACATCTAAACATATTACACTATGAATTTCATGAAAGACAAATTACTATTTGGCTTTACACTCACCCTTTTATGCTACTCCTGCCAAATAAACCCCGAGAAAGAAAGTAGCCAAGGAGCCTTCCCTGCAATATTACCTGATGAAAAGCCGACAGACAGGCCATTAAGTAAATCCATGGAACGCCTTTACGATAAATGGGGGCCGCATGAAGACCGGGCTAATGAGTTGTATTCAAATTTTAAGTATACACCTCTTCCTAATCTGGGAAATATAAAGGGCGTATCACGCAGAGATCCTTCGAAAATTATAAAAGTTGATGATACCTATTATGCATATTATACTTGCCGTAAAACACAATCAGAACCTGTTGGGGTTGAAAATGCAAACGATAGCCTTCCGGCTTATGATTGGGATTTAGCTGATATTTGGTATGCTACCAGTAAAGATGGTTTTACCTGGGAAGAGCAAGGGATTGCTGTTGGGCGAAATCCAAAGAAAGGTGAATATGGTGACCGATCGGCTACCACAACCGACATTTTGGTGGTGAATAACAAATACTATCTCTACTATCAGGCTTTTACAGGTAAGATGGGTAATGCCGACCCTGCCGATGTAACTGTGGCCTGGGCCGATGCACCCCAGGGCCCCTGGGTTAAACTTGGCAAACCGGTTATTGAGAGAGGTGCCAAAGGTGAGTGGGATGAGGCAGCCATTCACGACCCGAACCCGATGGTGTTCAATGGTAAAGTATATCTGTATTATAAAGGACAAAACTATAGCATGAGAGATCCTAAAGGACTCATTCGTGCTCATGGGCTTGCTGTTGCAGAAAATCCGCTTGGACCTTTTGTAAAATCTGCCTACAACCCGGTAACCAACTCAGGCCACGAAACAAATTATTTTCCTTTTAAAGATGGTATAGCAGGTACGGTTAGTATTGATGGTCCGGAAAAAAATACGGTGCAGTTCTCTCCTGATGGTATTAATTTCGATGTTGTGTCGCATATACAGATGGTACCGGTATCACCAGGCCCTTTTATCCCGGATGCTTTCAGTTCAAATGGTAAGGGTAAAGGTTTTACCTGGGGACTATGTCATATAAATGCAAAAGGCGGTGGTGGACAAAACTATTGCTTTCTGGCACGATTTGATTGTGATTTAAGTACTGAAGCCGATATGCCCGCTTTTAAGAAAAACAATTTACGATTTGACGAAAACACCTATTTTCAAAAAGAAATGAGGTTGAAATGGGAGCATAAAAAGCAAGCGCTTAAAGCAGCTGAAGATTATAGCTTGGAAACTATTTCAGGCAAAACAGAAAAAAAATGATAGGACAAAACTCCTGTCCCAAAGAACAAACAAGTTTATAGTGATCCGGATTGAAAGATACAGCATATAAAAAAGCAAAAGTGGATGATGTTATCCACTTCTGCTTTTTGCAAATTTTGTTTTAGAAATTATAGTTTCAATTAAAAGTTAAGGGAATTACTCTAACATACTTAACTGCTTTACCTGATAACGTATTTTCTTCCTGTCGTATGATTTAACAGAGCGTTTAAAATTAAAATTGATTAGAACTCAACTTTAGGACAGGATTAAACTCTCGTGCGTTGAAGTATGCTTTTATTGCTTAAGCCTACGGCCAATTCTATCTCCTGAATCCTTTCACCTTTCATGCTTTCGCTGTTTTCATCCTGATGATATTGCCAGATTGCTTGTATTGTGGAGTATTTGAATATCAAACCTTAACGTAGTATGACATAAGTCAACCTTAAAATAACTTAATTTTAGATACCTCTTGTACTTTATCTTTACATTTGAGCACTCGCTCAATACTATTTTCTTTCAATGAGACTAGTCCTATTGGGCAATTATTAGTGTCGTTAATATCAGCTAGGACCAAATCTAATGCTATTTATCAAGCCTTTAAGGCAGCGACACCCCCATTACTTTATTTAAGCCCATTCACGCCGCTTAAAAATGTATATTCAATGTCAAATGAAAAATATACATTGAGCATAACTAATATCTACATCTAATAAGGTTAATTTTATATACTAAATAGTATAGCATGAAACAAGCATTAGTTTAAGCGTTCTAAAATACACTCAAGAGAATAATTAAAATGCATTGCGAGTTCCATGTGGCAACTGAAAGAAAATTAAACACATGACATTGAAGGAATCATTCATATTTCAGGGGCAGTCTAGCCAGGAAATATATTTCACCATCAAACCAGATCGAAAAACAGACTTTTTAAATCAATTAAGTCAGGTGGTAGAAAAAGCAAGCAAAACTCTGCAAGAGCATATGCTTAACAAAGAAGACATCATCACTATTAAGATATGCCTTAGTGATTACTTAAATCAGGAAAAAACACTACTTGCACACAAATTATTAACCGATATTTCAAAAAACTGCGCTATTAGTATTATTGAAGAACCTCCTGCAGATGGAACAAAAATAAATGTTCTCTTCTATTGTATTAAAAGAAAAAACACCTCCAAAATAATTAACAATGGACACTTGATATATCAAACCCCAAACTATAGGCATATATTTCACAATTCTAAAATGGCATCACAAAGCCACTTATCAATTAAAAAGCAAACATCTGACATATTTCAAAATTATATTAATTCCATTAAAGAGTACAAACTAAACATTAAAGAGCATTGCATACGAACATGGCTCTACATTAGAGACATAGACAAAATGTACGGTGATGTTGTAGAAGCACGTAAAGACTTTTTTTACGACAATAACTTGACCGAAAAGACACATTATATCACATCAACAGGCATTGAAGGCAAAGGAAATAATTTGTGCAAAGATGTGTGTATTGACTTTTATACGGTGGGGGGAATAAAACAAGAACAAATTAAACATCTGCATGCCTTGGACTATTTAAATCCAACCTATGAGTATGGCGTTACTTTTGAACGTGGCACGAGTGTAACATATGGGGATCGAAAACATGTGTTTATATCCGGAACAGCCAGCATTGACAACAAAGGCAATACTATATTTTTGGGTGATGTTAACAAACAACTCATTCGCCTTATGCAAAATATTAAAGCTTTACTTGCCGACGCTGAAGCACAAATGGGTGACATAGCAAACATGACAGTTTATTTGCGTGATTATTCTGATTACGACACCGTTACTAAATTCTTTGCTGTTCATTTTGCCAACATACCTAAGCTAATTGTTATTGGTAAAGTTTGTCGCCCTAATTGGTTGATAGAGGTTGAATGTATTGCTATTTCACATTGTAACTCAAATCAATTTCCGGAATTTTAATCCAATGAACTGAAAAGAATTCACTTTCATGTTTATTGACACTTAAAAAAGAATAGATGACACCTAATACTTACGCTATTTTAATAAATAGCATTTATCCATTACCTATGTTTTAAAAGCTAACTTTCATATTGTATGCGCCTTACACACTATCTTTTTCTAACCACAATATTACTCCAATTTACAGGCAGTATTGCACAAAAAGTTAGTATTCCTGTAATTGATTTTCGTAATTCCATCCACCCTCAGCTATATAAACAAGGGTGTAGCACGATTGCTTGTCATGGTAATACTTATAATAATTTTAAGCTTTCCATGTTTTCCGCATCACCTATGGAAGATTACGAATCCTTATACAAATCATCAGGAGGAAGATATTGCAATATTTTTGAACCTAACAAAAGCCTAATAATCCGAACATTAAAAGGATACAACAAATCAATACCGAACCATTACAAGGCCAATACTGCTTTCCTGGAGCAAATTGAAAGGTGGTTGAATGCAGGTGCGCCTTATGAAAGTAGTAAAAGCATTAAGCTGAAAAAGATAACCCTAAATATTGCTAAATCAAGTAAAATTGCCAAAGGAAGTACTGTAGAACTTGTGACATTAGCCTACTACGATAATAATACTATAGATACAATAACTTCATTTTGTACCTATGAAAGTTTAAACAAACAATTAATTGCCATCAATAGAAACTTAGCCACTCCACTACAATACGGTGAGGCTAACATTGTGGCCAGGTACATGCATCAATTTGCCAGTATAAAAATTAGTATTCCTCAACCACAACTGAGCTATATTCCTGATGGTAAAAGCAAAATTGATCAATTTGTAATCAATAAACTAAAAAAACTAAATATCCCACCATCAGAAGTATGTAGCGATGAAGTATTTATAAGAAGATTATATCTGGATATTACCGGACGGATACCTACCCCTGAACAAACTAGAACTTTCTTAAACAACACTGCTGATTATAAAAGAGACGAAATAATTAATGAACTTTTATATTCAGAAGCCTTTGCCGATTATCAAACCTTAAAATGGGGAGACCTGTTGAGGGTAAAATCTGAATTCCCCAGTAACCTTTGGCCAAACGCTGTGCAAGCCTACAACAAGTGGATAAAAACCAGTATAGTTAATAACAAACCATACAATTTATTTGCACAAGAACTAATCCTGTCTACTGGAAGTAACTTTAGAGAACCAACCGTGAACTTTTATCGTGCCTATCAAAAACGAGAACCAAAATTAATAGGAGAAACAGCTGGGCTTATTTTTATGGGGATGCGTTTTGAATGTGCTCGATGCCACGCACATCCCCAAACGAGCATCACTGAAAGACATGCTAATGATATGTCTTTATTTTTCAATCAACTTGAATATAAGAAAACAGCCGAGTGGAAAGAAGAAATTGTATATGTCAATTTAGATAAACATCAAGCCAATTCTATAACAATGGTAAACGGCGATCGCTTATCGTTGGATCAATATCAGGACTCCAGAGCAGCCTTCGCTGAGTGGCTCACCTCCAAAAACAATCCGTATTTTGCCAAAGTGATATGTAATCGCATTTGGTATTGGCTAATGGGTAAAGGAATTGTACACGAACCCGATGATTTCAGAATAACCAATCCTCCTTCCAACCCGGAATTATTGGATTATCTAACATCTGAATTAATTAAAAATGATTTCGACCTAAAGCACATTTTTGCACTTATCCTTAAATCGGAGACCTATCAACGTTCCTCTGTTTCCAGCTCCTTAAATATAAACGATGAAACATTCTTTAGCCACCGGCTTTTAAAACGTCTGGAAGCTGAACAACTTATCGATGCTATATGCGACATCACCGGTGTGCCCGAAAAATATATGAGCAAAGTACCAGAACCTTTTACTTTTCTACCTAAAAATCACCGAGCGGTTTTACTTGAAGATGGAACCATAAGTACTCCATTCTTAGAAATGTTTGGAAGGCCGTCTCGCGATATATCAAACGAAAATGACCGTAATAATCAATTAAATATGAAGCAAACTTTGCATCTCCTGAATTCTGATCATCTCCTGAATAAAATAAGACAAAGTCAGAAAATAGCTAACTTACAAAGAACAGCCCAAAACAAAGAAGAATTAATTGATGAACTCTACCTTTTAATATTAAACAGGTTTGCTTCAACCAACGAAAAAAAAATCGCCTTGTCATATATGGATCAGACTCAGCAAAAGGAAAAAATAGAAGATTTTATTTGGGCATTAATCAATAGTTCAGAATTTATTTTTAATCATTAATTCTTATCCTGAAAAGGAATTAATGATTAATATTTAATACACTTAGAATAGATAAGATGAGTGATTCAAATAGTAAAAATAAACCTTCAAACATTGGGCGTCGTCAGTTTCTAAAACGCATGGCCATTGGAATAGGAGCTGTTTCATTTAGTAATTGGCAACTGATGAATGCGATGCCATTATCAGCTGTTTCCAAAGCCAAGTCTGTTATTTTTATTTGGTTGGCAGGTGGTCCCAGTCACCTGGACACCTTTGACCCTAAGCCAAAAGCCGGAAAAGATTATTCTGGACCGTACCGTAAACCTGTTGCAACAACGGTAGATGATGTTTTTATTGGCCAAAAATTACCATTATTAGCACAACAAGCCAGAAAATTCACAATAATCAGAAGCATGACGCATGGCCATTTTGGTCATGAAACAGCTTCATATGTAATGCAAACAGGTACTCTTCCCGGGGGGCAATTGGTTTACCCTTCAATGGGAGCGGTTATATCGTACAAAAAAGAAGGTGTTTATCAGGGTAATATTCCCCCATACATCTCGCTTACATCTCACTCTAAGCGATTTAACGAAGGTGGTTTTCTTGGGCCTCAATATAAATCTTTTGCAACCGGTGGCGATCCCAATAAAGCCGACTTTGTAGTTGAAGGTTTAGGTAAACAATCCATAAATCCCAATCACCTTCATGATAAAAAGGCATTGCTAAAATCCATTGATTCATTCTCTAAAAAAATGGAACAAGAGTCATTGATCAATGAACTTTCTATTTATCAGGAACAAGCCTTTTCTCTTATTACCGGCGATGCAAAAAAAGCCTTCGATCTTTCTTCTGAAAGTGAAAAAACGAAGTCACGTTATGGCAATACAACACTAGGTCAATCCTGTTTATTAGCTCGAAAACTGGCTGAGCAGAAAGTGCCATTTATTACCGTTCGTTCTGGCGGCTGGGATACACATAAACTGCATTTTGAACGCATGGAAGAAAAACTGCCGGAACTCGACAAAGGATTATCGGCACTGCTAGAAGACCTGGACCAAAGAGGAATGCTCGAAGAAACACTTGTTGTTTGCGGTGGTGAATTTGGGAGGACTCCCAAGGTATTATGGGAACCTCCTTGGAATGGTGGGCGAGGTCATTTTGGGGCAGCATTTAGCTATTTGGTTGCTGGCGGTGGATTTAAAGGAGGTGAAGTATACGGCAAAACCAATCTGCGTGGCGAAAGCATTATAGAAAATCCTGTTTACCCATGGGACTTAACGGCTACTATATATCACCAATTAGGCATTAATCCCAAAGGAACACTGCCTCACCCACGTGGAGGTTTGGCCTATGTGTTGCCCGAAATAAACCATAACAAATCATCTAATGGGATTCTAACCAATATTTTAAAATGATACAAATAGTAACATGGTCGGTACATTGATTAAATACCTAGGCATCATCATAATGACATCAACGCTGTATGTCAATAGCTTTGCTCAAACGATAAGTTCTCCTAAAAACATTAGAGTTCCTGTTACTTTTGGCAATAAAAGTAAAGCTACAGCCTTGGTTCATACGGGCCTCAAAGCACAAATTACCGGATTAACTTTTAGTAAAGATGACAAATGGCTTGCTGCTGGTGGCTATGGCGAAATAATTATTTGGAATATTGATCAACCACAAATACAAAAAATATTTCGCTCTCCCGCCATCAAAGGTCATGTACGCTCATTGCAGTTTTTGAATAAATACACATTGGTGATTGGATGCGGTAATCCTGGATCGTTTGGACAGGTACATATTATTGATCTCAATAGCAACATGATTACATATAGCTTTGCTAAAACTAAAGATATCATAACAAAAGTGGCCATATCTCCAGATAAAAATACAGTTGCTGCCGGCGATGCTTCAGGGCAAGTGTACATATACAACTTAAAAGAAAATCAACTTATTAAGCACATTGACAAGCTACAAAAAGAGATTACGGGCTTGGCTTTTCGCCACGATACTACCAAACTGGGAATGTGCTCCATAGATGGACACATGCTTGTATGGAATTTAAATGATCACTCCTCTTTTTTTGCAGATAAATTTTCATCACAGTTAATGGGATTCAGCTTTTTAAAAAATGGAAATTCTGCTGCTATAGCTATCAGTAGTAAAGAATCTAATTCTATCAAACCAATTGCTATTTACTCTAACCAAAGTGCAATTAAAAAAATAAAGAAAAATGGCAACAATCAGAAAATATTCAATCTGGAACAACACCGTCCATTGACGTTAGAAATAATGAACCAAGGCAAATATGCCTTTATAGGATGTACAGATGGTTCTTTAATGGTTAAGCCTACGAACAATGCTAATGCCCACAAAATTATAAGGGCACATCATGATTGGATTACCTCTATTCGACTCTCCAATAACGAATCAAAGCTTGCTACGGCCGATGCCCTAGGAGTAATTAAAATATGGAGTACAGCTGATAACCGGCTAGTCATCACATTAATTCAACTGTGTAACGGCGTTGAGGATTGGCTTGCTGTAACTCCTCGCGGTTTCTACTGTAGCTCAACTCCTGACCTACTTGAATGGGAGGATAAAGAGGATGTACCCACACACCTTATTAACCAACTCAATAACCCCAATAAAGTATATGAACTTATGCTAAGGCAGCCATTTAAAAAATCAAGGAATAATAAAAGACAGAAGTAATTTCAAAAAAAATTACTCAGCTTTTTTTAAATGATAAACAAAAGTCAAATGCGATTACTACAAATACTATTTCTAAGTTTTTTCAGTTTCTTCTGTTCTATATTAATGGCCACTCCCCATATTGGATACATTTACCCATCTGGTGGACAAAGGGGCACTACGTTTGACATTACAATTGGTGGCCAGAATATGGATGAAATAACCGGTTTATTTATCAGTGGAGAAGGTGTTAATGGCCAATTCATTAAGATACTACCCAAACTTAATAGGGATAAAAAAGATGTGAACCGCGAACAGGAAAATGAACAAATCTCGGAAAGAGTAATTTTTACCATTAGAATTGATAAAAAAGCTAAGTTAGGAATGCGAGATCTTCGTATTCAAACTAAAAATGGTTTCTCTAACCGCTTATTTTTTGAAGTCGGTGAACTAACTGAAACTATCGAACCTGCATACGTTGAGAGTATTCAACCAATTGCTACTCCATTTATTGCCAATGGACAGATATTTCCAGGTAAAACCGATAAAATAAAATTTAAAGCAAACAAAGGAGAAACCATCGTTTGTCATACCAAAGCTCGTGCATTAATCCCGTATTTGGCAGATGCTGTACCTGGCTGGTTTCAGGCAGTATTAACATTAAAAGATAAAAATGGCAATGAGGTCGCTTTTAACGATGATTATATGCTCAGTCCGGATCCTGTGATTATCTATAAGATACCCCAAACACAGCATTACACGCTTGAAATTAGAGATGCCATTTACAGAGGCAGGGCAGATTTTGTTTATCGCATAGCAATAGGTGCCTTACCCTATGTCACCTCTTTTTTTCCCCTTGGAGGACAAAAAGGCAAGAGTGTTAAAGTTGACTTAAAAGGTGTTAACCTGACTAAGAATCAGCTTCAAGTAAAAATACCTCTATCAAATGAAAATAAAATTCAACTATCTGCCGAAGGTAATCAACATATTGCCTCTAATTCTTTTATGTTCGCAACAAGCAACTATAGGGAATATACATCTTCAAAAAAGCACCTGACAAAAAAAGATGCACTACCCATTTCCTTAAAAACAATTATGAATGGTCAAATGAACAGTAACGAACAGTATCATTGGTTTAAGTTTGAGGCTGAAAGGAAAGAGCAAATAATGGTTGAAGTAAATGCCCGCCGCCTGGGTTCTCCATTGGATGCACAAATAACAATATTCAACAGCAACAATCAAATCATTGCGCAGAACGACGATTTTGCAGATAAAAGTGAAGGCATGGTGACCCATCATGCTGACGCTAAAGTGATTTTTAAAACCTGGAAAACCGATACCTATTACATCAGGTTACGCAATCTGCAAGGTACTGGTAGTGTACACCACAACTATCGTTTGCTGCTAGATAGACCTAAACCTGATTTTTCGTTACGTATTGAACCATCCAACTTAACTATTAACCGTGGTAACACAGCTGCATTTACTGTTCATGCTTTGCGTAAAAATGGTTTTAAAGGCAATATAGAACTTGACTTTAAAGCGTTACCCAAAGGGTATACATACAGCAACAACATCATTAAAAAAGGTAACAATAAATTAATGATGACTATCACAGCTCCTTCCAATGCAAAATTAGGAATACTTAACCTTCAAATGGAAGGATGGGCAAATTACAAAGGCGAGAGAATTGTTCGAAAGGCTGAGCCTGCTGAGGAACTTATGCAAGCATTTCTTTATCTACATTTACTACCTGCTAAAGATTTTTTAGCTACTGTAGTTCCTTCTCTTCCATACAGAATATCCACAGGTATTGAAAATACAATTGCTATGGGAGAAAATGACTCCATTCGTATAAAAGTTAAGCTGGATCGTAATGATAATTTCTCAATACCTGTCCGGGTATTTCTTAGCAGTTATAATAAAGGTATCAAAGCAAAACCTATTGTTTTTAAAGATGATATGCGTGAAGTGAGTTTTAAAATAGAAACCTATAATGCAAAACCCGGCTCCCAATACGCTGTTTCAATCAAAGGAATCGCTAAGAAAGCAGCAATAAAAAAAGGGAAAAAGAAAAAAGGGAAAAAGAATAAAGCTGAATTTATTACAGTACTATCACCAGCTTTTGAACTGGAAATAAAAGATGATTAAAGATTTCATACCGTTTAGAGGGGTAGTATTACAGATTAAATGCTCCATTAATCAACATAAAACTACCCCTCGAAAAAAATTATAATACCAATTGCGTAATCTGATAAGCTTAAATAATTTAATGAGACTATTGCTATTACATTTCTATAACTTACGCAAATACAAATAGAACGCGGCAAATTCTATTCCATCCGTATCAGTAAAAAAAGCCTTCATTTGTTTACGTCCTTCAGGCAGATATGCTCTAAAAGTGATGTCTTTCTTGCTCATATCTAATTTTTGCTCCATATAAAGTCCTTCAATACTCAGTGTGGCTTTTTCAATATCCAGCACAATACCTGCTGGCATGGCATCATAATAATTCGATTCAACGCCCAGTTTGGGTGTTGTATCACCAAAGCCCAATCCTGATTCACGAGGCCAGCGACTCATAGTGATTTCGTATTCTCCCGCTTCTTGCACATCTATCATCCAATAGCCATTTGATAATGCTGACTTTTTACCTCGCTTAGGGTTACGAACATGCGACTGAAACCATGGCACTTGAGTAAAGGTATGTAAATCGTGTACCGTGATAATATGCTCATCAATTTGAGGTAGGCCAATTTTATAAGCTTCGAAATGGCCAAAATCGCGTGAGGTATAATCCCACCATTGCTCGTAGGCTTCACGCATCTCCGCAACTTTTTCGGGGTGTTGATCGGCTATATCATTCTCCTGCCCTATGTCTTTACAAATATTGTAAAGCGCTTTTCCATCAATTAAACGCCATTCATCATCCATTACGGCACACATGCGCCATTTTTTAGGTTGTTGCTGACGATTATTATCCACCACACAATAGCGATGGGGCCATTCTTTCACTTCTTTGCTCAATAAGGGAGCGAGACTGATTCCATCCATCATTGGTCCATCTACTTTAGTCAATTTACACAAATCCATCAGTGTTGGCATTACATCAAAGTTCATTGCCAGTTGATGCACATCGTGTCCACCAAGCAGCTGACCATCTTTCCAACGGATAAAGAAGGGGACGCGATGACCACCTTCGTATTGAGAACTTTTTTTGCCCTTCATACCGGCATTATATCCATTTTTTTGTCCATTTCTGTATTCAATACCAGAAGCTGTTCCGTTATCAGTTGTAAAAATGAGTATGGTATTATCCTTCAATCCTAATTCTTCCAACTTCTTATCCAGGATGGCCATATTGTCGTCAATATTGGTAATCATTCCATAAAAAGTCTTTTGCCTTTCCGTAATTGATATTTCATCTTTGTAGATGTCGTAATATTTCTTCTCGACATTAAAAGGACCGTGTGGTGCATTGGTAGAGAGGTAGATAAAGAATGGCTTATCCTTCTTACGTTCAAGAAAATCCATGGCCTCACGGAAAAATACATCGGTACAATAGCCTTCAAATTTTTCAGGAACTCCATTTCTAAAGTAGGTATCATCGAAGTAATCGTTTTCCCAGTAATCTGGTGTTTGTCCAACACCACCAGCTCCATGATAAACCGTTTCGTCAAATCCACGGTCTTCTGGTAGGTAGGGATATGCATCACCCAAATGCCATTTTCCATACATGGCTGTTGCATAGCCATTAGCTTTAAATACATCGGGCATGGTCACAAATTTTTCACGCAAGATATTACAACCTCCTATAGTATGCCATACCCCTGCCCGATTACCATCAGCACCGGTCATCAGACCGGAACGGCTGGGGGCGCACGTTGTTCCTGAATGGAAATTGGTCAGACGAATTCCTTCGTTATATAACTTATCCATATTAGGTGTTTGGATAATTTTGTTGCCATGCGCAGCAATGTCCCCATAGCCTTGGTCATCGGTGATGATAAGAATGACATTGGGTTTTCTTTTACTATCTGCTTTTGATAAGAAACTATTAAACACAAGGCATAGAGCCAATAACAGTACATTAAGTTTATTCATATTGGGATTTTTTTCAAACTATTATTTTATTAATTCGATATAAGCGTAATAAGCACCACGTTCAACACCATCACTGTCAAGCATAGTTGTTTGCATTTTATAAGAACCCTTCTTTAAATCAACAATAAAGTCAATTTCATAATCTTCATCGCTCACTTGTTGACTTTGGCTGAACTCTCCAATATTAAGGCTCATTGATTCTATTTGTAAAGCTTTTCCTTCCGGTCTATCCTCAACAAAAGGAATACCTTTTAAGGCAGGAATACCCGAACAAATGGGCGTTTTAGCTTCTCTTGGCCAGCGTGATAAAGATACTTTATATTTACCCAATTTAACTACTTCAACAGGCCAGAAACCGTTATCAATTACACCGGGTCGAATATGTTTTTGATTGTAGGTAAACTCCTTTGTATCATGCCACGAATGAGCTGTTAGTAACACTGGATTTTCAGGTCCGCCAATGTAGTTGGGCACCATGTCATCATAACGATCTGAAATATGACTCCACCAATGCTCATATTCCTCCATCAACTGTTTGGCAATCTCAGGATACTTTTCAATAATGTTATTTCTTTGTCCTTTATCCTTTTTGATGTCAGTTAAGGTTAACACCTTATTTTTCGAAGATTTAGTTAAGCGATATTGTGAGCTCATGACCTGCATATCCTTATACTTTTCAGGTTCATACAGTTGCTGATTATGAACGGTAATCACTCTGTTATAATCATGGTCTGTCTTTTTACCTGTCATCAGATCTAAAATATTGATACCATCCATATCCTTATGTTTCGGATGCTTCAAATCGCATAGTTTAATAAAGGTTGGCAACAAATCGATATGTGAGCAAAGTGCATCTACATCTTTTCCTCCTTGAACATTTCCATCAGGCCAATAGGCCATAAAAAATGTACGATTGGCTCCATCATATGCCTGTCCTTTATGGTCTCGCATACCGGCATTATACACTTTCCATCCGGTTGTGGCACCGTTGTCTCCCATTACAATAAGTAAGGTATTTTCCGCCAGACCGTTTTCTTGTAAATAAGCTCGTAAACGAGCTATATTTTCATCAATTTTTTCGATTAGTCCGTACTGCTTTGCAGCTTTTTCAGGCACGCCGGTTTCTAAATAATGCCGATAATATTTGTCCTCAACCTCCATAGGACCATGGGGTGCATTACAAGCCAGGTATATAAAAAATGGTTTTTCCTTATGCTTTTCCGCAAACAGAATAGTCTGATCAAACCAAAAGTCAGTGCAATAACGCTTATATATTTCCGGAATGCCATTATGAAAAAATTTACCCCCAAAATAATGGTTATTCCAATAATCAGGTGTTTCACCAATTACGCCACCTCCATGATGAAATGCTTCATCAAAACCACGGTCTATAGGACGATAGGGCCATGAATCACCTAAGTGCCATTTGCCAAACATAGCTGTTTTGTACCCGCCAGTCTTAAAACACTCTGCCATGGTCACTTCATCCTTATGCATGATGTTACGCCCTTTGATGGTTGCCCATACACCAGTACGTGCTGAATATTTGCCTGTCATTAAAGCAGCACGTGTTGGTGCACACATGGCATCCACGTGAAAATCGGTAAACCTTACCCCATCCTTATATAACTGATCTAAGTAGGGTGTTTTTATATATGGATTTCCTGTGCAAGCTAAATCACCATAACCCTGATCATCGGTTATAATTAAAATAACGTTAGGTATACTGTTGGGAGCCGCGAAAGTAGTGCATGAAAACAGGACCATATAAGCGGCCAACAAATTAATGATTCTCATTACTCATTTTTAATTAATTGCAGTTATTACCATATTCTGAAACAATTGATAAAGCCGCAATTAGCTAAAAACATATTACAATAACTGATACAAATCTCACAAATTCTATACTTTATTCTATAAATCAAAAAAAGGCTGTCCTAATTAAGGGCAGCCTTTTAAATCATCATTAATGAGTATGATTATTTAATGCTTACTAATCTATTTCCCTTTCCTTCATTTGTTGTTATTGTAATTACATACATGCCTGGGGTTAAATCAGCCACATTAATTTTAGCAATTGCCTGATTTGAGATATCAGAATAAACAATTCGTCCGCTTAATGTTACAATTTGGATAGTTGCTTTATTTACATTTCCCGTATTCACATACAACCAATTGTCACAAGGATTAGGATATGTCGAGAATACTATTTGATCCTTATCAACAGGTGCAATATCCGTAGGGGTGCCATCAAACTCATAAGCTCCAACATCCGGAAGTTCGTCACGATTATATGTTCTGCCATCAGTAAGCGGGATTGTAGCCAGTGGGCTTGAGGCTAATCCTGCATCAATAGCCGGACTGACGGTAATTAAGGCATAGGTCATTAATGGACCACCATTATCAGCTAATGCACCCTCTAATGTAGTAGCAGGGACAGCATCGAGAATATTGCCATTTTCAACCGTGAAATTTAACAAGTTGTTTGTATTTATTACCTCTGTAATGTTATTTTGCGTCGTATCAACAGCAAATTTTGTTCTAAAATTATTATTGGCTGCTATGTCATTGCTACCATTTGCAGCATTACGTAGCAATAGGTTATTTATTAAGGCTACCTGCATTCCGCCGTCCGACATAAATAATCCTCCGGCTCCATTAACACCCGTTTTTTGAGCACTATTATCTGCCAGAGTACAGTTTATTACTTTATATTTAATATTCTCTTTTGGATTATTATTATGGGTATCTAACCTTAAGCCACCAGAAGTTACTCCATGGTTATTTGAGAATGTGGTGTTCTCAATGAATACATTAATCTTAAATAAAGCTCCATTGGTCTTACTCGTCATATCACCAACTCCAATATTAACACCTCCACAGGTTCCATTTTTATATGTGCTTAATCGTGTTTCATCTATATGCTGGGTTTGATTATTATAGATCAGACAATTTTTAATGGTGACATCAGATATAAGGGCATCATTAGGACTTGGCGCATAATGAAGAGCTGCGCCATCGCCCAAATTGGGAATACCATTATTAAATGCATTACATGTTAGCACTGTACCGGATATTTCACATCCATCCATTAAAAAGCTACGAGCACCTGCACTAATATTTACGGCTCCACCACTTTTTCTTCCGGTAAAATGAGTGGCAGTATTGTTCATAAACTTACAGTTAGTCAGATGTATATTACCATCAACCACAGATGCAGCACCAATACCTCCTTGACCAAAGCATTCTTTTACTACAATATCATTCAAATTTAAATGAGAGTTTGAATTAAATCCAACTCCATTACCATAAAATACAAAGTACTGGATGGTTAAACCACTTATATTAACGACAGATGATGTATCTCTTGAATATAAAAAGCGATGCCCTATATCCGCTTCAAGTCCGTTATCGGGGTTGTTTGTATTAAAAACAGCCTCTGCAGCGGTTAATGACTCATTACCTTTTAATATGGTGGAAGCCGAACCATCTCCTATAATATCAATACTTGCTTTTGCAACGGTTTGTTCTGTTACAAGATATTCACCAGCTGCTACATAAACTTTATCATCTGGGCCTGCATAACGAACAGCCCGGGTTATATATTTTATTGGATCCTCTTGTGTTGCCCAACCTGTTTCTGCCCCATTGGCATCCACATAAAACTCAGACTGATCTTCCCCTGTTATATTAACGGTTACCGTATCTGCAATTGTATTGTCATCTCTAAATTTAATAATCAGATCAACCTCCCCGGTTGTAACGAATGAGTTAAACTGAACAGTGGATGTATCTGCAGCAATAACGATTTCTCCAAAATAATTGGGTGTAACGGTAAAACTAACATTTTGCGTTGCTGTTGGGGGAAGTCCACTTGGATTTCTCGTCCATTCAATTAATGTGGTGCTTTTAGTGGTGAGCGTTGCTCCTTCGGTTGGAGAAGTGATACTTACAGACTGGGCATTTATCCCAAAGGAAAGGATGAACAATGCCAATAAAAGAGTAGCTAATTTTTTCATACTGATTAATTTTAGTAGGATACTATAAGACTATACACCTAAATACAAACACCTTAGACGTAAATTTTCCTATTAAATTTAAGACTATCTATTCAATATGTCAATTTAAATAAACGCATTGCACATGAGAAGTCTTACTGAAGAATATGGATAAATCTTACACAGAACAATCCGGTGTATTAAATTATTTATTAAGCCGGATTACTGATCCTCACTACAAATTCAAGAATTGCATGTAACTTTATTTCATGTATAGCTCACTTATTTCATGAAAAGCATTTCCTCTCCAGTTATTTGCCATTCGGGAACTGATAACATTGGTTGAAAAATTCTATAAGCATACAAGGCAATTATTGTAACATCGGAAACATTAACCTGTACTCACTAAAGGAAAAGAGCAGATTACTTACCTTAATATTTGCAAAGAGCATTGTATTGTTACTACTTTTATAGTCATAAAACTATTAAAATAATTTGACGACTATATTTATAGTTGTATGTTTGTGACAAACATTTTGGAAAAATGATAGAATTAACGAAAGCAGAAGAACAGGTAATGCAATACCTGTGGGATATTGATAGAGGATTTTTAAAAGATATTGTTGAACAGTATCCAGAACCAAAGCCTGCTTACACAACCGTTTCCACTGTTGTACGCGTACTGGTTAAGAAAAAAGCTATCGGTTTTAATACTTATGGGAAAGTCAATGAATATTTCCCACTAATTAAAAAAGCTGCTTATTCTAAACGATACATAAGTAAGCTGGTTCAAAACTTTTTCAATAACTCACAGAAGCAATTCGCCTCTTTCTTTACGAAAGAAAGCGATCTATCAGTTTCTGAATTGGAAGAACTTAAAGCATTGATTGACCATCAAATATCGAAAAAAAAGAAATGATGGAAGCATTGGGTTTATATCTATTGAAAAGTAGTATTGTATCAGGTATTTTTATCTTGATATACTTTTTATTGCTTCGTAAAGAGTCGTTTTTTTTACTTAGTCGTTTTTATCTGTTACTGAGCGTGTTGTTTGGGTATATTTTCCCTTTTATAAAGATAAATATTACTCATAGAGTCACAGAGCATATTGCAATTATTAATACTTTACAGTCGACTGTCAATCAATTTAGTTTCGTTGAAGAGCAGAACTTTAATGCAGAAGTAATACAAAATCAATCATTTATGATTATCTGTGGTTAATACCTCTCATATTAGTTTCATCTGTTTTCTTTTTCAGATTTCTTAAAAACATTATTCAATTATTGAAAACCATTGATTTGTTTATGCGGTTAAACTGCTTGTAAAGCCAAATATATTGTGTAAAGACGTGGGTATTGCCCCGGGGAGGGTCATTATGGTGTGTAAAGCTTAAAAAACTGCGTGCAAAGGTAGTATATATGCTTGTAAAGGTCTTTTTATGGCGTGTAAAGCCAAAAAAAATCCCCCGGGGATGGTATAAACCTCCCGGGGGATAGTAAAATCAAGGGTTTTACCTCGGCTTACAAAAACAAATTAGTCACGATGATAATCGCTGGCATATTTTTCTTTACGTTCCTCGTTACGTAAAAAAACATAGCATCCGCATTCGGGTATGGTATTTATTTTATCGCTCAGCGAAGTAAAGGACTTGTCGCGCATGAGCTTGTTCATGCTGCCCTCGTCTTTTGAGCCGTTGGCCAAAGTCAGCAGGTTAGCCATGTTACCGCGGGTGTTAATGCCTTTGTCGTTTAAACTGACGTCGTAGTTAATTTTCACCAATGGTTCGGGGTTATTTTGGGCCAGCACACCCAGCTCCAGTAAATCCTGATTCATATCGGCATGTTCACTCCCCTGTCGTATGCGGCTCATCTTTTTAGCATATGGCTACCATCTCTGTAGGCATAGGTAAAATGATGTAAAAGTTCGTTACACATGTCGTAAGCCCCGGGCGATAATTCGGATCACGCCGGCCAGGTCTATTGCTCTGGCCTTCGCTTCTTGAGTGTTCTGAATATTGAATCCCTTCAAAATTCTATTGCTCTCTATCCACTAATTTCACCAATTAGCCGAATTAGTTTTGCTTCTAAAAACAACCAATCACTAAGCTGTTTTTTAATTCGTTAAATTCGAGTAATTCGTGGACAACAAAATAGGAAGTAACAATACTGATGACTGATTCATTAACCATTGAAACAACCTTGCTTTGGTTCACCAACTGAGGCTGTTGAGAATTGAAATATTAATTATTTCTTATTTCTCTTAAAAAATCACCAGGCGTTTTTCCATAACGCGCTTTAAAGCATTTACTATAATACGATGGTGTAGAAAAACCTACCGAAAAGAGTATTTCATTAATACGCAGGTTTGTAGAATGCATCATATCAACAGATCTTTTTAAACGGTGATTACGCATAAATTCGATGGCTGAAATGCCGCTTATGGATTTCACTTTCCTGTATAACTGCATTCGACTGTATCCGAGAGCATTTTCTATATCCACCACGGTATACTCTGAGTTGGAAAGATTTTCTTCTATTAATTCTTCTAACTGACTTAGGAATTCTTTATCGGCAGCATTTATATCCAGGTCTTTAAGCTGCATATCTCCTGATAGATCTACATACTTTTCTTTTAATGTTAAACGCAGTTCCAATAATTTTTGAATCCTCACTTTCAGGTGCTCTACGTTAAATGGTTTTGGAATGTATGAATCGGCACCACACTTCAATCCTTCAATCCGGTGCTCCAGATGCGCATTTGCGGTCAATAATATTATCGGTATATGATTTGTTTTTTCTTGTGTTTTTAACTGATTACACATTTCCAGTCCATCCATAACGGGCATCATTACATCCGATATTATTAAATCAGGCATTAATGATATGGCTTTTTCTAATCCCTCTTTACCGTCTTTGGCTTCATGAATCTTATAATGTGGGCTTAAAAATTCCTTAACAAACTTCCTTATTTCATCGTTATCCTCAACAATCAATATCTCCTGATCATAAAATATCACTTCACCGTTAATATCTTCAGCAGGTGCTAATACAAAGGCATCATCAGGTGCATATTCTTGCCTGGCTCTTTCTGTTACATCTGAAACGAGCCCTTCATGGCCTTCATATTTATCCACATCAACTCCTTGTTGAATAAGAGGCAGTAGCACAAAAAAGCTACTGCCTTTTTTAAGCTCTGAGGTCACAAATATATTTCCTTTATGCAATTCAACCAGCATCTTTGTGAAAGACAGACCTATCCCTACCCCTTCTGCGGTATTGGTCAGAATCTTCTCTGGTGATGACTGGTAAAACTGCTCAAAGATATGTTCCAGGTCATCGGATGAGATTCCCGCTCCGGTATCGGTTACTTTTAAGGTAATATAATCATCGGACTTACCGGATAAGCCTTTTAAAATCCATTGTGGTGTTTCAGCACACAAACCTTTTGAAACATTTATCGCTATAGCACCACCCTCGGGAGTATGCTTTAACGCATTTGACAATAAATTACTAAGTATCTTCTCCAACTTATCCGGATCAAAAACCATCGCTAATTCTTTGGATTCAGAACGAAAAGTAAGTTCCACATTTTTTTTAGATGCATATACTTCAAAAGGCTCATACAGTTCATTTAAAAAATCAACCACATTGTCTTTAACCCAGTATAGCGGCATATGTCCAGTATTAATTTTTCTGAAATCGAGCAGTTGAGATACCAAACGCAACATTCGACGTGTATTCTTATTAATTACATAAAAATCTCTCTTCTCTACAATCAGCTGACCTGTGTTTATCTTATGCTCCAGGATACCCGAAATAATGGTTAAAGGGGTTTTAATTTCGTGCGATATGTTCGTAAAAAAATTAAGCTTGGTTTGGTTGAGCTTCATCGTATTCTCGCGTTCTACTCTTTCCATCTTTAACGCATTTTGCAATTCATGTCTTCTTTTCTGATATTGCATCCATCCTACAATACTCGCCAGTATAGCCGCCACAAATAATAATTTAGCCCACCAGGTTTCATACCAATGCGGCAATATTTTTATATTCATTGCTACTGCTTTGGTCGACCATTTCCCGTCTCCGTTTGATACCCTTACCTTAAAGCAATAATCACCGGCTTTAATAAACGAATATCCGGCATAGCGACGTGCTACATTTGTTTTCTTCCACCCCTCGTCGATGCCTTCCAACATATATTCATATTCATTTTTTTCAGGACTCTGAAAATGCAATGCGGCAAACTCAAATGAAAAGCTATTTTGATTGGGTTTTAAGACATAAGGTTGCTGATCCGATTTGCCATCAAAATGGTATACGAAGGCCTGATGAATGGCCTCTTCTTCTTCAACTTTAAATCGGGTTATGTCAACCTGTGGTAAAAAGGGATTATCTTGTATCTCATTGGGCTTAAAAAAGGTTAGGCCCATATTACCCCCAAAATACAATGTTCCATCCTTACTTTGATATGATGACCATTTGCGAAAGGTATTGTTTTTAAAACCATCGGCTGTATTATAATTTCTAAAAACCTCAGTGTCACGATCAAATTTAGAAATACCTTCATCCGTACTTATCCACAAAAAGCCTTGTTCATCTTCCAATATAGCATACACAGCATCATCTGCCAGACCATCAGCCCTCCTGTAAAATTTAAATGATTCTTTATCCTTTAAGCTGTTCTTAACGAGACTTATGATGCCTCCTCCAAAAGTACCAATCCACATCCGCCCTGTATCATCCTGATGAAAAGTAAATATGGAGTTGTTATCCGCCCCTTGCGCCTCTTGCGGCATCTTAATACTTTTAAGAGACTTCACACTTAAATCTTCATCCAATTCTGCCAGGTAAATACCATCATTACTTGTTCCAATCCACATATCACCTTCATCATCTCTGAATAATGCCGAAATAGATATATCTTCAAGAATTGGCTTTTTACTTTTACTATCAAACAGAAGTTCAAACTGCCCGTTTTTATTATAGGCTATACCTCCCCCAATAAAAGAACCCGTCCATATTACGAGGCTATCAGAATAAAAAAAGGATGCTTGTTTCAAGGGTAATTTCAAGGCATTTGCCTTTCCCATACGACCATCTTCTTTAACAACAGAACTATAAACAGCATTACCTTTACCTCCATAGAATATTTTTCCCTGATGATACAATACCGGAAAAATAACAGGATCAGATTCTGCCGTATGCTGATATGAACTGATTGAAGTCAGGGTTCGTCCATCCTTATGAAAACTATTTAATCCTCCATAATAGGTTCCAATCCAAATATGCCCTTTCCCATCGCCACTCATTTGATTCACCAGGTTATCCGTTAATAGGGTATGTTGGTTATCGTAGGCATCCAATGAATAGAATTTTTTACTGTATAGATTTGTTTTAAATAATCCTCCCCGAAATGACCCAAACCACAATACACCACTTCTGTCAATCATTGCTGAACTAAAGTCAGCCCGGGTCATCCTTTTTTCAGACTTAAATACAGGATAGTAGATTTGTTCACCTCCCATGGGTATACGCAATAAACCATCTCCCCAGATAACCGCCCACACATCCCCATAAGGATCTATACACAAATTATCAATACTTAGCTTATTCGGATGGCTATATATAATTTTTCGGGAAGTAGTTTTATCATTTTTGATGTATAATTCGTGTAGCCTATTATTGGCTGCCATATAATATTTATCTGGCGAAACCTGTATGAAGTCATCTACGAATACATCACGACTTATTATCCTGGCTTTATAATCACCATCAATTTGAGACAGTTTTAGGAACATCCTATTTGCAGACAACCATATATCCCCACGCGCATCCTGAAATATATTGGAAACTGACAACTGCTTAATTCTTGCATCTCTTTTGAAGTTAATAAGTGGGGACTTAATGGATACGACATCACCTGACTGAGGATCAAATGTGAGTAAACTAATATTTTTTTGGGTTCCCAACCATATGTTGTTTGAATTATGCTTGTCAATTTTAAATGATGTAAAGGTTTGGATGCCCAGATCAGGTAAACGATAGTGTCTGAACAGGTTAGTAGCAGGATTGTAAACACTTAAAGCCTTACGGTTCAGTATCCATATCTTTCCTTGCATATCTTCTTCCACTTTAAGCACTTCGTTATATAACAGACCTTCGCGTTCATCAGGGAGGTTACGGAAAACTACAAACTCATAACCATCATAGCGAAACAGACCATTTGGTGTTCCAAACCAGATATAACCTTTAGAGTCCTGATAAATGTCGAAGATAGAGTTTTGAGAAAAACCTTTATCCGAGCCAATCGACTCCAAATTAAATTCAGGCAACTGATAAACAGAACCATCTGATGCGAAAATGTTTACAGACAGGATAAATGCAATTACAAAGCTAAATAACCTGTTGATTCGACCACCTAATTTGTTCTGTTTTACATTAGACATTTTCCTATCCTTTACTGTTCTTAAAACACCCTTTTATAAACCACAAAAACTGTAAAACCTAAATTAACAATTTAAGTTTTACAGTTGATATTATTATAAGATACCGATACGTATCCTGAGGCCCTATCTACTTAACGAACTTAGCCGTTTTATTATTGATTTTTACAATGTACATTCCTGATTGTAAACCGGCAATTGAAACAGACTGTCCGCCTTCAACCTGTTGTTGCTTTACCAAGCTACCTGAAAGATTGTAGATTTCAGCAGTTCCTCTTTCGTCAGTCAAAATAACAAGTTGTGACTTATCCGGTGATATCGTAATGTTCAGCTTCTGTATTTTTGTTGAACCAATAGCTGTAGCATCATCATCACCTATAAATTCAAAATTATCGAAATAGATAGTCTTTCCGGAATTGTCATAGATGTAAGCACCAGTACCATCAGTATTAGAACCACAATTCACCCTTACCATCACATTATCAACATCTAAACCCGCTGCATCAATATTGATATAGTCAATACTGATTAATTGCCAGCTAGATGTCAGATCTATGAGGGCTGATTTTACCTTTGCGTCCTGAACCTCAGAATTATCAGTTTTTCTACCTATTCCAAAAAGCATAACCTTTCCTGCTCCTTTTGCCCAAACACTCAGCGTTCCTTTATCATTTGTACCATCACCATTTACCCTGCCAACCGGAATTGAGGCACCCAAGGCCGGGTATAAATCCCAAGGTTTTTTACCACCTCCTCCATTATCGGCAATGGTAATCTTTAAAGATGCGTTGCCATCTTGATATTCGTCGGTCGCTTGCGTAAATGTTGCATCTACCCCGTTTGCAGTCTTCGTGTAGGTAGTCCAGTTATCTGCCATTCCATTTGCATCCGTCCATGTTTCAAACGACGCATTAGGTATAACATTTACCAATTGTGCACTTGCTGTAACATAAGCTACAACAGCAAAAATTAATAGTAATCCTTTTTTCATAATACTTGATTTTAATAGGGTTATTTAATTATTCAGTCTTTGTAGAAAACACCAAACACAGCATCATTCTCGTTTTTAAAACAGTTGTTTACACACTGTAAACAACTTAGTTTCAAAAACTTTAAAAGCCTTATCTTAGTGTCTTCTCATCAAAGACTTGAAAAAGGTAGTTTTCTTACAGCCATTATTTATTTTGTTGAGCTTTCCAATACTCATTCATCTTCTGAACATTCTCTGAACCTACAACTGCAACAATTTTTTTATGGTACTTTTTACCAATTTCTCTATTTGCAGATTGAATTGTTGCTGCTTTTCCTTCATATTTTTTTCTGACTTCACTTAGTTCTTTTTGCTTCTCAACCATAACTGGTAAAAGAGCATTCGACTGTTCTTGCGATAGGTCACAAACCTCAACCCATGTACTCACAACTTTTTCTGCAGTTTTTTCGTAATTCGATTTTTTTTGAGCCATTACAGGCAAGGCCATAATGATCACTAATAGTAGTAATGTATACTTCTTCATAATAAAAAATGTAATTTAAATAATGATTGATTTTTTCACTGTTTCAAAAATGGGCAAACCTTCTAAATTTCAGTATAACATATATCCCAATCACTATCACTCTTTACAAAAGCATTGATAACAGAGCGTTTCCTGCACTACTTCTTTTTACGTCTTCCAAGCAGAGCCTCTGGTGTTACTCCAAATTTTTCAGGCTCAAGCATTACATCTCGAATAGTACTGTAGTGCTTAAAATGCTTCCAGCCAATTTGCTTTTCTGCATCACGTGTAAGATCACATTCGAAACGCACTAAAAAGGTCCAATCGGAACGCCCGTAGTGACATAAACCCCAAGAGAATCCTTGTCCGTCCTTGTTATCCAAAAACTTATCGGCAATATATGCGCCTCCAGCCGGCGGAATATCTTCAAGAATTGTTTCCACCTCGAAATTAATACCATCTTCTGAGTATTGAATGGTTCCTTTTTCGGGACCGGCCCAATCCACGATAGCAGCCATACCGGTTTTCCATGGGAAAACCCAAATCTCATGCCCACTGTTGCATACCGGGTTATAAGGTGATTTAACGTAAGGTCCTTCGGGCTTATCGGCTATGGCCACTCCCCATTTTGAGTCGGAATACATTTTTTCACCCACCGGATGACCTTTGTAGTACAGCATATACTTGCCATTAAAAACGATTACACCAGGATCGTGAATGGCTCCACTATCCCATGAACCCGGCTCCAGGGTAGCACCTTCCAATACATTCGTAAATCCACTTTTATGCTCATTCTTTAACTTCCCATCCGGTGTGGTTCTTAAGATGGGTTCATCCAGTTTTGTCCATGGCCCATCAGGACTATCAGCCCAGGCCATGCCAATTACATTACGCTGTACATCTTTTTTACGTGCCTGATAAGTTAAATAGTATTTTCCCTCTGCAACCAGAATATTGGTGGTAAACACACTGTAATCGTCCCAGGCTCCTTCCGGTCCTCGCTCTACTGCAGGCCCTTGTTCTTCCCAGTTAATACCATCCTTACTGGTAGCATACCAAATATCGGCAAGTAACCAGCTTGATTTTGTATCCTTGGTGTAGGTATACCAGACATAGTAAAGACTGTCGACCTTAATGATGGTACTTGGGTCACGTCGGTTAACACCCTCTTCGTAACCCAGACCATTAACCGGCTTATACCTGAAACGAGTGTAAAGTTCATTATCACTATCATTACACTTAAAGCGCTTCATGGCAGCACTTTTCAACTCCTCTTTTTCGTTGCTGCTTTGCGTACATGATGCTGCTGATAATATTATAATCAGAAGCATGACTCCCAAATTGTTTATTTTACTTTTCATCACTTAAGTTTATATATAATTAGCTTTAATGTTTTATTGTTAATAAGAATCCTTGAGCCTGTTTTTTTGTTTGACATTGAATCATATACATACCATTCCTCAAGGAAGAGATGTCAATTTGACCTTCGGTGGCTTCAAGTTGATATTGTTCCATTAGCTGACCATTCATATTAAATATCCGAACAAGACTAATGACCTCATCACTATGAATGAAAACAGTTTTTTTGGCCGGATTTGGATAGAATGAGAACAACTTTACTTCTGCATTTTCTATTGCTGTAACAGTATCCATATGAAAGACACTGAAATCGCCCGGCTGAAAACCGTTGATATTATCAAAAGCCGGCGAGTTCTCATCCAGAAGAAAATTAAGACCGGAAAAGTTCTTAAAACCCGGATCTTCGCTTGGATTCCAGGTATCTGAGACAATGATTTTGCTTTTATCATTATGGTATCCGGAAGGGTTATTAGCACTAGCCTCCAACCGAACATTTCGATTATAAATCAGATTACGGGAAGCATAACTTACGGGCCATTTGAATTCATCATAGTCGTTGGCCGGTGACAAAGCCAAAAACTCTTTAAATGTGGGGTACTTGTTATAGGGTGTTGACTCTACTTTTCCGTTGCCATATTGGGCTATAACATCATTCCAAATTTCCTGAACCTCCGGTTTGTTTTTATAAACCTGATGATAACCGCCGGTCCCATACCGAACAGGTATGGGGCAATCAACAAAAATATTGTCATTAATTCGGTTTTGACCACCGGTATTCAACATCACTGCACCAAAGCCCCACTCACCAATGAGGTAGCCCACATTGTACAGGTAGTTCTGCTCAATAAACACGCCCATGGCATAGTTATCGGCATAAATACCGTTTGTGGGTACATTGTATAAGAAATTATTCTTCACAATATTCCCTCTGTTCTGTGGTTCTTTGGGCTCGGTATACACATATACAGCACCACCATCAAACATATGGTAGGTCGGCAAATCATGAATACGATTGTTTTCCATGGTACAATCGTTGGTTCGATTCATGCGTATTGCAAAATGCGGACAATCAAATATTTCATTGTTACGGGCATGATTACCTACTCCTCTATTGAGAAAAACACCCGGCATTTGTGATTTTTGATCCCATCCTAAACTATGAATCCTACAGAAATCAGCAATATTATTTTCTGCGATCAGATTGCCTTTTGCACTTCCTTGTATTTGAACGCCAAATGCCCCGACATCGTGAATGTGAGATTGTGTTACACGATTGTTTTTACCCTTCATATAGACACCTCCCATGGAAACATTTCGGACTTCACACGCTTCAATGGTCACATTTTCGCAACGATTCAGATAAAATCCGTTTTTCCGACCGGCATCCACGGTCAGGTCTTTAAAGGTAATGTACTTACTTTGCTGACAATTGAACACATCAGCTGCCAATGATGACAAAAAGATGGATTTGTTTTCAAAATCAGCAGGCGGGTATACATACAGTAAACCATTTTCTCTGTCGATGTAATACTCTCCCGGCTGATCAATTTCTTCCGGTATATTTTCGAAGTAGAAGTGACTTACCCGCTCCAGTCGTCCACCTAAACCATTGAGCTCTCCATGAGCCAACGTGATTGTTTTCGCACCTACATCCACCGAAGCAACCTTATTATAAGTCCACTCCCAGGTTGTACCCAGTACGCCGTCAAGCCATACTTTATCAGGCAGATTCCAGTATTTCATTCGATCAAAATCAACAGAAAAAGTACCGCCGCTTCCCATGAAAACCGGATCATTATACCAATCAGAGCTGGTTTTAACCGGTCCCGGATCAATAATGGATGTATACGAAACCATCCCTTTCAGGCCTTCATTAGCAGCCATTTCATCTAAATACGGCAGTTCCTCATCCTTATTGGGCCAACGAGCTAATTCCATACGCTCACCGCCAATTACCAAGCCAACCGGCGCTACACGCGTTGGCGGTTCCAACATCCATCCATGTCGCGATATTTCGCCAAAATCAGTTATTCCATGCGCTTTTAGGTTTGCTACCAAAATATAATCTGCTGCATCGGCATCTGTAAGCTTGCTAATAAAGTTTTGATCACTTACAGGCGCAAACCAATCATTGCTTAAATATTCTCCTCCGAACAGCACCACTTCCTCACCTTCTGCAGCTTTTACAATTAAAGGATTGGCACTTGTTCCTGAATGTAAACTTGTAAGGTTATATCCCGATCCTACTTTATATTCGCCTCCGCTCAATATAATTTCAACACCCCCGGACGGGTATTGACCCGAGTTATTCAGTTGCTGTACCTGATCAAATGCCTGTTGTAAGGTAGTACCATTACTCACTTTAACATTTATAATGGTTTTTTGTGAGATTGCTACCTGTGAAGCAACAAAGTATAAAGAAAGTAATGATATGAACATTACCCTCATTCTGTAACCTATTTCCACCTGATTCACGGCTATTCTTTATATTGTGATTTAAACTCTTTAAAATTACCGGGATTAAAACCTTTAATATTTTCGAATGCAGGAGAATCAGGACTTAACTCAAAATTGAGTTTTTCCATATTTTTAAATCCGGGATCATCAGATGGGTTCCAGTTATCAGTAACTTTCACCTTATTCTTACGGTTAAAAAAACCTGCAGGATTGTTGGCATTTTCTTTTAAAGGCACATTGGGATTATACACCAGATTGCGAGCTGCATAGCTAAGCGGCCATTTGAACTCATCGTAGTCATCTTTAGGCGATAACTTTAAAAATTCTTTAAATGTAGGGTACTTACTGTAAACCGTTGACTCAATTTTTCCGTTACCATATTTTTCAACCGATTTATTCCATGCTTCCTGAATATCCGGATTACGTTTATAGGCATTATAGTATCCACCACGTCCCCATAGCACAGGTATTTTACAATCTACAAAAACGTTGTCGTTCATGTAATTCTGCCCGCCTGTATTCAGCATAATGGCTCCAAATCCCCACTCTCCGTCAAGGTAAGACACATTGTAGAAATAGTTTTGCTCGATATAAACTCCCATGGCATAGTTATCGGCATAAATACCATTGGTTGGTACGTTGTACAGGAAGTTGTTTCGAACAACATTCCCCCTATTTTCCGGCTCACGTGGTCCGGTATACACATACACGGCTCCTCCGTCAAACATATGATAGGTCGGTAAGTCATAAATGCGATTGTTTTCCATGGTACAGTCGCTGGTATAATTCATGCGTACAGCAAAATGCGGACAATCGAAAATCTCATTATTACGTGCATGGTTACCTACACCACGGTTCATATATATCCCTGGCATCTGCGATTTCTGATCCCATGCCAGACTATGAATTTTATTGTACTCGGCCACATTATTACCGGGTGCCAGTGTTTTCTTATTTCCACCTTCGAGCTGAACACCGAAAGAACCCACATGGTGAATGTGACAATGTGCAACCAGGTTGTTTTTACCATTAATATAGGCTCCTCCCATAGACACATTACGAATCTCACAATCTTCAATGGTTATACTTTCTGATCGCTTGATATAAAAACCATTTTTACGGCCTGCATCAATGGTAAGGCCTTTAAAGGTTATGTGTTTACTTTCGAAACAGCTAAACACATCATCGGCCAATGATGAAAGAAATACTGACTTTTTATTGAAAGCTACAGGTGGATAAAGGTATAGTAAGCCATTTTTACGATCGATAAAATACTCTCCCGGCTGATCAATTTCCTCAGGAATATTTTCAAAGTAGAAATGACTACAACGATGAAGGCCGCCACCCAAAGCATTTAGCTCACCATGGGCCATGGTGATGGTCTTTTTTTCAACATCTACCGATGCAATCTTATTATAGGTCCATTCCCAGGTTGTACCCAATACGCCATCCAGCCATACTTTATCGGGTTGGTTCCAGTATTTCATGCGGTCAAAGTCAACGGCAAAAGTTCCTCCTTTGCCCATAAATTCAGGGTCTTCGTACCAATTATACTTTCGTGGTTTGCGGGGTCCTTTTTCAATAATTTCAGTAAATGAAACCATGCCTTTTAATCCTTCGCCGGCTGACATTTCATCCAGGTACTCCGATTGCTCATCTTTGTTGGGCCAGCGACTCAACTCCATACGCTCACCACCAATAACCAACCCAACAGGTGCAACTCGTGTATGTGGTTCCAACATCCAACCATGGCGTGATATCTCACCAAAGTCTTTAATACCATGAGCTTTTAAATCGGCTACCAAAATATGATCTGCCGCAGCAGGATCAGTCAGCTTTGAGGTAAATCCTTTATCTGCAACCGGGTTGAACCACTTTTTTTGCAGGTACTCGCCTCCAAACAACACCACTTCTTCGCCTTTTTGAGCTTTGATAACTAAAGGTGCTTCAGCTGTTCCCGAATGCATAGCATGCAGTTTAAAACCTTTGGAGACTTTATACTCTCCTCCATTAAGAATAATCTCAACACCATTAGCAGGGTACTTGCCCGCTTTATTTAGCTTTTTCACCTCTTCCAAAGCATCTTCCAGCGTGGTTCCTTTTTTCTCATCAACCTCAATAATGTGCTTTTCCGATGATGTCTTTTTTCGCTTGGCCAAACTGAGATCTTCTGCATTTGCTGCAAATGATTGACCCCCAATTAGCATTGATGTCAATGTAATAATAATAATAGCGTATGATAGTAATTTCCTCCTTGATTTCATTTCCCTTATTTTTCTTATTACTATTTCTTTTTATTGAATATATAAACCGTTAATGCATTGTGTTAATGCATTAACGGTTTTTGAGTTCTAGTATCCTGCATTCTGATCAATCAGGTTAGGGTTTACCATCATTTCTGTTTGCGGGATCGGCAAATAGCGATGGTGAGGTTTTAGTTCGGTATGGATCACCAAATTAAAAAACAGGTTTGTGTGTGCCTGATTAGTTTTATCCAATGGATCACTCACATTGGCTAATTTATTCCAGCATTTCATAATTTTAATGGCGCGCTCATATTGTATTCCCCAACGTTTCAAATCGAACCAACGATGACGCTCGAAACACATTTCCCAGGCTCTTTCCATTTGCAAGGCGTCTCTGAACAAGTCTTGGTATTGCCCTGTTAAAGTTCCGTCGTTGTAATAGCGATGACGCTTTGTGTAATTTGGTAAGCTCGTAAACATGTTGCTCTGATACAACCAGCCAAATTGATCTTTCGGTGTATCACCGGCTAACTGAGCCGGATTGACAGCATCCAGGAAAGCATCGTCCATTGTTTCTATCTGCGCTCTGCTTCGTACATCATTAATGTATTCGTAAGCTGTTCTTGATGTTAATCCGTTATCAGCAGAGGTAAAAGTAGCAGAAGGACCATTACCCAACTCATTAATAACTTCAGCCAACATCAGCAATACATCTGCATAACGATACACCGGTGCGTTTTGTGATTTATCAGTTGATTGAGTACGAAACTTAGCATGCGTCCACTGACCGGAACCAATTGAATTACGTTGGCGTGTATTTTTATTTAGCTTATAAGCTCCTGTATTCCATTTAAAGCGCACATCATCATCATGGTAAGCCATTGTTATCTCACAACCTACCTGACCTTGCCCCCACATATAGTAGAACCCTTCTTCCGGGTAATAAGTATTTCCACCGGAGATGGAACGAAATCCCCAGTTACCGGAACGATCCGGACCCATAAACTGAATGTCAAATATCAATTCTTTCCCAACTTCACCGCGTGAAGAATTTAAAAATATTTGACCATAGCCCATAAAATCATTGCTATTGGCTACACTTACCAATCCATGCCAACTGTTTTGTTCAACATCTAATAAGTAAGTTGCTGCTTTTTCCAACGATGGTATTGCTTTAGCCTCATCTCCATTCGCAAAATATGCATCGGGCTGCTCTGATACAGCATCTATGTAGTGCCCGGCTTTAGCCATATATACCTTTGCCAATAAGGTGGCTGCTGCCCAACGAGACGCCCTGCCACCCAAATCATCGCCGGATGCCGGCAGGTGGTTATAGGCAAATGTAGCATCTGAAATAATTGTATCCATTACTTCGGCTACAGATGTTCGGCCCACATAAAAATCTTCCGTGAATCCCTGTGCATCCTTTAGGTACAAAGGTACAGCGCCGTATAAACGAACTAAATCGAAATAGGTAAATGCACGTAAGAATTTGGCTTCTGCAATCAACTTTTGTTTCGTTTGTTCTTCCTCCTCGCTTAATGCTTCAATACCCGGTATGTTTTCAACACAAGCGTTGGCATCTGCTATCACTTTATAGGATTGTTGCCACAACTTATACACATCATCAGAAGCTGAAGTGTATTGTCCCACAATAGTTGAGAAAAAAGCAGATGTTCCTTTCCAACTGGCATAAGCTTCGTCGGTTGCATAATTACCGATATAGGGATAAAACTGCCCCCATGGGATAGATGCATCATAGTAAACACCCAACACCGCCATATCTGCGTTGGCTGTAGAGTTAAACAATACTCCTTTATGAAGTGCTGATCGTGGTTCTTCAATTAGAAAATCTTCACAACCTGAAAGCAGTAGCAGAACAAATAAGCTTGCGATTATATATTTAAAATTTTTCATTTCTTAGTTGATTTTTGTGGTTTAGAAATTAAGGTTTAAACCGAAAGTAATGGTTTTCGTTAAGGGGTATGCACTGTAATCATATCCCGGACGTAATCCATTTAAAGAGGATGTATTAACAGCCGGATCGTAGCCGGTATATCCTGTTAATGTCCATAAATTTGTTCCGCTCACATAAAAACGCATTTTATTAATTCCGTATTTACGTGTTATTTTTGATGGCAATGAATAACCGAGCGTTAGTGATTTCAATCTCAGATACGAACCATCTTCAATATAAGTGTCGTTAAGGTTTTCGGTGTGGTCTCCTGTTCCGATGTATATATTTTCATTCGAGGGGTTACCCTCAACCAGTACTACATCTTTATTTTCCCGAATAGGTCTATTGTTTTCATCAAAAATTATTTCATACTCTGTAGCACGCCAATAGTCTGCATTTAATTTGTTATGAAAACTTGTATTTGGTTGTACTAAATGCCACTTGGTACCATGAAAAATCTCTTTCCCGTAACTAAACTCTAGAAGAAAATTCATATCAAAGTTTTTATACATGATACTATTGCTGAAACTTCCTGTAAAATCAGGTTGTGAAACGCCAACAATCGTTCGGTCATCGGCATCAATATCACCATCTCCATCCAAATCACGGAATCGACGCTTTCCGGGTTGATCACCTGATCTGAAAGCCGGATACTCCCCGTTTTCATCAGCATTTAAATGCCATCCCGGAGCTAATGGATTACCATCAATACCCTGAGGTCCTTCAGCATGCCCAAAACTATAGGTAAAATCATCCTGCTGCCAAATACCGGCACTTTCCCAACCCCACCAAATACCAATGGGTTGTCCTTCAATCAGCATAGTTTGATTAGGTCCTCGTGTGCCAGCTACCTGAATCGTATCATTATCGCCAAGGTCTGTAACCATATTACGATTCATTGCAATGGTAAAAGTAGAAGTCCATTTAACTTTCTTATCGATATTCACCGTATTTAAAGCAAGCTCAACGCCTTTGTTCTCCATCTTACCCATGTTTTTATACATGGTACCTCCTTGCACACCAGCTGTTGATGGAACAATAGCATTTAATAGCAAGTCTTTCGTATTCTTTTGGTAGACATCAACCGATCCGGAGATGCGATTATTGAAGAAACCAAAATCAATACCGACATTATATGCCTCTGTCGTTTCCCATTTCAAATCATTATTTGGCAATTGTTGTATGGAAGAAGAAGGCGTTAGGTTTCCTCCAATCACAGCATCGTTGAGGCTATAGGTATCATATGGCTGATAGGCCGGGATATTTTGGTTACCAGTTACCCCATAACCCAACCTAACCTTCAGGTTAGATACTGCTTCGGCCGACTCCATAAATCCTTCTTCGGATATACGCCACGAAGCTGCTGCCGATGGGAAATAGCCCCAACGGTTATTATATGCCACCCTGGATGAACCATCAGCCCTGACAGAAGCTGTTAAACTGTATTTATCATCAAAAGAGTAGAATGCACGTCCTAAATACGACATTAATGTCCATCCATCAGCGTATGAAGACGGTTTTGTAGGGTCCATCCCAATCTGAATGGCATCATTCCCTAAGTTCTCGATACTATAATTCTGGTTGATAGTCGTTAAGCTGTATGAATCAAATTGATTGGCCGTTGTTCCTACCAATGCATTTAATTTGTGCTTGCCGTTGAATGTTTTATTGTATGTAAGTAACAAATCGCTTACCCATTTTGTAGTTGTACGGTTACGAATGAATGATTTACCTTGCGTACTTAATCCCCATGAAGTTGTTGAAGGGAAGAAGTTAGATATTTTCATGTCGTTCATATTACCACCGGCTGACGCCTTAACGTCCAAACCTTTGCCAATATTAATTTTCACAAAAGCATTCACATTAAAGTAGGTGCTTTTAGTATTCATATCCACTCCTGTAGCCGTAAGGTAAGGACTAAATGCTGATGATTCATTCTCTTCATCGTCTAATACATAATTCCCATCTTCATCTGTTAATGGGTTAAGCGGGCTATAACGCAGGGCCTGTAGTAATATACCGGCGTTCTGATCACCACTACTAGCATTACTGGTAAGCATACCATTATTTACCAGGTATGAACCAAACATATTAATACCAAACTGAACGCGTTTCTTGGCATCTGTTCTAAGGCTGAAGTTAAGGGTATATCTATCCATTTCGGTATTTTGCAAAATACCTTTGTTATTATAATACCCCATACCCACATTAAAGTTATTACCATTGGCACCACCGTTTATACCAACATGGTAGTCCTGTACAACGCCTTGACGGGTTACTGCATCCATCCAATCTGTTGTAGTTGTATCTTTAAATGCGCTGGTATCCCAGTACTTGCCATAACCGGTGTTTTGAATATCTTCCTCGGTCATTAAGCTTTTCTGAGGGTATCTGAAATGGTAGCCATTTTTAAAATTAGCAAACTCATAGGAGTCCATCATATCGTAAACATCTGTATCGGCAAATTGCACACCTCCCGAGGTATTTACAGAAATATTTAGGCTCCCGCTCTTTCCCTTTTTGGTAGTGATCATGATCACCCCATTAGCTCCCTGAGCACCGTATATAGCTGTTGCCGATGCATCTTTTAATATATCTACCGATTCAATATCATTAGGCGAAAGACCGGCAATAGGACTCAAAGCCTGAGCTTGTTCATTTCCACCACTGTCTGAGTTATTCATTACCGGAACACCATCGATCACAAACAGCGGTTCACTGCTTCCGCTAATTGAGTTGGCTCCACGAATCCGAATTGATGTTGCTCCTCCCGGTGAATTATCCCCGGTTTCAATAACAACACCTGCTGCACGCCCTATTAATGCCTGCTCTAATGTTGGGGCTCCACTTTCCACTAACTGGGCAGCACTTACCGAAGATACGGATCCCGTCAAGTCACTTTTTTTCATGGTACCATATCCTACAGCAACCACCTCATTAAGGCTAACCACATCGTAAGGTAACACTATTTTAAGCGCCTCATTGGATGCTACAGTTACTTCCTGAGATACCATACCTATAAAGGAAACCAACAATACATCACCTATATTCGCTTTCAAATTAAAATTACCTTTGATATCGGTAATTGTTCCGGTTGATGTTCCTTTTATTGTTACTGTTACTCCAGGTAACGGTTCTTTTCTATCATCAGTTACATGACCACTTACACTTAATTGCTGAGCATGGACCAAAGGAATAAAAAGCATCATAATTAACAATGCCATCAACTTTTGTTTAATGACTAGATGCATTTTTCTTTTCTTTTTCATAATACTAAATTTAGATTCTTGATTTTTTGTAACATAAGCTGCTGGAGGCAGGTGTATCCTCCATCTTTTACTTCTTATTTATTGAGATTCAAATATTATTCTCCAATTCCAACAATGGATTTACTTGTCTAATACCCTTCGTACCAGGGATACAATCAAGGCTGAATAAAAAAAGGAGGATTATTACATGCCATCATAGCAAAAACTACAATAACCCTAAGCCTATTTTTCGTTTGGATTTTACCTTGTTGGATGTGTTTTTTGATTGTTCTTATTAAAGGATCTGTTTGAATTCAACCTCGAATACTCATCAAATCGTATATTTTCTTTTTTATACTGAGGTCTATCTATAACACTACTTAAATCACACTCAAAACCAATTAAGTATGCCCAAGGGCGATCTGGCCGTTGAGCAATATGACAAAGCCCCCAAGTAAACCCCCTACCATTCTTTATATCATCATATTTATCAGGACAATATAATCCTGCTGCATCTGGAGGTAAAACAATGTGTGCTTTCACCTCGAAATTTAATCCATCACTTGCCCACTGAACGGTATTCTTTTCTGGCCCATTGGCAGTAATAAGCGATGCTACACCATCTTTATAAGGCCAAACCAGCGCTTCGTGCCCACTTGCAGAAATCGGGTTCAAGGGATGCTTTTCGAAAGGTCCTTCTGGAGTTTCGGACAGAGCTACACCCATAGAAAAATCAGGATAAGGTTTTTTCAACTTACTCTGCACACCCATTGGATGAGCTTTGTAATACATCCATATCTTGCCATCACGTACTATTAAATTTGGATCGTGTACTTTGTGACTGTCGAATGCTCCGTAAGATTTAATCTTACGACGATCATCTTCGTCACCTTCCCATTCCCCCATTTCGCCAGGCTCAAGCACTGGTGAAGGGTGACGATGCCATGGTCCTTCAGGAGAATCGGCCCAGGACATACCAATTACGTTACGTGTACGCTGCTTATATGGCGCCTTTACTGCCTGGTAGTATAAATAATACTTTCCTTTATACACCATAATATCAGGCGTAAATACACTTCTGTCATCAAATTCACCTTTAGGTCCACGAGGAACTGCCACGCCTTGTTCTTCCCACGTTTCACCATCGGTAGATGTTGCGTAATAGATATCGCACAAATCCCATGTGTTGGCAGGCAACTTATCCGTTGCTCTTTTATACCCCACTGGAGGTGGTGTTTTTGGGCTTCGTGTATAATATACATAATACTTATCTCCAACTTTAATTATTGAACTAGGATCGCGTCTGCTAATCCCCTCTTCATACCCCAATCCATTAATTTTCTTATAGGCGAAACAAGTAAAAAACTCATTTTCACGAGGTTCTTTATCCTCCCACTGAGTTTTATATCGCTTCATAGAAGCACTCAAATTAATATGTTCCTCTTCTGTATATTTTTTTTTACCATTCGAATGGCAAGCTGTGACTAATATTAGGACTGCTAATCCAATTCCCGACTGATATTTTCTAAAATTCATTTCTTAATTTTTTTGTAACTATTTTTTCGATCTCTACCCAAAACAAAATTTTCAGGAACCAATGTGTCCGAACAGCAACGAAATTAAATTAAGACGTACTTTATACATACCTTGAATATCCCAAACCCTACCACAAAACAACATCACACTATATATCAACACATTATTGCAATTACAGTAATTTGATAAAAGTTATTTTTTTGAAGATGCCTAATTGGCAGGTAATGAACTTTGGTGAACTTTTTTCTAATATGAGCCTTAGAAAGTAATCTCCAATCTATATAACACTCATATTCAATTGATGCATTTATCCCACTATCTCACCATTTGCAAAGTATTTGAGAGGCAATGAATTTTGGAGAGACATAATTATGGTAATAAACGAAAGTAGTGCATATTGTAGCTTACTATATCAAATAGAGCATAGCTACGATGAAATTTTATAATGCAGAATGAATTCCTAATAATAAAATCATATCAGCCATTATGGATTGGAATTGGCATTAAATGATAAGAGCTCAGTAAAACTGAGCTCTTATCATTTAAATTTACAATAAACTATTCTCCATCAACATCAATGGGCTCCATCTTTAGCAAAGGAAGTTCTGATGTCATACTATCCCAACCCTGGGTTTCTATTTTAAAACAAATGGCTGTTTTATTGGACGCCCGAAAGGGCGTTTTCACCAATAAACCTTCTTTGGTAACGCTCCATTCTATTTTTTCAGGGGAGTCAAGCACCGATACATTGGTAATCTTTGTCTTATTTAACTTGCCTTCTGCAAAGGTTTTGATCAATACTTCTTTTTCACTTCCTGCCCATCCCATTTGAATGGCATACACGGCATTACCCTTCGTTGTAAACCTGATATTTTCTTCGTTGTATGGTTGGGTCATGGCTACAAAATGACCATTCCCTTTCAATCTTTTGGGGCCCTCGCCATAGGTAACAAAAGGTCGAGTACCATAAATGGCTTCCCCATTGGCACGTAACCATTCACCCATCTCCAATAAGCTCTTTTGCTGCGCTTCAGGGATAAGACCTTCTGCTGTTGGAGATATATTAAGTAAAAAGTTTCCGTTCTTACTTACAATATCAATGAGTATATGCAATAGGGTTTTTGACGATTTTATATCTAACTCTTCTGTATAAGACCAGCTACCTGTCGTTGTCCATGTTCCGTCGCTTATAGTTCCATCTGTGAGCCAGGTATAATCCGTGAGCTCATCCATTCTGCCTTTTTCAAAATCGATGACTCCAACATTTTGCGGTAAGTCTTTTTGCTTATAGGTAATCACCACTTCTTTTCCCCAGCTTTGGGCTGCATTGAGGTAGTATGCAGCAAACTCTTTCCTGTTTTTTTGAGGAAGTCTGTCCAACCAGGAATCAAACCAAATAATATCAGGTTTATAATTGTCTATCACCTCTTCTAACAGGTCATTCCACATGCCACAGAAATCTTGCCAAGGCATAGTTCCATATAACTTCTGTAGCTCTTTACTATCTTTGTTAACTCTTTCGGGCATTTCACGCTCCAAATACTTTTCACGGCCATAATAATGCCACCTGCGTGCTGTGTTTAAGTCAGCCCCTTCAGGGTAACGACCAACCTTGGCATGGTGAAAGGTAGTTACCAACTTCATGTCCCTCTTGCGAATAGCGAGGGCCAACTCTCCAAGGACATCCATTCTTGGACCTGTTTTCACCGTATTCCATGGCGTTATCTTTGAATCCCACATAGCATAACCATCATGATGCATGGTTACCGGACCAGCAAATTTAGCTCCTGACAATAAAAATAGGTCGGCCCATTTTTCAGCATTAAAAGCTGAAGCGCTAAACATGGGTATCAAATCGTGGTATTCAAAATCTTTTGGTTCCCCATACTTTTTCTTATGAAAATCATGCTCTCTGTAAGTCTGAAAGCCTACTCCAACACCTTCATCTGAAACACCTTTGGGCTTTGGTTTACGGCCACTCACATGACCATACATCGTCCGTGGATAATGTTCGTTTCCATAGGCAGGCACGGAATAAGGCCCCCAATGAAAATATATTCCAAATTTAGCATCCTTAAACCATTCTGGCGATTCATTGTGTTTCCCTAACGCAGCCCAGTCTGTTTCATATTCTTGTGCCATACTTGTTATACCTGATAACAACAGTAAACTCAAGCACACCATTCTTAAATTATTCATCATTAGAATCAGTATTTTCGATTATTTTTTTCCCTAAAGAAAACTCGCATTGTGCTTAATAAGCACCGACTTTTCTTTTTATTCATAAAGCAAATATTGTCTTTTATTGTTATTTGGGCTACACCGTATCTCTCAAAAACTACAACACTTCTTCTTATCTGTCATATGGCTTCCGCCATTTTATTTAAAACCAGTCTGAGGTATAGCGCATTATTCTATAAAACTTAACCTGCCTCACTCCTTTGGCCAATTGAGCTGGTGTTTTGCTGTATTTCTTTTTGGCCCCCTTTATTTTATTCTACTGCTCAACTGTAAAGCTCCAAACTTCACCCTTTATAACATCATTATTCCTAATAGCATCTACTCTCCAGAAGATAGTTTCTCCTGGTCTCAAATCATGATTAAATGAGTAGATGTTATTATCGCCAACAAAGACCTTCCCTCCCTCTTTAGCATTTTCAATGTCAGATTGTGAACGACCTACATAAACAATGTGTTTATCGGTATCATAAGCACTAAGCCACATTAAATCGCAATCTTTTTTTGCTGTTATAGTTCCGTTCATTGGAACTGGTGTAGATGCATATGGAAACTTAAAGCCAGGAATCCAATAGTGTTTATCATTAGCTTCGTACGGACCAATATCAGGCTGATTAATCCATGTATCAGCTCCTGTAAATACCACATCTTTCCAAGGTACATCTTTGTAGGTCATGGTATATCCGCCATCAATCAAACTTATACCCTCCCTTAAACGGAAGTCGAGGTTAGCCGGATCCCTCAATACTATTGATGGATCATCGTGATAATTGTTTCTTTGAATAGCCAATAAGGGTGATTTTCTTCTACCTCTTTGATTGCCATCATCAAACACCTGTATATCTTTACCCACAATAGTAGGATGATCAGATGAAACCTCGGTTTCTTTTAGCCAATAGTCCTCCACCTGCTCATACTTGCCAGTGGCATTATTTTTTCTGGTTCCTGTCTTTTTCCAATCATACCCTCCTGCCGAAAGGTTAGCCACAATATTATTGGTCACAAATGTACATTCGTTTTTACTGGCCCATTGTTTCATATTAAACAATTCAAAACCTCCATCACCAATAATCAGATTATTATGTATTAAGTGGTCATCTCCTTTTATGGCAAAGCCTCCGGGAGTATTCCATGCTACATTGTAACTCATCTCACCAAAAGCATTGGCATAAGTTGGGTAACCACCCGCATCAAAACGATACGAACGTTTAGGATGGTCGTGCGACCAATTATAACGATAAATCACTTTATCACGCCCTCCCATTTGGAGTGAGGCTCCATCATATTGCAAACCTCCGAAGTGCATAATATTATTAAACTCATATACAGAGGCTATTCCACCACCTTTAATACCAACGGAGGCACCCACATCATCAATGGTGACCCTACGTACAACAGACGGCTTATTGATACTCATTGATCTGGAGTCCAAACCTAGTGTAGTTTGTTGTGTGCGATATATCAATACGTTATCAATAACTAAACCATTACTTCTGCCTTCAAAGGCATTACCATCTAAATAAGTAAACTGGCAATTGATTAAAGCATTTCCATATACTTTATCTCTTGTTTCTTTTCCGTTAGGGTTTTCGATACGTGTTGTAACCGGCATATCAAAATTACCTACTGAAAACTTTTGACTTGCTGAGAAATAGAAGTTGCAATCCTCCAAGCTACTATTTTCGCAACCTTTTAAAAGTGCAGCACCACCATAAAAATCAAAACCCTGAATATGCAAGTTCTTACAATTCGTTACTTCCAACAGGTAATCTCTACGCTTACCCTCTATCTCTCCCTCTGCAGGCTTTTTACCATCAGGAGTGATAAAATACAGCGTTTTTGTTTTTTCATCATACCACCATTCCTCCTGAATATCCAGGGCTGCCAATCCCATTAAAAAGAACTGAATACCTGCATGGCCACTCTTTTTAAATTTCCCGGTCCCTTTATGCCAACCAATTCTATTATTCAAAAAAGTATTGGCCTCTTTCTGGATTTTGCCACTACCTGTAAACTTAGTGTCGTAGTCAAAATGACTTTCGCCCGCCTTATGATTGGTGATTCTGGTAGCCCAACTTCCCCAGGTATGACTCATCACCACAATGCCATCCCTAAAAGATATCCCCAGATCTCCTAACATTTCTTCACGGTGCTTGCATTGAGAACGATCATAATGTAACCACTTAGATGATTCAGTCAGAGTATTCTCCGTTGTTAAACCATCATATAATGTTCCTTTGGTACTGCTTACCTCTGCCCTACGCAAAACATAATAACGATCCAGTCGCCAGGGATCATCCCAACGTGCATTGGGCCAGCGTGCATCGCTCATTAATCGTCCTTTATAAATTAAACTGTAGATAGGTACTTCTACCTTTAAACTGTATAGTTTACCTTCCAATCTTTTCCATTGGGCTTCCTGAATTAATTTTCCTTCGGGCGAAAATGGCGTTACCTCTTTCCATTCACCATCCAATGGATCCGTTCCATCAAATACCACTTTTTCTCCCGGCATAGCTTTTATCACTATTGGCTTTGAAGCGGTACCCCTTAAATTATTTAAATTGTAAACTCCTTTATACTTACCCCCTTTAAATAAAACTATATCGCCTGCTTTTACATTCCGTAGTCCCGTTGGGTTATTGGGAGATATTATTATTTCTTTAGCAAACCCGCTGACTGCTATTGCCAATAAAATCATTATATGTATTGTCGCTCTCATTGAAATCTTATTTAATTTTCTAATTGTAAACACTAAAAAACAATGATTCAATGATAAGTAGTACACCATATTACTCAAAATGTATTACAAATATTCCCTTTAGATCTAAGATAACTCTATTTGAATATTTAAGCCTATATTAAAATTCTCTCAAGAGAATAGTATAAAACCGCTATGGTTCAGTGGTAATTGAAGGCATGATATCTTTGAAAGGTTCGGTATACATTTGTAACAGAAATAACACAGGACTCAAATACCTGTCTATAGCCCAAGCCATTGTCATTCAATTAAGAGTTTCTCCTTATGAATTGCTTAATAATGAACCCTGTCCGGATTCTTAATTTATGTCTTTTATATAACGTATAAATTCGTGGTTTTGATTGGTACAATCCAGAAGGGATCATGTATAAATAGCTCCGGGTTTCCTGTCACAGTCAGGCGAGATAACTCAAACATTTTATTTAGGTTAAAACTCATATAGACCTTGGTTCATATACACGGGATAAATCCCGTGCTTAGTTATAAAAAAAGATTCGAATAAGCGTTTACTCTATACCGTTCAAACCTCTATAATTGTTCAATAAATAGTAATTGCTTCGCAATTCTATTTTTCTCTATCCACTAATTTCACGAATTAGCCGAATTAGTTTTTCTTCGAAAAACAACTAATAGCAAAGCTGTTTTTAATTAGTTAAATTCGAGAAATTCGTGGACAACAATTTAAGAAACAGCGAAGCTGATAGAATTCCCAAAAATCATTTTTTTTACCGAACACCAATATTATAAAACACCAACATCCCAATTTTCTTTTATTTGAGAGCCCCTATGACTTTCCATTTTTTTCATATTCTCTTCACCAATGATGGCTTTTACTTTTGGACTATAAACTTTTTTTAATTCTGCAGCATAATTACGCAAAGATTCTTTATCCTTTTTGTGTTCATTTTTAAAATCAGCGAAGGCCTCATGTCTATCATTAAGCACAACTAACAAATCCTTTTTTTGCACTTCTGTTAAATCACAAACAGTAAGATATTTGTTATAATTGTTTTCCACCCTTTTATACTTATGTTGTATTTGAGAAAAAACATTTATAGATAATAATCCTACAATTACGAATACCAATAATTTTTTCAAATCCATAACTCAAAAATTTAAAATAAAACAATCTTTAATTAATAACCTGTTATTCACAAGTACTATCATTCTTAATAACCTGAATTCAACTTAAAATTTTAGGTTCAGACCGCCTATAAATAATATGGTTTAATTATCGGAGATAATTAATCCACATAGGACGTTATTGCTCTAAAAAATTACATTTAATGCAAAGTAATTTTTTTTTTGAGATGAAAAATCTTCATTCCACAGCGATATGTCTCCCTACGCTTAATGACACAAAAGAATCTTCACAGAGTTTAATGAAGAATATTACAACCCTGTGTAATATTTGTGTTAGTTGTTAACATCCAACACCCTGTCATTCTCCTCCCAATTAACTTATTGATACTTCATTGATGCTTTATGAATACATCTTAATATAAAAATCCTCCATATTGCCCTAATAATAAAATTGACATCACCCACATAAAAAGAATTACGATGAAAAAAATCTACTTTATTTTGATGATGCTCCTTGTTTCCCTGGTGGCTTTTACACAGGGTAATATTTATGTATCTCCTGGCGGTTCGAATAGTAGCCCCGGATCAAAAACAAACCCGATATCTACAGTTACCCATGCATTAAGTATACTCGAGGGCGATACCATCTTTTTGCTCCCTGGCACCTATTACGAGAATGTAATTATCAATGGTATTCAGCGTACATCCTCCAATCCATTGGTGATTACTGCCGCTGAAAAAGGCACGGTATTATTTGAAGGCGTAAAACGATTTAACTACAACTGGACAGAAACGGCAGATGGCTCAGGTATTTATGTATCTGATGTACCGGAAGATATCTGGCAGTTATTTGTGGATGAGAAAATGATGATTAACGCACGTTGGCCTAATGCCGATCATCCTTTTGAGGATTTTGACAACTCTAACTGGTGGGATCGTCACGAGTCATGGTGCAAAGCCATAAAAGATGAGTCTGGTTTTGAAAAGCAGGCAGATGGTACTAAAATTGGATGGCTCACCGAAGATGGACATCAGGATATGGCTGCCACTGGCATCGATTTCAACGGGAAGGTAGCCGTACTAAATGTAAACTCTATGGAGAGTTATGCTGGTTTTATATACGACCATAGCGTAGGAAGCAACTACTTTAAATATCAGTTAAAGCAAGAGGTACTGAATGGATTAAACGACAAAGAAGTGGGTGTTATTCATAAAAACAGGGGACATGCCTATTTCTTTTTTGAAAACGGACTGGACTTATTAGACGCCCCCGGTGAATGGTATTATGATAAGACAGATAAAAAGGTATATGTTATTCCGGTAGATGGAACTCATCCTAACCAACTGGAAGTGGCAGGAAAAACACAAAGTTTTGCTTTTGAAGTGAATAATTCAAAATACGTTTATATTAAGGGAATCAATTTCTTTGCGACTACAGTTGCTTATACTCAAAGTACCTTCTCAAAAATTGAGGATTGCATTATGAACTATGCTTCCTATTCAAAACGAATCTTAAATTTATTGGATGAGATTGACCACACCATGATGGTGATAGAAACCAAACCTAACAAGGACAATCCGGAATCTAATCCTATCACTGGTAATCTATTTGTTAATAATGAGGTGGCTTATACCGATGGTATGGCCTTTCACATGACAAGAGGAATTCGAGATACTATCTACAATAACTATTTTCACCATATTGATATTTCCGGGACCAGAGGAGGAAGTATTGGTGTAGATTATCGTGGAGGATATTATACTGCCTTTATCCGAAACACCTTTGAAAAAGGAGGTGGCTCAGCCGCTACCAAATCAGCTAACTTCCCATACAATGCACTAAATCGACTGTCGCAATGGGGTTATATTCAAGATGATGGTGTAGCCTTCCAAGTAGCCAATGGAGGACAGATTGGGTCTATATCTACACAAAACTGGATTCACAACTCTGTAAAAGCGGGCTTACGATTTGATGGACCTGAAGATACCGACCCGTGGATTAAAGCCGTTATGATTCAAGGAACATTTGTGCGTAATGTAGTATGGAATAACCCACTGGGTTACATGGTTAAAGGCGATGACCACAGAGTATACAATAATGTAGCCTTTAACAACAGTGCTACAGGAGCTAAAATTTTGGCTAGCACATATCACGAAAACGGCAATACCCATACCATATCGCGCAATAACCTGATGGAAGATTGGTCAGGCGAAAGAAGTGGAGATCAGTTTACTGATCCTGTTCCTGGTATAGTTGATCATAACTGGCTGGCTAACCCAACTGAGAACAACATTTTTAAAGTACTCCGGGATCCGTACAATTTAGATTTTCGCCCTAAAAGTGATTTAATCATTGATCAGGGTATTGACATCCCTGCTGAAACCTTTGATGTAACCGGAGCTCAGATACCTGACTTTACATCTGAGTTTAAAACAGGTGATGCACCAGATATTGGAGCCTATGAAGCTGGTGCAGATAATTACTGGATTGCCGGTCGTATGCAACCTTTGGCTTCAACGCCTATCCCTCCTCACGAAACTCATACAGCTCAAGCTGATGCTGATTTAATGTGGTTACCCGCATACAAATCAAGCAATAATAGAGTTTATTTTGGCACATCAGAAGACCATCTTGAATTATTAGCCACACAACAAAACAACATATACGATCCGGGTGATTTAGATCCTTCACAAACTTATTTTTGGAGGGTAGATTGCTTAACTGAAGATGGCTGGCAAACTGGTGAAACATGGTCATTCCGCCCCAATGGACAGCCATACATCGAATGTGGAATGCCAACTTCCAAAGCCTACACCTTCCCTACTCCTAACGGCTCCGAAGATTATAACTCGGTACCATGGAACACCGGAGACTCATTTATGGGGGAAATACACCTATTGTCTGATCAGCTATTAATTATGCAAAATGCTGTTGCCGACGGTGCAAACATTTGGAATAGCAATGGAATGACAGCAAAAGCAGAGGTTAAGATTAGAGATTATCCTTTCATAAGTTTTGATTACATGACACCTATGCGAAGCAGTGATTTTACATGGAGTACACAAGTTATTGGCGCTGGTAATGCCAAATCTGCAAGAGGTGCATCCAAAATTACTTTAACGCCAGCGAACAGTACATACAAAAAGGCACTTATCGACCTTACTCCTATGCTTGATAACTGGGATAGTAAATATGCCGATACAAAAGAGTGGGTATACCTCGAAAACCTTCACTTTACATTGAACGCTGATGGAAGCTGGGTGTATGAAACAGATGGAGACTTTTGGTTAGATAACTTTAAAATGGGCTTTGCTGTAATTAAAGATGAAGTAGGTGATCCAACCATTGTTGGACAAGAAGAGATTGTTGTGGCTGAAAATGAAACGCATGTATTAACGTATAACAATTTAAAGATTGAGGTTCCTTATGATGGCAATAACTTCAGCTGGCCTATGTGTGAGGATACTCCTACAGACTGGGTAATTAAATTACAACCAGGAGATAATTACTCTTATTCTGAACAGGTAATCACCCCAGACAACGGGTATAATGGTAAGTTATATATACCCGTAACTATTCAGTCGGATAGTTATGAAACACCTGTTTTTGTGGTCACTATAGCTGTAGGCGAATCTACGAATGGTATTTTCGATAACCTGGAGAGGAAACAACATACTTTTCCAAATCCCGTTAAGGAAACTCTATATATCAAAGCTACGTCAAGCGTAAAAAGCATTCAGCTTTATTCAGCATCAGGAATACAGGTTAAAAACGAAGACAATCCTAAAGGAAAAATCAATGTTTCTAACCTACCTTCCGGTATTTATCAACTTATTGGTGTAACCATGGATGGAAATAAATGGGTTGAAAAGATTATTAAAATGTGATTTGCTACTCCCAATCAATAATTAAAAATCACTATTCCCTATCCAGGTCATTGACAAGAATTATCCGGACAGGAATAGTGATTTTTTTTATACAACCAATGCTCAACTCCCAAATTGCTTAACACGCTCATTATATCCTTCATACCAAGCCTAACTCCCTGTTCTATTCCTCTTAACTTGTACTTTAAAATTTAGTGACACGCCTATAAAAGCCGATTAGACTTAGGTATAATTAATTTTTATTCAATTTGTATTAGAAGAAAATACAAACTCAATAAATAAAATTAGATGAAAAGAAAATACTTAATTACCGTTTTATTTTTTCTCGTTACTCTTTCTGCATTTGCACAGGATTTAGACTTGAATAACTTACCTTTTCCCACCGGAGGAAAAGATTGGGATGTTGAATATTCTCCAGACTGGAAAGACCTAAGGGAAAAAGAAATACCTGAATGGATGATAGATGCTAAATTTGGAATTTACACTCATTGGGGCGTATACTCAGTACCTGCTCACGGAGGGCCTGATTACGTGAATGAATTATACATGGCAAGAGATGAGGATGACAAAAAAGGAGTTAAGGAATATCACCGTAATAAATACGGCAAAATTGCCGATGTAGGTTATGCTGATTTAGTACCTATGTTCACAGCACCTAAGTTTAATGCTGATGAATGGGCTGGTCTTATGAAAGGTGCAGGAGCCAAATTTGGTGGAATATGTGTGGTACACCATGATGGCTTCTGCCTTTGGGACAGCAAAGCGACTCGTTGGAATGCAAAAAACATGGGACCACAAAGAGATATTTTTGGAGAGATTGCTACAGCAGTAAGAGATAAGGACATGAAGCTTATTGCAACATTTCACCATGCTCGAACTTATGGATATGCCATAGACAGAAAAAACTACGACAAGTATACTGATTATCAGAAGAAAAACTGGGATTTATTTGACCCTGAGTATGCTGATTTTTACAGAAACGACTACGAAGAACCAATGGAAAGCTTCGGTAACGAGTGGTTCTTAAAGGTTCGTGAGGTAATGGATCAATACAATCCTGATGTTCTTTGGTTCGATGGTCTTTCAGGAGCCATGATAAAAGGCATGTTACCACAAGATAAGGTGATTAATATGTTTGAAGACCATTACAAAAAGAATAATGATAAATTAATATGCAACAAACTGCCAGGAAGCGGCGTATGGAACTTCCCTTCTGGTGTGGGCATCCGTTGTTATGAAGGTGGCCGTGATATGGAGCCTAATCCCAAAGGATATTGGATGATTGACCGCGCCATTAGTTACCCTTGGTCCTATGTGAATAATAAAAAATACCGCGACCATGAAGACTTTCATATCCGTACTATTATTGATGTTACCAGTCGTGGTGGTGTTTACTTACTTTCATTAACCCCTAAGGGTGATGGTTCTATTTCCGATACGGAACAAAAAATTCTAAAAGGAATAGGTAACTGGATGGATATTAATGGGGAAGCCATTTTTGAAACGCGCAAGTGGAGAACCCATGGAGAAGGAGAAGCTAAAATTGTTCAGATTAAGCCGGAAAAAGAATTGGTTTGGTGGGATTTTAGAAGAATTCAGGATAAAGAAATCAGGTATACACGTAAAAAAGACAATTCTGCGGTATATGCCATTGTTACGGGCTGGAAAGAGAATGGTTCTGTAACCCTAAAGGACTTGGCTAAAGACCAAAAATTTGCCTCAAAGGGTATTAAGTCAATTGAATTGTTGGGATGTGATGAAGCCATAAACTGGGAAAGAACAGACGATGGTCTTGTTTTACATTACCCAAGCACAAAACCTTGCGATCATGCATACACCTTTAAAATAACTCCAAAGGGTGATTTAGTGAATTTTGACAGGGAGTAAGAGAAACTGAATCCACACAATAAGTCTTATTATTCGGGATTCAGTTCTTTTAACTGAATCCCAAATATTAACTAAAATTCTTATGAATATCTACAAAACCAAGTGGCTTCTTGCCATGGTGATATCTTTTGCTACAACCCTTGCAATAGCACAAGACAACAAACCTAATATTATTTTCTTACTTACTGATGACCAACGTTTCGATGCAGTTGGTTTCATGGGTAATAACGAAATACAGACACCGGAGATAGATAAGCTGGCCAGTCAAGGTACGGTTTTTATGAACCACTATAACCCAACGGCCATATGCATGGGGAGTCGTGCAGTGATTATGACAGGCATGTATGAGCATAAAACGGGCTGTAACTTTCAGCACGGACCGCTATCCACAGATAAGTTTCAGTTATCTTATCCAGTTTTATTGCGTAAAAATGGTTATTACACAGGGTTTGCCGGTAAATTTGGATATGCTGTCACGGAAAGTCCTGAAGACAAATCGACCTATAATTCCAATGACGTGATGCCCATGGATGAATTTGACTGGTGGAGAGGATGGCCGGAACAGGGCTCTTATAAAACAGCAGAAAATGAATTTATGGTTGAATACGCCGCTGAGTACCCCCATGTTTCTACAGCATTAGGAGCGGCTGCCATTGATTTTTTGAATTCAGCAGCATCACAAAGCAAACCCTTTTGTTTATCGGTGAGCTTTAAAGCGCCACATGGACCGGTATCACCCGATTCCCAATTTGATCATGTTTATGCAGGGAAATCATTTACCGCTCCCACCAATTATTGGATGAATGGTGCTGAGCATCTTCCAATGCAACCTAAGCTGGGGCGACAATTCATGAACTTAGGCGACCATTGGCAGCCCAGTTCCTATAATAGTTCTCTGGCAAAATACTACCAACTTATCTATGGTGTAGATGTAGCAGTTGGAATGATTATGGCAGAATTAGAGCAACAAGGCTTAATGGATAATACCATTATTCTCTTCACAACGGATAATGGCTATTTCTGCGGATCACATGCTATGGGAGGTAAAGTTTTACCCTATGAAGAAGGATCGCGCGCTCCATTGATTATATATGACCCTAACTCAGATCTTAAAGGTCAGGTGATTGATCCATTAACAGGCAATCATGATATGGCACCTACCATGCTCGACTATGCCGGAATAACTACACCTGATAACATGGATGGCATTAGTTTAAAATCAATCATGGATGGTGAAGTAACAAAAGTGAAAGATCACCAAATGGTGATTCAAGCCTGGGGAAGCAATCCGACACATGCCTTAACCGTAATGCAGGATGATTTTAAATATATGTACTGGTTCTATGGTGGGCTGGGGCTAACACCCCAGGAAGAGATGTATGATTTAAACAATGACCCACAAGAGATGAACAACCTTGTGAATAATCCTACTTACAGCACACAACTTGAAATTATGCGGGAGCTCTACGACAGCTATGTAGAAAACTGGAAAGTTGAATGTACCCAGGTGGCAAAAAATAATTATATTGAATATGGAACACTTTACGACCGACATATTGCCTGGTCAGAGAAAGTGGGTATCATGAAGGCTTCGCGCGATCCGGAAATGCCTACTGGCTTGGTAGAACTTGCCGAACATGATGTGGCTATTAATGTTTATCCAAACCCTTGCAGTGAGATAGTAAAGGTTAAATTACAAAGTAGCAAAGAAATTCCTGTAACTATTGCTCTCAGAGATTTAAGAGGTGCGCTTATCGCAGAAATGTATAAAGGCTCTGTACAAGGTGAATTTCTGCAATCTTATCAGGTACATTGGCCAGCTGGCATGTATTTAGTACATATCACGTTAGATGGTCAATCCTATACCGAACAAATCATTATTGAGTAAGGTCAAAGCTTAAATAGTTTTAAACACAAAAAGGCTGCCAAACCTGTGCATCACCTTTTTGTGTTTTTTATGTTATTTATTCGACTACCACCTTAAATGTGGTCACTTTTCCCCTAACAGATATTTTTACAATATAGAGTCCGCTTTCTATAGCTACAGTGGCTTTATCCGCTATAAGCTGAGAAATGAGCAGTTCGCCTGCGATATCATAAACCCCTATTTCACCATTAGCTCCTCCACTGAGAATAACACGAATAGCACCCTGATTTGCCCAAACCTTCACTTCAGGTGCATCTACACCAGTTACTGCAGTTGTTACATACGGTGACCAAACCAAATCATCCATTTTACCATTGGCCTCAGCATTCATGTTCGCAATTTTTATTGCATAACTTCCTCCATGATTAATTTCTACTGGTGTTCCTGATGATAAAACCCATTCGTTATTACCGTCATTGCTAAAATCGCCATCTACATTAAAATCAACATAAAGAGTTATTGCATTTCCTCCTACATAAGTAGCCGAAAACTCCCCAATTCCACCAGAAAGAACAGGCGACTCTAACACTCCTGTTCCTTTTTTAATAGCTAAATTTGACCCATCCGATTCATCACCGCTAAAAGTGTCGTGTTTACAGTCCGTAAACTTCCATTCAAAACCTTCATCGCCAATAAATGTACCATCACTATTGATAGTAGTAGGTACAATATTGTCAAAACTTTCAGTTCTTTGGGCTGTTAAGACAGCGCTAAAAAACGATACAAATAAAAACAAGTAAGTTTTCTTCATAATTAATACATTAATTGGTATAGTGTTTAAATATTAGATCAATATCCAGCTCTGTTATTTCCGTTCTATACCTATTAAACTATGTTTGATATAAAACCTGAGCTCTAAAAATTTTATTAGAACCAAGGTTATTAATTATACAGCATCATTGATAAAAAATTCTCTTCAAACCTTACTACAAATTTCACTTTCTCACATAATAACTCGCTCTATACAACACTATTGGTCATCTTTAACCACATAGACAGCCTCAACTACCCTTTTTTTCTTACCTACAATACTTACATTTGTGTTGATTAATAAAATGAAATGACTAGTAGTGATTACATATATATAATTAAGCCCTAAACAATAAGCGTAGCCATGCGATATTTACTTTTATTAGCACATTTTCTAATGCTCATTGGATGTAAAAAACACCCAATAGTATCCTTTTCCTTTGAAGAGAAAAAAACACCAGTCACAGCTTCCTTCCGTGGACTTCATGTAGTTAATGAAAACTGCATTTGGCTCTCAGGGACAAATGGAACTATTCTTCGAAGTATTGATGGTGGAATATCGTGGTGTGACTGCTCTATCCTAGCGGAAAAAGAAAACGATTTTAGAAACATCCACGCTGTTGATTCATTAAAAGCCTTTGTTGTTGGTATTCATAATCCTGCTATAATCTATTCTACTATAGATGGAGGAAAGAAATGGACTGGTGTGGATACTATTTATGGTGAAAATATCTTCTTTAATTCCATGAAGTTTACCTCACCGGATAAGGCTATGGCATTAAGCGATCCAATGGATGGAAAATTTTTAGTGATGCAGTCTAACGATGGAGGGATGTCATGGAGCAAAACGGGAACAATGCCCGATGCCTTATCTCTTGAAAGCAACTTTGCCGCATCAAACACGTGTATTGAATACCTTCCAAGCGGTCATGCCTGGTTTGCAACAGGAGGAGAAAAAGCGCGTATATTTTACACAAAAAACAATGGCCTAAATTGGGATGTAGTTAACACACCCATTATGGCCAATAATGAGATACAGGGAATTTTTTCGCTAGCCTTTAAAGATTCTCTTCATGGCGTTGCAGTAGGGGGGAATTTCGAGGAGACACACCTAAACGATAGTGTAGCTGCCTATACTGCAGATGGAGGATTGTCATGGCAGCTTTCTAAAAAAATGACCAGAGGATACAGATCTTGCGTGCAATATTGTACCAATGGTAATAATGAAATGATTATAGCCTTAGGTAAAACTGGCTTCGACTATTCCAAAGATGAGGGTATCACCTGGCATAGGGGCATGGATTGTTCAGACTACTATACCATCCGATCTGTACCTGGTAAATTAAAAGCATATGCCGCCGGAGCCTATGGACGCATTGCAAAAATAAACATCCACATTAATTAGAGCTACTAACTTGTGCAATTTGTGACAGATTTTGAGATGAAGGTTATACTCTAGCCCTTCGCTTAAAGTTAAATTTGAATAAAAATATTTAGTCATAATTCGAATCAACTTTAAGTGAAATGAAAAAATACTTCTTTCTTTTTTTATTATTGGGATATTTAACCAACATAGGAGCACAGGATGTTCCTATTACTTGTTTTTGGTGGAATGGCGGCTGGGATCACTACGATGGAGAAGCCATGGAATATCTCGATGAAGTCATCATTTTTGCCATTGCCCCGGATCCGGCTGATGGTGGATTACTGGAATATTCGAGAGATGAGGTTACCGGTGATGTTACTTATGTGAAGGGGAAAACACTTCCTGGTTTAACAACCACTATGGTAGAAACCATAGTAGCTGATTCCAAACCACATGGTGTTAAACTAACCTTAGGTATCAATGGCATGGGACGTAAAGACAAATATTTTAATCAGATGATAGATGACAGCTTACATCGTAATTTCGCCCATGAAGTAAAAGAATTCCTTTTAAAATACGACATGCACGGTGTAGATGTAGATTATGAACATCCTGATGATGCCTACGATATCCAAAACTTATCTCGTTTATTCATCGCTTTAAGGGATTCGCTTCACCCCCATGGGTTACATGTAAGTGGCGCTTTTGGTGTTAGTCGGCCTGGTACACAACAGTTTTTACAACAACACCATGAATTGCTGGACATTATCAACATTATGGGGTACCACAACAGCACTGCGCAATACATCGAATACCTGGAAATGCTGCATGGGTATGGTATTCCAAAAAATAAGATTGTTGGTGGACATGGTTTTTATTACAAGGACAAGAAAAATAGCGCCAATTACGATTTCAGAGATTTAGTAAACCTAACCACAGTTACTGGTGAGGAAGATGTGATTATTATGCCTAAACCTGAAGACCCTTCAATTACACTAACATTAACAAATAACAATGGTAACACCAGCCTAAAAAACAAGGTAGATTACATCAGAGACAATGGATATGCAGGTGTAATGGTATGGGCACTCAACCATGATTTACCGGTATCCGACTCTCGTTCAAGACTGCGCTATTTAAGGGGTATCACAAAAGAAGAAACAGGCATATTTGATAAAAAATCATATCAACCAATACATGTTCGTTACCATCATAAAAAACTAATCATACGTAATACTGATTTGCCTTCCGGGCAATCTGCCAAATTTCGTGTAGTATCTATCGATGGAAAAGTAATTCATCAAAGTACGATAAATCCTCATGGTGACATAGAGCATTTCATAGACCTGAACAAAGGCTTTTATATTGTTTCCTTGTTCTATTCAAATAACCAATCTTTTACAGGTAAATTAATTGTTGAATAGTATTCACCCATAAGCAAAAATAACAAAGGCTGTCTTTTTTAATAGGAGACAGCCTTTGTTATTTTATAACCAGGGCTTATCTCTAAAGTCAACTAATTCATTGTATTCTTCATAAAATCAATCATCTGACTGAAATCGTTTAAAATCATCATTTTTGCCCCTCAAGGGATTCAAACAGAAAACGATTTTCAACCGTCAAAACAACCTTGTTTTTTTGACTCTCCAGCTGAGGCCGTTCATAAATAACTTATTACAGAGGGAATAAACAGCGTTTAGGACGCAATGATTCCAAGCCCCTACTTTATACCTATAAACTTGTAACAATACCCAAATCAAAACTCATTTTCTCTGATTGCGCAATCATGGTAGCAATTTCATAAGAATAAAGAAACAAAGTAGATGATTGTTATGTATTTTCTAATTTAACGATACTACAAATTTTAGATAAAAAAAGGTCAATCATTTTATGATTGACCTTTCTAGTGTTTTTATTGATTTAAAAGCCACCTGAATAGCCAGAGGGTATACTGCTATTCAGGTAAAACTTTTATTGGTGGGACTATTCAAACTATTGTTTAACAAATTTTCCTACAAAGTCTTTCCTACTTTCAGAACCAGAAAGAATTACAAGATACAACCCATTGTTGAGTTGTGATACAGGTATCGTTTCGTAAGTGGATGATAAATTAGTGTCAACTAAAATTTGACCTGACAGACTATATATCTTTATATGATCAAACTCATCAGCATTATTCACATTTAGTGTTGAATAAGTAGGTGAAATAATTGGATAAACCTGTACATTCTCATCCTCCATTTCTTTTGTTGGCTCTATATTTTCTTCCAAATTACCTTCGGCCGCCTTAACAGCACCTTCAGGGATAACAAAGTCAAAACTAAAAGCCTGCACTTCACCTGAACGCATTCCTTGTTCAGAATATTTATAATCCATTTTCAATACCCAATAAGTATTATCATCCGTACTTACGCTATCCTTAAACACCGAACCGGCATAAATAGCAGGGGCAGAGATTATCATGGTTACCGGGTCATACTGAGGCTTTTCACTTACCAAAGCAATAGAATCAGGAATAGTCAATACCTCATCAAATGCCTTTTCTACAGTTTTAATTGCATTTACGCCAGGAGTATACGTAATGGAAATAGCATCACCTGCATTCCAATCAATTAAAGTAGAATCCGTCGACTGGTAAGTTGTATCCAAAATAGCATTGTACATACCTTGTATATTATACTGTGCATCCAAGGTTCCAACAGGTACGTTTTTATTAGATGAAACAATAGTAGAGTCACCGTAGCTCCATGTGATATCACCGCGCTTCATATACGACCTAAAGTTAGCAGTAATGGTATCTGCATGTGCCCACTCAATATACGTAGTGTCCTTAATCACAACAGTATCTAGCAATATTTCAACGTCTTCACTAAATAAGCTAACTGTAAATAAAGTATCATTTTCAGGCACAAATCGACCGATAGCCTGACTCTCAACACCATTGTAATTCCAATTTACTAAACCTGAATCAGTACGCGCTTCAAGAAGATTATCCCATTGTGGAATCCAAACACCATTTACATTTTCAGTGCGGTTCCAGTCATACTCTCCTTCTTCATTCTCATAGGTAGAAACATTGGTTACCATTGCACTATCACCAAACATCCAATTTATATACCCATTTTCTGTTTGAGTAGTCAATGTATCCCAATCTGTAATTTGATAAAAGTTAAGATCCAGATTCACAATTAAAGAATTTACATCATAAAAATATCTGGATACAAAAGTTGGGAAAGTACGTTTAGTAGGTAGAATATCAGGATTTTCAATGCTATCATTGTCATTGATGGTGATCACAAAATCAGCAGGATCAATATTTACCTGTTGTGCATCCACATCTGCTGATTCATAATCATCAAATACATAATTTACATCCAGCTCCTGCTCAAAGCTAACGAAAATTGATGTTGCATCATTTGCGATATTAGCCTCAATAGCATAAGCATTTGCTCCTGCTAACTGACTATGCACAATTCTATCGAACGGCAACACTACTCCTCTATCGAAACCTTGTAGTTCTGTTCCTGTGTAATAAAGATGCAAACTATCCGAATAAGCTACAGGCTTGGTGAAATCCATGGCCAGATGCTTCAAAGAATTTATCCACCTAAAATTCTCCACAGAGTCTTTCACTACAGTACCGTCATTTTTAATGATCTCAATAACAAAATCTCCTTTTTTGATGTTGGAAATCGTTAAGTTTCTAAGCAATATATCAAACTCAACGACCGCAGCAATAGTATCACCGGCACCAAGTGTATTTGCAACTATTGAAACTGGCGGAACACCAGGACTTAAATTCCTCACTGGCATTAACTCAAACGGACGAATAGCAGAACCTTCTGTTGTGGTAAATGTGCCCCCCTTAAACTTCACTTCTATTACATCAATATTAACCGTAGGTGTACTCAAATAAATATCCACTAAATCATCGTAACCTCCTTTTTGAATAGCTACTAATGGGCGTCTCACACCATTTACATATACTTCAAAAGAGTCAATCTCATTAACAGGTAAAAGATCAATATCCTTACTAAAATCCATTCTTATATATTCTCCTAACAGGTCAGTTCTAGGGTCTAACTGTAACTCAGCGTCAGCCCCTGTCATTCCATTAACCAATGGAAAATCAGAAAATTCGGCCAAATAACCTTCATCAGTTGATTGAATGGCTTCACCTGTATAACTCAAGACCAAAGACTCGCTTACATCTGCAGGAGTCACCAACTCCAATATGATTCTGTCTGCGTTATCTGGATGTGTATATAGAGATTCGATAGCCAATGAACCAGAAACAGAACCTCTCACTGTAAATCCACTTCCATCACTATAATTGTACACCTTCATATCCTTATCAAAAACAATAATTACCTGATCACCGGCTTCATTGGTTTGAACAGGCTTACGTAGTTCTGGAGGCAGAATAGGTGAATTGTTGGTAACAACTAACTGATCGTAGCTTTCAAGAGAGTTACCCTCACTATCAGCTATTGCAGACATATTACGGTCATAGCTCAATAATATATTGTGATGACGGTAGGTTGGGTTGGTAAAAAAGATAATTACTTTTTCACCATCCGATGAAGTAGTCACCTTTTCAATGCCTACTTCTTCTTCCCATGGCTTGGTATCTACAGCTACACTAAAACCATGATCTTTTGTCATGGTAGTATCCTTAGGTGCTAATGCCCTATCAAGAGGTAACTCCATTGATAAACCATCTTCTGATGTATAGGCAGAAGTAGCTTTTACCGGAGTCCATCCATTCACTATCATCTCTTTGATTTGTGCATTACCACCATCCTCAACACCTATTAACTCAATATCAAATGCACCTTCTACATCCATATTTTCAATAACCACAGGCATGTTCTTATTAAAGGAATTAACTCCATATGAAACACCATTTATAAAGGTTTCAACTTTACGAGTTGCCTTACCACTGGCGATAAGTTCAATTCTGGAAATTCCCTTAATTGTGGGATGATTTATATTGGCCTTTAATGTTTGGTTGAATACCGGATTTACACCTACATAAGTTAAAGCTGAGTTTTTCTTATAATTATAAAGACTCGTATGCGGTTGATCCAGATTCTCGGTATAGCCAAACCATTCAATGCTTGCTCCTTCCAACGAAGGTAAAGATGATGTTACCTTCCATGTATATGAAGTTTCAGTTGTTTCCACATCTTCATAATCATTATAAAAAAGGCCAAAATTTTGTCTGTAACTTTCAGTTTCCTGCGCATTTAGGGTAGTACCCAAAAGCAGTGCTACTAAAAGCAGATTTATATAATTATATATTTTCTTCATGTGATTATTTTTTATATTAATTATAACATCCACTAATAACCCGGGTTCTGTCCCAAATCATAAATTTCATTTTCTCTTAAAGGAATCGGAAACAACCGATTGTGTTCCTGAACATTCTCAGAAATTACGGAAGGTTGAGCTTTATCCCACAGCTCCGGATCAAATACATCTAAACCGGTTGCCGGCGTTTTAGTGTCCTGAATCTTCTCCATAAAGGTTCCTGTTCTTACCAGGTCAAAGAAAGAGTATCCTTCAAACCCCAGTTCTCTTTTTCTTTCATCCCAAATTTCCTTCCTAAACTCAACTTGCGTCATACCGTATAAGTCGGTTGGAACTGTTGCATTTACGTTATAATTAGCATTTCTGGCCCGAGCCCTTACCTGATTTACATAGTCATAAGCTCTACCTGGTCCTTCTAATTCATTCAAAGCTTCTGCCAACATTAATAGCACGTCAGCATAACGTATTACTGGAAAATTAACAGGGTTTTGAAAGTTATCCGTCCAGTTTTCAAAAACTAAATGTGCAGGTGTACCACTAGGTGTATTGCCAACCTTAGTACCGAATTTCCTAACCCTTAAATTTGGATCCTTATCAGCTTTATTTAATGTAACAGTATGAGATAATCTGGCATCAGTAAGGCTATCTGTAAAAAGTTTTGTTCCTTCTGGTACGTCATGATCAAACAAAAGTGCATATTGAGCAGTAGCTCCAATTGCTCCCCTATCATGCCAGTACCCCCAAATACCACCATTATCCTCATTGGATATATGCTGTATTTCAAAAATATTTTCCGCGTTAAATTCATTCTCTGTAGAGAAAAGTTCATTAAAACTATCTACCAAATTATAATTACCTGCATTTACAACACGTTGACAATATTGAATGGTCTTACTATAGGATAAATAATCATCCACCCAGCTATATCCCTCAACATTTCCGTGCTTTTTCATTGATGCCAGGAAGATATGTACTCGAGCTAACAATGAACGGGCTGCTCCTATAGTGGCTCTACCATTATCTAACTGATCCAACTGCTTAATCACATAGTCTCCATCCTCTTCTGTACCTGAGATTAAACTATATGCTTCCTCTGGTAATAACAAGATATCATCAGTTGCAAAAGAACCACTCTTAAAATAAAGCGACTTTTCTGCAAATTCTAAATCTGATATGATTACTTCAAAAACATCCTCAATTGAACTCCTACCTAATTGAATATTCTCAGGCTCAAAGTCTACTGTTTCCTCAACATGTAAAGGAACATCGCCCCAAAGTCTCACTAAATTAAAATAAGAGAAAGCCCTTAAAAATTTAGCTTCACCCAGTATGCGTTGTTGAAGTGTTGAATCCATTACAATACCAGGTACATTGGCCAGTACGTTATTGGCTCTATTTATGATTAAATAACTCAACATCCATACATTTTGAGTTACGTATTCATTTTCGTTATGCGTAGCATTAGCAATGTTTACACCATATTTCTCATTTGTTCCTCCATAATAACCAATATCACTCAATTGGTCCATTTGCATCAGGTTACCAGAGTATCCGTAATTACCTTGTTCTGTATAATATGCATCTCTGGTTATCATTGCACTATACACTCCATTCACAGCGTTTAATGCGTGAACATCTGTATTGTAGAAATTTTCGTCTGTCAAATTTGAAAAGGATTTCTCCTTTAGCATGTCTTCACAACTAACAAGAAGTAAAAGACCTAATGACAATATTAATAATCTGTTGAAAAAAGTATTTTTCATTATTTCGATCTTATTTAGTTCATATTAGAATTTAGCACTGATGCCAAAAGTTGCAATTAAAGGAGCAGGTGCTCCCGCACTGTCTAAACCAGGTTTTAGTCCTTTATTTTTACTCATACTTACTTCTGGATTATATCCAGAATAACTTGTCCAAGTATAAATATTCTCAAACGTTGTACGAACACTTAATTTTTTCAAACCCATTTTTCGTACAATATTATTTGATAAGTGATATTGTAAACTAACACTCCTAAATTTAATAAAGTCTCCACTTTCTAAATAAGCAGTATGGTGCAACTGTTGTTTATATGCTATACCAGGAAGAGATCCTTGCAAATTCCCAGGATCTCCTGGATAGTATGAATCTGCTGGACGCCAGCGATCATTAATTGTTGCTAATTTGTTTTTAGTAGGTTTAGCTTGCATATCCTCAAGCTTCTCACGAGTTGCATTATATATATCATTGCCATGACGGAATGTAAACATTGCCCTTAACTCAAGTCCTTTATAATTGAAGGTATTGGAGAAACTACCAAATCCTTCAGGGTGTCCCTGACCAATAATTATTTTATCCAGGTTATTAATATATCCATCATCATTCATGTCAACAAAACGTCTATATCCGGGACGTGCAGCTTTACCTACTTCATGAGGCCCCATAGCAGCATCCTCTTCTGTCCAGAAAATACCATCAGCTACATAACCGTAATGAGAACCTACAGCCTGTCCTTCCTGAAGAATATAATCCTCATCAATAATCATTGATTCTTTGTCCGCTAATTCTAGTACCGTGTTTTCATTTTTGGCATAATTAGCTGAGATACTCCAACCATAGTCTCTGTTTCGTAAAACATGTCCGGTTATACTTATTTCAAAACCTCGGTTACGCATTTTTCCAATATTGGTCCAATCTTTTGGAAATCCTGTTTCTGAAGGCACTGAGGATTCCAATAACATGTCAAAGGTCTCTTTATTGTATACATCGAAGGTAAGATTTAAACGTTGATTTAACGCCACAAAATCAATACCTGCATCTACCATACTACTTGTTTCCCACTTTAAATAAGGGTCAGCAACATTATGTATAATGGATGAACTGTTTTCAACATTATTGAAATTATAATAGCTGGTATTATAAGTCCACTTAGCCAATCCATTTGGAACACCCTGGTTACCAGAAACACCGTAACTGGCTCTCAACTTTAGGTTATCCAGCCATTCCTGACTTTTTAAGAAAGTCTCTTCACTAGCTCTCCATGAAATAGCTCCCGAAGGGAAATAGGCAAACTTATTACCTGCACCAAACTTACTGGAACCATCCACCCTAAAGGCAAAGGTAACCAAATATCGATTGTCGTAATTATAATTCAATCTTCCAAGAGTTGATTGTAGCTTTGACTCAAAATACTCACTATTGGGTTTTTCAGGTACAACACCCCCACCCATATTATAAACACCCAGGTCATTAATTACAAACCCTGTGTTAGTGGCGTCATTGTACCAATCTGTTCTATTGTTATAAGAAACCCCTGCAACAGCATTAATACTATGCTTATTAAAAGATTTCATATAAGTAAGTGTCGACTCAGCTAATAAATTGGTTTTATTATTGTTTGAATAAATATTAAGACCATTCTTTTTACTTCCTCTACTTGTGTAACCTGGATAAAACTGTCTTCTATCGGCATAACTGATAGTATATCCTCCACGTACCATAAAAGTCAATGCAGGCGTAATATTAAATAAGAACCTGGTATTAACCATCATATCAGTGTTCTTCTTTACGTTCTTAACATTATTTATATCAGTAAGCGGGTTATGTGGATTTTCTTCATCCTCTAAATCCTCTTGGCTATCCTTACTTTCTGGAGATTTAGTAGGTGCATAAGAAAGAGCCTTTAAAACTGAACCATATGATGTATGGGTTCCACCTGTACCACCTGTAGCTGAGGCATTATTACCAGCAGTCCCTAATTTTAAATCAACAAACATATTCATCCATTTGCCGGCCTTATGGTTTAACTTAAAGGCTCCACTGAATTTTTGTAACGATGAGTTTTTTACAATTCCCGATTCATCAGTATAATTGAAATTCGTACGGAAAGTCGTCTGTTTAGTTCCACCGCCAATAGCTAAATCATAACTCTGAGAAAAGGCATAACCATCTCCATAAATTTCTTCCTGCCAATTGGTATTGGTAGAGTCCTTATAAGATGCAGGATCCATCCAGTCCTCATGATCTGGATAATGTTCGTGTTGATAGAATGCATAATCAACAGATTCAAGCACATCCATCTGATCTCTGGCAAGGAGCTTTTTAACACCATAACGCACATTTAATGAAATATCTGTTTTACCAGCCTCACCTTTCTTGGTTGTAATAATAATAACACCATTTGCTCCTCTGGCACCATATATAGAGGTTGCTGATGCATCCTTTAACACCTCAATAGATTCAATATCATCGGGGTTAATGTTTACCAAAGGATCCAAGTGACCTTCCTCACCTAATACTGTCTTTTCTTTATCGTAGCTATATTCAATAGGAAATCCATCAATAACATATAAAGGTTGAGTATTTGAATTGATGGATCCAACACCACGAATGAAAATTTCAGATGCTCCACCCACACTACCATCACCTGACGATACCTGCAGCCCAGCTACACGACCTTCCAAAGCCTGATCCAGTGTTACATTTTCAGTCATTTTAAACTGCTCAACACCTACAGATGCAACACTACCTGTTAAATCACTCTTTTTCATTACACCATAACCTACTGCGATTACCTCATCAAGCTCAGTAATATCTTGCTTTAAAAGAATATTAAGCTCTGACTTTTCTCCAACTTTAAGTTTCTTTTGCTCGTAGCCTATAAAGGAAATGACCAATACATCGCCTGTTTTTACATTTGATAATCTAAAAGCACCTTCCATATCGGTAATTGTACCAGAGCTGGTATTTTGTATGACAATATTCACACCCGGAATAGATTCTCGTGTATCTGAATCCACAACTCTTCCTGTCACGGTTCGCTCTTGTGCGAGCGCCACCACAGGCAAAATTGTACACAGTAAATAAATTAAGACTTTCTTCATAGATTTTTTTTTAAGCTATTTTCAATTTAAATTTTGATTAAATGTACTTAAGGAATATTTACAATTATTAACAATTAACCCAATAAGGTTTTATGGAAATCAATCCTTGTACCAATGCTTTTTGATACCTGAATTTGACCTTACATTTTGAACGGGAAGAATTAATTTTAAACTTCAAACATAAACTCCCTACTTTTTTTTTCGGAACAATATCTCTTTAGCCTATTCGCCATTCATAATTATCAAAACGAAAGTATCAAAAGAGCATACAATACATGCATCAAATAGTATGAAGTAAGTGTCATTTAATATAGTGAGAGAAAAAAGTGTACTATATGCACATATTTCACACTACTTGTTCATTCTGTGTTAATGTGTGAATAATTGTTAAATTACGTTTACGTAACACTACGTGTAAAGACTGCTAAATCCCCGAACTAATTTTTCGACCTATTTTCCTTTCTACTTCGTTAAGCTTTTTCGCCGTAGCTACGGCTATGCCTGTAAATCTTGCCTTGTATAAAGAAAAAACACCTTCAAAAACTTTAATTCGTTTATTTAACGCACTTCACACTAGTTGCGGTCTATTATGTAGTAACGTGAACTACTTTTATTAATATACTGGATTTGAAAAGTTATAAGCAATTTTCATATTCAAACACGATTATATGCTTTCTTTTTCATAAACCATAATAAACGATTCTGTCTGACCATTTATCCATTTGGAAGCATAAACATTAAATAAACAATCATTGGTTACACGTCTCACATAAAAGTAATACTCCTTTTAGGATAGATGATTTCAATACTTAATTAAACAGACTTACAATTGAAGATATATGACTTAATTGCTGATCATCTATTTGAGTAAGCAGTTATATTAATATTCTACAACTATGTCAGGCATCAAAAAATCAATCCTTCTTATAGGCTTAATTATTATTTCCTCCATGGCCACTTCTCAACAACCAACACCCAACATTCTTTTTATCATGTCGGATGATCATTCTGCAGCAACCATAAGTGTCTATGAAAGTCATCTACAAACCTTTTTAAAAGATAACCATGTAACACCCCATCTGGATAAACTAGCTAGTGAGGGTACTACGTTAACAAATTGCTATGCCAATAATTCTTTATGTGCACCTTCAAGGGCCTCTATAATTACCGGTAGATACAGTCATACTTCCGGAGTATTTACTCTACGCGAAAATCTGGAAGGAGAAAAAATACCAACAGTAGCTCAATTGTTTAATGCAAATGGTTATCAAACAGCAGTTGTTGGGAAATGGCATGTGGAAGGAGACTGTTTGCAAGGATATGATTACTATGCTATAACGCATGGACAAGGCTCCTATTATAAACCTTCTGTTACCCTAAAAGATGGCAGTAAGATTAAAGGAGGTAGCGCCTATGTAACGGATTTTTATACTGATTTAGCTGTAGATTGGTTGAATAAATACAACAATACAAAACCTTTTTTTTTAATGGTACATCATAAGGCTGCTCATGGGCCTTGGCAATACAAACATGAAGATCCTGCCATTGCGAATATGTTTGATGGGCAAATAGTACCTGAACCAGCCACTCTGTTTGATGATTATTCAGAGCGACATGCAGAAGGCATCCCAAAGAAACAGCATCAGCTCATTTCTAATGGCGGAAAAGACGAATTAACAAACCGTTTTTCTTCAACAGACTGGGCTACCGGACAAATTGATTATACTGGGATGACAGATTCTGAAAAAAGAAGTACTACCTACCAAAAATACCTTAAAGATTACCTGCGCTGTGTTAAATCTATTGACAATAGTGTTGGTACTCTTTACAATAAAATCAAAGAGATGGGTATTCTTGAGAATACAATCATTATATACACCTCAGACCAAGGTATGTTTATGGGTGAACACAATTTTTATGACAAACGCTTAAGCCTTGACGAAGCGTTGAGAATGCCATTTATCATCAGATATCCACCTGAAATTGCAGCAGGAATAAAGGTTGATGAGATAGTGAATAACGTAGACTTTGCCAATACATTTTGCGATTATGCGGATATAACACCTGACGAGAATATGCAGGGGATTAGCTTCAGGCCCATTCTTGCCGGAGGAGACCCTGTCAACAAACGCACATCTACTTTCTTTCAATATTATTCGAGTAGTTGTCCCAATCATTATGGAATAAGAACTAAGACACATAAATTACTAAGATACACTGCTAGTCAAGAAGGAATTATTATAGGAAATGATTTATTTGATTTGGAAAATGACCCTGATGAACTGGTCAGTATTTATAATGACCCAAAGCACATCACAATAAAAAACACCATGGAAGATATGTTGGACCAAGAAATTAATCAAGTAAACATTCCTGAAGGATTCCTTCCTGGAAGACGAGAATGGAAACTTCATAATGTTAATTTCATACTAACAGATGGTAACAATCCGGTTTCCAATGCGATAATAGAGATATATGACGAAAGATTATATACCCCGAACATTGTATTGAAGGCTGATCAGGAAAACAACTATCTTACTAATTTACACCCTTACGACCATATTAACATCAAAATATCTGCTCCAGGCTATGAAACAATATTTTCATCAATAGACATCCCCGAAACAAAAAATATTACTGATTATAGTTTTTCGTATATACTTACTTCAACTCCTACTGGCATCAAAGACTTTATTACAACAAATACATATATTTTCCCAAACCCAACTCGTAGTCACTTTAAAGCACTATGTCCATGTCATGATGGAGTTTTAATCGTATCCAACCCTGAAGGAAAGGAGTTTTTTAAAGCAAAGGTTTCAGAAAAGGAAGTTGTAATTGACTGTAGTAGATGGCCATCAGGTATTTATATGGCAACCATTTTGTGTCAGCAGACCAGGGTAACACAAAAGTTGATACTTAGGTAAAGTCAATATGCACCTAGGGAATTCTTTTTTAAAGACATATAAAATTGAAAGAATTATATAAAAATATACCTATGCGAAGTGCAGAGTATATGGTTAAACAAATTATGAACAATCACCATGTGATTGAATACTAAATAACCCTGACACTAAATTATAATCGAATTCAGATATATAGAATTACTCAGACTTTTTTATGAACTTCCCCACCCCTTTCAAATTACCTTCTGCTGATTTGAGTAACAAAACATATTGTCCGGGTAGTAATGATTTTACCTCTACAACACTACTCAATATCGGGGATGACATTACCACCTGACCAGCAAGGTTTATAATTTCAAAATAGGTATCCTCATACACATCCTTTTTAACATTGATATAATTGCTTGTTGGATTTGGATATATTACCAACTGCTTGGCATCACTCCAAATATCACCCACAGATGTGAATTCTCCATCTAATTTAAAGTTGTATAACGGTGATTCCAGAACTCCGGAACTAACATATAATGGAATATTCCATTGCCCATTTTGATCCTGTGTTGGAATGACAATGTTTCCATTTAAGTTATAATCATTTCCTGACATTAAATTTAAACGTGGCGTACCTGACAGTTCGTTCAAATTAATCACTTCAAACATATTCTCTCCTTCAGGGAAATCAGGAATTTTGACAGAAAGTTGAATATGAGGCAATCCAATATAGACCGGCGTACCCACTTCAGCTCCTTTATTCTGCTGTCCTGTTATCACCAATTCTTTTGTTTGATCTTTTAAGCAAATAAAACCCAATCTGAAATTCTCAATTCTGATTTTATTTGTTCCTTGATTTGTAGCTTCATCGTGGTATGAAAATCGAATATCATATTCTTCCAGATGAGTCCAATTCTCTTTACCATGAAGATTATCCCAAGTGGTAAACGCCTCTTTAATATTTATGATAACATTTTCAAAATAAGGATTCTGATTACATGCAACAATTGATTCGAACCACCCCCCAACTTTACCATCTGCAGATACTACTCTTACTGAAACACTTAAGTCTTTATTTAGTGCCGCCGCTAAATAATCAAATTGCATCAGCGGTGCAGGACGAAGGATCATATCGAGCGCCTCTATGCGCATATAATCATCGTTACCAATATTTTCTGCAGGATCAATAAGCAACTGGTCATCCAATAATTCTACCTTATCAGAAAGAACATGATCTTTTACCCACAAGATATCATTCCATGGATCACCCTCTGAATCATCCGCATTATAATCAAATAGTTCCTCATATGAAGTCGGGTAACTCACTTGATCTAAATTACTTCCTGCTGGAACGAAGTACCACAAAGAGCCTTCTAATTCAGAACCATCAACAAGCATTTCATCAATACGCCAAAAATAAACTTTATCAGAATCTAATTCCCCAGGATCAAACACATTGTTTGTTTGCGTACTTACCAATTTAAGATTAGAAGGATTCGCTCCCAAATACACCTTATGCTGAACAGCGTTCAAGCCCTCCTTCCACATTAAATCACAATTAGGCATCGCTGTTACACTTTCATTCGGGGGTACAGGTGTAGAGGCTTTAGTGAGTTTACGACCCGGAACATTGTAGTTCTCTGCATCCCATTCGTATGCACCCATATCCGGTGCCGATTCATTATAAAATAGATTCAAGGGCAAACCGGGCAAGCTTTGTTCTCCTTCATTAATAATTACTGACTGCTCTTGTGGTCTGAAATCCAAGTTATATGGATCACGCAACACCTGAGTCACATCCATATTTGTTACAAAACCATTCCAATTATTGCCTGACAAGCCAGGAAGAGGATGCTCCAAGACAGTTCTAACTCGATGGCCTGACATACGTTCTGTTACATTATTAAATATGCGCGTTCCTTTATTCCCTCCAAATTCAACATCTGCCAAAACAGAGATATCACATCGCTTGCCGTTATCAAAAAAGGTGTTATTAACTACAGTATGATCATCCCCTTTAATTTGCAATCCTTGCCATAAATTCCAGCCTACATTGTACATATGTGTAGCTAACTCCCCTCCGGGTTCTCCATCACAACGTATTCCTTTGTTTTCTGTATCATGAAACCAGTTGTAACGAACAGTATCTTTTTTTTGTGATCCGCTCTGTATCTGAACGCAACTAGCATCCGAACGATGCGAAGCCAGATTATGAAAATGGTTGTATTCAGCTACCAACATTCCCTGAGGACTTTTAAAATACTTCAGCCCGTTACCACGTTGGGATGCATACATTGTATTTCTGCAGAAATATGCGCCCATACAGTTTGTCATCCGAACCACATGATCGTGCCGTCCATTGTGAAAAAGACAATTCTCAACAACAGGTGTCGTATGCTCCTGTCCATCTAGAATGATAGCCGAACCGTCGAAATACCTAAACTCACAATTATAAATAACTACATCTGCTGGAGCAAATAACGTAGGTGAATATGATCTTGAGAGCCTTAGTGCATCAGGCGCATTGGATAAAGACCAATTCACATAACTAGGATAATTAAGTGTACAATCCTTTATTTTTAAATTATATGTATCTGATGCTGACAATGTTGTTCCAAGAAAGGAAAAACCCTTAATTTCCAGCCCGGAACAATTACTTAATGAAAAAAACTTTTGCTTTGTTTTTGCAATAAAAACAACATTATTCGGATTATCGATACCATTTAAAGGGATATAATACAAATAATTACCCTCCGCATCATAATACCATTCTCCAGGGAAATCTAAGCAGTTTTTATGAGAAGTAATAAAAAAGTATTGTTTATTACCTCCAACAGATGTTTCCGCAAAATTGACGGAAGTTGATTTAATTTTCTGGTTATCGATATCAGTATTCACAATACGTTCCCCAACAACTTCATATCCCATTTTTAACACAATTACTCCTCCTGTAAAATCATGCTCTATTACACGCTGTGAATCACCATTGTACCAAAAAGAAGAATCGACAAACACATTGGTATTGTTTTTTTTATCCTGAATAGCCAGTGCAGTCCAAACAGCATCATAATCCCAACATGTTCCTTTTTCCGGATCACGAGCCGTATAATCAAAGTTAAACGGATATGAAAAATTATCTGATACATTAGGCCATCGGGCCATCGTTTGCATCACCAGATTTTCATCGTTCTGTATCCACAATTGCTGAATATTTACATCTGAAGGCAGTGGTAATCGCCATGCCCCATTCACATCCGGATCCGGCTCCCACATCCCGGTTAACCTTTGGGTACCAGACAGCTGGACATCAGCCCCCTCAAAGGGCATAATCACAACAGGGTCGCCTTCCACTCCATGAACATTATTCACCATCACTTCTTCAGTGTATGTACCAGCTAATAAATAACACTTATCTCCAGCTTGCCAGTAGTGACTATCAAGCGCATGCTGCACCGTATGAAAAGGATTTTCCAATGAACCATCTCCACTGTTATCATTTCCATAAATTGAGGATACAAATATATTGGTGTAGTCAGATGGATCATTTGCATTGACTTCCTCCATCACCTCTATCTGATCAAAGTAATAATCTACTCCATTGGTTCGCAAACCCAGAAATACCCCTAGCATTCCGTCCATATCTGATGTAATTTGAATACCTGAGACTTTATGCCAGGAATCAACATCAGGATAGTAATAAGTATTACCTTGCATATATTTACTGTTTGAACCTGAAGTAAGATAAAATTCGAGTTCAGCATTCTTTGCAGACGCCTTAGTATAAAATGACAAAGTATATTTATATCCCTTCTTGACCGGAATAAAAGTAGTCCCTCCTGTTCGAACTCTTCCTGAGGTATTGCTTCCTGTCAAACTAGCCTTCACTGCCTTCAAGTGAAATCCATCAACAATGCTTTTATCCACATTTTTACTCCCCCAGCTTTGAAATTCATCTGTATTCAGAGTCTGATCAAATGTGCTATTTTCAAAGGTTTGTAGCTCATAAAGTCCGGTTTCCTTATTATACTTTTCAACTTTTATATCATCAATATCATAATTTATTGATTTTCCTTTGAGCCAAAAACCAACTCCCAGTTCACCATTAAAACCTGTATTGAAACTTATCATATACTCAGTCCAATTGTTTACCTCCAACCCCTGACATACATTAACATAGTTCAAATATTGCCTGTTAGAACCATAAGTAAGGAATTGCTTAATTTCTCCATTCGAGGGGTCTGAGCAACGAGCTTTAAAATAAATACGATACTTACCTTCTCGCTCTGCATGTATATATTTAGTTACATCAGTGCGAACCTTCAATGAATCCTTTAACGATGTATAAACGCGCATAAACTGATTTCCTGATTCCTCTTCTATTGATGCATCTTTATAATGCTCAAAAACCCATGGTGTTATATTAAAGTTGCGCACAGCATTATCAAAATCACTATTGGGAAAAGTAATTGTTTGATTGTCTAATACATTCACTTTAATGATGAAAGGAACTTCTTTTGTATCATACAAAATATTAACCTGTAGATTCTGCATTCCCGCTTTATTGAATATCACTGTCTCACCAGACACCATATAATAATCACTTTCAGAGGCCTGCAATTGAAGTTCAAAATTACTAACACCGGTAATGTAAATACAGTTATTAGTAATGGTTAATGGTTGATTTAACTGAACCTCTAACCGTTGTTTTTGAATAATATTAGTTGCATACAGGTGATTAGCACTCAGAAAAAGAAGAAAAATCACAAAGAAACCTAAGCTCCCTGATTTAAATAAATGATGTAGGTGTTTATTCATTATTTAATTTTTTAAGGATATTTCTTCAAAATTAAATAATGAATTATTATACGAGATTTTATAAACCTATTAGGGTAACAAATTATACATCTGTAGTCCCAAATAGAATTAGCACCCATAATTTACCGCACAACAATGCATTATATGTATCTATAAAAAACACTAATTCTTTTTTTGCCTTGAGGATTGGGTGGTTTTATTACCTGAATATGACTGTAATCGGATAGGAACATTTAAAGATATATACACTATATACCCTTATCCATTTTTTCCATTACTTTCTTCTGATACTCTGAAGGTGTTAGTCCTGTGTGCTTTTTGAATATTCTATAAAAAGAAGATTTGGAATTAAAACCTGCATCAAAACCTATTGACAAAAGAGTATAATGAGCCATGTCTTTGTTATTCAACATCATTTTCACATGCTCAACTCTATAGTTATTTACATAATCATAGAAGTTTTGATTGAGAAGATCATTAAATATAGAAGAAAGAGTATTGGTTGAAACATTCAGTTTATCGGCCAAATCCTTTAGGGAGAGTTCCGGATTTAAATATTCTTTTTCCTCTTCCATTATTCTCTTCAGTTCCTCTATTCTTTGTTTATCTGCCAGACTTAATTTATCCTCCTCAACTTTCTTTTTCCTCTTTCTAACAACAACTTTTCCAGAAACATAATAGCCTATTAGCACGAATAAAACGATAAGAATAGGCAATACTATCCGAAGGATCTTACCTCCAAAAGAAGGATTAACATTTAATGTAGTACTAACAACTTGTGTAGACCAAATCCCATCATTATTCGCAGCCTTAAAATCTATAAGGTATTCACCTGAACCATGAACAGGAATACTTACCCATGGTGAATGTTCATTAACCAGAGTCCACTCTTTTTCACCTCTAAATTTCCACGCGACTTTATTTTGGTGAGCGGAAGTAAATGACATTGGAGCAACATATAGTTCAAATTTCTTATGGTTTTTACCAATTGTTATTTCATAGTTCTCCCCGGATAGTCTTATCAAATTATTAGATTCTTCTATTCCATCTAACCTATACTTCTTAATAACTACACCTGGCGCATTGTGATTAACGACCATAGTGGAAGGGTTAAAATAAATCCATCCTTGAGTATTGGCAAAAAATATGATCCCATTCTCAGATTTCAGTCCTGCTTTTTGAATAAACTGCCCGGATAGAAGTCCATTTTCATATGAGTAATGAGTAAGCTTAACTTCCGGGAGCTCAATACGAGTTAGGCCTTTAAGGTGACTAATCCAACTTACTTTCTCATTTTCAAAAACAATGGCACAAACTTCATTTTCTTTTAAACCATTTTTTGTTGAAATAGTAACAAACTCACCTTTTACTTTATCAAAGAAAGCAACTCCGCTATCTGTAGAACCCAACCAAATAGTTCCTCCCGGAGTTTCGTTAATGCTAGTCAGTTTAGTAAAACCTTTTTTTGTAGCTTCGTCATTACCAATAGTATAATTAAGCCATTTATTTGTTGATGGATTATACTTGAATATACCTAAATTTCGAGCACATATCCATAACTTACCTTCGTTGTCATAATGTACGTTAGTAAATAACCTATTGTTTAACTTAGGATTCTTAGCATCATAATGTTTAGCCACCTCTATTACGTCATAAGGTCGCTTATTATATTTAACATTAAATAACCCTTGATTAGACGCTAACCAAATCTCATTACTTTTCCCATTACATAGGTCATTGATTTCTATTTCTTCGAAATCTTTTAAGTGAACATGAAAATATTTCTCGAATCTGAGATCTATCCAGATCAATCCTTCACTTTTTGAGACTGCCCATAGAGATCTTTCGCCAGCCCTTTTTAGTATGGATATATCGTTGGGCAGATCGAAAGACAATTCTGTTGTTTTTCTTAATCCATTATCCAGTATGGGCGAGATTCTTGCTTTATACAACTTTGAGTTATCTTCCCCTCCTTCAATCCAATAAAAAACATTACTAACAACTATTCCTAACTGAGCTCCTTGCGATAAGGATAAGTAATCCCCTCCTCCTTTTATAGGTCGGTTATAAAAAAATTGTTTAGTCCAATCCAGTTTATAAAGTCCGTTCAATGTACCCACAAAAAGCACTCCTGAACGATCTGTATGTAAGGCAAATATATTTTTACTCCCTAAATAGCCATGCTGTTCAAGCTTACTCTCCACATGAATTAACTTACCCGTTTTCTGTTCATAATAAGCTAATTCCTTAAAGGCATCATTCAACCACAGTCGATTATTTTTTCCAAAAGTAAAATCTATAATCTCATTTTTAACCGACAGTACATGTTTAAATGAATCGCTATCCAATATATATTGATATATATTATTCCCCACGCTAGCCCATAACTCACCAGATGGGCCTCTAGAAATTTCACCAGACTTAAATTGTCTTACTTTTCTTTGAAGTTTAAACTTATAATTTTTAACAATACTATCATTTTTATTTATCTCTGATATTACATCATCATCATGTAAAACCCATGTGGATTGCAATTGCTTATCATACCAAACATTAAACACCTTTCGAAAATCCCCAATGGATAACAACTCTCCATCATTAATAACCTTAACAAGCCCTTTGGTTAGTCCTATCCATAAGTGAGACTCATCATCCAGTTCCATTGAAATCGCTCTGCCATATTGATATTTAGTTTCTCCTTTAAGAGGATATACCCTTTGTATTGTTTTGTTTTGTAGATTATATTTCATTACATCCCCATTGTGTAATGAAAACCAAAGGGTATCCTCACGAATCAAAAGAGAAATGACTTGATGTTTTCTCCAATTAATAGAATCACTAACTGCAGGGAAAACCTTTTCCATTTCAAAACCATCATACCTATATAATCCTTCTCGCGTTCCAATCCACATAAAACCATCGTCATCCTGGTCTAAGGCAGTCACCTTCATCTCATAATCTAAAGGAAAAGACACTTTCTCAAAAAAAGGTGTTGCTCCTTTAAGTATGAAGATATATAGTATAAATATTGTTGTAGTAAATATTCTTTTTTTCATGCTGCAAAACAATTATAAATCTCATCCAAAACTCCAATTGATTAAATTTAAAATCTTTATCAAACCAGATATTTATAGAGAAAAATAGCGGTTCAAAATAGTTATTTTCTTTTTGCATTCAAAGAATATCTAAGTCCTAAAAATGTAATATATAAATAGACACTATAAATCAAACTAATATCAACAAGGTAGAATACTATTATATTTTATTCTGCACAGACTACTATCTTTGACAATGACAATACATTACGCTTAAAATATTTATCCATACATGTTTTTAGTCCTTACTACAACTATATATGTAATCACACCTAATTTATTCAATGCAAATTAAGTCTAACTAAAAGATAAGACGTACTAACCCACCATTAAGACAAGATCAAGGCTAGTAATACAGTATTTTGGAATGAAAATAATTAATTGCAAGTATTATATAAACATTCATTACTAATGTCATGATGAGAATAAGAAAAACCTTAATACTAACAGTACTTATTATTTACCCATTTCTATTGTGGTCGAAAGAGATTCATATTAAATCCGGTGGCAATGATCACAACGTTGGAACTTATGAGAATCCTTTGAAGACAATAAAAGGAGCTCGAGATATAATTAGAAAGTTAAGCATGAAAGAAAGACATCAGAATATAGATGTAATATTACATGATGGAAAATATTTCATGGATGAAACTGTTGTCTTTTCCATAGAGGATAGTGCTCCTGATGGATATATATATAAATATAAGGCTGCAAAAGGAGCTACCCCTATTTTAACTTCAGGAGTTACCATAACAGGGTGGAAAAAAATAAAAAGCAAACCCAAAGGACTACCTGAGATTTCAAAAGAGCATATATGGGTAGCTGATATCCCCCACAACACTGGAAAATTTTATGTGCTTTATGATGGGAATAAAAGATTGACAAGAGCTCGTAACAAAGGCTTTAATATGCCTGAAGTGAAATTTAAAAAATTTGCCAGTCGTAATGTTGCACAAAATAAAGATAGGGCGCTATTGAAAAAACTTCCTTTCCCTCAAGAGGTGATCAAAAAATGGGAGAACCTTAATGATATTGAAGCATTCTTTTGTCCGGTTCCATGGTGTGTTAACTATTCACCTATTGAAAGAGTTGATGAAGAAAACCAGATAGCCTGGCTTAAATACGAGGCTAATTCTCCTCCATTCACCACACCCAAAAACTACAATCCGGCCTACATTGAAAATGTAATTGATTTTCTAGACGAGCCGGGAGAATGGGTTGTAAACACCAAAACAAAAAAAATATACTACTGGCCAATAAATGGAACACCGGGAAATGACATTATTGCTCCTTCTCTTATAGAATATATAAAAGTAGAAGGTGATATTAATTATAATGAGGCAGTTGACATTCCTGTTCGAAATATAAATTTTAAAGGCCTAACTTTTAAGCATGGAAACAGATATCAATGGTGGGATGATCATAAAGGATGGGGTATTCAACACGATTGGGATAAATTTGATACCCCCAATGCTCTCATACGCTTTCGAGGTGCAGCGAATTGTACGATTGAAGAGTGCCACTTTACTGCTTCAGGATGTTCGGCAATTAGATTAGACTTACATGCGCAAAATATCAACATCAAAAATAATCTAATCAACCATGTAGGACACATGGGAATATTACTGTGTGGATATGGCCCAGGTACTAAAGATGTTAACAAAAATAACATAATCACAAATAATATAATCGACCACTGTGGTGAAGTTATCTGGCATGGACATGCGATTTTTGTTTGGCAGAGTGGGGAGAACTACATTGCCAATAACTTAATTCAAAATTGCCCGAGAAAAGCCATAGGCATTTGTGGTGTACGAGGTCCCATATTTAAAGAAGGGCCTTCAGTAGATTGGGATGAAGCAAGCAAGACCTTACGGTGGAACGAAATAGATTCTTCCTTACAAAACAGCCACAATATAACTCAAGAAGCCATATTACCATATTTACATGCCCGAAATAATTTGGTAGAATATAATGAGGTATATCGATGCAGAACTAAAATTGGGGATGGTGCAGCTCTGAATGTTTCCGGCGCCGGAACAGGAAACATTGTTCGCTCAAACATATTAATTGATGTGGTTGGAAATGGAATGAGAACAGATGACTGGCAAAGAGGAACTGAGTTTTCGAACAATATAATTTGTAGTGGAGGAATTGTACACAAGGGACACAACCACATTACTAACAATATTTTTCACAACACAAACATTAGATTCACCACTTATCCAGAGCAGCAACCTAATCCTGGCTCAAAGGTAAACAATAACATCATGTTTTTTACGCGTAAAAATATATCTCCTTATACAGAGAGAAAAACCAAAGACATTTATACACCTGATGATTGCATACTAAAGAACAATATTTACTATTCTACAGAGGATCCAGAGAAAATAAGTGATTTTATCAATCTCAATCAATCTGAAAAAGGATGGGAAGAGGGTTCGCGTGTAGTTAACCCAATGTTTGCAAAGCCAATTCCAAACTTCCGAAAAGTTAAAGCTCAGGACTTCAAGCTGTCACCTAATTCTCCGGCCTATAATACCGGTTTCTCGAAAATTGAATATGATAAATTCGGTTTAAGAAAAGACTTCCCTCTTAAATTGCAAAAAAAGATATTTCCCATAGCAAGTGGGGAATGGATTTCAAAAGATGCTGACATATCCTTTTCATCAACGCAAAATGCGATACCCGATTATGCTCAGGTTTTATTGCATAGCCATGAAGAGCCCGATATTGAGTATGCCATTCGAAGCCGGAAGGAACACATGCCTTATATCATCCTTGATTTAAAACAATCGAAACAAATAAATTCCTTAAGGGTGATTGGTTCGGGTAAAGATGGAGACGACAATAACAAAACACTAACCATTTATTTATCTTACGATAAGACAAATTGGACAGAGATATGGAAAAATGACCCCTATAATACTAAGTCGGGACGAATGTGGGATATTTTTCCAGATAGTCAGAAACATGCCAGATATGTAAAGATTGGCTTAAAAGAAAAAGGTATATTAACTTTGAAAAACATTAATATTTATGGAAAATAAAATAAATATCACTACGCATATCTTCTTAAAATGGCTTTTATCCTGCCTTTTTATATTATTTATCGTTACACCTACAGAAGCCATAGAAAGAAAAAAAAGCAAAAAACCTAATGTTATCATAGTACTAACGGATGACCAAGGTTATGGGGAAATAGCTGCACATGGCAATCCATATATAAAAACACCAAACCTGGATAAACTATGGGGAGATGGTGTCAGACTTGATAATTTTCATGTTAACTCTGTTTGCTCGCCTTCAAGAGCTGCTTTGCTTACCGGAAGATATGCAAGCAGAACAGGCGTCTGGCACACTTTAGGCAGCCGAAATATGATTTGGGATAATGAAAAAACAATGGCAGACTATTTTAAGGCAGGAGGTTATCATACTATGATGTCAGGGAAATGGCATCTTGGAGACAATTACCCTTACCGACCCGAGGACAAAGGGTTTGATGAAGTATTTAGAATTGGTGGAGGCAGTCTAGGTCAAATAGCTGATTATTGGGGCAATGGATTATGGGACGGTCATTATTGGAATGGTGCAAAATGGGTTGAAACAAAAGGTTTTTGCACCGATGTTCAATTTGAAGCCGTTTTTAATTTTATCAAGGAACATAAAAACGAAGCATTTTTTACTTATTTAGCTACAACTGCACCTCACTCTCCAATTGGTGCTGATGACAAATATGTAGATCCTTATTTAAAAATGGGATTAAAAGAAAATGTGGCAAAATTTTATGGCATGGTCACTAACATCGACGAAAATTTAGGTAAACTGCGTCATTTACTGGATGAACTACATATGGCTGACAATACCATTTTAATTTTTGCATCGGATAATGGTTCTGCATGCGATAAACAAGGAGATTCATATAATGCTGGTATGAGAGGACATAAAGGGGATTGTTATGATGGCGGACATCGTGTTCCCTGTTTTATATATTGGCCCGATGGTAAAATTACCGGAGGCAAAGACATTAAACAAGTTACCGCACATATTGATTTACTACCTACGCTTTTATCGGCCTGTAACATCAAAAACACTTTTAAAACAAACGTTGATGGTATAAACCTACTCCCTTATTTATCCGGGAAAGAAGATTCTTGGCCTTCGCGTACCCTGGTAACCGAATCAAAAGTAAATTCCAGAACAAAGCTGTTTAAGTCAAGTGCTGTTATTACTGATGAGTGGCGTTTGGTACAAGGGGAAGAATTATTCAACATACAAACAGATCCTGGTCAAAAAGAAGATATTTCAACAGGTAATCCTGAAAAAGTAAAGGAACTAAAAAATTCATATACGCAATGGTATAATTCTGTTTCTTCAAAATTCGATCAAAAACAATTAATCCCCATTGGTCATCAAGTGGAGAAGGAAGTGCTACTCACAGCAATGGATGTATTTCCCTTAAAAGAAGGTGCCAGTGCTAAAACGGTTTGGAATCAAAAAGGTGTGGTTAAAGGCCAAATGAATCATGGCCTTTGGGCCATTGATGTAAAGGAAGAGGGCACCTATGAAGTTGCACTATATCGCTGGCATCCTTCTTTAAATTATGCCTTTAATAAATCAGTGCCCAAGTCAAGAGCAGTAGACTTCACTGAAGGTCAGGTAATCATACAGAACAATTCACTTACAAAAACAATTAGCCCAAAGGCATTTAATACTATATTTCAGGTTACTCTCCAAAAAGGCGCCTGTACTTTAGATGCTAATTTTGCCAATTCTAAAGGAGAAAAGACTTCTGCATACTATGTAATTATTAGCAAAATATAGCTGTTCTATTTTCGCTTTAAACTGCCAGGCTGATGTATCAACATCAGCCTTTATTTTTATGAAAAATCACTAGTGACCGAGTATTTTGAAAAATCTATTCAATCCCTCTGGATTTGTTAGGTGTTGGGCATTTTTCGTTTGCTATAAATATGTACCTTCTGAGGAGTTGAATATTATCTTTTAGTCCGACACCAATGATAAAAACTTTTATTCCCCTATTCATTCAAAATAAATACCACTGAAAAGCATTTATAGTAGAACCCTCAACTTTAAACAAAGAGTTCTAAATGTTCTTTAGGATCAAACCGCCTATAAATAGTGTGATTCAAATAAAAATTAAGAAGATTAGCAGGCAATATTTAATAACCTGACTTTCAAACTAACTTGTTAATTAAAATCTGAACTTTAAAATCTTAATAGAACACAGGTTTATACGGCATTCAGTATAATTAATTGCTTTAAGTAAGTCTTGCACATTCCTTACTAATATACGTGAAATAAATGCTAATTATTGGCATGTATCAATCGTTATTTAGTGTCCTAACAGTATCTGAGACCTTAATAAAAGTTCATTTGTACCTGATTTTATCAATTGCTACCATTCTTAATAAATTGTTGACTAACATTGTTTGAAAATGAAATCATCTATGAAAAAACAGTTAGTAATTATAACCTTCATTTGCTTTTATAGTTTTCTGTTAGTGGCGCAAAAAACTGGAGTATCTAAACAACCTAATATCATTTTAATGATGTGTGATGATTTAGGTTATGGGGATACAGGTTTTAATGGCAGCAAAACTGTATTAACACCAAACCTGGATCATTTGGCTCAAAAGGGAATAAAGTTTACTCGCTTTTTTTCAGGTTCACCTGTATGTTCACCCACAAGGGGTACTTGTTTAACTGGGCGTCATCACTTCCGTTATGGTATTTGGAAAGCCAATACCGGGCGTGTTCCTGAACAGGAAATCACCATTCCTGAAGTACTTCATAAAAATGGATACGCTACAGGGCACTTTGGGAAATGGCATCTTGGTGCTCCACACAAAGAATATAAGGGAAAAGGTGGTGGTGAAAACGCCTTTTGCCCACCTGAGTGGTTTAAGTATGATGAGTCCTTTATTACACACCACTCTGTAAAATTATACAACCCCTATGGTGAAAATGGAGAGGAAGCATTAAACTCTGGTAACCCATACTGGCACAACGGTGAGCGTGTCACGAAAAATATCACAGGCGATGACAATCGCATTATCATGGATCGGGTAATACCCTGGGTAGAACAACAATCAAAAGCTGAAAATCCTTTTTTTATGGTTCTATGGTGGCATACTCCCCATACTCCTGTTGATGCTAGTCCAAAACACAGGGCCATTTATAAGCATTTGCCTGAAAGAGAACAAAAGTATTACGGAGCCATTACAGCCATGGATGAGCAAGTAGGTCGATTGATGGAGAAATTAAGAGCCATCAGGCAACTTGAAAATACTATAATATGGTTTTGCAGTGATAATGGCCCAATAAAACCTGGATCTACAGCTGGCTTAAAAGGTTCCAAAGGACAGTTATATAATGGCGGTGTAGTGGTTCCAGCCTTTCTTTTTTGGGAAGGGAAAGCCAAAGCAGGAAGAGTGGTTGATATGCCCTGCTCTACTTTGGACTATTTACCTACTCTTTTTGATATTACAGGGATTCCCCAGATTACAGATAGACCAATAGATGGAATCTCACTTCTGCCTATGATCAATGGCGAGAATGAGAAACGCAGCAAAGGCATTCCATTTAGGTTTGAAAATGCACGTGCTGGTGCTCCTCGTGGCGGATTGTTGAAAGGAAAATACAAATACCTCACCTGGTTTGATCAAGCAGGGAAAAATAAAGATTTACTGTTTGATATTATGGCAGATATACATGAGACAAACGATATTAGCCAACTGCATCCTGAAATAGTTATGGAACTTAAAGCAGAAACCGATGCGTTTTTACAATCAGCAAAAAAAAGTTTTGAAGGTGAAGATTATAACGATGACAAATATGTTCCTTCAGCCAAGTGGATGACCACCAACTATAAAGCCTCTGGTGGAAAAAAAGGAAAGAAAGCAAACAAAAATAAATAGTCTTAGAAAAATGAAAAACTCAATACTAATAAGTTTCTTGGCATTACTTATATCTGGAATATCCACAGCTAATATGCTTGCATCAGATAAGGGAAATAAAAAACCCAACATCATTTTCCTACTTGCTGACGATTTAATTTATGACGGGCTTGGCTGTATGGGTAAATCGGAATTTAAGACGCCGAACATAGATAGACTCGCAAATAATGGTATTTTATTTTCTAAATCCTATAATACTACGGCTATATGCATGGCTTCCAGAGCTCAGTATATGACAGGTATGTATGAATTTTCAACAGGATGTAATTTTACGCATGGTAACTTAAGTTATGAATCCTGGAAACAATCCTACCCTTATATCCTAAATCATAACGGATATATTACTGGCTTTGCAGGGAAATTTGGTTTTCATGTGGATAGTGAAGATGGTTCAAAAGGTAATGTATCCACGGTTAAACCAGCTTTCGATTGGTGGTGTGGATGGATGGGACAAGGTTCGTATGTGATGCAAAAGAATAAAGATGCTGATGCGTATTTGGAAAAGTATGCCGATCAACCTGAACATACCACTTATGCGCTAGGTAAAATGGGGGCTGAATTTATTGCTGAGAATGCAGGTAAGTCAGATCCATTTTGCTTGTCCATAAGTTTTAAAGCACCTCACACGCCTTACGCTATTGATCCCAGATATTCTAACATTTATGATGATACCAGATTTACCAAACCTGGGAACTATGGAGAAGGTGATAAACTACCAAATCAAGCAAGAAGTGGTCGCCCTTATTCAAAAGGAAATGGATGGATGAAAGATTATCAAGGAGCGATGACTAAATACCATACCATGGTTTATGGAATGGATGTTGCAATAGGACTCATGGTAAAAGAATTGAAACAACAAGGCATTGCGGACAATACAATCATAATTTTCACTTCTGACAACGGCCATTTTAATGGTTCAAAGTCTTTAGGTGGTAAACTGTATGCCTACGAAGAAGGTTCAAGAGCTCCACTCATTATTTACAATCCATTTCTCCCAAAAAATAAACGTATTCAAAACATAGATGCGTTAGCTGGAAATATCGATTTGGCACCAACCATTTTGGATATGGCAGGTCTTGAAACACCAGAACAATGCCATGGTAAGAGTTTACTTCCTATCATAGAAGGAAAGAAAAAAGAAAACCATGAATCATTGATGCTCATTAATGTATGGGGTACAAGATCGGCCCAGTCATTAGGTGTAGTCACAAAAGATTCTAAATACATTTATTGGATGTATGGTGCGGAAGGATATAAACCCGAAGAAGAATTGTTCAATATCAAACAAGACCCTCTGGAACAAAATGATTTAAGTAAGTCTCCTGAAAATGCTAAGCAATTAGAAACTATGAGACAATACTACGATCAATGGTTAGGCATCTGGAACAAAAACATGGTTCATAAGGCTGGTTATCCCAAATATGTAGAACTTGGCAATAGAAATATTCCTTTCGACTCTCACCCTTGGGAAACGGTGAAAGAAATGTATCCGGATCAGGATAAAGTAAAAAACAAAACCGCTAAAAAAAATAAGAAAAGCAAGAACCACAAGAAGAAATAAAAATCTAAAATATGATAACAAATACTATTCAAAGATTTAAAGCATTATTCACTGTTGCTATTCTTTTAGGTGGAATAGTTTGTGCACAAAACAAGCCCAACATATTGTATATCATGGCTGACGATCATGCTTCGGCTACTATAGGTGCTTACAATAGTTATTTAAAAGATTATGTACAGACGCCTAATATTGATCGCTTGGCAACTGAAGGTGCACTTTTGGAAAACTGTTTTTGTACAAATGCATTGTGTGCCCCAAGTAGGGCCACAATATTAACCGGACAGTACAGTCATAAGAGTGGAATGTATACACTACGAGAACATGTTAGCACACAAGAAAAACCATCCATTCCAAAAGCCTTAAAACAAGCAGACTACCAAACTGCGGTTGTAGGAAAGTGGCACATACACGGTGATAACCTTAATGGCTTTGATTATTATGCCGTAACCTTAAGTCAAGGTGCCTATTATAATCCTTCATTTAGCACAAAAGAAGGAAAAATAAGACGAGAAGGGTATTCTTCTGATATAATAGGAGATGTATCGCTAGAGTGGTTAGGTAAAAGAGACAAAACAAAGCCGTTCTTTTTAATGACACATTTTAAAGCTGCACACGGACCTTGGCAGCCTGCAAAAAGGCATGAATCTATGTATGCAGATGAAACTATTCCTGAACCGACAACTCTCTTTGATGACTATACGAACCGCAGTGCAGAAGGAATAGCAAACACGCAATCTCGTATTCATAATCCGGGAAGTAACTCTTCTCTTTCATTATGGTTTCAAAAAGGAAAAAAAGGAAAAGGCGGATGGCCAACTGGAAATATAACATTCCCTGAAGAGGCAAGTGAAGAAGAAATTAAAAAAGCAACCTATCAAAAATATGTAAAGGATTATTTGCGTTGCGTTAAAGGTATTGACGAAAATGTTGGTCGCCTAATTGAATACCTTGAAAAAGAGGGAGAATTGGATAATACTATTATTGTATATACTTCCGACCAAGGAATGTATATTGGAGAGCATGGTTTATTTGATAAAAGGATTGGATTTGAAGAAGCATTAAGAATGCCTTTTGTAATCAGATATCCTGACGAGATAAAAGCTGGACAGAGAATTGACAATATCGTTAACAATGTAGATTTTGCCGAAACATTCATTGATTACGCTGGTGTTAAAATACCCAACCAAATGCAAGGCTATAGTTTTCGTGCTATCCTAAAAGGCGAAAAACCTCTATATGATCGAAAATGCTCGTTTTATGCTTTTTATTCAAACGGTTGTCCTAAACACTATGGTATACGAACCAAAGAATACAAACTTCTGTATTATGCTTCGCAAAAAGGAAGCAAACTAGGTGTTGACCTATTTGACCTTACTAAGGATCCGAATGAAATGATAAACCAGGCTAATAACCCTGAATATAAAACAGTGCTTGAGGAAATGAATTCCCTCCTAAAAGAGGAGATGAAAGAAATTGATATAACCCAATCGTTTCTTCCCGGGAATGAAGACTGGAAGCTCTATGTGAATACAGGGGATAAATTGAGTGAAAAAAAAACTAAAGCAAATAAGAAGACCAAAAAACTAAAGAAACAATAATGAAAAAACGAAACTTTTTAAGACATAGATTAGTGGCCATTGCAGTTCTTTCTGTTTTAACCTTTGCTGCAGATGCTAAAGAAAAAAACAAAGACCTTCGTCCTAATTTAGTGGTAATCATGTGCGACGATGTGAGTCACGACATGTTTGGTTGTTATGGAAATAAAAAAGTGAAGACACCAAATATCGATAAACTTGCAGCAAATGGTGTTGTGTTTGAGACAGCATGGAACTCAGCTTTATGCTGCCCTGCTAGAGCTGAAATAATGACCGGAAAATACGCTACAACAACTGGATTCTGGAATAATGGCTTTGCCATTCCTCAAAAAGACAACAGCAATGACTTATTTAAACACCATCCTGCATTTTCAAAAATACTGAATGACAACGGATATGCTACTGCTGTTGCAGGAAAATGGCACATTGGAGGTGCTGAACATGAGTTTGAACCCATTGTTGGATTTGATGAATATTGCATGTGGCAAGGCCTTAAAGAAGTAAAAATACTCCTCAACCAGGATAGCTGGGAAGGTGGCTGGGAAGCCACTGGAAAAACGGCCAGATACTGGAATCCATGTGTCATCCAAAATGGAAAATTAATTAAAACTACGCCAACTGATTTTGGTCCTGATATTTATACTGGTTTTATCTGTGATTTTATCAAACGCAAAGCTAAGGAAGATGCCCCGTTTTTAGCTTATTATCCCATGACAATGCCACATGGTCCTTATGTTGAGATGCCTACCAGAACCAAGCAAGGAAGTAATAATCCTCAAAAGGAATCAAAAATACCTAACGAACAACGTTTTGTGGAGATGATTGATTATATCGATATTCTGGTGGGTAGAATTTTAACTCAACTTGAGGAATCAGGTGTAGCTGAAAATACAATCGTATTGTTTACCGCTGATAACGGCACTGCTGTAACTGCTAAATCAAGAGGAGTAGAAAGAGGTTGCCACATCCCTTTCGTAATTTCAGGCCCGAAAATTAAGCTAAGAGGTATGACCACAGAATTGTGCGATGCCACAGACATACTTCCTACACTGGTTGACTTTGCAAACGCAAAAACAGCAAAAGATTTTTCCTGCGATGGAGAAAGCTTAGTACCCTTTTTAAGTGGGAATAAAAATAAGCATAAAGAGGTTATTCATTCCTGCATTGGAACTACCCAACTTCTTAGAACAAAGTCTCACTTACTAGAGGTAATAAATCCAATATTAGGTGTGCCTCAAGGTCGATTTTATTATACCGGCAAAAACCACAGTGGTAACAATTACGTGCGTGCTGAGGGAATTCCTGAACATGATGAAGTACGTATGATGTTCAAAAATATTTTAGACAATAAGTATGTAGGTCTAACTAAAGATCATCCTTACTTTAACGAAAAGGGTGGTAAAAAATTCTTAAAGGTGTATTTAAAACCTAAAGCTGCTGATAAGCACCTACACAACCATAAAGAATACCAGAAATATGATGAGTCAACTGTTTTTGATGAGTCAACTATGATGAATGATGATAGAGATTAACCAAAATTATTGCGATATCTAATATTAAAAGAAATAAAATGAAGCACATAGTAAAACTATTCATGTACATTCTGGCTGTGGGTGTTATAGGTTGTAATCACCCCCTAAAAGAAGATACAAAGAACACTAAAGAAACAGACAGAAACCTTGCTATAAAACAATGGAAGGATATGAAATTTGGAATGTTCATCCATTGGGGAATTTACTCTGTACCTGCGGGCATGTGGAACGGCAAACAAATTGAAAAACTAGGAGAACAAATACAAAGGCATGCCTATATACCGAGTGAGGAATACGTGCAAATCGCATCTCAATTTAATCCAGTACATTTTAATGCCGATAGCATTGTGACTTTGGCTAAAAGTGCAGGTATGAATTACATTGTACTCACAGCAAAACATCATGATGGATTTTGTATGTTTGAAAGTGCTTATACGGATTTTGACATCATTGATGCCTCTCCATATAAGAAAGATATACTTAAAGAACTAGCTAATGCTTGCCAAAAACACGGATTAAAAATAGGGATCTACTACTCTACTCCTGACTGGCACTTTAATGGTCCTTCACCTGAGGTTAATCCTCATGATGGCAAAATTTCAGTATTTAGTAAAGTTTCTAAAGCTAATGAGGATTACCAGGTTAACCAATTACGTGAATTAATGACCAACTATGGGGATATTGTTGAGTTGTTTTTTGATATGGGAGAACCTACCCCTGCTCAAAGTAAAAGATTTGCCAATACCATACATGAGTTACAACCCAATTGTGTAATTAACGGGCGCATTATGAATAACCAAGGTGATTTCCTAACGATGCCTGACAACCATGTTCCGGATGTTCCTATTGATTCTTTAGCTTGGGAAACTCCAGGTACTTTTTATCACACTTGGGGATATAAATCATGGGTTAAAGGTGCCCCTGTAAAAGTACAGGTGAAGAAGCAGATAAACAAACTGGCCCAGATAGTTGCCCGTGGAGGTAACTTCCTTTTAAACATTGGACCTAAATCTGATGGTACCGTAGTACAATATGAAAAGGATGTACTATCAGGAATCAGCGCCTGGATGAATACTAACAGCGAAGCCATTTATCATACCGGGACTACTCCATTTTTAAGGCTACCTTTTGGAGAATGTACAACCAAAGACAATAAGCTCTACTTTTTTGTTGCAGACTGGCCTGAGAATAATAAGATCACTATTCCTGGATTGGAAAATGACATAATCAAAGCTTATGCTATAAACAATCCGGAAAAATCAATTCCATTTGCTTCGAAGCAGGATAGAAAAGTACTTGACCTATCCAATACATTAAAAGATCCAAACCTTACTGTAATTGCCGTTGAGTACGAAGGAAAACTAAATGTAATTCATCCTGCTGAAAAACAAAACGAACAAGGTGACTTCTCTGTATCAGGAAATAATGCCATTAAACATGGTAAATATGGACGAGAGAGTTATCGATCTATCCTCAAAGACTATTACAGATCCTGGTTGTTAAATTTTACTGAGAAAGGTATATATGATGTTTACATTACTTACGATATGAAATATGATGAAAAAGATTTTATACTGGAGATAGCTGGTAATAAAATTGACTTTACTCTTACCGGTGACGGATCTGTTAAAGCTGTATCAACAATTATTGATGGCAATGAAGAAATTCAAAACCCCTTGAACTCAACAAAAGTAGGAAAATACAACCGCGTTTCAATTGGTCAGATAAATATTAACAAACCATTAAAAACCAGTTTATATTTAAAACAAGGACAAGAATTTGAATTTAAAGCCACAACAGTTGAATATAAAAAACAAGACCCAAAATATAGATCTATGAATATTAATATACAATCCATTGAATTAATCCCATCCGAATCATAGTCGTCCAATACTAATACTCACATCAACTGCTAAGTAAAAAGAATAAGTTCAGTTTTGAGCTTATTCTTTTTTTTTACTACCAATCATGCATATAAGCAAGCAATGTATAGGTTTCATTGCTCAATAATACCTCTTAAGTGTTACTTAAACCTTATTTATTCTTTGCGGTCACCCAATGATATTTAATACTCCATACTTTCGAAATAGGTAATTAATAATAAAACTTTATATCATGAAAAAATTTACCCTATCTACTGTAATTGCAGTTTTTTTGATCTCTATAACTGCAAAATCTCAAATATTACAAGCAGACTTCCCTGCTGCGAGTGCATTAGCAACAGGAGCGGCAAACAACCAGGACCTTGTTGCTATTGATGCTGATGGAGACGGAAAAATTAATGGTCCAACAGTTAGTTATATAAAGACAACTGTTATAGAGGAGGCCGCTATTATTTCCGGAGGTGGAGAAGGCTTCTCTTTTCTTTATAATCAAAATGATCCGGTCCTAGAAACACAAGCAACTAATATTCCCTGGAATACAAAAAGTAGAAAATCAGGTAATGACATGTTTGGATACTGTAATTTAGCAGTCGTTACTTCATATACAGATGTAATGTTACTAACTCCTTCTTGTACTTTAGAAGCGGGCAAAACATATACCTTCAAGCAAGGCATGAATAATCCTAATACTTCTAATGGTACAGCCATTTTTGGAATTGCTTTAATGGATGGAACACCTGATAATTTTGATCCTGCTAATATAGGAGCTGAATTAGGAACAATTGACCTAAATACAGAAGCAAAAGTTGATTTTACATTAGATAACATCACAGTTACAACAGATGCTTCGTATTACTTTGTTATTTACTTAAAGGAGGTATCTCTAAATTGCACAGCTACACCACGATTTTATGCAACATCTTTAGAAGAAAACATCACTACTTCAATTACAAACCATGCAACAGCTTATCCAGTTGTATACCCTTCTCCAGCAAATGAATTTATTACTGTTAGTAATACACAGGGATTAATTGAAATTTATAATTTAACAGGAAATAAAGTAAAATCTATATCAAACTACAACGGCGGAAAAATTAACATCTCATCATTTAAAAAAGGAATGTATGTTATTAAAACTACTGATTCTGCAATTAAATTCGCGAAAGAGTAGTCGATATTAAGAATAAAGATCTATAAAAAAAGGTTATCAATTATTGATAACCTTTTGAACTATATGATGTACTTTCCATACATCGTTTTTGGGGGAATCATTCTTTTGTCATAAAGCTCCATATATCGCCTTTAACCCTGCCATTAGCTTTAATCTCATCAACTCGCCAATAATACTGTACTCCAGACTCTAGCTCTGGGGTTTTCACAATATTATTCTCAAAAAATCCAATATATTCGACTGAGCTTTTATCTGCTTTTTCAACCTTCTCATAGGATGTTCCTAAATAAATCTCACTCCCTTTTGATTTATATGCCTTTAACCACATCAATTCGAGATTAGCAAAATCAACAGGCGCTACTCCTCGAGGTACAGGTATGGAAGCTTTTTCTTCTTGTCTACCTGCAATCCAATAATTTATAGCTCCATGTTCGTAGGCCCCTATATCCGGATTTTCACCCAAATATCCTTCATTTACACCTTCGATAGTAATCCCTGCATCAATCAATTCTGAATTGTCTGCCGGACGAAAATCCCAGTTGACTGGATCTTTTAATTGCTGAACCACATCTCTGTTAGGTTCAAAATATATCCCAAACCAATTGTGATCTAAAACACCTCTCACAGGAGTAATTCCCTTCCCATTTTTACCGCTTATTACATTCGCTGCATTATTTCTGGTAATGGTATGATGATTATAACCACCGTGCTTCATTTCTGAGAAAATGCTCACATCTATTTGATCATTATTAAAGGCAGTATTATTATAAAAAGTATGGTAGTCCCCCTTAGGTATCAGCGCTTTGGCATTCCAAACTACATTATAATGCATCAGACCATTAATACCATATTTGGTAGAATCGTTCCACGGCGTATCAAACCTTAATCCAAACTTGGGAGTATCATGAACCCAATTGTATCTCATCTCAGTACCATCAACAAACTCGGCATCGGCTTGAGCCCCCGCTCCATCATTCTGAAGTTTACCAATTCCCGTAATTCTTGTAAGTTCAATTTTATTTTTATTGCCCATTTTTAAACCTACAGAATTACCTCCGGTGTCTAATGTATTGTGCGCAAAATAAAGCTCACTGGCAAAACGCGCATTTACCATTACATCATCCTTGGTACCCACGCAACTGTAATCGATGTTTTTAAACAGGCAATTGATCACACTGTCCTTTTTACCCTTAATCACTAAGCCACTTCCATCGGCATTCGTAAATGAACAGTTTCGTAACACATTACAAGATATTTCATTTGCGGTTCCTGCATCAACAGAGCTTGGAGCCGCTTGTGCCAGCTCTCCCAACATACGCTTTGAATAACTTGGAAATTCAAAATTACAATCTTCGACCTTGGTATGTTTCACCCTTTGCATATCAAGTGTACAAGCGAAAAAATCAATTCCTATAATTTGTACATGTTCAGAATTAGATAAGGTTAATCCGTATGTAATATCCTTCCCTCTGATAACCATGCTTTCAGGGTTTTGACCATTGGGTGCATATAAATAAAGCTCCTTAGATTCTGGATTATAATACCATTCTTTTTCAGCATCCAAACATGCCAAAGAGCCTTCTATAAAATATTTCCCTTCAACTATCTTCTTATGGTACATCCCTTTGGGAAAGTTCTTTGAATAATTAAAGAAATTTGTACCTGCATGGTGATGAGTTACCTTTTCTGCAAAAGATAACCACGAACCAACATTTAAAATGGCAATAGCCCCTTCAAAACTCTTTGTTACAGAAGCTAGATTCATTTTTCCATCATCCACCATTTTTCCATATTCACTAGATTGATGCTGGTGTCCCCAGGTATTCTCTTTATCCCACATTTCCTCACTCCAAGCTTCAGCATTGGGCCAACGTGCAGAGGTCATCATCTCTTGATTCGCAAATAATTGCCATACATCTGTATCTAACTTTGTTTTGTATATGCGATCTTCGTGTATTTCCCACTTATTATCAATTTTAATAGTACCATCAATGATCACTTTGTGATTGGGAAATGCTTTAATCACTTTCTTTTGAGAAGAACTCCCTATTAAATAACTTGCTATCACAGCCTCGTGATAACGGCCTTCCATAATAATACAAGTATCAGCACTGCGTAAAAATTTCAAAGCTTTTTGAATCGTCTTTAAGGGTGCCTCTTTGTTTCCCTTATTTTGGTCTGAACCCTTTACTGCAGATACATAAACAGTTTGCTGCGTTGGATCCCATTGCTTGTTTGTTTCAACAGCAAAAAAATCCTCTTTCTCGTAACTTACCTCATCTAACCAATACATGCCCGATGCTGCTGAAAATCCTATATGAAGACCATAAAATCCATCTTTAGGTACACTAAATTCAAGCAAATACTTCTCGTATGAACTGGTTAGGGTAAATTGACTACTCAAAATATTTTTAGTACTTCCTTTTTGTCGAATATCAACATTAATTCTATTTCCTGCTTGATCAGCTTTTGCATAAAAAGAAACATATATTTTATCTCCAGCTTTCTTAAAGAAAGCAGACTTTTGCCAATTTGAAACGTATACTTTTCTTGGTGACGCTCCATTTGTATTTTCTACTTTAACCTTTAAGGCTTTTTTACCTTTAACAACAGGTGATTTAACCACATAAAATGAAGCCTGAGCTCCCCCCCATGCATCCAATCTCCAACCTACAATTGAACCATTATGATTTCCTGTAGATTCTTGTTCAAATCCTCCATTCTCAATTTGAGCCAATAAATGACTACCTGTTAAAACACTTATTGTCGTTAATATAAATATGCACAAATACTTCATATCACTATTTATTTTGAACTTCAAAATTGAGATTTTTGTCCTTTTAATAACAAATAGATATTCCCAAAGAATAAGACTCATTTCACAAACACCCACTGAACATCATGTTTCAACTACAATAAAAGACTGGTTTTCAACCTTATTAAACATGCATATTAGATTTAAATTGGATTTAAAAAATTAAGGGCTGCCGAAACTATCCGACAACCCTTAACAAAACTCAAACTACTTATTTTTTTTAATTATATCCGGGGTTTTGATCATCTGCAACAGCCGAATTGGTGCTCATTTCAGCTTCAGGTATTGGATATAATAAGTGCATTGGTGTAACAATTCGATTATTCCACTTAACCGTTTTTGTATTTGCTATTGGATAATAATTATAACCTTCATCATCCACACTTGGTTTAGGATCAAAAGTTGCTTCCTGCTGTCCTATAACCTCACGTTCAAAAACTTCTTGCCCATAACGGAAAATATCAAACTTGCCATGACCTTCAAAACAAAGTTCGCGAGCACGTTCCCACATAATAAAGTAATCCAAATCATCAGCGGTTAAAGTACGATCCACTAAAGCAGGATACGCTGTTCCACTTTGTGCTCTTGAAATAATCATATCTAAAGCATCGTAAGCCTCTGTTTCCAGCCCAATATTAGCTGCAGCTTCTGCTAATATCAAAATTACATCAGCATAACGTAAAACTGGCACATTCATGTCTGTTTTAAACCCTGCAACAGGCTTAACTGAGAAACGAAATTTATGTGGATACCATTTCTTATGAAGTTTATTGTATTTAATCGAGTTGTCAGCATTTAAGATTCCTGGCGCAATATTATGAATAAAGCGAGGGTCTCTATAATCATAACTTTCGATTAAATTAAGTGTTGGATTGGTACGGGCAAAACTTTTATCAATAGCTGCACTGTTACCTGCTGGTCCATTCACACCTCCCCATACACCACCTCTTAAGAAGTCGTAATTATGCTGAACCTGAAAAATCCACTCTTTTGACTTCTCTCCTTCAATAGTAAATAAACTACCATAGTTACTTTCTAACGCATACTCACCATCATTCTTCACTTCAAGAGCTTTATCGTATGCATCTTGATAATACTCTGTCATATTTAATGGTGCTCCTGCCATTGTTAAATATACTTTGGCTAATAATGCCTTAGCGGCTCCAACAGTGGCTCTTCCCAAATCAGATTCAGGATATTTCTCACTAGCAGGTGAAAAATGAGCATGATAAAGTGAGTCCTCAGCGTATTCAAGGTCTTCAATAATCACATCATATACATCTTTAATTGGCATTCGTGGATTATTTGATTCACTATCATATTTAAATTCATCCAGAATAATTGGTACTCTACCCCAAAATCGTACAAGATTAAAATACCCCAGAGCCCTTAAAAATTTAGCTTCACCTTTTAAGCGTTGTTTTAAGCGAATATCCTTTGCTGAATCTACCTGAAATCCGTCAAAACGTGATAACACCTGGTTTGCTCTGGCTATCATTGTATAATTGGTCTGCCAAATATTATAAAGTCCTTTATCCGAGTTATCGAATGTAAACTGACCATATTGATTCTGAATGGCATTAGCATGAAATGTTGTTACTGAATGCGATCCATGCATGGATAATTTGATGAATTCTTCTCCAAAAACACCTTTTGCGGGTGTCATAGTATTGTATATTCCGTTAACCGCAATTTCAAACTCTCCTAAATTATTAAAGAAATCATCTGATGTATAAGATGAATTTGGGAATTGCTCCAAATCATCATGACATGCTGTTACTGTAAGAAGCAACACTGCCATTAATATTAATATATATTTAAAATGCTTCATTTTCTTATTCTTTATAGTCCAATATTAACTCCAAATGAAATATTAAGTGTACGAGGATATGCTCCGTAATCCAGATTAGCACTTGTAATTGACTTTTGTCCGGTTGCTACGCTTACTTCAGGGTCATAACCCGAGTAATTAGTCCACACATACACATTATCAATTACAGTATATAACTTTAAGCTTCTTATACCTATTTTGCGCGCAATACGTGAAGGGAAGTTATAGCCTAAATTAATGCTTTGCAAGCGAATGAATGAACCATCTTCTACCACCCAGTCAGTGAAGTTACCATCATGGACATAATCTGGTCTAAAATATGATCCTTCAGGATTTTCAGGTGTCCATGCATCAACAAATTCAGATGTTTTATTCCATGCACTATTTCCTTTAAAGTTCATACGATGCTTATTACCATTAATCACATCAAAACCATATTTGTATGTAAAAAACACTCCTAGATCAATACCCTTGAAGCTGAAGTTATTGTATAAACTTCCATAATGCTTTGGCTGAGTACGTGCAATAATGGTCTTATCGTTTGAATCAATTAATCCATCCTTATTACGGTCAATATACCTGATATCACCAAAACTTGGGTCTGAATCATTATAGTTACCATATAATTCATCCACCTCAGGCTTTAAAGTTGCATTGGCATAATCCAACTCACCACCTGGCAACACAGGAATATCAAAGTCATCGTAGGTAAATACTCCATCGGTTTTATATCCAACCCAATTACCTAAACTCTCACCTACCCGAAGTAAACCGGTATATTCGCCATTGGTAAACTGATCCCTAAAGGTTTGCTCATATTGTCCACCCAAATTAAGCACCTTGTTTCGGTTCATGGCAAAAACAAATTCGGATGACCATTTAAAAGCTTTATCGATATTAATGGTTGTTAAAGAAAGCTCAATACCTTTATTTTCCACACTTCCATTATTCATGATAATATTATCGTGACTTGTAGAAATTGGTGTTGGAACATTTAATAATAAGTCCTTAGTTTCTTTATAATAGATATCTGCATCTAAGCTTATACGATCATTAAAGAATCCCAATTCCAAACCAACATCATATTGATCAGTAAATTCCCATCTTAAATCCGGATTTCCAACCGAACCAGCACCTAATCCTCCTTCAAATGAATTAGCTACACCAAAGACATAGTTCTGAGGGTTCATTGTTGGATATGTTGTATAGTAACCAATACCTGCATTACCCGTTTGACCATAACTAGCTCTCACTTTCACCTTGGATAATTGAGAGAAGTTATCCATAAAGTTTTCATTATGAACATTCCAACTAACAGCCATAGCAGGAAAATAACCCCACTTATCTTTATAAAAAACAGAAGAACCATCTGCACGGAAAGAAACATTTACATTAACTCTGTTATCAAAGTTATAGAATATACGTCCCATGTATGACTTCATCACTTTCTTATATAGATATGTTTCAGGTATATTTGGAGTTAATCCATAATGTATACCGTCATATCCTTTATCTTCTAATGGGAAATTCGTATTGTAAATATACTCTGTATCTCTTGTTAAAAATTCCTGTTCAAAAAGAGCATCAAAATTCAAATTATGCCTTCCTAACCTCCTTTTGTAAATCAACATATTTTGATTTGTCAAACGACTTTGCATAAAATGAAAACGAGTTCCTATACCATTATTCTGGTATCCTCGACCAAACTCCTTTGGAAAGTATGCTTTTTGCTTTGAATCTGTATAATTAAGACCCAAGGTTACCTTTGCACTTAAACCATTAAGGATTTCATAAGTTAAGTCAGCCTTTCCGTTAAAGTTAAACACTTGTGTTCGGTTTTGTGTTTTTAAAGCTTCTGTTACCGGGTCTACCCAAACACCATCTTGTTCATTCTCATCATCCTCAACAATTTCACCAACTACTCTATTGGGCTGACGCGATAATGTTTTGATTACCGAACTCATATTACGAGATGTAAAACCACCTGCACTTGTTGGACCAATCTTATCAGAAAAACTTGGTGCCAGGTTGGTTACTAACTTCAGTTTTTCTGTTAAGTTATTTTTTAGATTAACACTAAAATTATAACGTTCAAAATAAGAATTCTTTAGTGTACCTTCATTTTTTAGATAAGCACCTCGCACTCCAAAAGTATTCCCATCTTTACCTCCATAAGCAGAGAGAGAGTGATTTTGAATAATTCCCACACCATAATATTCTTTCTGCCAGTTGGTATTCGGGCCATTATCATATAAAGCTTGTAATTCTTCCTTATTCGTATAAGGTTGTCCATATAACTCACCCACAAAACTCACCTCCGGGTCATAAATACCTTCTGGATACTGAAGTTTATTTATACGATGTGTTCCATATTGGGAAGCATCCATTACACCAACAAATCGGTCTTCAGGCACATAACTAACACTAACTTTAGAGTCAACGTTTATTTTTGTTTTACCTGATTTACCAGACTTTGTGGTTATTATTATTACACCATTTGCTCCTCTTGAACCATAGATAGCAGCAGCTGATGCATCTTTTAATACTTCCATCGATTCAATAGAACCTGGGTCAAGATTTGCTAATGGAGAATCCTCACCCATACCATCCATTGCACCTTTTACTGAGTTGGTATTATAATCCACTTCAATAGGAATACCATCAATCACATATAAAGGCTCATTATTTGCATTAATAGAGGTACCACCTCGAACGCGAACACGAATTCCACTTCCTAAAGATCCATCGTTACTGGTTGTATTAACACCGGCAATCCGACCTTGAAGAGCCTGCTCAATTGTTGTATTGGTTGTTTTTTCAATATCCGCAACACTTACTTTGCTAATTGCTCCGGTTACATCTTGTGCTCTTTGAGTACCATAACCAACAGCTACTACTTCTTCTAGGTGGATTCCGCTTTTTAGGATAACATTGAATACTCTTTTATTACCAACCTGGATATCCTGCGCATCCATACCAATAAATGAAAAATGTAATATATCATTTATACTGGTTACTGATAATTTAAAATTACCGTCCATGTCGGTAATCGTACCTACAGTGGTACCTTTTATAATCACATTAACACCAGGAATAGATTGTCCTGTATCGTCACTAACATTTCCGCTTACATTAATTGATTCCTGCGCCCAAACATTTGAGCTAAACAGTATCATTAAAACGAAAACCAACATCTTTGAAGTCGAGAAATACCTACTTCGTTCAAAAAAGATTTTCATAAATTATAGATTTACATTAATAAACTCCTTACTCTAAAATTGTGTGCATCCTTAAAACGCCCACAATACAAACTTAGAACAGAAGTCCATTGTGTTGCTAAAGATATTTCCCATTTGATCTAACACAATGCACAAATCAGAAATAAATCTTCAACTAAGTATTGACTATCAATACATTAACATTTTTTTAAATTTTAACAACTAAAATTACATTTGTGAGAATATTTTTATCGCTTGCAATATTTGTTTTGGTGATTCGAGTCAATAATTGACTTTGTATTTACAAATTACAAACATCTTTCCTGAAAAGAAGTATTAATACCAATTAAACATCAAAATGCGCCATGTAATTATATTCTTATCAGCTTGCTTATCATCATCAACTCATTCCGTAGCTATGGCTATGCAATAAGTCTCTTCTTCAAGCAAACTAATGATATTTAAAATTCTAAAGTTTCATTTTGAAATTCAATTGGTATAACACACATTAACTTCAAAACGGATTGAATGAAATGGATTTGGAACTTAATAAAGTTCAGTTATGTATATTTAAAATCCTATGAGAGTGCAATACACTGAGTACTTGCATAATCCATAATCAGTATAATTGAATGGAAATGCCTTTATGAATGGATACCATCATTCAAGAATACATTAACAGCTTAATTAATAAATGCCTGCACAATAACCTATAATGATCTAACATCCTTAACAAACTCGGATGGTATTTTACCATATTTAGCTTTAAAACATTTACCGAAATATGATACATTAGTAAAACCTACATTAAAAGCAATTTCAGTTACTCTTAAACTGGTAGAGTGCATCATATCTACAGCTCTTCTTAAGCGATAACTTCTCATAAACTCAACCGCAGAAAGATCTGAAATAGATTTAAGCTTACGATACAGCTGCATTCGACTATACCCCATATCTTTCTCTATATCTTTTACCGTATATTCAGAATTAGACAGGTTTGTTTCAATAACCCCTTCCAAGTTCTTTAAAAACTCTTTATCTTCTAAATTAACATCAATCTCCTCCAGAGGTTGTTCTCCTGCATGGTCGATATATTTTTTCTTAAGCTTTGATCTTAGTTCAAGCAGTTTTTGAATTCTGATTTTTAAATGCTCCAAATTAAAAGGCTTTGGAATATATGAATCTGCCCCTGCTTTTATACCTTCAATTCGATGCTCTGTTTGTGCATTGGCCGTAAGCAATATAATTGGAATATGATTGGTTTTTTCATTTTCCTTAATTTTTGAACACATTTCGTATCCATCCATTTCAGGCATCATCACATCCGATATAATTAAATCCGGGATACGCTCCTCGGCTAGCTTTAATCCCTCTACCCCATTTTCCGCCTCATACACTTTAAAACCCGGAGCCAAAAAATCCTTTAGAAATGCTCTAATCTCAACATTATCTTCAACAATAAGTATTTCCTTATCATGAAACTGAATATGATCTTCGGGTTTAAATACATTTATGATCTTCTCTTCTGCAACAGGAGCAAATTCCTCTTTTACATCATTAAGTACATTTCTAATATGTACGTCTGACTTGATCTCTTCTTCATTAAACCCTTGCTGATATTTAGGTAAGATCACATAAAAAGAACTTCCCGCACCTAATTCTGATTCTACAAATACAAATCCCTTTTGTAGTTTTATTAACATATTTGTAAATGCCAATCCCAAACCAGAACCTTTATCTACTTCTTTATATGAAGAATGATATTCTACTTGATAAAATTGATCAAAAATATTGTCTATTTGATCCACGGGAATACCTTTCCCATTATCCGATATTTTTAAAACAATATAATCAGATGACGCCTGCCTGAATTCATCCGGAATTTTTGAGTGAGATAAGTCATTTTCAAGCGAATCTACTATTAATGATATCTCACCCCCATCGTTTGTATATTTAAATGCATTTGAAACCAAATTGGTAATAATTTTCTCCATTTTATCAGGATCAAATACCACATCTAAATCAGCTTGTTTTGCCCGAAATTTAAATTTAATATTTCGCTGAGCAGTAAACACTTCAAATGATTCACTTAACTCAGTTAAAAAAGCGATTAAATCACTCTTTACAAAATTTGTTGGTAAATGACCAGCTTCAACTTTTCTAAAATCTAAAAGTTGAGAAACCAAACGTAACATCCGCTTGGTATTCTTCATTATAACTCCAAAATCACGACCTACTTCATAAGGTAAAGCTATCTGAGACAGATTCTTATCTACCAATCCGGCGATAATAGTTAACGGTGTTTTTATTTCATGCGAAATATTAGTGAAGAAACTAAGCTTAGCCTTATTTAATTCTAATACAGAGGTTCTCTCGTGTTTCTCAACCTCTAGCTGGGTGCGTAATTTATGTCTTCGATACTGCATTCGTAGCCCAATAAACACAACAAGTCCTATAAAAACAAAGTACATAAGTATAGCCCACCATGTTTGATACCAATAAGGCTGAATGTAGATATTTAAAGCTGCATATTCATTATTCCATACTCCATCTCCATTAGAAGATTTAACCTTAAAAGTATACGAGCCTGGCTTTAAGAATGAATATGATGCATATCTTTTATCAGCACTTGTTTCTATCCACCTATCATCCACGCCTTCTAATTTATACTGATAACTTGATTTATGAGGATTATCAAATTGCAAAGCAGCAAATTCTAAGGCTAAGGTATTTTGGTTTGGCTCCAATACAATTATATTATTCTTGTAATCAATAGAGTCACTAGCGTGATACGAAAATGATTGAAAGGCAAACTTCTTGTGCCTAACGTTCATCTTAGTTATCTGAACAGTAGAAGTACTTTCACGAGATTTTACTTCCAAAGGATCGAAATAGGTGAATCCATTGGTACCTCCAAAATACATGATCCCATCTTTACTTTTCCAAGCAGACCATTTTCTAAAATTATTATTTTGAAGACCATCATAAAAATTAAAATTTTGAAAGACTTCCTTTACCGGGTCAAACTTGGATATTCCTTCATCTGTACTCAACCATAAAAATTTATTGTCATCTTCCAGTATTGAATACACAGCTGCACTTGGAAGACCATCTTTCTTTTGGTAATATTTGAATTCAAGCTCTCCCGATATCTGATTAGTCATTAACTTAATCAATCCTGCGCCAAAAGTTGCCATCCATATTACTCCTTCACTATCTTCCTTAAATCCAAAAACAGGATTACTTCTTAAAAATTCAACATTTGAATTGCTATGAACTATATTGATAACTTCTAATACTTTTAAGTTCTCATCTAAACTAACTTTAAAAACCCCACTATTCAAGGCGCCTATCCAAAGTCCACCTTTATTATCTCTGTAAATTGCTGAAACAGACAAATTATTTAACTTATCATGTTCAAGTTGGATAAATTTTTCTTCAGCTCCACTTTCATCAATATATCCAATCCCATGTTCATTATGATTACCCATCCAAACAACACCCGTTTGATCTTCATAGAACATATAGGTTAAATCAATATTGAACCCTTCATAATCCTTACTATTAAAATAGGATACTTTCTTTCTATTTCCACTTTTGTCATACTGAACTTTAATTAATCCTGATCCCAAAACACTAATCCACAAGTTATTTTTGCTATCAAACAACGTCCCCCAACATCTGGCGTCGCCTTCAATTCCTAATTTTTCATTAAAATCAGGAAACACTTTTACTTTTGGTCCGTCAATATGAATTTTATTCATACCTCCATTTATGGTTCCCAGCCAAACATTTCCATTTTGATCACTTGAAATCTGGTTAACAAAACGATCCGACAAACCTGTGTTATTTGCTGTAGCAGCTTTAATGGTATAAAATGGTTTCCTTTTCAAACTTGCCTTATACAAGCCACCTCTATAGGTACCTATCCATAAAACATCTGTATTGTCTATATAACATTTGCTAAAATTTCCTTTATTAAATTTATCGATGGATTTAAATGTGGGATAAAACTGACCTAATTCCCCATCTGCGCTTATTTCTTGTATCCCATTTTCCCAACTAAAAAGACGAGTTGAACCATCATTGGATGAAATGATTTGATTTATTCTTTCCCCGCTGAGGCCAGGTAAGAGCTTCAGTCTAGTATCAACTGTATTGTAAATTAGATCATCTTCTGTTATAATCACTTTTGAAGCTCCTATTGCATAACCTACTAACAAATTATCATTGGAATCTAATTCCATACAAGTAATAAAACCATGACTCCCTGTATGCGTAATTTTTATATCACCATCTTTTTCCGTAATTCTGCAGAGCTTATTTCGGTAGGCCACCCACATATTACCTTTAGAATCTTGCTCTAATAACCTTACAATAAAATCACGATACTGATTACGCTTAACATTCTCTATTATGGGGTAATAAATTTTTTCAACTTCAAATGATTTTTCATTTAATACTATTAACCCAAGATTCTCTTTTGTCCCTATCCAAATATGGTTAGGTTTATTTTTATCGGCATATACGGTTCTATAGCTTTGTAATCCTAATTCTTTAAGTGGATATCTATGAAATGTTTTTGTTTGCGGATCAAATCTATTTAAAACATTTCTATTTAATATCCAAAGGTGACCGTTTACAGATTCACTAATTTTAATAACTTCATTATTTGAAACAGTAGTACTATCATATGGATCATTCTCAAATATTTCAAATTCATACCCATCATATCGATATAATCCATTTGGTGTTGCAAACCACATAAAGCCATCATTGTCCTGATGTATATCATATACCGTATTTTGGGCAAACCCATCTTTCATTCCTACATTTTGAAAAAGATATTTTGATATATCTAACTCCACCTGACAAAACAAGGATTGATGAAAAGAAGAAATTAGTAGAATAGCACTAACAATTATGGATATATATTTCATGATTACATTTCGAATTGATATACAATACCTTTTACTGAATATTAAAATAGTGATATTTTAACACATAACAAACATAGACAAACTACCTTAAAACCAAAAACCCATTTCGAAGTGATAACTAAGAAACAGGTTTAAATTTATAATAGACTATTCTCCCTTTATAAGGCGACTATCCTTTATTCTTCTGACTTTTACGATACTCAAGCATTTTTTTCATATTATCCTCACCTACTATCGATTTTAACTTAGACCCATAAGATTTATTAATTTCTTTTGCCTTTGCTTTAAAAGCAGTTTTATCAGTTTTATGAGTCATTTTAGCCTCATACATTTCTTTTTGCTTTTCGGTTAGTACAACTAACAAATCCTTAGATTGTTGATCAGTTAACTCACAAATATCGACCCATGTGGCATGATTTTTTGCAGCAACTTTTTCGTATTGTGCCTGCTTTTGAGCGAAGGCACTTGTTAATAATGTTACCATGAATAACAGCAGAGATAATTTCTTCATTTTTTTTATTTTTTGATGTTTAACAAAACTATTCTATAGAACCAAAGTCCCAAACAGGTTTTAATTGTGACTTAAAGTATTCGTTCATCTTTACCATATTATCAGCTCCCACCAATTCCATAATCTTATGATCATACTCTTTTTTTATTCCGGGAGCCAATTCTTTTGCTTTCGCTTTATCCTTTTTATAAGTTCTTCTATTGTCATATAGGGCTTTTTGCTTATCCGTTAAAAGAGTTTTTAACTCTTTTTTCTGCACATCGGACAAATCACAATTTTCTACCCATACTATATAATTGTTATTGGCAACAATTTGATACTGTTTCTCTTTTTGCCCAAAAGCAATAGAGGTTACGAGCATTAGTGAAAAAAATAAGACAACTGTTTTCATGCGTTTAAATTTTATTTTTTATGGTCGCATGGAACTCGCATAATATAATCATCCTCCATTGTGAGAAATCTTTTATCATGCTCGTTTCATATGAATACTTTTTAATTTGTTTAACCTATAAAGGCCAATAGAAGATATTTAATATATATTGAATTAGGGTAAAGAAGGTACTTCTCTACTTTACCCTATTTAAATTCTACCAATTTTCATTTATTACTTCCTGAATTTCAGGATACTTTTCATCTCCCTCATTCAAATCTTCTCTCATTTGTTTAAGTTGATTTTTTAAGTCAGTAATCACCTCGGCATATGCCGGATCATTGTATCTATTATCCATTTCCTGAGGATCTTTTGATAAATCATAAAACTCCCATGCTGCAGGTGTTTGAAAATGTGACATTGATGCAGGATTATGTGAAAAACCTTTTGGTTTTTTTCCACGTTTCATATAATCCAAACCATAAAATAATATGAGTTTATATTTTTTTGTACGAATACCGAAATGTGCAGGATTACTGTGCTTATGGGCCATATGCATCCAATAACGATAATAAGTAGCTTTTTTCCAATCTTCAGGTTCTTGTCCTGATTCTAAAATTTCAGCAAAGCTTTCCCCCTGCATATATTCAGGAGTTGTACCACCTGCTAAATCAATAATTGTTGGTGCAAAATCTGTATTATTAATCATAGCATCTGTTCGTACTCCAGCCTTAATACCTTTAGGGTATCTTACCAAGAAAGGCATACGCATAGCTTCTTCGTACATCCATCTTTTATCGATATAATCATGCTCTCCTAACATAAACCCCTGGTCGCCTGTGTAAATGATAATTGTATTATCCATAAGACCCTCTGCTTCCAGGTAGTCGAAAATACGTTTCACATTATCATCAACCCCTTTAACACAACGTAAATACCTTTTGAGGTACTCCTGATATGCAAGTCTTTTGTATTCCGGATCTGGAATAGATGGATCAATTTCCATATGCATACCCATATTTCTAATGATATTCCTATGACCAACAGAAGATCCTATGGTATCAAGCAACGAGTCATTATACCCTCTGGTTCCAACTGAACCGTTATTTTTATTATCCCACAGACTTTCTGGCTCAGGAATAGTTACCTCTTCCAAATAATCAGCATAACGAGGTGCAAATTCAAACATATCATGAGGAGCCTTAAAGTGATGCATTAAAAAGAAAGGTTTATTTTTATCTCTCTTATTTTTTAACCACTCAAGAGATAAGTCTGTAATGACATCTGAAGAATGTCCCTGATATTGCGTTCCAGGCCAAATACCTTTTTTTCCATGAAATTTAGTGGCAATAGAATCTGAAGAACCTTTCTCCGCTAAAATTGGATTAAAATAATCACCTTGTCCATACAAGACATTGTAATAATCAAATGCCGACGGACTTCTTTTTAAATGCCACTTTCCTATGACAGCTGTTTGATATCCTAAGGCTTTCATTTCATGAGCCAGATACTGACGTTCTTCCGGTAAGTTACCATCCAGATCCTGTACTCCATTGGCCTGACTATACTGTCCTGTCATGATGCATGCCCTTGAAGGCGTACAAATAGCATTGGTACAAAATGCATTTTCAAATAATATACCCTCATGAGCCAACCTATCAATATTTGGTGTTGGATTTAACTCTGCCAACCGACTACCATAAACGCCAAATCCCTGGGTTGTATGATCATCGGACATAATATAAAGAATGTTTGGCTTTTTAGTTTTTTTTGTTTCTGATTTGTTTCCTGCACAAGCCGTTGTTATAAAAGCAAGTACAATTATGGAAAATGAGATTACTTTATTCATTTTTCTAAATTATGGGTTTACTTAATATTAGAAATTTTAATAGTATAAATATGATTACATGGTAAGTCGTTAATCCCTATATTCGATAAATCGATATGAATATTATTCCCTTCTATCGTATAGTTTAATAATTTAGCAACACCAAGCATTTCGACTGTTCCTTCTTTAGACAGTTCTACGTTGCGTATTGTTAACTGATTGTCTTTAGGCCACCCTGGTGTTAATGCATATAAATCCTGACCTTTTTTCGTAAACCACGCTTCTTTGTATGCATTACCCGGTTTAGGATCTATTGTCATCTCAAAAATAGGGAAACCTGCATGAAAATCATGTTTTGTAAACACCGGTCTTTTTCCTTCACTCCACTGAGCTGACTCCTTATATGCTCTGGTTCCATAAATAGCTTCGCCATTAACGTTTAACCAGTTTCCTATTTCAACAAGTCTTTGTTGCATTATTACCGGAATTGTTCCATCAGGGTTTGGTCCAATATTTAGCAATAGATTTCCTCCTCTACTAACTAAGTCGGCCAACATAAAGAGTAACTCCTTCTCTGTTCTATAGTCATCTATATTTTCAATACGATTAACACCAAATGACATACCAATGCCTCTATTTTCTTCCCATGGCTTATCAATTCCTTCAAAACCTGAACCATACTCAGTAGTGTAATAACCTCCATGTTTACCTCTACCTTTACCCCATCTGTCATTAATAACAACTTCATCTTTATTTGGAGCATTATTATATAACCATGCTAACAAAGGCTTGGTTTCCCACAACTCATCATTCATCCACCAGTCTCCATCAGAAAAAAGTAAAGATGGCTCATACTTATTAACTATTTCTTTAAATTGCGGATACATTACTTTATGCACGTAATTTGATAATCCTTGTTTAGCTTCTTTCAATTCTTTCTTTTTTACAGGAGCTGCCATATCAGCTTTCTCATTGAAATTAACTGCCATATTACCAGAGCTCATTAATTTCTGCTGTTCTTTGGTCCACAAAGGATTAAACCAATCCCAAATAGAATAATACAATCCCATTTTTAAACCTTCGTTTCTTACAGCTACCGTAAGATCACCAACTAAGTCCCTCTTAGGTCCAGACTCAACGCTATTCCAAGCCATACCATAACTTTCTGAGGCTTCCTTATTTGGCCATAAACAATAACCATCATGATGCTTTGATGTTAACACCACATATTTGGCCCCTGATCTTTTAAAGATATCAGCCCATTCTTCCGGGTTAAATAGTTCACAGGAAAATCCTTCTCTAAAATCGGAATATTTAAAGTCCTCTCCGTAGGTACTATTATGAAACTTGGTAATCGCATGATGTCTTTCCTTTCTTTTTTCACTAGAAGTATTTGGATCTTCTAATAAAGCATTCCAATACCATTCGGCGTAGGTTCCTTTATTGGTATACCCTGGCACTGAGTACAAACCCCAGTGAATAAAAATCCCAAATTTGGCGTCAGGAAACCATTGAGGACAATCTCTTGAATCAAGAGATTCCCAATTTGACTCATATTTTCTTTCCTGAGCAACTACAATAACAGAAAATAAAATCCCTATAAATAATAATACATATCGATTCTTCATCGTTAACCTTTCTTTGCGTCCTTTTAAACAATTAATTTAATCACAAATCAAAGAAATTCATATTTTACACAACCCCCTAAACCATATCTCTCATTTTATGACACATATTGAACACAACTATTTTTCAAAACCTACAACCATATACATAACAAACTACATATCAATAACATTACCCACACCTACCATAGAATTTACGATGCAATATTTGGTGTTACCCTGAGGTTAAACTTTACAATATCCCTCCCCAAAAGCATTCACTAATTAAATCCAATTCTTAGTTTATTTTAACAAAAAACCTTAATGAAATAAATGAACGAGTAAAAATGAAATATCTGCTACTCTAGATGGTAGTGTTTGTATATTTTTGAATAAATATTTAAATACTCACCATGAATATATTTAGAAACTACACTTGCATTTCAACTTTTTTTTGTTGCCTATTGGCACTTGGTCTGTTTTCGTGTAAAGAAGAAGTCAAAAAGCCAAATATTATTTTTCTATTTGCTGACGATCAGAATTTCAATACCATTCATGCAGCAGGCAATACCGAAATATTTACTCCTAACCTGGATAAAATGGTTCAGGATGGAACCTACTTTTCTCACAATTTTAATATGGGAGGTTGGAATGGAGCTGTATGTATCGCATCAAGAACTATGATTAACTCTGGTCGTTCTATTTGGCGAGCCCATCAAATTGAGAAACAACTCAAAACACCTGAAATAAGCGATGGACTTTGGGGTAATATTATGAAAAAGGCCGGATATGAAACTTATATGACAGGCAAATGGCACATCCAAAATAATCCTCAGGATTGTTTTACCCATACAGGATCAATACGAGCTGGTATGCCAAAGCAATCGGATGCTCGTTACAGTAGAACATTTACAGAAAATGATACTTTGTGGCAACCTTACAAAAAGGAATTTGGTGGTTTTTGGGATGGTGGAAAGCACTGGACCGAAGTGTTGGGTGATGAAGCTCTCGAGTTTTTGGACGATGCAAAAGAAAAAGACAAACCATTTTTCATGTACCTGGCTTTTAATGCTCCACATGATCCTCGTCAATCACCCAAAGAGTTTGTGGATATGTATCCTTTAGAAAATATTGCTATTCCAAATTCATATATGCCTTTGTATCCTTACCGGGATTCTATAGACAGTGGAATAGCTTGTAGAGATGAACGATTAGCTCCATTCCCAAGAACAAAACATTCTGTAAAAGTGAACCGTCAGGAATATTATGCAATAATCACTCATCTTGATCAGCAAATTGGACGAATACTGGCAGCACTTAAAGCTACTGGTAAAATGGAAAATACTTATATATTTTATACTGCCGACCATGGATTAGCTTGCGGTAATCATGGTTTGATCGGAAAACAAAGTTTATTTGATCATAGTGTAAGAGCTCCATTAATTGTTATTGGTCCGGATATTCCAAAAAATAATAAAGTTAATGCTGAAGTCTATTTACAAGATATTATGCCTTCATCCCTGGAGTTGGCAGGAGTTGAAAAACCAACTTACGTTGAATTTAGCAGCTTATTAGATTTAGCTAAAGGGAAACAGACTAACAGCTCATATAAAGCTATATATGGATGTTTTAAAAACGTACAACGAATGGTCAGAAAAGATGGGTACAAACTGATTTTATATCCTAAAGTTCCTAAAGTTCTTTTGTTTGATTTAAATAATGATCCTGAGGAAATAAATGATATTTCAATGATTCCTGAGAATGAAACCAAAATAAAAGAGCTATATGCTGAATTGGTTGAACTACAAAAGGAGTTTAATGATACTCTTGACTTAAGAAAAGCTTTCCCTATGCTTTCAAACTAATATTATAGGACTGTCCTTTCGAAGGGACAGTCCTTTTTTTCATAGTAATACGGAAAAAGTGTATTACCTGATGATTTAAAAGACAAAAAAAATGAAAATATTAGACAGCACAATCCTCCCTAACATAGATCCTTCCAATATTGAGTATGTCAATATATTTTGTTTAAATAGTGGTAATTGTATTTATAAAGATCAACTAGGATTAAATTATACTATACCTAAAGAATTGAAATCGGGTCCATATATGCTGGTTATTAATTATTCTAATGGCAAATTTGAATCTTTAAAGATTAATATTTAGTATAATTGAGATAACAATGCATACCTATTCACAGATATATGTAAACTTTCTTAACCCTCAGACATTCATGCATACAAGGTCAACATACATCAAATAAACTCTCTCTTCATCTGCAATAATTAATTCCTCTACCAATAATATCAATAGGATATTTTAAATATTTCACACCAATGTTGTCCTAATTATTTTCCACTCAAGCCGTGTAGGCTATTACTTTTTTCTACAGTCAAAAGAGTAAGCAAAAAGTCCGCCGGCTGCACCCATCTCACTCAAAAAACTAGGATTCATGACTCAAATTGTTTTAAACTCACACTTTTTCGTACCTCAAAGTGCTTAGACAGAAAAACAATTTTTAACCGTCACTTTAACCCTGTTTTTTGGCTCACTGGCTGAGGCAGGTTCGCAACAAGACTTTTCGAGAATTGAATAAAAACGTTTTGGACGCTATTAATTTCACACCTATAATTACTTCCGTTTTTCCAAAAGCTTAAATAAAAAAACCCGCTTCTCAATTAAAAAAAGCAGGTTAACTAACTAAAAAACTAAAGGTACTATTGAACTACAATTTTATTAACATGAGTTGTGTTATCATCCAAAACACTCATTACCATATAAAATCCAGGATTTAAACCGCTTGTCTGAAAGTGTTTATTCCCACAAATATCCTTCAACACAACATTCCCACTTAATGAATACACAGTAATCATTTTCACATTCCTTTCAATGGATAAATAAATCTTCTCGCCCTGTGAAGCAGGTTGTGGAAATAGTGTAATATCAGATTCCTTTTTTACATTAAAAATAGATGTTGAAGTATTCGTAATTGAAGAAGAAAAGTCATCAACGTATACATTGCCACTGAGGTTACCAAGCCATAATTCTATATGTGTTTTATAATTTTGCTGGAACGGTTGATTATTCCAGGTGTAAGTTATCTCTTGCCATCCCGAATTTACATCAAAATGCCCTGCGACAATCTGCGCATTAACAACAAAGTTAGTTGTTCCATCTGCATTAAGATCTTTGACTACAAGTTTAATTCTATCCAGATCTCCATTATCCTGAGCTTGATCCACTTTAATCCAAAAAGAAACGGTAATGGATACTGAACTTGCCGTAAAATCAGGAGAAAAGTTGAATTCCTGATCGCTATATATCACCGCTTTATTTTGGAGGGTTTTGGTGTCAATACCATCCCAATTCTCATTTGGAGCTAGTATGGTGTATGATTTGGTCCCTTCATGCGCCTCAGCTGTTACAATTTGTCCATTGATCCCGGGACCTGTTACACTCCAATAACTTGCATCATCATCATACTCGAAGGTTGGTCTGTTAATAAAACCACTAGACTTATCATTCGATGGTGGATTTCCTTCATCATCAGGCCATGTCCATGGATATAATTCTGGTAAAAAATCTATTCCGGGAATCCATTTATTACCACCTAATTCATATGCTCCAACATCAGGATTTCCTACTTGTGGATTAAACGAATCGTTAGTAATATTTACATCCACCTCTGTACTTCCAAACAGTTTTGTTGATAAGATTTCAAAACCTGCATTAATGATATTTGATTGATTACTTTTAGGATTAAAATCATAATTGGCCCTGTTACCCACAACGTCATTTACATCATATTGTATGGCCCCTGCTCCATTATTAGCTCCTGAAAAATAGTGATAAACAGGTTTTTCTATACTTAGATTAGTTACATCATAATCTACACTTCCTGTAGATGCTGTTGGCACATCATCTTTCCATTGACTTACATTATTTGTTACACCAATACCTGGAATATCCCCAACATTATCATAAACACTCGTTCTATGTCCACTGATGAAATCTGTCCAGTTATTTCGTGTATAGGAATTATTATTTGTAGATGTTGTTGATCCACTTCCACATGACTCATCAATGATTAATATATCAGTCTTCAAACAATTAAAAACGGTATTATTATATATTTGCTGATGATCACCTTTAATCATCATGCCGATACCACCCGTATTATCAGCAGGATCTCCAATATTCCATATTACATTATGATGTGCTAAACCATATTCCCCGGCAGTACAAGGGGTTTTTGCAGGTGCATCGAATCTAAATCCATATTTACCTGTATCATGAATCCAATTATAGGCAGTTTCTGATCCAGCCACAGAATTGGTTGTATGCTGTACCACTGAGCCATCACTCTGCGCATAACCAGTATCTGACATATCGTTAAATTTAACTACTGACTTTGTTCCTAAATTTAATGTTGCAGATGCCCCGGTGGTATGCAAGACGTTATTTGTAAATTTAAAACCGCTCCCCTTTGCATATACTGTTAGTCCAAGACTTTGAGTACTCGCGCACGACCAATCGATATGGTGGATATAGTTATTGTTAAAAATATGGTTATCACCTTCACAGATAAAAGCCTCTCCATCTGTATATTCAAAAACACAGCCATCAAACTTACAATATGAGCTCCCATAAGAAGCACTTAACGATCCTGTTGATAAACTCTGATCGATACTGGTAACCAAAGGTGCTGAACTCACCTTTAACATACGTTTTGAATAATTTGGGTAACTAAAAATGCAATTTAAAACTTCTGAGTAATCACATGCTTGCATGCGAATCGTGGTTCCAAAAAACTTTAATCCTTTAATTGTAACCTGGGTCGAATTACGAATATCAATGGCATAAGATTGTACCTTTCCTCTTATTACAGCGGATGGATCATTTAAATCAGAACCATCACCAACTTTACTCCAGGCGTATACATATTTCTTACCATTTTCTTCCTGAAAAAACCATTCATCTTCAGTATCTAACAAATGAAGCTTCCCTTCAATAAAATAGTAGCGATGCTTTGTTCTTAAATCTCCATTAGGCACTGTTGCATATGCAAATGAGTTTCCAGAAATATCACTCGTTATGCCTCTTGCCCAAGTTCTGAAAGAACCAAAATTTGCAACGATCATACCTCCTGCAATATTAGCATTAAGAGAAGGTGGAAATTCATAACCATGGTTGGAAGAATTAACAATATTATTAACGGTTCCATTTGGAGCGTTATTTTCGTTTACAGCCCAATGTTCATGTTTATATATTTCGTTATTTTCAAATGTGGTATTTGGCCATCTGGCCATAATTTGCTCTTCATCATTTATAAATAATTGCCACATATCTTTAGGCACCTCTGCCTTGTAAACATTGTTCATTCCTGCTACTACATTCCATGTAGAAGTAATTATTTCCGTACCATCCAATACAACGTTTGCATTCTGATAGGGCAATATATCTAAATTACTATAGCCATCAATAAGCACTTCTTCTCGATATACCCCCTCCATTAAGTAACATATACCTCCTTGTGCCTTATCAATCTCCTGAATGGCTTTGGCTATAGTCTTATAAGGCATTTGTGGAGACAAACCATTGTTATTTGTATCATCTCCTAATATGCCTGGCGATACAAAGAAGGTCTGTTGAGCATTTATTGACGAAGCAAGTAATATAAAAAGTAATATTCCAAGAAAAGCAATTCGTTTCATGTGTTTAATATTTTCTTTGTTACAAATGAATCTCACAAGAAAATCTCATCATTCCCCATTGAGGTGTATTGGAATAATGATATTTTAATGATGGGTTCAACCTAACATGTTGTACAAACAATTTTAATGCTTGCTAAGGTATTGGCATAAATACATATTGAATAGAAAATATATCACAAAATATAATATAAAAATAGCAGCCTCAACCAATAGAATATATACGACATAACTACAACTATACTTCCAGGTAAAGACTTCAGAAGTTTATTTGATTACAGACAATAACTAAATGAAATTTACAATAACAGAAATAATCCTTTCTTCGCCCCTTGTACGTATTGTAAGAGCTGCAAATCCCATTAAACATTACAAATCCCAATTAATACATTTATCAACCAGTAGAGTACCTCTAATAATATGACATATAATTCAGCAATGATGTAATATTTGGTTGATTTTTTGTGAAATCAATTTTAAAACCTTTAGTAAATTGTAAATAGTTTCACAGAACAAAAACAGAAACAATATTTAATGATGAAGAGAATACTATTTTTAATACTTGTTATTTGCATTGGCTTTAATTTGAGGGCAAAAGAATATTTTGTATCTCCATCAGGCAAGGACTCCAACAAGGGATCCCAAGAATCTCCATTTAGAACTATTAATACTGCAATTAAATTTCTTAAAGCTGGTGACACTTGCTTTCTGAGAGAAGGAACCTATAATGAGGAGGTAGATATTTCGAATTTAAGGGGATCAAAAAATAATCCAATAATAATATCAGCGTACAATAATGAAAAGGTAATTTTTGATGGAAGCGATCCCATTACAGGAAAATGGGAAAAGCATTCAGAGAATATTTACAAACTAAAAATAAAAGAACCTATTTGGCAATTATTCCAGGGTGATGAAATGAAAATTTTAGCGCGATGGCCCAATGCTTCCTTCACGGATGGATCCATATGGGATATGAAAAGTACATGGCGTCATCAGGGAAAGGCCAGTGTATTTGGTACACTTGTAGATGAAAGGCCTGTAGCTGCAGATTATATGCACAACGAAGATGAAGGAGCATCTACTTTCGAAGTAAAAGAGGGGAAGAACCTGGAATCTCTCGCTGATACTAAGGTAGATTTTACCGGAGCTACTGCTGTATTAAATATAGGATCATGGTTATCATGGGCTCAACCTGTAATTGAACATGCGGCAGGTAGTAATACCTTTAAATACAGTAAAAATTTTAGTCGCCCTGGCAAAAAACCAGAACCTAATGGACCTTCAATCTTACGCAGAAGTTCATTTTTTGAAGCGAAAAAAAACCAAGGCCACTACTACATGGTAGGTCTGATGGCACTAGACGCTCCTAATGAGTGGTTTTATGATGACGCAAAAAAAACAGTATATGTATATATTGAAAATGGTAAACAGCCTAATGAAATTTCCTTCAAAGGAAAGCGTCGCACCTTCAACATCAAAGGTAAAAACGCATCTTTTGTTACAATAAGTGGCATCGATTTTTTCGCAACTACTTTTCAATTTACCGATGCACAAAATGTAACTGTAGAGAATGGAGACTTTAAATATCCATCTTACCATAAATTGGCTCTAAAAGATTACCGCGAACCTGAAGTAACAGGTTTTATAATGAGTAACAAACTATACAGAGAGCAAAAAACAGAATCAAATAATGTTATTTTCAATTGTAAATTTGAATATGCAGATGGTCCGGGTTTTAAAATTAAAGGTATTGGCGACCGGGTTGAAAATTGTTATTTTCATGATATCGACTGGACATGCCTGGGCTCAGGCTCTTCCGGAACCCTGGATGCCTCCAATACGGAAAAATTTGTTTTTAGAAGTAATACAGTGCATACCGGAGGGAACAGTGAAGGTGTACGACTCGGGCATGCTAACCTGGCTGAGTATAACCATATTTATAATTTAAGCCTGTTGCAACATGATGGTTCAGGTATCAATGTAGGTACCAATGCTATTGATCAAACCATTGTGAGATATAATTGGGTGCACGATATGAAAAAGTCAGGTATCCGTTTCGATTCCAGAGGTTTTATGACTGTAAATGTCGAATGGGGTGAACATGGAACCATCGATCATAATGTAGTATGGAAAACGGGTAGTATTAAAGCCAAAGGAAATCATCATACCATTACCAATAACATTGCTTTCGACTCCAATAAAGGAATGTATGACATTGGGGTTCCAAGAGTTTTAGTGATGGGCAGTAACAACAGCCAATCCGTCATCCACAATAATATTGCAGGATCAATTGGTGGCCATTTTAGTCAGAAAAAAGGATTTGCCTGCCCGGGTGATTTCCAGAATAACAAGGAAGGTGATATTGGTTTATGGCTTAAAGATCCTAATAATTGGGACTTCAGACCCCAGAAAAACATAGGAGATATTGGAGCCTACAAGTTTACTGATCAAAATTACTGGATCCCTGGTTGCAAAATGGAAACAGCAAGTGTTCCTATTCCATTTAACGGTGCGGTAAATCTGCCAAGTAACCTTGATTTGATGTGGAAGGAAGCATTAGTTGCAAGCGAATACCATATTTACTTTGGCAACGACTCTTTAGCCGTATTAACTGCGCACACATCATCCAATGAGTTTAAGGGTAGCACAAAGGCAACAACCTTTACACCTAAAAGCTTTAATCCCAACTTAAAATACTTTTGGAGAGTTGATGTTGTAAATAGCTCTGATATTATTAAGGGAGAACTTTGGAGTTTAGGAGGAAAAACTACAGTTTTAAGTAGAACTAATAAACTTCCCCTAGTGAAAAAAATTAAATATCAAGAAGTCACCTCTCTTCCTGAATCAATAACAAAAGGCGGATTTTCTGATGATACATTAGCCAAACTTCACAAACTATATAATTCATTTTGGAGTGGGTACGATAATAACAAGTGGTTGAGTCAGATACAGAAAGAACTTAAAAAAGAAGGCTTGTCAGAAGACAAACGTAAACACCTTGAAGTTTTTTATAATACTGTCATGAAGGAAAGCCTGGATTATATATATAATAATAGCAGTAACTTCCTTAATATAGAGGAGAAGGAAGCTTTAGCAAAGATTGTTTCAAAATAATTATTACCATTAGTTTATTCTTCAGCTTCGGCGAATGATTAATAATATCTTAATGGATTGAAAATACAAACCTATTCTGGAGTTATTTCAGAGTAGGTTTTTTTTAATTATTCTGCCAAAGAAAGTAACAAAATGCTTTAGATATATAAATTACCATCGGGCAGATTAAATGACAACTTGATTTTTGATGACTGCTAAAACCCAGACTCTTAACATTACACAAACCTTTCTGCTCTTTTATATATTGATGCACTTAAAATGAAAGAAAGCCTACGTAAACTTTCTTCTAAATATGAATTAATCTAAAATTAATTCATAAAATACAACCAACACTATAATTATAGCTCATGCCTATTCTTGAAGAGAACACGGAATTAAAGAATGACTATCTTATAGAACTATGAGTTTATGACAATACAAAGAGCTGCTAAACAAGGACTCACTATGTGCACTACCACACTAACTACAAATGACTTAAACTTACAACAAAGTAGTTTAAGCCTCTTGTAATCTGGATATAAATTCTTACACAATACCATTGCAATTAATTAATTGCAAAAATAAAGGCTGTCCTCTAACGAAAGACAGCCTTATTTTACAGACTAACAACCTGAGTTCAGGATAAAATTTCAATCTATCTCAGGTTAATAAAATACAATTGAATGTATCTATATTATTGACTATTTATTTTCTCTGTTTTTCCATTTTTCAAGTTGTTCTGAAGTAGTGCACTTTCTCAACATAACGTTCCATGATTTAACTATGTCTTTTAGCACCATGTTATATTCGTTACTTCCCTTTTCATACTTTTCAGCGCACTCCGTCTTTTTAACTATGACAACATTGCGATATTTTGTTAACTCCTGGATCTGATCATCAGTCAAATCCATCACATCTTTCATTCTATTTAAATATTTTTCAACATTTTGCTTTTGCTTACTAGTGAGCTCTTGTGCATTTATACTCAATAATGGCAAAGCCGAAAAAATTACGATTGCTACGATTCTTAATAATACCTTCATTTTGCGTTATTTTTTTTAGATCCTATAAAAACCAATTAAAGGATGACTAATTGAAAATAAAAGAAGTGCCAACTCTCTACCAAAAATCATAAAGTTTTTCACCACTCTTTATTTGACGATGAAAATTAGCTCTTCGCCCATTATCAGGCACATCCAATTTCAAGTATTCCTGAGGGAACTCACTGGTTAAACCAATAGCATCAAAATCAATATCCTCAAAACCCAAACCATAAGCAGGAGATTCTGGCTTCAAACGAAAATCTGCATGTGCAACATCTTCAAACATCGGGTCTTCAGAAATACTGTTCTTCTCTACTCCGCGCTTATTCCAATTTGAAATATGTTTTTCACTATCCTTAGGATTATTTGCTACCCAGAAAAGATTATTGTCAGTTTCACAGTTGTGAGGTAATGAAATACCTTCTGAAGCTCTGTATGATTCACGGTAATAATTGATTTTTTCACCTGATTCATAAAAGATATTTTTCTGAATTTTAGATCCATAATCAGCTTCCTCATCCGGGTATGATGCAAAACGAATACTTTCCTTGATACTACAATCAATCACCATATTATTTACAATATGATTATACCCTTTGTGAACAATACCGGAGATATTAGACATGTAAATTATGTTCTTCTCAAAAGTAGTTCCTCTTTGCCAATCATCTGTTCTTAATACCCCCGAAGCATGGCTGGCAATATGATGCACAAAATTATTACGAACGATATTACCTGTGCCCGCACCAGACACATTCAAAACAGATCCATCTGCCAGGTACTCTAAGGCTCTGTACACTTCATTAAATTCTACTACATTATTACGTGCATGTAAATATGGTAGTGTTTTTTTCCAATAATCTCCCAACGATACATTTCCAGTCTCTAAGTCAGTTACGATAGCCTCATCAATTTCATGCCAACGTATGGTTTTTGATCCCTCATCGAAATCGCACCATTTTTTAGCTAAAATAGGCGTTCTAACACCACACAAACCAACTCCTTTGCGAGGTACGTGATGAATTAGGTTGTGAGAGATAGTATTTTCTCCACTTTGCCATGCAAAAATACCCGCTCCGTGCGTAATAACCTGTCCTACGTGATGAATCAGGTTGTTGGTTATCGTATTGTTCTTGTTTACATCCTTGGTTCCAGGACCATAACCACAAAGCAGAATACCCATATGGCCAACATAGTCTATGATGTTATTTTTTACTGTTATATTTTGACAATGTAGATCCAATCTAAGAGCTGAATTGCCCGAGTTGGTAAAGCGACATTCCTCAACAGAACAATTCTCGGCTCCTCTAAAACGAAACATAGCGTTGCCATTATCAAATTTATCCCAATCGTGCTGAATACCCAATCCTTTATGATCCTCAGTCCATGTATATCGATCACCATGCATAAAAGTAATGCCTTTAAAAGCAAGACCTTGTACAGGTTTATCTACCGGGCCATTATAATCAGTTTCTCCCGCTACCTTCATATACTCCACTAACGATGGTGCAAGAATATTATCAGTATTAGCACCCTCTTTAGGCCAATAGTAAACATTTTGTCCTTTGGTTACAAAAGTTCCTTCGCTGATATATTCAAGAACATTCTCCACCCATGGTTTGGTATGACTATTTTTCGCACCTGCAGGAGCATTGGCTTCAATGGTGAAGTAACCCAATTGTTTTTTAAAATCAATTTTATCTAATGCCAAAATGTTTAAGGCCCATGGCACAGGAGCAAAACCGACCTCAATTTCATTCATATTATCCCAATCCTTTAAAATACCTTTAGGATCATCAAAGTTGAACTGTTTAAGAAGATACCTGTCCTTTTGATAATAGACATTCATGCTCCTGGAAGCATTATATTCTTTTCTATCATCTGTAGTTTCCTTATGGTCTGCTAAACCAATAGCATCCATTGGTAAAATTTCAAACCCTTCTTTTTTTGCTCTGGGGATACGACTTTCACCATCAAATAAAGTATAAAACTTCTCGATGTCTTCAGGAAAATCAGCTACCATCACCTTACCTATGGCCTCTTCACTAATACCATTGGGTAAATCTTGTGCTACGGCCCAACCCTTCACTTGAACACCAGAACTAACAATTGGTGTTTCTCCAGGGTAGGCCTTATATGTATAGGTTACACCTTCAGGTGCTCCATCAGAGATCCCAAAATGAATAGATTCCGTTAATCTATATATACCTCCTCTTAAAATAACATCAATATTTTGTGATCTTTCAGCATCAGAAAGTCCTCGGATAACTTCTTTTGCCTTTGCTATTGATGCAAATGGAGCTTCAATTGTTCCTTTATTTTCATCATTCCCGATTGGGGATACATAATACTCCACAGTTGTTTTTTTACAAGCAAACAATAGGGGGAGTATCCCTATGATCATCAATACTTTTTTCATTATATATGATTTAAATTATTTAGATTTTTAATGATATTATATCCTTCAATTTCGAAAGTATTACACGGTAACCGTTGGGTTAGTCACTACTTATTTCTTAAACGTTTACCCACCTCTCTCAGCGTAATAATATCGTTTTTATGAATAGAACCATCCGGTAAAGGTCCTGTATTCAGTAATAAGTTGGCGCCCATTTTTTCAGAATGAGCAAGCATGGTCATTACATCATCTGCGGTTTTATGTCCCAATGAATCATTTTTATCGTAGCCCCATGAATAAGGCTGTAATGTATTGCAGATTTCAAGAGGCACTTCAGAAGTGCCTTTAAAGTGTCGTTCCGGTGCTTTAAAATCTTCAGTACCCAATAACCCTTGTTTATAGGAAACCAGCACTTGTGGCTGTAAGGAATGAATATGATCGTATAGTTCCTGAACTTTAAATAAGTCAATCTTTTGGGGCTGAGAAAGTGGAGTTCCAATTCCATCTAACCATATTCCTCCAATTGGTCCATAATTGGTTAGTAGCTCGGTAATCTGTTTTTTCATGAAATCCACATAAACTTGCAGGTCATGTTCCTCTCCGTATTTATAATAAGCTTCTGGTGGATCATACTTTGGTCGTGCAGCACCTCCCCAACTATCATTATTCGGAGCATGAGGATGACGCCAGTCGCGCCCATGAGAATAGTACAAATAAAAACCCAATCCCTTTTGCTGGCATTGTTCAGACAGTTCGGCTACAAGGTCTCTTTTAGCCGGACTATTGGTGCTTTTAAAATTAGTGAATCCTGAGTCGAACAAACAAAAACTATCATGATGCCTTGTGGTCAGGTTAATATATTTCATACCGGCATCAAGTGCCATATCTGTAATAAAATCAGCGTCAAATTTCTTTGCTGTAAATTGAGCCGAGAGCTTCTCATATTCTCTGACTCTTATCTTACCACGTAACTGCACCCACTCCGCTGGTTTGGCATGATTACCCTTCCAAAATCCTTCTAAAAGGCTGAATAAACCATAATGAATAAATAATCCGAACTTTGCTGCACTGAAGTATTTAAGTGCTGCCTGACGTGGATCAATAGCATAGAGATCTTCATAGCCTTGTAAATATGAAGGAATAGCTATCTTGTTTTTAGGCCCCGATGCAAACCCAAATACTGATGGGTTTACTGCACCGGCACAGGCAATTGCTGCACTGGCTTTTAACATTTCACGTCTATTCATTATGGCATCAGTTTTATGATATAACTATTTTGATTTTAACTCAGCAAATGTACCAGGCTTATTGGCTAACTCCTTTTTCAGTGCAGCTTTCATCTCTTCCAATTTTTCTTTGTATTCAGGATGCTTAGCCAGATTCACCATTTCTGTTGGGTCTTCCTTAAGATTATACAACTGGTCAGGCTCATAATAAGCTGGATAAAAAGCCATCGCCGGACTTTCGCCTCCTCGCCCTCCGGGTCTATCACAAATATGTGTAAAAGGGTCATTAATATCCTGACCTTTAATTACTAATTTTCGTCGTTTTTCAACAGACCATTTATGACGTTCTTCAGGTACCCTAAAGGCAAGATATTTCCACCCATCTTTTATAATTGCACGCGTTGCACCCACTTCCAGATAAAGGTTCTCTCTAACATGTTCTTTTTCTCCTGTTAAAACAGAAGCAACACTTACGCCATCTATTATGTTTTTATTTGATAATTTAATACCGCACAATTCTGCCAGCGTAGGCATAATATCAATATTGGAAACCAATGCATCACTCCTTCTTCCTCCTTGAATATATTTAGGAGCCCAAACCACAGCAGGTGTATTTGTTCCACCCTCGTAACATGTAAACTTACCATGTTCAACTGCATTATCTGTCATAAAATAGAAGATGGTATTATCCAGCTCCCCCATAGCTTCAAGTTTATCCATGACTGTCTTCATGGCATCATCCAACCAAAGCGCATCTTTAGCTTCATCGCTTAAACCAAGCTCTGCTATACGATTTTCGATACTTTGCTGATCAGGCATCACATTTACAGGTTTTTCCAAAAAACCAACTGCTGTTGCAGATCGATCACCAATATATTTAGATCCCAGTTTGGCTGGTCCATGAGATACTGTTGTTGCACAATAAAGGAAAAATGGCTCCTCTTTTTCTGACGCCTCATCTAAAAATTCTAAAGCGCCGTCAATGATCCAGTCGGTATTATGAAACTCCAGGTATTTTGGTAGAAATCCGGGAAGATTTCCGGGATAAATATTCGTGGCAAAATCAAAACCACAAGCTTTATAAGCAGCTATATTTTCTTCCTGAATATGCTTTAACCTTTTTGCTTCCTCCGCTTTTGTTAAATTCTTCTTTAAACGGTGCGATACTTTTCCATCTCCGTCAATCACATGGTTTTTACCTACACCTCCTGTGAAATAACCAGCATTTTGAAACATGTTGGCCATAGTAAAATTTTTTGTGGTAATGCCCACATTAAAGTGAGGGTTTTTTTGAGAGCAACTTTTCTCTTCGTTTAAAAAGCCCTTAGTTACGGCTCTTGAAGGTACCTGCCCTGTTAATAAGGAATATCGTGATGGAGTACAAATCCCTGCCACTACATGTTGGTTTTCCAACACCACACCCTCTCGCACTAATTTATCTAATGTAGGCTGTAGATTTCTATTTTCTCCTTTTTCATTTTTACCTTCTTTCAAAAAGTTATATTCCAAACGATGCTGATCATCTGTAATAAAAAACACTACGTTAGGTTTTTTATTTTGTCCAAAACAAATGGACGAAAACATCATTACAGATAATGATAATATTAGTTTTATTCTTTTCATCTTTATATAATCTCGAACGCCATTAAAATAAATGATTGTTCTTCACAATTTTAAATAAGATTAACTCATACTCTACTTGAGATAACCAAAATTATTTTCTTGATTGGTAAATTCATCCTATAATAAATAGGTTTTATTTATTAATATATTGAGGAAACAGTTTGACTAAATCTAAAGGATCATCCATTTCTTCCTGAAGTTTAACAAGATCTGCAAACAACTTCTTAACTTTCTTACTATTCTTTTTCTCCTTAGAAATATCATTCATCTCCTTAGGATCTTTTTCTAAATCGTACAGTAGAACCGTTTTTGCTTGTGGATATACGATTAATTTATACCCATCTTTACGAATCATACGTTGCAAGTTTATTTGATAACAACCATAGATTGCATCATAACTCGATTTTTTTTGCTCACCACGAACAATAGGCATTAAACTATTAAATTCAATATACTCAGGCTTTGGTATGCCTGCCAAGTCTACTGTTGATGCCATAATATCTTGAAGATACACATCTACATCAAACTTCTTATTTTTAGGAACATCAGGTCCTATGACAAACAAAGGTGCGCGCATAGAGTGATCATACATACTCTGTTTTCCAAGTAAGCCATGATTACCCATAGCCAATCCATGATCAGCTGTGTAAAAGATATATGTATTATCTAATTTACCACTCTCCTCCAAAGCCTTCATGATACGACCTATTTGTTGATCTAAATGAGTGATTATAGCATAATATTCTTGCTTATGTGTTTTTACAGCCGCCTCAGTTCTTGGGAAAGGGGCCAAAGCTTCATCTCTTAAAGTCTGACCACATCCAATCTTATCTTTATAAGGGTACTCCGGAATAAATGTTTCAGGCACGCTTAACTGATCTAATGGATACATATCTACAAATTCCTTAGGTGATTGACGAGGATCGTGGGGGGCATTAAATGCCAGATACATAAAAAATGGTTCATCCTTGCTTTTGGCTTCATCAATAAAGTCAATCGCATCATCACCTAATATTTCAGAAAAATGTTTTCCTTCCTCCCAATATCCACCGTTACTTTTATCCCATGGTTTCCAATCTTCTTTTTCGGTGTTGCTGGATCTGTTGTATCCAAATGGCATATACTCCTCTGGATTATACTCTCCTGATTTTAAGTTTTTGGTTGCTGCTTTAAATTGTTTCCAGTTATCACTCGGCATTCCTTTTCGCATATGAACAACTTTATTAAATAATTGCTCAGGTTTAGCTTTCACATGCCATTTTCCGCTCATATATGTGGTATAACCTGCCTGCTGCATCAATTGTCCCCACATCTCTTCTCTTTTAACCAGTTCTTGTTGACGACCATCAACTTCGTAAGCTCGCCACACAAAACGACCTGTATTTATCATGGCTCTACTTGCAGCACAAACAGCCCCATTCCAAGCACCCATGTTATAAGCATGTGTAAAAGTAGCCCCATCCTCAACCATTTTATCGAGATTAGGTGTTTTAATTTCTTTATTGCCTAAAGCATTCACAGTATTATAACATTGATCATCTGCAAACAAGAAAATTATATTAGGTTTATCTTTTGCCTGTTGAGCATTTGCACTTACTCCAACAAATAGAAAAAATAAACATATTCTTATACCGATTGTAATATTTCTCAATTTCATTTCTCTGTTGTTTATTAATTGTAATTTGATGTGAAAATACTTGTCCTATAGATCTATCTAAAGTACATTTTTCACATTTCCTTGACCGAATTGCACAATCTGCTCTGCTAACTTAAATGAGACATACAACATCTAATTGGCACTGTATCCAGTGTATTCTTAAGAAGGTTCACATTTTTATAAACCGTATTGGCATAATAGAGGTATCCTTTAATGCCAGATAATACAATCCTGACGGAAGATGTGAAATAGACAATATTTCTTCTGTATCAATAAAGCAACCTTCCATTATTTTTATACCGTTAATATTAAAAACTTTATAGTCTGAATGTAAAGGGATATTAGTAATTGTTATAAAATTACTACCTACAGTAGGAAATAGTTTAAGAATATCTTTCTTATTCTTTGCGCTAAAAATCCCTGTTCCCTTCGTGGTTGAAAACTCCCACACATCTCCTTTAGAAATATTTTTATATAAAGCATCCTTAAACAGGTAAAATGATGAATAATCATAATTAAACTGGTTACTCCCTGCAGAATGATTACGAACCGTATCCTGGTAGGTAATCATAGAGTTTATATTTAGAACAGCTATGGCTCCCGTAAAATCCTTTTGTGTGGAAGATAAGTTATGCTGACCTCCATCTACAATTGTTCCTTTGGGACTTGTGCCATCCACTTTTTCCCATGTTGATTCCCGATCCCACCAATTGCTATTCTCAAACCATGGATTAATTGCGTTTGGCCATCTGGCTGTAACCATCATCGTATCTTCAACAAACAACTGCCAAATATCATTGGTAAAATCAGACTTTAAATGTAAAATACTTGTTTTATAAACATTCTCATTTTCATTCCACTTTGACCAATTAGATACTATTTCTTTTGCTCCGGTAAATATCACTTCCCCATCATCAAATGGCATAATTGTAATGGGCAAATCCGGTGTTCCATCAACATTACTAATAATTGCTTCCTCATGGTATATAACTGATTTAATTTTTATTGTTGAACCCGAAACAGCATTATTAATAGCTTCCTCTAAAGTTTTATAGTCACCAGCTCCACTTTTATCAACTATAATACTCTACGAATACAAAGGAAATAATACAAATAGGAATATTCCCATTGGCACTAACTGGTACATTTTAAAGGTCATATCTGTAATTTTTAGATGGAATTATTTTAAAGACGAACAGGAAGTAAAATAGGTACAATAAATTATATCTATAGAACCTTTCTATTCTTCTTCTATGAAGAATCTAAACTATACAATGATCCTTATGGTAACAGGACCAGATTTCACCTTTTTTTGAATCTATCGAACACCCACAACCCATAAAGCACTGATACTAAACACACAAAAACCTTTATGCTCATTTGTGAATATCGTTCAAATCTTTGTGAAAACTGAACACAAAACACAATCTTATAAAAAGTAATTTAAATCATTATTAATTCTAAAATAAACAATTATGAAAAGAAAAATTACTTTATCAGTATTCATTTTAGTAACAGGATTTATCTATGCCCAAACAATGAGTGGTTATGTCTCCAATCCTTCATTCGAAGACAACCCAACTCTAACCGACTGGGAATTGTCCCTTAGCAATGGGGCTGTAGCAACAGCTTCGATAGTTACTAATGCTGAAGACTCTAATGTGCCAGTTTCGAAGGGACAGGTGGTAAAAGTTGTAATTTCCAATGCAGGATCAGGTAATCATACTGATGTAAAACTCATGAATACTACTTACGCCTTTACTGATTACTATAGTATTCCTGTTGGAGATGTTGAAGTTAATCTGTCGTGGGATATAAAAGCAGCGGCAGCTGCAGAACATCAGATGAGAATTGTATATAATAAGAATGGAGGAGATATGGCAAATAGTGCAAGTGTTAGTCAGAAAAAGGCAAGTGCCTCGACAGATTGGGAAAGCTTTGCTATTTCAAAAACCATTGATGCAGCTAATGTAGATGTCACTAAATTGAGTTTTAGACTTGATATAGCTTTAGCCTATGCAACAGGTACTTTTTATATTGACAATATTACATCATCCGTTACCGATGCCGTGAATATTCCTACTACAATAGATGATGTTGACATCTCAAACATAAAAATTTGGTCTGGTGCACAAGTGATAAAAGTGGAAAACATGGAGTCTGCTACTGGCAATATTTCTGTATATGATATATCAGGACGCGAAATCAAAAATCAATTATTAAATCAAGGAGAGAATACAATTGAGTTAGGATTAACTGGATTATTTATTGTTAAAACTTTGGTTAATGGCAAGGTACTTACAGGTAAAGTATTAGTGAAGTAATAAAAAATTTACAGCAACAAAAAAGCCGAATCATTTGAAATAGATTCGGCTTTTTTTTATGTCATTTTACGTATGCTTATATTTTAATAAACCTCACCGGTAGTATTAAAGGATCCTCTAAAGCGATATAATATACTCCTGAAGGAAGGTGAGATATAAATAATGATTCTACCGTATTTTCAAAGCTACTTTCTAATATTTTAACGCCATTACTATTGAATATACTGTAATTAGCTTGCATAGGAATATTGGTGATGGTTACTTTATTTCTTGACACAGTTGGATATATTTTTAATAAATCACGCTTCTTTGGCTGATTAAAAATTCCAGTTCCGCTACCTACAGTAAACTCCCAAACATCACCTTTAATGATTTCATCACTTGTTACTGCATCCATACGCCAGTAATAAACGTTATTATCATCCAAATCTTGAGGATAATAAGTTGAATACATTAAACTTCCTTTATATTCCTGAGAGGTTTGATCAGCACCTTCAACAAGGGATTTTGATTCTCCGAAATAAACATGAAACATAGTAGCTTGATATGCAGGTTTACATGCCAACATAATTGTTGAGACTTCTGACTTGGATTTATCTGCCGGAATCGGATTTGTGCATTTCCTGCCTCTATGCCCTGGGATGATATAATTATTGGTATTGTACTCTACTGCACCAATATCATAAGTTGTACCAGTATAATCATGACTAATAATAATATCGGTATTTATATCCTCACTCCCTGCATCTACTATAGGCACCACGTCTTTGGGACGAAAATCTCGACCTTCTGCATCCATTAATAAATCTTCTACTTCTCCTCCTTCATAATAGCCATTCCAATTATGATCGCATAAAGGAGGCAAAGGGTATTCATCCGGTGTTTTGCCGCCACGATAACCAGATATCATACCAGCCAAATTATTTCTACAAATTGAATTATGATTTGCTCCATCAGGTTTAGGATTCATCATGACAATATCCACAACATCATTATTAAAAACAGTGTTGTTGGCTATGATGTGATAATCTCCTTTTACCATAAAACCCGTAGGGCAATTCCATACTACATTACCATACAGTCTTGTTTTTGTTTGCTTTTGCCAAGGCTCCCAATATCCAGATACTCCAGTATTGCCAACATCTAACGAGCCGTCTGTTCTAAAGCCAGACCTTTTATTATCATGAAACCAATTGTAACGAGTTACAGAGCCTACTGCAGGTGAAGTCATCAATTGAACAATAGCCCCATCATTCTGTAAGTGAGCAGTACTCCATGCTTCATTTCGTTCAATAATATTTGAAGGCCCTGGGGTAATTGTTTCTGAAGCACCACATACATAAATGGTGTTGTCTCTAAAAACATTATCATCTCCAATAAAATCAACTGAGCCACCTATATGGTATAAATTAGCACATGTAAAATCAATATGACGGAATAAATTATTCTCTATTAAATGATTGTGACCGTGCATCACCAAGGCTTCTCCTTCGGTATATTCAAATATATTATTTCGGATAGTAATATGCTCCGACACATTTTTTCCGGTAAATAATGTTACATCAATATTCTTTCCAAACTCACGAAGCATTCTTTTAGAGTGAGATGGATAGGTGAAGTGACAATTTTCCACTGTTAAATATTTGCAATCAACAGCTTGAATAGTGGTTCCCCAAAAATAGATATCCTTAAAAATAATATTAGTACAACTACTCATAGAAACTACGTACGACTGAACCTTACCTTCTATCTTTTTACCTTCAGGACTTTGACCATCTTTTGTATATAAAAAGAGCTCTCCATTATCTGTATCGTAAAACCACTCTCCCGGGTGATCAAGCATTTCTCGCTTTCCCTCTAAGTAATAATAGGCCAAATTTGGTTTTTGCCAGGTAACAAATTTATCACTGATACTTGAATCGTAATTAAAGGAGTTGCCTCCAATACTGTGCGCGGTTATGGGTGCATAGGTTGTTTTGAAAGAACCTACATTAAGTATTGCAACAGCATCTGTTAAATCAAAATCAATACTACCGGCTAAATCCATGTCTCCATTATCAATCATAGTTCCATTGGTACTACTTTCGCTTGAGGCTCCCCATGTACCGGGCTGGTCCCATATGGACAAAGGAGTGGGTATGGCTGATACAGGTTGTTCATCCTCAATATAACCTTCTATGTTTGGCCATCGTGCAGCATTTAACATTTTACCATCCTCAAACAATTGCCATATGGCAAAACCGGGTGTTGTTTTGTAAATGCTACCTTCATCCAATTGCCAACTTGATTCGACCTCTTGCGTACCTACAAAAATTACTTTATCGCCTGGGTAGGCCATGATCACAATTGGATTTTCTGATTGAGCTTTTTTATTACTCAACTCAAAACTTTCATGATAACTTCCTTCCAAAAGATAAATCACACCAGCAGAAACCTTCTCCAGCGCCTTCTCTAATGTTTTTACAGGCAAACTTATGGTTCCTGGATTATTATCATCGCCTGTTGGGGAAACATATAATTCCTGACTTCTTAATTGCAGGCATACAAAAAACAGACATAATGTTACAAAAAGATATATTTTCATGTTTAAATTTCTTTCATTTGACACGTGGAACTCACAAGAAATTTTAATCATTACCTGGTATGTAATTTTTAAGATTAAAATTTGCATGCTCGTTTCATCTTACCCTTTTTAAGTAAAAAAAAGGCCAAACCTTAATTGAGGGATGACCTATCTTTATTATAATTTTATTGACCCCTTGGATTTTTGTTTACCAACTTCATCTTCTTTATTGGGATCTGGATAACCAGAACCTTTAAATACATCTAATGCCCAATCCTCATGCAACGCACTTAGCTGCTCAACAATATCAGGATATTTATCAGCATAGTTAAGTTCTTCCGGGTTTTCATCCTCCAGATTGGCCAAATAATATTCCGGCATATGAAATTCCTTTTCAGGATGTGTGGAGAATTTCCCTGTGGTATCATGGCCTTTATAAATCAGTTTCCAATGGCCTTTACGAACCGCCCACATGTGTTGCCACATAAAATGCAATACTTCATGAGGGGATTCGGCATTATCTTTTATAATAGGCAGAATACTTTTACCATCTAACTTATTTTTAGGTTGAGGGATATCTAGTACTTCGCAGACCGTTGGAAGAAAATCCATATTTGTAATGATTTGATTACGCTCCTCTCCTTTAGGAAAATCCTTTGGATAGCTAATGATACATGGAACACGCAATCCTCCTTCGAAAAAACTACCTTTTGCTCCCCGCCATTTACCAGTATAGCCTCCGCCTCCATTTCCACCATAACTTTCATTCCAATTATAATAGTCCTCTGTAGAATGACCATTGTCACTCATGTAAATAATGATGGTATTTTTAGCCAATCCTTCTTCTTTTAAATGACTCACAACCTGCCCTATACGATCATCAATGGTGGCAATCATTGGTGCATATGAACTTCTTGGCCAGTTCAAATCTTTATAATTTTCAATAAATGCCGTATCTGGTTGTTCAGGATAGTGAGGTAAATTGAAAGCCATATATAAAAAGAAGTTATCATGCTTATTCTGACGAATGAAGTTTTTTGCTTCCTCCACCTGCATATCTGGAAAATACTCGCCTTCTTCAAATATTTCTTCCCTATTTCTGTATAAGTCATGAAACTGAGGTCGTTGCCAACCTGCATGTAAAAAACGGTGTGTATAATAATCAATAAAACCACCTCTAAAACCCCAAAAATAGTCAAAACCCTGATCTAAAGGAGTATGATCATCTGTTGCGCCAAGGTGCCATTTACCAATTAAGGCAGTTTTATATCCCTGCTCCTTAAGTACCTCTGCCATGGTTACCTCATCCAAACTCATATTGCGTCCGGCTTTATCCTTAGGTGTACACGAAGTCCATGAATTAACACCTCCCCTTTGAGGCGATCTACCTGTAAGAAGAGCGGCTCTTGATGGGCAACAAACCGTATGTGCATACGCCTGTGTAAATTTTATTCCCTCCTTGGCTAACTGATCTATGTTTGGCGTGGCAATATCTTTAACCCCATAACAGCCAGCATCTAAAGTTCCCTGATCATCTGCATATAAAATAACCACATTGGGATGTTTCAAATGGTTTCCTTGTTTGCTGTCAGAGCTATGCTCTTTGGGCTTACATTGACAAAACATTGTCAACAAGGCCATAATCGCTATACTATAAATAAATCCTGAATTCTTCATATTAGTCTCTTCTATTAGGCTTTAGCATATTTTTATCAGCATCTTTATTCAACTTTAACGGATCAATATCCCAGGCATTATCAGCACCTTTTTTATAAATTGGATTTTGATCCTTTTTAGGAATCTCAGCCAAAAACTTTTCAAAGTTATTCAATGCAGTTTTAACAGATTGCTGATTAGAATCAATCAAGTTACTTTCCTCTGTGGGATCATTAATTATATCATAAATAGCATAGATTTCAGCTGATGTATTCACAAACACCTTAAATCTGTCATTGCGTAATACCCTATCCCTAAAGTCAAAACAATTAACAACCCTTCCGTCAATAATTTTAGCAGGTCGTGAACCCAGAGCCTGAATATAACTTCTTGACGTTTTATCTTTTTTTCCGAGAATAACATCTACAAAAGAAACACCATCTATGGTATAATCAGTTGGCATATTACCTGAAGCCAGATCTACAAAAGTTGGAAACAAGTCAGTAAAGTCAATAATCGCATCTGTTTTTACTCCGGAAGGAACTTTACCCGGGCAATTCACGATAAATGGTGCATTTATCCCATTTTCAGTCAAAAATGTTTTACCTCCTCGTACATTACGACCATTATATTTCCCTGTTATAGAACCTGAAGTTCCGTTATCTGTAGTCCAAACTATGATGGTATTTTCTCGGAGTCCCAATTCATCAAGCGCTGATGTTAATTTTTCAAGAATATGGTCAGTATAACGGACCATTGCTTTATGCTTATCCATCTTGTCTGTTACTTCCGGCTCTAGTGGTGTACTAACCAAGGGTCCATGAGGAAGACACATCGCATAATAGACCATAAATGGATTTTCCTTGTTTTTACCCATAAAATCAATGATAAAATCGGTAAATACATCTTCACCAAATTGATCTTTATAAGTTTTACTTCCTTCTTTTGTGTGAATATAAGGATTCCAATAACGCTCTGCACTGGCAGGTACTCCTTCTTCCCAACCGGTCCACATACAATATTCATCAAAACCTACATCGTTCATAACAGACGGCTCCAACCTAAAATCATTTATCTGCCACTTACCTGTAGCACAGGTTTTATAGCCTGCCGATTGTAGGATTTTTGCATAGGATGGGTTTAAATCCGGGTCAAAGCGAGCGCCATGGCCCCATCGGGGTACATCATAATGGTTAATCCATCCATTTCTCCATGGATATTGCCCGGTTAGTAATGCAACTCTACTTGGGGTGCATTGTGGCATAGAGTAAGCATTATTAAAAACCATTCCCTCTTCCCCGAGCTTATCTATTGTAGGTGTATGAATTTCTTCAGCTCCATAGCCACTCACCCACTCTTTTCCCATATCATCCAGGAGTATAAAAAGAATATTAGGTTTTGAAATTACTTTTTCTTTTTTGTTTGATGAATTACAAGCTACCATTGACATAAAAATCAATAGAGCAAGCAAAATAATACGCTGTTGTAACATTTGCTAATAGTTAAATAATAAAATTAATGACACATAGTATAAAAGAGAAATGAACTCTTTTTATAAAATTATTTATCCATGCAATTTATGTGCAAGCCAAACATATTTCTTGCATGCATCTCACAAATATTAACACAAACTATTATCTCCTACCTTTTACTATTTCTAACAACTTTATTATTACAACGAGTATCTGATATAAATATCAAAAGTAAAACTTCAGTAATAGTACAATATCAATACAGTAATGGTTATTATTAGGTGGGTAATTAAAAATTAAATTACACTCCCAATTTAATTATTAAAGAATTTGAGACTCTAAAATAGAGTTGCTCCAATTCTTATACATGATAAATTCATAGGATTACTCTCTGGTAATTTGTCAAGTTTAGTCTTGAATGAAGAATATAAAAAAGATTGGAGAAACACTTAGTATTTTACTGTTAGCACCCTCTGCGAATCAATATAAAATACTTTAATAAAACATTGCTTTAAAAAAAAGAATCCGACTTAAATGTCGGATTCTTAAATCTTAATAACTTATTACCATGTTCCGTTTTGCTCAAGATTTGGATTCACATCCCTTTCGAACTGAGGAATTGGAAATAACCAATGCTTTCGTGCATCAAAGTTTTGTGCTCCAGTTGTTGATGTTGATGTTGGTAAACCATCTTCATTTCTTCCATCTACATAAAACTTAATTGGTTTGTCGGCACCTTTTGCAGCGGTGTTCTTCGAGTAGTCAACTTGTGCAGTAACTGCTTTTTCTAATTGCCCCAAACGTACATCATCAAAACGTGCTTGTCCTTCGTGGCACAATTCCCAACCTCTTTCTTTAATAATGATGTTTCGAACAGTTTCCTGATCAAGGCCAGAAGCCATATCCGCTGGTTGATTAGATGCCGGGTACGTCATCATATCAGATGCAGATCCTTTTCGGGCTCTTTCGCGAATTTTATTAACGGCCCAAACTACTGAATCGGGCTCAGTGCCTAATTCATTATGTGCTTCAGCCAGCATCAGTAATACATCAGCATAACGCAATACCGGGAAGTTTTGTACGTCAGCAAATTCATAGGTTTCTGTTTTACGATATTTGCGATAACAATACTCCTTTTTAAATGCCAGGTTTAATTTGTTCTGTTTCTTAGCATATTTAAATTTTCCGATGTTCCAGGAGTATCGGAAGTCAGATTCTTCTTCAACAAGTGGACCTTCGGCCGACCATGCTTTAATAAAAGAGTCAGAAAATTCAGGTGTTGCATTAATTCTTGCCTGACCGCGGTCTACTGCGTATTTATCAGCGTTTAAAGGACCTGCCCAGTAAGCTACATATCCACCTTCTTCCAACTCTGGACCAAATTGTACTTCAAATAAAGATTCGTTATGGTTTTCTGTCATGAATATTTGAGAGTAGTCATCCAACAAATTGATGCCACCTCCACTTTCAGCAAGCTGAATCACTGCACCTGCGTACTGTGTGGCTTTCTGATAATTAACTGCTACATCTACCCAATCGTAGTTAGCATATTTATAATTTGACAATGCTGTAGAAGCGTACTTTTTAGTAGATGCAAGTGTGAGGTACACCTTACTTAATAAACCTAAAGCAGCGCCTTTGGTTGCACGACCGGATCCTGTTATCTCTAATTTTGGCGTATTGGCCGAATTGGTTCTGTAGAATAAATTCTCTGCGGCATATTCCAAATCACCTATAATTTGATAATACACATCCTCTGTTGTATTACGGCCAACAAGTACATTATCCATATCAGTGGTTTCTTTTGCTAACACAGGTACACCACCGTATAGACGAACTAGGTTGAAATAATGAAGCGCTCTAAGAAACTTAGCTTCAGCAATAATGCGTAACTGGTTTAGTTCATCAATTTGTTCTTTATCCATTTGACCAACACGATTAATCACAGTATTAGCTCTTTGAATACCATCATATGAATTTTCCCATATCTCGGTAAAAACCTTATAATCTGTGGCTGCCAGGTAATGCGCAATACCTCCTTGCGTTAAATTACCAATGCGCGAAGAGGATAAACTGGTACCTTGGTCGATGATGAGCATGTTAGCTGCATATAAACCCCAACCTTTGTTTGTTCCAATGGCATCGTAAACGCCTATAAGTGCAATATCCGCTTCTTCTTTATTGTTAAAAAAGTTATCTGGTGAAATAAAGCTTTGTGGATGCTCTTCCAGAAAATCGTTGCAGGATGATAATAAAACACCTGCCAACAATATAGATAATATATATTTAAATTTTGTTTTCATAATACTTAAATTCAGGAAATTATAATTTAACATTCACACCTAAAGTAATTGTTCTGGCCCTTGGATAAGCTCCATAATCAATACCTGGCGCTAAGCCGTTTGTTCCAATTGACATATCAACTTCCGGGTCATAACCGGAATAGTTCGTCCACGTATATAGGTTTTCACCCCTGGCAAATACTCTTACACTACGCAAGCCTATACGTTCAGTCAAACTGGAATTAAGATCATAACCTATGGTTACTGTTTTTAGACGCAGATAAGAACCGTCTTCAATAAATTCATCAACAAAGTATCTGTTGTACGTGCCATAACCAGGTTTATTACTATCCGTGTTAGCCGGAATGACTAATGTTTCTTCTCCTGTTTCCTCATTCACATGGATAATATCCTCAGGAACCCAAGCATCTAATACAGATGTAAAGCGGTTCAGACTGGTGTTTGTCATATCTGTTAAATCCCATTTATTGGCATTGAATATATCGCCACCATAACTCCAGGATAAAAATACATCAAGAGAAAAGTTTTTGTATTTAAAGTTATTTACGAATCCTCCAAAGTGAATTGGCTCAGCCTTACCAATAATCTTACGATCATTTTCTAAATCTACCTTACCGTCAGGGATTGGGTTACCGTTTTCGTCAAATGCACCTGCAATATCCTTGATTCTCCAATCCCCTATGCCATGTCCCAGATCATTTGGCAATGCATCTAGTTCTTCCTGTGTTTTGTATATGCCATCGGTTTCAAAACCCCACCAAATACCAATAGGTTGACCAACAATCACACGTGCTTTACCATCAATTTGATTGTTACCAGATGCTACAGGAAAGTACGTTTGATCAACTCCTAAGGCGGTTACTTTGTTTCTGTTAAACGTAATATTGAAGTTAGAGGTCCATGTGAAATTATTGGTTTTAATATTCGTAGAAGATAAACTAAATTCCCAACCTCTATTTTCCATGCTCCCAATATTCTTAAGATAATTCTTGTATCCTGAAGTGCTTGGAACAGGAACCGACAATAACATATCGCTTGTTTTCTTGATATAATAGTCGGTTGTTAAGGCTATCCTGTTTTGTAAGAATCCTAATTCTAATCCGAAATCTTGCGATGTAGTTGTTTCCCACTTCAAGTCAGGATTACCAACCGTACCATTTGATAAACCAGCAAGTGTGGTTCCATTTATCGGGTAATTGGCAATATCCATACGTGCAAATGAGATGTAGTTAGGGATATTTTGGTTACCCGTTTCACCGTAACTGGCACGTAGTTTAAAGTTAGAAACAACATTGGTCAGAGGTTCAAAGAATTTTTCCTGAGAAACACGCCACGCGGCTGATGCAGATGGGAAATATCCCCATTTATTCTGAGGAAATCGCGATGATCCATCGGCACGGAAAGAGGCTGTTACAAGGTATCGCTCATCAAAATTATATTGAATTCTGCCGAAAAAAGATGCCAACTGATTTTCCTCACTGGCTGATGATGGTATTTGTGGATCCGTTCCAACACCGATATTACCAGTTCCTAAGGTCGAGTAAGCAAAGTCCTGGTTTTGGGTTTCAAACCGCCCCAAGAAAGTTTTTTCAGCCGTAGCACCTCCCATTAAGGCTATTTTGTGTTGATCAATTTTGGTGTTATAATTAACAAAGTTCTCAAAGGCAAAACTTCTTCTTTGATTATGCCCAACGATTGATAAGCCACCAACATTTCTCCCACGTCCCGATTCTTTTGGATAGAACTTCTCATATTTAACTGCATTGTAATTGGTTCCTAAGCGCGAAGTGAAAAGAAGGTTTTTACGAATTTTGTACTTAAATTCCGCTTTACCTAAAATACGAGTAGTGTTATTCAGATTAGTTACATTGTCGGCAAAGTTAGCAGGATTGTCTAACTGATTAAGGTTACCCACATCATCGGCCAACGATTCTGCGTCATAATCAATGTCACGAGTTGGTGGTGAACGTAGTATCTGGCGGATTAATCCGGCATTTTTAGGCGTTGAATTACCACCCGTAGCAACACCATTATTAATAGTATGTCCAACCGACAGCTTAAAATTAACACTAGCCTTGGCGTTCAATTTCTGATTTAAGTTAACATCAGAGGTGTATCTTTCAAAAGTACTCTTCTGACTTACAACTCCATCGTGACGAAAGTAACCAGCGGACACCATATAGGTAGTTTCATCGGATCCACCACTAATACTAATGTTGTAGTTTTGGATACGTCCAAGGTCAAACATTTCTTTTTGCCAATCGGTATTGGTCGAATCACGATACGATCGCCAATCGGCATAAATACCATCGCTAGTTCTACCGTACATAAACTGAGCATACTCCTGACTATTTAATACATCAAGTGATTTGGTTACTTGCTGTACACCATGGCTGGCATCAATATTAACTACCGCTTTCCCTTTTTTTCCTGTTTTTGTGGTAATCATCACAACACCGTTGGCACCACGAGAACCATAGATTGCTGTTGCCGAAGCATCCTTTAAAATCTCAATAGATTCAATGTTGTTGGGGTTGATATTATTAATTGGTGATTCAGATGGTCCTGAAATGCCATCGTCGATACCTAACGATTGTACTTCTACAGGAATACCATCAATCACATATAGTGGTTGACTATTGGCATTTAATGATGAAGCGCCACGAATCTGGAAGTTCAATCCACCACCCGGTGAACCTTCTGCTGAAGTAACTTGTACTCCTGCAATTCTACCTTGCAAACCTTCTGTAATGTTGGTGTTAGTAGTTTGCTTCATCATGTTTTCTGATATTGAAGCCACTGCACCAGTTAAATCACTCTTTTTAGTATAACCATAACCAACAGCGATAACCTCATCAAGTGTTTCCATATTAGGGGTTAAAGAAACATCAATCTTTCTGTGACCTGCCAATACTATTTTCTGATCTTCAAAACCAATAAAAGAGAATACAAGTGTTGCCCCATTTGGAGCTGTTATATTATAAGCTCCGTTCATATCAGTAATGGTACCGGTTGTGGTACCTTCAATATAAACATTTACACCAGGCAATAATTCTCCTGTAGAAGCCTCTGTCACAATTCCTGTTATAGGAATATCCTGCGCCCAAATGCTTATTGCACTTACAATAAGAACAAATAATAAAATAGTTTTTTTCATGATAATTATAGTTTGAATTTTTACTCTATCCCTTCGATAGATTTACAATTGCAAATTACACTCAAGCCAGTAACATAATTTGAATGAATTTCACAAATATTAACACAAACCATATCGCACCACTACACCTATCTTAAAAAAGCCAAAGCCCAATTAGAACGCGGAGTTTAACAAAATGACAAAATATTTGAAGCTTTTTATAAATGTAAGATTTGTTCATGAAATTATACAATTTGTACAATTATGAATTCAAGAAAAATACAAATCGTGTTAAAATGGACAAGTACAAGGCACCAACTTAATCACTAAAAATAAAATTTGAATCACAAGAGCAAGCAGGTAGTACATATCAATAGTCATTTATCTAATCAGGACTGTGGCATACTGCTTATTCGCTATCGCCATTCGTTTTATGCAATTATCACGAACCAAAATATGAATACTCATTCTCATTCAACCACATTTACGTAATTCCTAAAAGAACTAATTTTCAATAACACTATACAAAGCATAAGTCTTTTAGGCAACAACATAACCAATTAAGATTATACTGTTTAGTTTATTGGTATAAATATGTGTGTCTACTTAGGCATTATAATCTTTTGAAAACTCTTTTGGTGATTTGCCAAATTTCTTTTTAAACGAACGGGTAAAATATGAGTGGTTGGAGAATCCTGTTTTATAAATAATTTCTGTAATATTGTATTCCCCTTCACTTAAAAGAACTGCAGCCCTTCTTAATCTATAATCTCTTATAAACTCATTTGCTGGTATTCCAACTAATGATTTTAATTTACGATAAAGCTGCATTCTACTAAGCGATAACGCAGACTCCAATTCTCCAACCCCAAATTCAGTATTGGTTAAATTATCATCAATAACCTTCTCTATATTTTGTAAAAAGGTCATTTCTCCTGAACTATAAGTTTGATTTTTCTTTTCTGGCAAAAGATTACTTTCTTTTTGATACTTCTCTCTAAGAGTTTGTCGTAAATTCAATAATTGCTCCATACGAGCAGCTAAATGCTCAAGTTTAAATGGCTTCGGAATAAATGAATCTGCTCCTTTTTTAATGCCTTCTATCCTATTTTCGATGGCTCCCTTAGCCGTCAACAAAATGATTGGAATATGGCTTGTTAGATTGTTAGTTTTCAACTCATTTGTCAGCTCAATACCATCCTTTTCCGGCATCATTACATCGGATATAATTAATTCAGGTATTTTTTCAATGGCCAGCTCACAGCCTTGCTTACCATTGTTTGCCAATAGTATTTCAAAATACTTTTCAAATGCTTGTTTTAGAAATTCGCATATCTCCTTGTTATCTTCTACAATTAATAAGAGTGGACGTTTATTTGAAGAATATTCCGTAAAGAAACGTGGTAATTCTATTTTACTGGAGCCAATTTTAAAACCTGAGTCCCCTTTCGTAAAATCAATCTTCTTATTTTCAACTCCTTCATGTGCTAACTCCTTTTCTTCTTTAACATCTATCGGTAATTGAATTATAAAATTACTTCCCACTTCAGGAGTACTCTGTACAATTAGGTTTCCTTTTTGAATTTCAACAAAAGTTTTAACCATTGACAAACCTATACCCGTACCATTCTGCAAATTATCATGAGAAGAGGAAACCTGGTAAAAACGTTTAAATATATTTGATATCTGATCTTCAGGTATACCTTTACCCGTATCTTTTATTGATATGGAAACATAAGCATCCATAACATTTTCAACAATACTAACACTTCGTAGTTTCTTAACATGATCCATATATCCTTTACTAATACGAACGGTTATAGTATCTCCTTGTGAAGTGTTTTTTAATGCATTAGAAATCAGATTATATATGATTTTCTCCATCTTATCTTTATCCATTTCTACCGGTACATATCGGTAATCCGATTCAAAGATGAGTTTGATACTTTGTTGATTTGCAGCCTCTACAAACGAATGCATCATTTCTTTTACAAAACCAACAACATCTGATTTCACGGGTAAATAACTTAAATGACCGGATTCAACCTTTCTGAATTCCATCAATTGATTCACCAACCTTAACATCCGGTTACTATTACTTTGAATTACTTTTAAATTATCAATTACATTCCTATCTAACTTGTAATTATTTAATAAGTTTTCAAGTGGTGCCAATATTAAAGTTAAAGGAGTTCGAAACTCATGCGAAATATTAGTAAAAAAACTCAATTTCATATTGTTAAGATCCTTTATTTTTTGTTTTTCGATCTGTTCTATTTTAAGATCATTTGTAAGTTTTTGTCTGAATATTATTATCCTTCTAAATAAAATGAAAACTACAAAAATTAACAATATATATATCGCAAAAGCTATTGAAGAAAGATAAAATGGAGGTAGGACTTCAATATTTACTTTAGCAATATTTTTACTCCATAAACCATCAGGATTCAATGCTTTAACTTCAAAAATATAATCACCATATCTTAAATTAGAAAAGCTTATGGTATTTTCTCCTTTATCTGTAAACCTCCATTCCTCATCTAATCCAATCATTTTATACTTAAACCTATTAAAGTTAGGGTTAGCAAAGGATGTAGATAAAAATTCAAAATGAAAACTTCTCTCAGAAGGCAATAATTTTATCGTTTGATCTGTATTATATATCGGTTCACTTAATACAATCCTATCGTTATATATTCTGTTTGGCAATATTTTTTTACCTTGAATATACAGTTGAGTTATTAAAGTCTTATGTGCTGTAGTATCAACCTTTATACTTAACGGATTAAACTTTGTAATGCCGTATATCCCCCCAAAAAAAAGGTTTCCTGATTTACCTTTATAGTAAGCATTCTTCCTGAAATTTCCTTTCTGAACCCCATCCGATTCATTAAAATTTCTAACCTTCAAGGTATTTTCATCTATTTTAGATAAACCAAGGTCACTACTTACCCAAACACCTCCTTTATCATCTGAAAGAATACCATATATTGAATTATCAGACAAACCATTGGATTCATTTACATGAATAAAACTTGTGTCACTCTCACTTAATACATCTTCCAATATATTTATACCACCTCCAAATGTACCAACCCATAGTTTACCCATATTATCCTCTTCAATGGCAAAAACCCGGTTGCTAGTTAATGAATTTTTATGATGAGGATTATTCCTAAAATAAGAAAAGCTTTGTGGTTCTCCTTTCTTATCAATGATTATTCGTACCAATCCCTGATCTCTTGTCCCAACCCATAAAACTCCTTTACTACCTTTGTATATAGCTGAAATATTATTTGAATTTAATCCATTCTTTGAAAACAAATCTTTTTTGTATCTATGAAAAATTGGATTTGTTATCTGATTTAATTCCACTTTCATATGGGTTAAACCTTCTCCACTAAATGATCCTATCCAATATTCATTATCAGAAACCTGTCTGACCTCTGATGCATTATTGAGGGGATATTCGATATTATCTTGAATAAATGAATCAAACGTATAAATACTTGGCTCCTCACCAATTCTAATCTTATCAAATTCAGATTTGGTTAATAACAACATCCCATGGTGTGATGTCCCCATCCATATATTACCCCCAATATCTTGACTAATTGAATACACCTGAACTTTAGAAAGAAATGGAATATGTTTTTTTAAATGTAAAACTTTAATATCCTCATCTGAATGATTGATTACATCCACACCATTTCCATATGTAGCTACCCAAATATTTTTATCAGAATCTTCAAAAACCGTATTGACCTGATTATGAGACAAACTATTTTCTTCTTTCGGAATATGATAGAAATGTTTAAATTCTTTTTGACGCAAATAAAATTTTGAAATTCCACCTCTTGCACAACCTAACCACAATACATTACTTCGATCTTTAAATATTGAATTGATTTGGTTACTTGAAATAGAAAATGAATTTAATGCCGAATGTTTATATTGATTTATTACGCCATTTGTAAGTTTTATTAATCCATCGTTTCTTGTTCCAACCCACAAGGTTGAATCATTCTCAATATATATAGACCTTAATAATATTTCCTCCTTAGAATCATTGGATAATAATATCTGATCGCAAACCTTATTGTTTAATTTGTATAATCCACTCCTCTTCAAAACATACACAAACCCCTCCGGATCAACCTGAACATCGAGAGTATACCCCTCTAAAATATTTTTATATAAATCCTCTGCACCCTCCAAATGATCAAATGCAAAAGAATCATCATTTTTAATAATTTTTTTAAAGGAATCATTATTTAGCCTAATTAAACCGTTACCAGTTCCCATCCAAAGATTTGAATCATTATCGAAACATAATTGAGTAATATTTTCATTCGACAACCCCTTATATTTACTAATGCTTGGATTTTTATTAAAAATTCTTTTTAGCAAAAATTGGTCATTCTCACGTACAAAAACATAAAGCCCTTTTTTTGAACCCACCCAAAAAGTATTCTTTGGTCCTTCGATAACACTGTTTACTTGATTCCCTTTTTTAAAATTTGAAGGTGTATAAAAGGATAGTGCATATGGATCAAATATTGAAAGTCCCTCAGATGTACAAGCCCATATATAACCGCCTGAATCATTATATAAGTTAATTATACCATTAGAGACTAAAGAGGTTGAATCTCCTGACTTATGATTAAACGACTCAAAATTATATCCATCATGCCTGTACAGCCCATTTGGGGTACCTACCCAAATAAAACCAAAGTTATCCTGAATAATTTTTGAAACAGAATTCTGCTTTAAACCATCTTCCTGGTCTAAATTTATAAACCTGGTTGAAACAGGGAGTTGACTATTAAGGACTGTATTTGATACAATAAGACATAAGAATACAATTAAACTTATTCCTTTTATACCTTTTCTTGTTAACATGATTAATTTCAATTTCTTATATGTGTGTTTAAAATATGCTGAAAAAAGTAAGGTAAAGATATACACATTATATATATGGCACTGCACTAGCAACAAATAATTTGAAAGTATCCATTTAGCTTTAACAGTTAACCTCTATAATGTACTGTTAGATTAGCAATTAAATAGCTTATTTCTAAAAAACAGTTATACAATTAAAAAAGTGCTAATTCTAGAAAGTCTTTTCTAGAAAAAAATACCAAGAATAGCTTTAACAGTTGCACAAAAAAATAAGCATATATAACAAACTTATCGACACTAAAACTGAAAAAAGAATGTATCCCCCAAGATTAACCTCACGATCAAATCATTGATAGTAGCCTTGGTTTAAGTATAAAAAAATTACTTAGTTGATATATAACATGATATATATCAACTCAACTACTATGGAATGGATTACGCAGGTTGCAAGATATCAGACTGAAGTCTGATGAAATTAATACTGTTGGAAGACTATGGCTTTCTTTTTACTTCGTAAAAATTCATCCGTCTTCTGAGACCAGTAAAAAAAAGTTTTTTTGTTCTCTGGAGTTTTTTTGTTCTCGATTTTGTCTCCTTTTTTTTGATTGTGGCAAAAATATTAAAGGCACTCAAACCTACGTTTTGAGTGCCTTTATATAATTTTGATAATCTCTAAGTGCCCAGGAAAAGACTCGAACTTTCACGGAATTGCTTCCACAGGCCCCTCAAGCCTGCGTGTCTACCAATTTCACCACCTGGGCATAAAAAATAAAAACGAGATAACTCGTTACTAGTACATTATTACAAGATAGCATTTTATCTTTATACCAGAGCGAAAAACGGGACTCGAACCCGCGACCCCGACCTTGGCAAGGTCGTGCTCTACCAACTGAGCTATTTTCGCGATTGCGTTTGCAAAAATATAAAAATTATCTTTCGAACCTCATGCTACGACTAAAAAAACACAAAAAAACAAAGGTTTATACTTAACTCATTTATTATCAAAATATCGTATTTTGCACTTGATATTTTTCGGTACAAACACCCTTATTTCTTTTTTTATCTCATATAATATTTGATGTATAAACTATCAATATTTGAGAAATTATAACAATATTGCAAATCATTAACACATTATTAAAAACTATTTTTTGGTTTTTCCGTACACATAAACATCAAAATTCAAATCTATTAACATGGCAAATATATTGGGCTTTACATTGGGGAGTAAGTTTCCTAACACCGAAAAATATGAGAATGAGAACCAAAATCTTATCAATGATTTCAATAAATTTCATGCCCTTGAAAAATCAGATACTATAATTCGTTTTTTTGAATTAGATACTTTAATTCATTCAGGCGATTTTGAAAAGAAAGTTTTAAAACTTAAAAAGGAAACCTTTAAAGATACTGAAGCTTACCAAAAATTCCGTAAGTACAAAGAATACAAACGCTCTGCAAATGTAAAGCGCTACAATAAGTTAATAAAGGAAAATAAGGCTGACGAAGAAGATACGTTAAAAGCAACTAACGAAGTTCAAACATATTTGAAACTTAAAAAATATGTTGAATCAGAAGAATTTGCAACCATAAAAAAAGAATCTGATGCTAAAGAATTTAAAGGTTCGGATGCTTTTAAAAACTTTTCAGAATACAAAAAACTCAAACGCTCGTCAACCGTAAAGCGTTATAACAAATTAGCCTTAAAAAATAGGATAGCAGAAATAGAAGAGTTAAAAAACAGTACTGAGATCCAGACTCATAACGACCTTAAAAATTATATTGAATCGGATGAATACGCCACTATCAAAAAAGAAATGAGCGACAAACATCGATTCAAAAAAACAAAAGAATATCAACTTCAGGAAGAGCATAAAGCGCTAAGCAAAACTGAAGATGTTATTTGGTTTTTAAAAACAAAAAACAAAAACTCATTTCACGAATTAGACAAATGGGATCTTACTTTTGAAGATGATTTTAATGGTACTAAGCTAGACGAAAGCAAATGGATAACCGGTTACTATTGGGGAAAGGCGCTTTTAAACGACACATATGTACAAGCCAACGAAAAACAATTCTTTAAAAAAGAGAATATAGAATTACGCGATGGCTGTGCCAGAATAATTTCCAGAAACGAACGATGCAAAGGTAAGGTTTGGAATCCTGAACTGGGTTTTGTTCCTCAAGATTTTGAATACACCTCCGGATTATTAAGCACTGGTCAAAGCTTTAGGCAGAAATTTGGAAGGTTTGAAGCCAAAATTAAGTTTAACCATACATATCCGGCCGCGCATACATTCTGGCTTTTAGCAGAGCAGATAGCACCACAAATTAATATTTTAAAGACTCCGGAAAAAAGTAACAAGAAAATTGAAGTCGGACATTTTTGGGCCAACGACAAAGAGTTATTACAAAAAACACAAAACGTTAAAATACCTGGCTCTTCTGATCAATTCTATATTTACACTCTGGAATGGTCAAAGAATAAGCTGGAGTGGAAAATAAATGGTGTACCGGTATACACACAAACAGAAAACGTTCCTCAGGAAGCAATGTATATCTCACTCAGCTCACATTTTACCAGTACGCCTTCATCTGAAAAATTACCTATTTCGATGGATGTAGATTGGGTAAGATGCTACCAGTTAAACTAACACTTTAAAATCCAATTAGCATTTAATCCAACGATTTAATGTCGATCATAACTTAAAAAAATGGCTGTTTCTACTATTTAAGAAACAGCCATTTTTTGTATAATTTCATGAAACTTACATCACAGAATCAATACGTGATACATTGTATACCCCTTTTACATTCTTAATTTTCTTTATCAGTAAATTTAACATCTCCGTATCATTTACAAAAACAGTAACTGTACCTAAAAAACTTCCTTCATCAGAATCAATCGATATAGATCTCATTTTCATTTTAAGGTCTTTGGTAATTACCTGACTAATATTACTAACAATACCAATATCATCACTTCCTGTAACCTTAAGTGTAGCCTGAAAGCTTCCTGAAGCACCTGTTGTCCACTGTGCATTTACAATTCGGTAGCCAAATTTTGTCTTCATCTCGGGAGCATTCGGGCACTGCGCTCTATGAATTTTAATTCCTCCCGATACGGCAACAAATCCAAAAATTTCATCTCCAAAAATAGGATTACAACATTTGGCCAATGAATAATCCACGTTTTTCAGATTCCTGTCAATCATTAAAACGTCATCATTTCCCAAATGCTCTTCTTCTACATTAGGCACAAAATTGGTAGCACTCTTATTTGAGGCAACCTCTGCTTTATCTTTTTCGCTCTCCTTCTTTTCCTGATTTTGTATATACTCCTTAACACTGGAAATATCAATTTCTCCCGTAGCAATTTCTCTAAAGAAATCATTGATACTTTTCATTTTAAAGTGCTTAACCAACTGGTGTGTTAACTGATCGGTAAGCTCCAGCTTCCAGTTCTTTAAACGCCTTTCCAATGTTTCTCGTCCAAACTCCGACTCTTTATACTGTAAATCTTTAAGTGCCTGCTTAAGTTTAGACTTAGCACGTGAAGTAGCTACAACATTCAGCCATTCAGCCCTTGGCTCCTGGTTATTCGATGTGATGACCTCAATATGGTCACCATTTTTCAATACCTGTTTAATGGATGCATGCTTTCCATTTACTTTTGCTCCAATACATCTCTTACCAACTCCCGAATGGATATCAAAGGCAAAATCTAAAATAGTAGCCCCTTTAGGCAGCCTTTTCAACTCCCCCTTTGGTGTAAACACAAAAACCTCTTCATCATACAGGTTTAGCTTAAAATCATCGATAAAGTCAATGGCATTACGCTCCGGGTTTTCAAGTACTTCACGAATGTTTCCTAACCACTCGTCCATACCTTTTTCACCCTCTCCCCCCTTGTATTTCCAGTGAGCTGCTAAACCTTTTTCGGCCACCTCATTCATTCGATGCGTTCTAATTTGCACCTCTACCCATTTTTTTTCGGGGCCAAGCACCGTAGTATGTAAAGATTCATACCCGTTTGATTTAGGAATAGATAACCAGTCTCTTAACCTCGAAGGGTTCGGCTGATACCTGTCGGTAACCATAGAATATACCTTCCAACAATCGGCTTTTTCATCTTTTTCCTTACTATCCAATATCACACGAATGGCAAACAGATCATATACCTTCTCAAAAGGTGTATTCTGTTTTTTCATTTTATTATGAATAGAGTGAATAGTCTTTGTGCGTCCTTTGATCGAAAATTTTAACCCTGCTACTTCCAGTTCCTTTTTAATCGGTGCAATAAAGTCCTTGATGTACTTATCACGCGCACGCTTTGTTTCATTAAGCTTTTTAGCGATAAAACTATATACCTCACGATTGGTATACTTCATTACACCATCTTCCATTTCAGACTTAATGGCATAAAGGCCTAATCTATGCGCCATTGGTGCATATAAATATCCTACTTCAGCGGCAATTTTTTGTTGACTCTCCGGCTGATAAAGGTTTAAACTTCGCATGGTTTGTAAACGATCTGCCAAAATAATCAGGATTACCCTTACGTCCTCAGCAAAAGTCAACAATAGCTTACGAAAATTTTCTGTTTCTATGGATGTATCCTTGGTGTATAACTCCTTAACTTTTAACAAACCACCCACGATGGCCTCTACACTCTCTCCAAATACTTCTGCAATTTCATGCTTTTCCACATCCTCATGTTGCACCACATCATACAATAGCGCACAAATCACAGACGTACGTCCTAAACCAATTTCTGACGAAACTATATTTGCTACCTCAAGAGAATGAATAGCAGACAATTTACCCGAAGGCCTTCGAAACTCCTTCTTCCTGCTTAATGCCATTTCAATGGCCTGTCTCACTTCCTTTACATCATCATCGCTAAGAATATTTTTACAAGCCTTCAACAGGCTTCGGTAATTTCGGGTTATTGCAAGTTTTTCTTCAGTACTAATATCTATTTGGTTCTCCATATTTCAATTTCGTTCTTGCCAAAAACCTTTTGGTGTTTTGTGTGATTAATCTCCTTAAAAAATAAAGCGTCAGAACGCTTGTCCCCAAAATTAACCCACAAATGTATTTAAACAAAACATTCAGCCAAAACCTTTCGTTTAAAGTTGACTTTTTATGGCATTAATGGTATATTAAATGATATATAAAGCAGTATTAATTATTTAAAACTAAGGAGTTATGAAAAATAGTGGTTTGTTTTTAGGTGGTTTATTGGCAGGGGCAATTATGGGAGCAGCAACTGCATTGTTATTTGCTCCTCAAAATGGTAGCGAAACACGTAAACAACTAAAAGAAAAGCTTAATGAGCTTGAAAAAGAAATGAATGCTACCAAAGAAAAAATGAAAGTAAAAGGTGGTGAACTAAAAGATGAGCTTAAGAAAAAAGTTCATATGATTGAAGAAAAAATTGAAAAGCTTTTGGAAGAATATAAAAATACATTAGAACCAACCAGTAGTGCTAACTAATGTTATTTTATATCACATTTTTTGCTGCCTGAATCAAATTTCTTATTTTCAAAAGAAATTAGTTTCAGGCCTTTTATTAATTCCTGAGCTTTTAAATTTTAGTTGTATTCAAGTTAATACCTTAACTCTATGACAGATAAAAACGAAAGCATATCCGAAGAGTTTACTTCTGTAAAAAAAGAGGTTGAATCGTATATTCAAAATAAAATTGACCTTACCAAATTGCACCTGGCAGAAGACTTAAGTCGCTTTGTGAGTGGCTTTGCCGTTAAAATAGTTTTGTTCTATATTGGTTTCTTTGTACTTATGTTTGTATCAATAGCAGGGGCTTTTGCAATTGGTTCCTATACGGATAGTAACGAGCTTGGTTTTGTAATTGTTGCCGGTGTTTATTTTCTATTGGGACTTATATCCTTAATGCTCAGAAGAAGTATGATACAAAAACCTATTATCAAAGCATTTATCCACTTATTTTTTCCAAACTACAGCCATTATGACAAAAAATAGATATTCTCATATAAAATCATTTGAAGACTTTAAAAAGGAGAAAATGAGGCTTTATTATGAAGTTCAGCTTTCTGAAAAAAAGTTAGAAATTAAAAGGTTAGAGCTTAAAGAGTATATTAATCCTATTCGTTTATTTGCTTCAATATTTCAGGAATTGGCTAAGCCCATGTTTGAGTTTGTACAATCAATGATCTCAAAATTTTTTAGCAAAAAAAAGGATGAGGCAAATCCCGGGCAAAATAAAACCCCTGAAAAACCATCTGAAGAATGCGATGATTAAGCAGGGGCTTGCTTTTTAATATTTTATAATTAAGGATAGAAAACAAAATCGCGAGGCATCTCTCCTACCACAATATATTCATCGTCCTTATTTAATCCGTACCTGTCAAAAATATAAACCTTATCGTTGGCAGAACCACCATCTATATCTAAAGCACAATAGTATTCTCCTGTTTTAGGATTAATTTTAATGGCATCAAAAACAATATCAGTATAATCCCCTTCAAAAAACTTCTCATCAGTTGACGGTAACTCACTTGCACCAATACTCATTTGATAAGTGCCATTATTTATATAAAATATATAAACCCCGCTCGATGAGCGTGCTAAACAGTTTCTTCCATTTCCAATATAACCATCTTCAACTTCTTTACCATCAAACGGAAAAACAGTTACAGCATGAGATCCATAGCTCACCTTAGCTAGTCCTGCATTAACAACCTTACCTGATTCGTTTTGTACCCCTTTACACAGCACCCAAATATCGTTATTTATATCGATCACCATCTCAACAGGAGTCTTTAATTTGCCTCCTATTAACTCATCAACCTCTTGTTCCAGATACACTGTATCAGTTACAACTTGTTTTGTAATATCAATAACCATAATGGTCGAATCCTGATTATCCTGACTTCCGCTATTGGCCACATATACTTTTTTTCCCTGGGCATATAACATTCGAGTAGGATATTTTCCAACGTCAATGGTAGCAACACTTGAATGTGTTGTGGCATCTAATACAATAACTTCACCTGAGTTCGCATCGGTTTCGGTTCCTTGTGAGGCATAAATAAATCGATCTGAAACAGCCGTAACATCAGTTAAGTTCGTGTAGCCAGCGATAGAGCCTGTACTCTTAAAATCCTTTGGATCGATAACCTCTATAACCTGCTGTCCATTTGCTTCTGTTAATATATAACCGGTGTCCTTTCTCATGGAAAAGGCTATTAATTCATCTCCTAAAGAACTTCCGTTAACATCTTTATAAATATCTAAAGCCAAGGTATCTTTACCGTCGTTATAATAACAAACAGTACCACCCTGATTCATAATAAATACGCCTTTTAATGACTTATCGGTATCTAATCCTGAGTAATCTGAATTACACGAAGTAATAGATAATGCCACAATTAGAATAACCGCGATTTGGTATAATCCCTTCATTTGATTAAAAATTTTCTAAAATTCAAATGCAAATATAAGATTTCGATCTATAATATATCATTATACATTCGTATTTAATTTATAATATCGCAAATACCTCAAATCAATTGAAACAATTCTACTCTTTAATCATTCCATTATATATACTGAATCAAACTCCACAACAAAATCACAAAAAAAATGCATTGGATATTCTTTTTTTATATATTTTTGCATCTAATTTGGTTTTTATTGATAACACTATCAATAAAATAAAAGGGAATCCGGTGCTTAGAGCATATCTAAAATTCCGGAGCTGTACCCGCAGCTGTAAGTTCTTTAATTGTTGCTGAACTACTATAGCCACTGTTCTTAAAATAATAGAATGGGAAGGCATCAGCAACAGGAACGAGCCAGAATACCTGCCAAAAATGTTTAACTAAAAGCTTCGGGAGCTAGGCTGTTAAAGGTATTCTATACAGAGCATCTTTTCTCTTATCTCCCTGGTCATTATTAATATTAAAGATGTTTAGAGTTTTTTTGCTGTTTTTTTTACTAGGATCGTTCAGCTTGCATGCTCATGCCCAAGGTATGATTTTGCTTAGTGACTCTTTACACTCCCATTTACTGGATACCATTGAAATTCAGGAAGTGGAAATCATATCACCAGTTTCTAAGAAATATCAGGTAGGCAGTAAAACACAGTCCTTTACTACAATGCAAAAACAAAGTGTTGAACATGGTTCATTAACGGGATTGGTTTCCAGATACACACCTGTATATATAAAATCTGATGCCGGAGGATTAGCTACATTTCGTTTTAGAGGTACCTCTTCCAATCATACATCAGTAATGGTTGGAAGTTTGGATATAAACTCGTTAACATTAGGGAGTTCAAACTCAAATAATATTCCGATCTACCTATTTGACAATGTTAACTTAATGTTCGGAAGTTCTTCTGCTTCAAATGGATCTGGATCAATAGGAGGAAGTGTGGGATTAGATTTTCAAGAAACTTGGACGAATGGATTTAAAGGTGACATCCGCACTTCCGCTGGTTCTTTTGGTGAATATTCATTGGGAACTAAGCTTTTTGTCGGCAATGGCAAATTTGAATCCATAACTCGCATTTTGTACTATCAGAAAAAGAACGATTTTGAGTTTACCAATACTGCTGATTATGATCATGAAAAACAACAGTATAATAGAGATACTCAGCGTTTTTCTTCTATTGAAAACAAACACATCATGCAACAGTTTAATTATAAAATAGATGATAATAGAAAAGTAACATCTATGATATGGTTAAGCAATAACAGGCACGAAGCCCAACCAAATATGGCCGAAAATAAAGACGAAAGTTTAATCTCCCGTCCAATTGAGGATCGTAACATAAGGAGTTGGATAAAATACAATCAAAATTTTAATGATTTTAAATTTTATGCAAGCACAGGATATGTAAAAGACAAAACAGTTGATCACTTGGACGAATCCCAATCTATTGGTACACAACGAATCGTTTCAGATGTAGGTCTAATTCAAAATAAAAAACGTTTAAAGTATCAACTTGATTTAAAGTACAAGTACATTGTTCCTGAAGTATACGCTTACGATGATAATATAATTGAGCAACATTTAGATTTTCATGGAGCACTCTTTTATAATATCCTACCTAATTTAAGAGCTACACTTAATGTAAGACAACAATATGTTACCAGATTTGATGCTCCTTTTACTCCGGCTGTTGGTTTTGATTTATATATGCTAAAGACAGATCATCATGTTGTTAGGTTAGTTGGTAATGCACAACGCTCTTATCGAATTCCAACCTTTAATGACAGATATTGGGGGCAGGAAGGATATAGCGGTAATAAAGATGTTTTACCTGAGGATGGCCTTAATTTTGAAGGAGGAGCTAATTATACCTATGGCAAAGATGATTTACTCTTAAAGATTAACTCAACCTACTTTTATATGGATGTAGATAACTGGATTATGTGGATTCAAAGATCTGAAGGTTGGAGAGCTGAAAATGTACTAAGAGTAATTAGTCAGGGCCTCGAATTACATGCTAATCTATGTTTTAAGCTTGGGAAAGTAAAGGTAAACACTGGTTTAAACTATACTTACAACAGCGCCATTAGAAAAGAATCTTCAAATAGTACAGATAAAATTAACCGACAGTTAGAGTATGCCCCTAAAAATATGGGTAATGCTTTTGCTTCTGTTAAGTATAACAACTATAGCTTAAACATCGACGGTTCATATACCGGAATAAGATATTATAACCAAACGGATGACTATCTGGATGATTATACACTCGTAAATCTTTCTGCATATAAAAAAGTTGATCTCAAAACAGACAACCTGCAGATTGGCTTTCAAATAGATAATCTGTTTAACACTGAATACCAAAACCAATACAGGTACGCCATGCCTGAAAGAAGCTTTAGAATATCAGTTAAGTACAATTTAATAAACAATAAATCATAAATATAAAATCATTTAAAATGAAAAAATTATTATTACTCCTTATCACTGCTCCATTTTTATTTTCTTCTTGTGAAAATGATGATGCTGCTCCTAAAATTACAATTGAAAAAGTTGTTGAAGTAGCAGATGCATATTTAGTAAATTACGGAAGCTACTCAAGTACAGAAGGTTCCATCTCTGCCTTTGATATTGACGGTTCTAAAATTTATAACAGTGTATACCAATTATCCAACGAAGTACCTATGAGCGGAAAACCTCAGTATGCTTATGATTATAAAGGAAAAACATACTTTATGGGTAACGCAAAGGATGAAATTTTCTATACTGACAGCGATACTTTAAGACAAACAGAAAATGGAGTATCTGCTGATATTATTAAACCTCGCTTTTGTATTGGACATGGAGATTACCTATATATATCATGCTATGGTGGAGATGTATGGGATGACAGCAGTCTTGGTTATATTGCCAAATTCAATACAGTAACAAAAACTGTTGAAGCTAAAATAGATATGCCTGGAGGGCCTGAAGGACTAGAAATTGTAAATGATAAATTATACTGTGCTCTTAATTACAGCAAAAAAATTGCAGTAATGGATTTAGCTTCCAATGCAATCACATACATCGAAACTCCTGCTGTTAGTTCGTATTTCTTAAAAGATGACAGCAATAATCTATATGTTTCTCTTGTAAGTACCTACAGTGATTTTAGTACTGAAACAGGTTTAGGTTACATCAATACTAATACGGACGAATTAAGCAGTATTTATAAACTAGGTAATGTGAGCACAAACTACTGCTCTATCATGTCATTTAATTCTGATAAAAGTAAAATATTTGTATCTGCATCTAGCTGGGTACAAAAAGAGGATGATTCATGGGTACAAAAAGGAGGTGTTTTTGAATTTAACACCGACACAAAAACCTTTGAATCTGAAGCATTTATTAGCTCAATTGACGGGTTAAATGGAGTTTCTGTTAATCCTTCTACTGATGATATATATATACTTATTTCTGAAAGCACCACTTCTACCGGACTTTTACAAGTATATAGCGAAGATGGAACACTTAGTAATTCATACGAAACAGGCATATCTCCATATTGGATTTTGTATAGATAAATTATTTGCCACTATATAACTTTAAAAGCATGTTTTTTCTCTTTTGATAAAACATGCTTTTTTAATTTATACCCCTTTATCATTCATCACAAAATTGTACTTTTACGCTGCATCTTATTATAATAGAATTAACGATGAGCAACGAGATACAACAGAAGATACAATCACTTAGAACACAACTTAACCAGCACAACCACAACTACTATGTATTAAATCAACCAAACATTTCTGATTTTGAGTTTGATCAAATGATGAAAGAATTGATTGATTTAGAACAAGCACATCCCGAATTTGATGATACCAACAGTCCCTCACAAAGAGTGGGTAGTGATATTTCAAACGACTTTGCCCAAATCACTCACAAATACCCAATGCTATCCTTGGGAAACACATATAACGAAGATGAAATTGCTGACTTTCACCAAAGAGTGACCAAAGCCATAAGCGATGATATTGAATATGTGTGTGAACTTAAGTATGATGGAACAGCAATTGGCTTAACTTATGAGAACGGCACTTTAAAACATGCAGTTACCCGCGGCGACGGAGAAAAGGGAGACGATGTTACCGCAAATGTAAAAACCATTAAGAGTATCCCTCTTAAATTGCAAGGAGATTTTCCGGATAATTTTGAAATTCGAGGCGAAATATTTATCCCCAACAAAGAGTTTTCTATCATTAACGAACTTAGGATTGAAAATGGCGAGGCTCCTTTTGCAAATGCGCGTAACTCAGCTGCAGGCTCTTTAAAACTAAAGAAAAGCGCTGATGTTGCACAAAGAGGTCTCGACTGCTATCTGTATTATATGCTGGGAGAAACACTACCTTCTTCAATTCATTCCGAAAATCTTGAAAAAGCACGATCATGGGGATTTAAGATCCCTGAGCATTATAAAATCTGCAACTCTTTGAATGAAGTCAATGCCTTTATTAATTATTGGGACAAGGAACGCTTTAACCTTCCTTTTGAGATAGACGGGATTGTTATAAAAGTAAATGATCTTAACCTTCAAAACGAACTTGGATTTACGGCCAAATCACCACGTTGGGCTATTTCCTATAAATTTCAGGCAGAAGAAGCCTGCACAAAACTGGTATCTGTTGATTACCAGGTTGGGCGTACAGGAAAAATTACCCCTGTGGCAAACCTGGAGCCGGTTCAATTAGCCGGAACAACAGTAAAAAGAGCCTCTTTGCACAATGCCGATATTATTACACAACTTAACCTGCACAAGGATGATATGGTTTATGTTGAAAAAGGCGGTGAGATTATTCCTAAAATTACCCGTGCCGATGAAAATTCCCGTCACAGCTCGGCAGAAAAGATTAGCTTTATAACCCATTGCCCTGAGTGCGGCACAGAGCTCATTCGCCCAGAAGGAGAAGTGGCTCATTTTTGCCCTAATGATAAGCAATGTCCTCCTCAAATTAAAGGAAAAATAGAGCATTTTGTAAGCCGAAAAGCCCTTAATATTGATTCGTTTGGTGAGCAAATTGTTGACTTATTATTCGAAAAAAAGTTAATCAAAGATATAGGCGACATATACAGTTTAACGTACGACAACTTAAATGGGCTTAGCAGAAGTTCTGCTGAAGATAACAACAGCAAAATATTTACTTTTCAGGAAAAATCGACACAAAACCTTTTACAGGGAATTGAAAAATCGAAGCAAATACCTTATGCCAACGTACTGTTCGGTTTGGGCATAAAGCATGTTGGTGCTACTGTTGCCAAAACACTTTCAAAAAACTTTAACTCCATTGATAAACTGTCCTCATCAACCTTAGATGAACTGGTTTGTATTGATGACATTGGTCCTAAAGTAGCTAAAAGCGTACAATCATACTTTAGCGATCCGGATAACCAACAACTAATAAGTAAACTTAAAGTCGCCGGTTTGCAACTAGAAACAGAAGAAGAAATTATTCAGGAAGGCAAGTTCACCAATTTATCTTTTGTAGTAAGCGGAACCTTTACTAATTTTTCTCGTGATGAATTAAAAAGCATTATTGAAAAAAACGGCGGCAAAAACCTTAGCGGAGTTTCTCAAAAAACATCGTATCTTGTTGCTGGCGAAAAAACCGGTCCTAGTAAATTAGCCAAAGCTGATAAACTAAAGGTTAAAATAATTAGTGAAAATGAATTTATTGATCTACTAGAAAATTAATTTCTGTGAACTACTTGAATAATATTAGAGTTAAAATAAGCGCTTATTTATTGAATCAAAGGCTAAAAAAAAATAAGCGCAATCCTATTATATGTAATTTAAAACAAGCCAAAACAGTTGGCATACTATTTAATTCTGTTTTAAAAGAAGATATTAAAACGGTAAAACAATTAGAAGCCGATTTAAAAGAACAAAACACTAAAGTAGAGATACTAGGTTTTGCAAACATAAAAAGAAACGGTGAAACATTAATTGGTGATAACCAACATCATTACATTTATAAAAATGATTTTAACTGGATTTACAAACCTAAAAATCCTGAATTGCAATCGTTTTTAACTAAAAAATACGACATTCTGATTAACTTATATCAGGATGATATATTTGCCGTAGAATCAATGGTTAAAACATCCGACGCCACTTTTAAAGTAGGGTGTGCACACCTACACCCCAGCTGGCACGATTTAATGATAGATGTGGGATCTAAAAAAGGTGATTCAAACTATTTAAGCGAACAGATAAATCATTACCTAAGCATGATAAATAGTTAATTGGCATAGAAATTGATCTCATTCTATCGCTTCTTAAAATGAAATTATAATAATATCTAACCAAAATAATTAAGCAATGAACGTTAAATTACTTTCTTCACTACTTACAATTGCCCTTATTTTTTCAGCTTGTTCTACACGTAAAATAGAAAGGGTATCTCCTGACGAAACAATTGACCTTAGCGGCAGATGGAACGATGCCGACTCTAAAATGGTAGCTGAAGCCATGGTTGACCAAGTACTTTCCGGAGCATGGATTGATAATTACATGAGAGAAAACGATGGCAAAAAACCGGTAGTGATTGTTGGTTTGGTATACAATAAATCACACGAACACATTAACGCCGGAACATTTATTAAAGATGTTGAGCGTGCATTTATAAATAGCGGAAGAGTTCGATTGGTTCAGGCTTCTGAAAAAAGAGAAGAGCTTAGAAGAGAACGTGCTGCACAGCAAGAATTTGCATCAAACGAAACTGCAAAAAAATGGGGCAAAGAATTAGGTGCCGACTTTATGCTTAATGGAGATATCAACTCTATTGTTGATACCTACAAAAAAGAACGCGTAAATTACTATCAAACAAATCTGGAACTTTCGAACCTGGAGACCAATGAAATAGTTTGGATAGGCGACAAAAAAATTAAGAAGTATATTAACAAGTAAATATTTACCATACCAGTACTATACACATATCATTGACTTTATGTGTATAGTATTATTTTGTCTGTATAAAGACAGAAAGCATCTTCTATTTACTATCTTTTAATATTTCTTCCTATTTATCTTCAGCGCATAATCAAACACTATGTTATTTAATTCCAATAAATTAATACAACTTGTTCTAATTGCCTTTATAAGCATGTTGCTATATGGTTGCGCAACTTATTACCAAAAAAACCTTGCGTTGCAATCCCATATTACCTCAGGTAATTTTTCAAGTGCAGATAAACTTTTGGATAAGGATAAAAAAGGAGAAGAAGGTATTAACAGGGTACTTTTTTATATGAATAAAGGATTGGTAAAGTTTATGATGGGAGAACATGAACTCAGCAATTCCTATTTTAATAAAGCGGATTTATATAATGAAGACTATAGGAAAAGCATGGGAAGCGAAGCGCTGGCTTTAATATCAAATCCCATGGTAAAACCATACAAACCCGAAGACTTTGAAGCCGTATTGGTTCATTACTACAAATCTCTTAACTATTTATTTTTAAACAAATACGAAGAGGCTCTAGTAGAGTGTAGAAGAATAAACATTCAACTACAGATGCTCAACGATAAATACAAAAAGAGTCAAAACAAATATGCCAATGATGCTTTTGCTCACAACCTTATGGGTATGATTTATGACGCATCCGGAGATAGAAACAACGCTTTTATTGCCTATAGAAATGCTTATGAGGCCTACGAAAATGATTACAAAACACTATTTGGTCTGGACTCTCCCGAACAACTAAAAAAAGATTTATTAAGAACTGCATATCAAACAGGTTTTATGGATGACTATGATTTTTATAGTCGAAAATTTAACCTGAAATATGAACCCGGCCATGAAAATAACGGAACATTGGTTTTTTTATGGATGAATGGTTTTGGTCCTGTAAAAGCTGAGTGGAGTATTAATTTTACCAACACAGGGTATAATGATGGCTGGGTTACTTTTGCCAATGAAGAGCATGGATTTAGCTTCCCCATATACATTGGCAACAAAAAAAGAGACGAGCAGAACGCCTTTAAAAACCTTTCGTTTTTAAGAGTTGCTTTTCCAAAATACGTTGAACGCAAACCTGCTTATAAAGGAGCCTCTCTTTATGTTAACGGATCAAATTATCCTCTTGAACTTTCTGAAAATATAAACGCCATTGCATTTCAATCGCTGGAAGATAGAATGGCCAGAGAATTAGCTTATGGCATTGCTCGTTTAGCCACAAAAAAAGCTCTGGAAGAACTTGCCAATAACAAAGACCAAAACTTAGGTACAGTTGTGAGTATTATTAATGCCATTACCGAAAAAGCAGACACACGCAACTGGCAATCGCTTCCCTATGCAATACATTACGCCAGAATACCTTTGCCAGAAGGCAATCATGAGGTATCCTTACAGTTAAACAATGTAAAGGGCACCCAGCAAAAGTTTTCTTTTGATATCAAGAAAAACAAAACGACTTTTTTCTCATATCATCAGCTCGAAAGTTCGCACGTACAATAATTACTTTCAAACAACTTTTATCACCTTTTCTATCAAACATCAAAGAATTTCGAACATTCAGAAAATAAATTTGGAATGATTTGGTTGAAAATTGTATTTTGACTTTTTCATTATAAAAACCTCCTTTTTAGCTTGTTTTTTCATAAATCAACAGATTTATGAGATTAAATAAAGAGGATTACGATGCAATTATTTAATTAAGTTCCTATAACCCGTGAATTTAAAAAGTACACGTTACAACCAATACCTTAAACACTGGAAAAGTCAGTTTAGTATTTATGCAGAACTAATGACTTCCAACCTGATGTTGCTTACAAATCTGGAAGCGGACCACCTAACTCCAATCGCCTATAGCGACCCATCAGAAAGTAACACTTTCACAAAACAGCTTAATCCATATAGCATTACCCAAAGTACTATTAATAAACTTACCAACATACTTGTACCTAATCTTCAAACAGATGTAAAGTGGAAAAATTCATTGGAATATATGGCTGACTTTAAATGCTTTTATGCACTTATTGTTTCCAATGCCGATGGAACAGCCTTTGGTGCTCTTTGTATGTATTCAAGAGAGGTTAGTTTTTTTGATGAAGAAAAAATTAATCATCTGGGAAAAATTAAAAACTTAATTGAAGATGACTTAAAAAACATAAGCAAATCAGATATAATACCCAGCATACCCAGAGACACTCTCTTATCCGATGATGAGAAATTCAAACACTTTTTCCACTTCTCCCCCATTGGTATTTTTTATTTTGATACAAATCTGATCATTACAGATTTAAACAATAAATTTTGTGAAATAATTAAATCACCAAGAGAAATATTACTGGGATTAGATATTAATCTGATCAAGGATAGAAGAGTGATTCCACCCTTGAAAAGTGCACTTTCCGGAGTTGAAGATGAGTACCAGGGTGAATACATCACATCAACCAGCAAAACCAACACACAAATACTGCTTAAGACTTCACCCATATACGATAGTAACAATAATATAACAGGTGGTATTGGAGTTGTACAGGATATATCGAAAAATATACATACAGAAAATGCACTTAAAACAAGTGAACTTAAGTATCGCGATCTGGTAGAAAAAATTAATGATGTTATTTTTTCCATAGACAAAGAAGGCATTTGTACCTATACCAGTCCGGTAATTAAGTTATTAATAGGGTACACTCCTGAAGAAATTATTGGTTATCACTTTATGAATTTTATTCATGACCAGCATAAAATTACGTTTCACGATGCTCTAATTAAAGTATCACAAGGTAGTACAGTAATTTCTGAAGTAAAATTAAAAAATAAAGAAGGCTCTTACCATTGGATACGAAATTCGATGCGACCAGTTTACAATGAGGAAGGAAACTTTACCGGCATACACGGTATAGCACAGGATATTGAAGAAACCAGGCTGGCAGAAATCTCTCTTAAGGAAAGTGAAGAACAATTCAGAATGGTAGCTACCCATATCTCAGACCTTATATATGAATGGGATCCCTTAACAGATCAATTAAAGTGGTATGGCCCCCCTAAGGTACTTTCTTCTCAATTGGAAAACATAAATAAACTATCTGATTTAAAAAAGATTATCACCAGTAGCAATCATGATAAAATAGATGATCTATGGAACAAAGCGGTTCAAGATAAAAAAGCCTGGAAATCAGAATTCGTATTGAGAACAGGATCTATAGAACCAATCTACATTTTAGGTAGCGGACTGATGTTAAGTAAAAATGATATTGCATTTAAAGGTTTTGGTACTTTAACAAACATAACAGAACAAAAGAAACTCATTAAAAACCTAAAGGATTCAAATGAGCAATTGGCCGAAAACATCACTAAAACAAATGGTTTATTAACCGTTATTCCGGATATGATGTTTGTATTTAATAGCGAAGGCCATATCACTGACTTTAGCTGTAATCAGGAAGACCAGTTATATGCCAGTAAAGATGAGTTCTTAAATAAGAATATAATCAACGTACTCCCTTCCGAAATTGCTATTCTGACACAAAATAAAATCAAAACGGTTTTAGAAAATAAGAAAACAGACACCTATAAATACCAATTGGAAATTAACGGTAAACCAGAGACCTTTGAATCGCGCATGGTGTATTTGAATAAAAACCACGCCCTGGCCATTGTACGAAATATCACCACTCAGGAGATAGCCAAAATGGAACTGATTGCTGCCAAAGAAAAAGCAGAAGAAAGCGACCGGTTAAAGTCGTCGTTTTTAGCTAACATGTCGCATGAAATCAGAACACCCATGAATGGGATTATAGGATTTTCAGAGCTTTTAAGTGCAAAAACACTAAACCCTGAAGAAAGAGAGTATTACACTTCGGTTATCATTAAAAGCGGACACCAACTTCTGGAAATTATTAATGATGTACTAGAGATTTCAAAAATAGAAACAGGACAAATTAAGGTCAATAAATCGCTTGTTAATATTAATGAACTGCTACAATTGTTACTTTCTTTTTTTAGCAATAAAGCAATTGAAAAAAACACTAACATTAAAATTAGTACCCCGTTAAACAATGATGATGCTACCATTTATTCCGATGCCAGCAAACTAAAACAGATTTTAAATAATTTAATTAGTAATGCTATAAAATTTACATCTAATGGAAAGATAAATGTGGGTTATGAAATAAACAATGACAAGTTTATTGTATTTTTTATTGAGGACAATGGAATTGGAATAGCAACAAATGAACAATTAAAAATTTTTGAACGCTTTACTCAGGCCAATCCTCAAATAGCCAGAAAACATGGGGGTACGGGACTTGGGTTATCCATATCACAAAGTTTAACGGAGTTACTGGGCGGAAAAATATGGGTTGATTCGGAGCTTGGCAAAGGAGCTAAATTCTCTTTTTCTATTCCCTACCAAACATCTCCTGAATAACCATTATTGCGTTTTAATATATTCGCACTTTGCTGATTCTACTTTCGACAAACGATTAACCACTTTGTCTACTTCTGACTGCCGTAAACTGAATTCGATATAACATGACAGATCAAACTGCTGAGTTGTTAAAGCCAACCCTTCTTCTTTAACAATTTTCATTACATGGTTCATAGCCAAATAATCAAATTTTACTCCGTAAAAATCATTTACCGTTTTTTCAACTATGGTAGCATTAGCAATCGCATCTATAGTTGCTTCTTTATACGCATGTATTAAACCAGGTACACCTAATTTAGTACCCCCAAAATACCTTACAACCACCACCAATATATTTGTTAGCTCATGTGATTTTAGCTGGCCAAGAATAGGTTTTCCTGCAGTTCCCGACGGCTCTCCATCATCGTTGGCCCGATAACGTAAACCATCTGTACCTAATTGCCATGCAAAGCAATGGTGTCGAGCATCATAATACTCATCTCTTAATGCTTTAACATACTCCTTTATCTCTTCTTCGGAATACACGGGATAAGCATAAGCAATAAACTTACTTCCTTTTTCCTTATATATGCCTTCTGATGCTTTGGTTATAGTTTTGTAGTTATCAACCATCAGCTTAATACGCTTAAAATATGAAGTTGACAAATGTATAAAAAGTTTGTTGGTTTAAACGAAAACAGGATGCCAAAAACTGACACCCTGCTATACTTTTTCAAATAAACAAAAACCTTAATTACCAACCGTTGGCGAATATATTATACGATAAATATCTTCACTTGACGTATCCTTATTGATGACTAAATCAAATTCTATATCTTCTCTTTCATAACCTTCTAAATGTAGCAATGCCATTAAATTAAAACTTTGTAATCTTGAACCAATTTCTGAAGTGACATCATCCTCATTATTGTAACTTCTCAGCTCTAACTCAATCACCTCACCAACTGTTTGGTTTTCTTCATTATAGCATAAAGAAAACACATTATCTGTTTCTGACAGATAATACTTAATATCCATATTAAGGTAATCTCCAGTCACAAGAAGGTAACTTAGAGCCACTTGTCCAGTACCCAGAGTATCCCTACTTTCCTCATTTACTACTTGAATATCTGATCTATCAACAGGCAGTATATCCCCGGTGAGTTCCACTAAAAAATCATACCCCGCCATTTCAGATCCTTCACTCACAACATAGTAAGCAAAATAAACTCTATCCCCACTTTTTAAACCTTCTTCTGTATCTTCAAAATTCTCAATCTTAAGCGTTATATCATCATCAGTTACTACATAATGCCCACCATATAAGTTATCGTAAAAACCCCATGATCCATACTGAGGTCGATAATCATCATCATTTTTAATACAACTACCCAATGCCACCAATAAAAGGATGGCAGCTACAATGTTTTTTAATTTTAATAAACTCATTTTCCTAATGCTTAAATATTTAATTTATACTTTTATTTTATAACATTACCCATTCATAATGCATAATGAAATCAATTATCTTACATTTAGATTTGATTTTTCTTACATGGTTGCGTCAGAAATCCAAAAATATATTAAAAGTGAATAATCAATACTATTCTTAATAAATAAAGTAAACTATTATATGAATTATTTAGGGAACTATTTTATACAAAATGGAGAAGTTCAATTACTTAACACCTACAATTCAAATGAAGATGATAACAAACATGACGTATACGAGGTTATCAGGGTAGAAGATGGCATACCTCTTTTTATACACGACCATTTAAATAGGTTAAAACGAAGCTTTATCAAATTGAACTATAACTACGATCTATCTAATAATAAAATTATACAATCTATTCAACAACTCATACATATTGACCATATTATAAATGATAATATTAAAATATCATGCAATATAATTGACGATAATGATAGCAGTTCATATTTTATTTTCAGAATCCCTTCTTATTATCCGTCTGATAAGTTATATGAACACGGAGTAAAGACCATCACCTTAGATGCAGAAAGGCCTAATCCTAATATTAAAATAGCGAATACAAAAGTACGCATCACAGCCAACCAAAAAATTGCAAATCAACATGTTTTTGAAGCATTACTGATTAACCATAATGGCTATATTACAGAAGGTAGCAGAACTAATTTATTCTTTATCAAAGGTGATACCATTTACACAGCACCTTCTGACCTGGTTCTTGAAGGTATTATAAGATCAAAAGTTATGGAGATCATTGAAGAAAATAATTACTCATTAAAAACAGAATGCATACATACCTCTTCAATCGATCAACTTGACGCAGCATTTATCACAGGTACCTCCTCACGTATTTTACCCATTCAACAAATCGAGAATAAAATACTGAATACCAATCATCAAATCATTAAAGATTTAACCTCATTACTACAGCAAAAAATTAATAATTATAAAACAAAAAATGCCGGAACACATTAATTGCTCCGGCATTTATATTTTATGATAACTATCTTAAACCCGCAATATGCGTTAGAAAACCTATTACGTAATGAAACTACTGCCAATCAAACCGTAAACTAACTTGTTTCAACTCTCCATAGCGGTGCTATGAATCGTCTCAACAAGTCCTTGATTGTTTGCACTTTCATTCCTCATTACGATGTTCTAACACATAATCCGGGTTAAACTAATGCCAAAGCAGCATTTAAAGTAGCACTTGGACGCATAGCTTTTTCTGCCAGCTCAACATCCGGATGATAATATCCTCCAATGTTTAAAGCACTCCCCTGAGCTTCGATTAACTCATCTAAAATTTTATTCTCGTTGTCTTTTAATTTTAATACCAACTTGGCAAACTTACGCTGTAAGTCTACGTCTTCAGTTTGCTCTGCCATGGCTTTAGCCCAGTATAAGGTCAAATAAAAATGACTTCCTCTGTTATCCAACTCATTTACTTTACGAGATGGTGACTTATCATTCTCAAGGAATACACTATTGGCTTTATCCAATGCACTTGCAATTAAAAGTGCTTTTTTATTTCCTGTTTTTGCACCTATATCTTCCAAAGAAACAGCCAAAGCAAGAAACTCTCCTAAAGAATCCCAACGAAGGTGTCCCTCTTCAAGAAACTGCTGAACATGCTTCGGAGCAGAACCTCCTGCACCTGTTTCATATAATCCCCCTCCTGCTAGCAAAGGAACGATAGAAAGCATCTTAGCACTTGTTCCAAGCTCCAAAATTGGAAATAAATCCGTTAGATAATCACGCAATACATTCCCTGTTACAGAGATTGTATCCTCACCTGCTTTCACCCTGTTTAAGGTGTACTTCATGGCTTCTACCGGACTTAAGATTTTAATTTCTAATCCAGCAGTGTCATGATCCTGTAAATAGGCATTAACCTTTTTTATCAAGTTAGCATCATGTGCTCTGTTTTCATCTAACCAGAAAATGGCTGGATTACCTGTTGCCTTAGCACGGTTAACAGCTAATTTAACCCAATCTTTAATTGGTAAGTCTTTGGTTTGACACATGCGCCAGATATCTCCTTCTTCCACATCGTGCTCAAAAACTGTAACTCCATCCTGATCAACCACTCTAACTGCTCCATCAGCAGGAATTTGGAATGTTTTATCATGCGAACCATATTCTTCGGCCTTTTGAGCCATTAATCCAACATTAGAAACATTACCCATTGTGGTTACATCAAAAGCACCATTTTCTTTACAAAAAGTAAATACTTCCTGATAGATTCCTGCATAACTACGATCTGGAATTAATGCCTTTGTATCTTTAAGATTACCATCAGGTCCCCACATCTGTCCTGAAGTACGTAGTGCAGCAGGCATAGAAGCATCAATGATAATATCACTTGGTACATGAAGGTTGGTAATTCCTTTATCTGAATTTACCATAGCCATTTCCGGACGTGTTTTATACACCTCTAAAATAGCTGTTTCAATTTCATTTTTCTGACCTTCAGGTAATGAAGCAATTTTAGCATACACATCACCCAAACCATTATTTGGATCAACACCTAATTCATTAAATAAACCGGCATACTTTTCAAATACATCTTTGTAAAAAACAGTAACTGCATGTCCAAACATAATAGGATCAGACACCTTCATCATAGTTGCTTTTAAGTGCAACGATAACAAAACATCTTCACTTTTGGCAGCTTCTATTTCTTTTTCGAAATATGCCCTAAGTGACTTCTTACTCATTACAGCAGCATCAATCACCTCTCCTGCTATAAGAGCTGTTTTTTCTTTTAATACAGTAACTGATCCATCATTTTGTACAAACTCAATTTTTACAGCACCATCTTTAGCACTAACTGCAGATTTTTCACTTGAGTAAAAATCACCATCAGCCATATGAGCTACATGCGACTTAGACTCAGCACTCCATTTACCCATTGAATGCGGATTATTTTTGGCATACTGCTTAACAGCTGCAGCTACTCGCCTGTCTGAGTTTCCTTCGCGAAGTACCGGATTTACAGCACTACCAAGCACCTTAGCATATCTCGCTTTAATTTCTTTTTCAGCATCAGTTTTAGGCTCCATAGGAAATTCCGGAATATCATATCCGTGATCCTTAAGCTCCTTAATTGCAGCATTTAATTGTGGAATAGAAGCACTAATATTCGGTAACTTAATAATATTAGCATTTGGCGTTTTTGCCAAGTCTCCTAATACAGATAAAGCATCTATTTGCTTTTGCTCTTCTGTTAGGTTTTCCGGGAAATTAGCAATAATCCTGCCAGCTAAAGAAATATCCATTAGCTCTACCTCAACTTCTGCCGCCTCAGTAAAAGTTTTTACAATTGGCAAAAACGAATATGTTGCCAACGCCGGGGCTTCATCGGTTTTAGTGTAAATAATTTTTGATGCTTCATTCATAATCAAAAAAGTGTTTAAATAGGTGTTTTTAGAAATATGACTTCATAAAAACACCTAAAATATTATAATGGTTATGTTATTTATTCATTCGTATTTAGAATAGCTCCAACTATTAACAGCTTAATGTATTAACAGTTCAAATTATTCCACATCCAAATCAAATTTATTTGTCAGTTTTAATAAGATCGGATTTTTTTCGGCCATTAACTTGGCTTTTTCTGCCGCTGTAAAGGCCTTTTTTGTATGCTGTTCATTGTGAACAATTTCTGTTTCAAGATTTAACTTCGCATTTTTAAGCTGACTTCTTAAATGTGCAAATATTCTTGTTTTCTCGGCAACTAATTCATTGTCCTGAGTTTTATTTTTCAGGCTAACATGCAGAATATATCCATCTTTTAAAACAGGCAAATGATTATTTAAAATACTGGCCAAACGTGAATTATTAGTCCCCACTTGACGAGCATATGCCACCCATGCTTCTTTTACTTCATCTGCTGTAACCGGATTATTCCAATTTAAATCAACATATGGTAACTCTTCCTTAACTTGAACTGCTTTATCTTCTTCGGACTCTTTACCCTTGATTAAGGGCTTATCACTTTGCAGCGCGGCCTTTAATGATATTGTTTTAAGCGGACTCTTTGCAACTCCTCCTGATATATTATTTTTTGCAACGGGTTTAGCAGGCTTGTTATTGCCTACTGGCTGAGCACCGACAGTATTTGCTTTTGGCTTACTGGATACGGAACCGTTTTTTTGCTTAGCCTTTTTTGCTACTTTTTTCTTTGTTCGTCTAAAACGCGAGCTACTTTTAGCAAGGCAAACTCTACATGCAACCTTTTGTTTTTAGCTACTCGATATTGTAAATCGCAATTATTGGTGATATCCAAGGCATCAATTAAAAAGTCGACTGAACTTTTTTGAGCCTGCACTCCGTACTTTTCTTTTACTTTAGTTCCTACATCCATCAATTGAATGGTTGCAGCATCCTTACATACCAGAATATCTCTTAAATGAGAACTTAATCCGGAAATAAAATGATGTGCATCAAATCCTCTTTTTAATATCTCATCAAAAATCAGCAAAGTTTGGGTAGTATCTTCGGCTAAAAATGCATCCACCAATCTGAAATAAAAATCGTAATCTAATACATTTAAATTATCAATGACTTGCTGGTAAGATATGCTTTTACCTGAGAAAGCAACAATCTGATCAAAAATGGATAAAGCATCACGCATAGCACCATCTGCTTTTTGCGCAATAACAGTTAGCCCTTCTTCTTCTACCTGTACTCCTTCGCTATTGGCCACATACTGCATATGATTTACAGAATCTTCAATTGTAATCCTGTTAAAATCATAAATTTGACAACGCGACAATATAGTTGGTAGTATTTTATGCTTTTCGGTAGTTGCAAGTATAAAAATAGCGTGCTTTGGTGGTTCTTCCAGTGTTTTCAGAAAAGCATTAAAAGCCGCTTGCGACAACATGTGAACCTCATCAATAATATATACACTATAGCTACCTATTTGAGGAGGAACACGCACTTTATCTATTAAACTACGAATATCTTCAACTGAGTTATTTGAAGCACCATCCAGCTCATGAATATTATAGGATCTGCTTTCATTAAACGACATACACGATTCGCATTCGTTACAGGCTTCAAATTCAGCAGTTATATTTGAACAGTTTATTGTTTTCGCAAAAATTCGAGCACAAGTTGTTTTTCCCACTCCACGTGGTCCACAAAAGAGGTAGGCGTGCGCTAACTGGCTACCCTTAATAGCATTTTTTAATGTTGTGGTGATATTTTGTTGCCCTACTACAGACACAAACGTTGACGGGCGATACTTACGTGCTGATACAATATAATCCATGTATATATTTTTTGCTGATGGCAAATATAAAGTTTTAAAATGGGCGATGCAATGTTAAAATAAGCAGTTGGCTTTTAGTTTTTAGTTATGAGTGATTAGTACAGGAAATTACCTTACATATCACATGAATATGGGTTTGTTACTGATCTTCCTCCATAAGCCTAAAGGAACTTATTTACATTAAATTTAGCCTAAGACTAAACATTAGGCTTTCTGCTTTTGACTCTTAACTCTTATTAAACCTGAGGTTATGACTCTCATCCCAATCGATAAATCCTGAGACGTTGGTTTCGCTCTCGGATAAACTAAAGCCTTTAAGTTTTGATGTCTTCCCTCTAAACACAAGTGATTCCATATGAGTATGGGTCAGTTTCTTTTTTAGAAATTCGAATGGTATAATTACTCTACATCCGTTTTTATAGTTGGAACACCCCCATGCTGTTTTTCCTTCTAAAATAAAACCTGAATTACACTTAGGGCATTTCAGTTCTTTTTTCGCCTCCTCTTCCAATCGTAACTGATAATTATCGTCAAAAGTAACATTGCCATTTACCTTATTACTTTCTACTGTAAACCCTTTTATTAACGATGTTTTTCCTTTTTTAATCAGACTTTCTATTTGCTTTTCCGACAACTTCTTACCTAAAAACTCAAAGGGTATTAAAGTTTTACACCCTGTTGAATATGCAGAACATCCCCAGGCAGATTTCCCTTTGAGCATGGTTCCATTTTTACATCGCGGGCAACTTAACTGCTCGTCTGACTTTGGCTTAGCCTTGCTTTTAGGCTTTGGTTTTACACCTTCTTTATCATCTTCTTCAATAATAATTCTTCCTTTGGAATAATCATTCTTCACCTGAAACACAATATCTGAAACCATCTGCTTAAGTTCTGCCATAAAATCACTGGCTTGATATTCGCCTGTTTCAATCTGACGAAGTTTCTGTTCCCAAAGACCAGTTAGTTCCGCCGATTTTAATAAATCATTGGAAATAAACTCCATAAGCTTTACCCCCATGGATGTTGGCAATACATTTTTGCGGACTTTATATATGTATTTACGCTTAAAAAGCGTTTCAATAATATTTGCGCGTGTTGATGGCCGGCCAATGCCATTCTCTTTCATCAACTCCCGAAGTTCTTCATCATCCACCTGTTTTCCTGCAGTTTCCATAGCACGAAGTAAGGTAGCCTCAGTATAGTATTTAGGTGGCTGTGTCTCCTTTTCCTGAAAATCAGGTTCATGCGGCCCACTTTCTCCCTTTTCAAATTCAGGTAAAATTTTGTCCTCACTATCTCTTTTACCGGCAACTGATTTATAAACCACCCGCCAATTTTCCTTTAACACCTGTTTACCGGAAGTTTTAAACTTTACACCTTCCACCTCGCCTAAGATGGTTGTTGTTGACACTTCACAATCAGGATAAAAGTTGGCAATAAATCTTCGTGTAACTGTGTCGTAAATAATCTTTTCGTCACGCGATAAACTCTCGGGAGCACTTATTCCTGTAGGAATAATCGCATGGTGATCAGTTACCTTTTTATCATCAAAAACTTTCTTTGACTTACGTATTTTAGCTCCCAATAAGGGTTCTATTAAGGGCTGATATTGTTTTAACCCTTTTAAAATACCTTCTATTTTAGGATAGATATCATTACTTAAATAGGTGGTATCTACACGAGGATAAGTGGTTAATTTTTTCTCATACAATGACTGTATTCCCTTAAGGGTTTCATCGGCTGATAAGCCAAACTTTTTATTACATTCTACCTGTAACGATGTTAAATCATACAATCGCGGAGGTGCTTCCTTACCTGGTTTTCTATTAAAATCAGTCACCGTAAAAGGCTTATCTTTTACTTTTTCCAAAGCAGAACTTCCATCCTCTTTACTCGAGAATTTACCCTGGGTAGAGTTAAATGTAACACCTTTATAAACTGTTTTAAGTTCCCAATATGGTTGCGGAACAAAATTTTCTATTTCAAGATATCGGCTTACAATAAGGGCCAGTGTAGGAGTTTGCACTCTGCCAATAGATAATACGGTGCCCGGCTGACTATATTTTATGGTATATAATCGCGTGGCATTTATACCTAATAACCAATCACCAATAGCCCTGGAACTTCCTGCAGCATATAAAGGGTTAAACTTATCATTATCATATAGTTTTTCAAATCCTTCACGAATGGCTTCTTCTGTTAACGATGATATCCACAATCGTTTAATATGCACCTTGCAACCTGCCTTTTGTAGTACCCATCGTTGTATAACCTCTCCCTCCTGACCGGCATCACCACAGTTTATCACTTCAGTGGCTGCCTGTACCAATTTCTGAATAACACCAAACTGTTTTTCAACTCCTTTATTCTGAATTAATTTAATACCAAAATTAGACGGAATAACGGGTAAAGTGCCTAAGTTCCACCGTTTCCATTCGGCCAAATAATCGTGAGGTTCTTTGAGTGTACACAAATGACCGAAGGTCCAGGTAACCTGATAGTTATTACCTTCGTAATATCCATCTTTTCTACTTGTTGCACCTACAACTTTGGCTATTTCACCAGCGACACTGGGTTTCTCTGCAATACAAACACGCATTTTTTACAACTAATTTCTGTGGAAGCACGAAGATAATATTTCTGATGGGAATATGGAAGAAGGAGCTTTTACGATGTGATGATTAAAAAAACAGAGGTGTTCCGAAAACCCAAAATACACCGATTTTTAATGGTAGCATGAACTATTTTAATGATTGTATTTTCTCTTTCAAAAACCTATGAATTATAAAGGTCTTTGAAAAAAGAAAATTATACTGGTGACACAATTTATTGAACAGAGGCGCAGATCCTTCACCTGAGATTATACAAGACCCCAAAACAACTATTGACACTGCAAAAAACCTTCTATTTTGGAAAAAAACAACGCTCCATCCTACCCTATCAATCCCTCAACTCATAAAACCATCGCTCAATAACTCAAAACCGTTACTCAGAAACAAAAAAGTGCCACCCTGTCATACATAAATGAGCTTTATTAAATAACAACCCAATAAACCTTAATTATTTCTTCTCCTCCTCTTTTCTTAACTTAAGTCAATGATTTTAGTGCCGGCACCACCTTAACTTTGCTTATACCATAAAACCAAAACGATAAAACGATGAAAACAGCAATTTGCACACAATACGGAGGACCGGAAATGCTTCAAATAATCAATCAGAAAAAACCCGTTCCTCAAAAAAATGAAGTTCTGATAAAAATTATTGCATCAAGTGTTACCACAGCAGATACAATGATGCGTAAGGGAACTCCAAAATTTGCACGATTATTCCTTGGATTTCGTAAACCCAAAGCAGCTGCAATGGGAACAGGTTTCTCTGGTATTATTGAATCCATAGGCAGCGAAGTAAAATCGTTTAATATTAACGATAAAGTTTTTGGGGAAACAGGATTAAGCTTTGGCGCCAATTCTGAATACATTTCCATCCCGGAAAATGGTTTGTTAATAAAAAAACCGACTGGCATAAGCTTTGAAGAGGCTGCACCTCTTTGCGACGGCGCCGTAACATCCATGAATTTTCTTTCTCAATTAATCAATATAAAACCCGGTCAGCACATACTTATTAACGGTGCCTCGGGTAGCCTGGGAACAGCAGCTATTCAAATCGCAAAACATTTTAACGCCACTGTAACAGCCGTATGCAGCTCTGTTAATACTGAATTGGTAAAGTCTTTGGGAGCCGATTTTACCATTGATTACAAAAAACATGATTTTACGACCAATAAAAACAAATACGATGTTATTTATGATACCATTGGAAAAAGTTCGTATTGCGAATGCAAATCGGCTTTGAAAAAAAGAGGAGTTTACCTCTCTCCTGTTTTAAGCCTTAAATTGTTGTTACAAATTTTGATTCCTTCAAAATTCTCCTCTAAAAAAGCTAAATTTTCAGCCACTGGAATGCTCCCGGTCAAAGAACAAAAACCGATGCTTCAAAATATCCTTCATCTCATGCAAAAAGAAAAATTAGCCACAATAATTGACAGAACTTATGCACTGGAAAACATTAAACAAGCCCACCAATATGTAGATACCGGCAGAAAAAAAGGAAATGTTGTGATTGTGAATGATTGATTGTACTTATTGATTACATACAACAAGCTGTTTAATATTTAATTTTAAAAGTAGAATATTAATTATCCCTATTAACTGATTACTGCTCATTGTTAACTGATCACTGGTCACTGAGGCCTGTTAATTAATGATGTTTTTACTAAATATTCTTTTCCGAATTCGGCTTAAAGACTCAGCTGTAATACCTAAATAACTTGCAATTTGATGTTGAGGAATACGATTGAGTAAATCCGGTCGTGTTTCCATCAAATTCAGGTAACGTTGTTCCGGAGTTGAAGTCATAAAAGTGGCAAAATCATCCTGAGTTTTACCAGTAAGCTTTTCCACTTCTTTTCTGATAATGGATTCCAGCTTTGGTATTCTTCTGCACATCTCTGCCTCCAAGGCTTCATTTCCAACTGTTAATACACAATCCGAAGCACAAACTAAGAAATGTTTAGATGGTTTATCCTGGGTAAAACTGGTAAATGCATTTACCGCCTGCCCCTCAGTATAAAAAGCAGTTGTCTTTTCATCACCATCAACCATATAATATTCTCGCACAATACCTTTCAAAACAGAATAACACTCTTTTGAAACCTGTCCTTCTCGCAACAGTACACTTCCTTTTTTAAAGGATTTAACATTGGCATTTTCAACAATTAAATCAATATCCTCCGGTGTTAGCATAGGATAATTTAAAAGCATTTTTCTGAGTTCATCCATAATGGCACCTTTAATTTGTTCACTTATTTAAATCAAACACCCTAAACAAATGATTGTTTTCAAGTAATAAACTGAATTCAACACAAAACTTTAATCTACCTTGTTATAAAAGTAACTAACAAAAATCATATATCACTGTTATTAATTAAAGCATGTTTATTTTTAAATTGCAAAAAAATAGATGATATGACACAAGAACATACAACAGCACAGGAACTAATAGATTTTATATACGATAGCCCGTCACCATACCATGTGGTTTCAAATATTAAAAAAGAACTGATTAACCATAATTTCGAAGAACTTCACCTTACAGAAACATGGAAGTTAGAAAAAGGCAAGAAATATTTTACGACCAAAAATGATTCAGCCATTTTTGCGTTCTCCTTAGGAACAAAGAATTTGCCCGACAGCGGTATAAAAATGATTTGCGCACATAGCGATTCGCCTGGCTTTAAAGTTAAACCACAGCCGGAAATAGTGGTTGAAAATAAATTGTTAAAACTCAACACCGAAGTCTATGGCGGTCCAATTTTAATGACCTGGATGGACAGACCCCTTTCGCTGGCTGGTCGGGTAAGTTTAAAAAGCAAAAATACGCTATTCCCTGAATCTGCTTTTGTACATTTTAAAGAACCGTTGCTAATTATTCCTAATTTAGCTATTCACCTAAACAGAGAAGTTAATAAAGGCATTGCCCTAAACAGACAAAAAGATATGCTCCCGTTAATGGGTATGGTTAATGAAACCTTTGAAAAAGACAACTACCTTATAGGTCTTTTGGCAAAAGAATTAAAGGTTGATACCGAAGATATTGTCGATTTTGACCTTACACTGTACGAACATGAAAAAGGTTGTATCATGGGCGTAAATAAAGATATGATCAGCTCTCCTAAGCTTGATGATCTGGCGATGGCTCATGGAGGATTAAAAGCCCTTTTAAATTCTGACAATCCGGATACCACACAAATGCTTTGTATTTTTGATAATGAAGAAGTAGGAAGTCAAACCAAGCAGGGTGCCGGATCTCCAGTGCTCAATAATATTTTGCAACGCATTAATTTCGCCTTAAACTATAGTCAGGATGATTTTTATAAAACACTTTATAATTCATTTATGATTTCGGCAGATATGGCGCACTCCATCCACCCTAACCTGATTGAAAAACACGATCCTGTGCTACACCCCGTAATGAATGGTGGTCCGGTTATAAAAATACATGCCAACCAAAAATACACTACCGATGGAGATTCAGGAACTGTTTTTGAAACCATTTGCCAAAAAGCAGGTGTACCTTACCAAAAGTTTGTAAACCGCTCAGACATGGAAGGAGGTTCAACACTTGGGAATGTATCAACAGGTCAGCTTGACATCAGAACAGTGGATATAGGAAACCCAATGCTAGCCATGCATTCCATTCGCGAACTTGGCGGAGTTAAGGATCAAAGCTATGCCATCAAAGCCTTTACTACATATTATAATTTGAGATAGTATTCTTAGTTACTGGCTGTTGGTTATTAGTTGTTTGTAACAATATTCTTGATTAGCATACTTGCCTCCATATAGAAATACTGCTTTATTAAAAAAAACTTTTAATCACTGATGAATGCTCACTAAAAACTAACAACTAATAACCAATAACCTTATTAACAATTAAATCATTCTCAATGGCTTTTTTCTTTTCCCAATACTCGGGCAATGAACGATAAATAGCTGATTGAATGTTGGTTCTTACATCATCTTTAATCAGCTTTTTATTGTATTGATTTGGATGTATCCTGTTAGATAAAAATATGTAGATCAGATCATATTCTGGATCTACCCAAACCAAAGTACCGGTAAACCCAGAATGACCGTAAGACGAAGGTGATGCCTCCCTGCTACAAGGTCCTGAAACTTCCGGATCCAAGACCGGTTTATCAAACCCCAGCCCTCTTCTGTTACCTTCTTTAGTTACTGAAGTAAAAAGTTTTAATGTGGTTGAATCAATAAAACGTTCACCTCCATAGCTTCCGTAATTGTTATACATTTGCAAGATTTTAGCCAGATCCCCGGCGCTGGAAAATACACCGGCATGTCCACCAACACCACCTAACATAGCAGCACCCGGATCGTGCACATATCCATGCACCAGCTCCTTGCGCCAGGCCTTATCATTCTCGGTAGGCACAATTTCTTTCTTACTATATGCTGACAATGGTAAATAAAGGGTTCTATGGGCACCTAAAGGTTTGTAAAAAGTGTTCTCTACAAAATCATTTAATGGTATTTTATATTGATCTTCAACCATATCCTTAATAAAGTAGTATCCCAAATCGCTATACCTATAATCCGGATTCTCCACAACCTTAGATGTATCAATAACCATCTTAATAGAATCTATATACTCATGATTCATATACCATTTACCGCTAACCTGAACATTAAACTCATCAGATTTACTATGCCTAAACACATCCGACCGGTATCGAACTGTTTTATTCATATATAAATGATTATCCAGCTTAATGGAATACTTACTGCCTGAAAATCTCCTGCTGTAAATATCTCCTTTAAGTTTGTCCTGATCTATGGTACGCGTATAAAAAGGAATCCAGGCTTCCAGTCCGGCCTGATGAACCAAAATATCTTTCATCTGCAAACCCGATTTATTGCTTCCTTTTAGTCTGGGTAATAAGTGTGCCAAAGAATCAGTAAGGTTTATTTTACCTTCATCGTACATTTTCATTACCGAGGCTACCGACGATACAATTTTTGTTACCGAAGCAATATCATACATGTCAGTTTGGGTAACGTGCCTTCTTTTTTGATAGGTATGATAACCAAAGGCCTTATTATAGATAACATCTCCACCCTTAGCTACCAATACCTGGCAGCCAGGAGTTGCACGTTCCCTAATAGCTTTATAAACTATTTGATCAATTAAAGCCAAAGTATCCTGCATGGCCTTTTCCTGGATCTGAACATAGCCCAACCTTGATTTCTCAGTAAAATAACCTGTTCCAAAAGAAAACTTACCATTAATATTTTTAGCTAAAACACCATTCGCTCCAACTCCTCCAAACACCATCTGGGCCGATACATTCTGCGCAATATCCGAAGTAGAATATGCGAGCAAGACCGCTTTAAACGGATGCCCCGAAGGCAAATGCGCCAGACGGTTACCTGAACCAAAGTGAACCACTATTAAATCAGCAGACGCCGACACCTGATGTAAAAAAGAATATATCGACTTGTTTTTATCTTTATCATACCAATCGCCATTAACCCCAACAATAATAGTGTTATATGCCTGTGTTTCTTTTTTTAATTTTAATAGCTGATTAGGATCCGGTACATCTTCAATATTAAAATGATCGACATGCATATATCTGGATAAAGTAGATTGAAATTCTGATTGCTTTTTAACACCAATATGAATGGAAGCTACTTTTCGATTCTGTAAGCCGGAAAGTGGAATAATCTGCCTGTTCTCCATTAACACCATTCCTTTCCGATACAATTCCTTAACCAAAGTATTCACCTCCTCTTCAATTGAATGATAGGAACTCACCTTTGGCTTACATCCTTTTAGCTTCCCGATTAGAATGCTGTTTTTACAACTTTTTTCAAGTATTTGAGGTGACAATAAACCCGAACTAAAAACACGCTTAAGTTGCTGAAAATCGTCCTTTACTTGCTCACTATAAATTAAACCACCTAATTGCAATATTGATTCTAAAGAAGGCGACTCATACTCTTTAAACATATCCTGCAACTCTTTCCACCTTAATGTTGACAGATATTCCACATCATGAGATAAACTACGCTTTGCATAACCTGCCAAAACATTATCCGGAATGGTATATATATTGGCCATAAAACACGCATCTTCCTTTTTACATTGCTTGTAAGGCAGTATAATTCGCCCGTATGGTTCTAAAAAAAAGTCTGCCGGCCTCAAATCCTTATCCTGATACATCAGTGCATAAGGTGATCGCATTTTATAATAAAACCCGTCTCCCTTCTTTCGTAACAATATATTTTCAAATTGGTCATTAAGCGTTCCATTATTTCCTCGCAATAAAGCAGAGCGAATCAGTTGATCTGAAATTAAGGGGTCATTACTCACAGCAAACTCAAAAATACTGTCAATATTAACCAACATTGGCCTTTCGTTTATCAAAGACCGGTTTGCACCTATTTCTTTAAAGATTTCCTGATAATCTTTGTTTAATTTTGAGCCCGGAACAAGAATCGAGAATATTTTCTGATCCAAACTCAAACTATTGTAGACTGAATCAATTTTGTGTTGATTTACCGGATACGTTTTGCTTGCATGCAACCCATTTAACAAACCAAATACCAGAAAAAATGTATATATATATTTAATCACTTTATTATCTTTTTAGTCTTTCTCTACGTTCCTTGCTGAGAATTCCAAAATTAAGGCTATTGTGACAATTTTACCCGATTTTTTACCATTCATTTTCATGCGATGAGGAAAAAAAACGCACATTCTCCACACTGTTATTTTTATAATTATTTTATTTGGTAAATCGCCCAACAAACCTTATTTTAGAGGCAATTATACAATTCATCAGAACACTGACTTACACATTATGAGTGAAAATATAAGTAGTTCTCTAAACCAAAATTGGGGAGACAAAGTAATACTTGTTGTAGAGGATGTTGATACCAACAAAATATTTTTTGACGCCGCTTTAAGAAAAACAAGTGCAAAAATTCTTTGGGCTAAAGACGGGAAAGAAGCTGTAGAGATGTACAAAGAAAACGATATCGACCTGGTATTGATGGATTTGCAACTACCAATCATGGATGGTTATACAGCTACTCGCGAAATTAAAAAGTATGATCCTAAAGTACCAATCATTGCACAAACAGCCCACGTAATGTCAGGAGAAAGAGAAAAGTGTTTAGAAGCTGGTTGCGATGATTATTTAGCTAAGCCGATCAGACTGCAAATATTAATGGAAACACTCTCTAAATATTTAAATAAATAAACTCATAAAATAAGATATTATTAAGGTCTCAATTTACTTGAGGCCTTTTTTTATATCCTAACACCTAAGCTTATAAAGATAAAAAGCCACTCTGCGGGTGCAAAGTGGCTTTTCACTGTTTGTTTGAAAATGTATCTCGTATAAATTTATACTTTGTTATTCAGCAACTACTTCAAAGTTAACTTCTACTTTAACTTCTCGGTGTAGTTTAACTGTTGCTACGTATTTACCAATCTCTTTCACTTGGTCTTCTTTAATAGAAACGTTTTTACGCTCAACAGTATAACCTGCTTTCTCAAGAGCTTCTGCAATCTGAATAGTATTTACAGAACCAAAGATTTTACCGGTTGTACTTGTTTTAGCTCCAATAGTTAATGAAAGACCTTCCATCTTTTGAGCTAATTCAAGCGCATCATTCTTAATTTTTTCCTCCTTATGAGCTCTTTGACGTACATTTTCCTCATGCACTTTAATTGCAGAAGGAGTAGCCAAAATAGCAAGCCCTTGTGGAATCAAGTAGTTTCTACCGTATCCGGCCTTAACCTTTACAATGTCATTTTTATGACCAAGGTTAGCTACATCATCTTTTAATATTACTTCCATTTTTTATCCTCCTGTTTTTATTTCATCAAATCAGTAACATAAGGCAACAACGCAAGGTGACGAGCCCTTTTAATAGCCGTTGCAACTTTTCTTTGATACTTTAATGAAGTACCTGTTAAACGACGAGGAAGAATTTTTCCCTGCTCATTTAAAAACTTCTTAAGAAACTCAGGATCTTTGTAATCTACATACTTGATCTTGTTTTTCTTAAAGCGACAGTACTTTTTCTTCTTGATTTCAACTGACGGAGGAGTTAAATATCTGATTTCACTTTGATTTTGTGCCATGGCTTATTTCTCCTTTTTTTCTTTGATTGTTTTTCTTCTTTTCTCACTATAAGCTTCTGAGTGTTTATCCATTTTAAAAGTTAAAAAACGAATAACGCGCTCATCGCGACGAAAAGCAAGCTCAAGCTTGGCAATCGCATCTGGTTCAACTTTGAAATCAAATAAGTTGTAGAAACCTGTAGATTTCTTTTGGATAGGGTACGCAAGCTTACGTAATCCCCAATTTTCTTCGCTTACCATTTCGCCCCCGTTATCAGTGATAACAGCTCGAAATTTTTCAACCGCTTCCTTCATCTGAACATCAGACAAAACGGGAGTCAAAATGAAAACGGCTTCATAATGATTCAACATAATTTTACTAAATTAAATTATTAAATTCGGGCGCAAAAATAGTGTTTTTATTGCTAACAACAAAACTAATCTATTAGGAATTTTAAAGTATTCAAATAATGGCGATTGGTTGTTAGTTATTAGTTATTAGTCGTTAGCTAAATGCTCTTATCCAACAAAGATCTGCCTCTTACTATTAAAATCACCTAAACAAGCAAACTTAATTACCTACTTCATTAAACCAACAGCCAAATACTAACAACCAAGATCAAACAACTAATCCACTTTATGATCTGAAAAGTACTTCATAAATTGCACTCGCTCAAACCTTTCTGCATTTTCATTTGGTTCATGATGTACACTTCCCCTGAACTCATCAATGCTCACATACTTTCTTTTGTTCATCCAATCCTTAATCCCTTTCAGTACTTCAGCAATAGACTCTGCTCCATCTTTATATATTTTTGAAACCATCTGAACAGTTGTAGCTCCTGCCATAATCATTTTAATGGCTGTTTCTGCAGAGTGTACTCCTGTACTTGCAGAAAGATCAGTAGTAACTTTGCCCGACATGATGGAGATCCAGCGCAAAGTATTATAATAATCTAACTCAGACGAATATGGCGAACCAGCCTTAACCTCATCAGTCATAATATCAAAATCGACATTATAAAAGCGGTTGAATAAAGTAATTGCATTTACGCCTGCTGTATCTAATTTTTTAATTACCGCTGCAAGATTCGATGAATACTGTGCAATCTTAATTGCTACAGGCACTTTAATGTGCGTCTTCACTTTTTCTATGATAGATAAATATAATTTCTCCTGCTCATCTGACTCCTGCTCAATATTGAATGGCAATTTAAAAACATTTAACTCAATGGCATCTACTCCTGCTCTTTCAAGCTGCTTAGCATAAGAAATCCACTCACCTGAAGTAGCACAATTTAAACTTCCAATAATCGGAATATCAACCTCTTTCTTTACTTCCTCAATCAGAGTAGCCGTTTTTTTAAGCACATCATTTTTTATTTGATAGTCAAAATAATCAAGAAATTCCAGATTATTTTCATGCTCTCCCAGGCTATTTTTAAATGTTTGTTCGTGCTCCTTTATTATTTCTTCTTCAAAAATTGATTTTAATACTACCGCTGCAGCACCGTTTTCTGCTAATTTCTTAATTCCTTCAACAGTTGATGTTAATCCGCAACTTCCTACAATAATGGGATTCTTTAGACGAAGTCCCATATATTTAGTTTCTAATATCTTCATACAAATCAATTATAATTATTAAAGACAATTTTAATTTCCTTTTAAGTAAGCATCCATCGATTGGGCAGCTTTACGACCATCTCCCATGGCCAATATCACCGTCGCTCCCCCTCTTACAATATCACCTCCTGCAAACATTTCGGGCATTGACGACTGAAATGTATCCGCATCAACTTCAATGGTACCCCAAGATGAGGTTTTTAAATCAGGTAACGAATCCGGCACTATAGGATTTGGAGAAACCCCTACACTTACAACAACCGTGTTAACTTCAATCAGCTCCTCCGATCCTTCAATTGGAATTGGCCTTCTTCTTCCACTTGCATCAGGCTCTCCCAACTCCATCTTTTGAATCCTTACCTGATTCACTCTTCCTTTATCATCTGCCAAATATTCAACAGGATTTGACAAAGTCATAAATTCGATACCTTCTTCCTTTGCATGCTCAATCTCCTCTATACGCGCCGGCATCTCGGCCATACTTCTGCGGTAAACAATCATTGCTCTTTCAGCACCTAAACGTTTAGCTGTTCTCACAGAGTCCATGGCTGTATTACCTCCTCCAATCACCATTACATTTTTACCACTAACTACAGGCGTATCGCTATCCTTATCGGCAGCATGCATTAAATTAATGCGCGTAAGGTATTCATTAGAACTTAAAATACCAATGTAGTTTTCGCCTGGAATATTCATAAAACGAGGCAATCCGGCTCCACTACCAGTAAAGAACGCCTGATAGCCTTCTTCCTTTAAATCTTCAACAGTAGCTGTTTTACCAACAATGAAGTTTGTTTCGAAATGAACACCCATCTTTATAAGACTATCGATCTCAATATCAACCACACTATTGGGCAACCTAAATTCAGGAATACCATATTTTAATACACCTCCTATTTCGTGCAAGGCCTCAAACACGGTTACTTCATAACCTCTTTTAGCCATTTCACCGGCAAAGGTTAAACCTGCAGGTCCTGAACCAATACATGCTATTTTAATACCGTTTGGCTCAGCTAATTCAGGAATAGAAACCTGGCCTGATGCTTGTTCATAATCAGCCGCAAATCTTTCGAGGTAACCTATGGCTACAGGTTCTTTCTTTAACTTCTGAGTATAAAAACACTTGGCTTCGCACTGCTTTTCCTGTGGACAAACTCTTCCACATACAGCAGGTAGTGTACTTGTATCTTTTAAAACCTTGGCTGCCTCATCAAATTTACCCTCCTCAATTCGCTTAATAAACTTAGGAATATTGATTTCTACCGGACAGCCGGAAATACATGTTGGATTAACACAATCCAAACATCTGGCAGCTTCATTTTGCGCCTGCTCTTTATTTAAACCACAATTCACCTCTACATACGACTTAATCCTTTCCTTAGGATCAATCTCGTTCATTTTTACCCGTGGAATTTGAGTGCGCTCTTTGTTTTTTATTTTTTTTCGTAAATCCTCACGCCATTGCTGACTGCGCTCAGATTTTAAGTAGTTATCTTTTTCTTCCATTTTTGGAATGTAATATTGCTTCAACTAATAATTAACAGATACTTAATAATTAAAATGTACTAACATTCATGATCTTTCAGGTAAGACTCATCAGCTTCTTTTTCTATTTCCTTAAAGCCACTTAAACGAAGTAACATTTCATCAAAATCAACCTGATGGGCATCAAATTCGGGACCATCAACACAAACAAATTTTGTTTTTCCGGCTACCGTAATCCTACATGCACCACACATACCTGTACCATCTACCATAATGGTATTTAAACTGGCTAAAGTTGGAATATTGTGTTTTTTAGTAACCATGGAGGCAAATTTCATCATCACGGCAGGGCCGATTACCATAGCTTCACTTATATTTTCTTTAGCAATGGCCTCTTCCATCCCCTCTGTTATCAAACCTTTTTTTCCGTATGAACCATCATCTGTCATGATAATTAATTCATCAGAGAAAGCCCTGATTTGATCTTCGAGAATAATCAAATCTTTAGATCTGGCGGCGATAACTGTTATTACCCTATTACCTGCATTTTTATATGCCTCTACAATTGGCAACAAAGGCGCAACTCCAACACCTCCACCACAAGCTAAAATGGTACCTTTATTCTCGATATGCGTTGCTTTCCCCAATGGTCCAACCAAATCGGTTATTGACTCTCCTACCTCAAGCGCAGCCAATTTTCGCGAAGACACTCCTACTTTTTGTACTACCAGGGTAATGGTCCCTTTTTCTCTATCTGCACCTGCAATGGTTAAAGGAAAACGCTCTCCTTTTTCGCCAATTTTTACAATCACAAAGTGTCCCGCTCTCCTGGCCTTTGCTATTCGAGGAGCTTCAATATCTAATTTGACAACATTTTCCGAAAAAAACGTTTTACCTACAATCTTATACATTGGATGAATTTCGTATTAATCTATCTATTTCCGTTTACAAAAAAAATGTAATTAAGAATTACATATCACACATATTGCTTTCCATAAAATGGGTGTTTTTTTTTCGTTTCGGAAAAAACTTCCCAAAAATATGATAAAATTCAGAGTTTTAATAATCAAACTTCACTTTTACACTTCTTAAGCAAACTTTTTGCAAACAACACACGTAAACCTGCAAAATGCATTAGCTAATCTTAACACATTGAAACTACTTTAAAACAAATCGTTTTACTCACTTGCTTCAACTCTCCGTAGCGATGCTATGTCTTGTTTCAGCAAGTGTTTGTTTTACCTGCCTACCGGACAGACAGGTTGTATTTTCAATGTTCATAAAGAAAACCTAATGCATAATCCGGGTTAAAGCTAAGCACAATTATCTCTGTAAAAAATGACAAGTCATACAAAAACCCGACCGTCTTTCTTTTCAAACCTATTTCCTGACTGTATTTATTTTTTATTTTTGCAACAAAATCCAAGTAGACATGGCTAAAAAGAATAAAAAAAACAGAGACGGAATCGTATTTTCAACCAATAGTGACTTTGACTATCAGCATGATGATGAGCAGGCAGAAGAAACTTTGCCTCCGCAACAGCAAAACCTTAGAGTTATGCTTGATAAGAAACAACGAAAAGGAAAGGCTGTAACTTTAGTAACAGGTTTTATTGGTGATGATGATGATTTAAAAGATTTAGGAAAAGAATTAAAATCGAAATGTGGAGTTGGTGGAACAGTGAAGAATGGCGAAATTTTAATTCAGGGAGATTTCCGCGATAAAATTCTTGATTTACTGATCAAAGCCGGATACAAAGCAAAAAAGGCGGGAGGGTAATAAATCTAAATTAGACCTGTCTTTTCAAATATCAAATTCAATTAAAACATACAGTGCATTAAAATCCCCTATTATAGGGATATGATTTAAATTTTAAATCTACCATTTTTGCACTGTCTATGATAAACAGGATTAATAAAATATTATCAGTTGGATTTTTAGCCTTGGTGCTATTTCTTAATGTTGGGTTAACTCTCACGCTTGGGAATGGTCTTCATGCGCACATCCTTGATAATAACCAATTATTGGTTCACTACCATCAGACCAATGGAGCAGACCACACTCATAACAGTTCTGATTGTGGTTCTTCAAATTACATCTTTTCTTCCTCCTTTACATTTTTAAATAATACACAAAAATTTAGCATACAATCATCTTGTATGTTACTCCACAAGGAAGAAATTGTTTTTAATAACAACACCCACAAAAAGCAACACTTACACTCTTATCCTCACAGAGGACCTCCTGTAGTTTAATTTATTTAGAAATACGTCCATATTATACATACAAAACAGTATTACAATGTTTTGTATGTACAACTTAATGCTGAAATAAGTTTAAACACCTATATGCGCATTCTCCTGAGAATGTCATTTTCACGGGTAAAATAACGCAAACAGCACCACAGCCCACAACTGACTGTAATTCAATATAAATTCATGACTAGAAGCAACTTAAACTACACCAACTCAGGTACAGCCTTGCATTATTAATCAATAAAACTATTCTTGATCAATTAAACTAAACCGATCAAGCTTATTCGTAACACACATACATTAAATATGAATCACTTAAAGCAATTTCTAACATTAATCGCATTATTATTTTCCATCAATATTCTTGCAAACGATGGTGTACCACCTATACAAGGTGAAATTACTACGAATGGAGAACCTCTTCCATTTGCAACTGTAGTCATTAAGTCAACCACCATAGGCTCTGCATCCGATGAAAACGGAGTCTTTACCCTTACAGATATTCCTGAAGGAGAACACACTCTTGTTGTGCAGGCTATGGGACATAAATCCAAAGAGGTTGTTGTTAACCTGTCATACAAAAACCCACTAGACCTGAACATCTCGCTTGAAGAAGATGTGCTAGGATTGGAGCAAGTGGTAGTAACTGCCGATAAACACCCTAAAAGAAGGATTGATGCTTCTATGGTTGTTAGCACCATGACCCCTAAGGCTTTTAGCCAAACACAGTCTGTTACTTTAAGTGAAGGATTAAACTTTACTCCCGGATTAAGAACAGAGAACACATGCCAAAACTGTGGAGCTAACAGCGTTAGAATGAATGGCATGGATGGGTCATACTCCCAGGTATTAATCAATGGTCGTCAAATATTTTCAGGATTGGCCAGCGTTTATGGATTAGAAATCCTTCCTGCCAATATGATTGAACAAGTTGAAGTGGTTAAAGGAGGAGGTTCAGCACTGTATGGAAGTAACGCCATTGCCGGAACCATTAACCTTATCACCAAAGAACCAACTACAAATACATTTGAAGCCGGGATTAATAATGGTATTATGGGTTTTGGCGAGAACAACACAGCCAACGATCTGAATTTAAACTTGCACACCTCTATTGTTTCTGAAGACAAAAACTCAGGAATGAGCCTTTATGCCACTCACCGAAAAAGAGAAGGATATTTTGCCAATGAAGATGAATTTACAGAATTAGCTCAATTAAAGAATGCAACTTTTGGAACAAGCATCTATCACAGAATAGGTTATAGAAATAAAATCACCTTTGACTACTTTCACATTGAAGAAGCACGAAGAGGAGGCGATAATCTTGATACACCTGAACATGAAACATTAATTGCTGAATCTATCAGACACAAAATAAATACCGGAGCGATTAATTTTACACGTTTTGTAGGTGAAAACAATGGCGAGTTATCAGTATATGCATCTGCTCAACACGTAGACAGATGGACGTATTACGGTGCAGAAATGGATCCTGGTGGTTATGGTACTACCACTGACCTGGCTTATGCATATGGCGCTCAATACAAAGCCGACTATGGAAAATCAAATTTTATAGTAGGGCTTGAAAGCAATGGAAGTATTTTAAACGATAAAAAATCAGCTTATACCGATGACAATGGTAAAACGGTTGATGAACGATTAGTTTCTGACCAAACAAGCAATATTGTTGGTTTATTTGGCCAATACGAATATGCATTTCCAAAATTGACTATTTCAGCTGGGTTAAGAGGTGATTATTATGATATTCAAAACAAGGTTAACTCAAGCAATGACTTAAGTAACTTGGTTGTAAGTCCACGCTTAAACCTACTATACTCTCCAACAAACAATATCCGAATCAGAGGCAGCTACTCACAAGGCTATAAGGCTCCTCAAATCTTTGATGAAGACTTGCACGTAGAAACTTCAGCTGCCAGACAGGTTTTCCACATCAATGGAGATAACTTAAAACAAGAAACCAGTCACAGTTTTATGGCTTCTTTTAACTATCATACCGATCTAGGAAATGGTGAGTTTGAGTTTTTAATGGAAGGTTTTTATACTTATTTAGATAATCCTTTTATTCATGAGATAGAACAAGACAAGGACGACGAAACCATCTTTTATTACAAGAGAGTTAACTCCGAAGTATCTGGTATTGTACAAGGCATCAACTTTGAATTAAGATATGCCCCTTCTGTAAAAATGAACTTTAACTCAGGTTTTACCACCCAAACAAGTTTATACGAAGAAGAGCAGGTGTATACCGATAATATTATTACGGATGAATTTTTAAGAACTCCAAACAACTATGGATTCTTTACATTAAATTATTTGCCACTTAAAAACTTTACGTTGTCAACCAATGCGACTTATACCGGCAAGATGAAAATTGAGTACTATGGTAACACAATTGCTGATCCTGAAGCTGGAGAATTAAGAACCACTGAGCAGTTTTTTGACTTAGGAGCTAAAGCTGAGTATATTATTAAATCAAAAGGTTTTGACATCGGTTTATCATGTGGTGTTAAAAATATCTTTAACAGCTATCAGTCAGACTTTGATAATGGCATTGATCGTGATCCGGGTTACATATATGGTCCACAAGCTCCAAGAACAATTTACTTCGGTATAAAAATAGGAAACCTATTATAAAGGATATTTTTTTATTAGTATTAGAATTAGAGCGGAGGATGGAGATTCTCCGCTTTTTTATTTTTTAGAAAGTTGAGATACCACAGGTAACTTCACAAAAAATTCAGATCCAACACCAACCTCCGAAGTACACCATATCTCGCCCTGCATTAAGTCGATTAACCCTTTACAAATCGAAAGTCCCAATCCTGCCCCGTTGGCAGGCATTATATTTGCATCGCTCTTAACCTGACTAAAACGTTCGAACAAATTCCCTATCTCCTCCTTTGGAATGCCACAGCCTGTATCTTTAACTGAAAAAATAACATCATCTTTACTCCTGTTTGCCTTAATGGCAATGACACCTTTACTCGTGAATTTTATGGCATTATAACCAAGATTAACAATAATCTGAAAAAGTAAATTTTCATCCACCTCTAATTGCGCCTTTTCTTCTTCGATATACTCAACCCTTAACTCTGTTTCTGAATTCACACATAACGACTTTAGTGTTTCATAAACAAACTTAATTACCTCATTGGCACTAACTCTTGATATATAAACCTGTGCACTTCCGGACTCAAGCTTAGACATGTTAATCACATTATTCAAAAGATTCATTAGTGTTCTTGAATTCTGATTAACGATTTTTAAATAACTATCTATTTCTTTACGTTCAAGCTGAGGGTCGGACATTAATTCAGTAAAACCAATTATGGCATTCATGGGCGTCCGTATCTCATGACTCATATTAGCCAAAATAGAAGATTTTGACTCTGCCGATTCAATTGCCTGATTTCTTTCTTTATACAGATATGTCCGAGCATAAATTAATAGCGGTATTTCAAATAAAAACAACAAAGAAACCAAACTCAAAATATCCAAAGTTTTCTGATTATGAGACTGATAAACTTCAATAAAGTCAGGAAATAAATATTCTATCACAAACAGTCCAATTGTATTTATCACCAGAATGGTCAGCATAATATTAAACTCTCTACCCATAGAAATAAATACCAGCATGGTAACATACCCAAGAATTATAAGAATACTTGGCCCTGAACTTCCTTCGGTATATACCCACAAAAAGCTTGTTGAAACTAAGGTCAATAACAAAAATAAGTACCTTAACAGTTTTAGGTTTATTAAATAATTACCCGCTAAATAAATAGTTACCAATACAATACCTATAACATAATTGAAGTATAGTACTTCCTTAGCCATTTGTAGTGCATGACAAACTATTATTGAGATAAAAACCAACCAAAATACAGCCATTACTGTATACATAAATACCAAATCAGGTAAAGCTCTGTTACTCTTCTTTCTTAAAAAGACGAATCTTTGAGCATAAAACCTAAAATCTTTTACTCCTCCTTGCTTATTAACTATCCCTGTCATCCCCTAATCAATTTCATCTCTTAATACGATATAGACTAAATATGGTTTTGATTTTAACACTCTTTACCTTAACACAACCTTAATATTCATGACCAAACTTCAACATTATGGCACATTACTCGTCAACTCCATTTGGTAACTGCAGTAGTGCAACAGCAGCAAATCACACAAAAAAAGACCTGATAAAAAATACCAGGTCTCATTTATACTAAAGCTTACTTTTAATTTGTTTTCTTTACGTATTGCGTTAAAAGAACAACTTGCTGACCGTTTACACGACCTTCAATTTGTTCGGGATTATCGTGAACAAGACCAATACCACGAACCGCAGTTCCTCTTTTAGCCGTAAAGCCGCCTCCTTTTACATTTAAATCTTTTATTAAGACAACTGTATCACCTGCTTGCAATACCACACCATTACTATCCAGGTGCTTAACCACATCATCATCATCCTCTCCATCTCCTGCAGCTTTAGCCCAATCCAAAACTTCCTCTTCAAGATATAACATATCCAAAAGATCCTGAGGCCAACCTTCTTTTTTTAAACGATTTAACATGCGCCACGCCATCACCTGAACAGCAGGAACCTGGCTCCACATACTATCGTTTAAGCAACGCCAGTGATTAACATCTACCTTACCAGGATCTTCTACTTGCTCTTTACATGTAGTGCAAATATAAATACTCTCATTAGCTCCATTAGCCGGAGATGAAGGTACTGCATATACCGACAGATCATCAGCAGATCCACACAATTCGCAAACCGAACCACTACGCGCTATTAATTCCTTTTGAATACTCATTATCTAAACAAAAACTTTAATCTGATTTTATAAAAATGGCCACAAAGATATATGATTCAAGCAATAATGAATCTAATCTGTTAAAAAAAATACCACTACTTAAAGTATTAAGGCCAACAATACACTTATTGTTTATCATTTAAATATAAAAAAGCATCGTAAGCATTCACCACACCTCCATTTTTAGATAAAGTAGAGAATGATACTTTTTCTCTCTTTCGAGATTTAAATCCGGGTTGATATACTTTTTTAGGTTTATCTACCTTATATGTACTTTGGTTTAAGACTTCAATTAACTCTTTGGCCTTGAATTCAGGATAATAAGACAATATTAAAGCTGCAACACCTGAAACTACAGGCGATGAAAAGCTGGTTCCGCTTCCCATACTATATGTACTTTCCGGCTCCAAAGAAATCATATCCACTCCGGGAGCAAAAAAGTCAACTGAAGCATCCCCATAATTAGAAAAGATACCTGCTACTTCTTTATCTCTGGTTTTAGATGAAGCACCAATTGTAATCCAGTTGGAAGCCTGGCCTCCACTTATGTAATTGCAATTTGGATATACTTCCGAATCATTATTATTTTTCCCGGCATTACCGGCACTATGCACCAATAAAACACCTTTTTCTTCGGCATATTTTACTGCATCATCAACAAATTGTTTGTAAGGAGAAAGCGGCTTTCCAAAACTCATATTGATTATATGTGCGCCATTATCCACAGCATATCTAATAGACAAAGCAATATCCTTATCGCGCTCATCTCCATCAGGCACAGTTCTTAAGGCCATAATCTTCACATGGGTTGCTACACCGTTTATTCCGATACCGTTATCCCTGTTAGCTGCAATGACTCCGGCCACAAATGTACCATGACTGGCATCAGGTCCTACAACATCATTATTTCCATACCCAATACAATTAATATCTGAAGGATCATCTCCAACCAACTCTCTGGGATTAAACTCCTTATTCAGATAACGTTCAATCTGATCTTCATTTCTTTTTTTAGCTTTTTCCAGCCTATCTTCGGTAAAACCATATTTATACCTCTTGAAGAGCCATTTTTTAGCGCTTTTACCTGCTTTACTTATTGGTTTTGCCTTTTTAATTTCTTCGTAGCTATTTACCTCTACCCCTGTTTCTGCCTTTATCAGTTTTTTGGCATTAACAAATGACTCTTCAAATTTCTTAATTCCTTTAATGGAAGCCTCCACCTGAGACATTTCCTTTTCGTATATTTCCTTTGCAGCTTCATATAACTCATGCGACTCATCGTCAAGTTTAAGTATTCGAGTCACTTCCATGTTTTCGTAGGAGATGTTTTCACCATCAGCATTTCCTAAAAATCCCCATCCATGAATATCGTCTACATAACCATTGTTATCATCGTCGATGCCATTATCCGGAATTTCGTCGGCATTTATCCAAATCTTACCTTTCAAATCCTCATGATAAACATCTACTCCACCATCAATAACCGCTACAATAACGGTTTGCTTTACTTTTTTATCCTTCAAAAGCAACTCATAGGTTTTATCAACACTAGATCCCATGATTTTATCATCATCAAAATCTTTGTTAAACCAATCTAAAAACTCGGGATTTAATTCATCAATGGTTTTGCCTTGTGAATAAACGATTTGCGATAAGCATAGAATACCAATAAATACTAAAAACTTTCTCATAGGTTAATTTAGTTTATGGTTAAAATTATTCAGAACTACTTTTTCCTCACTGTTCTTTTTTTCTTTTTCTTTTCTACAGCGTAACCAAATTTGCCAATCTTTTTTCCCACTTCAAAATAATTACCATGCGAATAACAAATTGGCTTTGCCTTATTTAGTGCGAAGGCACCCGTCGATTCATCAATATATGCTTCATCGGCTTTTACATTAACCACCTCTGCCATAAACATATCGTGGGTTCCCAAAGGAATGACCTGAGTCACCTTACATTCAATGTTTATAGGTGATTCTTCAATTATTGGCGCACTCACCACACTTGCCTTACCCGGTGTCAGGTTCATTTCTTTAAACTTATCATACTGTCTTCCCGACCTCACACCACACCAGTCTGTAGCATAAGCCAAATCTTTTGTGGTTAGGTTTATCACGAACTCACCTGTTTCTTTTAACATGGCATATGAATGTCGTCCTTTGCGTACGGAGATGTAACACATTGGCGGATCCGAACAAATTGTACCTGTCCATGCAATGGTTATGATATTATAATTTTCTGGTGCGTTACCGACTGTAACCATCACTGCCGGTAATGGATACACCATATTTCCCGGTTTCCAATCTACTTTTGACATATTTTTATTCATTATTGTCCGGTTAAATTAGTTAATCTTACTACATGCAACCCCGCTGGAGTTGTTTATATTTTGTAATAACCTTATCTATAAACATGAATCCCCTCTAGGGATATTAAAATAACTTCAGAGAAGTTTAATATTTATAGAATTTGAAAACCAAGCCCTGCTCTGACAATCCCGGTGGGATTAAACATGTATAAAGGCATAACTGGATTTATAAAGTATTTTAACCGAACTCTATTAATTTTTATTATTAACCACCTACAATATCACCAGATGCTCTTCGGTGGTAATTTTTTCGCAATAGTGACACTTTAAAGCCAATACATTTGAATTCACCAGGTTAAACTTAGTAGTTATTTCTTCGTTATTGGTAATACACTTGGGATTAAAACATTTGGCGATACCAATTATTTCCTGTGGTACTATCACCTCCTTTTTTTCTACCACCTCATAATCGCGAATGATATTTAATCTGGCTTCGGGAGCAATAAGGGCAATTCTGTTCAGATCTTCATCTTCAAAAAACTTATCGGCTACTTTTATAATGGCCTTTTTCCCATATCTGTTACTACCTAAATTTGTTCCAAAAGTGATGAGGTTTTCGCAATGATCTAAACCTAAAATGCTAATTACCTTAAAAAGGTACGATGCTGGTATGTGGTCTATTACGGTTCCTTCTTTTATGGCGTTTACACTTAATTCCTTTTTCTTGCTCATTGTTTTTGTTTTAATTCGGTAAATAACTTAAACTACTCCTAAAATAGATGACATAATGGCCATACGGGCATACACTCCGTTTTCGGCCTGCTCAAAATAATAAGCCTTTGGGTTGGCATCAACATCGGTGCTAATTTCATTTACACGCGGCAGAGGATGCAGGATACGCAAATTGTCTTTTGTGTTCTCCAGCATCGAATTTTTAAGTATATAAACGTTTTTAACTTTTTCGTATTCTATAGGATCTGCAAATCGCTCGCGCTGAACCCTGGTCATATAAAGAATATCAGCTCTTGAAATAATATCGGTAAACTCACTGTGCTCGTAGTACTGAATCCCTTTTGAATCGAGCCAATATTTATACTCATCAGGAATTCTTAATTCTTCGGGCGAAATAAAATTAAATACCGGATTAAAATGAGCCATGGCCTGCAACAAGGAATGTACAGTACGACCATATTTTAAATCTCCCACCATAAAAATATTCAGATTCTCAAGGGTTCCCTGTGTTTTTTGTATCGAATACAAATCGAGCATGGTTTGCGTAGGATGCTGATTGGCACCATCTCCGGCATTTACAATGGGTACACCCGACTGCTCCGAAGCATAACGGGCACTACCTTCTAAAGGATGACGCATTACAATTAAATCAGCATAATTGCTAATCATCTTAATGGTATCTTTTAAGGTTTCTCCCTTTGTTGTGGATGATGACGAAGCATCTGTAAAACCAACTACCCTGCCTCCTAACCTGTTTATGGCCGTTTCAAAACTTAACCTTGTGCGTGTTGAAGGTTCAAAGAACAGGCTGGCAACCACTTTATTCTTCAATAAATCCTGATTTGGATTCTCCTCAAACTTTGCTGCCAATTCAACAATCTTTAGTATTTCTTCTTTTGAGAAATCATTAATGGAAACTAAACTTCTGTTCTTCATGTGTTTATAATTAGTATCAAAAATGTAGTAGTAAATAATTTAAAAACACAGAGCCAGCAAGACACTGAGTTTTGTTTTTGTCAACCCCAAAGGAAAAAACAAACGTTTAAGGTGATTCATTATTTAATACTTTATTCTTGATAGTTTGATTTTTTATTGTGTTATATGCAAATGCAATAGGATGACCTACATATGTATTTAATTGTACCTTTTCGTAATAAGAAAAAGCATTGCTATTAAATTCGACAAATTGAATTCTGAATTCTTTTAAGAAAGAGCAAAAAAAAGACCGACAAAAACATGTCAGCCAACGAGTTATTTTAAGAAAAAAAATTACAAAAAGCTCATTTAATTCATCATACTGAAAGCGCGATGACAAGCTTTTTTGATGTGTTTTGGATGTTAATAGTACCTCTTTCATTCCAAAGTTTAAAGGTAATATATTTATTGAAATTGAATAAACTTTTTTAATCACATAAACACAAGAATTTATTAACAAACCAAACGAACATATTTTGCATGTAACCATCAAGAAGGTAAAACAACCTCACCTCTCCTTCATCAAGACACTCCTTCGTTTTTGAAGAAGAAAAGAAGCACATAACAATTAAACCATACAAATCACACTCCCATACCTTCGGGCATTTTTTGCCCATTAGCTATGTAAAGGCTTTACAATGCTAATACGCAATTCTGCATATGAGCATCTCAAACACTTTACAATGGTAATATGCAATTTTGCATAAGGGCATCTTAAACACCTTGAGATGGTAATATGCAATTTTGCGTACGGTAAGGGCAAACTTTTTTCGGCTATTACTTCTTCTACTTTATTTAGTACCGGATTGTATCTATAATTACCTTCTTCTGCTGAACCATTACCCCCTTTCAATTCCATGATATTTATCCTTCTTACAACAGTTTTATAACACGTATCTTTGGTCGGACATTAACAAAGTAATCAACAGTGAAAAGAACTCATTCCTCCAGCCTGGCTACCATGCATTTTATTGTACTTATTTATGGTTTTACGGCCATATTGGGTAAACTCATTGAAATGCAGGCCGTACAAATGGTATGGTACCGAATGCTTTTTGCTGCCACTGGATTATTTATTTATCTGCGCATCAGAAAAACAAATCTTCTTTTGCCTCCTAAAGAAATATTTGAATTACTGGGTGTTGGTGTTGTGGTGGCACTGCACTGGATTACCTTTTTTCATGCTATTAAAATTTCAAACATATCGGTAACACTGGGCATATTATCGTCGGGAGCTTTGTTTGCCAGCATATTAGAACCCTTGTTTTTTAAAAAGAAGATCAATCTGTTAGAAGTGTCCATTGGTTTGTGCATTGTATTGGGCTTATATCTTATTTTCAGTTACGAATTAAAACACATTGACGGCATCATCACCGCGCTCATTTCTACTATTTTAGCCACTATATTTACCATCCTGAATAAAAAATATACCGTACGCAACTCTCCTACCTTAATTAGTTTTTATGAAATGTGTGGAGGTATTTTTGTCATCAGCATCTACTTGTTGTTTTCCGGTGAGATGAACAAGGAATTCTTTACTCCTGGTATTTCAGATATCGGTTATTTATTGATCTTAGGCATTGTGTGTACTGCTTTTGCCTTTGCTATGAGTGTAGATGTGATGAAGGAACTTTCGGCATATACCGTAGTACTATCAGTAAATATGGAACCCATTTACGGCATTATACTGGCCTTTTTTATTTTTGGTGATTCAGAACTGATGTCGGGAGGTTTTTACCTGGGTACCATCATCATTCTGGCTTCGGTGTTTGTTTATCCTATTATTAAATCAAGAAGAATGGTGCGAAATAATGTTACTAATTTCGATTAAAAATCGATAAAGTAGTATTTTATAGATTAATGTTTCATTCGAATCGAAGGTTAAAGCTTCATTAACAAAAGCATTCCATTCAGGGACTTCATCCCTAAGACCCTGACTCCCTTTCCTTTTCTTGATAAAAAAAAGGAAGCAAAGCAAAGAAAATCAAGACTGCGCCCACTTCGCTATAAAAACCTACAGTTGATTCGTCTAAATCGCTAAAACTCGCTCCTTCCTTCGTCAGAAGCTCAAACAAATCGCAATTTTACGACAAACAACCTTGTTTTTATGCTCACCGAACGAGGTCTGGGTCGAAACAAGTTGGCTTATCTAATAGAATACCTTTTTCAATTTGATTGGCATCTTTAACCCGCTTTATCAATGTCGTTTAGTTAAGAAATTCATTTCATGAATTTCTTAAGAATGGGACTTTGTCCCATACCCTACTTCCTTTTTTAAAAGATTATTGCTTCGTTTAACATTGCTCAAGCAAGCTTGGCACTGCTCTCACTTATCGCAATAATTGTCATTGCCACAAAAAGGAAGCAAAAAAGTCTAGTCGAGGAGAATGCCAACCCGCTCTTCCCGATTGTTTATAAT
>NZ_VCHY01000100.1 GCF_005877885.1 Labilibacter sediminis
ATGGTTTAACAGACGATGTTGGGGGCTTGAATGTCTGTTGCTTTGGACAATTCTTAGCTATATGGTCGGCTATTCCACAATTAAAGCACGTTTGTTTCTTAATCTTAGAATTATCGGGAATTTGTCCTGGCCTATTTGAAGTGGAAGATCCATAATTAGAATTTCGCCTATGTCTTAAAGAAGGATCTTCAACATTTGAACTAGCATATGTCACATGCTTATTCAAATTATCACGATAGTCAAAACCCTTAACAATTTTACGGCCGAAAATTTGTTCAGCACGTTTCTCATTAGTAGGGTTATTAGACTTAGGGTCTACACATTCATTCATGCAAGCACATTTAGCACACACAGACTTAGAAGCAGGTTCATCACAAACATTAGGTTCAACAGTCTCAACACAACCATAATCAAAAACAGCATTCAAAACAGATTCACCAACAGTAGCAAAACCAGAAACAGAATCTTTGTCCAAACACACAGAATCAGAAATATTGTTCAAACAAGCAGAATCAGAAGCATTTAAATTTAAACTTTCTTGCTTGTGCCCTTCATCTAATGAATTACCTGCACAAGAAGATGAAGCATTAGCATCATGTACATCATTATCATCAGACTTGCTTGCAGACACATTTTCAGTTTTATTATCAGTAGGTTGTTTACCATACTGCATTGGTGTGTCCGACTCTTTTGTATAAAGAGGGGAAGTATAATTATCATTCCATGGAGGTGGAACTTCATTATAGCCTATTCCCTTCTTTTCCTTTTCTTGATTTCTATATTTAGTTTGTTCATCAATTAAATTTTCAACTGCTATTTGTGAGGCATCAAATTTTCTAATGCTAAATTCGTTATTTTGATATTTGGCTTTTAATGCCTCAAGTTCAGCAGTTAGTTTGGCATTATCCTCTTTGGCAAATATTAACCAACTTTTGTTCATACTGTTTTCTTCAGCCATTCGTTTGAAATCTTTAGTTGTTGCTTCTAATTTTGCTTTTAGAGGTTTTATTATCTTGCTTTGCTCATAGCGTTCATAGCTAAGATCTTCTGCTCTCCTAGTCATTTCCTCTAATAGTTCTTTATACCTTTTAATAGTATCTGAACAAGTTTGACAACATGAACACTCATTATCCTTTTTGTCACTGTGACTCATGGTTAATTTGAAAGTTCAATAGGTCCAAAAAACAACGTCAAAAAGTCAACTAGTCAACAAGTCAACACCGGAAGTCAAAGGTCAAAAGTCGACCTTGAAAAGTCAACCTAGGAGTTGGCCCAAGTGTGGTGTGGAGGACCTAGGTTG
>NZ_VCHY01000101.1 GCF_005877885.1 Labilibacter sediminis
TTCTTCCCCGGCCCGGCCCGGCCATGCACCCCCTACTTGCCCTCCAAAACGGCAATTTGGTTCTTTTGCATGGTGATGGACCTGTCCACCATCATCAACATGTCCACGACATGTTGCATGGTGGCAAGACGAGCCTGTATCTCACCACACAGGAAAACCTTCTTCACCATGTAGGGAGTGGAGCGTATCTGCCGCTCTTTCTCGGCCACTTCCGCCTTAAGTTCATCGTTGGTTTTCATGAGCCGCCTGTAAACCTCCGTCTCACGAGCGACTGATTGCTCCAAGATCTCCTTCATGAATCGAGTAATGCACTCCATGATGATCTCTCTTTCAAAGATTTTTAGAGAATATTAGATGTATGTGTTTTGTGAGTGTGACGGTTACACGCTAAGAGATATATATATAGATCGAGTACGATTAGGGCGGATTGGACGTGGGGTAGGAGGGCATTTAAGAGTGTATTAATGTGAAGAGATGTTTTGGCAAAAAAACGACCATTATTAATTGCTTTAGCGGCAAGTAATCATTTCATGAGACTTTTCAAGATCTTTCTCCCAAGATCTTCAGCAGTAGTCTCTAGAATATGCATGCTTATCTCAAAGTGGTAGATATGTGACATGAACACATTGGGATTTAATTTTGTACACGAATAAGACAAATGCATGGGACACTTATTAAAAATGTTACACCTAATATAAAATCTTATACCTAATATGATATATACGTACTAATATTACATAATAAAAATTAATGCTAGTTCGCAGCAAAAGAGATTATTTAAAGGTGCTAAATATAAACTAGCACTAACAAATATAATTTTAAGGCGGTTTATAGTCCAAGCACCAAAAGATTTACTTTTAAAGATGCGAATAGGATCATTCGCAGCAAAAATAAGGGTTTTATGGTGCTAGAGTAGAATAACACACCAAAAATAAGGGTTTTATGGTGCTAGAGGAGAATAACGCACCAAAAATACTGTATTTAAGGCGGGTACATTAAATCGCATCTAAAAACTCTTATATGGTGCGTTTTAACTTTATTTTTGATGCGTGGTGACCTTTTTCTTTATTTATAGTGCGGTTAGATTATAAAACCGCATTAATAGAAAAAAGCTGTCGCACCAAATAAACACTTCTGTAGTAGTGTCACTGGAAATACTCAATTACCATTAGACACAAGTATGTATGAAAACTAGACTAGGATTACATAAATACTAATCTATCTAAACTGATCATCCGAATTGATCGTCGTACTTCTATTGTACTATTGATTCCAAA
>NZ_VCHY01000102.1 GCF_005877885.1 Labilibacter sediminis
CTACCTTCCACGTCTCAAACCTCAAGAAGTGTTTATCCGATGAAACACTTGTCATTCCTTTGGACGAGATCGAGGTCAATGAGGACCTGCACTTCGTTGAGGAACCAGTGGAAATCATGGACAGAGAAGTGAAGAAGACGAAACAGAGCCGCATACCCATAGTGAAGGTGCGCTGGAACGCTAAGCGCGGACCAGAATTCACTTGGGAGCGCGAGGACCAGATGAAACGGAAGTACCCACATCTATTTCCCAATTTATAGGAATCCGATTGAAAGGTCAATTTCGGGACGAAATTCCTTCTAACGGGGGGATGATGTGACAACCGTCAAATTTTGGTCAAAAGTCAACAAAAGTCAACCCTAGTCAACGAAAGTCAACCGTTGGTCAAACTATGTCAAAACATAGAATAGCACTTGAAAACGTGATTTTTCATGAAACACTATGTATTATTGATGATTATAATACAACATATGCTATTCAAGTCTAGAAACGATCAAAAACCTAAGTAACGCGCAAAGCCTGCGGCGAAAGCGAAAACCGACGGAACACACAAATATTATTTTTATGAAAATAATACTAGAATCATGATGTACTCATGAATACGGTTCCGTGGATATATAGAACGTCCAAAACGGAGCTCGTATGCAAAAGTTCCGGTTTTCCGGTTACTGAACACGATAAACTCTCTCTGAGTATAAACTTCAAACGAAAGACACGTCGTGGGTGAGAATCCCACGAGGATACTAATTACATATTCCGTGACGTAATTTCATCTAGTATTTGATGACATTTCGATAATTCACGTACGGAACAATTCACGATTTTACCTGTTAGCAGTCCGGCTGCGCAGTGTCACTACTAGATTTTGATAAAATCATATCCTAGGGTTATGCTAACTCGAATGGAATGATTTTAGGCTCATTAAATCACATTTATTTGGTAGATTCCTAATACGCAAAGAAAATCTCCAAATACATACGTCTACTTGCCGGAATACGCAAAATACGACAATTATACGCGTATTTGTGCAATAATCAAATTAAATGGAAATTAAATTAATTTCTCATCTTGACCATCCATTACTTGACACATAGCCTAGTCTAGCTTGATCCAAGGGCTCACATTGTGACACATACCTAGCCTAGAAAGATTTGGAGAATGCCTAAAGAGGAAAACATCCAACATGCTTTCTTAAAGTGAGCTTTGTGTTCTTGCCTTGTTTGGGCACCCCATGGCCGGCCATATGGCCTTGGGGAGCAAGTTTCCTTCACTATT
>NZ_VCHY01000103.1 GCF_005877885.1 Labilibacter sediminis
TATCCTTCATCTTTTCTGAAGTTTCGATAGAAGGATTCCTCTACTAACGTAAGACAATCAACTCCATTCGTTAGAACAGCTTCCATTGAGGCTCTGCACCTATCCTTTTTTATTCTCGCTTTCTTAATGTTTATTTCCTTTCCGAAAACGGGATTTGGCTCAGGATTGCCCATTTTTATTAATTCCAGGGTTTCTCTGAATTTGAAAGTTATCACTTAGTAAGTTTCCATACCAAGGCTCAATCCAATTAAGTCCGTAGCGTCTACCGATTTCGCCATATCCCCTTTTTGAGATGAAAATCTCATTGTGATCTCGTTCCCTTTTTTCTTTCATTTATACCAGAACCGTTGAATTCATTAGATAGATGCCCATTCCTGTCTCGAAAAAGTGTATTCTCCTCTTTGTCTTTAATTTCTTGTCTATCTTCTTTCATCTTCTATATCTATAGCAGGCTCATATTCGGTCCAATCAAAAACGATTTTATCATTTCTGTATCGGCAATTCAATATAGGTGGATACATACGCTATACATCTGTCTCTCTTCCACGCATTTCCCCATGAAATTTCGAATACTTGAACGGTCGATTCTATATCGCTAGATTAATCGTTATCTTCTATAATATTTAACAGTTCTTTGAAATTCTATATTCTATTATTTAATATATTCATATTCATTATGAATAGCGAATATGAATAGCTAAGAATTAAAATAGTATAATAATGAATAGCAAAGATTCTAAGAGTTTATTGAATTCCTATGCATATAGAATTTATGTTATGTTAGCCTGCTTAGCTCAGAGGTTAGAGCATCGCATTTGTAATGCGATGGTCATCGGTTCGATTCCGATAGCCGGCTTTTCTCTATTTATTTTATTCGAGTTTTTACATGATTGAGAATTGAGAATGTCCCTTTGTGAAATGCGAAATCAAAAAATATTAAAAAACATCTTTTTTTTCTTATAGGAACTTACAACTATGTCATTAAAAGACTCCCTTTTTCTCTTTTTTAGCTATAATAGAATAATATATATATAGTTATAGAATAGATATATAATAGAAAGGTCTCTGTCCCATTCATCTAATCTAATTATTCTTTAGAGTACAAGTACACTACTTCCGTAAACTTCGCTTCATTTATCATTTAGTTCAGTTTTAGTTTAGGTTTATTCTGTAAAATGAAATTTCATCAATAAGAATTAATAATTAAATATAAATAAGAAGAAGGAGTCTTTATGGCGCGTTACCGAGGTCCTC
>NZ_VCHY01000104.1 GCF_005877885.1 Labilibacter sediminis
CCAATCCATGACATTCTCTTCTCATCAAATGCCTGATGCATCCAACTGTCTGAACGACTTGGTGCTTGATCAATCAAATTCTAGATTTGATTATCACATGGATTGGATCTCGCAACTCACATCTCTAACTACTTTGCGGTTTCTGGGTCCGCCATAGCTTCCTTGTAATCTGCAGGCATCAGAATTTCATCTAGTGTATACACCAGGGAATTAATGATGCTTTCCAAGGCACTGTATTCGACATACTGTTTTGGAAATGCGAGATTCACTGAGTCTATGAAGAGATAGTGAATTTGTCGGATTAACACAGCTGAGTCCACTCAAGCTTAGCCTGTGTGCTAGTGTTGACTAAAAGTTCATCATTAGCCAGAAGTGCTCCCACTAACCCTGATTGAATTTGTCTGTGTCCTTTAAGGTAGGTATCATCCTCCTTGTTCTTTCGATCGGGTCCGAAGGACAAAATTCAATCAGTGGATTTTAATAGTGGTGTCTAATGATAAATTCTTCTCAGGTTCCTTGATTCCATCGATTGTGAGCTTACCCATTCACGATGATTTCATCAAGAACCTTGATGTCTACTTGTGATAAGTTTCCTTTCACTAGACATCTTTGAGAAGCAATTTTCTGAACTTTCTCAGTCTGGCTATGGAATAAGATAAGGCGACAAGGTTACAGGTTTGTTAGACCTGAATCCTTTTCTGGAGACAAAGACCAACCCATTACAAGGCGAACAGTTTAGAAAACTGGTTCGACTTCTTTCTTGCTGACACCCAGTGTCACAGGAAAGTGGATGTTGATATAGATCAACGTCCCTGTGATGGTTGTCTTTGAAGATACCCAGATTTTCTATATTCCGAGGAATACAAAATCCTTATCTTCTTGCCCGATATGATTCTCATCTTAGAAAGTCATCCAAACACATTGAAGAGTCAGTGTGAGTGATGCATTTCTGAGGCCTAGCCTAAATGGAAGATCTCGAGTGGTTCACATGCACCCAGTGCCTAATGCTACACTCATCTTTCACCTCTTTCTAAATCGAAAGGTGATAAAATCGTTTTGTCAAATTTATGACTGTGTTGCAAACATCAATCTCGACAATTAAGTCAAGATGATTCCAACACTCCTTCCTTTGGAGTTTGGTTGATGCAACACTCAAGAAAAATGACAAAATGATTAACCATTACAGAGAATTCATATATTGAGATTACTTT
>NZ_VCHY01000105.1 GCF_005877885.1 Labilibacter sediminis
GTGCACGCAGTCGAATAATTCGCCTGCCGATTCCGTAAGTGTTGATTCAAATAGCGAAGAGCAAAAGACAGAGGAGGAGACATTCTAATGAATGTTGTAATAACTTTGCCGCGCGATTTAATCAATAAGATTTTGACTGGCGAGAAAAAATTTGAAATGCGCAAATCGTGTCCTTATAGATTAAGAAACGGAGACGGAGTATTTGTTATAGAGAAAGGGACTGATATAGTACGATGTTTTTTTGTTGTTGACTCCATAATTTCAATGGATTCTTGCAAAGCATTTCCGTGGGCTCCTGATTTGGGTGTAAGTTTTCAATATGTGGAGGATTATTGTAAAAGTGCTCGGCGTATTTATATGTGGGAAATCGGAGAAATTCGACAATTGACCAATTACAGCCGTGCTCTTTTAGGCTTGAAATCGAATCCACAAAGTTTCGTTTACACAAATGTAAGGTTATTATGAAACTGATTTCTATTGACTGGCTCGAGGTGTATTGTCTCGAGCCAGTTACTATGGATGCAGCCTTTTTCGAGCGGAATAATTTCCCAGTGAAAAGGCGCGCCTACGGAACTCCGCAGTATCGTGAAATGTTCACTATCTTGACCCCCGACGATAATGAGTTCGACTATATTGAAGTGCGTAGAAATCCGTATAGTGTGAAATCGAAAGGCGGCAGTATGGCTGATAATGCCTGCCACCTCCGTTTATCGAATCGATTCTGCTATCATCCGCGAGCAGTCGATGTATTTCTTAACTTCCTTTCTTATTTTGGCTACATCTACAAAAACACGTCGCGGATTGATATATGCGCAGACTTCCAGCGATTTGACAACGGCTGGAATCCGCAAGAGTTCATATCGAAGTACATGCGCGAGGAATTATATAAGGAGGTGCAGCCGAGATTATCTGCTATTTCTTCCTCGACAAAATCCGATGCGCAGTTATTCTCTATCGCTGCTCACGGAACGGACAAACCGAATGTGCGTTACTGGAATTCTCTTACTTGGGGCTCAAGCAAGTCGAATGTCCGCACGAAGATGTACAACAAATCGCAGGAACTGAAAGAAGTCCACGACAAGCCATACATCCGAGAGGCTTGGCAGCGTGCTGGCTTGAATCCGTGCAACGGCGATGTTTACCGCGTGGAATTCTCAATCAAAGCGGCCGCCGACTTTGTGTGCAAAGAGACTGGCGAAATGGAGCGAAT
>NZ_VCHY01000106.1 GCF_005877885.1 Labilibacter sediminis
GGATTTACCTGGACCAATACATGATTTTCTTTTAGCCTTTCTGGGATTGGGTCTTATATTAGGAGGTCTGGGAGTGGTATTACTACCCAATCCAATTTATTCTGCCTTTTCATTAGGATTGGTTCTTATTTGTACATCCTTAGTCTATATTCTATCAAACTCACATTTTGTAGCTGCTGCGCAGCTTCTTATTTACGTGGGGGCCATAAATGTTTTAATAATTTTTGCTGTGATGTTCATGAATGGTTCCGAATATTACAAAGATTTTCATCTTTGGACCGTTGGGGATGGAGTAACTTCGGTGGTATGCACAAGTCTTTTTGTTTCACTAATTACTACTATTCCAGATACGTCATGGTACGGGATTATTTGGACTACAAAATCAAACCAGATTATAGAACAAGATTTTTTAAGTAATAGTCAACAAATTGGGATTCATTTATCAACAGATTTTTTTCTTCCGTTTGAATTCATTTCAATAATTCTTTTAGTTGCGTTAATCGGCGCAATTGCTGTAGCTCGTCAATAATAACTCTTTAGAACTGGGAAACCCTTGTTATGAGCTATCACATGCATTTCCTTTTTTCTATTTGACTTTGTATATAAAATAGAAATTATTTCTTAGTAGTAGTTTGATTTGATCTATTCCCAATATATTCCTTTATTCCATTACTCGTTATATTCTAGTCAATCCAATTGGTTAAATTGTTGTTCATATTGAAATGAATCGAGATTGATAAGGAGTTGGTTAATGATGCTCGAACATGTACTTGTTTTGAGTGCCTATTTATTTTCTGTTGGTCTTTATGGATTGATTACAAGTCGAAATATGGTTAGGGCTCTTATGTGTCTTGAACTTATATTAAATGCAGTTAATCTCAATTTTGTAACATTTTCGGATTTTTTTGATAGTCGTCAATTAAAAGGAGCCATTTTCTCCATTTTTGTTATAGCTATTGCAGCCGCTGAAGCAGCTATTGGGCTGGCTATTGTTTCATCAATTTTTCGTAATAGAAAATCAACTCGTATCAATCAATCTAATTTGTTGAATAAGTAGTATTAATCATATAAATTCTAATAGTATATTTAGAAAGATAAAGAAATTCAAATAAGCATGTCTGCTACGTGAGCTTTAATCATGTTTACACAAACATAAGAAATCAAAGTATTTTAGCCCTCTCTCATG
>NZ_VCHY01000107.1 GCF_005877885.1 Labilibacter sediminis
GGTAAGAGAATCTAATGACTTCTGAGTAGCTGCAAGTTGATTCGTATTCTGAGCCATAATCTGCTGATTTGCAACTTGAAGCTTATGAATGGCCAGGACTTCATCGAATAAGGCCTTATTTGAAACTGCTGCAGCCTTAAACGAATCATCAGTCGAAGTTCTGAAAGACAGAATGTTAGACTGCATCCCATCGACTTTGTTCACCAACTCATTAAAATCTTTCTTCACAACAAATGTGAAGTCATCAGCAGGTCCAGCAGCAACAGAATGCTGTGGAGATTCAACAAAGTCAGGAAAAATACCCTCCAAATCCTTTAGAACATATTCATGGCCAGATGAATGATGAGGAGGAGTATTTGGAATTGGATTTTGTGGTGGAGTTGGTTGCCTTTGAGGAGAAGGATTGCTTGGTGGTGAGTTCTGTTGTGGAGAAGGAGATGGAGAAGGAGTATGAATTTTTCTGAGCTTTCTTCTCTTCTTGGTTTTAAGAGAAACATCATCCTCTGTTTCTTCAGAATCTTCTACCACTGGAGAAGGAATTCGAGGAGTAGGCTTTTTATGGCCTCTTTTGCGTTTAGGAACATTCTCTGCCAGAAGATCAGGAGAAGGTTCAGAAGATTCTTCTGATTGTTTCTTCCCCCTTCTAGTTTTCTTGGCAGGGGAATCATCACCAGCAGCAACAGAAGAAGAACCCTTCTTTCCCCCTTTCTTTGTTTCTTTAACCACCCTGCTCTCATAATCAGTGGTTGGCCTAGACTTATAAGCATTCTCCGGATTCGCCATATAAGCCTGAATCAAAACATTTGTAGAAGGCACTTGCTTCAACATGTATGTTGGAATTCGGGAAATGAAAAGGAACTTCTCATTATCAGCGTTGGAGAATTTTGGATAATGAAGATTGGAAAACAACACATTTGCCCCATCCCCTTCAGAAGCATTCATCCCTTTGAGAGTATAGGCATGAGCAATTACAGCACACCAAAATCGATGATAGTTCACAATCCTGGAACTGCTGATGTCTGGAATTAATTCAATCATGTGATCCCAGATCAAAGCCCCAATATCAACTAACCCATTGAAGACAACACCGTACATCAGAGTAAAGATACGAATGTTTCCTTGATCCATACTGCTTGAACGATTGGTTAAACATCGTTGAACCAAAGTGAAAACTAAACGC
>NZ_VCHY01000108.1 GCF_005877885.1 Labilibacter sediminis
AAGGCTAGGATCCATATTTCATACTATTAACTTAAAGAGGGATGCCGTAATTAAGCTAATATATTATTTAGGTAGACAAAACTCTTGTCAATTTCGAGCTCTACGAAATTCCTAGTTCTTTTGAGATTCCTCTATCTGATAGAGGGCATGTTAATCTCGATTAATGCTCTACTCACTTCATGACAGGGATGCCGTGGATCATGAACGAAAGGTGGTCAAAACCAACCAAAGCCCTACGTGAAGTCCGGCCCAAGTATGCTTGGAAATCGCGAACATCACATCATCGCAATATTTAAAATTTCAAGTAAATGTGTCGGTTAACCACACAGCTCCATGTACAAATTTTAAACTCGATGTGTAGTCTTTGAGGATAGCATTACTACCACATTTTAATAATTAAATTATTTATCTAAACGGGTTTGTTTAATAATTAATTATTATAAGTTAAGTATTTTAACTTGATCACCAAATCATCTTTCTAGTAATGTAGTCCAAGTAACCGTGCAAGATAGCGGTAACAATGGTAGACCGAAGTTCTTTAAAAACCACCGTTATTTGAACTCATAAGAGTCCTCCTTATACCATCCTTATAGCACTTACATAGGACAACTCATTACTTGAATTGATTTGTGATGTTGATGATTGCAAGGATGCAATCCTTTTAGTCTTACATATATTATAACTGTTATACATATATATAAGAGTATTTTAACCTTTAGTATTGCAAGGATACAATACTATGACCTAAGTGTTTTACTTTATTAAGATTTAATAAATCAACAATAAACAAAACCCTAAAGGTCTAAAGCTTCACATACTAGGCCAACATGTTATCAAATAATACAACTTTGATGCAATGTAAATCAACATGTTATTCTACTCTAGAAATCACATAAGCATTTAGCATTCATCAACTCATTACATAACATGTACAACAAGAACATTGACTTGAATCTAGCATGCATTATTAACATATCCTAAACATTATAAAACATTATAATAGACTTGGATATAAAACAATTAGCATGCAGGCATTCAAACAATAAGTAGGTTGATCCAAAATAAAATATGCATCAAACAACAATTAGGGTTTGAAGAGAAAAACAAAATTTTTTTTTTAGACGGGTGACGCCCCGCGTCGGACGCAGATCCAGAAAACGAAAATCTTGCAGATCT
>NZ_VCHY01000109.1 GCF_005877885.1 Labilibacter sediminis
GGATGAAGGGTGTGTTAGAAGCTTCTACAAAGGTTATACATGAAGAGAAATTACATGGATTAAGGTGAGTTACCGGGACATACATCCCCCTCACTTCTTATTTTTTTATCTTAAACTTGAGTTTTGTTATTGTCCTTGTGTTGAGTTGAACCTACTTGATATTGTTTTATTGTCTTGCATACACGTTGATTGCTATGTGATTATTTGTGCATTCATGAAATGAATATTTTCATATCTTGTGTTTTAGTTGGAATAAAAATTGTGCTTTGAGCGTGTTAAAGTGTTTTAGCATCCTACTTGTGCATACATACTAGGATGGGAATGACTTGTGTGACCCGGGCCCATAAGGACTAATGTTTGTTGTACGGGATAAGAGGTTCGTCCCCCCGTTTATCGGCGTTGTAAGTACGGGATAAGAGGTTCGTCCCCCCGTTTATCGATAGGATGAGTGCGGGATAAGAGGTTCGTCCCCCCGTATACATCTTGGACAACTAGATGAAATCGTCATCTAGGAGTGGTATATCGGTACCACTAATATTTGAGAGAAATTCTCAAATGTCCACCACCTTGTTGTGAGAGGCTATTGAGATTGACATTGGGTTGGTGTAGTTGCATGCATTAGCATTGCATTATTGAATTGAATATTGGTATTGATTTGTTTTGAATTGGTATCTTGGTATTGACTTTGATTTAAATTGATATTTGGTGTTGACTTTGAATTGAAATGGTATTTTGGTATTGATTTTGACTTGTGTAGTTTTGAAACCTTTTTGATTTAAATAAACATTTTTGGGGGTTTGGTTTAAGTAAGTGGATTTCGTCCCTTACACTAACAACCAACCTCGGGTAGCTCACTAGACATTCTTGTCTAACCATTTTGGATGTGTGTTCAGGTTATTGAAGTGAAGACTAGAGGAATGGACCTTTTAGAAGACCCGGATTTTAGGGAAGCTTAAACAATGTAATGATATTTGAATTGTTAAACACCTCGCTAGATTTTAAATTACAAATATTTTATATTTATGGGACCAAAGTGTTATTTCCGCATTAAAACTTAAACTCTGATTTTTGGTAACTTGAAATTTGTTATTAAATTGATTGTTTCAAATAGCCCTAGCGAGAGGTGTTACATAAGAAGCCACTTAACCCAATGAGAAGAAAAAGAG
>NZ_VCHY01000011.1 GCF_005877885.1 Labilibacter sediminis
CTGCATACTGTGGGAGAGTAGGTCGCCGCCGACTTTTAAAAAAGGTTAGTTTTCAATAGAAGACTAACCTTTTTTGCATTTATAGACTTTTCTTTTGAACCGGGTATATTAAAAATCTTTGCGCGAATTTGTGATCATCCTTTGTGTAACTTTGTGGTTAAAAAGTATCACATAAACATCTAACCAAGAAGGAACACGAAGTACATTCACTATGTATCAAGAAGGATATAAAAACATTTCTCTTTGTGTGACTTTGTGATCATCCTTTGTGCAACTTTGTTGTTAAAAAGTATCTTACAAACATCTAACCACGAAGGAACTCGAAGTACATTCACTAAGTATCACGAAAGATATAAAAGCATTTTTTTTAGTTAATATTGGTTCGTGGCTGATTAGGGACTGCTTTGAAATTAATCAGGATAGTATATAAAAAATGCCGGACGATGTTTCGTCCAGCATTTAAGATCTTTTTTAAGCCTTATTTTTGACTTTTATTTCATAAGCTTTACATAGTTCTCAAAGAAATATGGAATGGCTTCTATGCCCGTAAAAAACTGCTCTAACGGGTAATTTTCGTTAGGTGAATGAATGGCGTCAGATTCTAAACCAAATCCCATTAAAATAGTTTTTATACCAAGTATATCTTCAAAAGTAGATATGATTGGAATAGAACCACCACTGCGTACAGGAACAGGTTTACGATTGAATACTTTTTCGTAAGCCATTTCTGCAGCCTGGTAGGCTGGTAAATCAATAGGACATACATAACCTTGACCTCCGTGTAGGATTTTAACTTCTACTTTTACACTTTTAGGAGCAATGGATTCGAAATGCTCTTTAAATAATTGAGCAATTTTTTCATGATCTTGGTTCGGTACTAAACGTGATGAAATTTTCGCATAGGCTTTTGAAGGCAATACAGTTTTTGCACCTTCTCCGGTGTAACCGCCCCTTATACCACATACGTCAAATGATGGACGGATACCTGTTCTTTCACTTGTTGAATATCCTTTTTCTCCACTGAGAGCTTTCACGCTTAAAGCATCTTTATAGTTTTCTTCATCGAAAGGAGCCTGCGCCATCTTTTTACGTTCTTCAGGCGTTACTTCAATCACGTCATCATAAAAGCCGGGGATAGTAATCTTACCATCGTCATCGGTCATTTGAGCAATAAGCTTTGTGAGTACATTAATAGGGTTTGCAACTGCACCTCCAAATAGTCCTGAATGTAAGTCGCGATTAGGACCGGTTACTTCAACCTCCCAATAAGCCAAGCCTCTTAAACCTGTTGTTATGGATGGTATGCCGGGAGCAATCATTGAAGTATCTGAGACTAAAATTACATCACTTTTTAGAAGTTCTTTATGGTCTTCGCAAAACTTAGGCAAGTTAACAGATCCTACTTCTTCCTCTCCTTCTATTAAAAATTTTACATTACAAGGCAACTGATTTGTTTTTACCATGTACTCAAAAGCCTTAGCATGCATAAAGCCCTGCCCTTTATCATCATCGGCACCACGCCCGATGATCAATCCGTCTTTAATGATGGGGTCAAAAGGATCGCTATTCCAAAGTTCAATTGGATCAACCGGCATAACATCCATGTGTGCATAAATTAAAACAGTCGGTAATTTGGGGTCGATGATTTTTTCGCCGAAGGTAATTGGGTTACCCGGTGTATCATATATTTCAGCTTTATCTGCACCTGCATCTAAAAGTATTTTTTTCCACATTTCAGCAGCTCTGTACATATCAGGTTTATGAGATTCAATACTGCTGATTGATGGAATACGAAGTAATTCAAATAGTTCGTTTAGAAAACGTTCTTTGTTTTCGCTTATATAAGTTTTTAAACCTTCCATTTCAATATTTTTAAAATTAACACCACAAGGTACAAAAGTATTCGGGGTATTGTTATGAATTTTATCACTCCTGCCACTGCAAACTTAATCCTGTCACTAGTTAAACCCTCCCTGGCAATAAAAAGAGTAATTAAAGGCAGAGAGAAAGGCTTCCTGTCAATAGGAAATAAAGCGCTGGCAGTAGAAAATTGGATTGGAGGCAGCTGGAGAACCTTCCGGGCACTCGCCCTCCTGTCCGTGCAGTAGGATACCTGTCCTGGCAAGAGTTATAATCTAATGTAAAATTAAACCGACATTACACAGCAATAAATAATAACACGGTATTTACAATTACAAACTTCTATAAAATACTTGACTAACATACAAAAGGCTTTCTATTTTAATTTTATATTAGTCGGATGAAAATTAAATTATCCACACACCTTACCAGGCAAGGGGATGCAATTATAATTAGAGAGGCAAAAGAACTTTATTAAAACTCCTGAAGTTGACTATATAGATAATGTAATTATGACTATGAACCTGAGAGGGTAGATTAGGAGGTTCCTAACAAGAAAAATATTCACCAACAAAGACACCTTTTAAATGATGGTTAAAATAAACGCTTTTATATTATTGCTTTTAACACTATTCTCTTTTACCACAGATTCGTTTAAGAGTCATCAACTGCGGTATCCGCGGGTAAGAGAGGCATACAAAAGCAAGGAAAGTAATATGCTGAATCTTATAAACGCTAAGAATATTAACAGGGGCGAGCTACTAATTTATTTGCGTGCTTTTAAAAGCGAAAAGAAAATAGAGCTGTGGGGAAAAAACAAAAGCGATCAAACGTATCAACTGATTAAAGCCTATGAAGTTTGCAGAACTTCAGGTAAGCTTGGTCCCAAGCGAAGACAAGGAGATTTACAAATCCCGGAAGGCTTTTATCATATTAATATATTTAATCCTTATAGCAATTTTTACTTGTCGATGGGCATTAATTACCCGAACAAGTCAGATAGAATACTTGGTGTTAAAAATAAACTTGGTGGAGATATATTTATTCATGGTGCTTGTGTTACCATTGGCTGTCTTCCAATAACGAATGAAGAAATAAAAGAGCTTTATATTTTTTGTGTAGAAGCCAAAAACAATGGTCAGCAGAAAATACCTGTTAGCATTTTTCCGTGTAAACTAAACAGTAAGAAATTTGAGCAGCTAAGTTTAAGATATAAATCGGACTCGGATAAAATTGGTTTATGGACTGACTTAAAAAAGGGGTATGATAGTTTTAATCAAAATAAGCAGTTGCCTTCCATTTCATTTTTAAATACAGGAAGGCATATTGTAAAGTAAAGAGATTTAGAAATCATCTTTTCCAAAGTTCAAAACTTTGGAAAAGGTTTAGATGGTCGTATAAAGAAACAAAGGTGAGTTAGTTTAATTTACTCCAATATTCCTTTTTCCCTCAAGACTTTTTCAGATTCTTCCATCTCTTGAAAAAAAACTTCTCCGTATTTGCGGATGATAGGTTCTTTTAGGAATTGATATACAGGCGTTCCTTTTTTCTCGCCCAAGGCACGGGCGTCATCACATATTGGCCAAACATCATAGTTTAATGCTTCGCCCTGACTAAGTTTTTTTGTTCGGATAGGATAGATGTGACAGGAAATTGGTTTTTGGAAATCGACCAGACCTTCTTTCCATGCAATTTCAATGGCACAATGTACAGCACCTTTGTCATCAAAGTAAGTGTAAACACACTCTTTACCATGTATGATAGGTGTAACCAGCTCATCCTCAAAATCGATGATGGATGTACCTTCTTCTTCAATGGTTTTAATGGCTTCTGGCGATAAAAGATGTTTAATTTTAGGATAAATTTCTTCGATGATTTTAGCTTCATCCTCTTCAAGTGGCGCTCCAGAATCTCCTTCTACACAACAAACTCCGTGACATTTAGCGTAGTTGCAAATGAATTTTTTTTCAAATAACTCTAAACTTAATATCTTATCATCAATCTGAATCATTTTTTTTACTCCCTTATCTTCTTAAACTAAAACAAGCATGTTAACTAATTAACAAGCTATGCAAAAACATTGTTCTTTTACCTGTATTTGCCAATTAGGTTACAATAACCCAATTAACTTAAAAAACAGAAGCAGTGATTGTACAACCACTGCTTCAATAATATTATTAAAGTACTATTACTTTACATCAATTAAGCACTCACCAGTCATTTCTTCTGGTTGAGTTACTCCCATAATTTTAAGAATTGAAGGAGCAACATCGGCCAATACACCATCCTTAACAGCACCTTCTCTTTCAGTTACCCAAACAAATGGTACCGGGTTAAGAGAGTGAGCAGTATTTGGAGAACCGTCATTGTTTACAGCATTGTCAGCGTTTCCGTGGTCAGCAATAATGATTACTTCATAATCGTTTGCTTTAGCTGCTTCAACAACACCTTCAACACATGAGTCAACTGTTGCTACTGCTTTTTCAATAGCCTCATAAATTCCGGTATGACCAACCATATCGCCGTTAGCAAAGTTTAATGCGATAAAATCGTATTTTTTAGCATCTAACTCAGCAATAACTTTATCTTTTACCTCAAAGGCACTCATTTCCGGTTGTAAATCGTAAGTAGCTACTTTAGGAGAGTTTACTAAGATACGATCTTCACCTTCGAATACAGCCTCACGACCACCTGAGAAGAAGAATGTAACGTGAGCATACTTTTCAGTTTCGGCAATTCTTAATTGCTTAAGTCCTGCATTTGCCACAACCTCACCAATGGTATTTTCAACATTTGCTTTATCAAAAAGAATGTGCATTCCTTTAAAAGTAGCATCGTATGGCGTCATGGTGCAATAATGCAACGGAATGGTTTTCATACCTTCTTCCGGCATATCTTGCTGTGTAAGTACCATAGTTAATTCTTTGGCGCGGTCGTTACGGAAGTTGAAGAAAACAATAACGTCGCCTTCTTCAATTTTTCCAACAGGATTTCCATCCTGATCAACTTTTACAATTGGCTTAATGAACTCATCTGTTACATCAGCATCGTAAGAAGCCTGAATAGACGATAAGATATCTGTAGTTGATGATTCACCTAATCCTGATACCATAGCGTCGTAAGCAATTTTAATACGTTCCCAACGCTTATCTCTATCCATAGCATAGTAACGTCCGGTTACAGAAGCAACCTGACCTACAGTTTGGTCCATGTGAGCCAATAACTCAGTCATAAAACCTTTACCACTCTTAGGGTCAGTATCACGACCGTCCATAAAAGCATGAACAAAAACATCGCTTAAGCCATATTCCTGAGCTACACTAATTAACTTATGAATATGATCCTGGCTACTGTGAACACCTCCTTTAGACATTAAACCTAAAAGGTGAACTTTTTTGTTGTTTTCTTTGGCGTAGTTATAAGCTTTTTCTAATTCCGGATTTTTAGAAATAGAACCATCAGCACAAGCGCGGTTAATTTTTACTAAATCCTGGTATACTACTCTACCTGCACCAATATTTAAGTGCCCCACTTCTGAGTTACCCATTTGTCCGTCAGGTAAACCCACATACTCACCAGAAGCATTTAACTGAGAGTTTGGATACTTTTGAATCAACTGATCCCAATAAGGAGTATTTACAGTTGAAATAACATCAGATTTTGATTTGTCTCCAAATCCCCATCCATCAAGAATAACAAGAATCGTTTTCTTATCCATGGTATATTATTTTGTTATTGTTATAATCTATTTTGACTTAATCTAAATTGAGGCGCAAAATTATCTATTTATAAGCTAAAAACAAAGTTTATAACCTTATACTTATCTTAAACTTAACATGTAATGGTTATTTTATTTTATCGGTATAAAATGTAGAAGTTTTGAACCTTTTTGTTGCACAATTTTATTGAATTATTGGTAGTTATGATGTTTGATAGTAATGCCTGTAAATTATAATTCAATAAACAAAAAATGACATGAAAAGTTCTAAAAGGTGAAATACGTTAAACCCGGATTATGTATTAGAACTTCGTCATGAATATTGAAAGCACAATAAAACAACGCTTTACTGAAACGAGGCATAGCATCGTTCTGGTGAGTTGAAGTGATGCAACAAAGTGTCTTGTTTTGAAGTGATTTCAATATGTAATAGATTTTCTAAGGGCATATTGCGGGTTAAAACCAATAACCAATATTTAGGAAGGAGATAAGTCCCTTTGCCTGGTTCGATCCGGAAAGAGTTAGTCCAATAGGGCCTACAAAGCTGTTGTAGCTTAACTTTAAGCCTCCGCCAAACATGATGTTTGAATGCGTAAAGTTTTGTAGTTCCATTTCGTTTGCCCCAATATCAGCTATAGCTGTTAAATGTAGGTTGGTTAAAAAGTTATAGTTTATTTTTGCCCGTGTGATAAGCGAATAAGCACCAAATTTTTCTATAAATCGCAAACCTGCAAAGGGTTGGTGGTTTTCGATATAGTTGTTTGAGTTTAAACCTCCTGTACCAAAAAGATGTTGTACCGGTGGTTTTTTATCGTGGAGTGTAACTCCAACAAAAAAGCCGGGTTGAAAAACTAACTTATTGCTAAGGCTAAAATTATAGTCGGATTGTACGGAAGCTATGAAAACGTCATCTCCAAAACTCTTTTCTCTAAAAGGGAAAATATATTTTCCTTTAATTACAGTGTTGCTTCCCCGCGTTGGGAAATAGATATCATCACGCGTATCGCGATGGAAAGATATGTAGGTATCTGCAAAGCTGTTTATAACACCATCATCGGTAAATGTGGTGTCAATTTTAAGGTCTTGTTTATAACGAAAGGCATTATAGTGCACCCCGGCTTTTACCATAAAGTTATTGTTGATTTCGAAAGGAATAAAAGTGCCGAGTGTCAGGTTGTCAAATATCCATTTGTTGGTTCTGACTCCATTATTGTATTCGGATAAATTAAAAGAAAAAATATCGGCTTCAATACCTAAACCAGCCTTATGGGCATTGTTAATTAAAAACAGACTTCTTAGTCGGGGGCTGTTGCCGATGATTAAATCAGTAAAGAATTTAGCGCGTTTAGGGGTTTGATTCCGCAAGGTGAAATTTACAAGAACATTGGCTTTGTAATCCGAATCGTAATGTATGCCTGCGCCCAGGTGGCCATTTTTTGGTTCATTTACGTGAAGCACGAGATCGGTTTTGTCATTGTTTTGAATAAACTGGTGATACACTTCGCCATAGCTACGACGTCCGTAAATGTATTTGATCTCTTCCTCAAGTTTTTTGATGGATATTGTGCTGGACTCTATGCCCTCTATGAACTCTGTAAAATCATCACTGTAAATTCCTTCATCAATTTTAACTTTTATTCGATTGATATAAATAGAGTCTATGGGTTGATGCGTGAATTCGCCAATAGGTTTATATTCAATGCTGTTTAAAGAATCTGCCAGGTTTTTCAGTTCATCGTAATGCAAGCGCGACACTCTTTCGCCCAAGGCTATAATAGAATCATGTTGCGTAAAATCCAGCATGCCGTAATCCATCTCATACCTGATGTAGAGGTCTGTATTTTCCATTCCAACTACATTTGCCTTGTTTTTATTGTATCCAATAATGTGATTATAGAGTGCCAGAATATTAGACAACTCGTCAACGTTAGTCACTCCCAAGTCCTGCACATCGCCTCCAATAATAATATCTGCACCCATATCTCTAACCTCTTTGGCAGGATAGTTATTTACTATTCCGCCATCGATAAAACGATGATTTTGGTAGTTTACAGATGAAAAGTAACCGGGAATGGCCATGGAAGACCTGATGGCTCTGGGTAGGTTTCCATCTTTTAAAACGATAGGTTCGCCCGTTAAAAGATCGGTGCCTATGCACAAAAACGGCGTTTGTAAATCATTAAAATTTTTGATGGGAGTTTCCTGTGTAAAATAACGGTTAAGCATTAAATCTACATGCAAACTACCATATAGAGAGGATGCGATTTTAAGTTTTCTATTTTCGAGGGGAAAGGTAACCAGGTTTTTTTCGTTAAACATTTTCTCTTCAAAAGCAATGTACTTTCTGTCCAGTTTATTGCTAATTACCTTTCGCCAATCTTCATTACGTATCATTTGGGCAATGGAGTCGGGATGATACCCCATGGCATATAAACCTCCAACTATGGCACCAATACTTGATCCACCAATATAATCTATGGGTAAACCCACCTCATGAAATACTTTTAATAATCCTATGTAAGCAAAGCCTTTGGCACCTCCTCCGCTTAATACTAAACCTACCTTGGGGCGTTGAAGATTATCGATAGTTTTAGTTTGCGCATGCACAGTGAGTGCGAGGCAGCAGAAAAAAAGTATAAAGCATTGACGAAGCATTATTTTAATAAATTAGATAAAGGTTGTATATTATTGGAGCTATAAAATATTAGTGTGAACTTATAAAATGGTTTTGGGTTTTATTTACCAAGATAATAAGATTATATGACCCATAGGTAGTTGATCATATAAATAAAGCATTGGCAATAGCTTTTTAAAAGTAGTTTTAGCATAAGCAATGTTGCTTAGATAAATATAAATCTACATATCTCATGTGTGCTCAGGATAAATTCCGTGATAAAGAATCTCTTTTACAAGAGTTATTTGATAGTGAAGAAAGATACAAAACGCTATCAAAAACCATTATTGATGGAATTTTTATAATGGATAATGGATATTGTATTGATGCCAATGAGCAGGGCTTAAAGATGAGTGGATATACGCATGATGAAATTATTGGTTTGCATGCTACAGATCTCGTTTGTCCTGAATATAGAGCTTTAGTGCGCGAGAAACTGGATGCGAATTCAGATGTACCCTATGAGTTAACGGCATTACGGAAAGATAAATCTACTTTTTTTGCAGAGGTACGCTCACGAAAATACAAGTATAAAAATAAGTATGTAAAAGTTGTTGTTGTTAGCGATATATCGAGATATAAAAGGGCACAAAAACACCTTGCCGAGAGTGAAGCTAAGTATCGTGAAGTAGTTGAAAATGCCGGAGATGGTATTTTAATTGGAAATTTAAAAGGAGAGATTATTGAGGTTAATAACAGCTTTTTAAAAATGACAGGTTTTGACAAGTTGGATATTTTAAATAAGCATATCTCTGTCATTTTTGATCCGGAATCCTTACGTGAGAAACCATTGCGTTTTGACCTTGTAGATATTGGTCAGGCGGTTATATTTGAAAGAAATATACTTGGGAAGAATGGAGAGACTATTCCTATTGAGATGAACTCAAAACGGTTGGCTCATGATTATTATCTGGCCATTGTAAGAGATTTAAGGGAACGGAATAAGGCGCAGGAAGAGTTAGAAAAAAGAAATATAGAACTTAGGAAAGCTAAAGAAAAAGCAGAGGAAAGTGATCTTTTAAAATCATCTTTTTTAGCCAATATGAGCCACGAAATCAGAACCCCCATGAATGGCATAATTGGTTTTGCAGAGTTACTTAAGAACCAAACCTTAAATCCGGAGCAAAGAGAAAGTTATTTGAATGTAATTTTAACCAGCGGACAGCAATTGCTGAATATTATTAATGATGTTTTGGAGATATCCAAAATAGAAACAGGTCAGGTGGTTATTGAATCGGCGCCATTTGATATTAAGCAACTCATAAAAGAGGTGGTTTATTTTTTTAAACCTATTGCAGATCAATCGGGCAATGAAATTATAATTAATACCCGTAAATGCGAACTCTCCATCATGAATGGCGACCAGTCAAAAATTCAACAAATACTGACTAATTTAATCAACAATAGTTTAAAGTTTACGGATTGTGGTTTTGTTGAAGTTGGCGTAATATCAAACAAAAACAGCACTTTATTTTACGTTAAAGATACAGGAATAGGTATTGATGAACATTTTATTGATATGGTGTTTGATCGCTTTACCCAGGCTCAGCACGATGGTATTAAAAAACAAAAAGGAACAGGGTTAGGACTATCGATATGTAAAAAGTTAACCGAAATGATGGGGGGGGAAATATGGGTAGAATCAGAAGTAGACAAAGGCTCCATCTTTTATTTTGAATTGCCTTTGAAGCAATATTGAATGTCTTCTGTATTAATTTTTCAATAGAAACACTTTTTAACATTTCCATGCTTGTCATCCTCAAAGGCATAGCGTACTTTTGCCGGCTAATTATAAAACTTATCATCACATGAAAAATGCAAATCCTGCAGTTGTAGGTTTAGCTGGTTTTGGCTTGACTACATTATTACTACAATTTCATAACCTTGGATTAATGGGCCACGGACCTGTTTTAGCTATGGGTTTTATTTTCGGTGGTCTGGCACAAATGATTGCCGGGTTTCAGGAACAAAAAATGGGTAACAATTTTGGCTATAGTGCGTTTGTAGCTTATGGTGCATTTTGGATAGGATTAGGAATCATATGGATTTTAAATCATTTCGGAATTTATAAATCTACAGGTACTGATGTTGGTTTCTTCCTGATAGCATGGACGCTTTATACAATTATTATGTTTGTGGCTTCGTTTAGAGTGCATACTGCTATGACTTTTACTTTTGGTACACTAGTAGTTGGATTTATTTTATTAGATCTGGCTCATTTTGGTATGCCGGCTCTTACAAAAGTTGCAGCCATTGACTTAATTATCTGCGCCGGAGCAGCATGGTATATGATGGCAGCTATCATTATTAATGATTTAGCAGGTAAAACTGTAATTCCTGTTGGAAAAAGACTTGTTCAGTAAGTAAAATAATAACTATAAAAAAAGCTGTTTCGTAATTTTTCGAAACAGCTTTTTTTATGCTTTATATTTTGTGATAGAATTCTACATATTACTGTAATCTTTACAAGCAGCATATATACCTTCAAAAAGCTCTTTAGCATCAGATGCTGCCATGGCAGAGAAAGCTACACGTAAAACGTTATTTAGGTTGATGATACCAATACTGTATTTGTTAATTAAGATATCACGAATGGCTTCACCATCTAATCCTTCTTTAAGCTTAATACACATAAAATAGCCGGAATTGAAAGGCAGTTCAGTAAAATACTCCTTGTATTTTTCGTCGGCCAATACATCTTTAATAGCTTGGTAGCGTGTGTGCATGATTACAAATTTAGAGTGTTTTTGCTCGTTGTAATCAGGAGCCTCGAAAGCATGTAATAAAAGAGACTGACTAAGATTTGATGAGTTGGAAATATTTCCACGTACAGCGCCTGCGGTTTTCATTTCTAAGGCATGGTATAAATCTTCATCACCACCTTTAATTCCATAGGTGATAAATCCTACCCTGAATCCCCATACATAATCTTCTTTTGTAGCACCATCAATTTTAACAGCCAATATATTTTCATGAAGATCTGCCAGATAAGCAAAGATAGATTCTTTGGCAATGCCTTCTTCAAAGACTAATCCAAAATAAGCATCATCGGTAATTACAACTACTTTTTTACCTGCTTCAGCTGCTTCTTTAATCACAGCAGTAATGGCATCCATTTCTTCAAAAGTAGGGGTGTAACCTGTTGGATTATTAGGGAAGTTTAATATTAATATTTTCTTTTCTCCTTCAGCAAGAAGGCTGGCTTTTAAAGCCTCAACATCAAAACCACCATCTTTAAATAAATTAAACTTTGAGAGTTTAACTCCGTAGGCATTGACTAAAGCCAGGTTATAATTACCCCAGAATAAATTAGGTACAATAACCTCTTCGCCTTCGTTCATAAATAAGTAACCGGCCATGCTAATACCATGTGTTAAAGCACTGGTTACTATAGGCAGACTTAATTCTTTCTCTTGTAATCTGGGATTTTTCTGATAAATCATTTCCTTCCATTTCTTGCGCAGGTCAGGTCGACCAAAGCTTGGGGCATAAGGAAATGACAATGATGGATCCAAATCAATTTTAGATGCAATTGATTCAAGGCGCATTGGGGTACCATCATCTTCAATGGCAGCACCAATGGTAGCATTAATTCGGGTCCCTTTTGCTTCGGCTGTTTGTCCTAATATCCCCTTTTTAGGGAAGAAAATATTTTTACCTTTTTCAGATAATAAGTCAAATACAACCTGGTTCTTCGAAACTAAAACCTCGTTTAATTCTTGAGCTTGCGGATTCATCTATTCTATAAACTATTAATGAGTAATATTATGTGTTGCAAAATTGCAAAAAAATGACCAATTATTTAATAATTTGATCTCTTTAAAATTAAATTCATAACAAATACGGACTTTAAACCGTAAATTATTGCCAATTGTTCATTTGAGACTTTTTTTAAATTATGACTGATTCCAATAAAATTTGATGATATTTTTGATGGAATCAGCACATATTAAATTCCAATCTATATTTTCTTTAGTTACAAAAACAATATCTGAAATATCGTCTTTAATGTGTAGTTTATCCCAACCCGATACTTTGCAATGGAATCCTAAATCAGATGTAAAAACGGAGTACCCTGAGAACACATATTCATTGGGGAATGATTTCAGGTAAGTCAAAGATTCGACATCCAGGTTCAATTCTTCCTTTATTTCTCGTTTGATGGCATTCTCAACAGATTCATTGGGATCGACAAAACCACCCGGTAAGTCAAGCATGCCTTTGTTAGGGTTAAAAGCTCTTACGGTTAGCATAAGTTCTCCTTTCTCGTTTTCGATAAGAGCGGCAACTGCAGCGGAAGAATTTATGAAGAAATGAAAACCACATTTATCACATAAAAATGAACGTTCTCCTTCGAAATGGAACCGACTGGAGCCACATTTAGGACAGTATTTTAGTACTTCTTCCGGTTTTGTCATGAGCTTGTTTTACAGGTAAATAAAAAGGTATCAACAATGCTCAATTATAAGCAGTTGATACCTCTAATTTATATTTTAAAGATGATTATCCCCAAAGGTTGGCCGGATAAACACCATTTTCGATTAATGTTTGAAGGCTTTTTTGCACAATCGGCTTATCTTCCTGGTAGGTTACACCAAACCATCTGGCATCGCTCGATAATACTTTTGTGGTAGCCTTATCCGCTTTAATCATTTTATCCACTAAAGAGTTAAAATAAAACTCAGATTTTAATTCAGTACCTTTTTCTTTTAAGAATTCAAGGAAACCATCTTCAAGCGCTGTGAAAAACGAATTTTTAAAGGCCCAAAAGTTCATTGATACAGGTTCTTTGCCGGTAAGTTCAGTTACATCATCACCTTCCCAGTAAACTACTTTACCATCCAGGTAGCCAATTTTGGTGCGTTCTATAATATTAACGAGGTTTTCATTAGCATCAGTTTCGCAAACACCTCTTGAAACAGTTCCATGTTCTGATAAGGTATTGTCCAAGGAGTATCCAACCATTGCATATTCACTATCTTCTTTGCTGGTTTCAACAAAATCAACAACAGTTTGATATGCTTCACGGCCATAAAAGTCATCGGCATTAATAATAGCAAAAGCACCTTTAATAGAATTCTTAGCCATTAAAATAGCATGGCCTGTTCCCCAAGGTTTTTCGCGTCCTTCGGGTAATGTAAATCCTTCCGGTAAATTGTCCAGTTCCTGATAAACGTATTCTGTTTCAATTCTACCTTTAAGGTGAGGTTCAAAGCGTGCTTTAAACTGTTCGGCAAAAGACTCCCTAATCACAAAAACTACTTTTTCAAATCCTGCCTGGATGGCATCATAAACAGAGTAGTCGATAATTGATTCGCCATTTGGTCCTAAAGTATCCAATTGCTTTAATCCGCCATATCTACTGCCCATTCCGGCTGCTAGTACTAATAATGTTGGTTTCATACCTCTTTAATGTTTGTTTATCTCATAAACTTTAACGCCGCAATTATTCCCCAAAAGCAAGCGTTTCATTTAATGAATTTAGAATTAAGTTATGCTTTATTTGTTTTGCTTATAATCATTTAGTAAACCTTCGTACATCCAGTTGGCTAATGCCTGACGATTGTTTTCAAGAATAAACCGTTGCTGGTCCCGAAAATTACGGATATTTCCCAACTCAACAAAAACTGCCGTTGGATAAGTTTTCCTTAATAAATATAAATTACGACTATTCACTACCCCTGAATATCCTCTGGAAGGTTGGTGCTTGTTATATTTATTATCGAATACATCAAGAATTGCATTAGCCGTTTTTTTACCAGATTTACTTTTGGGTGAATGATAAAAGAAAACATCAATTTCTTTTCCTTTACTCCTTGAATCAACATGAATAATCACACAACGCTGAAAAGCGGGTTTATTTTTTACGTATAATTTATTGACAGCTCTTGTGCGTTGTTTTAACCGGTCTATTTGTTCTAAAGGAATGGTGTTGCCAAGGCATGTTTCGTCCTTATCCATAGGTAAGTATGATAAATCCCGAATGCCATCGTTGGTATCCTGAATAATCATATGAATAGTAGCCCCGTTTTCTTTTAATTTTTTTGCCAGGCGTAAAGTGATGTCGTAGGCATACTCATCTTCTGCCAGGGTTTTATTACTATATTTCCCGAGTGCACCCGGATCTGGTCCACCATGACCACTAACCAAATGAAAAACGGCTCCTTTTAGATCTTGAGATTCCAGTTCAAAATCAACTCTGTCGCCCCCAAATAAAGGATCGTGAAGTATTGTTTTTGTATGAGGAATGTAATATTCAACGCCAAGTTGCAGACTATTGTTTTTTCCCAGTTTGTTCTTGTTTAAATCAATAAATTGGGCAAGATGTTCTTTGGGATTAAGACTATTTCTAATTAAAAAGGCATTTAGTCCTTCTCCTTTTAGAGGCTTGGATACGATTTGATTTACCTTTTGTTGCCCATATGAACTAAGCCAAACAAAACATGTCAATATAATTATGACTCCTTTTATTAATTTCATTTATTTCCAGAAAATCAATTGACAATTAATTTAGTTCCGACAAAAATAATTCTTTTTGCCAACTAAAAAAGCTTCTCATCATTGAGTTTCAGTATAAAACCCAACTTTATTTATAATTATTCTAAAAAAGCCATTGTAAATTAATTAAGCATACTTAACTTTGTGGCAAAGTATGCTAAAGTTATGAATTCAGTATCCGTAGAAAATTTCTTAAAAAATATCTTTACTCTTAAAGAGGATGAACAGAAAAAGGCTTCTACCAGTATTTTGGCAGAGCGCTTGGGTATTTCTGGGCCTGCTGTTACGGATATGGCTAAAAAACTCTCTTTAAGGGGATTAATTCTGTATCAACCTTATAAAGAAATTGAGTTAACAGATGAAGGACTTAAAATTGCCATTAGAATACTGAGGAGGCACAGGATTTGGGAAATGTTTTTGCATCAGGTCCTGCATATGGATTTGAGCGAGGTGCATAATGAGGCTGAGCTATTGGAGCATCAAACATCAGATGCTTTGCTTCATAAAATAGATCAGTATCTGGGTTCTCCCGAATTTGATCCGCATGGTGATCCTATTCCAAAAGAGGATGGTTCAATCCGGAAACATACCAATGCCCAACGGATGGATAAGTTTAAAGAGGGTGAAACATGCCAGGTTGTTCGATTAATATATGGCAGTGGAGATATGCAGGAGTATTTTACATATTACGGTATTACACCCAATATTTCATTTCAGGTGATAAAGATCTTTTCTATAGATCAATCTATGGAAATAGAAATTGAAAATAAAACAATAACAATATCCTTAGCTGTGCAACAACGAATTTATTGTACCACTAAAACGAATTAGAAAATGGATTTTTTAGATATAGAATTTTCGGATGTATTATTAGCCTTTGGATTAACTTTGTTTGCAGGTTTAGCTACCGGAATCGGAAGTGCCATGGCCTTTTTTACTAAACATACTAACACTAAGTTTTTATCGCTGGCTCTTGGTTTTTCTGCTGGTGTAATGATTTATGTATCCTTTGTAGAGATCTTTTTTAAAGCTAAGGATAGTCTTGTCAAAGTATATGGAGAGATTGGCGGAACCTGGACTACCGTTTTATCTTTTTTTGGCGGAATGCTCTTAATTGCACTGATCGATAAGTTTATTCCTTCGGCAGAAAATCCACATGAATTGGAAAGTATAGAGGACATGACTGAAGAGAAGCGCAGAAAAGAAAAGCATTTGATGAGAATGGGAATTTTTACTGCATTAGCTATTGGTATCCATAACTTCCCGGAAGGGTTGGCAACTTTTACAGCAGCATTAACCGATCCAAACCTTGGTATTGCCATTGCTGTGGCTATTGCCATTCATAATATTCCCGAGGGTATTGCTGTTTCTGTACCTATTTACTATGCAACAGGTAGCCGAAGAAAAGCTTTTAAATTAAGTTTTTTATCGGGATTGGCAGAACCAATTGGTGCTTTGGTCGGTTATCTTGTTCTTATGCCGTTTTTATCGCCAACAATGTTTGGGGTTATTTTTGCCGGAGTAGCCGGAATTATGGTGTTTATTAGTCTGGATGAATTATTACCGGCTGCACAAAAATACGGAGAGCATCACCTTTCTATTTATGGTTTGTTTGGCGGTATGGTTGTTATGGCATTTAGTCTTTTATTGTTTTTATAAATCAATATGGTAAAATTTAAACCTTAAAGAATGAAGCAGATTTTATATATAGCGATCCTGTTAGTTTTAGTAGGATCTGCGCAAGCTCAAAAAACAGATGCCAATATTTTTGGTGATGTACAGAGTAATGGAGAGCACTTGCCTTTTGTGAGTGTTTATTTAAAAGGTACTAACAAGGGAACAGCCACTGATTTATCCGGTCACTATATGCTGATTAATCTTCCGGAGGGTAAACATGTTTTAGTAGCTAATAGTGTTGGTTTTAAACCGGTAGAAAAAGAAGTGATCATTGAAGCCGGAAAAACATTAGAGGTAAACTTTGAGCTTTCCGAAGAAATGATGGCCATTGATGCTATTGTGGTGACCGGAACAAAAACATTTAAGCGAAAAACAGAATCTCCGGTTATTGTGAATGTGATGGAAGGTAAGCAGCTGGAGCGAATTCAGGCCGGAACACTTTCCGAAGGACTTAGTTTTCAGCCGGGATTACGCTTGGAAATAGACTGCCAAACTTGTAACTACACACAATTGCGCATGAATGGATTAGGTGGGGGCTACTCACAAATATTAATTAACAGTCGTCCGGTTTTTAGTCCGCTGACAGGTTTATACGGTCTGGAGCAAATTCCGACTAATATGATTGAACGCATAGAAGTAGTGCGTGGTGGAGCTTCAGCATTGTACGGAGCAGGTGCCATTGGAGGTACGGTAAATGTAATTACCAAAACGCCAGACAGAGCTTCTTTTGCGGTAAATATGAGTAGTGGTATCATTAATGGTGATGCCAACGACTTTCAGCTGAATGCTAATACAAGTATGGTAACCGATCGCAGAAATGCTGGTTTGTCTTTGTTTGCATCGCATAGAAATAGAGATTCATATGACCACAATGATGATGGCTTTAGCGAGATGGCGCACCTTAAAAACAATTCATTTGGATTAAATGCTTTTATATTACCATCGGCCAACCAAAAAATTGAGTTTAGCTTATCATCTATGTATGAATACAGATACGGAGGAAACAAAGAAGACGGGCCTGCTTTTTTAGCTGACCAGAGTGAAGAGAGAACCCACAATGTCTTGATTGGAGGGATAGATTATAGCATCAATTTTAATAATAATTTGTCGTCATTTGCAGCCTTTGTGGCGGCTCAAAAAACCGACCGCGATCACTATACGGGGATTATGCCGGATGAAGATGATCAGCCTGCTTATGATGAACATTTTAAAAATCCTCCTTATGGAGATACTGACAACCAAACTTATATTGGGGGCGTTCAGGTAAATCATTTGTTAACCAATTTTATTACGGGTAAAAACAACCTGACTTTTGGAACAGAGTACACTTATGACTATGTGAATGATGAAATTGAGGCTTATGATTATTTGATTGATCAGGAAACAAGAAATATGGGTTATTACCTTCAGAGTGATTGGGCTATTTCCCGTTCATTTACTTTGCTTACCGGTGTTAGGGCCGATTACCACAATATGGTAGATGATTTAATTTTTAGTCCGCGTATTTCTGCTTTATACAAACATCAAAACTGGCAATTCAGAAGTAGCTGGTCAACAGGATTCAGACCTCCTCAGGCTTTTGATGCCGATATGCATATTGCCTTTTCGGGTGGAGGAATACAAAGAACTGAATTAGATTCAAATTTAAAAGAAGAGCGATCTCGAAGTGCCAGCGCATCGATTAATTACGATTACCCAAGCGAGCACTTTATTTGGGGATTTACTCTTGAAGGATTTCACACCTATTTAAAGGATGCTTTTGTAAATGAAGAAGAGACTGATGAGCAGGGAAATTCAGTACTGATTAAACGAAATGGAGGTAATTCAACGGTTCAGGGAGGAACATTTGAAATACGTGGAAACTACGACAGGAGAGTTCAACTGGAAGCAGGATTTACTATTCAAACTAGTCGATATGACCAGGCTGTTGAATGGTCGGAAAATAATCAAGGAGAGAAAGACTATTTAAGAACTCCCGAGGAATATGGGTATTATACTCTTTCATTCACGCCACGATCAGGTTTTAGTGCTGCACTTTCGGGTATTTATACAGGTTCTATGCTTGTTCCTCACTACGGGCGAGACGAATTGTTTAAATCTCCTGACTTTTTTGAAAACAATATTAAGTTATCGTATGAGTTTAGCTGGTTAGAAAAGGGAGTAGGTTTTGAATTATATGGAGGTGTGCAAAATATTTTTAATCAATATCAGGATGATTTTGATACTGGCAAAAATCGTGATAGTGGTTATATTTACGGCCCATCTCGACCTAGAACTGTATTTTTTGGTTTAAAATTGACTAGCTTATAAGTTAGACACAAGTATTAAGACAAAACCTGCCAGCCGGCAGGCTGGGACGAAAGACTGATTTACAAGCCTTCTATAATACTAATAAGGATATAGAAGCTATAATTAAAATATACAATGACTAAGAAGGAACGCTTTGAAAATATAATTGAGTGGTTTAAGGAAAGCATGCCTGTGGCAGAAACAGAACTGGACTATACTAATCCTTACGAACTTTTAGTGGCGGTTATTTTGTCTGCTCAGTGCACCGATAAAAGGGTAAATATGATAACGCCCGAATTGTTTCAACGATACCCGTCTGCTAAGGAATTGGCGAATACCACGCCTGAAGAGGTGTTTGATTATATTCGTTCTTGTACATATCCTAATAATAAAAGTAAGCATCTGGTGGGTATGGCAAAAATGCTTATCAACGATTTTAATAATGAGGTGCCTGAAGATATTAAGGAGCTTCAGAAATTACCCGGTGTTGGACGTAAAACAGCCAATGTTATTGCCAGTGTGGTGTTTGATAAACCGGCTATGGCTGTAGATACACATGTTTTTAGAGTTTCTGAACGAATTGGCTTAACCACAAACTCCAAAACTCCGCTTGAAACGGAAAAGCAATTGGTAAAACATTTTCCTGAAGAGTTGTTGCCCATAGCACATCACTGGTTGATTTTACATGGGCGATATGTTTGTGTGGCTCGAACACCAAAGTGTGCCAAATGTGGCTTGCAGGAGTATTGTAAGTTTTATCAGAAAAGCCAGAAGAGTCCGATGAGTCAAAAGTTGAAAGTTAAAAGTTCATAGTTTAAAAAGTAAAAAATACTTATCCTCATTAAATATGTGCCTAAAAACAACATGAACGTTTTGAATAGGTGGATTTTATTACATAAAAATATTTTGACAAGGTAAATTCATTGATTTTGATAGATCAAAATAATTTTGTGTGCTTTTTTCATTGAATTTATCGCTAAAAAATATTCTTTTGGGCAATTGTCGGCGCATTTGCTTGAAAAAAACAATATTAAAAGACAAACTCAGTAAATAAACTCCAAAAAATTATTTAACATGTTCTTTTTCCATGAATTTGGCTAAAAAAAATGTTTTTGTAGCCAGTTCTCAAAAAAATAGAGGTATAAACATAAAAAAAGTAAGCGCTGTCAAAAATATTTGGCGTTTCACTCAATTAAGACTTGCTTTTTGTTCGTAAGTGCATTTTCAATTGCATTTATGATTATCGTTTCACTACAATTAATTCTTGAAAACAAAAAACAAGGAAAATACATCAGGGCTGCTTAAAAAATAACCCCTAGCCCAAACAAACAATTACAAAAAGCACTTTATTAAGTATTTTCCTAAAAACAATATGAACATTTAGGACAGGTGTGAATAGTGGGAAATATAAACAAGGCGCAGAGTTTTCTACTGCGCCTAAAATATTTTTAACCTCTTCTTCTTTCCAGAAGGCTCATCATCATTAAGCTTAGCATAATGCGGCTATCGTCACCATTTAGGGTTTCTTCCAGCTTGTTTAATTCAAACCTTCTGCCAAAAAACGAAGGCATCTTTTTTAATCGATAAATCACTTTTTCTTCATTGTTTGTCACTATATAGGCGGGATTGAATAAGTATCCGGTAAGAATTCCTAAAATAGGAATCTCGCCCAATAAGCCATCCAATACTTTTATCCAGGCATTTTCTTCGCTAATGGTATACTGTACTCTTTGGTCTTTATCAATGATTTCGTATTTGGCTTTCCAAAGAGATTTCCATCCTTTACGGGCTACTTTTCCTATTTCGTTTCCTTCTTTATTGTAAAAAGCATAAGCCGCCGAGAAATCTAACCATCTGTCAGCTTTAATCTTATAGTTGATTTCCGTTTTCGATTCATTGTTGTAAATGTTGATATCCTCTTTTAGCTTAAACATTTTTTGTTTTACATAGCCAATGGTTGAACCGTTGGCATCAGTAGCTGTAAAATCGTTGGATAAAGTAGAAATGTTAAACGTAAAGTTTACCGGAAATTGAATGTTGTTCATATTTGAAAGTTATATTGGGTAAAATTAAATTTGATTGTTTCGGTTGCGAAGAAAGTAAAATATTCGATAAAACTTTCATATTGAAAGTCGGGATGTATAACAAAATTTTATTTGAGCAAGGTATGCGTCAATACAATAGATTACAATTCTTATATTTATCCATTAAGAGCAAATATACCTTAACCTCAAAATGTTATTTCAATGAAATACTATCAGCTAATCTCTATTTTTTTATGCTTTGTATTATTAGGTTGTCAACAGCAGAAACAGCAAAAGCTTGAACCCGGAGTTTCCTATAGCCTGGCTAAAGAAAGAGCCGATGATATTTCGAATGTAGAATATATTTTAGAGATGGATGTACCTGATTCTGCCCATATTGATATTGAGGCTAAGTCGATCATTACTTTTGACCGAAAGAGTCAGAAGAAACCGTTGATTATGGATTTTACAGGTTCATATGAAAGCATTAAAAGTGTAACAGCTAATGGAGAGAAAGCTTTTTTTGGTGTGGAGAGTGAGCACCTTATGATACCTGCCCGTTATATCTCTTCAGGAAAAAATGTGCTGAGTATTGAGTTTACCATGGGTAATGGAGCGTTAAATAGAAACGAGGATTATTTGTACTCGCTTTTTGTGCCGGATAGGGCCCGAACAGCTGTGCCTTGCTTTGATCAGCCCGATATAAAGGCAAGAATATCATATTCCGTTAATATGCCTAAAGCTTGGACTGCAATCACTAATGGGAAGGAAGATTTTTATGAGGAAATTGATAGTCACAGGAAGCATGTAACTTTTACTTCATCCCAACCCATAAGTACTTATTTATGGGCTTTTGCCATTGGTGATTTTAAAAAGATAACAGAGCAAAGAAATGGTTTTGAAGTATCCATATATCATATGGAAAAAGATCTTGAAAAGATAGCGCAAAACACAAAGGCTATCTTTGATCAGGTTTTTCATTCTATTCAATGGCTTGAGGATTATACTGAAGTTGATTTCCCATTTAAAAAATACGATTTGGTTTGTATACCGTCGTTTCAGTTTGGTGGTATGGAGCATCCGGGAGCTATTTATTATCGATCGGAGTTATTGTTTTTAGATGAAAACCCTACTCAGAAACAGGTGCTAAACAGAGCACAGCTAATTGCACATGAAACGGCTCACTTATGGTTTGGAGATTTAGTAACCATGAAATGGTTTAGCGGGGTATGGCAAAAAGAAGTGTTTGCTAATTTTATAGCCGATAAAATCGTAAAGGAACAATTCCCGGATTTAAACCATCAGCTCACTTTTTTAATCAATCATTTTCCTGCATCGTTTTCTGTGGATAGAACCATTGCAGCTAACCCTATAGGGCAGAAACTAACAAATATGAATGATGCAGGATCGATGTATGGCAGCATTATTTACCATAAAGCGCCTATCATGATGAATCAGTTGGAACATCTTACCGGAAAAGAATTGTTGAGAAAAGGATTGGGAAAATACCTGCGTGAGTATGGTTATGGCAATGCCTCGTGGAATGATTTAATGAAAATTTTAAATGATCTTTCGGAGTATGATTTAGAGTTGTGGAGTAATAATTGGGTGAACGAAGCCGGACGCCCTGTTATTCATCTTCAATACAAAGATGATCAGCTAAAAATAAAACAAAAGGCAGAGTATAGTGATAGTCCAAAAGTATGGGCACAACGTGTAAACTTTAAACTAATAAATGATTCCTCAAGCACTAATTATATGAGCGAATTGCTAAGTGCAACAACTGTGGTTGAAGATGTGTATGCACAACCCAAATATATTTTACCTACCATTGATGAGGCAGGGTATGGATTGTTTGTGATGGATCCGGTATCTCTTCAGTATGCCTTAAATAATATTCATATTTGGGATGAGGATTTAGTTAAAGGAACTGTGCTGATACAGCTTTACGAAAACTTTTTGGTGGGAAGTATTCATCCTAAGAAGTATTTAGAGATGCTTCAGCGTTTTATTATTCGTGAAGATAATGAACAGTTACTTTCATTAGCATGTAAACAGTTGTTTCATGTGTTTTGGAGGTTTACATCGCCTCAGTTAAGGGATGAGATTTCCATTGAGATTGAAGATGTGCTAATGGAAAAAATTAAATCAACCTCATCGGTTAGCATAGGTAAGATGTTGCTAATGTCCTGGTCAGAATTGGTTTCAACACCTCAGGGTTTGCAGAAACTTGAAAAGATTGTGCTTAAAAAGAAGAAAGTAAACGGTATCAGCTTGTCCGAGAGAGATCTGCGTGATATGGCTTTTGATATGGCTTTGAGGCATGCCGGGTATAATGAGCAATTTATCGTTTCTTTTGCCAAAGAATTAAACGATGATGAGGTAAAAAACATGATGATGTTTGTGAGTCCGGTCTTTGCCGAAGATATTGCATCTCGAGAAGCTTTTTTTAACGGACTACAGAATATCGAAAACAGGAAAAAGGAAAACTGGGTGCTAACTGCAGTTTACTTCCTTCATCATCCTTATCATCAGGAGAAATCATTAAAATATCTGAACGGAGCGCTCGACTTAACGTTGACTTTAAAACAAACCGGAGATATCTTTTTTCCTAAAAACTGGCTGGATATGACATGCTTAGGTTATGGTTCAATAGAGGCATTACAAATTATGGATTATTTTTTTAAAGATAATCCTCAGTATCCGGAAGATTTAAAAAGTAAGATCCTTCAATCAGCAGATAAAGTTGAGCGTAGCCGAATGGTGAAAGAGAAGTACTTAAATTAAACGTTTGCACGGAGTAATTTACGATATAAAAGTAAAGCCGGAATCACAAGTTCCGGCTTTTATATTTTATCATCAGCTTATTTTATTGTATGTAATATGGCTTCTATCTGATCTAATTCGCCTCGGTTAAACTCAATGTTTTTAAGTGTATTGAGGTTGTCGTTTAGTTGCATTACAGAACTTGCTCCAATCAACACAGAAGTTACTCTGCGGTCTTTGAGTAACCATGCAATGGCCATTTGAGCCAGAGACTGCCCCCGTTCTTTAGCAATGTTGTTAAGGTTTTTAATGGCCTGAAGCTTTTCGTTGGTCAGGTGTTCCTGTTTTAAAAAATGCCCTCTCGACATTCTGGATCCTTCCGGGATGCCGTGTATATAGCGGTTGGTTAATAACCCTTGTGCCAAAGGAGAAAATGCAATTACACCAATGCCTCGCTTATCGGCTACATCAAGTAATTCGGGCTCAACCCAACGATCGAACATGCTATATCGGGCCTGGTGAATTAAACAAGGCGTTCCCAATTCTCTAAGTATTGATTCTGCTTCCCTGGTTTTATCTGCCGGATAATTTGATATTCCTGCATATAAAGCTTTCCCTTGTCGAACTGCATGGTCTAGTGCCGTCATGGTTTCTTCCAAAGGTGTTTCCGGATCGTAGCGGTGCGAATAAAAAATATCCACATACTCAACATTCATTCTTTGCAAACTTTGGTTAAGGCTGGCAATCATATTTTTTCGCGAGCCCCATTCACCATATGGTCCCTGCCACATATAATACCCGGCTTTAGATGATATGATCATTTCATCGCGATAAGCTTTTAGGTGTTTGTTAAGGATGCTGCCAAAGTTTTCTTCAGCACTGCCAGGTACAGGGCCATAATTATTTGCTAAATCAAAGTGTGTAATACCTTTGTCAAAGGCTTCAAAAATAATGGCCTTTCCATTTTCATATATATCTTCCGATCCAAAGTTATGCCATAAGCCTAAAGATATGGCAGGTAATTTAATGCCACTTCTTCCGCACCTTTGGTAAATCATGTCTTCGTATCTACTCTCACTAGCTTGATGTTGCATATTTTTTATTTTAGGATTTAAGAGTTGTTTATATAAGTATTAATTATTCTCCGATTAAAAATAATACCATCTTTTCTATAGAATGTTGACAAACAGGGCAAAAGCCGGGAGCCTCGTTTGATTTCATTCGACAATTATAGGCAGGACGAAATATTCCTTTGGATACATATCCTCCTCCTTCAAATACTCCAACAGCATTAAAATATTCCTCACTTGCAGGTGTTGGAACTGGTATATCTTTATCCAGCATAGGTTTCCATTTGCTATCAAAATCAACCATGGTGGTTAAATTCGGTTGCCAGGGCTCTGTATTTAAATTGTAAAAATCATTATAACTGGTCTCCGAAGTGTAGTATTCATCTCCTAAACCGGCAAAAGAATGGCCAAACTCATGTATAAAAACTGTTTTTGAGCGCGGATTATCAACAGATGTCAGCGAAAAATGATTGTATATACCTCCTCCGCCATATTTTTTTGTATTGGCAATTACATATATTTGATCATAAGGAACCAAGCCTGCATAATCTCTAATGAGATAGGTGTGGGTACTTTCTAAATATCTGTCGGAATTTAAGGTGTTAAAACTGGATCGTACAGCGGTGTTTTTCCAGCTATTTTTGCGAGGATCAGTTACGCCTGAGTGTTCAGAGATGGCATCAACAGCCCAGATATTAAACCTGTTTTTGTATTTATTGAAGGGAGTCTGGGTAAATAAGTATTCGCTTAAATCTTTAATATCGGCATGAAACTTATCTATTTCATCCATGGTGTAACCATCACCAATAAAAACAATGTCAACACATTCGCTGGCTGATCCATTATCAATTAGTTTATGTGTAGTAACTTTATTTGTGTTTGTTTTTAAGATGGAATAACTGTTAGGATTAACCTCAGTATTGAGCAAGGATATAAATTTACCTGCTTTGTTTCTTTTTTCGATGGAAACATGAACTGTACTTTTAGGAAAGGGGCAAACTGCCGTTTGAAAAAAGCTTTTGTCCATTAACTGAGCTTCATCTGTTGTTTGCCATTCTTCGAAAAGGGTACAAAAGCCTCGCGAAAAAATGATATTTTGTTGTGTGCTGTCTTTTACCAATACCCTGAATTCTCCATATTCAAAAGCATCAATTGTATTTACGGTTGAGCCACCCCAATAAGGTTCTTGTTTTAGTTCAAAAACAGAAGCCTGAGTTTGCAAATGATTACCAGTGAGCACAAAATCAATACGTAACGATTTTTCTGTGAAGAAATTTCTATATTGAGCTGTTGCAGATGAGCAAACAAAGGCAAAAAGGAAAAGAATAATTGTGAAGTGCTTCATGGTATGAATAATTAACTTATATTTTTGTAAAAGTAATAAAGTAAAACAGGAAATAATTCAAATACAATCAATAATCCCTAAAATGTCTGAAATATCACAACAGCAAGTCGATACAAGCCAACTGGTTTCTTCCTTTGAAAATTTATTAATAAACATGGGTGTTGATGAAAAGGCAACCGTTTATATAAAGGTGGTTCTGTTTTCGGCTGTAGCCATACTTTTAGCTAAGCTGGCACATTTTGTAGTAAAACGGTATCTGGTAAAATTTGTTGAGCGTTTGGTGCATAAAACTAAATCGAGGTACGACGATTTTTTTGTGAAGAGAAAGTTAATCAGGCGTGCAGCATATATGGTTCCTGCACTGGTTATTTACTTATCGCTCGATCTAATTTTTGCTGAATTTGTTTTTATTAATGAAGTATTTCACAATTTGGTATCGGTATATTTTATTGTGGTGCTTTTGTTGGTGGTAGATTCTTTTTTTAAGTCGCTGCAGGATATTTACGATACCTTACCTTATAGCAAAGACCGACCAATTAAGGGGTATTTGCAAGGAATGCAATTGTTGTTTGTAATAATTGGAGTTCTGGTTATCGTTTCAATTATTTTTGATATTAAACTAATTGCTGTATTTACAGGATTAGGCGCCATAGCTGCGGTTTTAATTTTAGTTTTTAAAGATACCATCCTTGGTTTTGTTGCAAGTATTCAACTGTCGGCTAACAATATGGTAAAGCCTGGCGACTGGATAGAAATGCCATCGCATAAAGCAGACGGTACAGTGCTGGAAATGACCCTGAATACGGTGAAGGTTCAAAACTGGGATAAAACCATTTCAACCATTCCAACCTATGCTTTGGTAAGCGAAAGTTTTAAAAACTGGAAGGGGATGGAAGAGTCAGGAGGAAGAAGAATAAAACGGTCGATTAATATTGATATGAAAACCGTAAAATTCTGTACGCCTAAAATGATTGAAAAATATAAGGAAATTCAGTTTTTATCTGATTATGTGGAGAAGAAGGTTAAGGAGTTGAAAGAGTTTAATGGTAAGTTTGGAATTGATGATAAGGTTTTGGTGAATGGCCGCAGACTCACAAATATTGGCGTTTTCAGAAAGTATCTGAAGAGTTATTTAAGACATCATTCTAAGATTCATAATGATATGACGTTTCTGGTTCGTCAACTTCAACCAAATGAAAAGGGAATTCCCATTGAAATATATGTTTTTAGTAATGATCAGGAATGGGGGAATTATGAAGATTTGCAAAGTGATATTTTTGATCATATTCTGGCTGTAATTCCCGAATTTGACTTAAGTGTGTTTCAATTTCCAACAGAAAGTACAATAAATACTTCATTTTTAAACGAGGTGTAGTGAAAAATAGGGGTAATGCGTTCTTATTGCTTTAATGATAGCTAATTAATGAAGTTATAAAGTAAAAGAAGATGTGCTGTTTATTAGATTAATATTTAATAAATATGACAAATTTTATTGAAATTATTGGGTTGGTTTTATATTTTTGTGCTAAATTATTAGTAAACTAGTTCAAAATATTACAAATCATAACTTTGTGAACAGCAAACATGGATAACAGCCAACAAATTGATAGTTTAGATAAAAAGATTTTATCTCTTATCACAAAAAATGCAAGAATACCTTTTTTAGAGGTTGCCAGAGAATGTAAAGTTTCGGGGGCAGCGATACATCAAAGAATTCAGCGATTAATGAACCTGGGTGTTATTAAAGGATCAGAGTTTGTTATTAATCCAGCTAAAATTGGTTATCATACCTGTGCTTTTATGGGAGTTTTCTTAAAGAAGGCCAGTTTATTTGATAAGGTGGTTGAGATGTTAAAGGAAATTCCTCAGATTGTGGAGTGTCATTATACAACCGGCCAATATGCCATCTTTATTAAAATATATGCTAAAAACAATGAAGATTTAAAGCGTATGTTACACGATCGTTTACAGGCAATTACGGGCATATCATCTACCGAAACAATTATTTCTTTAGAAGAAACATTTAAGCGTCAGTTACCCATAGATTAAAATTTATAATAACCTTAATTTATAATAAACATCCAATTTGGGGTTAAAAAATCTAAAGCTTCGATTAAGTTATTAATCGGAGCTTTTTTGTAGGTTCCATTCGTTGTAAATAATTTTTTTTAATGGAGCTATATATTTTTTAAAACTCATTGTTAAAAGGTTTATGATAGGATCATTTTTTACTGCCTGAGTGTAGTTTTCTTGATTTATTTTCCATAAAACTTCTTTATCGTACTTACTGTTTTCCGTAGAAAGAACCAGATGAGGAAGAATTGTAGAAGTTGCTTGAATGGGGATTTCATTTTCTTTAATAATTCCTTTGGAGATAAGAAGAGGATGTATTTCAAAAAAGTTGTACGTACTATCGCCTAAATACAGGTTTAAACTAAGTTTTTGAACCAGAGGAACCTGAAAATAAAAGTTGAAAGTGTTATTCGGATCTTTAATATGAATTGAAATCATGTTGCTATGCATATTGTCGGGTGAGTAAAATATTTTCCATTCTATATTCTGCTCATCCTTAAATTGTTCTTTAAGACCCAGCCATACCAACATTCTTGGCCAAACAATTAGTTTAAAATGATCGCTCCAATCATTTTTATCTCTTAATGCTAATGCATTCTCAAGTGTTAAATCAATTATTGGAATTTTCATAAGATTATAAATTTCTTGTGTTTGTCATATGGTGTTTCATGGTTGTATATTTTGATTTAGTTAAGGTTTGCTTGTTGGTTCTTCAGTTTTTGCAGAATGTATAATTCTTTTTTACTGTGTTATCAGTATTGCTAAATACTGTAGCCTGATTTTAGTGAAGCACGAAACTACAATAATCTTATTAAATATTGGAAGGCTTGGTGTAGGAAGTATTGGTAATTATCCTAAAAGAAAGAGTAGATAAAAAAAGGCTCTTTTAAAAGAGCCTCTGTTTATTATCGTATTTGTTCAAGATATTTTGCTTTGGCTTTCTTGAGTAATTCTAAATCTATTTTAGGATTATAAATTCGAATCATATCCTGTATTTCAAAATTATGATGGAAATGTCCTAAAGCCGCATCAAAGAAACTTCCTTCCCAATTGTATTTTACTTTTTTTGTGAGTTCTTCAAACTCAGCCCATTTAACATACCTTGGAATAGTAATATACCCATGGTCTTTTTCAACGACATCAAAATACAAACCTTCTTCGACTTCCCTTAGTTTAAAAAATTTTTTTAATCTAATTATACCTACAGCGCTAATCTTCTTCGAAGGTTTCTTTTTAAATTCAAATCCTTCGTCTGCAAAACAAGCTTGTAACTCTTTTATTTGATCATAACTAGTTAAATGCCTGATTCGAATCATGTGATAGGTTTTGTTATATAATGTAACAGTACCCGCATCAGCATGAAAATAGGAAGGATAATATTTTTTAATGTTTTGGCGAGCTCGTGTAATTTCTTCTAAAGTGTACAGTTTATCAACTACCAGATAAATGTAAAGTGGTTTTGATTCTTGCGGTGATTCACTATAGTAATTAAAAAATCCTGGAAATGGTTCCTGAGCGGCCAAAACAAAAGTATTAGCCATTATCTTATCCTCCAAAGTAACCAGTTGCTCCGACTTTAACAGGTTACCATATCGTTCTATAATATTACTTTCAGCCATAACAAATAGATTTTGATTTAGGTTATTTTACTTGTGATAAGTTACAATAAAATTTCAATAAGTCAATAAACTATCTGAATATCTTAAATAGGTTGGTCAGGTAATTTTAATACATTTAACTGCGTATTTATTATACATGATCACGTGTGAAAACAGGTTTTAATTCAGTTGATAAATGACTGTTAAAATAATAGCCATCTAAATCAAAAGCTTTAATTTCTTCGGGATTTTTAATGTTGTTTTGAATAATAAAGCGAGTCATCAAACCTCTGGCTTTTTTAGCATAAAAACTAATCATTTTGTACTCCCCGTTTTTTAAATCTTTAAATGCCGGGGTAATGATTGGTACCTTTATGTCTTTAGCTTGTATCGATTTAAAATATTCATTAGAAGCTAAATTAATGAGTGCCTTATGGTTGTTTTTTGCGATATCTTCATTTAATAATTTGGTAATTTTATTTCCCCAAAACGAATAAAGGTTTTTGTGATTTGAGAAGGATAATGCTGTTCCCATTTCCAATCTGTATGGTAATATTAAATCGAGCGGTCTCAATAAACCATATAATCCGGAAAGGATGCTTAATGTATTTTGGCAGCTTTTAACATCTTCATCTGATAAAGAGTAAGCATCAATACCGGTATAAACGTCACCAGTAAAGGCAAAAAGAGCTTGCTTACCAAGTTTGTCATCGAATGGATATTCCCATGTTTGAAATCTGTTGTAATTTAAATCGGCCAGTTTAGTGCTTACTTTCATCAGCGTAGCAATTTTATCCGGAGTTAAAGTTTTTAACTTACTCACGATTTTTTGAGGTTCTTTAATAAACCTGTAACTACTAGAGCTTATATGTTGACCAACGCTTCTGTCAAAATCCAGTGACTTCGCTGGAGAAATTATTATTTGCATGATTTTTTAATTTTAATAACGCAAATGTAAATAAATGGTTTAAGAGTTATATTGCCATGTATTATTTAAGATGAGAATAAAAAAGACCATCTTAATTGAGACAGTCTTATTCATCTGAGCCCTAAAATTTGAGCATCAATTTATTTGGATTACCTTATTAAGAGTTAATGGTTAAAAACTGCCAGGAGGCTCTGTTGGAGGATCATCCTTAAGTTTTTCATTTCTATAATATCTTACCACAATACCTAAGCACCTGCTTATGCCCCTAAAGTTTTCGGGATTTTGAGGTGTGATTTCAAGAAATATACGTTGGGAGGAACCAAAGCTAATGCTAATGCTTGTACTAAAATGGTCATCTATATTGTCCCAAAGTACTTTTTTAGTATTGAAGTCTAGGATTCTGACTCTAAAATCACCAAGAAACTCTTCTTTACAAAGGTTAATATGGTAAGCAGTTCCTCCATAAAAAACCTGAATTAGCTGGAGCTTTTGGTTAGGTTTAATCTTATAACTTCTGGCAAAAGCCTGCTTATTAAACAATTTGTTTGTGGGTGGGCAAAAGTCAAATACATCGTTGCATGATTGTGCTTGAGCATATATAGATAAGAAGAGGAATGTAGCGCAGATAAGTGCTATGCATTTTTGTGTTGTTGTTTTTAAGAATTTCATAAGTTTATTCTGTTTTGTAATTAACTTGTTATTGAAAATCAGAATTTTCTCTTTTTAAGACTAATTAAGATAGTAAAATAAAATAATATTATAAACAGTGAAATTACGATAAGGTTAAAGTGGTATGTTTTAATCAATAAGGAACCTGCTCTTTTATATGGAGCATAATAATGTGATCTACCCATTTGATTGTCAGAAATATAGTATCCTGGCTGAAATTTACGAATCATCTCTCCATCGCTATAGATGAATTTTTGGTAGTCGTTACTTTTTAAAATAAATTCAGACAGTTTTTGATTGTAGTATAATTCTTTTTTTATGTCTTTATTTTCTTTTCTTAACCCAGTAACATTATCGTATACTTTATTGAGTTTAAGTTTGAGCCATTTTTTAACTTTTTTAATGGTTTGGCTTATTTTAGGCACATTTTCCGGAGTTATCTCATTTTTTAGTATCTCATTTTTTATTTCCGGAAAATGAGTGATTAAATTATCAATTAATAGTTTGATGTTGTTGCTTGTTCCTGTTTCCCCACTTTGTTCTTTATTCAGTTGCGATAGTAATGTTTCTATTTTCGGAATTAAGAAGTTGTTGTAATAAACCAATTTGCTTTGTTCAATAAGTTGGTCAATTACCTTAGTGCTGTATTTGTTTTTGGTAAATTGAATAACCATTAATGATTCGTATGACCATCTTGAAATATTAATGTCGGCATAAAAAGGAACATATTTTTTAGATGCCAGACTATGGTGAATTTTATCGAAATCCAGAATAGCCCCGGCCAATAAAATTTGAGGAATCAATAAAAAAGGTATAGTAATATAGATAGCCAAAATTGATTTAAATTTGGAGGATATATATAAGCCAATTAAACTTGAAGCTACTGCAGTGAGCCATAAAGTAAGAAAGTAGTCCCAGAACATTCCTTTAATTTCTAAAATCGTATTGCCAACCCAAACATAGCAAAGGATTTGTATTGCGTTTACAATGGCTACAAACAGTACTTTTGAGTTGAGATATGATACCGGACTCAAACTTAAGAATGATTCTCGCTTTAAAACTTTGAGGTCTCGAAATATTTCGCTTGAGCTTAATATTAATCCTAAAAAAAGTGCAACAACCACACTTATAAAAAGGTAGGCCGGGATGTTGTCGTTATTGATAAAGAGGTATTTATGGGTAGTGTAATCTGTTGATTTTAAAAAGAAGGCCATAACAAAAGATAATAGAGGAGCACCAAATAATACAAGCAACAGGTATTGTTTGTCGGCCATGCGTATCATCACATTTCGCTTGAAATAAATCAAAAACTGCTTAAATAAACTTGGAATGTAGGTGTTACTTTTAGTTGAATACTTTCTTTGGGATTTCTTTGTCTGTATGCTCTTTTTCTTGTTGGTTTTGTTTGTAAGAATATTGTGCCATTCAGTATTTTTTAAAACTCTTTTGTTAATAAATTCACCTTTAGAAGATTTATCCCTGTATTCCATTAGGTCTATAATTCTTTCAGGATTATAATGGCCGTACCTTAAGTTGTCGTCAATAGCAGAATCAACCAGCTGAAGGTGCTTTTTAAAATATGACGAAGCAGTAAAAGGATTTCCAAAGTAGGCAGAGTACCCATTTTCATCTAAAATGAGAAGTTTGTCGAATAAAAAGAAAACGTCAGAGGTGGGTTGGTGAATATTTATAATAACAATATTACCCTGTGAGGCAATCTTTTTTAATACTTTAACCACAATTAAAGCATCAGAAGAAGACAGGCCGGATGTGGGTTCGTCAACAAATAGTATTCCCGGTTTTCGAACCACTTCAAGTGCTATGTTTAACCTTTTTCTTTGTCCTCCACTAATTATTTTATCCAGTGGATTACCGACTTTTAAGTGCTTTATTTTTAAGAGGCCAAGTTCAGCTAAGGTTTTATTTACCAGATGGATTATTTGTTTTTTAGATAAATCGTTTCTGCAAAACTGAGTGCTGTATAATAGGTTTTGGAATACGGTTAAATCTTCAATAAGTAAATCATCCTGTGGCACAACACCAATTTGTTGTTTTAATGAATCCAGATTTTCGTACAAATCGAAGCCATTGATTTTTATGTGTCCCTGATCAGTTTCTAAAGTTCCGCTAAGTAAATTAAATAAAGTGGTTTTCCCAGTACCGCTTCCTCCCATAATGGCCATAAGCTGTCCTGAGCTTACCTCAAACGAAAGCGGTTTTATTCCCTGGTTGGAGTTATTAAAGCTTTTTGATATATCAATGGCTTCAATTTCCATGTAATGGGTTGACTTTTTCTGGAATATTAAATTAAGATCTCCAAAAAATAATGGGGTAATATTCTCTCCATCTATCACACCTCCAGCCGAAAGCTGGTAAATTCTCTCCGGAAATATAATTTGATTGTTTAGTAATAGCTCTTCAGAACCCACATATTTTACCAAGAACGACTGCATCGAACAAACGTATAGAGCAAATAACTTTCCTTTAAAATCATCGCGTTGCAGTGTATGAAACGATTGGAGTTTAATGCGTGTAAAGTTGCCAACTGCTACTATTGACTTCGAAAGGTTTGCGTATTCAAGATCATCACGGATAAAATGTGAAACACAACTCATCTCATCTTCAGGAAGTTCAAAAGATGTCTTAATTAAATTTAGTTGTTTTAAAAGCCTGTCTAATTTTTCCTTTTTTGTGATGATAATCTCCTGGTCTATAACATAGTCCAAGAGTGTGATGTAAAGTTCTGTTTTTTGTGTTTTTGATAGCTGCGAACTAATGTTTGATACAATGCTTTGTGTCTTATTGAGATATAAAGTCTCTGTTGGATTTTCGTTTTTGGGAGCTTTTAGTTTGTAGTCATTATAATAATCCAAAAGTTCAAGTTGAACTTTCTGAGAAAAACGGGTGACAAGGTATTGCTCAAGGTAAGATTTATCGAGAATGGCAAAATCATCTTCTTCCTTGTGTTTAAACAAGGCAAATAGTTCTACTATTTGTCGAATGGTATCTAACTTGAATAATACTTCCATATGCAACTGGTATTTAATTCTTAATTTCTCATTTCATTATCGTCAATAAGTCTAAACTCAGTACGTCTGTTTAAAGCTCTGCCTTCCGGGTTGTCAGAACCATCTGGGTTTACATTATTAGCTATAGGTTGAGTTTCTCCAAACCCTCTTGCCTTAAGCCTAAATTCTTCAACACCTTCGCTTATTAAAAATGCAACCACATTGTCTGCTCTGTTTTGTGAAAGTCGCTTATTGTATCTTTCGTTTCCTTTGTTGTCGGTATGAGAACTTATTTCAACCAGAAGGTCGGTGTATTGAAGCATAAGCTTCAGTAAAGTTCCCTTGATGACAGTCTTACTTTCATCGGTAAGTTGGTCGTTGTCAAATTCGTAATAAATATTGCTTAAGATGATGGGTGCTTTGTTTATGGTTTTTACGGTGATAGGTTTGAGTTCCATATTTAACTCTTTTGAGTGCACTCTTTGAGTCGAAAATGATAGTTTTTTATTTAATACTCTGCTGTCATCTATCATTACTTCAAAATCAAAACCTTTGGGAACTAAAAAACTGAATTCTCCTTTTTCATTGGTGGTTTCATGGGCAAGAAAAATTAAATTACTGGTATCTTTTTTAAGATAAAGATTAATTCGGGCGCTATCTAGTCTAGAAATCAGGTTGTCCACATTATTTTGGTCAGATGATATAAGATTGTTAAATGTATATTCATGGGTTTTGAGTTTTCCTTTAATCCACACTTTTTCTATTTCTGATTTTTCCCAGTGGTAAATATCATCACAACAATTCGGATGTGTAAGGGCATACCCTCCTTCTCGGTTTGATGTAAAAAAACCTTTGTTGCCTAATTTGTGTTCTGAATAATAGAGGTCATCGCATTCCGAATTTATCGGCATACCCAAATTAACAGGTTCATTCCAGTTAAGCATATCGCCTTGTGAATAATAAACATCTAATCCGCCTAAACCTGGCAAACCATTTGAGCTGTAGTAAATACAATGCCCAAAAGTGTCATAAAACGGAGTTGTTTCATCTTCATCAGTATTCAGGTAAATACCTGCATTTATTGGCTTTTGATAGGTTTCTTTTTGGGTATCGTAAATGGTAAACCAAATGTCTGTACCCCCATAACCCCCGGGGCGGTCAGAAACAAAATAGATAACTTCGAGTTTAGGATCGTAGCAGGTGCCTATGGCAGGTTGTGTTGCGGAATAATTCGGAATGTTTATTTCTGAGCTTAATGGCTGGGGAGTCGTCCATTTATCACTGTTTTTTGAGGTTACGTATAAGTGGCACACCATCTTCTGCATCCAGTTTTTAGAGCATTGCGTAAAGTAAAACCTTTTATTATCCAAAGAAAAAATACCATCACCTGTATCAAAATCCGGATGGTTAAAAAAAGGTTCTTCAACAATTTTTTCTCGTTTCCAAATGGTATCTGATTTATGGGCTTTATAAAATTTACGCTTTGGTTTTCGATCTTCAGAATCGTAATATTTTACAGAATCAATATTGCTTGATGAATAAATAAAAACAGAGTCAGAAATATAAAATGGATTAAATTCTATATGTGGTTTATTGATTGAATTATTTAATAGAGAAATATCAATGCTTATGGTGCTGTCTTTTATGTTTTTTGCAAACTCGCAACCTTGAATCTGGATTTTTACTTTTTCTTTAAAGTTTTTTGGCAACCAGTAGGTTTGTTTGGTTCTCTTAAGATCTTTAAAGATTTCGTATGCTTCATCATAATAACCCAGCGACATTGCAGTTGTAGCCGCATAGAAGCTGGCTAAAGAACTTTTCTTTTTATCCTCAATGGCCAGTTTTTTGTACTGTTCATAAGCGTTTTGGTAGTTTCGCGATTTTAAATTTAAACTGGCCAGTTCCCATGCGTATTTTTTGTTTTTAGGATATTTCTTTGCAAGATAATTGTAAAAGAATATGGCAGAATGGTAATCAGACTGTTGAATGGCACTTTTAGCATACCCCTTAATTTGCCAAAGTTTTAACTCTTCAGGTTGATAAGGTTGTGCGTTTAAGCCAGGGTTCTTAAACGATATCAATATAAGTAATAGAAATAATACTAATATCTTATGCATGGTATGGTTGTTTTCTTTAAAATGCTTGAAGGCCTTTCGTAAACGAGTGATAACTCAACGGCATGATTAAATATCGGATTTGTTTTTAATCCGGAAACATCTACATCAAAACTTAAAAAGGTTGTCCAATTATTGTAATTCAGTCCGGTTACAAAAATTAATGATTCCAAATTATTTATAAATCCATTTCTAAAGTAAGCACCCAGACTTATGCTTTTAAATTTATGCTCTGAAGATTCTATGTTTAAGCCGGCATTGGATCCAATAACAAATTCAGATGTTTTGTTTTGAAAAGTATAATAGGATTGAGGTAGAATAAATACTTTTGAATTAAGGTCGTATTTAAGTGAGCCATGCCAATTGGTTCTTACACTTGTCTTATTTTGAGTTTCTAAAAAATTATCTTGAGGTTGGTTTAAATGAAACGTAGCAATACCTGTAGAAATGTGGTACCTTTCGGCTTTGTGCTGCCATAAAAAGCCTGCGTTAATATCAAGGTAATTTGAGCTTAAGTATTGAAAGTTTTCAGAGAGCGGGAGGTTGGGATTATAGCTGCCTTCTGACCTGTCATATTGTTCTAAAAAGGTAAGGTGATTGTATGATAGTGATTTGTTAATCCAACCCAATTGCAATCCAATACCTAAAAATGATTTTTCAGATACTTGTATCATGTTGCCAAGAGACAAATATGTTTTGTGAGTAGGAATAGAAATGCCCTCGGAGTAATCGTGTGAGTAAATCAATCCTGCTCCAACTTGTGAGTTATATATATTAAAGACCCTGTCGTATGATAGGCTAATAGTGTTTAATGGATCTGAGTAATAATTACCTTGAGATCTGGAATTGCTAACCACCCTCCAGTCGCCATTAATTACTCCGGTATGGGCAGGGTTTAAATTAAGCGGAGATGAGAAAAATTGAGAATAATGCACGCTCTGACATAATGTGCTATTTGACATTATAAGTAGAAGTGTAATTAGGTTGGTGGTATATGAAAGTTTTTTCATATTTTTTTATTTTGCGATGAAAAGTAGTAAATTAAATTCATGTATTCAAATATTACTCTAATTAAGGAATTAATGAAATATTATTTATGTAACATAAAATATCGTATTTATTTGAAAAGGTATACTGTTGTTTTATTGCTATTACTATTGGGTGATATTTGCCTGAAGTCGCAAATTCAGGTTAGTTTTACTTCAGATTCACAAAGCGGATGTGCACCATTTTTAGTGGCATTTACCTGCAATGTTCAAGATGGTGATAATTATTCTTATTTATGGGATTTCGGAAATGGGAATACTTCTACCTTAAAAAATCCACAAGCAACTTATCCAAATTTTGGCTTATATAGTGTTTCTTTAACCGTTTCTGATGGAGTAAATACCGAAATTTTAAAAAAAGAAGACTTCATATCTGTTCATGAATCACCGGTTATTGATTTTTTTCCTAAAGATTTTATAAATGATTGTGCTCCAGTAGCTGTAAATTTTACCAGTTCGGTTAATCCGGAAAGTTCGTCAGATTCATACTTATGGGACTTTGGAGATGGAAAATTGAGCACAGAAAAAGATCCGAAACACATTTATACTGATGCCGGTATTTTTAATGTAACTCTTATTGTTGAAGATGAATATGGTTGCGTTGCTAAGTTGAGCTATAAAAATATGATTAAGGCTCAAAAGCCCACTGCTATATTTCAGGTAAACGAAAACAGGTCGTGTAGTGGAGAGTTAGATGCAATTTTTACCAACCAATCGTATGGATTAGGGGAGTTATTTTATCATTGGGATTTTGGAGACGGGTACAATTCTGAAGAGATTAATGTTACGCATAAATATGAGCAGGATGGAGAGTTTGATGTGAGCTTAAAAGTGGTTGATGATATTGGATGTAAAGATAGTTTAGTAATTAAAGATTATATTGAGATTAGTAGTACGATCGCTTCATTTGAAATAATAAGAGATACTGTTTGTGTTGGGGAGTTAATTGTCTTTGATAATCAATCAGTTAATAATAAAAAGAGTTTTTGGAACTTTGGAGATGGAACTGATTCTGATATGATTAGTCCTGAACATCGTTATAATAACCCGGGCGATTATAGTATAAATTTATCAATAGAAAATTATGAATGTAGCGACCAGGTCACTCAATCCATCCATGTTGAGGATGTACAGGTAGATTTTACAGTGTCGTCAGATTATAGTTGTCAGGTACCCGTTGAGTTAAGTTATACAGGAATCTCTGAAAATGCAGTTTATTACGACTGGAGGTTCGGGAATGGTTCTATCTCTGATAAAGAAGCATCAGTTGTTAATTTCACATTGACAGATGGTTTAAAAAATAATCATCGTGAAAGTTATAGTGACACATTAATTGTTACTACAAAGTATGGATGCAAAGCAAAATTGATTAAAAAGGATCATGTAAATATTGTTTTGCCCGAGACTAATATAATAGCAGATAAATCAGTGTCAGGCTGTAAGCCTGTAAGTTTAGTGTTTAGCTCTTGGATTAATTATGATACTCCAAAGGATAATATAGTTGACTACAGTTGGACTTTGAATGGAAAAGAGGTATCAACTGAGAATAGCTGGCAGAATGATTTTACTGAAGTAGGTGTTTTTGATATAGGTTTAGTGGCAACCACCGAGATGGGTTGTGCGGCTGTAAGTTCAATTAATGTAGGTGTGGGGGAGGAGCAGGTGCCTGATTTTACAGTAAAGGATAAAACTATTTTCTGTGCAAGCGAAATGGTAGAGTTTGAGGACCTGTCTGAGGATAAAGCTAAAATTGATTTTGTTCTTTGGGAATATGGAGATGGCACAACCAGTGAGTTAGGAATGCCATTTCATTTTTATGTTGATACAGGTTTTATGGATGTTACATTATGGGTGTATCAAAATGGATGTGCAAGCTCCGTAACCAAAGAAAAGGCTCTCTATATTAAAGGTCCTTTAGCACATATTGAAAGAAAGAATATTTGTGACAAACCTTATTCGCCATCTTTTGAGGTTACATTAACGGATGCCGATTCTTATAGCTGTAACTTTGGAGATGGTCAAACGATTTCAGATGAGGGAAATAGCTTTTCTCATACTTATTTAAATAAGGGGGCATATAAAGTTATGCTTACTGCGAATAATACAGAAAACGGATGTTCATTTTCATATATCAATAATATAAATGTGTTTGACTCAAAAGCTTTGTTTGATACCATAAGTCTCGGGCCATGTGTTAATAACAATATTGTTTTTGATCCTGAGGAGAGTAAAGATGCAGAGGAGTTTAGCTATAATAATAAGCGTAATTATTATTTATGGGATTTTGGAGATAATTCTGACAAAGATTTTACCGATGGATTGGTGACTCATGTTTACAAAGCTCCTGGAGATTATGATGTAAGCCTAATTGTTAAAGATATAAACAATTGCTCCGATACGCTTAAAAAAACTGTGAAGGTTTATAGTCCTCAGGTAGATTTTGAAACAAATTACCAAAAAGGCTGTATACCGGTTATGTTTCATTTTAAAGATTTATCAATATCAGAAAATCAAATAACAGATTGGTTGTGGAGTTTTGGAGATGGAGAGTATTCAGAGGAGCAAAATACATATCATGAATACCAAAATTTTGGTAATTATGCCGTAAGTTTAAAAGTAACTGATGAATTGGGTTGTAGCTCTTCCAAAAAATTAAGTAATGAGATAAAAGTGGTTTTCCCGGATGTTGATTTTAAGGTTTCAGATGCAAGCTCCTGCATTAATGACACACTTACTTTTTTTGATGAATCAGAAAGTATAATAGAATCGTTTTTATGGGATTTTGGGGATGGGGTAACCAGCGGGGTTCGAAATCCAAAGCATGTATATTCTTCTCCCGGGATATATGATTTGTCTTTAAAAATTATAGATAATCATGGATGTGAATCTATTCGATCAGAGACTGGTTTTATTAGTGTTCAGAAACCTCCGGTAGCAAATTTCATAAGTAATAATCAGGAATCTAACTGTTATCCTTTCCCTGTTGATTTTGAAGATCAGTCCGAATCGGCTTATTTAGGAAGTTGGAAATGGTTGTTTGGAGATAATCAAACCAGCTCAAGTTTACAAAATCCAAAGCATATATATACTCAACCTAACGATTATGATGTGACTTTAATTGCTTATTCAACCAATGGTTGTTCAGATACGATTACTAAAAATGGCTTTATAAAAGTGGGAGGGCCTTACGCTGAAATTAACCTGGTAGATTCGGCCTGCATCTATGATAACATTGCTTTTAACCTGATTAATCAGCGAAACCTTTCTTCTGTGCTTTGGGATTTTGGAGATGGTGTTGTATCAACTCAGCTGTCCGATTATCATACATATAATCATAAAGGTATGTCATATCCTACGCTATTGCTTAATACCAATAGTAATTTTGCCTGTACAAAAGTTATTCAGGATTCCATTTATATTGATGAAATAACGGCAGCATTTGCGTTTAAAGAAGATATGGATAAAGGTTGCGTACCATTTCAGTTAGAATTGATTAATAATTCGGTTCGATCTGATTCTTATTTTTGGGAAAGTAGTGATGGATTTACATCTCAGCAAAAAGTACCGATACATATTTTTAATCAGCCGGATCATTATGATTTAACTTTGGCTGTAAGCAATAATTTTGGTTGTAAGGATACTGCTGTTTCTCCAATTACTGTTTTTCCATTGCCAACCATTAAAACTTCAAAAGATACCTTTATTTGCAAAGATGATAATGTGGTTCTTTATGCAGAAGGAGGAGTGGGTTACAAGTGGGCACCTTCTGAAAGTTTGGATAATTCATTTGTATCTGATCCGATTGCCTCTCCTTTGGAAACAACAAAATATATTGTTGAAGTAGTTGATGAAAATAATTGTGTTAATACAGATGAGGTTACACTTACGGTTCAGCAATATCCGTTTGTTAATTTTTCCGATTCAACAATAATTATAGGGGAATCCATAAAATTAGACTTAAGCAAGCCGGATATTAGGGAATATATATGGAGTCCTAATATTGGAATTTCTTGCACCAATTGTCCAAATCCTGTTTTAAATCCTGTGGAGTCCATGGAGTATAGTCTTGCACTTACCGATACAAGTGATTGTTTTACTATGGACTATCCGGTAGATATAAGGGTGCAAAAAAAATATTCAGTAGATGTACCTACTGCGTTTACACCCAATAAGGATAATGTTAATGATTATGTATTGGTAAACGGATGGGGTATTCAGGAGCTCGTATATTTTAGGATTTTTAACCGGGTAGGAGAAATGATATTTGAATCAACAGATTTATCAGAAGGATGGAATGGAACCTATAAAGGAAAACCTCAAAATGCAGATATATATAATTATGTGGTTAGAGTTAAAACCTACGGAAATGAGTATTTAAATAAGAAAGGGAATATTAAACTGATAAGGTAAATACTAAGCTTGGTATGAAAAAAGGAAGAATTTTGATTGTTGATGATAATCCTAAAAACATTCAGCTTTTAGGAAATATTTTAAACGACAGCAACTATGAAGTAGAGATAGCTTTGGGAGGGAATGAAACAATTGAATGGTTGGAGGAAGAACCTTTTGACCTGTTGTTGTTGGATGTAATGATGCCTGAAATTAATGGTTTTGAAGTATGTAAAATTATCAGAAGTAAAGCGAAGTTCGATTTAATGCCGATAATCTACATCTCTGCGAAAACGGATAAAGAAAGTATGGTATACGGATTTGAAGTTGGAGGGCAGGATTTTATATCTAAACCCTTTGATACTTCCGAATTGTTGGCCAGGGTGAATACCCATATTGAGTTGAAAAAGAGTAAGGAAGGGTTGATAAAGATAAATAATGAACTGGAAAAAAAAGTAGCAGAACGTACTGAGGAATTGCAGAAGTCAAATGATGAACTTAAAAGGATAACAGAAACAAAAGATAAGTTTTTGTCATTTTTGGGTAATGAGATAACATGTCCGTTAAAGTCAATAAATCAGGTAATTCATACCATTAAGCGGTCTGCAGAATCTGCACGTCTGTCGGAGATGATTACCTTGCTGGAAAGTTCAGTTGATAAACTTGATCTTATTACTAATATGGCAAATCAGATTACTCAGATTAAAAGTAATAAGAGTGTAGCTGATGAAAGAGCTTTTAGTTTAATTAATGTTATTGAGTATACTCTGGTTCAGCTGGATGACATGTTGGATGCAAAGAATGTGAACTTAAAGTATCAAATTAATAGTGATATTGAGATTAAAGGAAATAAAGAGTTAATAAAAAATTCGTTAACAGGAGTGCTGAATGTTATACTCAAGTATATCGATATTGACGAAACCATTCATATGTTTTCATCTCAAAATGGAAGACTTACATTATCCATTGAGAGTAAAATAAAGGACTGGAATAATAAAGAGTTTCATGAACTTCCGGAAGAAACATTGTTGTATTTTTCTTATGCAGAAATAGTGATGAGTTTTCTTCGGGGAGAATTTAGTGTAAAAGCTAATTCATCATCTTATAGTTTTGTCTGGAAATTTTAATTAAATAATATAGTTTGTAATTGTATAATATTAAACCAAATACTTAATCATATGCTTAAAACGATCTTTTACACATCCGTGTTTTTCATGCTTGTTTTTATCACAGGATGTAATAGCTGTAGTCAAAAACAATCGGTAGAATCCAATAGTGATCTGGCCTTAGATTTTGAGTCCTTAAATGTTATTGATTCAATTGAAGCAGTGTTTTATGCACTTCCTTCACCCGAAGAAATAATCTCTTATATCAAAGATCATAATGTAGATTTTAATCCCGGGTTACTTCATAATTACAAGGAAGCAAAGTTGTATGCAGAGAATGAAAAGAAGGCTGTTGTATTAGGGGTGTATTTTGCAGACCTGGCTTATATTTCAGCTTTTCGTAAATCAGATTTTAGTCCGGAGTATATTTCAACGGTGGATTATTTGATGAAGGAAATTAACATTAACCCGGATTTTACAAAGCAACAGCAACAAAAAATTATTGACTCTTCATTAGAGCCTGATTCTTTATATATGATTTCACGCGAATTGTACGATAAGGTAATCAGTTATCTGCAGGAATATGATGAGGGAAAAACACTGTCACTTATTTCTGTAGGTACGCTTCTCGAAAGCCTGTATATCTCAACTTATTTGCATAAGGATTTTGTAAACCAAAAAGAAGCAATTGATAGAATTGCTGAGCAAAAATTATTATTCGAAGATATTGTTATCATGATGAATACATATAAGGAAAATGCAGTAGTGAGTGAATTGATCAGAGACCTAAAGGTTTTGCAAAAATCATTTGACAATCTTGAGGTGAATACCGCAGTAAATAAGGTGGAGGAAAACAAAGACGGTTCATTACATATAAAAGGCAAGAATAGTGTACAGGTAACAGAAGAGGATTATTATATTTTTGTTGATAACGTAAATGATTTCAGAACAAAACTAATTCGTCAGTAATGTAAGAGTAAAAACAATAGTTCGTAAATTCTGATTCAATGAAAAAGATTGCTTCATTTATAATGTTGCTGGGTTTAATTTGCTTTACATATGCCGAACTCAATGCTAATGATTGTTCCAATATGGAGAAAAAATGCAAGGATCCTGCTCCGGATTTTCAGATAAGTGCTACATCTCGCTCTATGAAAATGCGAAAAGGCAAAAGAGTAAGGATTGTATTAAATGCATATGGTGGCAGAGAGTATTTCTTTTCTACCTATTCAAAAGCTAAGGTTGGTGCCTTGCAGTTTCGAATTATTAATTCGGCAAATAATCATGTGTTATATGATAACGCAACTGAGGGATTAGCTGATAGTAAAATATTTAAGGTAGAAAGTAGTCAGAAACTGCACATAGAGGTGCTGGCTCCCAACTGGCGAAGTAATAATTTATATGAATGCGCCGGCTTTAAAATAGCATATAAAAAAATAGACTTGTTTTAACAAATTGTTTTTTGATAGTGATAACATTGTTTAAGTAGCTGTCTGGGAGTGATTTGTATTGTAGGGTTAAAGTATTTTATTAGTTAGGTTGTTATGTCAAGTTGTGATGGTTTAATGGGAAAGGGAAATCTGAGTTTAAGTTTTGAGTTGTTTAATGCCTCTGACTTGGGATTTGTGGCATTTAATTATGATGGTGTTATTGAGGCTGTTAATGAACGGTTTTGTAGTCTTACAGCTATTTCTCATAAACAGCAAGCGAAAGGGAGTATAATAGAGAATTTAAATTTGTATGATGCCTATTCCGGTAAAACAATTGATATTTTAAAATGGGTTCGTTCAGTAGCGATTGATACCAATAGAATTACAAATACGTTGATATTGGTTTCTGCCAACGGTAAAGAAGATAAAGTTTCAATACAGGTTAATAAAATTGAAGATGTTAAGATTGGTTTTTCTGGCTATTTATTAACCATAGAAAAATTAGTTCATCATAAAATTTTTCAAGAAGAAGATTGGGATAAGGATTATTTGCTTTCGCAAGCAATTAATAATGGGAAAATAGCAGTATGGAAATATACGATAAGAGATCAACTGTTCAAGCTTGACCCATATTTTAAAACTATCATTGAAGATCTAAATGGTAATTGGGAATACATCAATCTTTCGGAATTAGAGACGTTGATTCATTATAAGGATAGAGAAAGTTCGTTAAAAGACTTTAATGATTTTCTTGCCGGTAATAGATCAAAGTATCATTCTACATTTCGAATTATAAAGCCTAATAATTATGAAAAGTGGATATTAAGTACAGGACTGTTCTCTGAGTGGGATTCGGATGGCATGCCAGTTTCAGTTGTTGGTTATTTTCAGGATATCACAGAGCAAAAAAATGAAGAGTTAAATCTGAACAGACATCGATCACTGTTGAGTGCAACGCTTGAATCTACCCATTCCGGAATAATTGTTTTTGATACTAAAGGCAGAATAGTTTTGCACAATAAAAATCTTAGATTATTATGGAAGATTCCTCTGCAAGCCGCCCTTGAGGAAAAGATTCATTTTGATAGATATGCAGAGAAACTGCTGGATGAAAACAGTACATGTGAAGGCCCTCTTAGTTGTAAGGGGTGTTTTAAAAGTGGAATTTGTACTTCAGAGGTTCAATTGAGTGATGGCAGGTATCTTGAGTTTTATTCCGGTCCTCAGGTGATGAATGGAGTATCAGAAGGTAGAGTATGGAGTTTTAATGATATAACTCAACGGAAATTATCGGAAATTGAATTGCTCCAGGCAAAAGAGGTGGCGGAGTCAGCTAATAAAACCAAAAGTGCCTTCCTGGCTAATATGAGTCATGAGATAAGAACTCCCTTGAATGCTATTATTGGATTTTCCGAGATATTGGCCAAAAAAGTTAAAAGAGTAGATTTAGGTGAATATGTATCTTCTATTACTAAGAGTGGTAAAACATTGTTAGGATTGATAAATGAAATATTAGATTTATCTAAAATAGAAGCAGGTAAGCTTAAATTAAACTTAACAGAGGTAAGCCTAAAACAATTATTTAATGACCTAAACCGGATTTTTTTAATTGATGCCCAAGAAAAAGATTTGGCTTTTGAGATTAAAGAAAAGAGTAAAGTTCCTGAAACTATACTTGTAGATGAGCTTAGACTTAAGCAGGTAGTAATGAATATTGTTAGTAATGCAATAAAATTTACATCAAAAGGTTTTGTTCGGGTATCTTATTCTCTTGAAGATAGTTATAATGGTAATAAGAACTTGATTGTTTCTGTTGCAGATTCCGGAATAGGCATTGAAGAAAACCAGTTGGAAAGTATTTTTGATGATTTTAAACAAAGGGAGCAGTTAGATAGCAGAAGTTATGAAGGTACGGGCTTAGGATTATCTATTAGTAAAAGATTAACAGCATTAATGGGAGGAACTATAAAAGTAGAGAGTGTTGTTGGTGAAGGAAGTATATTTACTGTTTATGTTCCGGATATTGTTATTGTTCGTACAAATAGCGAAGTACCTAAAGAAAGGTTATTAGATCCGGATGGAATAGAGTTTTTGTCTGCAAAGATATTAGTTGTAGATGATAGAGATATGGATAGGATTGTTATTAAGGAGTTACTGGAGGAATATGATTTAGAAGTTATACAGGCTGTTAATGGGAGGCAGGCTGTTGATGTTGCACGGAAGGTTCGCCCGGACTTAATATTAATGGATATAAGAATGCCTTTAATGGGAGGGTATGAGGCAGTGAAACTTATGAAATCTTATAAAGAGCTAGAGCATATTCCAGTTATTGCTTTAACGGCCTCAATGGAATATAAGGATTTTACAATAAGAGAAGATGGTTTTTGTGGTATTATTCGTAAACCGATTCATTTACAGGAGCTTGTAATAATTATTTCATGGCATTTGAAGTATAAAAAAAAGAAAAAGGTTAATGCTGAGGTCAATGCTAATAAAATAGAGTTGTTTAATAAAACCGATGCAAAAGGGATACAATCTTTATTCGATCAAAAAGTCAATCATTTGATACTGGACATAAAGAAAAGGCATTCTGTTCTTAAGCTAAAAAAGCTTGTAGATGAAATTTTATCTATCTCAGAAGAGTTTGATAATGTTTATTTAAAAAGACTAGGTAATAAATTACATAGTAATGTTGGTATTTTTAATATAGAGGGGGTAATTAAAAATTTGCAAGAAATAGAAACATTTAATAAAGAAATAATTAAGGCGCTTTAAAAAATATTAACCTTAAAGTAAGGCGCTGTAAGGCGTGTAGGTATGGCGTATTGCTGTTATATCTGCATTGCGTAATAACCAAACCTAATATTATGAATAAGGATAAAATATTGATTGTAGATGATAATGCCAGTAATATACAAATATTGGCGAATAACCTGGCAAAGGCCAAATACGAGGTAGAGTATGCTTTGGATGGAGAAAGTGCCGTTGAATGGGTAGAGAGTGAGCTGTTTGATGCTATTTTATTAGATGTAGTTATGCCGGGGATTGATGGTTTTGAAACATGCCGTCAGATAAAAAATGATAGTAAACACAAAAATACTCCTATCATTTTTTTAACTGCAAATGATGATTTAGAAACCGTGAAAAAAGCTTTTAATGCAGGAGGTGTTGATTATTTAACCAAACCATACTCACAGGAGGAGTTGTTGGCAAGGCTTGCTACACAAATAGAGCTCAATAAAAACAGACAGAAACTAAAAAATGTAAATCAGTATCTTGAAAAGCAGGTTGAAAAAAAGAATAAAGAATTGAAGAAGGCCTACGAAGGATTAAAAGTTCTTGATGCTGCAAAAAACGAATTTTTAAGTATAATTAGTCACGAATTACGAACTCCTTTAAACGGTATAATTGGTTCTGTTAGTCTGCTAAATAATATGAAACTGGAGGGAGATATTCAGCAGGTGATGGCAATTTTAAATGATTCTGTTTCGCGCTTAGAAAGATATTCATTGTATGCCATTAATATATCAAATACAAAATTGAGTAAAAATGCAGAAAAGTATTTTAAAGCATTTAAATGGGGAGCTGTTTTTTCAAATGCGATTCAGGTATTTCAACGAAACAATTCAGTAGGTGTAAGTTATGGAGTTGATTTTGACAGGGATGATAGAGAGGTATTAGGTAATGAGGAGTTGGTGTTGTTGTCTGTTGTTGCTTTAATGGAGGTGTCGTTAAGTTTTGGTTGCCTGTTTAAGGAGCAGTTTTTGAGTTATTATAAGAATGGAAGCGTTTATTTTGAAATAAGCGATGCCGGAACTCCCAATGAAGTGGTGATTATCGATGAAAATTCCTTAAGCTACTCATCTAACAGCCACATGAAAAGGAGTTCATTTATTGAACTTTACTTTGTGAATCAGGTGGCCAATATTCATAAGGGAGAATTAAAATTCTCAACAAATAATGACGGTACCAAAACAACGCTTATGTTACCAGTTAATTAAGTGCTTTACTTAATTTCGTGTTTTTCGAGTAATTGTTTAAACAGGTTTAATAAGTGAATGACTTGGACTACATCAAAATTATCCATGCAAATAATTAATTTTTCTCCTAGGTATATCAGGAATGGTTCTTTATATTTCTGACCTATTTTTGTGATTACTCCGGAAAATTTAACCACCTCAGAATGCGATTGTCTTTTTTCAATTTTTTTCCAAATAGGTACGGCCTTTCGTGTGATTTGTTTTTTTATCTGGTCGCTTAAGGATTCTGGAAAATCTTCTTTAGCCGAAGCTTCATTGTTATTAAATTTTAAATATTCATGAGGCAGGAATTTAATCAGTTCTTCAATGATATCTTTTATGGTATATGGTTTAAGGATATAAGATGAGAAATGATGTTCGTTGATTTTAGCAATACTTTTTTTATTGGCTAGTGCTGTAGATGCAATAATTGGGATATTCCTGTATTTTGGTGAATCGCGAAGATCTTTGCGTAAAGAAAATCCATCTTTTATAGGCATTTTAAGATCTGTGATTATTAAATCAATCTTGTTGTCTTTTATTACCTTAAGTGCATCTTCGCCATTTTTTGCTTCAAGTATTGTAAAGTTATATTCACTTAATACATTAATTAAATATTCTCTGTTTAATGGAATGTCGTCCACCACTAAAATGGTAGCTTTATTAAAAGAAACGCTATCAAGATATGAACTTGTAGACTGTTTTTCTGTTTTGCTTTTTTCAACATTCGAAATTTGTACCTTTTGCAAGGTAATGGTGAAAGTACTGCCTTTACCTACTTCGCTATCAACACTTATGGAACCATTCATGAGTTGAATGATTTTTAAAGAAATAGATAATCCTAAACCGGTTCCGCCATAATTATTATGATATGAATTACTTTCCTGGGTAAAAGGATCAAATATTTTATTTTTAAACTCTTCTGATATACCTATTCCGGTATCAGAAACCAGAATTTTAATTTGCGCATAGTCTTCTATAGATTCTGCATCGTCCAAAGGGTTAATAATTGCCTTAATATTTATAGATCCAATGAGTGTAAACTTAATGGCATTATTAACCAGATTAATTAATACTTGTTTTAATCTGTTCTCATCTAATTCAAAGGTGTAGTTGTTTTTTGGGAGGTTGTTTTCAATATGGATTTTAAATAATAGTCCTTTTTTAGTAATCTTTAATTTAAATAATTGCTCTATCTGATTAAATATAGAGTTAATATTCGATGAACTGTAGAATAAATCTAATTTACCTGCTTCAATTTTTGATAAATCCAGGGTGTCATTAATTAAAGAAAGCAGATTTTTACCACTGACTAAAATGGATTGAAGATACTTAAGTTTGATGGGATTGGTTATTTTTTTTGAAAGTAACTCCGCAAATCCTAATATGGCATTTAAAGGTGTTCTGATTTCATGACTCATATTGGCCAAAAATTCAGATTTAGAATTGTTGGCAATGCTTAATTGGTTTGTCCTAACCTGAACGCGGGTTTCAAGTTCTTCATTCAGTTTCTGAAGTTGATGTTCTACATGCTTTCGTTTGGTGATATCTAATAATGAAACTACATAATTATTGCTTTCTTTAATTATTTGCACGTTTATGATTACAGGTTTTTTCTGATCGAGTTTGTCTTTAAAAATGACTTCCTTTTGTTGTGATTGACTACTGGTAATAAGGTATTCGTCGGTATTAAAATTAGGAATGAAATCAGATAAACATTTGTTGGTTGATATGTTTTTTGATTGACAAGCGCAAAGTTCTTCAAATTTTTTATTGGCCAGTATGATTTTGCCCTTTTTGTTAATAATACATGTGGCTGTGCCTGTGTTTCCAAATATTGCTTTGTACAGCGCAACATTTTCTCTTAATGCTTTGTCCAGTTTATTTCTTTCAGAAACATCACGAGCTGTACCGTGTAAACCAATTACATTTTGTTTGTTGTCGTAAAATACTTTACCCTCTATATATAAAGGAATTTCTTGTTTGTTTTTCGATATAAGTGAGGTTTCGATTTTAAATATTGGATTGGTATCAGGATTCTGCAAGGTGTAAAGTGCTATTTTGGCTAACTGAACAAAGTCAGACCAGTGCATATAGTGCGAAACTCTTGTTCCTAACCAATCAGTAGGAGCGTAACCCAGTATTCGTTCAATTGATGGAGATAAGTATTTAAATAAGAGTTTTTTGTCTACTTGCCAAACAATATCAATTGAGTTTTCTGTAATGTATCTAAATTTTTCCTCACTTTTAATTAGCTTTTCTTCGGCGGCTTTTTGTTCTGATATGTCGGTAACTATCCCTTCCAGATATTGTTCTCCCTTCTCGTTTAGCACACATATGCCTTGTTCCCAAACATGTTTTACTTGTTTGTTTTTACATACAATTCTATATCCCAGAGTAAAAACTTCATTTAATCGTGTGTGCCAGTCTATGGAGTCGTTTACTCTGTCTCTGTCATCAGGATGAATAATATCGTTATAGCTAATGATTTTATTTAAGACCACTTCTTCTTTGGTGTACCCTGTTAGTTTTTGTATGCCATCACTAACATAAAGCATGGTCCAGTTTTCATCAATTAAACATCGGTATACAAGTCCGTTTAAATTACCCACCAATGTAGATAAAAACCTTTCGCTTTCTCTAAGTTTTCTATCGGCCGCTATTTTTTCAGAAATATCTATTTTAGTGCCAATGTATCCTTTTACCGCATTATTATTGTCTTTCAGCTGTATTATACTTCCATATACCCATTTTTCCGGGGATTGATTGCTGTCAATCTTATACTCGCAATAAAAGGTTGATGTAACATTATTGGATAATAACCATTGAGCTTTTATAGGAGACCTGTTTTCGGAGCAAATAGCTTCGGTCCAGTGGTGATTTAATACTTCCTTTTCATTTTTGTTTAATAATTCAAGCCATTTGGGGTTGGCAAAATTGCATATGCCAGATTTGTCTGTCGTAAATATGCCAACAGGAGAGTTAAAGGTAAGTTCTTTGTATTTCTGATTGCTGGCAATGAGTTTCTTTTCTGATTTTATTCTGTGAGAAATGTCTCTAACCACCCCAAGAACTGCATATTCATCAAAGTATTTTATGGTTGTTACAGAAAACTCACATTCCTTAATTTCTCCACCATTACAAATTACTCTTCCGTTATAACTATTTAATGTTGATTTGCCTTCAGCACGAGCTTTGGCATATTCCATAATTCTTGGTCGGTCTTCAGGGTGAATAATGTCCCAAAAGCTGCCTTGGGCAAAAACTTCAGGAGAATACCCTGATAGTTCAAATATTCTTTTATTCGCAAATAAAATATTATTGTCCCTATATATATATATGCCGTCGTAATTGTTATCAACAATAGCTTTATACTTTGCTTCGCTTTCAACGAGGGCACGTTCTATTGATTTTTGTATGGTAATATCTCTAACAGAATAGAGTAAAACTGTTTTGCTTTTAAGTTTTATGATACTGATGCTTGATTCCGTATTTCTAATGGAACCATCTTTTAATTTATGTTGGATGTTTTGTAGTTTGTTTGAGCTTTTAAGTTTTACGAAATTAATTTTGCTATGTGTATCAATGAGGTCAGTTATACACATATCAACTAATTCGTCAATAGGATATTTAAAAAATTCTTGGGCGGATTTATTTGCATCCAGAATCCATCCATCCTCTTCGTCAAGGATAAGGTTTATAACCTGGCTGTCTGAAAACATGGCCCGATAGGTATTCTCATTATTAATGAGCGTTTCTTTTCTTATCCTTTCGTTGGAGATGTCTTTGGCAATTACTAAAGTTCTGTATTTACCTTTAAATTTTACTACAGAAGAATGGATGTCGGCCCAGATATGCTCCTTGTTTGGTAAGATTATTTTAATTTGGTATTCAAGATTGTCGTGATAACCATTTAAGCGTTTTGTGTTTTGTTTTTCTACTATCTCTCTATAATCAGGATGAATCATTGATAAAGGAGATTGGGTAATATGCCTGGTGTATTTCCCCATTTCACGTTCCCATGCTTTATTGTGATAAACTATTCGTCCACCTACTATATCAGAAAGAATAAAAATTGGTTCAGGCAGGTGCTCACATATATTATAAAAGTCACTCTCTTTATTTTTTTTAAAAGGCCATAAACTGATAAGCCTTGAAAAAGGGGAGTGATTGTTTTTTGTTTTTAAAGAATTGCCATTGATAGAAATGTCGGCTATATTGTTTTTTAAACTCGATTTCATTGGTGCTGTTATTTTAATCGGTTTAGAATTGTCTTTTCTGGAAACACATTCTGATATATAGTACTTTATCGGAAAATAATATACTCAAAAAAACTTAAAGTATTCATTTTTTTGTAAGATGAAAATGCTGTGTGATAATATTTGGTATTTAATAATTGGGCAATACAGATTTGTAGGTATATATTAATTAAAAGAAGAATTGTTAGAGAGAAACATGTATTTAGATGTTAATACAGTGATGGGCAGATAAATATTAATTTTTGCTGAATTTTAGTAGAAGTTCTTTTTTGTTGGTGAAAATTATTAATAACTCGCCAGTGTTGCTTATAAATTGAAATTAAATTGAGGTTTTTATTTATGATTTTCGGAAGGGTTTGGTTTTTTAGGTGAATGGAAAAGTGAAAAAGTTGATTTTTCATCAAAAGTCTAAAAAAAAGTGGGGGTTGTATGCGTAAAATGTGCTTTTTATATTATAAAAAACGAATTTTAACTAAAAAGGTCAAGTTTTTTTGAAGTTTTAATTTAGAATTGCTTATTTTTGCTCCGCTAACTCGAAGAAGAATTAAAATTTTATAAGATTATGGCAACATTAAGATTTCAAGCATTAAATGAGCTGCTTTCAAGAGCACCTAAAGATGTGAAGTTACCATCAAATAAGGTAACTGATTATTATGGCGACATGGTATTTAATACCGCGTCAATGAGAAAGTATCTTTCTACAGATTCTTTTGCAGCTGTTAAAGCAGCAAATGCAAAAGGGGGTACTATCGACAGGAAAATGGCTGACGGTATTGCCTCTGGTATGAAAGCTTGGGCTATCGAAAACGGGGCCACTCACTACACTCACTGGTTTCAACCATTAACTGATGGTACTGCAGAAAAGCATGATGGTTTTATCGATTACGGTGATGACGGTAGTATTATTGAAAATTTTGCTGGTAAATTATTAGCTCAGCAAGAACCAGATGCTTCATCTTTCCCATCAGGAGGTATTCGTCAGACTTTTGAAGCTCGTGGTTATACTGCTTGGGATACTTCATCTCCAGCGTTTATAGTAGGTACAACACTTTGTATTCCTACTGTATTTATTTCTTATACAGGAGAAGCATTAGATTATAAAACACCTTTATTAAAAGCCCTTGCTGCTGTTGATGAGGCTGCTGTTGCTGTTTGTCAGTATTTCGACAAAAATGTAACAAAAGTGCACACCAACATGGGATGGGAGCAAGAATATTTCTTAATTGATGAAGCTCTTTTTCAAGCACGTCCTGATTTAGCTTTAACAGGTCGTACTTTGATGGGACATTCATCATCTAAAGATCAGCAATTAGATGACCATTACTTTGGATCTATTCCAGAGCGTGTGGCTAATTTTATGATTGATCTTGAGATTGAGGCGCATAAATTAGGTATGCCAGTTAAAACTCGTCATAACGAAGTTGCTCCATCTCAGTTTGAGTTGGCTCCAATTTATGAAGAGGCTAACTTAGGTAATGACCACAACCAGTTAATTATGGATGTGATGAAGAGAGTTGCTCGTCATCATAAGTTCCGTGTTTTATTCCATGAAAAACCATTTGCAGGAATCAATGGTTCAGGTAAACACAATAACTGGTCTTTAGGAACTGATACTGGTGTTGTATTGTATGCTCCAGGAAAGAATCCTAAAGGAAATATGCAGTTTTTAACTTTTGTGGTGAACACATTAATGGCTGTGTATAAAAATCAAGATTTATTACGTGCGTCTATTCTTACAGCTTCCAATAGTCATCGTTTAGGTGCTAACGAAGCGCCACCAGCAATCATCTCAGCATTCTTAGGAACTGAAGTTTCTGCAATGTTAGATAAAATTGTTGCTGAAGTACCAGATCACAAAATGACTCCAGATGAGAAGACTGCTCTTAAATTGGGTATTGGTCGTATTCCTGAAATTATCTTAGATAACACTGACCGTAACCGTACTTCTCCATTTGCATTTACAGGTAACCGTTTTGAATTCCGTGCAGTAGGTTCTTCTGCCAATGCGGCTTCATCAACAACTGTATTGAGTGCTGCTGTTGCAGAACAGTTAAGAGAGTTTAAAGTTAATGTTGATGCCTTAATTGAAAAAGGTGTTAAGAAAGACGAAGCGATCTTCCAGATTCTTAAGAAAATGATAATTGAGTGTGAGCCAATTCGCTTTAACGGAGATGGTTACTCAGATGATTGGCAAAAAGAAGCTGCAAAGCGTGGTCTAACTAACATCACAAGTGTTCCTGAGTCTTTAAAAACATATCTTGATGCTCCTGCCAAAAAGGCCTTAGTAGATGGTGGTATCATGAGTGAAAAAGAACTTGAAGCTCGTGTTGAAGTAGAGTATGAGAAATTCATCTACAAAATTCAGATTGAATCTCGTGTTCTTGCTGATTTAGCTATTAACCACATTGTGCCAACTGCAGTTAATTACCAAACTAAATTAATTCAGAACGTACAAGGTTTAAAAGATCTATTCCCAGCTGATGAATTCAAAGGGTTGGCAGGATCTCGTTTAGATTTAATTAAAGATATTTCTGAACATACTACTGCTATTAAGAAGATGAGAAAAGAAATGATCGAAGCTCGTAAAGTATGTAATGTAATGGAAGATGGTTTTGATAAAGCGAAAGCTTACGACGATAAAGTTCGTCCTTATCTTGACGAGATTCGTTACCATATCGATAAATTAGAATTGATCGTTGACGACGAGATTTGGCCTTTACCAAAATATCGTGAGTTATTATTTAACTGCTAGTATTCAGATACTAATATATAAAAAGGGTTGGCAATGTATTGCCAACCCTTTTGCGTTTTATAAACTTGTTGTTGAAGTAACTGATTAAAGAATACCTTTATTTCGTTCTTCGGATTTGTTTAAAACTGATGCCTAGCGCTTTTTCAAAGTATCTGATTTGTTTAATTTCTGTGGGTGTGATGATACTAAGAGAGATGCCTCTGTTTCCTGCACGTGCAGTTCTTCCACTTCGATGTGTATAGTATTCGTCTTTATCCGGTAGTTGGTAGTGTACAACAAAAGAAAGTCCTTCCACGTCTATTCCTCTGGCTGCTAAATCGGTTGCCACAAGTATACGAAGACTTTTGTTTTTAAAGGCTCTCATTACCTTATCCCTTTCAACCTGTTTTAAATCTCCCTGTATCGCATCTGTAGCAATATTTTTCGCAGTTAATTGCTTAGCTAAAGTTTGTGCTGCAGTTTTTGTTTTACAGAAAACAACACCTCTTGCTTGTGGGTCAGAGTTTAACATCTGAATCAATACATGAAGTTTTTCGTTTTCTTCACAAATTAAAAACTGATGATCGATGTTTCTGTTTACCTGACTCTTTTTGTTTATTTCAATACGGTGCGCCTTTTTTGAAAGATGTCTTTTAACGATGTTTCTAATGCCATCCGGCATAGTTGCTGAAAAAAGCCATTTGTTTTCAATGGCAGGAAGAGATGATAAAATTTCATTTAGCTCCTTTTTAAAACCCATGCTAAGCATTTCGTCAGCCTCGTCAAGGATTACAGTTTTTACCTTATTGAGGTTAACTGCTTTACGTTTGATTAAATCGATTAGCCTTCCAGGTGTGGCAACAATTATTTGAGTTGGCCTTTTGAGGGCGCTTATCTGAGGTTCAATTTGAGCTCCTCCAAATACTGCCTCCGTAAAAATTTTATCCGAATACTTGGTGAATTTAAATAGTTGTTTTGCAATTTGTTGTCCAAGCTCTCGGGTAGGGCATAGAATTAACCCCTGAACATCTTTTTTCTTAGGGTCAATTTTGTGCAAAAGAGGAAGCCCATAGGCTGCTGTTTTACCTGTACCTGTTTGAGCTTGAGCAATTAAGTCTGTTGAGTTTTGTAATAAAACAGGAATTACCTGACTTTGTATATTAGTAGGCTTAACTATATTTAGCTCTTTAATAGCCTTAATATATTGAGGTCTTACGCCTAGTTGAGTGAAATTTTCCATGATTATCCTTGTTATTTTAACTCTAGTAATACCACATTTTCTACATGATGAGTATGTGGAAACATATCAACAGGCTGTACTTTAATGACTTTATATAGTTGATCTAAAATATTTAAGTCTCTGGCTTGTGTGGCAGAATTACAACTAACATATACTATTCTAGGAGCTTTAGCTTTCAGTAATGTATTGGTTACATCTTCATGCATTCCAGCTCTTGGAGGATCAACAATAATAACATCCGGTAGTCCGTTTTCTTCAATAAAAATCGGGTTTAAGATGTCTTTCATGTCACCTGCATAAAAACATGTGTTTTCAATGTTGTTATTTACCGAGTTTATTTTAGCATCTTCAATAGCTTCAGGTACATATTCAACACCAACTACTTTTTTAGCTTTAGAAGCAACAAAGTTAGCGATTGTACCAGTACCTGTATATAAATCATAAACTGTTTCGTTTCCGGTTAGGCCGGCAAAATCACGAGTAACTTTATATAGTTCGTATGCTTGTTCCGAGTTTGTTTGATAGAAGGATTTAGGACCAATTCTAAATTTAAGCCCTTCCATTTCCTCCACAATATAATCTCGTCCGTTAAAGCAGATGATATTTTGATCAGAAATTGTATCGTTGGCTTTTTCGTTAATCACATATAGTAGTGATGTAATTTCAGGAAATTGCTCTTTCAAGTGATTTAGTAACCCTTCTCGTTTTTCAATATCTTCATGGTAGAAAGCAACAATTACCATTACTTCACCAGTTGATGTAGTTCTGATAATTAAGGTTCGTAAGAAACCAACATGGTTACGAATATCAAAGAAAGTTAAACCGTTTTCCAGTGCATATTTTTTAATTGCCAATCGAATACTGTTTGAAGGTTCTTCTTGTAAGTAGCACTTTTGGATGTCTATTACTTTATCAAACATTCGTGGAATATGAAAGCCTAAACCATATCTTTCAACGGAATCCTCTTCCAGTTGCATTTCTTCAGGTTCGAGCCATCTTTTATTCGAGAATGTATATTCTAATTTGTTTCTGTAATATTGGTCTTTCTTTGATCCAATGATTGTTGAAGTTTCAGGCAGTTCGATATGACCAATTCGTTTAAGGTTGTTTTCTACCTCACGCTGTTTGTATTTTAACTGCTCAGCATAAGGTAGGGCCTGCCATTTACAACCACCACATTTACCGAAGTGACTACAAAAAGGTTCAACTCTTAAATCGGATAATTTATGGTACTGGGTGACATAGCCCTCAAAGTAGTTTTTTCTTTTTTTGTTTACCTGAACATCAACAATGTCGCCGGGAATTGCATTTTGTACAAATAATACCTTTTCATCTATTTTTGCCATGGCTTTACCTTCGGCAGCCACATCTATAATTTCTACCTCTTCAAATAGAGGTTTTCTTTTTCTTGATCTACCCACAATGAATCTGTTTTAACGAGGTGCAAAGATAAAAAAAAAGACCATCGGTTAGTCGATGGTCTTTTCTATATTTTATTCTCCGAATGGATTGTCTTCAAAACTATTTTCCTGAGTAGGAGATGATTGTTGCGTTTCCTGAGCTCCAGGTGGAGGTGGTGGAGCTTCGGGATCTATGTATGTCATCATTACAAATGATATCTCGTTATCGATATCATGCTTGCTTAATGTTGGTTTGCTATATTTTTTTTTGTTCTCTCTGGTCATTGATGCAAATGTAAATCAAAGTAATAAAATTCACTAATTTATGATCACTTTTTTTGATTCGGTAGTGTCTGAACTAATGACTTTTACAATATATATTCCTGTTTTGTTGATGCTAATCTGGTTTTTGGTGTTGTTAAATAATTTATCACCATCCATTAGTCTGCCTCTTATATCATATATTTCATATCTTGGATTCTTCAAGTCGGAAATATTAATGTAAATATTTTTGTTGACAGCATAAATCTTGGTACTGCTAATATTAACAGGGGCATTATCATTAGTTGCTATCGAACCAATAAGTTCAATTTCAAAACGAGCTGCTGTATTGATAGCTTCAGAATAGAACTCGTAGCTTCCTTCTGTATTAAGATCTATTGATACATCTTGCTGCAAATCTTTAAGAATAACCTGAAGATTGTTATCGAAATTTAACGCTTCATCAAGGCGTATGGTAAACATGCCTGATGTTTTTGTTTTGTATCCAATTGGAATAACCATATTATCTACCATTTCAGGATAAGTATTTATGGTTAGATTCTTTCCTTCAATTGTTGAGTAAAGTTCAATGGTATTTGGATTAGAGCCAAAACGTTTTTCTGAATCGAACAACTCAAAAGACTCGTCAGCATTCGTATTAAAAGCAATTACTTTTTCATCACGAGTATCTTCATGAATACCTGTTAGTCTGATGTGTGGCAGGTTAGTTGTTGGTCCTGAAGATTTTAAATATGAGTTGGTGTTGTGTTTCAGGTATGTGTCTCTAATGGTAAGTGTGCCATCAATGGTTTCTCCTGAAGTCCAGTCTGCTCTAACCCAAAAGGCGTGATTACTTGGTATTAGTGAACCGGCCTCCAGATTGGTTCCCACTCCTGTTGAACCATTCCAGGATCCATATTGGTCAGAAATAAGCCAAATCCAGAATCCATCTTGAATGTCAAACATGTCTCCCGGGACAATGTCTTCCCAGTCGATAGCTGCTGTATAAGGGTTTCCGCCTAATGTCCAGCCTGCATTTTTAGGAGTCCCTTTAACGTCTAAAGTGTAATTTCCTGAATTAAGCGTTCCGGAAAAAATAAGGTCTTGTGAGCTGGTTAGTATATAACCATATCCTGCAGACATGTCTGTATCAGACCCGAAGGCATCCCAGGCGCCATTTATGTTATTCCAAGAGTATATTAATCCATCACCACCAATGTTATTCATAGTGGCATTTTGAACAGGAGAACTGGCAAAATTATATCTGGTTGGATTTGAAATATTTTGCTCCACCTTGATGTTAGAACTACTAACAGAAAGGTTGCCGTTATTGATTAACGATCCGGTTCCTGTCGCATCACTTTTAAGAGTCAACTCTTCTGTTAAAGTTACATCAACTCCGTTGTTAATGGTAACGCTTGCCAGGGGCTCAATAACCATGTTAGGGAACGAAGAGTTAGATCCTATTATAACTTCCGGAGTACCTGCAGGTACAATGCAGCTTGCTCCTGCAGTATAACCCGGATCCCAGTTTGCTGAATTGGTAAAATCATTATCTCCAGCATTACCATTCCAAGTATTAAAGGAGGCGGTTGTGAAGTTAATTGAAGCAGCGGATAATTGCTCGTTACCGTATACATCTTCAACCTGATTAACAGTAAAAGTATAGCTGGTGCTAGCTTCTAAGTATGGGTTGGGGTAAACGGTTATCGCATCAGCATTTGCATTAATAGAGGCCGTAAATGTAACAGCAGGAGAAAAACTAATTAAAGTTTGTAAATCCAGTGTTGATATGTCTGAACCGTCCAGATTTCTTACTGACTCATCAAAACTTATTTCTAAAGGAGAGCCTACTGAGTAACTTAATTGTCCGTCGATAGGATCTACAAAAGTAGTTACCGGTGCAGTAATGTCATTAGTTGTAAATGTTGAGTTGATAACTGAATTGCTGTTTGAACTAGCGTCTTGAATTTCGTCTAAACGAATATTGTAGAGTTGTAGTTCTTTTAATGTACTTGTTGGATCAATAGTGATTATAAAGTTAACCTCATCATAAGTTATTGAAGCAGGAACCGAAGGACCTCCTGAGTAGGTCTCGTTTAATTGAACAATGGTTGATACATTGCCATTTGTTATTATTTCACCCAAGGTGTTGTAAATCGCTTCGTTAAAGCTGATGGTGATTGTTTTGTTCACATCAACATTAATAGCTAAATCTAATGGATCAAATGTTGCTACAGGTGCTGTAACATCTGCTGTCGTAAAAGGAACTGTCGTAGCTAATGATGTTTCAATATAGTTTTCGTTGTTATCTCTGGAGACAATATATGCTATATAATCGGTTTCTGACGTTAGTCCACTGGCTACTCCTTGCCCGGTATTGTCAGCAACTAAAGCTCCGTTACCTGAATTTGCAACTGGGTTGTCGCTGGCATCAGTACCGTTAATCACTTGTGCTATAGAAGGAGCTGCATCAGTTGATAATAGAACTACCCAATAATAATGACCATCTTCATTTATTTGTACTTCAACAGTTGCAGAGGTACCTGTTATTAGGTTTATAGATGGATATGTTGGGTTGTATGATGGCGTCTGAGTGTCTTGTGAAGTAAATGGAAGCTGCTCAACTGATGTAAAATTACTTGAAGCATCTTCAACAACAATATATACCCAATAATTTGTTTCAGAATCAAGAGATGTAATATCTAAATTTGAGATAAATTCAGTATTAGCAGTAACAGCAGCATTTGCAGAAATCAATGCGGCAGTACCATTTTCGTCCTGACCAGCCTTAATTTGTGCTTCAGAAGGTGCTACATTACTTTGGGTAAGTACAAGGTAATAGTTTCCATTGTCATCCACCTGTCCGTATACATCCAGGGCAGTTTTGCTCAGGTTTTGTAAATTAGGATATGTTGCAGCCCATGAGGTTTGAACAGTTGTAAACGGAAGTTGCTCTACTGATGTAAAATTGTTTGAAGCATCTTCAACAACAATATATACCCAATAATCTGTTTCAGAATCAAGAGATGTAATATCTAAATTTGAGATAAATTCTGTGTTAGCAGTCACAGCGGCATTTGCAGTAACCAATGCTGCTGCGCCATTTTCGTCCTGACCAGCCTTAATCTGAGCCTCTGAAGGTGCTACATTACTTTGTGTAAGTACAAGGTAATAGTTACCGTTATCATCCACCTGTCCGTATATATCCAGAGCAGTTTTGCTCAGGTTTTGTAAATTAGGATATGTTGCAGCCCATGAGGTTTGAACAGTTGTAAAAGGAAGTTGCTCTACTGATGTAAAATTGTTTGAAGCATCTTCAACAACAATATATACCCAATAATCTGTTTCAGAATCAAGAGATGTAATATCTAAATTTGAAATAAATTCAGTGTTAGCAGTAACAGCGGCATTTGCAGTAACCAATGCTGCTGTGCCATTTTCGTCCTGACCAGCCTTAATCTGTGCCTCTGAAGGTGCTACATTACTTTGTGTAAGTACAAGGTAATAAGTTCCGTTGTCATCTACCTGTCCGTATACATCCAGAGCAGTTTTGCTCAGATTTTGTATATTAGGATAAGCTGCTGCCCATGAGGTTTGAACAGTTGTAAACGGAAGTTGCTCAATGGTAGTGAAATTATTTAAAGCATCTTCTGCAACAATATATACCCAATAATCTGTTTCAGAAGCAAGAGAATTAATATCTAAATTTGAAATAAATTCAGTATCGGCAGTAATGGCTGCAGTGGTTGAAATTAATGCAGCAGCTCCATTTTCGTCCTGACCTGCTTTGATTTGTGCTTCAGTTGGTGCTACATTGCTTTGGGTTACAACAAGGTAATAATCGCCATCTTTGTCCACCTGTCCGTATACATCCAAAGCAGTTTTACTTAGGTTTTGTAAGTTAGGATAGGTTGCAGCCCACATTGGAGGGGCAATTTCAGTTGTGAAGGTCCATTTAGTAAAGTTATCTAAATCGTTATAGAATACTCCATCAACATCAATGGTGTTATCATATACATAAACAGCATAATTGGTATTGTAATCCAATGTTTCACCGGATGACAAGTCTAATGTAATTGTATTTCCTGTAAAAGAGATTCTAGGGTCTTGCGGTATAAATAATCCATCTCCTGTTGCTAACTGAATGTTGTTAGTTGGATTGCCAACCTCAGCAATGGTTATATTTGTTTCGTTTTCTGTTATAAGAGCAGTTGTTGCATCATCAAAAGTCATCTGTAGAATTGGAGAAATGCTTATGTCAGAACTGCCATTTAACGGACTAAATGTGGGGTCTGAAACAGATGCTGTTACTGTAGTGAATGTCCATTTAGTGTAGTTGTCCAAGTCATTATAATAGGCAGCATCCACATTAATAGTATTGTCAACAATGTAAACAGCATAATTTGTGTTAAAATCCAGTGTTTCACCGGAAGAAAGATCTAATGTGATTGTGTTTCCGGTGAAAGAAATTCTTGAATCTTGTGGCGTAAACATTCCATCACCGGTAGCTAACTGAATGTTATTGGTTGGATTTCCAATTTCAGCGATGCTGATTTGAGTATTGTTTTCTTCAATTATAGCAGTTGTTGCAGCATCAAAGGTCATCTGTAAAATAGGAGATACGCTGATGTCGGAACTTCCGTTTAACGGACTAAAAGTAGGGTCTGGAACAGAGGCTGTCACTGTTGTGAATGTCCATTTTGTGAAGTTATCTAAATCACCATAGTATGCTGCATCTACATTGATGGTATTGTCTTCAATATATACCGCGTAATTGGTGTTGTAATCCAGTGTTTCACCAGAAGAGAGATTTAATGTGATTGTGTTTCCGGTGAATGAAATTCTTGAATCTTGTGGTGTAAACATTCCATCTCCGGTTGCTAATTGTATGTTATTGGTTGGATTTCCAATTTCGGCGATAGTGATCTGAGTATTATTTTCTTCAATAAAAGCTGTTGTTGCTGCATCAAAGGTCATTTGTAAGATTGGAGATACACTAATATTGGAGCTTCCACTTAATGGGCTAAAAGTAGGATCGGGAACAGAACCTATTGTAGTAGTGAAAGTCCATTTTGTAAAATTGTCTAATTCATTATAATATGAAGCATCAACATTGATTGTGTTGTCATTTATATAAACTGCGTAATTGGTATTGTAGTCAAGTGATTCTCCAGAAGAAAGATCTAATGTGATTGTGTTGCCTGTATATGAGATTCTTGGATCTTGAGGTGTAAACACTCCGTCGCCGGTAGCCAGCTGAATATTGTTGGTAGGATTTCCAACTTCAGCAATGGTGATATAAGTGTTGTTTTGCTCAATTATTGCAGTAGTGGCTGCATCAAATGTCATCTGAAGAACAGGATTTATGCTAATACTACTGCTCCCACTTAATGGATTAAATGTTGGATCAGGAACTGCAGGTGCTGCTGTAGTAAAAGTCCACTTTGTAAAATTATCTAAGTCGTTATAGTATTGGGCATCAACATCAATTGTATTATCATATACATATACAGCGTAGTTAGTTGAATAATCAAGACTTTCTCCAGAACTAAGATCAAAAGTAATGGCGTTTCCGGTAAATGATATTCTGGAATCCTGAGGAGTGAACAATCCATCTCCGGCAGCTAACTGAATGTTGTTGGTTGGGTTGCCGACTTCAGCAATGATTATGTTTGTTCCATTTTCCTCAATTATGGCTGTTGTATACCCGTCAAAGGTCATTTGAAGAACAGGGTTAATGCTAATGTCGCTTGAACCAGAACTTGGAGAAAAGTTAGGGTCGGAAACCTGCCCCCAGGTTGTTACACAAATAAGAATAAATATAAGTGAGGCGTATATTTTCTTCATGTTAAAATGATTTTACGAACAATATTTGAGGTTTAGGTTGATTATTAGAGTTTTTACGCAAAAAAGCCAATTATGTTATATCGTGTGTGATCAATACTGCATTGGCAACTTTAAAAATACATTTATTAAGCATTAATACTTAAGTTTCTTTGCGAAATGATGAAATAAATTGATTGAATGATTGTTACTTAAGAGTAAGTTTTGCCAAATAATCGTAATGTGACCCATCGGCAACTTTTTCCATATTAAATCCATTTTGCTCAGCATAAAAACGTAAGAGCTCATCATCGATAAAAAGCCACTTAAAGGCACTGCCTTTAACACCATTATAGTTCATACGGTAGGTGATTTCACCATAATAACTGTCGTTTAAATTAATGAGCATGCTTCCGTCGTCATCTTCAAACAGGTACCTGATATCTGAACTATCGACTAATAAGCAGCCTCCAGGTGTCAGAAGTTTTTTTATGTGATTAAAAAAAGCTTTTAAATTACTGGTTTCTTTTGCAATACCAATGCCATTCATAAGCATCAGTATGGTATCATATTTTGTGTCGGTGGGAAGACTGAAAAAATCCTGTGCTAAAATATTTTTTATTCCCCTCTGTTTCATAACGGAGCAAGCTAAAAGGCTTATTTCATTGGCATAAACTTCTTTGTTGCTTTGCTGTAAATACAAGGCATGGCTTCCTGCGCCTGCGCCTACATCTAAAATTTTTCCCTGACTAAGCGTTAGCGCTTTTTTCTCAAGGTCGGGCATTTCGTTAAAACCTCTAAAAAGGTATTCTACCGGAAGAATATCATCTTCAACAATATTGGATTCAACAGTTATTTCTGCTTTTTTATTGCCGTTCAGAAAGTCACAACAGGCAGTTCCGAGAGGATCAGTTTCTATTTTCAAAATGGTATAAATTTTAGGCAAAAATACAAAATTAATCCGGGTTGTTATATTCTTTTATGGCTTTGAATTTATTGATGTTGCGAAATAAAAAAGCAACGTATTGTAATATTTCTTATTTTTGCGGTTATAAAATCCGTAATCTTGGGAAATAGTATAATTTTTTAAAAGCAGTTATACGGATCTGCTTTTATTTTTACTTCCTCGCCTTTGAATTCTTTCATTTATTTTGCACCTCTTCAGAGCTATACAACTTTACCATATTATTTGAGTTATGCTCAGGTTTTTAATGCTGTAGATAAGTATTTTACCCCATTTTATCGTAAAAATAAAAAAGACGTTTTTGAGTATGAAGATGAACTGAAATGTTATGATGGTTTAAATATTATTCCTCAGGTTCTTGTTAATAATTCTAAAGACTTAATTCAGTTTACCACTGATATGATGAAGAAGGGATTTGGTGAAATAAACTTGAATATGGGGTGCCCCTTTCCTATGGTAGCAAATAAACGTTTGGGATCTGGTTTTCTACCATATAGAGATAAATATAAGCTCGTACTAAAGGAATATTTCTCTCAAAATTTGCCTATGCGTTTATCCATTAAAACGAGGCTGGGATGGGATAATAAAGAAGAAGTAATTGCATTGACTGAGGTAGTTAATGATTTTCCAATTCAGGAATTAATTGTTCACCCCAGATTGGGTACACAAAAGTATACGGGTGATCCGGATTGGGATGTTTTTAAAGAAGTATTGGAGGTTAGTAATCACCAGGTGGTGGGTAATGGAGATATTAATTCCTCAGAAGATCTGGAAACTTTACAAAAAAAATTTCCTCATGTTGAGGTCTGGATGCTTGGAAGAGGTTTGTTGTCGAAACCGGATATGTTACAGCCAGGTATTAGTCGTTTTCAGCAAAAACAAAACCTTATCTGTTTACACGATAATTTTTACGATAACTTAAAGAAGTTTGGGTATTTAGAAGGGCAGATTCTTAATCACCTGAAAACTTTTTGGGAGTATCCTTTGCAAGATGCCGAAGGAGGAAAAAGAATCCATAGAAAACTAAGAAAAGTTGGGAAGTTGGATGCATATTCTGAAATAAAGAAAATGATTTTTGATCTGATATGATCCATAAATTATTTGCTGATATAGTTATCCAGGCTCATGCAAACATCCGTAGATAGTTTGATACCACTCTCAATAATTTTATCCCACTTTAATTCAGATATTAAATGAATATTCTTTTTAAGAATATTTGATTCTATTAATTTGTGAATGATTCCGGCATTAAAATTATCTCCGGCACCAATAGTACTAACCGGTTTTATTTTTGGTACGGGATAGTGTTTACTGATATTGTTGGTTCGAAGTGTGACACCTTTGGTGTTTTCAGTATATACAAGTTGGCTGCACTTATCTTTAATATTTAAAAATGATTCATCAGCCGATGTTGTTGAAAAAATATTATAAAAATCTTCATTACTGCCTCGAATTATATCAGCTGCAGAAATATTTTCTTCAATATAAGAATTGTACTCTGTTAAATTGGAGGCGTGTTTGTTTCTGAAATTTGGGTCGTAAATAATGATGCATCCCCATTGTTTAGCATGATCGACAATTTTAAAAGCCTGTTTTCTGATGTTGGAATCAATGGCATAAAAGGATCCAAAAAGCAGAATGTCATCAGTTTTAAAATCAGGTAGTTCTATTTCAAGTCTGTCGTTGGGGTAGTTTTTGTAGAAATCGTATTCGGCATCATTTTGTTCATTTAAAAAAGCCATGGCCAAAGCGCTTTGACCATGGTTATATCTCTTCAGGTATGAAGTATTGATGTTGTTTTGGTTTAGGAAGTTTATAATAGTATCGCCTACCTTATCGTTTCCTAATTCGCTGATAAAGTAGGTTTGGTGACCTAATCGTGCCAGAGATACCAGGGCATTAAGAACCGATCCTCCTGCTTTAGCAGACAGAGGTTGGCCATCTTTAAAGATGATGTCAAAAACTGTTTCGCCTAAACCAAAAACACGTCTCATACTTAAATTATTTTACCAATTTTGAAATTGCTTTAAATGCATCGCTTCCTGCATAGCGGCAAAGCTCAAATAAAATGGATTCGTAACTGGTTACAGTAATACCTTCCTGAAGCATACGGTTGATGGCAATTCTCTTGTTTTCAGGATTTCTTGATCCCACACAATCTTCAATAATCACAGGCTGATATCTTTTAGATTTTAAATCGATAGCTGTTTGCATAAGACAGATGTGTGCTTCAATACCAAAAAGAATTACAAACCTTTTTCCTTTTGATTCAAGTTTTTCTGTGAAAGGAGCATCGTCACAACAGCTAAAGGCTGTTTTTTCAAAGGCAGGGCAGTCTTTAATTTTTTCAGCAATGCCTTCGATGGTTTCCCCTAAGCCTTTTTTGTATTGCTCGGTAACCAACATTGGTATTTCTAATACATTAAGCCCGTCCACTAATATTTCGGTGTTCTTTTTTAGCTGTTCGTGATTATGTATATGTGGAAATAATCTTTCCTGAATGTCTACAACAACTGCTACAGTTTCGTCTTTTAAAATTCTCATTGTGTCAAATATTTATTTCCTTATTGTCATTTAAAGTTGTTCCACCTCTGTAGGTGCATATCTCGAAGTTAATTCAATTCTGTATTTTTCATTCAAAGGCTTAAAGGCATCCAGGGCAATGTTACTCCTGTTGTTATCTTCTGATATGTGAGATAAGTATATGGTTTTTAAATTTTTACCTGCATGATGTTCAACCAGTTCTTTAGCCTGAATATTTGATAAATGACCATGTTCCCCGGCAACTCTCTTTTTTAAATAGTAAGGGTATTTGCCAGCTTCAAGCATATCTGTATCATAATTGGATTCCAGAAATAAAAAATCGCATTTGCTCAATTGGTCTTTCACTTTATCGCAAGCTGTCCCAATATCAGTAAATACACCAATATGCTTATTATCGTGCTCTACTCTAAAACTACAAGGTTCAATGGCATCATGTTGTTTTAAAAAGGAGTGAATCAGAAAATTTCCGATAGCTATGCTTTCTCCAGCTTCAAAGGTAATCACATTTGTCGGACGCATGGTTTGATAGCTCTTTTCATAGGTTTTTTTTGTCATGTAAATCGGAACCTTGAGCTTTTTACTTAAAACTTTAGCGCCTCTGTAATGATCGCTATGTTCATGTGTAATAAAAACTGCTTTTACCTTTAAAGGATTCAACTTTTTTTTGTACATCCTATCAATAATCTGACTTCTGCTTATTCCGGCATCCACCAATATCGCCTCTGTTTCATTTCCAATGTAATAGCAATTACCATTACTTCCCGACGCTAATGCGCATACTTCAGTCATATATTTTTGGTTTAATTTATTATAAAAGGAGTAACTTAAATAAAGTAGGATTTAATGTCTTGTGCGTTAGCATGCACGCTAAGTAATCTCGTACATTCATCAATCACTTTTTCAAGTTCATCTTTCCCTTTAAAACCAATAAAAATAAATAGTATACTCTTGGTTTTAGATGATATCATGGTGCGTGTTGAATCACTCGTTGGTGTGCCAAAAGCTCCGGTGTCATCTCTAAAAACCGGAAGCAGTTCAATATTTACAGTTCCTCTGCCAATGCCTTCGTAGGGTTCATCCGGCTGTCCAATTCCCAGTTTAACATTTCCATTAATGAGTTCGGCATCGTAGCCACAAATAGAATAGCCAGTTTTTATGGATATGTAATTTAAGACATCTACCACATTAGAAATCTGATATAGTCCTTTGTCATTGGCTATTCTTCTCATCAAAGACTCTGCAGCAGGCCTGTATCTGTTTGGATCTTTACCTAATGCTCTGTAGGCATCCTTGGTGGCTTTTACCGTATTCATTTCCCGAATAGATTCCGGAGTTAAGGTTTCCTGAAAAATCTTTAGTTGTTCGTCAATCCAAAGGTTAAATTCTTCGCTGCTGGGCTGTACCAATACTTTTGCCTCAAGGCATCCCAGTGTTATCAGTGGTAATTTATCAGATATGGATGATTCAATTGTTATGGACTGCATAAAGTGCTTTAATTATGAGTCAACAAAGATAATGAAATTTGGTATGTGAGTTATTAACTCGTGAAAGATGTGATATTGTTGTTTTTTCGTTTTCTTTGTGACTAGTTTTAAATTCTGATGTTAACAAGTTATTTTGCGTACATCTTTCAGTAAAGTTTTTATGAGCAAATCAGTTATTCCAAAAGGCCTAAAGTGTGTGATTTTTGATATGGATGGTGTGTTGTATGATTCAATGAAAAATCATGAGACAACCTGGGTTGGCTGCCTGAAGCCTGAAGGAATAGACTTTCATCCGTCAGAGGCCTATTTACATGAAGGAAGAACAGGTTTTGATACCATTGGTTATGCTTTTAAAAAGTACTTGAATATAGAAGCAACTCAGGAAGATAAGGAAAGAGTTTATAATGAAAAGGTGCGTTTGATGGGGTTGGCACCTAAAGCGCAGAAAATGCCAAAGATGCTGGAATTAATTCAGGCGTTAAAAGAACAGGGGATAGATGTTTGGGTGGTAACAGGATCAAAACAACCTACGTTGTTGGATAAACTTCATGGTGATTTTGGCATTGATCCTAAGCAAATAATTTGTGCCAGAGATGTGGTAAACGGAAAGCCACATCCAGAACCTTATTTAAAAGCTGTGGCTGGTAGTGGGTATAAGGCAGAGGAATGCATTGTTGTAGAAAATGCACCTTTGGGAGTAAGGTCTGCCAAGGCTGCAGGTATTATAACCATTGCGGTAAACACAGGTATTCTTGAGGATGAAATTCTGGAAAGCGAAGCAGCAGATGTAGTATTGCCTGATACTAAAAGTTTAATGCCTTATTTTAAATCGGTGCTGGTTTAATAAGATACTTTAATAATTATATCAGGCGTGTAGTTTAAAATATTAAGAGTAAACAGTTGCGATAAGATTTCTGTGACCACCAAAATTCCTGAATTCACAAAAATAAATGCCTTGCCAGGTGCCTAAGTTTAGTTCTCCATTGGTGATGGGAATGGTTAATGACTGACCAATTAAACTTGATTTTACATGAGACGGCATATCGTCGCTCCCTTCTAAGGTATGTGTATATTCCGGTAGATTTTCAGGAGCCATATTGTTCATGATGGTCTCAAAATCTACTCTCACAGACGGGTCTGCATTTTCGTTTATGGTTAAGCCGGCAGAAGTATGTTGAAGAAAAAGGTTTAAAAGACCTTCTTCGGGTAAGTTAATGTGTGATTCTATATAGCTCGTGATTAAATGAAATCCTCTTCTAAATTCAGGTAGACGCAATTGTGTTTGTTGGATCATTTTTAATTTAATTTTGAGCCCAATTTATAAATTGTTTTGCAAAATAAAACCCCAAAGTAAAAATATCTGTTTTTATATTTATTGAAATAAACTAAAATGTTTCATGGCAAATTCCATGGCATAATCTTCAATTTCGTTACATACTTCGCGGTACGATAACAGTTTTTCTTTATCAGAACCATCCGCTAAAGCCGGGTTTTTAAAAGGGTGACAGATAATTTCTCCCGGTTCGTGCGCCAAAATAAGCGTTTCTGGAGAAGAGTGATCTGTGATCAATACATAATCGAATACCTCATGGTTATAATCTGATATATTATTCGATTTATATTTGTTGATGTCAATCACTGACTCAATCATAGCTTTTTGTGCCAGCATATTAATGGCTTCTATGTGACTCCCGGCACTAACTACTTTTGCTTTATCTTTTAGGTAATAACTTAACCACCCATGTAGCATTTGTGATCGGGCAGCATTTTTTTCGGAGTATACCAATATCTTTTTCATATGTCTATTATTTTAGGTCAATGCCAATGCACTGAGAAAACGGTAGAATACAATTATGTAGCTACCTTTCTTCATGGTAAATAATAATAAAATTAGGGCGTTACAATATATTTATCAAGTTGTTGGTTAAAAAAACTTTGAATGATCTGAGTTACAAGCAAACTCATTTCTTTTCTTGTTTCTGTTGTTGCCGTTCCGGTATGAGGTGTTAAAACTACATTGTCCAGGTTGAGTAATGCATCAGGTATGTGAGGTTCGTTCTCATAAACATCTAAACCAGCACCGGCAATGATGTTGTTTTTAAGTGCATCAATAAGGTCGGGCTGGTTAACTACACTACCTCGGGCAGTGTTAATTAAATAAGCACTCTTTTTCATGCAGTTGAGTTCCTTGCTGCCAATTAAATGAAATGTTTCATCAGTAAGTGGCGTGTTTAATGAAACCACATCGGAGGTTTTCATTAAATCCTCCAGGCTTAGCTTTTTAGCATTGTATTTTGTTTCAATTTCCGGAGATAATTTTTTTCTTTTACAATAAACAATGTTCATCCCAAAAGCAAGAGCTCTACGTGCTAAAGCTTGGCCAATGGCTCCCATACCAATAATACCAAGTGTTTTTCCTGTTAATGTAGTGCTTAGGTTTTTCATAACCCCGGTCTGCAGGCCGGTTTTTAATTTTAACTGCTGGTTTAAAAAGGCAATTTTACGAGCTACAGAAATCATTAATCCCATAGCCAGTTCTGCTGTAGGTTCAGTTACCGGGTCGGGAGTGTTGGTAACTGTAATCCCTTTTTCTGAAGCATATTTAATATCAATATTATCGTAGCCTACACCAAAATTTGCAATGAGTTTAAGTTTTTTCGCCCTGTCAATGAGTTTGTTGTGTAACTTAAGGCCAAATACAGAAACAAGAGCATCAGCATCACCAATATGCTTATTAATCTCTTCTTCCGAGATCATATCTTGTTGTGGAAAGATGATCTCATATTCCTTGCCCATGGTGTTGAATCCACAGTCCGGAATTTTATAGGTCACTACGATTTTTCTTCTCATGCTAAAGGTATTGTAATAAATATGTAAAACTATCGTTTTTATTAGATATCGAAAAGGTAAAGTGACTGATTTATTTTTATAATTCAGTTTGATCCTTACTTTTGTTGGTCAGTTATTTGATCCATGAAAAAAGTTCTGAAATCTGAATCCATGCTAAAAAAGTTTTTTTTATTGAGTTTGAGTGTGTTGTTTGTTTTTCAAATGTCTGCTCAACAGGTTGTTGTGGTGAGTGGTGTTGTAAAGTCTTCAGATGGCAACCTCTTGGAACTGGTAAATGTTACCTTAAAAAATAAACCAGGCGGCTCAATTACAAATGAGCATGGAGCATTTTCCATTAAAGTAAAAGATGAGGGATCTACAATCCTTGTTTTTAGTAGAATTGGTTATGAGGTAAAGGAACTTAAACTGTCATCATTAAAGAGTTTTAAGAATGTTGAAGTTGTTTTAAATGCCAAAGCAGAATCTATTGAAACGGTTGATGTAAAGGCAGAAAGAGGAGAGAATCAAAATTTTACCAAGATAGATTCTAAGTTGGCGACTAAGTTACCCGATGCTACAGGCGGAAGCATTGAAGCATTGGTGAAAACCCAAATGGGTGTATCGTCCAATAATGAATTGAGTTCTCAATATCGTGTTCGCGGAGGTAATTTTGATGAGAATTTGGTTTATGTAAATGACATTGAGGTTTACCGACCTTTTTTGGTACGTTCAGGACAGCAAGAAGGACTGAGTTTCGTAAACCCGGAAATGGTTTCTGATATTCGTTTTTCGGCAGGAGGATTTGATGCACGTTATGGCGATAAAATGTCGTCGGTTTTGGATATTAAATATAAACGACCAACAGAATTTGCAGGAAGCGCATCAGTTAGTTTGTTAGGTGCTAATGCTCATGTTGAAGGGAGTTCTAAGGATCAGAAATTTACACATATTACTGGAGTTAGATATAAAACCAACAGGTATTTATTGGGATCGTTAGATGTTTCAGGTGATTATAAGCCTACGTTTTTGGATGTACAAACTTATATGACATATCGTTTGTCTGATAAATGGAGACTTGGATTCCTGGGGAATATCTCTCAAAATAAATACGACTTTAAGCCGGTAGACAGAGAAACGACTTTTGGTACCATTAACGAAGTAAAGCAACTTAAAATTTATTTTGAAGGGCAGGAAAGAGATAATTTCTTAACCGGATTTGCTGCCGGGTCACTTGATTTTTCTCCAAACAGCGATAATAATTATAAATTGGTAGTATCCGGATACAGAACTTCAGAGGATGAAACATTTGATATAATGGGTCAATACTGGTTGCAGGAGCTCGACCCGAATGGAGAGGTGGTTGAAAATCCAGATAATATTATTTCAGGAATCGGCGTGGGAACATATTTGGAGCATGCTAGAAATTATTTGTTTGGGGCTATTACCAATGTTGCGTTACGAGGAGCGCACCGTATCAATAACAATAATATTGAGTGGGAAGTAAAATACCAACACGAGCGTTTTTCTGATATAATTAATGAGTGGGAGATGAGGGATTCTGCAGGTTATAGTGTACCTGTATCACCTGGAGAGCTTGTGTTAGCCTATGCTTATAATGATGAAAATGATATAAGCTCAAACAGAATAACTGCCTTTGTTCAGGAAAACAGGAGGTTTGAGCTCAATAAGGGTAATATTGATTTGGCGGTAGGGCTAAGGACCAATTACTGGGATTTTAATGATGAGTTTCTTTTGAGTCCCCGCGTAAGCGTATTATATGATCCGGAGTGGGAGAGAGACTATCATTTTAAATTTTCCACAGGATTGTATTATCAGAGTCCTTTTTATAAGGAGTACAGGTCACAAGGCGAAGGAATTAATTACGACATAAAAGCCCAGCAATCTATTCATGTGGTAACTGGTTTCGATTATTATTTTCAATCGTGGCAACGTCCCTTTAAGTTTTCTACAGAGTTGTATTACAAAAAAATGAAGAATCTTATTCCTTATCAGATCGATAATGTGAGGATTAGGTATTCGGCTAAAAACAATGCTAAAGGATATGCTGCCGGATTGGACATGAAGGTAAATGGTGAGTTTGTGAAAGGTGTAGAATCATGGGCCAGTTTATCCATTATGAAATCAGAAGAAGATATTGCTGATGATTTTTATATTGATAATGAAACGGGAAATACGGTTTACCCGGGATATATTCCCCGCCCATCGGATCAACGCCTTAATTTTAGTCTGATGTTTCAGGATTATATGCCCAATAACCCTTCATTTAAGGTAAATCTTAACTTGTTGTATGGCACCGGATTACCTTTTGGTCCGCCTCGTTCTGAGCGCTATAAGGCTGTTAACAGAATGCCGGCTTACCGAAGAGTTGATATTGGTTTTTCAAAAGAAATAACAGGCTCTCAGTTAAATCCTAATAAACAATCGGGAGTATTTAAAAACCTATGGATTGGTCTTGAGGTATTTAACCTGTTTAATATTGATAATACCATTTCGTATTTTTGGGTAACCGATATTTATAACCGTCAGTATGCTGTGCCTAATTATTTGACGTCGCGCAGATTAAATGTAAAACTGGTTACTCGTTTTTAAGAAGTTGTTTTATTTGTTGATAGGAAAGTAAAATGTTCTAAATATTTCACGCAGATAACACAATAAATGCGTCATCTACGTGAAAGATTTTTATTTATCTCCGAAGGTCTCAGCAATTCTGAAATATAACCCCCAATCATCTTGTCCTGCAGCTACATCAATTCCAATGTTTATTTTCTCAGAAGGGATGGCCATATAGCGCAGTCCAATACCACCTCCGGGCAACAGGTCTTTAAATTTAATTTCAGTTGGACTGTTTACGGCTGTAGCAATACCTCCAAAAGCTACCATACCCCATTTTTTGTAAAAGTTCCAGCGATATTCACCCTGGATGTTGTAAACCTGATCGGCGCGGTGCTTACCATTGGTATAACCGCGGATATCATCCCTGCCAACTACGTACTGACCCTCGAAAGGTACATCGCCAGTGGCAATTAAAGCGGTAACACGAGCAGCTATCACTTCTTTTTTACTTAATCCGAAAAACTTGGTGAAATCAAATTCGTACTTATCAAAATCATAAGCAGAACCCCAGCTATCGCGGTAATGACCGGTTTTAAAATTCATGTAATCACCACTGTGCGGGTTGTAAATGAAGTCACGCGAATCGTGAGAAATGACAAAGCCAATGTGACTGAAATTTTGTTTTTCTGCCTCCGTGCCTTCAATATCATAGCTGGTGAGTATCTTCTGATTAAAATACTTGGCCCCAAGATACCAGCGCTTATACACCCGTCGCTGCGCTTCAATAATAAAAATGTCGTGTAGTGAGTTAAAATCAATAAAGCCGCCATAGCCTGCATCGTAATATTGAAAATTAACCGAGGCATCGCCATAAGCCAGTGTCAGGCGGTAATTGTCCTCATCAAAATACATTTTTGTGTACAAGGCCCAGTACCACGATTTATTAGTTGTATAGCCTACCATCGCCCCAGCCATTGACAATGGCGAAATGGTATCTTGGGGATTTAGCTTATAAAACGCATTGACCAACGCCGCCATATTCCATCCTAATGCAGGATCGTAGTTAACAATAGGTACTGCAGCAAAATTAACGTTGTGCTTTTTCCAGAAAGTTTGTTTTGTAGTATCTGCTTCAGCATTTTCTTTGTCCGGTTCTTGGGCCAGACAAAAGGTTTGAGTTAAAAAGAAGAAGCTTAAAATTAGAAGTAGGTTTTTTTTCATAGTGTTTTTTGTAATGATATAGCCTGACGGATGATTAAAATCTGTCAGGCAGTTATAATTAGGGAAATTTTGTCATTTACTTTTTCAGTTTCACTATATCATCCGGTTTCCATGTTTGATCGAAATAGGATTCAAGTGGCCCATATAGTCGAATGTAAACAAACCAGCCTTCACCAGGTATTGTTTTTACCCAGTTCTTCTCAAAGCCTTCGGGTGCTTTGTCCGGTCCAAAATAGATGTCAATGGAACCATCTTCATTAACCACTGGCTCATCATAAGTACTCACACTTGGTTTGGGTTGTCCATTCTGTAATAAGGAGCGTGTATCAGGATGGTATACTGTAGTTGACCAGAAATCCTTAGCGGGAATTCCAGTGGGTAGATGTAGTTTGTAATTATGATCACCCATCAGAAAGTTATCATCAGCATCGCGGTATGTACCAAGATATTGTGAACCAATGCCAACCATTTTGCGGGCCATGGCCGGTGTAATCACAATTGCTTCGTAATGGAAAAGTAACCTGGCATCGAGCAGCATTGCATCTTCGTCCATAAACTCATGGCTTCCACCGATAAAGATGGTTTCGTACTTACGATCGGAATAAATCCTGGCTCTTTTATCCCTGTGCGAATAGGCATTGGATTTAGAAATGGCTTCACCGATTTTAATTCCTTCTGTAAACCTTTCCTTTTGTGTTTCGGAAGGGGCAAAAGGTTTACCTTTTTCAATGCCAATAGCTTTTAATAAACCCAACTCATAGGCTGTAAAAGCTGTCGATGGTTCATACTGGACAATCTTATTCAAAAGGTCGAAGTACGTAATATCGCGAGGGTGCGTTGTGTCACCTCCTTTAAATGATAAACTTTCATATTTAGCATCATCCCTTGGCCCTGTAGCTAAAGGATATATCTTGAAGTTCTTTTTGTAATAGTTAATAGCGTCTTCTCCTGTTCCGGTGTTTTGAACAAATCCGCGCACCATTACCCAATTACGATAGGTTGGACACTCAAAAACGAAATATCCATCCGGTACCTCACCTTTATATCCCGGAGGTAGTAAAAGGTATTTTCCACCTTTCCCCTGATCAGGCCCTGCATTTCCCAAGTCGGTAATAAAGCGCATCCAGCCGTCATCAACCATTCCTAATACATTGGGAGGAGTTTCAACAACAGTAGGGCCGTCTGCTTTTAAATCAGTAAATGCAGTAGAGTATATACTTTCGGTATTATAAGTTAATCCGATGGCTCCTGATTTACCTTCTCCAGGCTCGGTATAAACACCTACATCACCAGCCCTGGTCAGGCCATAGTCGTTTATAGTGCTCTCAAAAATAGCATTCTGAGATGTCATTGACATAAACTCCAGGTATACCTGTGTGGCACGTTGTATGTCCAGTTGTTTATAGGCTTTTTCGATTGTTGCGTCTGTAGGGTATCCGCCCACATATTCAAATGATTTCTGACAACAATGGTCGTTTGTTTGTTTAACTTGTGTACATGATGTAATGCACATTATTAATATTGCTGTAGCGGCAATGAATAAGTTTTTCATGATTAGAATCTGGTTTAATAAACCATATCGAACTCGTCAGTTTTGTCATTCTCCTGTGTGAGAAACTCTACTCATGACTCGTTTCATGGTGATATTTGGTTGTTTAATTAATTGAATATTTTAAAAGCCTGCATTTCGATTACAGGCTTTTGGTTGTTTTTACTCGCAATAGCCTTGGGGAAGATTACTTAAATCCGGTTTGTAAAAACGGGTTACGAAATAATAAGGCTCGCCTGCATTAACCGGCATCCAATAGGTACCATCTTTAGGATCTTCTACACTAAAGGTGATTGTCACATTGCCGTTTTCATCAGGCGTTGTATTATATGCATTAAATACATCATTTTTACCTGGCAAAGTATTCCTTGTTAACAGGCTATAACGGGTAACGGACCAAAACTCTTGCACTCCACGTGGTTGATAAGGGAATGAAAATACCTCCGTTTTATCGCCATTAAAAAGTTGACCATCGCAATTCACAAATCCCGCTTCATAAAGTGCATGCTCGGCAGGTAGTCCCAGGTGTCCAATTATTGCACAAGCTCTATATTCAGGGTCATTGCTATTGGGCTCTTTACTGTCAATTGGGCCAAAACCTCCCATATTATTGGGGATGGTTTTCATTCTGTTAGCCACCCATGCAGTAACCTTGTTGTAATCATCAATCAAATAAGCATTTAATGACGCCAGTAATCCTTTGTTTTGAGGATAGATATCGTGTGTTTCAATCACATGCTTTACATAGTCGGTCTCTGCAATTTTAAATTCTTTGCTTACACCTGACAATGTGATTTTTTCCTGTACGGCTAGTGTATTCATCATATCTTTAGGTGTTTTAACCTGAATGCGAATAAAAAGGTGAGGATAATCACCAGGGCTTTCAATAATTTTAGCTCCTACAGGTACCTTCATATCTTTACCTATTCGTACAAAGGTGTATTTACCAACCGGACGAATCTCATCAAAGATGGTGTAATGCTCCTGGTCGGTAATATGGATTGACCAGTAACGGTCGTCAATATCAGCAGGAAATTCTACCGTAACCGGTCCTTCGCTTAAGTCGATAACCGCTTTAGTGTATAAGTGATCCAATGCCGGGGTAACAACCGGGTCGGTACCTTCTGTAGGAAGTTCTTTTGTATGCAATAATTTATTGGTTCCGCCAGCAGCTTCCGCTGTTTGTACCATATAGCGTGTATGGTGATAAGCTTTGTAAGCGTGTAATTCAGCATCAGAAGGGCGCTCAGGTGTAACGGTCGATTTAGCTTTTTTTTCTGTTTTTTTTGTCTGTGTGTTGCAAGCGGTAAAACTAATGGCAATAAGCATTGCTGTTACGAATAGGGAGATGTTTTTCATGTTGTTTATGTTATAGGTTGTTTGTTAATATGGTTGATTTAAGCGTTTTTTTACATGTTGTATAGGTAATAATAAAGAGAAAATATTTTGTTATAAGTTATTATATTCTTGACACATACAAAAATATATAGCATCAAAAAAACAAGGTTGGCTTAAAACTATTTATTGTTAGCGTTATCGTAATTAACCTGTTATTATGCTGGTTTTTCTATTAGTATGTTCTTATGCCTCTGTTTTCTGACTGATAAAACTCATCATCATCTACAATCAATTGTATTAAATTTGAATATTATGTAGTGTTTTACTTATAAAGGATTTAAAATGAGTGATTTTAAAATGACAGCCGAAGATTATATAAAGCGAGAAGATAAGTTTGGAGCTCATAATTATCACCCACTTCCTGTAGTTTTAGACAGGGGAGAAGGGATTTTTGTATGGGATACTGATGGCAAAAAGTATTACGATTTTTTGTCGGCATATTCGGCTGTAAACCAAGGACATTGTCATCCTAAAATAATAGAGGCACTTACTGCTCAGGCAGGAAAATTAACATTAACATCCAGGGCATTTTATAGTAGTGTGTTGGGAGAGTTTGAAGAATATATTACCAGATATTTTGGTTACGATAAGGTATTGCCCATGAATACCGGTGCAGAGGCGGATGAAACAGCCATTAAGCTTTGTCGAAAATGGGCTTATGAGAAAAAAGGAGTAACAGAGAATAAAGCGAAGATTATTGTTTGTGATGGTAATTTTCATGGCAGAACCATCACCATCATTTCCATGTCAACAGATCCGGATTCGTATACAGGTTTTGGTCCGTATACACCAGGATTTGAAGTTGTGCCTTATAATGATACTGATGCTTTGGAAACTGCCTTAAATGATCCACATGTAGCTGGTTTCTTAGTGGAGCCTATTCAGGGAGAAGCAGGTGTTTATGTGCCTGATGATGGTTATTTGAAAAAAGCTTATGATTTATGTAAGGCGAATAATGTATTGTTTATTGCCGATGAGGTTCAAACTGGAATTGCGCGTACAGGTAAAATGTTAGCTTGCGATTACGAGGGTGTTCGTCCTGATATATTAATCTTGGGTAAGGCAGTTTCAGGAGGAGTATTTCCTGTTTCTGCGGTGTTGGCAGATGATGATGTGATGTTGTGTATAAAGCCTGGAGAGCATGGTTCAACTTATGGGGGTAATCCGCTTGGGTGTAAGGTAGCTATGGCTGCTCTTGAGGTGATCAAGGAGGAAAATTTGGAAGATAATGCCATGCATCTGGGTGATATTTTTAGAACAGAGTTGAAAAAGATTGATTCTGATATGATTGAACTGGTGCGTGGTAAAGGATTATTGAATGCAGTGGTGATTAAACCTAAAAATGGCAAAACAGCATGGGATGTTTGTATGGCCATGAAAGAGAATGGCTTAATTGCCAAACCTACTCACGGGCATATCATTCGCTTCGCCCCGCCATTGGTTATTAATGAAACTCAACTAATGGAAGCTATTGAAATTATTAAAAAAACTTTTGCTCAGTTTGAATAAAGAAAGAAAAGAATTAAAAAGCACTATTCTTAGCTTAAGTGTAGTGCTTTTTATAATCAGTTAATGAGCATACCATTCGCTGCTTCTCTGAACTTCAAGCATTTCTTCCATATTGTATGCAGAATAAATGCTTCTTGTAATTTTGTTTAGCTTCTTGTTGTAGTCTTCTATATAATCAGCCATACCCATATAGTCAACTACGGTTCGCAATGGTTTTTCCGCATATGGCTTGTCAAGTAAATCAGCAATGGCTTCAGCTACCTTCTGAGGTTTTTGCCCAATATTGTTTTCAATAGATTGTTCAAAACTTTCAAACATAGTTTTGGGCATATGCATAAATCTGCCATATTCTTTATTTCGTGAATTATCACTTGGTTGTACAAGGTTATCCACAAATGTGGTGGCATATCCTCCCGGTTCAACAATACACGACTCAATTCCAAATCGGGAAAGTTCAGTGCGATAGTTTTCGGCCAGTGCCTCAAGAGCCCATTTCGAAGAATTATAAATTCCGTAGAAAGGTAAAGTTATTCTGCCAAGTAAGTCTGAAATAAAAACTAAGATACCATAGTGTTGTTTCCTCAGATGAGGAAGTACTGCCCGGGTCACTCTTTGAACACCAAATACATTAACATCAAAAATACGTTGCATATCTTCAGCGGTGTAATGTTCTTGCATGCCCAATACACCAACACCTGCATTATTAATCAAAACATCTAAACCATGCATGTGATTAATTACTTCGGCAATACCGTTATTAACACTTTCGTTATCGGTTACATCCATTTCAACAATGTGAACACCCAACTCGTTTAATTCTTGTGCCACAATTTCGTTTTTACCTTTGGTAGATCGCATGGTACCAACTACCTGGTGACCTTTAGCTACCAATGAGTGACAAGTTAAGAAACCAAAACCTCCACTTGCGCCTGTAATAATTACTTTTTGATTCATAGCATTGATTTTAAGGTTGATACATAACTAATGTAGGGGTAGTTCAGGAGTGGTTAAATAATGACTGATAAATGAATTATCAAGGTTCAATTTAGTGAGGTTTATTATTTTCTTTTATTACATAACTTATCTATTACTCTTACAATTTACATGCTATAGAGTTCTATTTGCAAGCTTTTATAGTTGTTTTTTTATGACTAAATAGTATAAAAATGATTGAAGAAAATGAACCTGCTTTTTATTGATAATTTGAATATGCTTTGTTGGTATAAAATGCTTATATTTAGTACTGTCACTCCTAAATAATCTCACCATGGAAAAAGAATTACAGTTATTGCACCAAAGGCTTCATAAAATAGAAGAAAGAGGATTTGACTTAATTAGTTGGAAAGCCGGAACAATTGCGGTTTTAGATTCAATTTTAGGTCCGGATAATCTAAAAAGAAAATTAATTGAAGAAATCGATTTTCAGAATAGCAGCTGGTCTTTGCGTGATACTACAGGTGATGTTGATTCGGTGAAAAAGATATGTGCAGATATTATGGAAACCATCATTATGGAGGTGGAAACCTTGGGTATAGCAGAAAAGATTGTTCCCGACCATAAAGAGGAAGTGGGGGAGAATTTTAAAATGATTGAGGACGCTATTCGCAAAGAACTTAGTCAGTCGCAGATGGATGAGTTGCTTGATTTATTGCGTAATGAAGATGTAAACCATACTAATGTTATGGATAAAATAAAGCGTTTTGGTTATGAGGTGGGGCCAAAGATTGTGGCAAGTATAATTTTAAATCCAAACTTTAAAAAACAATTTATCAGGTAGTTGCCTGAGGGTAGTGTCTTCTGCTTAATGACTTGCTTTACTACTTAAATAATCCAAAATACCGAACATAGCTTTTTTATTGGCTTCAAAATTTAATTTGTTGTCAATAATAGATTGAGAACTTTGAACTTTTTGACCGCCTGAGGTTAGTTCCTCGCCGCAATACAGGAGCATCTCTTTTACGGTTTCCTGGGTTTGCTCTAAATGAAACTGTAAGCCAATAACTTTATTTCCTATCATGTATGCCTGATTTTTTACTTCATTCGTAGAGGCAAGTAGTTCTGCATTATCAGGCAAGTCAAATGTATCTCCATGCCAATGAAAAACAGTTGGGTTGTTTGAGAAAAATGAGATTACATCAGAAGTAAAGTAATCATGAATTTGAATTGGAAACCATCCAATTTCTTTCATAGAGCCAGGGTATACCTTAGCTCCGGCAGAAGCAGCAATAAATTGAGATCCCAGACAAATGCCTAATACAGCTTTGTTATGTGCAATAGCCGATTTTATAAACTGGAGTTCATCATCTAACCAACTGTACTTGTCGGTATCGTATACACTCATTGGTCCCCCCATAACAATTAAAAAGTCAATATCTTTTAGGTCAGGAAGTGGATCTCCGTTAAATTGTTTGGTACACGAGAGTTGGTGGTTGTTGCTGGCAATCCATTCTTCAATATTGCCTAATTTTTCAAATGGAACGTGCTGAATCCAATGGATATTCATACGCTTAGTATAAAGTATAAAGAGAAAAGTATAAAGATATTGAAGTGTCTCAAGTCTTTATACTTTCGTCTTTTGTCTAAGATTTTACATTTTGCTAGGAACATCTATGCCTAACAACCACATGGCGTTTTTAATGGTTTTTCCAACGGTTTTTGAAAGAACCAGGCGCATTGTTTTTTTATCATCATCTTCTTCAAAGGTAATTGGATGATCATGATAAAATTGATTGTATTCCTTGGCTAAGTCGTAAACAAAATTTGCAATAATAGCAGGAGAAAACACTTTACCGGCTTCAGCAACAATGTTAGGGAAGTTGGCCACCATTCTGATAAGGTTGTTTTCCTTTTCATCTACATCAACGTTGGTAGGCGTATGTTCTTTTACATCAATTCCTAATTCTGCTGCCTTGCGGAAGATCGACTGGATACGGGCATAAGTATACTGAATGAAAGGACCTGTATTTCCGTTGAAATCAATGGATTCTTCCGGGTTAAAGGTCATGTTTTTGCGAGGGTCAACTTTAAGGATAAAGTATTTTAAAGCACCCATAGCAATCATTTTATAAATCTTCTCGGCTTCTTCGTCGGTATATCCGTCAAGTTTACCCAGTTCTTTCGACATTTCGCGAGCTGTGTTAACCATTGCATCAGCCAAATCATCCGCATCCACAACTGTACCTTCTCTCGATTTCATTTTTCCTTCAGGTAATTCAACCATACCGTAGGAGAAATGTACCAGTCCTTTGCCCCATTTAAAGCCAACTTTATCTAATAATAAAGATAAAACCTGAAAGTGGTAATCTTGCTCGTTACCTACCACATAAACCATTTTGTCGATGTCATAATCGTCAAAGCGTAATTTAGCAGTACCCATATCCTGGGTCATATATACCGATGTACCATCTTTTCTTAAAAGTAACTTTTCGTCAAGTCCTTTGTCTGACAAGTCGCACCAAACACTACCATCATCTTTTCTGTAGAAGAGATCATTTTCAAGACCTTCTAAAACCATGTCTCTTCCTACAGTATATGTATCTGATTCGTAGTAAATCTTATCGAAATCAACACCTAGTTTTTTGTAAGATACATCAAAGCCAGCATATACCCATTGATTCATCATTTCCCAATCTGCATATACCTCAGGATCTTTTGCTTCCCATTTTCTAAGCATTTCACGTGCTTCAAGAATTAAAGGAGCGTTGTTTTCGGCATATTTACTAAGCTCTGTGCAGGCTTTAAACTTTTCGTTCTCTTCGTCGTTATGGCCTTCTTTCGTTTTCTTTTTGGCTTTAAGTGCCGAAAACTCTGCAGAAAAATCACTTACATCTTTCAGTGCAGGGTATTCGCTAATTTTTTCGTTGATGAGGTTTTTTATCTCAGTTTTGTATTCCTTATCAAACTTCACGTAAAAGTCACCTACCAGATGGTCTCCTTTTTTACCCGATGATTCAGGAGTAATACCTTCTCCCCATTTTTTCCAGGCTAACATCGATTTACAAATGTGTATACCTCTGTCGTTTACAATATTGGTTTTAACAACTTTATTGCCATTGGCTGCAGCAATACGCGAAAGAGAGTATCCTAATAAGTTATTACGGATGTGCCCAAGGTGTAAAGGCTTATTGGTATTTGGCGACGAATATTCAATCATCATTAACGGAGAGTTCTCATCGGCTTTTTTATAACCATGATCATCATCTTCGGTAATTTCGTTTATTAAGTTAAGCCAGTAGTCAGCCTCAAGTTCGATATTTAAAAAGCCTTTAACTACGTTATAGTTAGCTACCGATTCCTCTGAGTTTTTAATAAATTCACCTATGTCTTTGCCTGTTTCTTCAGGTGATTTTTTGGATATCTTTAGAAGAGGGAAGACAACAATAGTAAAATCGCCCGTTAAATCTTTGCGGGTAATTTGAACCTGGGCTTGTTTTTCATTAATCTCTTGCCCATATAATTCCTTTACGGCTGCAATAACCTTGCTTTTAAGTTGCATTTCAATATTCATAGCTACTACTGTTCTGCTTTATAATTCTTTTAAGAGTGCAAAGATAAAAAAGTTATGCTTTTTAATGTAGAAATAGTTTATCACAATTATTCGTGTATTTGGCTATCTTTATTTTTTTAAAATTTTTACTTAATGGATATTGATCTTACCAATATAGAGGATATTAGAAGTGTTAGCTTTCAGATATTTATACTGCTGTTTTGTGCGGTAGTGGTTTACTTGTATGTTAATTTTAGATTTAACAGAAGAAAAATAGGGAGGCGAAAATTTGCGCTGAATGCAAAATTTAATGCAGATGAGGTGAATGGCGAAAGGTTTATCGCTCAGTTTGAACTTTTTAATTCAATACCTATTCCCTTGTGCAGAATAAGCTTAAGAGGGAAAGTTGAGGTTTTCAATAAAGCTTTTTTGCAGCTTATATCATTAAAGGGAGCTGATATTAAGGATAAGATAATTAATGATATCATAGATAATGAAACCTTTAAAAGTGTTTATAGTGAGAATGAGTTGCAGAGTTTGCCTAAAAGCTCTTTGGTTGAACTGGCTGGTGAGCAATACAAGGTAAAGTTTAATTTAATTGGTGAATCTGATTTTGATACACCATATGTGTTATTATTGTTCGAAAAGTGGAGTGAAGAACAGAAGGTAGATTGAATGGGAGTAACCTTGTATAAGATTTAAAGGTGTTAATCAATTGGTGGAGTCTGCTACCAACTCAAACTCAATATCAATCTGATATTCACTGTTTATTTTTTTTCCGTTATAAGTAGCCGGAACCCATTTCCAGTTGTTGGGAAATGTTTTAGCAACTTTAATGACTTCCTTGTCAAGCAAAGGATGAAGTTTCTTTTTTAAGTATAGACTATGTATTTGACCATTGCTGTCGATTTTTAAAGCCAGAGTTACCTTGCCATTGATGTCGTGTTTTTTTGCTTCTATGGGATATTGAATATTTCGCGCCATATATAAATATGGAATAAGAGGGCTTCCATGAAAGAATATCGGGGTTTCAAAGTAATCTTCAGGTTTATGTTTGCCTGAAATTTTTACAATTTTATTGGTATGGTAGTCGTATTCGAACTCAAAAACACCTTCAAAAGAAAAGTAGACCCACCTTCCTGTTTTCTTACCAAGTTTGTAAGCCCCTCGTTCAATTACATCATTTTTATATTTACGAATATATCGTCCGTTTTTAATCGATGTGTCAGATTTTAATACCAGGTATTCTTCCAGAAACTGACCATTATATCGCTTTACTAACCTTGTTTCCTGTCCTGAAAGAAAAAGGCAGTGAAAGCTGAATAGGATAATATAGAAAAGATATTTCGTTTTCAATTGTGTACGATTTTTAAATTAAATGTACTCAATTGAAGCAATAGCGCAAAATATGTGACTTATTTAACCTCAGTTCGATAAAAATTTATACCAAATTGAGATTACTTAAGTATATAAGATTCGATTTTTAAATATTTACTGGCGTTGTTGATGTTACTGAATATTTCTATTTCAGTGTTATTTAAGTTGATTTGATATTTAAAAATCTGACTTAACGCAACAAATAAAGGTCGGATTGCTACAATGGCCAATTTGGTATTTGTAAATCTCTCAAAAATATTGCTGTATTTTTCGGTCCACCAATAGATGTTGGTCGGAGTTAAGGAGGTTTCTTCACATTGCGCGTGAACTAAAATTCGTAAGGGTGTTGTTTTTACTTCTTTGTTTTGTATTGATTTTGTTAGAGAAGAAATATCTTCAATACATACTTTTTCTGTAAGTACAGCAGTAAGTAAATTAATTTCTTTATTGTATGTTGTTGTAATCATAAAACCATGTTGTTGTGTTTTGGTTTAATGATTAACTAATTCTATGCCAATGGTTTAATTTTAATAAATCTTAACTATCGGGAGGGAAGGTGTTAAAATAATAAAAGCCGTTAATGTTAAATCAACGGCTTTATTTTATCTATTAACCTGAATTCGATATAAAATTATTGGCTCAGACCGCTTATAAACATTTAGTTTCAAGAAATATTTGTGACGACATAGCGGGCTATGACTAACAAATATGACACAGAAAATGAATGTTTATAAGTGGAACCTGTACGCTTTTCATTAAATAATCTATTTACTGCTTTAAATTTTCTCACCATAGCTTGCTATGCCTCGAAAATTTACATTGTAAATCAATCATCTAATGAAATCTGAGCTCTTTAATTTTAATCGAACTCAGGTTGTTAGAGGTTATTGCTATAGGTTTTTAATGAGGTAATCACTCATCATTTTAAATAGGTGCATTCGGGTGTTTCCTCCATAAATGCTGTGGTTTCTGTTCGGGTACACAAACATATCAAACTGCTTGTTGGCTTGTACAAGTTGGTCTACATATTCAAGTGTATTCTGGAAATGTACATTATCATCTGCAGTACCATGAATTAAAAACAGTCGTCCCTGTAGGGTTTGGGCCATATTTATTGGAGAGTTGTCTTCGTACCCCTTAGGATTTCCTTGAGGTGTACGCATAAATCTTTCTGTATAAACAGTATCGTAGTACTTCCAGTTGGTCACTGGAGCAACAGCAATACCTACTTTAAAAATACCATCGCCTTTGCTCAGGCAGCTGCAGCTCATAAATCCTCCAAAACTCCATCCCCATATACCAATTCTTGTTTCGTCAATATATTCTAGTGATGCCAGGTGTTTGGCTCCTTCTATTTGGTCGTTTGACTCTAAGTTGCCTAGTTGCATGTAGGTACATTTTCTAAATTCTTCACCTCTTGCCCCTGTTCCTCTTGGATCGATACAAGCAACTAAATACCCTTTAGAGGCAAGGTATTGTTCCCAGCCAATTTTCCAATTATCTAAAACTTCTTGTGAATTAGGTCCGCTATACTGTGTCATCAACACCGGGTATTTATTTGCAGGATCAAAATCTAGCGGTTTTACCATCCATCCGTTTAGTTCAATGCCCTCTGAGGTTGTAAACGAAAAGAATTCCTTATTTGAAATTTTATAATCCTTTATTTTTTCTTTTAAGCCCGCATTGTCTTCAAGTATTCTAATTTGCTTTCCTGTCTGGTTATGTAGCGTAACAAGGTTTGGAGTTGTTGTATTTGAGAAATAATTAATAAAATATTTGTAGTTGCTGCTGAATGAAGCCTTATTTGTACCTGTGTTTTGTGATAACTTGTTTTTCTTTTTACTGTCCAGAGAAATAGAATATACTTCTCTTTGTGTTGGTGATTTTTCTGCGGCCTGATAATATAAAAGTTTTTTATTTGAATCGTAACCGTAGAAGTCCATCACATCCCAATCTCCTTTTGTAATTTGTCTTACCTTCATACCTGCCATAGTGTATAAGTGGATGTGATTGTAACCATCCATCTCACCCACATAAATAAAATGTTTACCATCACTTAAAAAGGTTAAATCATCCAGTACTTCTTCGGCTACATAATTGTCATTTCTATGTGTAAAAATACTTTTAGTTATACCTGTTGCTGTATTGGCAATTAACAAATCAAATTGATTTTGAAGGCGATTCATTTTAAGTACGCCAAGCTTACCGTCTTCATGAGTCCATCTGATACGAGGAATGTAATATGTTTCGGAGTCATTAATTTTCATGGTTTTGGTAGTTCTGTTTTTAACATGAAAAACCTTAACGCTTATTTCTGAATTTGTTTCGCCGGCTTTGGGATATTTAAATTTATATGAACCCGGGTAAAGAGTATAATCTTCATTTGTTGGGTAGCTGGCTTTATAAACAGGAAATGCAAATTCCCGAACCTTTGTTTCGTCAAAACGAAGGTAGGCCAGTTCCATACTGTTGGGCGACCACTCTAATGCTTTGTTAAAAGCAAATTCTTCTTCGTAAACCCAATCCGGAATTCCATTGATGATTTTATTGAATTCTCCGTCTTTAGTAACGCGAGTTTCTGTTCCGAATTTTAGTTTGTTAATATATATATCGTTATTCTTCACAAAAGCAACCATTTCTCCATTCGGCGAAAATGTCGCTACCTGTTGTTTACCTTCATCCGAAAGTGGAATGATTTCTTTTCGCTTGATGTCGTAAACAAAATAATTTGCTTTAAACGATCTACGGTAAATACTTTCTTTATTGGTATAAAAAAGCACTTTGGTTTCATCGTTGTTTAAGCCGTAGCCTTGAATTTGTTCTGTAGGTGAATTTTCAAGGGTGACAAGATCTAAGATGACTCCAACTTCTTTACCCGAAGAATAGCTGTACTTTTTTATCTTGGTTGCATTGTCTTCTATGGTAGTATAATGAATGCCATCATTCATCGACTCAAGACCATTAACTGTTTTGGGATGAAAGGTATATGTCTTATTTATGTCCTCAAGAGTAACAGTTTTACTTTGAGCTGTCAATGGCATCGACAGTATTATACTGAGAATGAATAGTAATAATGATTTCTGCATTTCTTAAAATCTTTGTTGGATTGATTACTTAATGAATCAACAAAACTAATAATTAACAAAGAGTAATCAAACTACACTCTGACTGAGCTTTGTCAGGAGAGTTTGCAATTGATAACTTATTAAGGGTATGTTTTAAATATTATTATAAAATTTAAAGGTTATGGTTGGAAGTTGTTTTGTCATGTTATAATATTGATATGTTCTGCATCTGCTTAAAAAAATAAGACATGTACATTATTAAAAGTTTAAGAAAGGCGAGTTTTTGATTTTATCTTGTAAAATCTTTTTAATCGTCTGATAAATAATATTTATCTTTGCATGTTTTTTGTCACTAAACAAATTTAAAAGAATGGTTAAAATAACCTTACCAGATAATAGTGTAAGAGAATATCCTAAAGGGATAACAGGTTTAGAAATTGCCAAAAGTATCAGTCCTCGCTTAGCAAAAGAGGTGCTGGCTATTTCGGTAAATGACGAAACATGGGATCTTACGCGCTCTATAAATGAAGATTCAGCAATTAAATTATATAAGTGGGAAGATGAAGAAGGAAAGGATGCTTTTTGGCATTCGTCAGCTCACCTTATGGCCGAAGCACTTGAAGCTCTATATCCGGGAATGAAGTTTGGAATTGGACCTTCAATTGAAAACGGTTTTTATTACGATGTGGATCCGGGTGATGGTGTAGTGCTGAGAGATGCAGATATACCTAAGATTGAGGCCAAGATGAAAGAATTGGCTCGTCAAAAAAATGCTTATGAACGTAACGAAGTAACCAAGCAAGAGGCTTTGGATTACTTCAACGGAAAAGGAGATGAGTATAAGCTAGAGTTGATTAATGAGTTAGAAGACGGCACCATTACTTTTTATAAGCAGGGTGAGTTTACTGACTTGTGTAGAGGACCTCACTTACCTTCGACAAGTGGAATTAAAGCGGTTAAGGTTTTAAGTATTGCAGGAGCATATTGGCGAGGAGATGAAACCCGTAAGCAGTTAACTCGAGTTTATGGTATTACCTTCCCTAAACAAAAACTTTTAGAAGAGTATTTAGTACGTTTAGAGGAAGCACAAAAACGTGACCATCGTAAGATTGGTAAAGAGCTTGAATTGTTTGCTTTTTCGCAAAGAGTTGGTCAGGGTTTACCTTTATGGTTGCCAAAAGGAGCAAAGCTTCGTGAAAGGTTAGAGAATTTTTTGAAAAAAGTGCAGGTGCAATATGGTTACCAACAGGTAATTACTCCGCACATTGGTAACAAAGAGTTATATGAAACTTCTGGTCATTATGCTAAATATGGTAAAGATTCTTTTCAGCCAATAAATACCCCGGCTGAAGGTGAGGAGTTTTTATTAAAACCGATGAACTGTCCACATCACTGTGAGATATTTAAGGTAAAGCCTGTTTCATATAAAGATTTGCCAATCAGAATGGCAGAATTCGGAACTGTTTATCGTTATGAGCAAAGTGGTGAGCTTCATGGATTAACACGTGTGCGTGGTTTTACTCAGGATGATGCGCATATCTTCTGTGCACCGGATCAGTTAAAGGATGAGTTTAAAAAAGTAATCGATATTATTCTGTATATTTTTAAAGCACTTGATTTCAAGGATTTTGTTACCCAGGTGTCTTTAAGAGATAAAGAGAATACAGAAAAATATATTGGAAGCGAAGATAATTGGGAGAAAGCAGAAACTGCCATTGTAGAAGCTTGTGAAGAAAGGGGTATGGAAACCATTGTAGAATATGGTGAAGCTGCCTTTTATGGCCCAAAGCTTGACTTTATGGTGCGCGATGCCATTGGTCGTAAATGGCAGTTGGGTACTATACAGGTTGATTATAACCTGCCGGAGCGTTTTGACCTGGAGTATATGGGTAGTGATGGAGTAAAGCATCGTCCTGTAATGATTCATAGAGCCCCGTTCGGAAGTATGGAAAGATTTGTTGCTGTGTTAATTGAGCATACTGCCGGAAAATTCCCGTTATGGTTGACGCCGGAGCAAGTTGTAGTGTTGCCTATCAGTGAAAAATATAACGATTACGCAAAAAAAGTTTCAAATGTCCTTAATAATTCCGATATTCGCAGCGTTTTAGACGATCGGAATGAAAAAATAGGTCGTAAAATTCGTGATAACGAGTTGAAACGCATACCGTTCCTGTTGATTGTAGGTGAGAAAGAAGCAGAAACAGATACCGTATCTGTGCGTAAGCAGGGTGATGGAGATAAAGGAACTATGAGTATTGAAGAGTTTACAAGTTTTATCAATGCTGAAGTTGAAAAACAATTATCAGCAATTGATTCAAAATAAGAATATTAATTAACTAAAGGAGGATTTTAAAATAGCACAGAATAGAAGAAAACCAAGCGGCCCCCCGCAAAGGGATACAGTTCGATTTCGCGTGAATAACGAAATACGAATTCCACAAGTAAGACTTGTAGGTGATAATGTTGAAAATCCGGGGGTATATTCTACATCTGAAGCAATTAAAATGGCGGATGCACAGGAGCTGGATTTGGTGGAGATTTCTCCTAAAGCTGATCCTCCTGTATGTAGAATTACAGATTATCAAAAGTTTTTGTACCAGCAAAAACGTAAACAAAAAGAACTTAAGTCTAAGGCAGTTAAAGTCGTGGTTAAGGAAATTAGGTTTGGTCCTAATACCGATGATCATGATTATAACTTTAAACTTAAGCATGCCGAAAAGTTCCTGTCTGAAGGAGCAAAAGTAAAAGCATACGTGTTTTTTAAAGGGCGTTCTATTTTGTTTAAAGAGCAAGGCGAGATTTTATTATTAAGATTTGCTCAGGATTTGGAAGAATTTGGAAAAGTTGAACAGCTGCCTAAGCTTGAAGGTAAAAGGATGATTATTTTCCTTTCTCCTAAAAAAGCGAAGAAGTAAGCTTCAATTATAATAACCATTAATAAGAGGAATAATGCCAAAGATGAAGACGAATTCCAGTGCTAAAAAGCGTTTTACGATCACTGGAAGCGGTAAGATTAAAAGAAAGCATGCTTTTAAAAGTCACATTTTAACTAAAAAGACTAAAAAGCAAAAGAGAAATCTTACTTACGCAGGTTTAGTTCATGCTGCAGATGAAAGTAATGTTAAATCATTATTGTGCATGAAGTAATAAGGGAAATCCTTATTGTAAATTATTATTAATCGAATGAAGTTAGCCGAAAGATCCTGAGAGCAGGGCGCTAATCATTCTAAAAAAGCAAGAAAATGCCAAGATCAGTAAATGCTGTTGCTTCAAGAGCAAGAAGAAAGAAGATTTTAAAAGCAACCAAAGGTAACTTTGGTAGAAGAAAGAACGTGTGGACGGTAGCGAAGAATACCTATGAAAAAGGTTTAGGTTACGCATACCGCGATAGAAAAAGAAAGAAAGGTCAGTTTAGAGCACTTTGGATTCAAAGAATCAATGCTGCAGCTCGTTTAGAAGGAGTTTCTTACTCTAAATTAATGGGTTATATGACTAAGCAAAATATTGATATTAACAGAAAAGTTTTAGCTGACTTAGCTGTTAATCATCCTGAAGCATTTAAAGCAGTAGTTCAAAAAGCTATGGAAGCTGCTAAATAAATCGAGCAGGTAACTTATTAAAAAAGGCAGAAAGGTTTTACTTTTCTGCCTTTTTTCGTATTTACCTGCCTTTGGTTATTGTAGGGTAAATCAGAAATATCATAATTTGACAATTTTACGTGATTTAACCATGTAGAAGCTGATAAATACTAAAGCATCTAGTGTAAACAATCTAACTATCTTTTTTATATTTGTTTTCTTTAAAGCTAATATGCAAAATTAAAGATTCGGAACAGAGGTTAATGTTTAGTTAAAGTGTTTTTAGTTAGATGTTTATCATAGTATGAAGTATATCTTTATATGGTTTACTGTTTCTAAGCAAAGTATAGCATGAGACAAGGTTGTTAACTACGGCATTTCTCTTAAAATAAGAAATAAATTGAACAGATGAATATAGCATTAATAGGATACGGAAAGATGGGTAAGGCCATCGAGAAAATTGCCATTGAGAGAGGGCATATAATTTCAGCAAAAGTCGATATGGGAAGTGAAGATACTTTCGATAGCGAAGGTTTTAAAAATGCTGATGTAGCCATTGAATTTACAGTTCCGGCTGCAGCTTATGATAATTTTCAAGAGTGTTTTAAAAGAGGAGTTCCTGTTGTTTCAGGTACTACCGGGTGGCTTGATAAAATCGATGAGATAAAAGATCAGTGTGAAAATAATGATCAAACATTTTTTTATGCTTCTAATTTTAGTGTAGGCGTAAATGTGTTTTTTGAAATCAATAAAAAGTTGGCTCAGCTGATGAATGGCGTTGATGGATATGAAGTGTCTATGGAAGAAACGCATCATATACATAAGTTAGATAGCCCTAGTGGTACTGCCATTACCTTAGCTGAGGGAATAATTGATAATCTTGACTCTAAAAAAACTTGGGTAGAAGCTGAAAATGCCTCTGAAGAGCAAGTGAAGATTGAGGCTTTCAGAAGAGATGAAGTACCTGGAATTCATACCGTGAAGTATGACTCAGAAGTAGATGAAATTATTATTCATCATAGTGCAAAATCTCGCCAGGGCTTTGCTTTAGGTGCTGTTTTGGCTGCTGAGTTTGCTGCTAAAAACAAAGGTTATCTTGGTATGAGCGATTTACTTAAATTTTAACTAAACAATACAATAATGCCAAAAGTATCATTAGCCAAATGGATTAGGTTTTCTATAGCCGCCCTGGTATACATTTTATGGGTTTTATGGGTAGGTAATTTGTGGTTGCTTCCAGGAGCAATTGTAATTTTCGATATTTACATCACTAAAAAAGTACCTTGGGATTTCTGGAAGAAAACCAAGGAAGGTCAAAAGCCAAAAGCCTGGATTGAATGGGTTGATGCGCTGCTATTTGCCTTGGTGGCAGTATATTTTATTAATTTGTTTCTTTTTCAAAATTATAAAATACCCACATCGTCACTCGAAAAGTCTTTGCTTGTTGGAGATCACTTGTTTGTGAGTAAGGTGAGTTATGGACCAAGAGTTCCGCATACGCCTTTGTCGTTTCCTCTTTTGCAAAATACAGTGCCTATTTTAAACACTAAGTCTTATATTGAGTGGCCTCAGTGGGATTATAAAAGGTTAAAAGGATTTGGCGAAGTAGAGAATAATGATATCGTGGTATTCAATTTTCCAACAGGAGATACGGTACCGGTTAAATATGTAAATCCTGATATTTATATTACAGCAAGAAGAATAGGTTTGGCTAAGGCCAGTAATAATCCTTCTGTTCTTAAAGGATTTGAAAATGTAAGTCAGTGGGAACTGAATAATCATCTACGAGAAATAGGTAAAGAAGAAATTTATCTTAATCCGGAAGAATATGGAGAGGTGGTTTACCGTCCTGTGGATAGAAGAGACAATTACGTTAAGCGATGCGTGGGTATTGCCGGAGATACTTTTGAGATAAGGCATAATCAGATTTATATCAATGGAGAGAAAGCAGAGAATCCTGAAGGATTACAACATTGGTATAATATCATTACGGATGGTACTAAGTTTAACCAGAAGTTTCTGGATAGAATGGAAATATCCAATGAAGATGCTCGTATGATGGGAATGGGACCTTATTATCGTTTGCCTTTAACAGAAGAAAAAGCAGAGCAATTAAAAACTTATTCGTTTATTCGTCAAATGGCAATGGATGAAGAAGTTGCTGATTCATCGGCTGCTCCTATGGTGTGGCCCTATAGTGCAGATTACGTATGGAGTAGGGATAACTTTGGACCGCTTTATATTCCTAAAACAGGTGATGTTATTCAGTTAGATCTAAAAAATCTATCATTATACGATCGTATCATTACAGCCTATGAGGGCAATACTTTAAAAGTTAAAGATGGAAGTATTTACATCAATGGAGAACAAACAAGTGAGTATACCATTAAGATGAATTATTATTTCATGCTTGGTGATAATAGACATCAATCAGCGGATTCTCGTTACTGGGGGTTTGTACCGGAAGACCATGTTGTTGGTCGCCCAATATTGGTATGGTTGTCTTTAAATAAAGATAAATCACTGTTCGGAGGTAAAATACGATTTAATAGATTCTTTAAGTGGGTTGTTAACGAGTAGTTTATAAGATAAAATAGAGGCAGGAGTTGGTAATTATATGAGTTACTTCTCCTGCTTTTTAGTTTAAAAAGGTATGGAAAATAAAAAAGTAGGGAAATTAATAGCGAGTGTGCTGTTGCTGATTATAGGGGTTTGGACTATAAGTTTTCTTCCTTTTTTGTGTATTGCGGTATTGGCAGATTCGCTACAGGAAAAACCTTTTTATAGACACATGTGGCATTTTGTGAAAGATAAGTTAGGCAAACACTTTTTTTGGATGGAGTGGCTTATAGCCATTGCGTTGTCGGTTTGGTTTATTGTGTTTATACAAAGAAATTTTGCTGGCGTTTATACCTTTCATACTTCATCTATGCATAACACTCTGGATGTGGGTGATGTTCTGTTGGTGAATAAGATGATTCCGGGAACCAGAGTGAATGCGAACAAAGCCGATAGCTATTTTAGATCCCTGGGAATTAAAAAGTTGAGCTATAAAGATGTTATTTTGTTTAATTTTCCGGAAGGAGATACTTTATTAAAAAACAGACCTACGGAGAGTTATTATTATTTAAAGCGGCTGTATAATGAAGAGCAACTTGAGCTTGAAAAAGATCAATGGACCGATGTTAAATATAATGAAGTTGATGAACGTGCCCGTTTTGTGAAAAGAATCTATGGTCTCCCGGGAGATTCAATTAAAATTAAAGATGGCCAGTTTTATGCCAATGATATACATATTCAGTACCCTGATTTTTCAATTGACAGGTATATAATAAATGAGCGTCTGAGTGTTGAGTATAGCAAGCTTGGTATTGTGCCTTACAATGAGCATGTGACAAAAGATGGCTTGGTTTGGGAACTGCTGGAAGATGATATACGTTTGCTCAGAAAAATGAATAAGCTGCCTCAGCCTGATTATAGGCCGAAAAATTTACCGGATCCCATGGTTTTCCCATTTAATAGTCATTTGTTGTGGAATATGCATAACATGGGCAAAATATATATTCCCCAAAAAGGAGACAAGGTTCAATTAAATAGCTTTAATTTACAAATGTATCGACGAGTAATTGAGGTTTTTGAAGATAATATGCTGGAGGTAAAAGATGAAGGTGTATTTATCAATGGAAAGTTGGTTGATCGTTATGAGTTTAAGATGAATTATTATTGGGTGATGGGGGATAACAGACCACATTCTTTCGACAGTAGGTTTTGGGGTTTTGTGCCTGAAAATCATATAATAGGTAAGGTAGACAGGGTTTTATTATCCAGAGAATTAAGTCATAAAGGTTGGATTCGAATGCGGGAAAATAAATTTCTTAAGAAGGTAAATTAATTAATAAAGATCATTTATAATGAAAAAGTCTTTCTGGTTATTAATGGTGTTGGCCATATTGGTAGTTGTTTTTTCTGTACAAAATGCAGATGCGGTTCCATTTAGTTTATTTTTATGGAAAGGGGAGGTATCATTGGCCATTTTGTTAATCTCATCATTTATTTTTGGAGCCTTATTTGGAGCTTTGTATTATGCCATCTCTTTTCGAAAGAAAAAGAAACACCAGGAAAATAATGTGGCCGGGGATGTAGCATTTGAAACAAAAGAAGAAAGAATTAATGAAGAGTAAGAAATCAATTTTTGCCTTAAACTATTTGCCTTCCATTCAGTATTTTGCCCACTGGGTAAATGCCGGGGAGTCAATTGTTGAAATTCATGATAATTACCTAAAGCGTACTTATCGGAATCGTTGCGATATTTTAGCTGCAAATGGGGCTATTTCTTTAACTGTACCTGTAATTAAAGGTAAGATGTTAAAAACACCTACCAAAAATGTAGAAATATCATATGACACAAAATGGCAGGCTCTTCATTGGAGGTCAATTGTTTCTGCCTATAGTTCATCTCCATTCTTTGAGTATTATCTGGATGATTTTAAACCGTTTTACGAAAAGAAATTTCGCTTTTTATTGGATTATAATACGGAGTTAATGAGGCTGGTACTTGATGCTTTGGATTATTCTGTTGAGCTTAATTTTACAGAAGAGTATATGGATGCAAATTCTGATATAGCAGATTATCGTGAATTAATTCATCCCAAAAAAGATTTTAAAACTGATGATCCGGCTTTTAATTCTATCTCTTATCGCCAGGTATTTAGCGACAAGTACGGTTTTACGCCAAATTTAAGTGTAATTGACCTGATTTTTAATAAAGGGCCTGAAGCATTAGATATACTTGAAGATTCGATTACAGGCTAAAAGAAGTAATATTTCTCTACTAAAGCTTAAAATGTAGCTTAAAATCATCAATAATTGTTTGATGATCGAAAGCCAGTCTTGGCATTTGTTTTAAGTCGAACCATTCAGCATTCTTGGCATCATCCATTGCGGTAGCCTTTAATTGCTCATCTATAAAGGCATAATAAACAACAGAAACCGTTCTTCCTCTGGGATCTCGTTCAACGGCTCCGTATGTTTTAAACTGGGTTAAGGTGATGTTTTTAATACTGGTTTCTTCTTCGAGTTCACGCATGGCAGCAACATGTAAATCTTCATCCATATCTAAAAATCCTCCGGGAAAAGCCCAGTTATCTTTATAAGGATCAAATTTACGTTGAATTAGTAATACCTTTGGAGATACTTCTTTTGTAATTAGGATTACATCAACAGTTACCGCAGGTCGCGGGTATTCGTAAGAGAAACTCATTTATTTTTTAATGATGCGTTTGATAACACGAAGTCTGTGCGAATACTTATTCTTTTCGCGATTAAATATTCCCTGATGATCAATGTGATCAATTCTTACTTCTCCATGTGCATGAATGATTTGTCCTCCGCCAATGCAAATGCCAACGTGTACAATATCTCCTTCTTCATTGTCGAAAAAAGCCAAATCACCAATGGTAGCTTCTTCAACAAAGCTCACATTTTCACCATGTTCTATCTGTTGATAGGCATCTCTGGGGATTTTAATGCCATTTATTTTATACACAATTTGTGATAATCCTGAGCAATCAATTCCGAAAAAAGAGCGCCCTCCCCATAAATAAGGAGTGTGAAGTAGTGAAGTAGCTACTTCTCTAATACCCAAGTCTTTGTCTGAAGGTATCTGTCCTGAGATGTAGTATTCGTTGTTTCCTATTGAAAAACTATTTTTTTCATGGCCATTAAACACAATTCTGCTTCCTGCAGGAATTGTGATTGGTGCACTGGAACCATCCTGAACAATTTTCATATTAGGAGTTGGAACCATCCATGCATCGGCATTCTTCCAAAGTTCATACTGAGTGGGTGCTACTTTAAAAACTAAATTAGCATCAATCCATCCGGTATAACCATCAAAATCCATCTTAATTTTAGCCCATTTTTCTGTTTTTTCTGTAACCACAAAGGTTTCTCCAAACAAAATTTGGGTAACAAGTTCAGATCTTTCAGAAGGTTCTTTTCTTACTGGAATAAAACTATATACACTTATAGAACCGCTCATATACCTTTAAAATTTAGAGGTGCGAAGATACCAAAATATGATAAAAGAAGAAGAGACTAGTGTTAAAATAATGAAAAAGTGCAAGGTATGAAAGTTTATTGTTACTGATTTTTATGCATATTTGTTAGTTATTAATAAGATAATGCCGCTGTTTACGTGCTTAACGCTGAGTGCTGTAGGTTATTAAGGTGTTATATTTAAAATTGGTTATACTTTCATTTATCAATTATACTGGTCATTTACCTTGTAAAAAATCATCAGCATGAAACAATTTCTACATAAATTAAAAAGATACTCCCAGGCAACATATCGTGTATTACTTTTTTTGGCAGCAGTAGTTATTATTGCGAATCTTTTACCCAGAGAGGGAAAATTCAGGTATGAGTTTAAACAAGGTGAGCCATGGCGTTATGAGGTTCTGATTGCTCCGTTTGATTTTAGAATTTTTAAAACAGATGCTGAAATTAAAGTGGAACAGGATAGTATATTAAAAAATTTCAGGCCCTATTTCTTATATGATAGTACGGTGTTAAAACAGGTTCAGGAAGAATTTATTCAGGGTTTTGAAAAGAACCAGGAGGCTTACTCAGGCAAATATTCTTTTTTAAATAAGCGATCAAATAATCAACTGAACAGCAATTTAGTTCGAAATATAACAGATACATTGTTTCAGCATGTTTTTACCAAAGGAGTTATTGCCATACCGGACGAATATGCCGAGAAGGGAAGCGAGTTTGAGTTGGTATTGGTAAAAAACAATCTGGCAGAACGTTATATGAACAATGAGTTTTATACACTCAGGTCTGCATATCAGTTTATTACCACTGAGTTAGCTAAAGGACTGGCGTTTGTTACAAATGATTTTAAGGAGTTAGAAAGTTTTATTTCGGAACTTCATGTTAATGAGGTGCTTAGGGCAAATGTGGAGGTTGATGATAATAGAACGCTTACTGAAAAAGGCAATGTTTTAAAAAATATGGTGCTTACCAATGGAATTGTACTGGTAGGGCAAAAAATAATTGATAAAGGTGAAATTATTGATGAATTGGCATTAAGGAAGCTTAATTCATATAAGAAAGAGTACGAGACCAGAGTAGGTACTCTGTCAGAGTATAATATTGTTTTAGCCGGGCATTTATTAATTACTTCAATGTTTTTAATGAGCTTGTTCTTATTCCTTTATTTTTATAGAAAGGATGTTTTTATTAATCTAAAGTACATTACATTTTTGCTGTTAATATTGTGTACAGTAATTGCATTGGCCTATCTGTCCCATAAAATTCCTGATGTGCCTATCTGGGTAATTCCCATTACCATTTTACCTTTAATAGTTCGAACCTTTATGGATTCACGTTTGGCTTTTTTCTTTTATGTGATTGCTGTAATCCTGGCTTCTTTCTTTAGTAACAATAGTTTCGAATTTATTTTCTTACAAATTCCTGCAGGAATTGCCGCTATATTTAGTTTGTATAAAATGGCACGTCGTGCCCAAATTGTAAGGTCTGCAATATTTATATTTCTCACTTATTCAATTTTTTATACAGGCCTTACATTATTACAGGATGGTAATATTGCTTCTATAGAGTATGATTACTTTATATATTTTGGCATTAATGCTGTTTTGATATTTGTAGTGTATCCACTGATTTACATCTTTGAGAAGTTATTTGGCTTTTTATCAGATGTTACCCTGGTGGAGCTTTCGGATACGAACCACCCTTTATTGCGTAAGCTGGCAGAGAATGCGCCGGGTACTTTTCAGCATTCTATTCAGGTAGGAAACTTGGCTCAGGAAGCTGCTTATAAAATTGGAGCAAATCCTTTATTGGTGAGAGCCGGAGCTATGTATCACGATATTGGAAAGTCGGTTACACCTTTGTATTTTACCGAAAATCAAACAACAGGTATTAATCCTCACTCGAGTATGGAGCTGGAGGAGAGTGCAAAATTGGTGATTAGTCATATTGAGGATGGAGTAAAAATTGCCCGTAAACATAAACTACCTGAAAAAATTATTGACTTCATTTCAACACATCAGGGTACAACTAAAACAAAATATTTTTACAATACGTTTGTTAATAATTTCCCCGACCAAAAGCCTAACATGAAAAGCTTTACATATCCGGGACCAACTCCGTTTACCAAAGAAACCGCCTTGTTAATGATGGCTGACTCTATTGAAGCAGCCAGCAGAAGTTTAAAGGAATATACTGATAGTGCAATTGATAAGTTAGTGGAGAATATTATTAATGATCAGATAAAAGATGGTCAGTTTTTTAATGCGCCAATTACTTTTAGGGAGCTAACCGAAGTAAAGGAGGTATTTAAGATTAAGCTGAAAAATATTTATCATGCAAGGGTTTCTTACCCTAAAATAAAGAAGAAAAAATAGAGCAATTGGTGTATGCCGGATCAGGTAGAATGTGGTGCACTTATGGGCTATATTTTGTGATTTGTGTGCTCGTTTGAGCATGAATTGTGGATGAAATTAAATATAAGATCAACTAGCTTTAAACCCGGATTATGTGTTAGAACATCGTAATGAGGAATGGAAAGTGCAAACAATCAAGGACTTGTTGAGACGACTCATAGCACCGCTATGGTGAGTTGAAACAAGTTAGTTTACGGTTTGATTGGCAGTAGTTTCATTACGTAATAGGTTTTCTAACGCATATTGCGGGTTAAATCTATAACTGTTATTCAGGACCGGGCATTTCCTTAACATTACTTTTAGTGTAGGTGTATTTCAGGACTAGACAAAGCTAAAAAATAAAAGAGGCTGCCCCAGTGGACAGCCTCTTTTATTTTATTTTTAAAATATGTTACTAAAATTTTTCGTACTCGTCGGTATTTAATTCTTTACCCAAGTCAATAATTGGTTTTTTAATATCAGTTGTTTTTCGCTCTTTTACAGATTGACTAGGAGTATTTACTCTAACTTTAGCTTTCTTTTTAGTTTTTCTCTGAGCCTCATCTCTGTTTATTTTAAATACAGATATTGATTCGTTTAGAAGGGTGGATAAATCTTCAAGTTCATTGGCTGCAGAACTAATTTCTTCAGAATTTGCCGCATTTCTTTGCGTTACTTGATTTAACTGTTGAAGAGCATTGTTAATTTGTTCAACACCTGCAACTTGTTCAAGCGAAGCAGAGGTGATTTCCTGTACCAGGTTTGCTGTTTTTTCTATTTCAGGGGTAATCTTTTTCAGATTCTCTGTAGCTTCATTAGAGCTGGTAATTGTATTTTGCGATGCGGTATTAATTTCATTGGCTGCTTGCTGACTTCTTTCTGCCAGTTTTCTTACTTCAGCTGCAACCACGGCAAAGCCTCTTCCTTCTTGTCCTGCACGCGCAGCTTCAACAGCCGCATTTAAAGCAAGTATGTTTGTTTGAAAAGCAATGTCTCCAATGATGGAAATTTTATTGGTAATGCCTTCTAAATATTCGTTGGCCAGTACAGAACTATCATTACTTACCTTAATGCCTTCAACAGCGTTTGTGGCAATCTTTTCAGTTTCTTTTGAATTATCTGTGTTTTGTTGAATATTAGCATACATTTCTTCCATTGATGACGATACCTCTTCAGCAGCTGATGCTTGTTGGTTTGCACCGTCACTTAATTCTCTTGATTCTTTTGTTAACCTTTCGCTGGCCGATACAATTTTATTTGAGCCAATTCTTATTTCTTCAACTACTGTTTTAATATTGGTAACCATAGTATCAATGGCAATGGAAAGTCTTCCCAATTCATCCTTTCTGTCGGAGGCAAAAGTAATACTAAGGTCTCCATTTGCAACCTGCTCTGCCAAAGCAATTCCTTCATTAATGGGTGCACTAATAGATATGGCAATAACATAACTTAAAAAGGCACCAATAATGATAATGGCAAATATCGAGATGATAAGAATTTGTTTTTCAAGCTTAACAATTTGCGCACTTCTGTCTCCCATTTCTAAAAGGTAGTCCAATCCCAGGTCTGATGATTTTCGTACTTCCCACATGAGATCTTTACTTATCTCATACTTTTTTAATTCTAATAACCGAGCTTTCTTATATACCGGTATATATTCTTCAATTGAAGAAGTGAAGTTTGCTATAAGAGGTTTTAGTATACTGCCTACATTGTAGCTCTTAAGTTCCTGAGCTGCTTTTTCGATGGCAGATATTGTAATGTTACTTTTGTTGATATTATTTGCAACTATTGTTGCGTATATATAATTTACTTTTGCTAATGCTTTTTGAGTGTTATAAGAACCTTCGGAATCTTTAGCTTTATCATTAATATTTTGAAACGAACTTTTAATGCTTTGATTTTTATCTGCACTTAAGCGCTCAGCTTTAACATAGTTGTCTCTTGTGGTTTTAAAATTGCCGGCTAATTCTTTTACCTTATGTAAGTCAATTCCTCTTGATGACAACTTATCGTTTGTGGTGTCTCCTAAAGCAATAAGGTTGTTTAAGGCTTGTTCAAAACTTTCGAGTTGTTTGTCAGCGATATCGTTAAAATAAAAATTACCGGAAAGATCGAGGGCATTCATAGAACCTGTAGCACCTTCCCAAAAATGGTCCATTTTTGATGATTCATTTACAGATGGTATATATCGGTTTGAAAGTTGATTAATTTCTTTTTCAACCATCAGTAAATTAATAAGAAGAATAATGCTAGAAACAATGGTTAGAAGGATTACGGTACCAAGTCCAAATCCTACCTTGTTTTTTATTTTAAGATCTTTCCAAGTCATAAAATTAAAAATAAAGGGTGTGTTTTAGTTTTAAATAAAATTAATAGGGATTGGGTAAATGGTTATAATACGAGCAATTTTAAATAATGTTTCCTAGAAAACCATATCATTTGGAGTTTTTTTTAATAAAAGTAGGAAAAGAATTTAAACTGCTTTAATGCTATATATTTTAGTTAGGATTTTTTTAGATTTGTGTATTCATAAACTAATTATCTAAATAATGAAAAAATTATCCGGGATCTATTGGCTTGTATTTTTTGCATTCGTTTTACTAACAGTTTCAGGTTGTAAAGAAGAAAAGAAAATGACGATTGGTTTTTTATATCCATCTGATTTAACAGAAAGATATAATAAAGAAAGTAGTTATTTTGAGGCCTATGCAGCAAAGCATGATGTAGATGTAATCATTAAAACGGCCTCTTATGATGAGTCATTGCAAATTGAAATTGCCAGAGAGCTAATTGAAAAAGAAATAGATGCGATGGTGATTATTGCTGTAAATGTGAATACTGCAGCTGTAATTGTGAGGGAGGCACATAATGAAGACATACCGGTAATGGCATATAACCGTATGATTACCAATAGTGATGTTGATTTTTTTGTAGCTTGTGATAATGATTTAATAGGTAAGATTATGGTGGATGGCGCCCTAAAGAAAAGTCCATCAGGTAACTATGTTATTTTGGGTGGTCATAAGTTTGATAAAAATGGAGAGGAACTACAAAAGGCGGTTAAAAAATACTTAAAACCTTCCGTTGAATCAGGATCAGTAAATATTGTATACGAAACCTTTATTGAGCAATGGACTCCGGCAATTGCAGCTTTTGAGCTGGAAAAAGTTATTTCACTTTACGGAACAGATATTGATGCTGCGATTGTTGGTTATGATGGTATGGCCAATGCTGTTATAGAGGTGTTGGAGAAATATGATTTAGAAGGTAAAGTTGCCGTTACCGGACAAGATGCAGAAGTAATTGGATGTAAAAATATAATCGCAGGAAAACAGGCTGTCACTGTTTTTCATCCGTTAAAAACTTTAGCAGAGAAAGCAGCAGAAATTTCAATTGAAATGGCGAAAGGAAAGAATACAAAGGAATTTGTTAATAGCAGTGAGTTTAATGGTCAGGTAGATGTGCCCACACACAGGGTAAATTCAATTGCCGTGGATAAAGACAATATAGATGAAGTGCTTATTAAATCAGGTTTCTATAAAAGAGAAGATATTTATTAAGCGTTATTCTTAAATAATTTGCATAAAAAAATGGTTGCTTCACAACTGAAGCAGCCATTTTTTATGTCTCATCTTTTCTAAAGAGAAAAGCTAATTTCATGATGATGAAGAATTCCAATCTCATGAATGAATTATTTTTTAATCAGATCACTTCTTTCCAGTAATGCATCAGGAGTTGGTTCCTGACCTCTAAAAGCAACATATAGTTCCATTGGGTGTTTCGTTCCTCCTTTTGAAAGAATATTGTCTCTAAACGAAGCTGCAGTAGTTTTGTCAAAGATTCCATTTGTCTTAAACAGGCTAAAAGCATCTGCATCAAGCACCTCTGCCCATTTGTAGCCATAGTATCCAGCAGCATATCCTCCGGCAAAGATGTGAGAAAAAGCAGTGCTAAAACAAGTGCCTTCTACTTTAGGAAATAATTCTGTTTGCAGCATTGCATTATCTTCAAATTCAGTAATTTTTCCTTCAAATGGAGTAGTTATTGAATGCCAGGCCATATCGTTTAAACCAAAAGACAACTGGCGAACACTTTGATATCCACTTTGGAAATTAGCAGATTTCATAATCTTGTCAACCAGGTCATCAGGAATGGTTTCGCCTGTGGAATAGTGTTTACCAACCATTTTTAACCACTCTTTTTCTGTACCCCAGTTCTCCAGTATTTGAGAAGGAAGTTCAACAAAGTCGCGGTATACATTTGTTCCGCTTTGACTTTTGAAAGTTGTTTCACTAAGCATTCCGTGTAATCCGTGGCCAAACTCGTGCAAGAAAGTACGTACTTCATTGTAGGTTAATAAAGATGGAGTATCTTCTGTTGGTCGACTAAAGTTACATACCAATGAAACAAAAGGACGGTTGTCTTTACCATCTTTAATAAATTGCTCGCCATAGTTTGTCATCCAGGCACCGCCTTGTTTTCTTCCACTACGAGGAAAGAAATCCAGGTACAAAACAGAAAGGAACTCTCCGTTTTCATCGAACACCTCGTAGGCTTTAACTTCAGGGTTGTATACCGGAATGTCTTTGTTCTCTTTAAAGGTAATGCCGAAAAGAGTATTGGATAAGTCAAAAATACCTTGCTCTACTTTTTCAAGTTGAAAATATGGCTTGGTCATTTCTTCGGTAAAAGAAAACTTTTCGGCTTTTAATTTCTCAGAGTAATAAGAAAAATCCCATTTCTGTAATTTGTCAGTTAAACTATTTTTCTTGGCATAGGCTTCAACCTCGGCCACTTCTTCTTTAGCAAACGGGAGAGACTTGTCAAGTAGTTCCTGTAAAAAAGCGTTAACCTTTTCCGGAGTTTCAGCCATGCGTTCTTCAAGAACATATTGAGCGTGGTTTTTATAACCTAAAAGTTGTGCTTTTTCTAACCTTAAATTGGTCAGGGAGCTTACAATTTTTTTGTTGTCATACTTGTTGTTTTGATTTCCTCTGGATGAGTATGCCATATACATCTGCTTTCTAAGCTCACGGTTATTGGCATATTTCATAAAAGGAACATAACTAGGAAAATGAAGTGTAAATACCCAGCCTTCTTTTTCTTCTGATTTGGCCAATTCGGCAGCAGCAGAAACAATGGCATCAGGCAAACCGGCTAAATCTTCTTTGTTGGTAATGTGAAGTTTAAAATCATTGGTTTCGGCCAATATGTTTTCACCAAAGGTTAACGATAGTTTCGATAATTCCTTAGTGATTTCACGATATCTGGCCTTATCTTCTTTATTAAGAAGTGCGCCTTTTCTGGCAAAACTTTTATAGGTATCTTCAACAAGCTTAAGTTGTTCGCTGTTTAAATTAAACTCATTTCTATTTTCATAAACAGCCTTAACCTTACTAAATAAGGTTTCGTTTAATACGATGTCGTTTGAATACTCCGTTAAAAGAGGAGATACTTCACGAGCAATGGATTGTATTTCATCATTGGTTTCAGCCGAATTTATATTAAAAAAGATAGATGAAATCTTTTCCAGGCGTCCGCCGGCATACTCTAAACCTAAAATTGTATTCTCAAATGTAGGTTTTTCATTTTCTTCAACAATGGCTTTAATATCAGCTCTGGCTTCTTCAATGGCTTGTTTAAAAGCCGGAAGATATTCTGCTTCTGTTATTTTGTCAAAAGGGGGAGTTTGGTGTACAGTGTTAAATTCTGATAATAATGTATTGGTGTTCATATTGTTATTTTGTTTACAGCTGAATGTAATTAATACAGTACAAAGAAAACAACTTAATAATAACTTTGGTTTCATAGAAAATAATTTTGTTGATGGATGTAAGTAATATAGTCTATTTAATTCACACAAAGGTAATGGTAACTAACCTTTTGCATAATGATAAAAGTTACGTTTGAAAAAAAAATATAAGTGTAAAAAAATGTTAACATGTCATATATGTAACATTGCTTATTGTTTTGAGTAAAACGATTCAGGTAATGTTGAATTTGAGTCAATGTTCCTATTGTGATTAAGGAGGAAATTGACATTTAAATAAAATTTTATTGATGAAGAATATTTTACTTTTAGTATTGATTTGTTGTATACCGGTTATTAGCACTGGAATTCTAGCACAAAACGCAGATGTTTTGTCATCCTCAGATAGCAAAAGAATTGCAAAAGCAGATAAAAAAATAAGTAAGGGTGATCAAGTTGTAGAAAAAAAACAGAAATATTCCTCTCAGATAGAAGCATTGGAGAGTAGTGGGGGATCGGTAAGAACCGGCAAAATTGAACGACTGGAAAAAAAAGCCAATAAAGAGATTATTAAATCAGCTTCTTTTTATAAAGACGGGTATGGAAAGAAATACAGTGCATATAAAAAGGCTGTAAGTCGCGAAATAAAAAACAACAATCTCGGAAGCGAGGCTGAAAAAATAAAGAGTCATGCGTCTAAGGCATATAAGAATGGTCGAAAGTGGAGAAGAAAATCTGCCGGTACTGCAGATGTGGGTAAAGCTGTAGATTACTTATTTAAAGCCAATGGTATTGAGTCTGATGCCATTAAAAACTTAGCAAGAGTGCTTGAAACAGCCAAGGTAGAGGAGGATTTAGTGGTTGAGCAGATTCAGGAGCAGGTGGATTCTGTGGTTGAAGTGCCGGATACTTCTTCTGTACTTGTGGCACCACCAGTAGCCCTAGTGGTGCCTGAAGATACTACTATTAATACAGTGGTTGATTCAGCTTTGGTAGTGCAGGATTCCGTTGTAGTGGTTGATAGTGTGCAGGTGGTTGTGCCGGTTATTCCGGAGGAAGCTCCTGTTGAAGAGGTGGTGGAGAAAAAAGAGTTGGCACTTTATTTTTCGGTGCAGTTTTTAGCTGAAAAGCAGCCGGTGCCCAAAGAAAAAATTACAAACCTGTATGACGGGCCGCACGAAGTGGTCAAGCATGAGGCAGATGGCTGGTACAGGTATAGTATAGGAAAGTTCGAATCCTTGGAAAAAGCGAAACAAGCTTTGAGTCAGTCAGGGGTAAAAGGTTATATAGTGGCCTACCATAATGAAGAAAGAATTTCTACGCGCAGGGCAGCAGAGCTGATTTTGTTACAGTAATATTAAAGTAATCTAAACCATTAATTAATACATACACACATAAAACCAGATTGCCAGGAATATACATCAAGTATACGTACTCCTTATATAGGGTCTTGTTAATCTGTGTTTTGCTAATTTTTTTGACTTATGAAGAAATTGATTCTTGCAGCATTTATTGGACTTAGTACCTTAAATGGATATTCACAGATTGATATTGGAGATTTGCTTCAAGCCGGAGCTCATGATGCCAACGTTTTAGCACACCCTTATATGCAAACGTATGGAGAATTGCTGGGAACAAGTCTAAATTCTGGTTGGTATACCTCAGCAAAGCCGCACAAAGTTTTAGGTTTTGATATTACTATTACCGGAGCTTACACAAAGGCTCCATCAAGCGCAACAAGCTATGATGTGGCTAATTACGAAAGTAAGCTTGAAAGTTTTGAATTGGTAGATCCATCTAATTCTATTGCTCCAACCATTGCAGGAGATGCGAAGAATAGACCAGAGCTGAGAGTTAAAGGAGATATGACTAATTTATCTGCATTTGAAATGCCCAATGGAACGGGAATGGACTATTTCTTAACGCCAATGGTTACTGCTGGTGTTGGTTTGCCATATGGTATTGAGATAAAGGGGCGTTTTGCACCAAAGTTAGAGTTGGGCGATGCTGGAAAGTTTGGTCTATGGGGACTGGGGGTTCAAAAAGATGTGAAGGATTATATTCCGGGTGTTAAACATGTACCGGTTTTAAATATTTCGGTACTGGCAGCTTATACTGATTTTACAAGCTCTGTGGGGGTTAGTGCCTTAGATCCAAATTTAGGTGATCAGGAAATGGAGGTTTCGGCAAGTGCCTATACCACCAGATTGTTAGTGGGAGCGAATCTGCCGGTGATAGCTTTTTATAGTGGTTTTGGTTATGGGCATTCATCCAGCGATTTTAATGTGTTGGGTGACTTTGGAACAGATCCGATAACCGGTGAGCAAATGGTGGATCCTATTAAACTTGCTTATACAACCAGTGGTTTCGATTTTAATGTGGGAATGAGATTAAGATTGGGAATTATTGGTATCCATGCTGATTACACAGTTGGAGAGTACAGTTCAATTACAGCAGGATTAGGAATTAATTTTAGATAGAAATTTATTGAAGATATCAACATTAACCTTATGGTTGATGTACTTGATCTATGAAAACCAAGAGGCCATCTGTTTTAGATGGCCTTTTTTGTTTTTTATCGGTTAATTATAATGTGGTATAGCAGACTTTTTCGTAATTTATTAGGTGATCTTATCAAGTAATAATGTCTACTATGACTTCATCTCAAATTTTGGTTTGTATTACCATCCTTTTATTAACTGTAACCTTAAGTGCTCAGGATATTTCTAAAAAGAGCTATGAAGGTTTCAACAGGGAAGAGAAGGAAAAGATTCATAAAGCAGAGTCTTTGCTTGATCAGGGGCTACAAATATTGTTTCCAAGTGTTATTGATATTAACGATAGTGCCCTGGATATTCACCATAGTTATTTAAGCCTGGCAGAGAATTTATACTTAGATAAAAAAACATGTCGACGCTTATACGAAACAAAGGATTATTTCAGTAATGGGTATCGTTTGCAAACGGAAGTTTATCTCAATTATATTAATGATCATTTGAAAAACAAGGATGCTTATTCCGGTTTAAAAGAAATAGAAACTATAAAAGATTCTGTATTGGCAAAGACGGAGCTGGCTAAGTCGTTAAGGCAAAAAAGTATGTTGAGCGGACAAATCATCAAGGCCGGCCGTAGTATTCATCAGGCAAACTTAGAAGATGATAAGGCAATAGCACTTTGTTTAGAGGCTTTAGATATTATTAAAAATGGAGCCAGGAGTGCTCCGGTTAAAGAAGAAGAACCCAATGTAATTGCAGAGATACCAGAGAAGGTTAAACAAGATACTGTTGTTTCAGAAGCTTTGGTTATTGATACTCCAAAAGAGGTTGATACCCCCAAAGTGGAAGTGTTAGAACCTAAAGTTGAAATTAAGGAAAAAGTAAAAGAAAGCCCTGTGGAAAAAGAACCGGAGGTATATTATACGGTTCAAATTTTGGCCGATAGAAAACCGGTTAGTTCTGATGCTATTAAAAGAGTTTATCAGGGGGAATATGAAATTATTGAAAATATTGGTGATGGATGGTATAGGTATAGTTTCGGAAAATTTTCGGATCTTACTACTGCAAAAAAGGCTTTATCAGAATCTAATGCAAAGGGGTATGTAGTTGCCTATCGTAAAAATATACGTATCTCATTAAGCGAAGCCAAGAAGTATTTTTTAGATATTAATCCTTAGCAATAGAAAAATAAATGAAGAGCCTGATCGTGTTTATCTTAACCTTTGGGAGTACAGTATTCTTGTATGGTCAAAAAGATGTAGTACAATTTTTACAAGCCTCGGAAATTTCAACTGCACTGATCGAAGAGTATATAGAACCCATGGCTAAATTGACCAACGGAAATATTAATACAGGGTGGTATCATACAGCAAAAACGCATCGTTTCTTAGGTTTTGATATATCCTTATCATTGGCCGAAACATCGTCGTCAGGATCAAACAGGGGCTTTGTGTTAACTAAGATTAGTGATTTTGAAACTTACTATACTTTAGCCGATGGAAGCTCTTCGGCAACACCTAATGTGTCTGGTATAGTTCGTGATTTACCGGTTATTAAATCCAGAGAAAACGGCAGAGAAATTGAAATGCCCAATGGCACGGGTTTAAGTAAAATATCATTACCTGTCGTGTCGGCAGGATTGGGTTTGCCTTATAATACAGAACTTAGATTAAGGTTTATGCCTAAACTTAAAAATGATGAGTTAGGCGATTTGATGCAATATGGTGTTGCCATAAAGCACAGTATAAAGGAATATTTTCCGGGTTTAAAGGAAGTGCCTGCATTTTCAATGTCAGTAATAGGGGCATATGCTGCAGTTCGAAATGATATTTCTGTTGAATATCCGGCTTCAGTACCAAATCATCAAACATTAAAAGGTGTTTCAAATGGTTACACAGGCAGGTTGTTGCTGGGGATGGATGTAATGGTTTTTTCGGCTTTTATGGGAGTGGGTTATGGCGTATCATCAACCGAATACATGCTAAAAGGTAATTATTTTGTAGGCGACCTAAACAATCAGGAGGAAGTGACCGATCCGGTAGCTGTAGAGTATAATTATTCGCAGCTTGAGGTGAATTTTGGTATGAGTGCTAAGATTGGAGTGTTTGATATATTTGCAGATTATACTCCGGGTAATTATCAAACTTTTAATTTTGGTTTAGGCTTTAATGTAAGATAGGCACTTATCGTTATTATAAGTGCCTTTATTAGGATATGTTCTTTTTGTTCGAGGTGTTGGAATACTTAGTTTACCATCCGTTATAACTAAGTACTTCACTAAGTTCTTTTCTCTTCTTTATGGGAGCAGCAATTTCTATCGGGTAGCCAATGGTAAGCATGGCCACAGGCTGCCAGTGTTCCTCGGTAGGTATAATTTTATTGATAACGGCTGGGTCGAAATGACAAACCCAACAGGTGCCCAAACCAAGTTCTGTAGCCATGAGCGACATATGGTCAATGGCAATGGCTGCATCAATATCACAATGATCTTTGTTGTCAAACGATCGTTTCCATGATATATCGTGATTGCCATAAATGATAATTACACTTGGAATTTTATAAAACCAATCTCGAGGATAAGCCGTTTTAATTTTATCTAAAAGTTCATCGTTATCGATGACTACAAATTTCCAGGGCTGTCTGTTAGCTGCAGAAGGAGCCAGCCTTCCGGCGTTAATAACCTGCTCGAGTAAAGTATGATTGACTTTATTTTCGTGATACTCTCTAATGGAGCATCTTGTTTTCATGAGTTCTTTAAAATGCATAAGCTTTTCTTTTACTTCTCATAAATATATTAATTGTTCTTTGTAATTTTCGCGTGATTTTAATTTTTAGAAGATTTCTAAATAAATCGGACTGTATGTTTTTTCTGATTTCCAAGATATTATCTTTTTTGTTGTCACCCATCTGGTGGGTAGCTGTTTTGTTGTTATTGTACCTCATCTTAAACAAAAATAAACGACGTAAATGGTTGTTGTATGGAGCTTTTGGAGTTTTGATGTTTTTTTCGAACCAGTTTATTTTTTACCATGTTGCAGGTTGGTGGGAAGGAGAATTACAAAATCCTAATGAGATAGAACAATACGATGGAATCATTTTATTGGGAGGCTTTTCTTCTTTTCAGTCAGATGCTGAGAGAATCAGGTTTTACCAAAGTGCTGATCGATTGTTTCAGGCCATGGAGCTTTACAAAAAGAAGAAAGCCAATCGTTTTATTTTTACCGGAGGATCAGCTCGTATTATTGTAAAGGAGAAAAAAGAAGGAGAGTATATAAAGGATTATCTTGCTTTGTTGGGTGTTCCCGAAGATAGTACGTTGGTGGAATGGGAATCGAGAAATACACGAGAGAATGCCCTGGAAACATTGGCCATGCTTAAAAAAGAAAACCTGCATGACGGTCGTTTTTTATTGGTGACTTCCGGTTTTCATATGAAAAGGGCATTGGGGTGTTTTAAAAAAGTGGGTATTGATGTGATGCCCTATAATACCGATCCCTTGCAAAATACTTTACCACCTGATGTTGCCGATGCTGTTACACCTTCTGCCGGAACCCTGGCCCTATGGGAGCGATTGATCAGAGAATGGATCGGATACGGGGTGTATAAACTAAAAGGTTTTGTGTGATGGCATCAGAACTAAAATCAGAATACTCTTTTCTTAGGATGTAACGATTCGGGTGTGGCAATCGGTATCTGCTTGAGCAAATTATCATTTTCGCTTTGCAAAAAGATGTTTCTTTAAAAACTTTTAAATGTGATTGCCTTGCTGGCATAATCAGGGATTTGGCATTAAAACCAAAAAAAAAACTATTAAAACCACAAATCTCACAGATTAACACGAATTATTTTCCTTCGGAAAATAAAAATTTGTGCAAATTCGTGTCAATCTGTGGTTGAACCCGGATTCCTAAGACTTTTTGAAAAGTAAAACCTAGTAGCTAACTATTTCAAGTATTTTAGTTCTATCTCGATAAAAATGTGTGTTGGCCGGTTCAATTGGCAGTAGTTTCATTACGTAATACCTGCCAGCCGGCAGGCTGTGATTTTCTAAGGGCATATTGCGGGTTAAATATTTTCAAATAATCCACCACTGGCTTAAAGGTGATTTTTCTGCATGATTCAAAAAGACCCTACTGATGAGTTTTTTGATTACTTTTGCACCATAATTATCACAGACTTATTTTTTAGATGGATTTTAGACCAGAGTTATTGATCCCGGCAGGGAATATAGAGTCGTTTCATGCGGCTGTTGAGGGTGGTGCAGATGCTATTTTTTTGGGATTAAAACAGTTTAATGCGCGCGGAAGGGCCGTTAACTTTTCTAACCCGCAATTGATTACCATGTTGGATATTGCTGGTAAAAGAGGGGTTAAGATATATGTAACTTTAAATACTGTGATAAAAAATCATGAGATTCCAGAGTTGCTGGAAGTGCTTAATTTCTTATCGCAAACAAGCGTGAGTGCTGTCATCATTCAGGATTGGGGTATATGGTATCTGGCTAAAAAGTTCTTTCCAAAGTTGGTGGTTCATGCCAGTACACAAATGGCTAACCATAATTCTCTGGGAGCTAATTTTTCTAATAAGGCAGGTATCGACCGTGTGATAATGGCGCGTGAATTAACGCATCCCGAGTTAAAGCAGATCATGAAAAAAGCAAAAGGTGAAGTGGAGATCTTTGTGCATGGAGCTCTGTGCTATTCATTTTCCGGTTTGTGTTTGTTTAGTAGCTACCTTGGAGGTAAAGGCGCCAATAGAGGGCAATGTACGCAGCCTTGCCGAAGGGTTTTTAATGATAACGGTAAAGAACATGCTATCTTTTCATTAAAAGATAATCAGCAAATAAAATTTGTTCCTGATTTTGCAGAGATGAAAGTGGCCTCCTTGAAAATAGAGGGTCGAATGAAATCTGCTGCTTATGTATACAGGGTTGCTCAGGCTTATCGTAAAGTAATAGATGATCATAGCACCTTAGCCGAAGCGGAGGAGATGCTGAAATGGGATTTCGGTCGTGAAAAAACCGAGTATTTCATGGGCGGTAAAGTCAGGGGATCAATTTCCGATAATACCAATAATGGTATTTTTCTGGGTAAAGTGAATGGTCTTGTGAATGATGGTTTCCTGGTTTCCTCAAAGCAGGAGCTTGAAAGAGGACAGCAACTAAGGGTGGTGAATAAAGTAGGTGATTCGGTTTCTGTTAAGGTAAAAGAAGTTGCGGAGCAAAACGGAAAGTATGTTGTGTCAACGCCAAAACAAATCAGGAAAGGCGATGATGTTTATTTAATAGGATTGCCTTCAAAGAACTTCTCAAGTAAGTTTGAAGATTTAAAGCATAAAAATGTGAAACCCGTTAGTGGTGCTTTCAAGAGAAAAATAAGACAGGATATCGAAATTAAAAATCAAAAAGGCAGTAAAGCAGAGTTTTTTGTTCGTATCGATAACCTGGAGTGGCTAAGGAAATTACGTGTGGATGATTTTAAAGGGATATTCTTAGATATACCTAAAAATGAATGGCGAAAGATTCCGTTTGACAGTCCTTTCTTTAAAAAGAATTTATTTCGTTTTAACATTGAGCTTCCGGGCTTTATATCCGAAAACCATATTGATGAGCTGAAACAGGATATTAAGTGGCTTTTTAGAAAAGGCATGAAAAACTTTGTGATCAGTCATTTATCGCAGCTCGACTTGTTGCCTAAAGGCGCCCATGTAATTGCCAACGAACGCGTGTATGTGTATAATGATGCGGCCATCAGAGGAATTAAAACTTTTGGCGTTAAGCATGTCACTTATCCGGTTGAAAACGATTTTGAGAATTTACAAAAAGGGACTTCCCGTGATGGACTGGTGCCTGTATATGCCAACCCTGAATTGTTTTTTGCTCGTATGCCAGTGGATGTGTATAATCCTGAAAATACCTTTGTTGATAATACGCAAAACGAGTTTAAAAGATATGTGCGTAACGGAATGACCTCAGTGTATTCAAATACACCGATGGCCTTAATGCAATATGCCAATAACTTAAAAAAGAATGGGTTTTTCAAGTTCTTATTTGATCTGCGCACAGAAGCTCCATCGAAGCATTTGCCGGTTAAGCTATTTAAAAAGTTTAATGCCTCGGAGCAGTTGCAGCCTTCAACAACCTTTAACTTTAAAAAAGGATTGAGTTAAAAGGGGTAACAGTTATATGAATAGTTTGGATTCTTTGCGGTCCTTTGTGAATATCCTTTATGCTCCTTTGTGTTTAAACTTCTTAAGGAACATAAAGACTGTATTAAAACATAAACAACCAATATAATTATTTAATCATGTTAAAAGTAAACGAATATTTCGAAGGAGCTGTAAAGTCAATAGCTCTTGAAAATGCAGAAGGAAATGCCACTATAGGTGTTATGGAAACTGGTGAGTATGAGTTTGGAACAAGCACAGTAGAACATATGACCATTACCAGTGGTGAGTTATTGGTGAAACTTCCTGGTGCAACAGAATGGACGACCTACAAAAAGGGCGAAACATTTATAGTAGAAAATGACGTTAAGTTTAATGTAAAAGCTGAAACTCAGGTAGCATACTATTGTTTGTATGTTTAAGTAGGAGTTTTAACCCGGATTATGCATTAGATTTTCGTTATGAACATTGAAAATGCAATAAAACAAACACTTACTGAAACGAGGCATAGCACCGCTATGGTGAGTTGAAGCAAGTGAGTAAAACGATTTGTTTTAAAGTAGTTTCAATGTGCAATAGATTAGCTAATGCATAACGCGGGTTAAACCGTCAATTGATGATGGATTTTGGATAAATAATATAGTCGCTGTAAAAGGCTTCATTTCTATCTCTCCATATTATTTTGCCCACTTTGCATAGCTCGCCAAGGAGTAAATACAACTCATTGGACAGGCGAACCCTTTCAATTCTTTTTTCGCGCCTGTTAGTAACGGCTTTCACTTGTTTGTCCAGCTCTTCCTCCAACTTTTTTCTGTCGGTCATAATGGTATCCAGCATTTCCTGTGTAACCATTCTTTTATTAAGGGCTGGTAATCGCTCCTGCGACACCTGGCAGCATTGTAAGGTCTTCTGTAAAATCTCATGATCGGGCAGGTCATTAATCCTGCCTAATTCAAACAGTTTATAATCTGCCGAACGGGGCTCAAAAATCAGTTGATACCTGTTTCTTAAATCGATTAAATTTCTGATCAGCGATCTACGGGTTATATTTTTCGAATTGGTGGCCTGTTTTAATTCTCCGGCATAAAAAGCGTCAGATTTAAAGGCTTTTAAAGTACTGGTTTTGTGGTGTAGGTAGTTTATCGTTTCGAAGGAGTAACCGTAACGCTCAAATTCTGTGATATCGCGCTGTATAGCTGTTTGTATATGGTCACTTTTCTGGCATAAATCTGCAATGGAGAATTTAAAAAGTTGGTTTTGCATGTTTAGTTAGTTTGGTGAATAAATGAAAGGACAATTATAGCTTATACCTTAAGTTTAGGAAAAGTGCCCTGCCTGTTTACCGGCTTTCTTATCTTACTAACCTGAGTTCGATATAAAATTACTGGCTCAGATCACTTATAAATATTAAGTTTCAAGGAATATTTGCGCAGACATAGCGGGCTATGACTAGCAAATATGACGATGAAAATTGATGTTTATTAGTGAAACAACAATGTTTTTCCTTAAATAATCGATTTACTACTTTAAATTTTATCACCATAGCTTACTATGGTTTCTGAAATTAGCATTGTAAATCAATCATCTAAGGAAATCTGAGCTCTTTAATTTTAATCGAACTCAGGTTATAATACAAACTGACCTTTACAATCAAAAGTTTAATTTACTATAAATATTATTTGTATCCAAAGTATGGTAAGGTGTTGTTTTACGACTGGAAAGATGATATTTATTATTTTATAATAATATCGCATGATTGGAATGTAATAACTTAATGTCCGAATATATTTCACATTAGTTGTAAATAATATCACATGGTGAAATTATCTACAGACCATGAGAATAATACTGTGGAATAATAGTAATATATCTTTAAGCATAAGAGTATTAATAGGTAATTATGGATATAAATAAATCCTGAATAGTTTAGGTATTCAGATAAGGTAAAAATATAAATGAAGGCAGGTATTTTCTATACAGATGACGTGCTAAATACATAGCGTTAAAAATAGCATTGTTACGGGCACAATAAGGATAGACTCAAGTTTAAAATAGCGTTGTTGTATAAATAAGCCTGAATTGAAAATCGACGTAGTCAAAGGTTTTAACTTCAATAGCCCAGGTTTTCAACCCTTTTGTGTTCGAAAAGAGGTTTTGTAAATATAAATCAACAGTACATCAGGTGAATAGATTCTCCTCCTTCAGAAGGAGGAGAGCTGACTTCCATCTTGTAAAACATTATAATTGTGAATCTTAATACCTTTTCGAACACTCATGGGTTTCCTGTCCGTCCGGTAGGCGAGACAACCCTGGGTATAGTATGTAGGGGTTCATCGTCGCATAGATAAAGTAGATTGAGAATGAATTGTTTAGATGCCAGAAATATAAATACATCAACAAATGGCAACGCAATAATAAACTAGAGCCTAAGCATAAGTAATGGAGTTCTAAAAACCTGCTTGTTGTAGGTATAACGTTGTATTTGCATAATTCCATCTAACTAATATTGTTTTGCCAAACAGGCTTTCTTTTTGCTTGATCAAAAAGAAACAAAAAAATCAAGTTCAATTCATCCTTCAGCCCACCTCCTTGTTGAATCTATTGCTGTCACACATCCCTTATTTACCCACATTCAACTGCGTCGCGCTATTACCGGCCCGGGCCAATTGAACCGGCCAACACTCATTTTTATCGAGATAGAACTAAAATACTTGAAATAGTTAGCTACTCGGTTTTACTTTTCAAAAAGTCTTAGGAATTCGGGTTTAAGGCAAACTCAGGTTATTTATTGATTAGGTAATGTTATTAAGGTACTAACGAAATTTATTTTTTAACAGGTGGCGGATAATCTTTCATCACCTCTGCAATGAGTTTATTTACCATCTTATCATCTAAATCTTTTTTGCTAAAAGCTCCCTTGGCTATGCCTTGCCAAACCACTTCCCGTAAATCTCTGTCAATAATGGTAATCATCAAAGTTCCTTCAGGGTACGTTTCTATACTGCGTGTTGTGGTGGTAAATCCTCTGGAATACGCATAACGATGGTATCTTCCGTGGTAATAGTAGCCAGGATAATAGCCAAAACCTGTGGTGCTGGAATACATATACTTCTTTTTCTTTACTTTAAAATCCGTTTTTACCAGTAAATCTGCACTTTCTGTTTGATTTAATCCTTTTGTTGATAGCTGTTCTGTAATAGCATCTTCAACTCTTTTGCTATATAAAGATTTAACACTTCTATGCTTTTGGTTTTTTATATAAGTGAAGGTGTTATATTCTGAAAAGTCTTTGGAAGAATCATAATCTACCATTGTTTTATACGAAGAGCAGCTGGCCAATAAGGCAATGCTTATAATTGCAATTAGAGTTTTCATAAGTCTGTAGTTTTAGAAATTATATAAGCTTATCGGTTTACTTATCTGATTCTACTGTTTTGACTACGTTTTCGTAAAAAGGTTTAAGCAATAAAGGTATTCTTACCCTTAATTTTACGTAAAGAGATTAATATTTTGATTATTTTCGTCGTCAAATTCAATCGCAATAAAAATGAGTATTCAAATACAAGAAGTTCTAAGTCAAAGTCAACGAAAAAAGTTTGTTGAGTTTCCTTACCAATTATATAAGAGCAATAAATATTGGGTTCCCCCAATGAAAGCCGATGAGTTAAGTGCCATTACACCGGAAAAGAATCCGGCCTATGATTTTTGTACAGCCAAATTTTGGCTGGCCATGAAAGATGGTAAAGTGGTGGGACGAATTGGTGCCATTGTTAATGACTTGTGGATTGATAAGATTGGAGAAAAGATAGGTCGAATTACGCGTATTGAATTTATTGATGATGCCGAAGTTGTGACTACTTTATTTAAAACGGCTGAGGAGTGGTTAAAGGAGCAAGGCATGGTTGGTGTAATGGGACCATTAGGTTTTTCTAACCTAGATCATTCAGGGGTATTAATCGAAGGTTTTGATCGAATTCCTTGTATGGCCAGCGATTACCACTTCGATTATTACCAAAAACATATCGAAAATCAGGGGTATACCAAAGAACGTGATTGGTTAGAATTTAGAATCACTTTTCCGGATGCTATGCCTGAAAAAGCTTTTAAGGTAGCTGATATGATTAAGAGAAGATACGGTTTAAAAACCCTCAACTTTACTAAGCGTAGTGAGCTTGAGCCTTATCGCGAAATGATTTTTAAAGTATTTAACGATGCTTTTGCCGGACTTTTCGGAACATTTAGATTGCCGGACAGGTTGGTGAAGTTTTATATCGATAAGTTTTTCCCGGCTTTAAACCCGCGTTTTGTAAAGGTAATGTTAGATAAGGAAGATCAACTGGCCGGATTCCTGGTGGCTTTGCCTTCGTTATCTGTAGCATTACAAAAAGCAAAAGGTAAACTGTTACCCTTTGGTTGGTGGCATTTAAAAAATGCATTGGAAAAGCCCAAGGAAATGGATTTAATGCTTACCGGTGTTAAACCTGAATTACAAAAAATGGGCGGCGTTTCATTACTGATGAACGATCTTTGGACAACGGCCAATGAAGCAGGAATTAAGTTTGTAGAAACAACAGGTATGCTGGAAGATAATAATGTGGCTATTCAAATGTGGAAATCATTTGATCATATCCAACATAAACGTAAAAGATGTTATCGAAAAACGTTTTAGTTTTCATTATATCATATAACAAAAAAGCCAGCTAAAATGCTGGCTTTTTTTATATCGGATGTTTGAATTATACCAAATCAGAAAGTGGAGGAGATGGTAAAAAGTGCTTTAGTTCTTTAACGGCCTGAATAGGGTCAGGAGCATTAAAAACAGAACTTCCGGCTACCAATACATCAGCCCCGGCATTAATTAGCGATTGAGCATTGGCTACAGTAACACCTCCATCAACCTGAATTAAAGCACGACTGCTTTTCTTTTCAATCAGGTTCTTGAGGTCGGCAATCTTTTTGTAGGTGTTCTCAATAAACTTTTGTCCTCCAAAACCCGGGTTTACCGACATAAGTAATACCAAATCTACCTCGTTTATAATTTCTTCTAATAAGAAAACAGGTGTGTGAGGGTTAAGCGTTACTCCAGCCTGCATGCCTTCTTTTTTTATCGCATCAATTGTTCTGTGAAGATGATTACAAGCTTCGTAATGCACGTTAAAAAGATCGGCTCCGGCCTCTTTAAAATCCTTAATGTACCTGTCAGGTTCAACGATCATAAGGTGAACATCAAATGGCTTTTCGATATGTGGACGTAAAGATTTTAGAATGGGTAATCCAAAGGATATGTTAGGAACAAATACACCATCCATAATGTCTAAGTGTAACCAATCGGCTTCACTCTTATTAATAATTTCTATTTGCGATTCCATTTTGCTGAAATCAGCAGCTAACAATGATGGTGCTATTAAATGCTTCATCTACTTTTGTGTTATAATTTGCGTTTTTGTTTGGTACAAAAGTAAGTAAGAATGTTTAACGAAAAAAATGAGGTTTCGAAAAATAATCGAAACCCCATTTTATAATCATCTTGTGATATAATTGTTAACCCAGATAAGATCTTAATATTTTACTTCTATAAGTATGTTTCAGGCGTTTAATGGCTTTTTCTTTTATTTGCCTAACCCTTTCACGTGTCAGGTTAAATAAGTTACCAATTTCTTCTAGTGAATATGGAGGCTCACCTTTAAGTCCGTAATATAATCTTATGATATCTGCCTCTCTGGCCGAAAGAGTAGAGAGTGATCTGTCAATTTCTCTTTTTAAAGAATCTGTTAATAGTTGGTTATCCGGGCTTATGGAGTCCGTAGCCAGTAAGGTGTCGTACATATTATTGTCTTCATCCTTACGTAAAGGTGCATCCATTGAAATATGTTTGCTCATGGCTTTTAAAGACTCTTTTACTTCTTTAGGAGCCAGATTTAATGTTTGTGCAATTTCTTCCGAAGTAGGTTCCCGCTGAAATTCCTGCTCTAAAATTGAAAAGGTGTTGTTCACCTTGTTCATAGAACCTATTTTATTTAAAGGAAGACGTACAATACGTGCTTGTTCGGCTAAAGCCTGTAAAATAGACTGGCGAATCCACCAAACAGCATACGAAATAAATTTAAAACCCCGGGTTTCATCAAAACGCTGAGCAGCTTTTATTAGCCCAAGGTTACCTTCGTTAATTAAATCAGGTAAACTTAAACCCTGGTTTTGATACTGTTTGGAAACAGACACGACAAACCTTAAATTAGCATTTATCAGTTTCTCAAGAGCAGTCTGATCACCATCTTTAATTCTTTTGGCAAGTTTTACTTCTTCTTCTGCAGTTAGTAATTTAACCTTTCCTATTTCATGCAAGTACTTATCTAAAGAAGGAGTTTCTCTGTTTGTAACTTGCTTTGTAATTTTGAGTTGTCGCATTGGCTTACTAGGTTAGTGTAATTGCTAGAGTAAATATAACAAAAAATGTTTCTGTTTGTTTTGCGATCCAAAAAAATCCCATATAACTCCATTAATGGCCTATAAGCCCAAGTGAACAAACAAAAAAGCTATTTTATTTTGATGATTAACACTTAATGATTAAGTTTGCATCAAATCTTCTGGGCATCTTTCCTAATCATTAGGACAATAAGCCGTATCAGGACACAGATCAAACTAAAGAAAAATAATATACTGAACATTTTAGTTCATTCACTCATTTAAGTAATTCCTCCACGAGAATTTATTGGTAAATAGTTATGTACGATATTCTTGAATTGAATAAAAAGCTGTTAGCAGAATTAAAAGATGTTGCTAAGGAGCTGAATATTAAACGTGTTGATTCGTTTAAGAAACAAGACTTGATATATAAGATTCTTGATGAACAAGCAATTTTAGCATCAGAAAAAAAGTCTTCTGAAAAAACAGCAGAAAAGAAACCAGCAAAGCGCACGCGTACTGCAAAACCGCAAAAGGTTGCATCCTCTAACAAAGAGGAGAAAATAGAAAAGCCTGCTAAGGCAGAGAAGCCACAGAAAAAGAATGTGCCGGCTGCAAAAGAAGCAGTGCAAAGTGAAGCAGTAAAGGAAAAATCAGAACCTAAAAAAGCGGATGCTCCTGCGGAGAAAAAGGTAGCAAGTCCTGCCCCTGCTCCTGAAGCAAAACCATCTAGCCAGCCAAGAAAACAGGACGATAGAGAAAAAACGAAAGAATCTGGTTCACACGATAATCGTCGTCAGAGCCGTCAGGGTGATGATAACAGAAGACGTCATGATAACCGTGACCAAAGAGGAGGTAAGGACAATCCTCAATATAACAGAAGACAGGATAAAGTGGATAAATCATTTGATTTTGATGGCATTATTTCAGCCTCAGGTGTGTTGGAAATTATGCAGGATGGTTACGGATTCTTAAGGTCTTCAGATTATAATTATCTTAATTCGCCGGATGATATTTATGTATCACAATCGCAAATTAAGTTATTTGGATTAAAAACTGGTGATACTGTATTAGGTACAATCAGACCTCCTAAAGAGGGTGAAAAATATTTTCCTTTAATTAAGGTGGAAGAAATTAATGGAAGGTCTCCTCAGATTGTTAGAGATCGTGTTCCATTTGATCACTTAACACCTATTTTCCCTGATGAAAAGTTTAAACTAACAGGGGGTATTAAAGAGGGCATGTCTGCACGAGTGGTGGATATGTTTGCACCGATTGGTAAAGGTCAGCGTGGTTTAATTGTAGCTCAGCCTAAAACGGGTAAAACTGTTTTATTAAAAGAGGTAGCCAATGCGATTGCGGCCAACCATCCTGAAGTTTATATGATTATTCTTTTGGTGGATGAGCGTCCTGAAGAGGTAACAGATATGGCACGAAGCGTAAATGCCGAGGTGATTTCATCAACTTTTGATGAGCCGGCAGAAAGACATGTGAAAGTAGCCAATATCGTTCTGGAAAAAGCTAAAAGAATGGTAGAATGTGGCCACGATGTAGTGGTGCTTCTTGATTCTATTACGCGTTTGGCCAGAGCTTATAATACTGTTTCTCCAGCTTCGGGTAAAGTATTGTCCGGTGGTGTTGATGCCAATGCATTGCATAAACCAAAACGTTTCTTCGGAGCAGCACGTAATATTGAAGATGGAGGTTCATTAACTATTTTAGCAACTGCCTTAACGGAAACGGGCTCTAAAATGGATGAGGTAATCTTTGAAGAGTTTAAAGGAACAGGTAATATGGAGCTTCAGTTAGATAGAAAATTATCTAACAAGCGTATTTACCCTGCTGTGGATGTTACGTTATCAAGTACACGTAGAGAAGATCTGTTGATAGAAAAAGAAAATATGAACAGAATCTGGATTCTTCGTAATTATCTTGCAGATATGACACCTCTTGAGGCTATGGATTTCTTGAAAGACAGAATGGGTAAAACCCGAAATAATGAGGAATTCTTAATTTCAATGAATTCGGATTAATTTTAGGTGTAAATAAAAATATTTCAAAAGCCGTTCTTTGTTATAAGAGCGGCTTTTTTTTATGTAAATGTTTGAGCAGGTTGCTATAGTGTAAGGTGTTGCTGTAGTTACTATAGGTATGATAAATATTATCTTTGGAGGTGTAGTTTAATCTCCATATACTAGTTCGTTGTTATTTTTAATAAGTATAAATTACATGTTTGAGGCCTAAATGTAATGTTGAGATTGCAATTTATTTAGCGCGAATTGTACATTTGTCATGCAAAATTGAAAAGACAGCGTGCAATCATTTTTTGAAACACATAAATACCTAATAGATAATTTAGATATTCCTCTTAGACGAAAATTGATGGATCAGATCGATTGGAGTCATCGCTTAATCGGAATTAAGGGAACAAGAGGAATAGGAAAAACAGATTTCCTGCTCTCTTTTGCAAAAGAAAAGTATGGTACAGACAAATCTTGTTTGTATGTCAATTTAAACAATCTCTATTTTACCGAAAATACCATCATCTCATTTGCGGATAAGTTCCGTAAAACGGGAGGAAAAACGCTGGTATTAGATCAGGTGTATAAATATCCGGATTGGTCAAAAGAACTAAAATATTGCTACGATAACTTCACCGATCTTCAAATTGTTTTCTCGGGCTCTACGGTAATGCGTCTGCGTGAAGAAAATCCTCATTTAAAAGATATTGTACACTCCTATAAATTAGAAGGCTTTTCTTTTAGAGAATTTTTAGAGCTTAAAACAGGTAAAACTTTCGATAGTTATAGTCTCACAGAAATACTTGAAAATCATAAGCAGATAGCTGCGGGTATTGTGAGCAAGGTTCGACCTTTGGCTTATTTTGAAGATTATTTGGAGTACGGTTATTACCCTTTCTTTCTGGATAAGCAGCACTATGCCGAAAACTTGATGAAGAGTATGAATTTTATTTTGGAAATTGATATCAGTTTTCTTCGTCAGATAGAGTTAAAGTATTTGCCTCGCTTAAGAAAGTTATTGTATAAAGTAGGGCAAGAAGCCCCTTTTCAACCTAATGTAAGTAAGTTAAGTGCGCATATTGGTACTTCACGAGCAACTGTGATGAACTACCTTTATTATCTGCGTCAGGCCAGATTGATTAAGTTGCTTTACGATGGTAAGGAAGATATGCAGAAAAAACCTTCAATGATTTATTTGCACAATCCGAATCTGATTTACTCCATTAATAGAGGAAGTATTGATAATGAAATATTACACAAAACCTTTTTTTATAATCAGGTGGGGTGTTGTCATGATATAGTGAGTTCAAAAACTGCCGATTTTAAAGTAGATGGCAAGTATAATTTTTTGGTGAGTGATAAGAATACGGATGTTAAAAGAAAATCATCCACAATATTGCAGGCCAAGGATATGATTGAAACGGGAAGTGACGGAGTAATTCCGTTATGGCTTTTTGGTTTTTTATATTGAAAAAATACGATCTATTCGATCATAATATTGTAAATTTAATAGCTGAAAATCAGTAATATAGAATATTTCTAAATAATAGTAGTTAAAACTTAAATATTAAACAAATGGCTAAAGAAAAGAAGTTTATTACCTGTGATGGTAATTATGCCGCTTCACACATCGCTTATATGTTTAGCGAAGTTGCAGCGATTTACCCAATCACTCCATCTTCAACTATGGCAGAGTACATCGATGAATGGGCTGCAGGTGGGAGAAAAAACATATTTGGAGAAACTGTTAAAGTAGAAGAGATGCAGTCCGAAGCAGGTGCTGCTGGAGCAATGCACGGATCTCTTCAGGCTGGTGCGCTTACTTCTACTTTTACTGCGTCACAGGGACTTTTATTAATGATCCCTAATATGTATAAAATATCTGGTGAACTTTTACCAGGGGTTTTTCATGTTAGTGCACGTTCATTAGCCGCTCAGGCACTTTCTATTTTTGGCGACCACAGTGATGTGATGTCTGCTCGTCAAACAGGTTGTGCTATGTTAGCAACAGGTAGTGTTCAGGAAGTGATGGACCTTGCAGGTATTGCTCACCTTGCATCTATCGAATCTCGTGTTCCTTTTATGCACTATTTTGATGGATTCCGTACTTCACACGAAATTCAAAAAATTGAGTTGATGGAGCAAGATGACCTTAAAGGTTTGTTGAATCAAGAGGCTCTTCAGGCTTTCAGAGATAATTCATTAAACCCAGAGCGTCCTGTAACCAGAGGTACGGCTCAAAACCCGGATATTTACTTCCAATCTCGTGAGGCTGCTAACAAGTTCTACGACGCTATTCCTGATATGGTAGCGAAGTATATGGATAAAATTAGCGAAATTACGGGTCGTAAGTATGCTCCATTTACTTACTACGGTGCTGAGGATGCAGAAAATGTAGTAATAGCCATGGGTTCTATTACCGATACAATCAAAGAATCAGTTGATTACTTGAATGCACAAGGGCAAAAAACAGGTTTGATTGCAGTTCATTTATATCGTCCTTTCTCTGCTGAGTACTTCATGAAAGCTGTTCCTGCTTCTTGTAAGAACATCTGTGTGCTTGACAGAACTAAAGAGCCGGGTGCTAATGGAGATCCATTGTACTTAGATATCGTAGAGGTATTTAACGGTAAAGCGAATGCGCCTAGGATCATTGGCGGACGTTATGGATTATCATCTAAAGATACTACTCCTACTCATATGATTACAGTATTTGAAAACCTTATGGCTGCAGAGCCTAAGAATCAATTTACTGTAGGTATCGTTGATGATGTTACTTTCAAATCTCTTCCATTAAAAGAAGAAATCAGCTTTGCTGCTGAAGGTACATTCGAAGGTAAATTTTATGGATTAGGTTCTGATGGTACTGTAGGTGCAAACAAGAACTCGATTAAAATTATTGGTGACAATACTGATAAGTATGCTCAGGCATATTTTGCATACGATTCTAAAAAATCAGGTGGGATTACTATTTCTCACTTACGTTTTGGAGATACGCCAATACGTTCACCATACCTGGTAAACACTCCTGATTTTGTTGCATGTCACGTTCCGGCATATTTGAATCAATATGATATGCTTAAGGGATTGAAAAAAGGAGGTACATTCCTTTTGAACTCTATATGGGATGCTGAAGAAACTAAAAATCGTTTACCTCAAGGTGTTAAACAATATCTTGCTGCTAACGAAATCAAGTTTTATATTATTAACGCAACTGCCATCGCAGAGGAAATTGGTTTGGGTAACCGTACCAATACAATCATGCAGTCGGCTTTCTTTAAAATTGCTGAAGTAATCCCTTACGATCAGGCTGTAGAGCAAATGAAGAAGGCAATTGTTAAGTCTTTCGGTAAGAAAGGTGAAGACGTTGTTAATATGAACTATCAGGCTGTTGACAAAGGTGGTGCTGTTACTGAAGTTGCTGTTCCTGCTGAGTGGGCAAAATTAGAGCCTAAGTCAATAGAGTTTAGATCTGATGTGCCTGAATTCATTAAAGACATTGTATTCCCGGTTAACGGACAAAAAGGTGATGACCTTCCGGTAAGTGCTTTCAACGGTGTTGAGGATGGTACTTTCCCTGCAGGAACTACTGCTTTTGAAAAACGTGGTATTGCAGTAAACGTTCCGGAATGGCAAATCGATAACTGTATTCAGTGTAACCAATGTGCTTATGTGTGTCCGCATGCTGCTATTCGTCCTTTCTTATTAGACGAAAAAGAGTTGGCGGGTGCTCCTGCAGGAACTGATGCTAAAAAGCCTACTGGAAAAGGATTTGACGGATTACAATACCGTATTCAGGTGTCAGCACTTGACTGTACTGGTTGTGGTAACTGTGCTGACGTATGTCCTTCTAAAACAAAAGCTTTAGAGATGAAGCCTTTGGATACTCAACGAGCTGAGATTGAGCGTTGGGACTATATGGTGGATAAAGTTACAGTTAAAGATAATATAATGAAGAAAGACTTGAACGTGAAAGCGTCTCAGTTTGCTCAGCCATTGTTTGAGTTCTCCGGAGCTTGTGCTGGTTGTGGTGAAACGCCTTACGTTAAGTTGATTACTCAATTATTCGGTGACAGAATGATGATTGCTAATGCAACTGGTTGTTCGTCTATTTACGGTGGTTCTGCTCCTGCAACGCCTTACTGTAAAAATAGCGAAGGTCAAGGACCAGCATGGGCAAACTCATTATTTGAAGACAATGCTGAGTATGGTTTAGGAATGGCAATGGGTGTGAATAAACTACGTGCCCGTATCGAGCGATTAATGTCTGAAAACCTTGATGCTGTTAATGCTGAAACTAAAGCTGCTTTTGAAGCATGGATCGAAAATAAGCAAAACGGTTCTAAGACACGTGAGGTTTCTAAAGCTGTTGAGGCTGCATTGGCAAATGAGTCTAGTGCTGTTGCTAAAGAAATTCTTGCGCTTAAAGATTACCTGGTTAAGAAATCTAACTGGATCTTTGGTGGTGACGGATGGGCTTATGACATCGGTTACGGTGGTGTAGATCATGTATTGGCTTCAGGAGAAGATGTAAATATCCTGGTAATGGATACAGAGATCTACTCTAATACAGGAGGTCAGGCATCTAAATCTACGCCTATCGGTGCAGTAGCTAAGTTTGCCGCTTCAGGTAAGAGAATTCGTAAGAAAGATCTTGGTTTGATGGCTACTACTTATGGTTATGTGTATGTTGCTCAGGTAGCAATGGGTGCAAACCAGGCACAGTACTTCAAAGCGCTTAAAGAAGCTGAAGCTTACCCGGGTCCATCATTGATTATTGCTTACTCTCCATGTATCAGCCACGGGTTGAAAGGTGGAATGGGCGGTACTCAAAACGAGACTAAGAAAGCTGTTGAGTGCGGATACTGGCACTTATATCGTTATAATCCATTATTGGAAGAAGAAGGAAAGAATCCATTTGTATTAGATTCGAAGCCTCCTAAGTGGGACTTATTCCAATCTTTCCTTAAAGGAGAAGTACGTTATACTTCATTATTAAAAGCATTCCCAGAGGAAGCAACAGAATTGTTTGAAGCTTCTGAAGAAAATGCTAAATGGCGTTATAATGGTTACAAGCGTTTAGCTGATATAAATTATGAAGAAGTGAAGTAATTCATTTTCTTCTTGAAATATAAAAGGCGTCCAATTGGACGCCTTTTTTCGTTTGAGCAAAGTTGTGATTAGTACTTGCAGTTTGTTTTTTGTACTTATCTATAGTGGTAACATTTAAATTTTTGCAAAAAAAACATTTAGGTATTCGACATTAAAAAGGGGGGGCATAGTATATTTAAAAGTTAAAAAAACGCATTAATGAGTGTGTTTTGAGGGGGTTGTATTTATTTTTAATACTTTTGTAAAGTTGTGTGTGTTGCGTGACAATAGAGTAATACTTGATGATTCAACCATGAATCTTATTTTGTTCAGGTCTCTCCTGGAGTATATTAAGATATTTGTTTTGAAGGAATATTTCCATATAGGATCTACGATAGAAGGGTTTCATAGATTTGTTTAGTCATTGATTCGATTTAATAGTTTTAGCTTATGAGTATCACATGTAAAAAAGTAGGAGGTGAATGTTACGGATTTAAGGAGTTATCGCTCCTCTTTGATATTAGTGAACGAATATTAAGTAGCAAAGAATTAAAAAGTGATTTATCGCCAATATTAGCTTCTTTAGTTAGGCACTTAAATGCTGAAAGGAGTTTTATTACATTGTTTAACAGGCAAAGTAATCGAATAATTATTGAGGGAGCATATGGATTAAGCGTTTCTCAACAAGCACGAGGAAAATATGATCTAGGTGAAGGAGTTATAGGAAAAGTAATTGAAATGGCACGTCCTGTGGTAGTTTCTGAAATTTCAAAGTCACGTTTGTTCAAGAATAAAACAAAATCTGAACTTACTAAGGAAGGGCAGGAATTGACCTTTATTTGTGTACCATTGTTACTTGATAATGAAGTGTCAGGAGCCTTGTCTGTAGTTCGGAAATACAATGCCAATATTACCAATGAAGAAGATATACAGCTTTTAAGTATTGTGGGATCCATGATTGCCAAAACGGCGAGGTATCGTCAGGGGAAGATGGAGGAGTTGGATGCCCTAAGGAAGCAAAATAGAGAACTGCAAAGTCAACTTGAAAGCAGTAATCCAAATAATATTATTGGCAATTCAGGCAAAATGCGAGATTTGTATTCATTGGTTGAGCGAGTTGCAAAAACCAGTAGTACAGTTTTGTTGCGGGGCGAAAGTGGTATTGGTAAAGAGTTATTTGCCGAAGCTATTCATGCCAGCAGCGGCAGAGCAAAAAATAAACTCATAAAGGTAAACTGCTCGGCATTGCCCGATAGTCTTATCGAAAGTGAATTATTTGGTCATGAGAAAGGGGCTTTTACGGGAGCTGATCAGCAGCGAAAAGGGAGATTTGAATTGGCTCATAATTCAACAATATTCCTAGATGAGTTAGGTGACCTGCCTATGTCAACGCAAGTTAAACTCTTAAGGGTTATTCAAGAGCGTGAGTTTGAACGTTTGGGTGGTTCAGCAACTATTAAAACGGATGTGCGAATAGTAGCTGCAACCAATCGTAACCTTGAAGAGTTAATTAATAATGGTGATTTTAGGGAAGATCTTTATTATAGAATCAATGTCTTTCCCATATTTATTCCTTCATTGCGAGAGCGTCGCGATGATATTCCAAGTTTAGTTGATCATTTTATTGAGAAATTTAATAAAAAGAATTCCGCCAGAATTAAACGCATCACCACTTCTGCTCTCAATATGTTAATGGTGCACCGTTGGCCCGGAAATATTCGAGAGTTAGAAAATGTGATAGAACGAGCTTGTATCATGAGTAAGGATGATGTGATTCACTCGTATGACTTGCCACCAACACTTCAAACAGCAGATTCTACCAATAGTAGTATGGATGGTGGGATGCTGCCAGTGATTGAGCATCTAGAACAGCAGCTTATTCGAGATGCCTTAACATCTACTCAGGGCAATGTAACAAAGGCCGCTGCAAAATTAAAGATTACGGAACGAATGCTGGGTACACGTATTAAAAAATATAAAATTGATATCTGGCGTTTTAAAGTTTAGCTTTTTTCATCCGGATTTGCATTATTTTAGTTGGAATACATATGGTCTTAGTTTTTTTGGTATCAATCTTCTTTAGAAACTTAAATTCTTCAAAGCTATTTGAATATCTTCTAAAAAGCTATATGTTAGTTTTATTCAGTCAATAATGCTTTGAAAATATTACTTCCTGAAGTTAGTTCGCATAAATACATAGGTCACTTCCCATCATTTTACTTTTATCTTTTCAATATTTCCGCATATTATACTGTTACATTCCATCATAAATGTATGAGTGATTTTTAAATGCTTGTGATCTTTAATTATTGCAAGTGAAGAAAATTGTAATCAATTATCTTTGCTTTAACCCGAAATATGCAATAGAAATTCTATTACGCATTGAAATTGCTTCAAAACAAGGTGTTTCACTAACTTGATTCAACTCACCGTAGCGGTGCTACGTTTCGTCTCAACAAGTCCTTGTTTTATGGCACTTTCAATGCTCATAACAAACCTCTATTGCATAATCCGGGTTTAACTATAATCTTATATAGTTGTTTAATTATCTGTTTTCAAGAATTTGAGTAAAGCCTTCTCGTGAGTCCTCAATCTCGGTAAAATCAGGATTTTTCAACAGCTAAACTTATTACATATATGTTTGGCGTTTTTCTCTCGTATCGTCTTTTATCCCAATAAAAAAGGGGGATTGTGGTAAATGCATAAAATGTAGCCTTCATCCTTATATTCTACATTAATGTAACAAATCAATATGTGTACAAATCTTTAATTATTAGATGTCTGTTTTGTAAAAGTCATTGTTTCAGATTGTTATGTAGAATATTGTGCTTTTGTTGTTAAAAAAATATCAGTGTTGGCACATTGTATGAAATAAGGTAAACCAAATAACAATCACTAAAAAATTAAAGACATGAGAAAAGTAGCAATTTACGGAAAAGGTGGCATTGGCAAATCAACAACAACTCAAAACACAGTAGCAGGTTTAGTAGAGTTAGGAAAAAATATCTTAGTAGTAGGATGTGACCCTAAGGCAGATTCAACCCGTTTGTTATTGGGAGGTTTGGCTCAAAAAACTGTATTGGATACACTTCGTGAAGAAGGTGAAGATGTGGAGTTAGATGATGTAGTTAAACCAGGTTATAGCGATGTCCGTTGTGTTGAGTCAGGCGGTCCTGAACCAGGAGTAGGATGTGCTGGTCGTGGTATTATTACTTCTATCAACTTACTTGAGCAGTTAGGAGCTTGGGATGAGAAATTTAAAACTGATTATACCTTTTATGATGTACTTGGTGATGTAGTTTGTGGTGGTTTCGCCATGCCTATTCGCGATGGTAAAGCCGAGGAAATTTACATTGTAGTATCGGGGGAGATGATGGCAATGTATGCTGCCAATAATATCTGTAAAGGTATTCAAAAGTATGCACAAGCAGGTACTGTGCGTTTAGGGGGACTTATTTGTAATTCACGTAATGTAGAGAACGAGAGGGAGATGATTGAAGAGTTAGCAAGGCAGTTAGGTACTCAAATGATTCACTTTGTTCCTCGTGACAATATGGTTCAACAGGCAGAGATTCATAGAAATACGGTTATAGAATTTGCTCCCGAGCACAATCAGGCCGGAGAATATAGATCTCTAGCAAAAGCCATTGATGAAAACGAGATGTTTGTAATTCCAACTCCCCTTGAAATCGAGCAGTTAGAGAAATTACTTATAGATTTTGGTATTGCCAACTAATTAGTTTTTGCAAGAAAGCAGCATATGCAATGTTATATTGTTTTTTAAATAGGCAATTCCAATGTAACCTTGCTGGTTTTGAAGAAACACAAAAGTCATAAAGTAACATATTTCTTCTTAGGTGTTTAATCATCATGCAGTTTTCTTGCAATCACTATGTGGTAGTAATCCCAATAAAAAGCTTATCCAATCAAAACCGTAATGGTTACCCAAATAAAATACAAATTTTAAAATCAAGAATTATGTTAATGATAAATGCAATTGTTCGTCCAGAGAAATCAAGTAAAATACTGAAAGCTCTTTTTGAGGCGGGTTATATAGCTGTTACCAAAACGCCGGTAGTCGGTCGTGGTAAGCAGCGTGGTATTAAAATAGGAGATGTGACTTATGATGAGTTACCTAAAGAGAGTTTAATGATGGTAATAAAGGACGAGGATAAGGACTTTGCTGTTAATACAATTATGGAAGCAGCTCGTACCGAGCCTAAGGGGGCATTTGGTGACGGTAAAATATTTATCTCACCTGTTGAAGAAAGCTATACCATAAGCAGAGGGACAAAAGAATTGTAAACCTGGATTTATTAGGTAACAGATAAATAATCGATTTATCATATACCTAACTGTCTGAAATTTAAAAGATAGCTTATGAAATGTGTAATGGCAATTATCAAGATAGATAAAATGAATAAAACCAAGCGAGCACTTATGGCAGCTGGTTTTTCATCGATGACCGCCGGAGGTAAAGTGTTTGGTAGAGGCAAAGGTCTTTGGGACGCCAAAGTATTAGAAGGTGTAAAAGCCGGATCGCCCGAAGCAATGGAACATTTAGGTAAGGAACCAAGACTACGTCCTCAGCGAGTAATTCAAATGGTTATACCTGATAAAAAGGTAACAGAATGTGTAGAAACAATCATTGAGGCCAATAGGACAGATTCTCCAGGTGATGGGAAAATATTTGTACTACCAATGAGTGAAGCCATTCGGGTACGAACAGGTGAGCATGGTGATGAAGTGTTAGATATTTAAACTTGAAAGCGATGGTGAAAAAGAAAGATTTAAGCAATGGGTTGCCTGATCCAACTCCCTTAGTGGAGGAGATTTTGGCCAAGTACCCTACAAAAATAGCCAAGAAACGTAAGAAGTCAATGTTGGCAAATGATCCTAATGAAGATCAGGAAATTCAAGCAAATGTAAGAACCATACCTGGGATTATTACTCAAAGAGGTTGTACGTATGCGGGTTGTAAAGGGGTGGTTTTAGGACCAACCCGAGATATTATAAACTTGGTACACGGACCTATCGGTTGTAGCTTTTACGCCTGGCTAACTCGTCGTAACCAAACGCACGCCGAGGAGGGTGAGGATAACTTTATCCCTTACTCATTTTCAACTGATATGCAAGATGAAAATATTGTGTTTGGTGGCGAGGCTAAACTAAAAGATGCCATACGCGAAGCTATGACCCTTTTCAATCCTAAAGCGATTGGTATCTTCTCTACTTGTCCAGTTGGATTAATTGGTGATGATGTACATGCAGTGGCTCGCGAAATGAAAGCAGAAACCGGTATCAATATTTTTGGTTTTAGTTGTGAAGGATACCGTGGAGTATCTCAGTCAGCAGGTCACCATATTGCAAACAACGGGGTGTTTAAGCACGTGGTTGGGTTAAACGACCGTGAACGCAGTGGTAAATATCAAATTAACCTTTTGGGTGAATATAATATTGGTGGTGATGCCTTTGAGCTTGAGCGTTTATTCGAAGAAGCAGGTATTACACTACTTTCTACTTTTAGTGGTAACTCTACCATCAAAAGTATGGAATACTCACATACGGCTGATTTCAATCTTGTGATGTGTCACCGCTCAATCAACTATATCGCTGAAATGATGGAGGTGAAATATGGTATTCCCTGGACTAAGGTAAACTTTATTGGAGCCGACTCCTCAGCTAAAGCCTTACGTAAAGTCGCTGATTTTTATGATGATCCTGAGTTGACTGCCAAAGTTGAAGAGATTATCGCTCGTGAAATGAAGAAAGTGAAAAAGGTGATTGATGCCATCAAACCAAAAACAGAAGGTAAAACGGCCATGATGTTTGTTGGAGGATCAAGAGCTCATCATTATCAAGATTTATTTAAAGAGCTGGGTGTTACAACGGTTTCTGCGGGTTATGAGTTTGCCCACCGCGATGATTACGAAGGACGTAAAGTGATTCCTAATATTAAAATTGATGCTGATTCTCGTAATATTGAAGAGATTGAGGTTAAGAAAGATGAAGCTTTATTTCGTGATGACCTGGTAGCGAAGAAAGCTGAAAAAGAAAAAGCTGGTTACGCTTTTAGTGATTACGAAGGGATGATGCCTGAGATGGATAAAAATTCATTGGTATTAGATGATGTGAATCACTGGGAAACAGAAAAGCTGATCGAATTCTATAAGCCAGATGTTTTTTGTGCAGGTATTAAAGAAAAATATGTGGTTCAGAAACTTGGGGTGCCATTGAAGCAGTTGCACAGTTACGATTATGGCGGACCATATGCCGGTTTTGAAGGAGCCATTAATTTTTACAAAGAGATGGACCGCATGCTTGGAACTTCAATTTGGAAACTTGTAGATGCTCCTTGGAAAGCGGAGCCGGAGATTGTTGGAAGTTTTACCATTAATGAATAAAGGAGGATAGCCATATGTTATTACGTCATACAACAGATAAAGTATTAGAGAGAAAAGCGTTAACGGTTAACCCCGCTAAAACGTGTCAGCCCGTAGGGGCAATGTATGCAGCACTTGGTGTGCATGGGTGTTTACCGCATAGCCATGGGTCTCAAGGCTGTTGTTCCTACCATAGGAGTGCATTAACGCGTCATTATAAAGAGCCGGTAATGGCTGCAACGAGTTCTTTTACCGAAGGCTCTTCCGTATTTGGAGGACAAGCAAATTTATTACAAGGGATTACTACAATATTCAAGGTATATGAGCCGGATATTATCGCAGTACATTCAACTTGTTTATCAGAAACCATCGGTGATGACCTAGGACAAATAGTAGCTAAAGCACGTGCTGAAGGAAAAGTTCCTGAAGGAAAACATGTGATTCAGGCCCCTACTCCAAGTTATGTGGGTAGTCATGTTACAGGTTATGCCAATATGTTGGAAGGTATTGTAAAGTATTTTGCCAACAAAACAGATAAGTTGGTCAACCAAATTAACTTATTGTCGGGTTGGGTGGAGCCTTCAGATATGCGTGAGCTAAAGCGTATGATGAAAATGATGAAGGTCAACAATGTTCTTCTTCCTGATACATCAGATGTACTTGATACACCAATGACAGGGAAATATGAGATGTATCCTAAAGGAGGAACAACTATTCCTGAGATTGTAAGTATGGGAGATAGTCTTCATACTCTTGCATTGGGAGAGTGGGCTACTGATAAAGCAGCTAAGGCACTTGATAATCAGTGTAAGGTGAATTTTACCATTGAGGATTTACCAATTGGATTACAAGCAACAGACCGCTTTATTTCTACACTTTCAAAAGTTGCAGGAGTTTCCGTTGTTGAAGAAATTAACGATGAGCGCGGTCGCTTAGTAGATTTGATTACCGATATGCACCAATACTTCTATGGTAAGCGAGTTGCTTTGTTTGGTGATCCTGATCAATTAATTCCATTAACAGAGTTCTTACTCGATTTAGATATGAAGCCTGTTTATATCGTATCAGGTACACCAGGTAAGGCTTTTGAAAAGCGTATGTCAAGTCTTTTATCAGAACGTTGTCCTGAAGCTAAATTTAAAAACGGCCCTTCTGCCGATACTTTCCTAATGCACCAATGGATTAAAGAAGAAGGCGTTGATTTAATTATAGGAAACACTTATGGCAAGTATATTGCCAGGGACGAGAAAACTCCTTTCGTAAGAATGGGATTTCCTATCATTGACCGAGTAGGGCATAGTTATTTCTCTACATTGGGTTACATGGGAGGAATTCGAATCCTCGAAAAAATATTATCCGCTGTTATGGATCATGAGGATGCTACCTGTGCCGAAGAAAAATTTGAACTAGTTATGTAATAGATATATAAAGGAGGTGTGGGTTGTGTTTGCCAATATGATAATTAGAGTTATTTTTTATTCACATCTCCTTATATATTTTCCTTCAATTACTATTAATCAGTAGGTTTTCGGAAACTTCAAGAAAGTAAAGGAAAGCCACAAAATAAGAGATTGTTTCACATTTAGCAAGCTCTTTTTGAATGGAATCCTTAGTGCAAAAGATAAATAGTTTAGTGGCTTTAAGAGTAATGTTTAATCTGATATATACCAAATATTGAGCACTATACATTACGGCCTATGCACTTTATAAAAGTAATCTCAATTAAGACGACGACATGGAGAGATTAATAAAAGAAAGAATAACCCAAATACATACAGTAGGAGAATCCGCTAATGAGTTAAACTGTGATACTAAAAGTACAGCAGGTAGCGTTAGTCAAAGAGCATGTGTATTTTGTGGGTCAAGGGTTGTGCTCTACCCAATTGCAGATGCTTTACATCTTATACATGGTCCCATTGGTTGTGCTGCTTATACCTGGGATATCAGAGGGGCGCTTTCTTCAGGGCCTCAACTGCACCGTTTGAGTTTTTCAACCGATTTAAGAGAGAAAGATGTTGTATTTGGAGGTGAACCAAAACTTTACAAAGCCCTCACCGAACTGATAGAAGCCTATAAACCCAAAGCAGCCTTTATATATTCAACATGTATTGTAGGCGTTATTGGCGATGATGTTGAAGCAATAGCCCGCCGTGTTTCAAAAGAGCAAGAGATTCAGGTCTTACCTGTAATGTCAGAAGGTTTTAAAGGAACCAAAAAAGATGGTTACAAAGCCGCATGTGATGCGCTTTCAATGTTGGTTGGTACTGATGATACATACCAGGCACCGGAGTTTAGTATAAATATTTTGGGTGATTTTAATCTGGCCGGAGAGTTATGGATGCTCCAGGATTACTATAAGCGTATTGGCGTAAATATTATTACCTGCTTAACAGGAGATGGTAGAGTTGATGAAATCCGTAAAGCACACAAAGCTTCTTTAAATGTAGTGCAATGTTCAGGTTCCATGATGCATCTGGCCAAAGAAATGAAGGAGAAATATGGCATCCCATATAAAAAGGTATCTTATTTTGGAATAGAAGATATGGCAGAGGCTTTGTATGATGTGGCAACCTTCTTTAAAAATGCTGAAATGCTTGATAAAGCGCGTCAGTTGGTATCAAAAGAAGTGAATGATTTATTGCCGGCCTTAGCGCCATTCCGTGAAAAGTTACAAGGAAAAAAAGCAGCCATCTATGTAGGAGGAGCATTTAAGGCCATTAGTTTGGTGAAAGCTCTGCGCTTAATAGGCATGGAGACAGCCGTTGTGGGATCTCAAACCGGAAATAAAGACGATTACGATTTACTTAAAAAACTATGTGATGAGGGTACTATTATGGTGGATGATTCTAACCCAAACGAACTCTCTGAATTTGTAAAAGAAAAAGGGGTTGACCTTTTTATTGGAGGAGTTAAAGAACGTCCCATAGCCTATAAGTTAGGGATAGGATTTTGCGATCATAACCATGAGCGTAAGGAGGCTCTAGCTGGCTTCGAAGGGATGCTCAATTTTGCAAAGGAAGTGAATGCTTCAGTTAATAGCCCTGTTTGGAAGTTTTTTAAAAGATAAGTCTGGAGGTTAATTGCTCATTAAAACGGATAAATACCATGGATAAGATACCAACATTAAAAGATATACGCCCCTTTGTCTCAACACGAAATGCATGTAAGTTATGTGCACCACTGGGAGCAAGCGTGGCACTCAAAGGAATTGAAGGTTGTGTTCCGGTCATTCACGGATCTCAAGGTTGTGCCACATATATACGCCGTTATATGATTAGCCATTATAAAGAGCCAGTGGATATCGCCTCATCTAATTTTAGTGAAGAGAGTACCATTTTTGGTGGCGAAGAAAATTTAAAAATAGCCTTAGAAAATGTAATAGGACAATATAAACCCAAGGCTGTAGGAATTGCCACTACTTGTTTAAGTGAAACCATTGGCGAAGATGTAGAGATGCAGCTGATGCAATTGCGCGACCTGGCAAAGGCAAAAGGATGGCCTGAGTTATTTACTGTCTCAACACCCAGTTACCAGGGAACACATATGGATGGCTTTAATGCAACTGTACTTGGGGTTGTAAAACATTTCTCAAGTAAAACGGAACCGGTAGAGCGTGTGAATTTGTTTCCGGGGTTTGTGTCACCTGCAGATATACGCCAGTTGAAAGAAATAATGGTGGATTATGGGATTCAAGCCACTGTAGTGCCTGATTATTCGGATGCCCTTGATAATCCAGTGTGGGATCAATATTACCGTATTCCCAAAGGAGGTACGCGTTTGGTCGATTTAAAAACCATGGGAGGTGCTTTAGCTTCTGTGGAACTAGGAGCTTTTACAGCTGTTAGGCAAGGAGGAGGTGAAGAAAGTAGTTCTGCTGACTGGTTAGAAGATAAGTTTGAAGTAAAAAAATATCAATCAGTGCTTCCGATAGGAATAAGTCATACTGATGATTTTTTTGATAGCCTTACAAAAATTACGGGCAAAGAAATACCTGATAAATACCTGATGCAAAGGGGCCGATTGTTGGATTCATACGCTGATGGTCATAAATATATTTTTGGAAAAAAAGCAGTGGTGTACGGTGAAGAGGATCTGGTATTGGCACTTTGTTCTTTTTTGGATGAAATAGGTGTTGAAGTTGTTATTGCAGCTTCCGGTGCGGATAGCGGACGACTAATGGAGCAACTTAAAATCCACTGTCCTGTTCATGGTGAAAATATTAATGTTTTAAGCGATTCTGATTTTGAACAAATAGGAGAAATGAGTAAGCTGATAAATCCCGATTTCTTAATAGGTAATAGTAAAGGGAATTATATAGCTACCAACCTGAATATTCCTTTGGTTCGTGTTGGTTTTCCAATACACGATCGTATTGGGGGGCAGCGTGTGAACCATTTGGGATATTTGGGTACTCAAGAACTTTTTGATCGTATCGCTAATGCAATGATCGAATACAAGCAGAATAATTCGCCCATCGGATATAAATATATGTAGAGAGAATTAATGTTACATGCCCGGAAAAAGTCAGCATAAGGCAGGGGTATAGGTTTAGCCTGATTTTATTAAATATTAAAAACGACGATTATGAAAGATATTTCACAGCATCCATGCTTTAATAAAGAAGCTCATCACAAATATGCACGTGTACACTTGCCTGTAGCTCCTCAGTGTAATGTAAAGTGTAACTATTGCAACCGTAAGTTCGACTGTGTAAATGAAAGTCGTCCAGGTGTAACCAGTAATGTACTTAATCCAGAGCAGGCATTAAACTACCTAAAAAAATTGGTGAAGATAATGCCAGAGCTTAAAGTGGTGGGTATTGCCGGCCCGGGTGATCCATTTGCTAACCCGGGTCAAACCATGGAGACCCTACGTTTGGTTCGAAATGAGTTTCCTGAAATGTTGTTATGCATCTCTACCAATGGCCTCAATGTATTGCCGTATGTTGATGAATTAAAAGCGCTTGATGTAACTCATGTAACCATTACTCTGAATAGTTTACGGGCTGAAACTCTCGAGAAAATTTATGGATGGGTGCGTTACGAAAAGCGTGGTTATTTTGGGAAACAAGCAGGAGAGGTGTTGTTGGAAAGACAGATGGAGGCCATTGATAAATTAAGAGATGCTGAAATAACTGTTAAAGTTAATAGTATAGTTATACCAGGTGTAAATGATGAGGAAATTTCTGAGGTAGCAGAATTTGCTGCTGGTAAAGGGGTCGATTTAATGAACACCATCCCATTGTTTCCTGTAAAGGATACACCGTTCGAAAATATCTCTGAACCGTCGTCGGAGTTTATGAAAGCGTTGCGCCGCAAGGTAGAAAATTTTTTACCCCCGATGTCTCATTGTGCTCGGTGCAGAGCCGATGCTGCAGGGTTGTTAGGAAAGGATTCTACTGAAGCGGCTCAATTGCTCTCCGAAGCTGCTAAGATGAATGTAGAAACGGGAGAGGAGCGTCCATATGTAGCAGTAACGTCCAATGAGGGCATTCTGGTCAATCAGCATTTAGGTGAAGCTGATCGCATTCATGTTTTTAAGGAAACGCCAAATGGATATAAGTTAGTGAATGTGAGAGCTACTCCGGAAATGGGTAGTGGTGATAATCGATGGAAGGAAATGGCAGAATCATTAAGCGATTGTAGAGCCATTTTAGTAGGAGGTATTGGTCCAAAGCCATCGAAGATTCTGGCTCATAGCGGGATGCAGATAGTGGAGATGAGTGGCATGATTGATCAAGGGTTGGATCATATATATAAAGGTGCTGAATTGCGCACCTTATGCAAAACCGACATGTTTAAATGTGGTACGGATTGCTCGGGTAAGGCAACCGGGTGTGGATGATAAATGAATGTTGAGTGCCATATTGAAGGACCAACTGTGGTTAAGAACTGTTTTTTTGAAGAACCAATAAATATAAAACCTATCAAAAATGAAAAAGCCAGATTTTCATATTCTCGTTTGTAACTCGTTTAGAATGTCGGGTGATGCACAAGGATATTGTAACAAAAAAGGTGCTGTTGATATGATACAGTACTTAATGGAAGAAACTGCTGATCGCGGATTAGATGTAACGGTATCAACCACGGGATGCTTAAATGTGTGTTCGCAGGGGCCAATTATGGTTATACATCCCAACAACCTTTGGTATGGTGGTGTTACGCCAGATCGTATTGATGAGATACTTGATGCACTTGAAGAGGGTGAGGCTGTTGAGGAGTATTTGATTACAGATTAAAGTATAAAAGGGTTAACTCATAGCTGTTGGTTTCTGGTTTATATGAATTAGGAACTAGTAGCTGTGAGCTATTCAATCGAATTCAAATTTATATCGAACTCAGGGAAGAACTAAAAAAATAAGCTTATGCACCAAGCTCCTCATATTATAGATACCACACTGCGCGATGGAGAGCAAGCTCCCGGTGTAGTATTTTCCTTAGATGATAAATTAAAGATAGCTTCGTTGCTTGATGAAGCTGGTGTGCCTGAATTGGAAATTGGCACTCCCGCCATATCCACTACAGAGGAGGAAGAGATAAAAACGCTGATTCAACAAGGTTTTCGTTTTGAGTCAACATGTTGGGCTCGCGCTTGTATGAATGATTTGCATGCTGCAGAGCGCACCGGTGTTTCGCGCATAAATATCTCTTTTCCTACTTCAGCAATTCATCTTACTTCTTTGGGAAAGGGTCGTTCGTGGTTAATGAAAACGCTACATACTATTGTAAAGGAAGCCAAGTCACGATTCGATTATGTGTCGGTGGGTGCACAGGATGCATCTCGTACCCAGTCTGAGTGGCTCAATGAGTTTGTGATGGAGGCTGCATCTTTGGGAATAAATCGTATTCGCCTGGCCGATACAGTGGGTATTATGAATCCAATGTCGGTGCAATCCCTTTTTGCTGATTATAGGAACAAACTTGATGGTATAGAACTGGAGTTTCATGCACATAATGATTTGGGCATGGCCACCGCCAATACCATAGCAGCCTTTGCTGCAGGAGCTAGTGCTGCATCGCTTACAGTAAATGGTTTGGGAGAACGTGCCGGAAATGCTGCTCTTGAAGAAGTTGTGGCAGGTTTATTTTATTCTTCAGCAAACCCTACTGGTATTAATCTTGAAACATGTGCATCCTTGTGTCAGTTTGTAGAAGAAGCATCCGGGCGAAAAAATGCCTTATCTAAACCTATTATGGGTGAAAAAGTATTTAGTCATGAGTCGGGTATTCATTGCAATAGTTTGCTTAAGGATCCAATGAGCTATACACCATTTAACCCGACCGATATTGGCAAAACGAATCAGTTTATTCTAGGAAAACATTCAGGCATGGCTGCCCTTATTGATGCTTTATCTTCGATGGGTATTGTGCTTGATGATGTTAAAAACAGAAAACTTTTAGAGGCCGTAAAGAGGGTGTCTTCAGCGCAAAAAAGAGAACTTTTAAGGAGTGATGTGCTAGTTTTGTATAAGGAATTGTGTGGAGTGAATTAATGAGAAAGATACAAAGTGCTCAGTCCTCAGTATTTAGGTGCTTTTACTGCGGACTTTACACTTCGTACTATTTTAGGTACAGATACCATGGGCAAGGTCTTTTATTTCCAGGATGGCTCCATGCAAGTCACTAATATCCTCCTCAGAGGGTTGTAATATCGTATACTTGTCAAGAGAACAAATATCCTGTATGCATTCGTATTTTAAAATCCGTTTCTTCAACTCCTGATCAAAAGGCATCACTCGTTCTATTCCGTATATCAAGTCGGTATAGGTATGGTTGTCAGGTAGGTTATCTTTATAGTCGAGAATGGCCATCACGTAACTTTCAAACCCCATGGATAATAAATTGTAGCGTATGTCTGTCCCAAATTTGCTAATTTTGCCAGGTGCAGGCATCGACTTCATGTATTCATCACCATCCTTAAGCCATTTTTTCCAATTGTTGTTAGATAGCATAGTTTTGTTTTTGAATAATTTGTAACCAGTGTAAAATTTAGATGAAGGGATGCACTTTGCTTATGAACATTCTGAGCTGCATTTTGAGCAGGCACCCATGCAATCATCCTGAACAACAGTATCCATGGCGGTAAAATACTTTAACTGATTGCTTTTTAATAAATGAATGTTTTTTGATGCACTGCCTTCTGCAGCTTTGTATATTAGCATGCCCATTTCTAAACAAAGGCTAAAGGTTAAAAGCGGCATGTTAGAAGTAATGATTGTATCTACCCCTTTAGACTTTAGTTGTACAATAAGGTTTCCAATATTACTGCCGTCATAGGCATCTAATATTTCCTTATTATAGGTATTCGTTATTGAATCATAAATACATCCAAAATCAGCTCCCAATAAAGCCTTTACTTCGTTCTGATCTGTACTAATGTTTCCAGTAAATGACATAAAAACTTTCATAATTATCTGTTTTAATTTCCAAAGTATTAGCCTGAACTCTTTAGTTTTAATCGAATTCAGGTTATTAACGAATTGTGGGTAACCAAAAGAAATGCCAAGCTGTCTTATGTGTTGCTAACCTATGAGTTGTGTTTTTTTGTGAGGCAGAAATATTACATTATTGTAACAATATGAGCAGGGATATTACATAAATGCATAAAAGCAGTTGAACTCTACAGCAAATACATATTTGTTAGATTAATTTTCAGAAGTGTTCTGTTATAGTTTCGAGGAATATATGAATTCATTTATTAGTACCATTTTTTTAATAATTGTTGGTTGTATAAAGATGAGTGATGTAGTATAAGTGTTTAATATATATCAGGTTATTCGTGTGTGTGGGAGGTGATGATGATTTGTAGATAAGGTAAGTGTTAAACCCGCGTTATGCATTAGAAAATCTACTACGCATTGAAACTGCTTCAAAATAAGACACTTCGTTGCATTACGTCAGCTCACCAGAACGATGCTATGCCTCGCTCCCGAAATACCTTGTTTTATTGCTCTTTCAATGCTCGTCACAAAGTTCTAATACATAATCCGGGTTAAAAGGAAATATCTCTTGGGTGAGTTGCATATTGATATTATATGGACCACAATGATAAGTTTTCTAAATCCGTTTATTCGGCATCTGATACCATTGTCCTTTTTTTGGTATGGCAATTGATTTATACTTAAATGTTATGAGAGGGAAGTATCTGAAAGTCTTAAATTAATTCAACTTTATGCAAATATCATCTCTCATAATTCTTCAATAATGTAGGAAATAGTAATTGTTTATTTACAATAATGTAAAACTAAAAGCTTATGTCGATCGGAAATGCAATGAAATTTATCAAAAAGGTGGATAATGATGCTTCCTTTAGGAAATCACTTTATCAACTACAAGGCTGGGATGGGTTAAGCGTTTTTTTAAGCTCAGAGGATTTGACCTATTCGGAAGGAGAGTTTGAGGAAGCTTTTAATCACCTGCACACTCAATGTCAGGAAGCAGAAGATGCGGATCGACTTTATAATGTGCGAAATCTAGTGAATCTAATTATTAATGCTACTAAATAAAAAGCTATGAAACAAGTATCGTATCGTCCGCTAACGCCAGTAAAAGAAATGATTGAAGAGTTGGGTTTCACTATTTCTTATCCTTTCGATGATTTAATTTTTATAGATAGTAATGCCTTTCTTGTTCAGTTTCATGAGAGTAAGGAGAATACAATTGGTATTTATTTTAACCATGAATTAGAAAGTAGTATGGAACCTGACTTGCGCCAAAGTATTGGAGATATTGCCAATAAAAAAGGGATTCAGATTGAGATGAAAGGTAAATTTTCTTTGTCTCCCAAAGAAGAGGTTGAAGGAGAGCTGGAAATTACATTTATGTAAGACATTAATTTATTCATATATGTGAACCACTTCAATGGCTTGAGATTTAATATAGCAATACACTGTATCGCCAATACTTATTTTTAGTTTTTTAATGGAGGAGCGAGTAATTTCAGAGATCAACTTAAATCCACAATCGATAAATACAAATGTGGCTTCATCGGTTTCCTTGATGCCGGTGACGAGTCCTTTAAGCTGGTTCTGGATTGAAATGCTGGAAATTTGCTCTCGTCCTAGAGCAATGTCATCAGGGTGAATGCAAATCCGCACTCGTTGTCCTTCGTTAATTATATTGTTTTGAAGTTTTCTTTTGTGGGTTAAAAGTAACGCATTGTCAGCGTCAATGCTTGGCTTACATGATGCTAAACCATCTGTATTCGAAACTTTACAATAAATGGCATCTATAATATTTAAAAAGCGCTTGTGGCTTATAATTTCAGATACCTCACCCTTTTCTGCAATTTGTAAATAATTATCTGAATCTTGAATACAACCATTCTTTACAATCAATAACTGATTGGTGAGTTTTAGAACATCCTCTAAATCGTGACTGATAATAAGCAGAGGCACTTTAAATTCATCGTTTATTTTTAGTAGGTATGATATAATTTGCTTGCGTTTTTGTCTGTCGAGATTAGAAAAAGGCTCATCCAATAAAAGTAGTTTGGGCTGAGACAATAAAGTGCGACCTATGGCTACACGTTGTCTTTCGCCTCCAGAGAGTTCTGATGGTTTTTTGTTTAACAAGCTCTCAATCTCCAGAAGAGATACTATCTTGTTAAAACTTACATACTCTTGTCTGCCATTTAAGTATTGTTGGCTATAGCATAAGTTTTTATGAATATTAAGATGAGGGAATAGGTAATTATCCTGAAAAACGATGCCTAATTGACGTTTGTTTACCGGGACTGAAATTTGTTTTCGATCATCAAATAATGTGGTTTTATTAAAAGTAATAGATCCACTTTGTGGTTTTTCTAGTCCGGCAATTAAATTGATCAAGGTTGTTTTACCAGCTCCGGAAGGACCATATATGGCGGTAATCGGATGATTGATTTCAACGTTATAATTGAAAAGAGTTCTGCCAAGTTTGTGCTTAATGTTTGTGAGTTTCAGGTGCATGTGCCAAGCCTTTTATTTGATTAAATATTTCCGTTTGTTTTTAAGATATTCTGAAGCCATAATTGCCCCTAATGATATAAGTAAAGAAACTGCTACGAGTCGTGTGACAACCATTTCGTTACCCGGTATTTGCATGTTTGAATATACCATTAGAGAGATGGTTTGCGTTTGCCCGGAGATATTTCCGGCAAGGGTTATTGTAGCACCAAATTCGCCCAAACTACGCGCAAATGATAAAATCATTCCACTCACAACACCTGGTAAAGCCATAGGTAAAGTCACTCTGAAAAAGGTGTTCATTTTTGATGCTCCAAGAGTGTAGGAGGCTTTTTCGTATACAGGGTCTACCAATTCAAATGCTGAGCGTATGGTGCGAACAGCCAAGGGTAATGAAACCACTACTGAAGCAATTACCAATGCCACAAAATTAAATACTAATTCTATATTGATCTGATTAAGCCAATGACCGATGAATCCGTTTTTACCCAATAAGAGCAATAAAAGGTATCCGGTAACAACCGGAGGAGCTACAAGGGGTAGGGCTATAATGCCTTCAAGTATATGTTTGCCGGGTATGTTTTTTCGTGCCAATATCCAACCTAGCCCTATTGATATAGGTAATGAAATTACAGTACTCACTAATGCAACTTTTACTGTAAGCCATATGATTTGAATTTCTTCTATGCTCAAAATATTGTCTTTTACAAATTGTTTGTATTTAGTTTTTGTGTGTTTAGTGCCAATGGGTAAGTTTCGTTTTGAAAGTTGGAATTATTCATCAGGATGGGGCCAAATCCTTTTCCTGCTAAAATATGCGCTGATTTCTTGTTCTTAAAACAATCAAATAAATCACTAGAATGAGGATTGCTGTTTTTTAATGTAGCGATATAAAAATGTATGGGGGGATGAAGCGAAGCGGGTATTGTGGAAACAATTTTTACTTTTTTTGATTGAATGGCTTCGGTGTAGTACACAATGCCCCAATCGCATTCCTTAAGCGCAACCAAATGTAATACGGAGCTTACGTCTTTCGCCAACACCATATTGGGTATTAATGGACTAAACCAACCCAAAGAGTCGAGAATAGTTTTTGAGTATAAACCAACAGGTACATGCGCAGGATCTCCAATGGCGATTTTATTTTGAATAGTGCTTGTGATATCAAAAAGAGAGTCGTATTGGATACTAAAGTCGGGCTTATCTATAGATGTAATTACTACCAACTGGTTGCTGGCGAGAGGAGTGAGTATGGAGTCGAGAAGCATGTTTTCAGAATTCAGGTATTCCATCCACTTTTTGTTAGCCGATATATAAATGTCAGCCTCAGCCCCAGCGCTTATCTGGCGAGCTAAAGTTCCTGATGAAGCATAATTTCTTTGGATGGTTATATTCTTCTCTTTTTCAAATCGGTTACAAAGGATTTCAGCGGGTATTCGAAAGCCTGCTGCAGCATATATTTTCACTGCATTAGATTGTTGGTTTTTACAGCTGCTACATATTAGCAAGAGTGATAGGGTTACGCCCATGCAAACGGGATGTAATGTTACTTTTATTATAGTTCTTAAATTGACCATGATGTTTGTTTTTTAAAGTTTGAATAGCATATTCATACCTGCAAAATTTGCACTGCTATTGGATACATTTCCTTCGTGATAGACGTAATGACATTTTCAGAATTATTAAGCAGGTGAAGAGTTATATAAGCTGTCCAAATGCCAATTGCGCCGTTACTCATTTTTTGCGGATGCTCACCCAATCGGTCGGCATCCAAAGTTAAATTGTAACTGAAAAATTTATAGGGTTTTCCACATGTACCAAATCTAAAACGACGTAAGAAGAGATTGTTCCCTGTAAAACAGGCTACGGTTCCTTTGTTTTTGTTCAATGAATAAACAGACCACGGTTCAATAACGACAATAGGGCTAAATGATTTTTTTAGGCCTGAAGTCAGGAATTGTAAGGTTGAGGCATCATTTTCTTGTGCTTCAATATTAATATTTTGAAGAATATATAGCGAAAAATATAGAAGTAACTTGGTTCTTAGTGATTTTGACTCCATGGCACACATCTTTATAACTCTTCAATATACTCTGCATAGTTTGTGCCTGTGTGTGTAATTGGTTGATACGTTAATGATTGAGCTAGGGGCATTAATTTGAAATCTTACATTTATGTAAGATGAGTCTTATGAAGATTACTTTATGGTGAGATGCTAAATATTTATCGAATAAAATAGTATTAATTTTTGTGCAAGAGGGTTATTTTTAAGGTGCTTTTAGTTTTCTTCGAAATATTTACATTTTTCATTAGAGGAAGAAGGAAAGAGTCCGTTCGTATTAGATTCTAAACCTCCTAAGTGTGATTTATTCCAATCGTTCCTTAAAGGAAAAGTGCATTATACTTCATTATTAAACCCGGATTATGTGTTAGAACATCGTAATGAGGAATGAAAGTACAAACAATCAAGGACTTGTTGAGACGACTCATAGCACCGCTATGGTGAGTTGAAACAAGTTAGTTTACGGTTTGATTGGCAGTAGTTTCATTACGTAATAGGTTTTCTAACGGATATTGCGGGTTAAAAGCATTCAAGGAAGAAGCAACAGAATTGTTTGAAGCTTCTGAAGAAAATGCTACATGGCGTTATAACGTCTACAAGCGTTTAGCTGATATAAATTATGAAGAAGTGAAGTAATTCATTTTCTCCTATCATATAATGAAAGGCGTCCAAATGGACGCCTTTTTTTCTTCTATACTGGTTTTAAAGATTATTCAAACTCCAAATAAAAGCAGTAGTACTTTCTACAACTAACTAAGGTTAAACGACATCTTCTTTCTTACTATGATTTTCTTTTTGTGTGGCTAATGAAACGACTATAAGAGTGAGTAATGCCAGAGGGAATGAAATAATGGCCGGATTATCAAGTTTATGAAATGCAGTTTCAGGGTCCAGTCCATATCGTCCCCACATTGTAGGTGAAGTTAGAATCAAGCCCAGGGCTGCAACGATTCCAACAACAATTGATGATGCAATACCTTTCGCTGTTGTTTTTTTCCAGAATAATAACATCAAAATAGCCGGTAGGTTTGCTGAGGCAGCTACTGCAAATGCCCAGCCAACAAGGAAGGATACATTCATTCCTTTAAATGATATCCCAAGAATTATAGCTATGATTCCTACTACAAATGCTGCAATCTTTCCTGAGAGTACTTTATTTACCTCACTAAGGTTTTTGCCAAGGTAAATATCAATAAAATCATGAGCGATAGCACCTGTAGATGCTATTATAAGACCACTTACTGTACCAAGAATAGTAGCAAATGCAATAGCCGAAATGATGGAGAATAAGCCAATTCCAAATGCTTTTGCAAGTAAAGGCGCTGACATATTGCTGCTTTCCATATCCAATACGCCATTGATCGACGCCCCAAGTCCCATAAACATCGTGAGCATATAAAACATACCTATGGCACCTATAGCAACAATGGTAGATTTTCGGGCATCGCGCTGACTAGGTACGGTATAATACCTTATTAAAATATGCGGGAGGGCAGATGTACCTAGGAACAAGGCAACCATTAACGAGATAAAGTTTAGTTTTGACATAGGGGTGGCATCCTTACCAATCTTAAACTTCAGTCCTGGTTTCATTATATCGCTTCCTGCTGTTTTGTTTTGATACCAGACAGTAACCTTATTTTCATGCTCTTTAAACTTTAGTTGTGTAAAGCGAACTATCTCACTTTTTTCAATTGCTTCAAGAAATTTGAATGGTCCTAAAGGACCGGTTTTATCCACTTCCTTTCCATTTATGATTATTTTACTAAGATGCCCAACCTGGAAGAATTTAGCATTTTCTTTTGGTTCTCCGTTATATAGCTTACCCCCCTTGGCAAGATTTGTAATCGAAAGCATTTCCAGCATTCTGTGGGTGTTGTTTTCATTGACCAGGTTAAACCACCTGTATATTCCATCCTTTTCAAGTTTAACCAGATGATGCCCCTTAATGTCAAGTTGGTTTGCTATTTGATAATCTCCGGCTTTTACTACTTTCCCATCTTCAAGAGTTGGTGTAATGGCTATAAATCTATGGTATTTTTGAAGCTCATTATCGGGCATTAGATTCAATCCATTATTGAAAATATATACGGATAATACAATGGAAAAAATGATGAGTAAGGCTCCTTTAATAAATTGCACATAGGTAGTAGAGGTCATACCGGCAGTGGCCACAATAAAAATAACAATAGTACCAACTAAGATAACGCCCCAGTGATGCTCAAGACCCAAAAGTGGTGTTACCAGAGCACCTGCACCTACCATCTGTGGTATAAGGTAAAACATGGATACTATGAGTGTACTTATGGCAGCTGTTAGTTGTATTGCCTTTGAATTGAATCTGGCATCCAGTGCATCCGTAAATGTATATTTCCCCAATCGTTTAAGAGGTTCAGCAACCAAAAATAAGGCTACTATCCATCCGGCCAGATAACCAATAGAATACAAGAAACCATCATACCCGGAAAAGGCAATCATACCACAAATACCAAGAAAGGAAGCGGCAGATAAGTAATCGCCTGCAAAGGCAATTCCATTGACGCCCCAATTAATGGTTCCTCCGGCAGCAAAGAATCCGGAAGCAGATTTTGTTTTTCGTGCAAAATAAAAGGAAAGTACTAGTACGAAAGCTACAAAAATTATAAAAATAATTATTGCAACGAGTGAAGGTTGGTATATCATTGTATGTCCTCCTTATTCATTTTGTTTTCATAACCTGTGCAAATAGCGTTGTATATAAGACCAAGGATTATGGCAAAAATGATTAAGCCAAAACCATAGACTATAGCAAGGTTCTGACCACCAAGGACTATTTTTCCCATTAGCTCATAATTTGCAACACCTATTGTTACAAATCCGGCATAAACGACAGAGTAAACAATAAAGAGAAGTATACCGAGTTTAGATTTCTTTTTTGAGGCACGGTCAATGCCAGGCTTGGTTGCGGGAGGATGTTTCATAACTTATTAAAATATGGTTAATATTTGAATCTGATATTCAGGTTTATAACAAGTTATGAAATTTTTCTTTCTGTAAATAATTTGTGCGATAATTATATTTAGTTCGGATGGGATTCCCGGTATAAAGCAAAAGAAACTGATACAATTCCTGCTTTCATTGATAATTCTTCATTTATTACACCCTCTTTCGTTTTCATTACTTTTACTCACATTTAAAAATCAATAATCCACATACTTTTTTTACCATATTAATCAATAAAAATAATCTATTCGCATAGAGTGACGTACAATATGAGGTATACGATTTTTCAACCTTAAATTGTGCCAAATGATAAACTTAACTCAGGATATTTCAACAGGTTGTATTGGTCTAAAAGTAAATAAAGAAACTTCGTCAAAGGATTTTATTGATATCCTTCAGCAGATTAAAAACGAACAATCACTTCCTAAGGATATTAGCATTTTAGTCGATGCTCCTGAAGGATTTCAAAATGTACGTTTTAAACAATTGACTATAATCGCTAATGCTTATCAGGAGTTGTATCAAACTTACAACAATGTAGCAGTGGCTATGGTTGTGAATAAAAAACGAGAACGAGTACTTTCGCTGGTGTTTAAGAATTTGATATTACAGCTGCCTGGGCAATTTAACGTTTTTGGCTGTTTAGATGAGGCTCAGTACTGGTTGGAAACATCAACAAAGCAAGAACCTCACTGCCCAAATTAAGTTGGGTAGTATAAAATATAAAACCTTAAATCAGAAATTAAATCTACAACTATGGCAAGAAGTAAGCAATTTGACAATCAGGTTTTTAAATCCGCGCAAACGCATGTTCTAAATTATCTAACACATCTTTATGACAAAAGCGAATTAGTTGAAAGCTACCTTAGACGTAAATGCGCTATTGGTACCATTGAAGAAAAAACACACCTGGAAATTTTTACCATGATTGAGGAAGAGTTGGGTATCCCTATACCATAATTCCAAGTAAAAATATTACTCCATCCATTTGTACACTTAAATTATCGTTTGATTGTTTAAGTGTATAAAAGCGGTGGGGGTAAAGAGATTACTTTAGGATGCCATATTTAAGACAGAATTATGCATGTACATTGTTCGAGGGTATGTTTTATCTCAAATAATAACAAGTATATTTGCATGCTAACTTGTTTGCGATATGAATACGGCATTGTATTTTTTCTCTGGTACCGGTAATAGTCTATCTGTAGCTCAATCTATAAAAAAAAATATAGAGAGGTGTGAAATATTACCAATAATCGGATGCTTAAAACAAAAGCCAATAATGGTTACTGCCCAAAGGGTTGGTATTATTTTTCCGATGCATATCATGAATGTGCCACGTATTGTCCGCCAGTTTATAGCAGAATTGAGATTTCTCAATCCCGAATATGTATTTGTGATTGTTACCGGAGCAAATCCAAAGTTTGGAAATGCACTATCAGAGGTTGAAAAATGCCTGCGCCATGCAAAGGTAAAACTCAATGCCGGTTATTTCATACAAATGATGGCTTCACATTTTCCTTACCTGAAAACTCCTAAAGCAAAGCAGCCGACCAACAATATCAAGAAGCCCGTGAAAAGGTATTGTAGATTACTGAAAACATTCGCCAGTTAAAATATAAATTTGACCCTGAGTTTGCCATCCTCGGGAAGCTTAAGCAGTTGGTGTCAAATGAAGCAAAGGGGAAGGAAAAGTTTTTTACCATAGATGACGGTTGTATACGATGTGGATACTGCATGCAGGTTTGCCCTTTTCAGAATATCAGGCTGCATAGTAAACAAGTTCAATGGCTGGATAACTGCCACAGCTGTCTTGCATGCTTGCACTTTTGCTCGCAGTCAGTTATACAGTAAAAAAAATTATCGGTGGGAAAACCACGTCATTATCATCCTTCTATCTCACTTAACGATATTTCATTACAGAGGGGGTAGTTTTTCAAAGGTCTAACATGAAGGTTGGGTTCTAGAGACTGTTTATTTATAGGCAATTTATATCCTGTTAATAAGTGGGTTTTATGAGACATTTGAGGCTTAATATTCTTTCCAGTTTTTTGTACTAAATCCAATCATTCCTTATACATTTTAATACAACACCTTTATTGAAAGCAAATGAGATAGACCGATATCCAAACCAAACAAAAAGCAGATAAGTAACAATAAGGGTAAAGAAGTTAAAGCTACCATATTCAGTACTTACAATACCAAGACCAAAAACTATCAATGCAGTGTATCTATACTTCTTCCCTGCTTTAAGGCTACTGCTAAAGTAACAAATCCTTGCCATTGTAGTGGAAATAATAGATCAATTATAAAGATAAACGATGTCGCGCATTTACATATGCTTATCATCTAAAAGTTATTGATTATCAAAAACTTCTTAATATTCATTGACATGGTTTCTGAATGGATTTACATTGAGGGTTGTTTAAAGTTTTTTCCGGACAAATAAACATGCTGAACGATGAAGACAATTGACAAAAAAACTGAAATGGCTTATGGTATTGCTTTAAGTTTTTTCTTACTGGTAATGATAGGCAACTATTCCTGTCAAGAGGTTTCACTACAGGAGATGGGGCCTGATGAGGATGCAGTACATCTAAAATCCCATGATTCAGGAAATTCTGATTTCACTGATATTTATTGGGGCGAAGAAGACTTCTGCAGAAGTAAAGGTAAGCCATATATAGTGAAGAAAATAATTGGAGGAGAAGGCTTAAGTAACTTCGAGGAGTGTTTCATGCTTATAGTAAAAAATGGAAATGGTGAAAGCCTCAAAACCTCAAGTGCTGTTATTAAAATTGATGGAAAGGAAATTATTGGACCTTCTGATTTATCACAGCAAGTAAATGAAATACAGAAAGAAATCTGCACACTGACCATTGACTCTTACATTGAGGTTGAAGTTAGAGGTAAACCGGGCAGTTGTTTGACGGTTTGCATAAAAGGCCAACCAATCTGTCCTATCCCAGGGTATCCTGAAAATTTATATTTAGTAGGAACTCATAATGGTTGGGATGCAACTACTGCCTCGCCACACCTTAATTTCAATGATTGCAAATACGAGGTTTATCAATACATTAAAGAGGGGCTAGGTGGCTACGATTTCAAATGGATAACTGAGTTAGGTTCCTGGGAAGGTGTCATGGGAGATGATCCTGATAACCCTGGTCATATCATAAAAGAAGGTGAGATAGAAGTGAATGCAGGCGGTGCAGGTTTCTATTACATCAAAGCCGATTTGGGAACCATGACTTGGGAATTAAAAGTAACAACCTGGGGTATTATCGGAGATGCAACTGCAGGTGAATGGGGTAGTCAGACTGATTTTACAAACTTTGATCATGAAACCAATACATTTACTATGGATGTGGAATTGACACAAGGTAGTTTGAAGTTCCGGGGAACTGAAGATTGGACACTCAATTATGGGGGATATGGGCTAATTGGAAAACCGGTATTTCACGGTGATAGTATTGATATTGCAGAGGCAGGAAGTTATACAATCACCTTTTCGCTGGGACATGGTGGGAATTACTCATATTCGATTGTTAAGAACTGATTACAAGAATAAATCTCCTTCCTATATTTAGTTAGGGACATTCATGAATTACTGAAAGTGGTGAACTAAAAGTGGATGAAAATGCAGGGCTTCGCCCTGCAGGCATCGTGCCTGTGATTGCTAAATTAACAGCTGACTGTAGCTTTTGCGGTATCTGTGCCCGTTCGTGCCCAACAGGTACGATTGATCATCACAACTCCAAGAAGGCCGATAAGAAAACCTGTATATCCAGCGCACGCTGCATTGAGATGTATCCTTATGACGCCCGTAAATTTAAAGGGCTGATGTATCATATCACACGCTTGCGTTTGGTTGAAAAGCATCAATCCTGTAAAGAAAATGAAGTTTATTTCCCTTTGTAGGGGGGTATTGAGTATAGCATTTATTTGGTGGACTATTTACTCATTTCTTCACTAAAGTTAAGCGTGTGTTTAGAGTTGGATATATTTTAGTATATGTGGGTTTTGTGAGATTTTTCTTTTAGTGATGAATCTTAATTTCATAAATCTTTGGCCACATTTTTCCAGTAATATATGTCCTATCCCTTATTGAATCATAAGCTATTCCATTCATTTCTAATGATCCGTTAAAGATACTTTTTGCATCTGAAGCATATAAACTGAGGTCAAGCACTCCTACAACCTTCCCATTAGTTGAATCAATTTTAACGATAGTATTTGTCATCCAAACATTAGCATAAATGTATCCATGTATAAATTCTAATTCATTAAGATAATCCTTTGCAAAACCATTCTCTGTAACATTAATTTTCTTTATGACTGAACAATCCTCTGCATTTAAATAGGTTAAAGCATTAGTACCGTCTGACATAATCAAATTAGTACCATCTGTTGTCATTCCCCATCCTTCTTTACTTGGGATTGCAAATTCAGCAATCTTTTTAAAGTTATTTATGTCGTATATAAAACCTGTTTTACTTTTATAGGTTAGTTGATAAACTTTTTCATTTAAAATTACGATACCTTCACCAAAATACTTGTTACGATCTATTTCAACCTTGGGCTTAATATTACCTGTTCGAAGATCAACTGTGCCTATTTGCGATCTTGTTTGAGGCAGTTCTTCGGGAGAACCAGTGCTTTCGTACAACCTACCATCATGAACCAACAAACCTTCTGTAAATGAATTTGTACTATGTGGATAAGAACCTACGTAATCAAATCCAATTAATGGGATAGTCTTTTCTTGGTCTAATTTATGTGAATGATCCTTTTTCTTATTACAGCTGAATATTAACAATGCAATTGTGAGTGTGGGAATTAATCCTCTTAACATTTGGTTTTTGAACATATATGGGTTTTGCGAGACTTAATTGTATGAGTTAATTCAATTCAAATACGCCAAGTTTGTGTAACTCATACACAATTAAAGCTTCATGTTTAGCGTCATCTGCGCCTCTGTGAAGCTCATCATATTGAATAGTTGGGAAGAAGTGATTCCAGGCTTCTTCTACAGACGGCCATTTGTAATTATCGTATCCGTTTTTATTGGGCAATTTGCATACATCAGTAGCTAATATCATAGGACACGGCAGTTCATTAATTTTAATACCTCTATTCTTTAAAAAACCAAAGTCAAACTGCTTATTATAAGCTGTGCATCCTAAAGGATAGTCATCGAGTATCTTTTGTACTTTTGTCAAAACCTCAGATGCTGGAGGTGCATTTCTAACTTTTTCCGGAGTCAGATCGGAGTTGCGAAAAATCCATCCCATTGGTTCTTCACAGTGTTTGGCAGTGAGTATATCTTCTTTAAGCAGTGAATCGAAAATTACGTTCGTATGTCCAGTCTCAAGACATAGTTCAACGATTCCTATCTCTACTATACTGCCTCCTTGATCAAGGAAACCGGTTGTTTCAATATCTAATACAAGTATTTTATTCATGTTTATTTGGGTTTTGTGAGACTAAAAACAACAGCCTATTTATTTTTAGACTCTATTTTTTGATTCTAAATTATTTAATGCCTCTAATATTTTATCTAGCTTTTCATTTTGTTTATTGTTAGCAGTACCAACTATGTAAAAAACACAGAAAAAATTAACAAATGGAATACAGGCTAATATTGTCCATAAGACTACTTTTTTAACCTTTTCTTTGGCTAAACGATTAACTATTATAGCAGAAGGGATGATCATTATTATAAGTGGTAAAAAATGAACCATAGGGTTGGGTGTTATTGTTTCCATCTTTATTAGACTTCCCAAGATATGTATAGGGGAGACATTCTGGATTCATTTCGCACTTTTCAATATATCGGACAAATGCTGCAGGACTATCACTTTACATTGAATATCCTTTTACATTACCTGTCTTCATATCAATTGAGGCAAATACATGTTTGTATAGTTTAAATGTTTGCCTGTTTATAATTTACTTCGGTGCTTTATTTAATTTTAAATAGTAATGCTCTTTTTTTTACTAGACGGGGTGTATTTTCTTCATATAACTAATTTGTTTTTAATAGTCATAATTGATACATTATAAGAGACTGTAGATGAATATAAAATGCATTTTGGATTCTATATTGATTTGATTTAGTGAATCAATTTGGTCATTAATTAAATTAATGCTTAAGTTTTTTTGTTAGTTGAAGCTATGAGTAACAATATGCATGGTTCATCGAAAAAATAAGATTTACCACATTGTAGCATTTTATAAATGCAGTAAATCTCTTAATATACCTAATCTACCTCTTTCAGTTTGTTACCTTTTATTTTGAATCCAATTACGCCAATAGGCACATTGTTATTATTGCTCACCAACAGACTATTTTGATTCACCTCTTTAGAAGCTCCTACTTCAACATCAATATCGTTAATATCAACTGTAGCTAAATATTCGCCGTTCTTTTTTACCTTTACTTCCACTTCAAAACTTTCAGCATAAATTACATTGGTTACTAAAAAATGCCCTCTATACCTTCTAAACAAGCGCCTGTTTTTCTTTTTAAGTTGATTAAGAGCTTGCTCAAAGAATATCTTAAGTAAATTCTCTTTAAACAGTTCAGCTTTTATATTAGTGATGTCAAAGTCTATTTCGTATTCCTGATAGCTTTTGTATTTAAGGCCAACAATTTTCATAAACTTAAGAGCCGCACTTCCTTTAATCATGCCATCAATCTCGTCCTCTCTGATATCATAATCTTCAAACATAGTTTCAAAAGCTCTGTTGTTGGCGATGCCATTATCTTGTAAATCACCCGGTAAATAGCCAATGGGAATTTCCTTTTCCTGAGATTCTAGGACTGTACCTGGTTTTATATTTGAACCGGCACTCGTTAAAAAGTTTATTTCAGGAACAATACTCTCCATTAAAGATTCAAATGATGTTTTCATACCTCTAGGTTTTTTAGTTAATGATTAATTGTTATCAATTTTGTTTATACTCTTATCTATTTGTTCAATAAGCTCGTTTGAAGCACCCTTCCCGATGGCTTTTTTTTTAATCTCTATAAGTTCTTTAATACTATTAAGGCGCTCCTTCTGTTTGGCATTTTCGGTTTTATGTTTTACAAGTTCTGTTTCTTCGTTGGATGAAGCTTTAATTCCTTTCACTGATCCTATGAGAACTTCAGAAATTCGGGTGAGTATAACGGAAACCGCATCTGCAGAAAAGCCACCAATAACAGCTAATAAATCAGCACCGTAATTTAGGTCCGTTAATTCTTTTTCTAAGGTGTAGTATAAAATGGTACCCGCTGCTATACCTAAAAAAAATCTTATAAAATAGGAAGGCCCATAGCGCGGATCAAAAGTTCTGTCAACAATATAACGCCTTACTGTACTTAATGTATAGAAACCCGCTCCTAATCCACTGGCAGATACGACAACCATCGCGATGTACAAATTATTCTCGTCAAAACAACTATCAATCGATTTTAGTACGATATACACAATAAGGCAGACAAACGTTAAAATCATAATCAAATTCACCACCTTATTGCGCTTTAAAAACACACCCCTAGAATATTCCGTAAACTTTATGCTTATCGCATTTGCAGGAGAAGTCTTTTTACTCAGTTTGTTGTGAATGATTAACGCATTACTATATTGCGTTTTCAACGCTTCAATATTTAAGACCAAGGTAGGGAGTTCCTCCTGTTCTCCCTCGACTTTACGGGTGATTATTTTATCAGGTAGATTAATGACAAAAGCAGATAGCTCAGAAAGTTCTTGTAATATATGGTCATCTATGGCTTTACCAATATTAGATAAATATTGTTGCATGAGCGTACATTCATACTCCTTCTCTTTAAGCAAAGTGACCAAATCTTCGTTCTCTCTAATAGGAAGTTTCTTTTTATCTAACTTTAAATACTTATCCATATCAATTTTTAGTTACTTGTTTTACAATCTCAATTAGTCATGGCAACAATTTCAGGATTCATAAAACAACACCTCATTCAAATTCATTAATAAATATCTAAATGTCAATTTTTAAACGTGACAAAAGTGTGACAAGTTAAATATGAAAAAATATCAAACGTAATTAAAGAGAGCATAACTATACTAATTACATTTATATACTAGAGAAAGCCTTTGTTATCCTCAATTAAAAAAAATAGATACATTGAGATTTCTTACAGAATAACTTATTAGGTTTTTCAAAAATTAGTAAGTAGATTATTGATTTGGTAAGTTTCTCCAAAAGGATCGAATTAGATATTAATGATTTGGAAAACGTATTTTCTGGATAAAGCTTATAGATACTATTTTGATTTAGAAATTTAATCTCAAATAGATTCTTGTGTATCCTAATATTTCTTGTATCTCTTTTTATGCATTAAGTGGATATTTCGGCGGATGTTGACCCCTATATTGAGGGGCTTGAGATACACATTGCTCTGCCGACTGAAGAATACGGAGCATATTGACCTCACGGATTAAGATTAAATTAGTAGCAGGAACTGCTATTGATACTGATTATGGTAGGAAAACCACAAAAGAATGAGCCAAGTAAAACAAATACCACAATTCCATAGCCAAGGGCACGGGAACAAAACCAATGCCCGAAATTTGGAATAAGCATAAACGAAATAGTATTTCTGCAGAGCATTGAATTACTTTCTAGTGTTCCCACTAGAAATATCTGAACGTGTATGAACGTCAGTGCTAACAATTTCTGATGTTGTTTGCATGGTATCTTTATTTTGAATTAAGAACATAGCTTCAGATAGCTTTTCGACAACCTTCTTTGGAAGAGTTGTATTGCTCGATAAGATACGAGTGTAGTAGGCCAATGATATTGAATCGTGACACTGAAACATGCTTTTAAAACTATCAAGTCTGGATGTTTCTTGTTTTTCAAAGTCATCATAATTAATAGCCAAGGTTTTAAGATTTTCCAGTATTTCAGCCTCTTGTTCTATTGCCATAGAGTCATTTTCTAAAATATCTTTTTCTATCGCGAGTATTTCGTCTGTAGATTTGTTTCCTTTATAAAAAGCATAGCCCGATACTATAACACCAAAAAATCCAATTAATAAGCCAAGTATTCCAACCATTGCGGAATAGGTATTGTTATATCCATCTGCTAATAATGTCCTTCTTTTATTAATATCAATGATTGCATTAACATATTGATTGATTTCATCATCAATCGGCCTGATATTACTAATGCGGTCAAATTGAGAAAGAACATTCGTCTTGATACTACTTTCAACTATGGTTCTTGTATTATAAAATGCTTTGACCGGATTAAAATAGTCTCTTTTTCTAAACTTGGTTCTACCAAGGCTAGACTCTTCAGAAATGATAGCTTCATTTATTCGGTTTTTTAGGTCGAATACATAATGCTTGAAAATTTTAGAATTTTCAAAGTTGGTTTCATCAAAGCTGACTCCTTGCCTAAATAGTTCAATTCCAGAGTCCTTATTATACAAAAGGTTTAATTGTTCAGGTATTTTGAGAAGGTTTTCATATTGAGCAACAAATAGACTTCTTATGCTAGGGGAATAGAGATCCCAGATGTCTTGAAATAATTCTTTTATGTCCTTAACGTCAGTGCAATACACTTTTAAACACATCAGGCCACTTTTATGAAAAGAAGTGACGTCAAGTTTAAACAGGGGTGTGTATTGATCTTCTGAAAAATATTCAATGTCAAATTCATTGTTCGTAATTTTTTTGATTTGAACACCAACTTCTTCATTTTTAGTTTGAGAAAAGTCAACTGGAACGCATTTGAATTCGCTATTTACAGGGACATGAAAAAGGCAATAGCCCTTTGATACAAACGACATAGGTCAAGGGGTTGTGGATTAGATATTTGTTAAATGCTTGGACGTCTGAATTGGGCTTTCCCAGAACCATTTAGTTTCGCAATAGTGCCAACACCTCTTCTGTTTTTCTTTAAAATTTCAATCGTTTCATTTACAGAAATGGTCTTATTATTCTTTTTGTTTACGATTTTTCTATCAGCAAAACCAGAATTTAGAATAGTATCCACAGCATTTTTTACCTCTTCAACTCTTGTAGTTCCAATACGAGAAGCAACGTCTTTAAGGCGTGTACGGTCAATCTCTCCATGTTTATTAAGATAATCAAATACCTTGTTGTAAACATTCACATCAACCTCCACCTCAATCATTCTAGGTGATGTATTTTTGCTATGTGTTGACTCTTTTTTCACAATATATCTTCTTCGTTCTTTACTTTCTGAAGCGTTTTTTTTATCAATAGAACCTTGGGCTTGTACTGTATTCATACGTCGGCTATTTGGTTTTGTTACGGGTAATGAAGTGCTTATTTATAAGTTACTCTCTTTTATTTATTAAAGCAAATCCACAGCTATTTAGTTCAAAACTCGTGCTAATTTTTTGTGGTTGCTTATAGGTCGCTATCCTTTATCAAACGGATTTTATCCACATATCAAGTTAGCTAGATATTTTAATTCAGTCAAATTAAATGACGAATATAACAAAACTATTTGATTCATACATATATAGGGATGTTAAATGTGTTCTGTGCGTACTCAAATGGCCATTTTGTTGTGAATATATTCCATCAGCCAAATAAAGGAGGTCGGTTGCACGGGTAGTGGCTTTTGGTGTTATTGCTAATGCTGAAAATGGCATTGGTAATACCCAAAGTCATATATTTTACCTCTTAACGCCTTAATATGAAAAACAGAATTCTCTATGTGCTCAGTATATTTTATCATTTTGCTTTTTCTTTGATCAGTTTAATTTTGTATTGTGGAGACGCCGGTCAAAGTGACCACCCAAGGCCAATTTAAATTGACCAACTACGCCGGAGCAAATTGACCACCGACCATTTTCAACAAAAAAGAGAACGTTTTTCTTCTGTCAGATTACAACAAATTTAATGTTTTTTATTCACTAATAATTTTTCGCTTTTTACTCATGGATTCCCCCATTAATTCAATTCTGTGCGATTGATGTATTAATCTGTCAAGTATTGCATCGGCAATAGTTTTCTCCCCGATTATTTCATACCACTTACTAACAGGTATTTGTGAAGTTACAAGCATCGAGCCTCTGTTATGCCTGTCTTCGATTAACTCTAATAAGGCAATTCTGTTCTGGCTATCCAAGGGTTGCAAACCGAAGTCATCGAGTATAATTAGCTGATGCCTGGCTATTTTTGCAAGCTCCTTAAGATAAGACCCATCTGCCTTTGCCATTTTTAACTTAGAAAACAATTTGGTTGTGTTAAAGTACAAGACTCTGTACCCCTCGATACACGCCTGGTAACCTAAGGCTGTTGCCATGTAGCTTTTACCAGCACCTGTGCTGCCCGATATTAATACATTTTCGCTTTTGCCTATAAAATCACATTCGGCCAGCCTCAACAGTTTTGTTCTGTCGATATTTCTTGTATGATCGTATACCACGTTTTCAATGGACGCCTTATAATGGAACCTTGCATTTTTTATCAGCCGTTCTATCTTTCGGTTGTTGCGGTCGTCATATTCTGCATCCGTTATCATCGATACAAACTGGTCTATTGTGTAATCATCGGTCTTGCCTGTTTCAATGGCAGTTTTAAAAGCCCCATGCATACCATGGAGCTTCATTTGTTTCATTCGTGTTAATGTAACTTCGTTCATTGTTTTAATTTTTTCAGTTATAATATTTTCTTCCCCTTATGTTGTCGTGAAAAGGAAGTTCCGGTTCGTCCGGTTTTTCATTGCCGAGCTTATCCAAACCTTTTTCCAGTATCTTTTGTATGATTCTGTAGTTGTACACCTGATGTTCCAATGCTCGTTTGCATGCATTGGTAAGCCTTTCGTTTCCCACCTTTTTGGAAAAGGTCAGTACGCCCATACAGCTTTTGTATGATTGCTCGGGGTGCTGCTTTCTTTCCAGTACATTTATTATAAATTCTTTTACGCTATCTTCAATTGAAGCTGCCCAGTTGATAAAGCGCTGGGGTGTCCAGTCGGAAACAAACCGATGCGTTGTTGCCAGGTGGTCTTTGTTTGTTGTGTAGAAATACTTCCTACCGTCCCTTTTGTGCAAAGCTATACGGTTGTACTTATGGTATATTTCAACGGTTGTTGCTGTAAATACCAGCTTAACCTTCTTCTTTAAATATTGGCAAGGTACGCTGTAGTAATGCTTGTCCTTGCTTAACAGCACATGGCCGTTCATCGCTACAGTAGCAATTGATATTTCCTTAATTTCATATTTTTCTACGGGCAACAGAGCTAATTTGCCTTTTTCATCTTCAATAAATAATTGATATCTGGACGTTGGTCTGCCGGTTAACTTTTTGTTGTTATGCTTGTCCAGTTCATCCCAAATCGCATTGTTAAGCTCATCTAAGCAGTAAAAGTCTTTTCCGCGTAGAGCAGGGTATATTCTTTGATATAATATCTTAACCGCCCCTTCTGCCAGTGATTTATCCCGTGGGCGATAAGCTCGTGCAGGAAGAACTGTTGTGCCATAGTGTTCCGCAAAATCCATAAACGCTTCGTTAATGGTAGGTTCAAACCGGCTACTTTTGGTTACGGCGGACTTTAAGTTGTCAGGTACAATAGCTGCAGGTACTCCCCCGTTAAAGTGAAGTGCATTTTCAACCGTAGCAACAAAGTCTTCTTTTTGTTGACTAGGCGAGGCCTCCGCATAGGTGTATTGGCTGGCTCCCAATATGGCTACAAAGAACTGTACCTCTTGGATCTCTCCCGTTTCTTTATTGATAATTTTCAGGGTTTTGCCAGCGTAGTCGATAAACATCTTATCACCCGCTTTATGCTCCATATGCATTACTGGGTTGACCTTCTTGCTCCAACGGAGGTAATGGGCTTTAAACTGGCTTAATTTAAGCCCATCGGGATGTTTTTGATGGTATTCTTCCCACATCCGATGTTTCGTGACACCTGTCTTCTTTAGTTCACGTTCCATGTGCGGAGAGAAATCATAAACATTTTTTAGCTTGGGGGAAAGAATATTCTCGGTATCCCTGCTGAATATTTTTTCAAGATCGGAATCACTCTTTTTGTTAATATCATCAATAGTAAGGTTCAATACCTTGTATAATGCTATGTACTTCTTGACTGTGTTGCGCGATAAGCAAAGGTATTTACTGATAAATTGCTTTGCTTTTCCTTGATGGTGCAACTGGATGACTTTTCTTACTTTACTCATGACGATTAATTTATTAGCCATGTTTTCATATTAATTTGTTTAAATCAGTATGAAATTATGGCTTCGACAGAAGTAAAATCAATCTCTTTTGTTGAGTGGTCAATTTAGTCCGGCGAGAGAGGTCAGCTTGCTCCGGCCTGGAGTGGTCAGTTTAAACTGGCGAGGCTGGTCACTTTGACCGTTTTTTCCAGCCAAAGCTACGGAATGAGTCGATGATGATAAGCAAACTGATAAGAATATAATTATATGGCGCATTTTGATGTTTAATTGGTATAAGAGTAAAGGTTTTAAATAATTAAACCAAATGGAAGTTATTATTGAACGTGGAGGTAATTAAAAGGTAATTACAAGGTAACTGATTCGGTATAAATACACTATAAACTCACTATAAACTCACTACAAAGTCACTATAGATACACTAAAAAGTGAATAGGTAGTGTATTGTATCTGAATATATTGTATATTGGTAATGAGTAGTAACCGAACTAGTTACGATGAAGTATGCATGATGTATGCAGCTACTCAGTATAATTCTTTAACCAAAAATATACCCAATGGCACGATTAAAAGGTAACATTCTGGATGCAGGTAGCGGAAAAGTGGGCTCCGTGGTTTTATATACCCGTTATGGAAAATCATACATGCGAAGCCTTCCTGATTACTATAAAGATGCTAAGAGTCCGGCGCAGCTTGCACAAAGACAAAAGATGCAGCTTGTGCATAGCTTTATTCGTCCGTTTAAAAAATTACTTCCCATTAGTTTTGCTTCAGAAGCAGAAGGAAGAAGTGCTTATCAGGCAGCGCAATCGTTTAACCTGAAAAACGGAATTTCGGGAGAATATCCCAATTTCTATATCAACAAAGAATCGGCCCTTTTATCAAAAGGAGAGTTGAGCATACCTGAAAATATCACGAGTCAGATACTTGACAATAGCTTAAAAATAAAGTGGGAATTAAAAACCAAATCATGGGATTCTTCATGGAATGATATTTTGTTGATAATGGTTTTTAATCATTCAACAGGAGAGGCAGACTATAGGTTTACAGGTGTTCGAAGGTCGGAAGGTGAATATATCTGGAATAATGATATTAGTAATAGCCTAAAAAATATGGATGTATGGGTAGCCTTTAGAAATATTGAAGAAAAAAAGATGAGCGATAGTGTTTGCTTAACAACCATGTTCTGAGATTGAAAACACCACTCGAAGTCCGACTTAAAGTCGGGTTTCGAGTAATGTCATATTCTATAAAAGCAGGGCATTGACCATTAAAATAAAAAAAACAGCCAGATTATTGGCTACTGAATTTTGGATTTCAGAGAATTATCTCTCCACTGGATTACCAATTACAATGGTAGTCAATATTGTAATCATTTGAATAATAGACGGGAGCAAAACGTGTGTCACTGCAGTTGCAGTTCAAGTGTAGTATAAGTAATAAAGTAGATCATCATTAAACCCGGATTCCTAAGACTTTTTGAAAAGTAAAACCGAGTAGCTAACTATTTCAAGTATTTTAGTTCTATCTCGATAAAAATGAGTGTTGGCCGGTTCAATTGGCCCGGGCCGGTAATAGCGCGACGCAGTTGAATGCGGGTGAATAAGGGATGTGTGACG
>NZ_VCHY01000110.1 GCF_005877885.1 Labilibacter sediminis
GAATTGTCACTACCACTTACAATGTAACTATCAATACAGATTTGGGACTGAAGATAACTGTCAATGCAACTATTAATGTGATTATTCCAAGTATACTGAGTATCATCCATGTAACGATCGTGGTCGGGATTCTTACTCTTAGATCCATTATTCAGATAACTAGAATTCTGATAAAAAAAACTTTCTAGTTCACTACAAAAAGGATGATCATTGGCAATCTCAAAAATATGATTTTCAATATCAAAATATATAGAATAACTATCCCCATTACTATCTTTCACTAAAAAAGTATCATCAGAGAAAAAATTCCGAATGTCCTTGACGCCAAAAAAAAGATCAACATTACTGTAATTGTCATGCCCACCCCAACCCTGAATGTTTTTATCCGTATCGTTTCTATTCGGATCTTTACTTTCACTGGCATTTTCAATAGGACCAAGACTGCCCATGGATTTACTTAGCCTACATCTGTGTTCGAACTCCTTCTTAAATAACATCGAATTGAACCACCATCTTTTCATAGAGTTTTCTTGCTCCATATTTGCATGAAAATACAATAGATGAATAGTCATTTGACGAAAAATCATTTATTTGAATATCTTATTTCCTATCAGAATAAGCATATAAATACAATCACTAGGATTATTAACTAAAAAAGAGTGTGAGTATTGAAAAAAGGATTTGTTCTCTCCTACCAACAATTTTTCGTAAAATCTCGTCTAATAACTAATAATAAGTTAAGTTTCTATTAAAATATGGAACAAAAAGGACAATATACAGGATGGGTGGAAAGAGTTGTGATACCTGTCTCGATCCAGGGAAGCTGCAGGATCTAAAAGAATATCCCAATCCTAAGGATCCATAGGATTAATTGTGGATCCAACCAACACAAAAATAGAAAGATTTGAGTTGTTTAGTCTTCAAGTTTTTAGTTTCAATTTTATATATCTATATAAGTATGTATCTATCTAAAATATATGCATGTTGGATTCGGCTCAATCCTTTTAGTAAAAGATTGGGCCGAGTTTAATTGCAATTCAATTAAGAGACCGAACGGTAATTATACAAAGTATCCATTGCTTGAAATTCAAATTTGATCTCCTTCCATACTTCACAAGCAGCAGCTAGTTCAG
>NZ_VCHY01000111.1 GCF_005877885.1 Labilibacter sediminis
AAGGAGTATTTGGTTTCCTACTTTGTTTCGAAGGAGCCTTTTGATTAGGTTTGGAAGGTACTGCTCCTTTGGCTCGTTTTGGGTTGGTTTGTATTGTGTCGTTAGCACCTCTACGTTTCTTTGGTTTCTGAATAGGGCTTGATGGTATTGTTATGTATTTGTTGTAATAGGCTAGGGCTGGACTGGTAGGATTAACTGCTTGTATGATATGTTGGGGAAGTAGGATTGGGTGTCTGAAGGTTTCTGGGTTAAGGATAGGGTGTTTGGTCTTGATTTTAATATCCACGCATTTACCCATTGGAAGACGCCTTGGTTTCGTGAAACCTGTTGCGTAGAAAGTGGCAATGATGATTGTCCAATATCGAGCATGATGAATCGCGAATATACCTTTATGCGTGCGCTTTGGAATGTAGGAGAGGAAGTCATTCCAAATAATGGTGCCGATATCGGTATTGATATCGTAGAAGATGCCATACATGATCTCTTGGGAGGCAGTAGAGCATCGATTGACTACACCATTGTGACCAAATAAACAGCCGGTGATGAGGCCATAAAGGAAGTTCCAAGTAGGTGGTAGAGTGGATCTGCACGGCCTAGCGTCGGATGATGGAACGTATTTAGCTCCCATAGCGGCTAACATATCTCGGAAGTCGTCCGTCTCTGGATGGAAAACAGGTTTTTGAGAATCTGTTATCCCTAGAATTTTGTGGACAAATGTGTCTCTGTCCAATTGCATCTTTTCTCCTTCGATTAAGAATTGAAGAATGCGTTTGTCATTCTTCACTTCAAGGTTACATGAGAGGAAGACGGAGCGAAGCAGTGAAAAGGGAATCCGAGGATCGTAGTAAGTGAGAGCGCGATATAATGGTGATGTTGTGAGATACTCTATCATCATGTGTGTGTCTTTTGATTGAGTAAGAGTGTCTAGATTTGCTCTTTCGTTGGTGTCTAGTATGATCGTTGTTGGGCCATCAGAAGATCCTGGAACATTCGACATATCTGTAACAGATAGATATAAACATTGAAACAAAGGTTAGAATCCATGATGCTGAGTCATCTTGGAATGTTTTGAAAAGAATTTGATTGGGGGGGGTATTTTCGAATACTGCAGACTCACTAACAAAAA
>NZ_VCHY01000112.1 GCF_005877885.1 Labilibacter sediminis
ATTCATTCACCTCGAAAGTTGAACCTGTTAGGACCTTTAATCTCACAAGAAATGACTCAACAATGTAATGCGGAATATAGAATGATAATCAAACAAACAGATCAAGATATCTAAGAACAATAAGAACACAAGTTGAATATGGGGTGGAATGCTTCGTATATTGATATAACAGTGAATTACAAAGCTTATTGATGGAATGTGTGGAGTGGGCTATTTATAGGAGAATAGCCATCACACACAAGTAAAATAACAAATGAATGACTGACACCTAAGCATAATCCTAACTGTCTATGGTAGTGGAGACACCATCACTTGTACGAACCAATCAGCTGAAGGATACGTGCTTAGGAGGCTTGCGCAAGATACTTCTCCGGAAGTTCGTCAGCTTGCGTAGGCATCAACTATAGTACAATGGGGCGCAGCTTACCAACTTGCGGAAGGTGAGCGCAGAGAGCCTGCGCTCACAAAGTTGCGTAACTGCTTGACGTAATCAGGAACTTGTCTTGATCTTCAGCTTCCCTTGATGCAGCTTGATCTCCTACCTCAAGCTTGCGCATCTACGTCTGATTTGCCAAACTCATTCTCTACGCAGATTGCGTAGCTCCGCAGGAGCTATAGCGTGAGAATAGTTGGCGCAGGTGATTGACTGCCGCAACCACAAAGAGATACTCCAACAATCTCCCCCTTTGTGGCCAGTCAAACACATTTCGAAAAATTTAATTTTGTAAGATTAAGTAATTGGCAAAAAGATTTCCATTGATATTAAATATGAGTTACATTGCATACAAATACAATGAAAATCTAATTACTTAAACAAAATTACATAGAGACTATTTGTTGGCTTCTTCATGTCTCTGATGTATCTCCTTGTTCTTCTCCCGAAGCAAGATAATCTTCTCTTCAAAGCAAAGTTCAGGAACAAGAAGCATATTTCTGCGGAATTCAAGAGTCCATTCCATCCTTGAAATAACATCAGCTTTGACTCTGTTGATGCGGAAAGGAGTGAGTCTTACTCTTGTCAAGGTGGTTTCGATCACGAAAGAAGGGTAAAGGTGAATCTGCTTCATGACTAGAGCCCTTTTACGTATCTCACCAGTCTTTTC
>NZ_VCHY01000113.1 GCF_005877885.1 Labilibacter sediminis
CCTCGAACTCTGTTGCTCCATTAGCCTTGAAAGACTTAAAAGTCACGAATATCTCCGTTTTGCTAGAAGGTTCACCCGAGGCTTTACCTTTGCCCTTATCCTTTTCACTTTCTTCCTTGCGGTATGCCTCAAAGGTAGTTCTTAGAATGTCCGTCATCTTTAGCATTAATTGCTCTTCACGGGGTGTTAGGTTATCTCCATCACCCGCACCACTCACATTGTTAACCGGACTAGGAGTTCGAGAGGGAATAGGATCATTGTTAGGTTCAACAGGGTCATCGGGTCCATGGTTGCTACTTCCTTGATTCGACATAGCGCTGAAAGTTTATCCGATAAACGTATTAAAAACAAGTAAATTCCTATAACTTACCCTCTACCCCAACCTAGGATCATCCTATGGTTTGTATCCATCACTTACATTACACTATCAACGCCTAAGTTTGAGTCTACATACCATCTAAGGTACCTAGTTCACTCAAACCAATGCTCTGATACCATATTGAAAGGATCCAAACTCCATTTTTACCAATTACAGCAACATACTTTACATACAAGTTCATTTATAGCAACCTACTTTAAGATATTAACCATTTTGATGAACTACCTTGTTTACAATTCAACTTTACATCCCAAAAGATACAAATATAACATAATTCGGATACAAACCGACTAATAACCATAAGAAAAGTTTAGTTTCTACCCATAGGTCCCAAATACATCAAATTTACCAAAAGACAATGCTAGACTTCTAGCAACTTCTAAATCCTTCAAATCTTGCTTACTCAACAACTTCTTTTCCTGAAAAATGGTAAACAACTAAAGGGTAAGCGATAAACGCTTAGTGAGTTCAAGAGGATAAATATCACACTAACACATAACAAGCAATAGCATGGCTCAACATGGGTTTAATTGGCATGGTAATCAAAGAATCATATCAATCAATCAATTAGCAATCCAATTGCAAGAATTTCAACGAATACCGGTATCGTTTACCACATGACATATTAGTGGTCTTACTAGCACATGACATATTAGTGCTCTTACTAGTGCATGACATATTAGCACTCTTACTACCACATGACATATTAGTGGTCT
>NZ_VCHY01000114.1 GCF_005877885.1 Labilibacter sediminis
CGATAGCGCATATACGATTAAACAATCATATAATCAATTATCATATCATATCAATTCAATTCGATCATCAAGTCAATAGTCAAATCAATCAAACAAATCAATCATTTATCATAGAACACATTTTATCAATCATTCAATGCATTCATTCGATTATCGCTATTCGCTATTAGTGTTAGGCATCTATTCTTCGCTACCTAACCCCATCGCTATACCCGTTCGCTACTAGTGGACACGGTTGCTCTTAATGTACAAGTTGGGGCGCGACTCCCAATTGCACACAAGTCCCCGACTACACTTTCACTACTCCGACTTTGCAAGTATTCCTACTGCGGTGTCGTTAAGGACTCGGTTCATCAATGCATAATCGAACATCTCCCGATCCATCGTGATGTTTGTACAGACCCTCGTCGCCGGGTCAACACCACTCCAGTACACTGGCACTAGGTGCTCGGGTACCATGTGTCACAACAGTTGTCTAGAAAACTGTGCAACTCGCTATCAAATGGCTTAAGCTCTTTTAACCAAAAGGTGTCATGCATCCTAATGGTCCCACTAATTCATTTAAGTGGTTTCTACCCTTTCCATCAATATTTCAATTACACGGGTAACATAATCATATCAAATCATTCGCATCAATCAAGTATATAGCTCAATCGAATAGCTATAACAAATAACATTTATCAATCGCATGTAATTCAATCGCTTCGCATGTTATTTGTTCAATAGTGCTCAAATATTCGCATATCAATCATAACCATAGAACATAGAATGTAGCATGGCATATTTATCGCTTTATCAATCAATTCATAACGCTGAGCACATTTCATATAGCATGGCAACCTATGTTTCTAACATATAAGGTTCCAATTTCACATGTAATCAATCTATTCAATTTGGTACATTTCTTTCTCAATTAATGTACTAGCATGTGAAACATTCAATCGCTACAATTCATTTAACATGTCATTATCAATTCAAGATCATGTTATCTCGCTAATCACATATCAATCTCTTCAAATTTAGCAAGTGTTTATACTAGCATGCTCCTATCGATAGCAATAAAACTAGCATAACATATAATCAATAATCTT
>NZ_VCHY01000115.1 GCF_005877885.1 Labilibacter sediminis
TCTAGTAATACTCTTCCAGTGTTCAGAACTGGGTTTACTAGTATACCTACTTAGCCTGCTCACAGCATATGCTAAGTCAGGTCTGGTACAACTCATAAGATACATCAGACTGCCAATGATTCTTGAATATTCCAATTGATTAACACTAGCACCTCTATTTTTACGTAGATGTTGACTAGTGTCAATGGGAGTTCTAGCAATGCTAGTCTCTCCCTTAGAAAACTTTTCAAGAATCTTGTCCACGTAGTGTGTTTGACTAAGAATCAAACCATCTTGGGTTCTTGTGATCTTGACTCCAAGAATCACATCCGCTAAACCCATGTCTTTCATGTCGAACTTAGATTTCAACATATCCTTCGTTGATCTTATCATTTTGTCATTACTACCAATGATAAGCATATCATCAACATATAAACACAAGATGACATAACCATGAGTAGTGTTTTTCACATAGACACACTTATCACACTCATTGATTTTAAAACCACTTTCCATCATGGCTTGATCAAACTTTTGATGCCATTGTTTTGGAGCTTGTTTCAATCCATATAGAGACTTAACAAGTTTACAAACCTTGTTTTCATATCCCGAGGCAACAAATCCCTCAGGTTGCTCCATATAAATTTCTTCTTCCAACTCCCCATTTAGAAAAGCAGTTTTCACATCCATTTGGTGAATTTGCAGGTTTCTAATAGCTGCAATGGCAAGAACCATTCTAATGGATGTTATTCTCGTTACCGGAGAATATGTATCAAAGTAATCTAGACCTTCCTTTTGTCTATACCCTTTGACTACCAACCTTGCCTTGTATTTATCAATACTACCATCAGCCTTCATCTTTCTCTTAAAGATCCAACGGTAACCAAGTGGCTTACTACCTGGAGGTAGATCCACTAGTTCCCACGTATGGTTTTGTAAGATAGATTCTATCTCACTTTTGATGGCTTCTTTCCATTGAGGTCCTTCAGAAGAATTAACCGCCTCTTGATAGGTTTTAGGTTCATTCTCCACCACATAGGTGTAGAAATCGTCTCCAAACGATTTTTCAAACCTAGCCCTCTTACTTCTTCTGACTCCCACCTCTTC
>NZ_VCHY01000116.1 GCF_005877885.1 Labilibacter sediminis
AGATCTGGGATCATTTGGATAGATTGTACACCCAGTCCAACTTTGCCAAGCAGTATCAGCTGGAATTCGATATTCGGGCCCTCCAACAAAACTCCTTGTCTGTTCAGGAGTTTTATGCTGCTATGTCTGATCTATGGGATCAACTGGCTCTTACAGAGCCTGCTGAGTTGAAGGCTTTTAAGCCTTATGTTGATAGGAGAGAATCTCAACGCCTGGTTCAGTTTTTGATGGCTTTGAGATCTGATTTTGAGGGTCTGCGAGGATCGATTCTGCATCGAAATCCTCTTCCTACTGTTGATTCTGTTGTTCACGAGTTGATAGCTGAAGAAACTCGTTTGAAGTCCACTGCTGCTAAGGACTCAAAGCCTATTACTCCTGCTGTTTTGGCTGTTACATCGTCTCGCTCTCAGTCTTCAAATCAGAATCGCCCTAGAGTTGCTCAAGATGAATGTGCGTTCTGTAGGAAGAAGGGTCACTGGAAGTCTCAGTGCCCCATGTTGAAAGGAAACCAACAGCAACAGCAACCTGCCCAACAACAAGTCAAGGCCCCTGCCCAGTCCTCTGGACAGTCTCGTTTTCCCAAACCTCCACAGTATGCCGCTGCTGCTCCTACTGCTCCCGCTGACTCTGATTTCACGCCACCATCTGCATTGGACCCCACAGTTCTTGAGGAATTCAAAAGATTCCTTGCCAACAATCCGTCTGCCATGTCTGTGTCTGTGCCTCATTCAGGTCTGTCTTCCTCCAGTACGTCTGGTATTCCTTCATCCTTGTGGATTTTGGATTCTGGTGCTTCCCATCATATGTCTCCTTATAAGTCATCCTTTGTTTCTATGTCTTCTCGTTCACCTTTATCTGTTATGTCTGCTAGTTCTACACCTATGTCTGTCGAGGGAGTTGGCTCTATAGTCACCCCTTATATTTCGTTATCTGATGTTTATTTTATTCCTACTCTTGCTTTGAATCTTGCTTCGGTCAGTCAATTATGTAAATCTGGTTGTTGGGTTTTCTTCTATGATGAATTCTGTTGTGTTCAGGGTGCTCGGTCTCGGAGGGTGATTGGGATCGGCCGTAGGTTGGGGGGT
>NZ_VCHY01000117.1 GCF_005877885.1 Labilibacter sediminis
TCCGAATATATGAATTGTCTTAAAGATTCAAAACCTATTTTCGGCCTTTTTCTAAAAAAAGAGAAAAAAATCCAAAGAATTTAAAACTTATTTTTCGGTAAATCAATTACGAAATTTTTTTCTAGAATGCCTAAAATTTGTTTGACATCTTCTATGCGAAAATCCTCCATTTTCATAAGGTCTTCTTGACTGTTATTCAAAAGGTCCAATATTGTATATATATTGGACCTTATAAGGCAATTATAGATTCTGGGAGGTAGTTCTGATTGGTCAATAAAAATCGATTTCAGTTCTATTTTTTTTTTGTTTTGACTTAGTTTATCCAACTTATCATGAAAGGTAAAAGGGGGTAAAGGAACCATGTGTTGATTATCCGCTAAATGTAAGTTTTCTTCTTCCATATGTAAAAAAGGAATAAATAAATCAATCAAATTCCGGGAGGCTTCATGAAGTGCTTCTTTAGGAGTTAAACTTCCATTTGTCCATATTTCAAGAAAGAGTATTTCTTGTTTATCATTCCCATTCCCATAAGAATGAATACTATGATTCGCGTTTCGAACGGGCATGAATACAGCATCATCTATTGGATAACTTCCGTCTTGAAAGGAGTTATTTGGCGTTTTTATAAGATATCCGCGATTCCTTTCTATTTGTAATCCAATACACAACTCAATCGGTTCTGTCAAGCTAGCTATATGTTGTGTATTGTCAACTATTTCTACATAGGGCGGCGAGATGATATCTGGAGCAGTTACATATCCAGGACCCCTCACACAAATAGACGCGTCGCAAGTTCCATATAGATTACTTCTTAATACAATTTCTTTCAAATTCATTAAAATGTCATGTACCGATTCTTGAATACCTGCTAAGGTAGAATACTCGTGTGGTATTTTCTCAGATTTTGCACGTGTGATACATGTTCCTTCGATTTCTCCAAGTAACGCTCGTCGCATCGCAATGCCTATTGTGTCTGCTTGACCTTTCATAAGCGGAGACAGAATAAAGCGCCCATAAAAAAGACGCTTACTGTCTGCTGCTGATTCAACACACTTCCACTGTAGTGT
>NZ_VCHY01000118.1 GCF_005877885.1 Labilibacter sediminis
GGATATCTTATGTAAGACCCGATTTCTTTTATACAATTAATAATAAACATTAAAATAATATAAAATTTTAACAAAATTTCAGCATGACCTATTCGCTTATATAGCATATCCATTCCTGTCAAAATACAAAATTTCCAAATGAAATACAAACTAAACTAATGACCAAAATACCCCCATGGGTTAAATGAATATAAAACCACTAATATGGGATACAAACCAAACTAAAACTCATAAAATACAACTGTAATATAAAACTACCCGAACCCGACAACTGAATACAAGGTATTATGTATACCAAAAGGCAGTAATACGCTTCTTATCCAAGAGTCTTCTAAACTCCAAGATCCGATCACACTGTCTTATCTTAACCTGAAAAATGTCACCACTAACGGGTTAAGCTATAAAAGCTTAGTGAGTTCAAGAGGATCATTATCATGCTAACATATAACAAGTTATAGCAAGGCTCAACATGGGTAACAATAAACATGGAATTCAAGTTCAATCAAGGTAATCAAAGCAACTTTCAATCAAGGTTTCAATTTATTAACGAATACCGGTATCGTTTACCACATGACATATTAGTGGTCTTACCATAGCACATGACATATTAGTGCTCTTACCATACCGCATGACATATTAGCGGTCTTACCATAGCACATGACATATTAGTGCTCTTACCATACCACATGACATATTAGTGGTCTTACCATTGCAAAGGAATCCAATAAATCAATCAAGGCTCAATATCAATGAACATAGCAAGGGATAAACAAAGAAAGCATATAACATCTTATCATGAAAGCATTCAAACAATCCATAGTGAACTCACCTTATAAGATGCTCAAAATAGGCTTTTATCAACAATGGAATCCCCGATTCCAACCAACACCGGAATGGAATTACCCAATTCCACCCAACCCTTCAATCAATGATTCCTGTGATGTTTATACACATTTCATTACTAAACAACATCATACAACACTAATCCACCCTTAATCCATTGTCAATTTCACTAATTGGGTGATTATTGCCTAAATCCCCAAATAGATCAA
>NZ_VCHY01000119.1 GCF_005877885.1 Labilibacter sediminis
CAATTTTCCAATCGTGAAAGTCTGAGAGATTTGATCATTGCTCTTGATGCTCACCACTCCAAATGTTATCATTTGGGAATGGGTAAGAATGTTTCAAGATCTTCTCTGGCAAGAGCCAATCAGGATCGCGACTACCACATTTTTGAAGAATATGCCTACTACCTGGTTAATGAAGCCAGAAAGAAACGAGCTACTGATATCTTCAAGCTTGGAGGTAATGTCTATGCTTTTGATTCAACGACGATTGATTTATGCCTTTCTGTATTTTGGTGGGCAAAGTTTCGAAAGAAAAAGGGCGGCATTAAAGTGCATACATTATATGATGTAGAAACACAGATTCCAGCATTTTTTCATATCACTGAAGCTTCTGTTCATGACTCAAAGGCAATGAAAGAGATCCCATATGAATCAGGCTCTTATTACATCTTTGATCGTGCTTATAACAACTTCAAGATGCTATTTAAGATCCATCAGATCGGAGCTTTCTTCGTTGTCAGAGCAAAGAAGAATCTTCAATACAAGTCCATCAAATGGAAGCGCAGGTTACCCAAGGATGTACTATCAGATGTAAAGATCGAATTGACTGGATTTTATCCAAAGCAATATTATCCCAAACACCTTCGCTTAGTCAGATATTGGGATGAAGAACAAGAGCGTGAGTTCGTTTTCTTAACAAATGCTATACAAATTTCAGCACTTCAAGTTGCTGAGCTTTATAGAAATCGTTGGCAAGTCGAGCTGTTCTTCAAATGGTTAAAACAACATCTAAAAATCAAAAAGTTCTGGGGAACTACTGAAAATGCAGTTCGAATTCAAATCTATGCTGCCATATGTGCATATTGCCTAGTAGCCATCGTCCAGCAGGACATGCAAATTGATAGAAGTACATATGAGGTATTGCAAATCTTAAGTATATCCTTGACCGACAAAACACATCTTCGAGACCTCTTTGATAAAACTAAATTTCAAAATGACAAAGAACGTAATAGGCTTAATGAGCCATGTTTATTTAATTTTTAATAACGTCCCTATTTTAATGGGACACTAGTGA
>NZ_VCHY01000012.1 GCF_005877885.1 Labilibacter sediminis
GGCTGGGCATCTACGGTTAACGTGGCACTTGCATTGGATACACAACCTGCTGCATTTCTTGCTGTTACTGTATAATCGCCTGCTGCCAGTCCGGTAAAGATACCACTGGTATTGCTATAATCGGAACCGTCGATACTGAAGTTCAAGTCTGTTGTGCTTGAGCTTACTGTGATTGTTCCTGTTGCTAATGAACAACTTGGTTGAGCCGTTACACTGGCCGTTGGTACACTCGGCGTAGATGGCTGGGCATCTACGGTTAACGTGGCACTTGCATTGGATACACAACCTGCTGCATTTCTTGCTGTTACTGTATAATCGCCTGCTGCCAGTCTGGTAAAGATACCACTGGTATTGCTATAATCGGAACCGTCGATACTGAAGTTCAAGTCTGTTGTGCTTGAGCTTACTGTGATTGTTCCTGTTGCTAATGAACAAGTTGGTTGAGCCGTTACACTGACAATAGGTGTTGATGGAGCAATTGGGTCAGTCAAGGTAATTGGTCCACTTAAAATGTCGGACGTACAATTGCCTAAGGTAACTGTTATGTCTGTATAGCTTCCTGACAACAGGTTACTTATTGTTAAATTACCACTTCCGTCACTGGTTATCGCTACAGGTCCAACAGAGCTAACTCCAAACTTATAGTTAACTGAATATTCCGTATTGGCATCTAATCCTCCCAGTACAATATTTCCATTTGTTCCTCCACAGGTTGTTGGATTATTCCCGTTACTTGTTCCTATTGATGGTTTTGTATCTTTATCAACAACCTCTGTTTCTGCCTGTTGAGCTCCATCCTCAACACCATTTGTAACAGCATCAATGTCTACAACTATTGTTTCATTAATACCATTATCACAGGCATCGTCATCCTCAGCTGTAACAGTTATATCTGCAGAAGTTTCACCTACAGGAATCTGAACCTGGGTACCACTTCTTGTATAATCGCTTGTTAGATTTGCTGTACCCGAGAATGCAAGATCAACTGTAACTATCTGATCAGAAACATGATTTAGACTAATAGTAAATGTAGCTGTTTCTGAGGTTGCTTCCTGAATTGTTGCTTTGTCAACACTTATAGAAACTTTAGGCTGAGGATTAACTGTAATGGTAAAAGTCTGATCATCACTTGTATCATCTCCTCCATTATCAGTTCCACCATTATCAGAAATGCTTACTGTTACTGTTGCTACTCCATACACATCGGATGCTAACTCATAAGTTAAATTACCGGAAGCATCAATGGCCGGTTGAGTAGCGAATAATGAATTGTTATCACTAGAAACATTGAATGATAAAGTTTGTCCTGACTCGTTTGTAGCTCCAGCATCTAAATCTGTAGCCCAAGAAGAAACAGTTTGAACTCCACTTGTATTTTCATCAATGGTTTGATCTGCACCTTTTGTAAATGATGGCGCATCATTTACTGGAGTAACTGTAATGCTAACTGTTGCATTATCTGAATCAGGATTTGAAGCATCCCCATCTTCAATGGTATAGGTAAAACTGTCTGAACCATTAAAATTAGCATCCGGAACATAAGTGAACGTTCCATCACCATTATTGGTTAAAGAACCATTGCTCACATCGGTATTTGATATTATAGATATTCCATTGCCATCCTTATCTTCATCATTGGCTAATGCATAAATAATTACAGACGCATCTTCCAATATTGTTTTTGAATCATTATTGGCTACAGGTGCTTCATCAACATCATTAATCGTTATATTATCGATACCGTAATGGGAACCTCCTTTACCATCATTTGTGTACACCTGAACACTGGCTGATCCACTATAATTTTGGGTTGGAGTAAATACAGCTCCATCCATTTCTTCATTCACCTGAGCCAATGTACCAGTGAAAGTAATGTTCGCTGAACCATTTCCTGTAATAGTTACTCCCGATGTACCAGTAAGTGTAAGTACTCCATTTGTAATAGTAATCGTAACGGTTTGATCATCACCATCAGAATCAGCTACTGACATTTTAGTTGCTGTTCCCGCCACAAATGTAACTTGTGCATCTTCCTGGATAGTTTGTGATGTTGGGAATGTTGTAGTATTTAGAATAGTTACAACCGGAGCAGTATTCGGATCAATAACGTTAATATTAATTACCTCACTATCTGTTTCTACCGGTGTACCTCCAACTAAATCTTGTGTTTGAACGGTGATGTTTGCCGTACCTGTAAAATCAGAAGTTGGACTAAAACTTGATCCTAGCAAGGCAGCATTAACATCTGCCAGGCTACCATCAAATGTTACCGAGGCCGTTCCATTTCCTGAAAAGTTAGATAAGCCGGAAGTTCCGCCTAATGTTAATGTACCATTTGTAACAGTTATTGTTATCCTTTGGTCATCACCATCATTATCTGTAACATAAATTTTATTGTTATTGGCCTCATTAAATGTTAGTGAAGTATTTTTATTGGTTAATTCATCCGCATCCTCAGCATATACATAAGGTGCATCATTAGTTCCTTGTATATTTATGGTAACCGTAGCATCATCCGAATCAAAATTAGGATCTTCAATTGTATACACAAATGTTTCAACTAAATCTGTATCTGTAACCTGAAGGGCCTGTACATCAGGATTCGACTGATTTGGAGTATACACAAAACTACCGTCACCATACCAGACAAAAGATCCATACTGACCATAGATCACAGAGTTATATGATTGAGATACTTGCACAACTTCTAACCTTGTTACACCATCTGCATCTGTATCATTATTTAATAACCCTGGTGAGGAGGTAATAATTTCTCCGTCCTGATCAACAGTATAAGAATCATCATTTGCAACCGGAGTAGCATTTTCTCCTTTTATTGTAAATGTTATAGTAGCTTCATTAGATGAGCTTGTTCCTGATTCAACAGATTCATCATCTATATTAAAATACGTAAATGTTTCAATAGCTGTTTCTCCATAATTCAATGCAACAACTGTTGAATTACTTTCATCCGGATCATAGGTAAATGATCCATCTGCATTAACAGTAAGTGCACCCCCAAAAGATCCAGTAGTAGAGATTGTTGGTGAAACCGTAACGCCGTCGCCATCCGGGTCCAAATCATTACTTAAAACACCAGGTGCTACTTTGGAAAGTGTGTTTGATTTAAAAACTTCATAAGCATCATCTGCTGCATAAGGAGCATCATTTCCCGGATTATTGATAAGAATGATTGTTCTGTGAAAAACATTACTTTCACCATCATCATTATCTGTTACTTTTATTGAGACTGCTCTGTTACCAGTATATGTAGCAAGTGTAGAAGAAAACTGAACTGTTGAAATAATCTCTTTATACTCTGCAATGGTGGCTTCTCCAGACAAAGACAGCACACCTGTTGAAGAATCAAAAGAACCTGCAACACCATGATCTTCTGTAAAACTAAGTTGATCTTCACCTCCGGAAACAAAACCAGTAGTAATTGTAACTGTTGCCGATTTTAGTAATTCATTATCTACATCAGTAATCTCAGGATAAGGCAATACCGTTAAATTTCCTGAAGCATATACTGCAGCATCCAAAGCACCTGATATTACTGGATTGTCATTCACCGGAACAACAGTAATAGTGGCTGTAGCTTTCTCTGAATCAAGATAACCATCATTAATAACAACCTCTATAATTCTGTCTCCAGCGGTAGGATCTTCATTATCATTTCTGTAAGATAAAGAAGCAATTGCACTTTGATAATTGGCAAGGCTTGCAGTTCCATATAATCTTACCTTACCAGGAGTTAACTCATTAAAATCGCGAAGTATACCAGCCGGCAATGAGAAAGGCACATCAATATCCTCTTCAGTACCGTCTACTTTATTGGTTAAAGTAACAATGGCCTCTGATATAGTTATTCCATCCGAATCAGTAAAGGACACATCTGTATCCACAAAAGCAATTTGACCATCTCCTTCAGTAAATGTAGCCTGATAGTCCTTTCCTGTTCCTCCCGAACTATTATCCGGATCTAAATCAAGTTCAGGCCTATAGGTATAAATTACGCTTGTTTGCGCCAAAGGTGTATTTGATGAATACTCATCCTGTACTTCAAAAGTAATTACCCTGGTTGTCATATCAGGGCTTTCTTTAGAATTACTATAGGTAATATTTTTAATTACTCTTTCATACTCCAATAATGAATTACCCAGACCGGATAATGTAATAACACTAGCTGTTATATTAACAGTAATACCGTACTCATCAGCATAATCTTGTCCATCGGTAGTAATTCCTAAATTTTCATCACCTGTATCTAAAAGATTTGTAAGAGTTATTATAGCTCCTCTTAAATTATTAGGTGAATCAGTATCTCTGATAAACACATCAGCATCAGCCACATTAAATGTTGTTGCTTCACCAATGGCAAAACCTATTTGATAATCATTTCCTAAAACACCACTACTGTTATTCCGGTCCAAATCAATTTCCGGAGTAGAAACAGCTACGCAGTTTTCCAAAGAAACAATAAAACCAAGGTTATTGTCATAATCACATTCTAAAGTAGGAGAATTAATAGTTCCTTCAACCAAGGGAAGATTCAACGGTGTTCCATCAACAGTAAAATGACTATGGTTGACCAAAACATATAAGTCCATCTTTCCATCTTCATTCTCATCATACACCATATCTTCCATCACGTACTCCTGCCCAGGCTCAATATTATCGGAAATATGCGTACTATCTAAATACACTGCTCCCGGCTGATAAGGATCACCGTCGTAATAAGAAACCGGAGTGTTTCGCGGGATTTTCCAAGATCCATTATTTTCAAAAGTTAAAGTAAAATTAACCTCATGTGTAATAGGGCAATTGTTTAGGTTAAACTCAACATTTTCCGTTGTTAAATCTCCAGTTGCAAACGTTGGTTGAGCCTCATATGTCATATAAGTAGTTTGTACCAAAAACTGATTAAAGGCTGTGTTAAAGTCATTATTAAACCATGGTGACACAAAATCCTGTTGCCTCAATGGGATGGACAGATCATCCTCTACATTAGTCACAAAATAACCATGTTGGTTCCAGGTTTCACGAGCGGCTACCCAAGGGGCATCGGCAGAGCGAAAAACAGATATCCAACCTTTTCCCGGTGAATTACTCGGTGCTTCAACGTATTGAGCTGTAATTGCAATTTCAGCCTGTCCATCATTATCAACATCTGCTACTAGAGGGTAATCAGTTCTGGTACCAGATGGGGATGCAATGCTTGCCAACTCTCTACCATCCGCTCCTTTCCATACATACAAAATATCCTCATCACTATATACTACTTCTGCTGAGCCATCTCCTTCAAAGTCAAAAACAGTACTTCCTGTTTGAGCTGATCCATCATCCAAACCACTTTTTAACCACTTAAGAGTTAGATCAGTTTCCAATACTACATACTCATTTTTTCCAGCGGCTCCAATTTCTAACTCTCCATCTCCATCAAAATCAGCTACATTACAACGACCAGCTTGTTTATTTGCTGTGGGGAATGCATAAGCTGTTCCAATTTGGGCTAAAGAGATTGGATCATAAGCATATATATAACTTTGAGCTGTACTTCTATTAGTGGTAACAATTATATCCGTACGCTTATCTCCATTTAAATCTCCCAGACTAGTATATCCGTCCCCATTAAGAATCTGAGCATCCGAAGTTGTAATATCTGAAGATAAAATTTCGGCTGCAACAGACATGCTCCATGTTCCTGAGTTATTTGCCACTAAATAAATCTGATTACCTGCAACTAACTCAAGTCCTGCAGCATCAGATCCAAAAACTCCCGTTCCATCCGGATCTAAATCTCCTTCCTCATATATATTATAGGCTATCGGCCATGCATCTGATTGACTATGCTTACCTACATTTCCTGATCCGGTAACTAATATTTCACCTGTTAAAGAATTAAAAATGATACCCCCAACATAAACCTCAGGTATACCGTCATTATCAAAATCTGCCAACTGAGGTGAACGATTACTACTTGCAGCGGAATTCTGAGTAAAACCACTTGCTAAACTCAATGTTTTAGTGGTTTTATCAAAAACAAGACGCACTAAATTACCAGAGTTATTAACTAAAAAAATATCTCCATTACCATCATTATCCACATCACCCAACGCAACCTGGGAATAAGAGTGACTTGTAACAGCATATTCAGCAATATGCTTACCTGTAACCCCACTAAAAACATGTACACCATCACTCCCATCCTTTCCTACTAGCTCTGAAACACCATCGCCGTCCAAGTCACCAACAAATAAACCACACCGTTGATCAACAGGGTATGGAGGAGTTCCCGATAAAGTACCCCCATTTGCTTCATTGGTATTGAATTTTTCCTGCAGAGTCCAGGTATAAAATACAGGAGGTTTAGCACTACAGGTTGGAATACTTTTGTTGTAAAAGAAGTTCTCGTCTGCATCTGCTTCACTTTGGCAATCGGGATCAAAAAAATCAATTAATCCATCACCATCGTCATCTATTCCGTTATTGCAAATCTCTTGACTAAAGAGCGTTGATACGGATATTAAACTTATCCATATCAACAACAGAATCTTTTTGAATATTTCAGTTTTCATTCAATTGGGATTATATATTTTACTATAATTATTTTTCCGAAAAACGAAGCCTTAAAAATTCAGGCATCAGCCTGTATTACGTACTGAACATATGAGAGTTGCTATATACTGACAACCACCGCCTGTTGCTTGACTAACTGCGCTACATACTAGACAAATGATTTTAATCTTATGACAAATGCCAAAAAAAATACGATGATTATTAGCACAAATTGTATTTATCATTTTTAACCGCAAATAGTCAATACAATTCCTAATTTAAAGCCAAAACAATAAAGTCGTTATAAGTAATCAAAACTACCTAACAGTTCAAAAAGAATGAATAACAAGAGGTTAGCAAAAGGTAAACATGGAACTCTCTTTTTTTTACAATAAAGAAAGCCGTTATTACTATTTGGAAATAGTGTTTTAATATTTTGAAAGGAAAGTTTCGAGGTTACGGGAAGTATCAATATCCAGTTTCTTTCTTAATCGGGATCGTGCCACTTTTATACTATCGGGCGATTGATACAAAACACTGGCTATATTCTTTATACTCATCCCCATACGTATAAAATTAGCCAATCTAATTTCGGAAGGTGTTAAATCTGGGAAGGCAGAAGTGATATACTTATTAAAATTTGGATGTGCCGATTTAAATGCCAGCTCAAAACGCTCCCAGGAATCTGATTTAACTTTTTCATCAAATTCATCAATGATCAGGTTTAACATATCCTGCTCTACATCTTTAAGTTTTACAAAACTCGCAAAGTTGGCCAGTTTCTTTTTCACATCAACCATAAACTCGTTATTGCGTGCTAAATACAGAGCACTTTCCGTAAGTTTACTATTCTCAAATTCAATACGACTTTTGTGTTCCTCTATCAACTTAATGGCTGAATGCATACGGGCTTCCAGTTCAATTGGATCAATAGGTTTACGGATATAATCAATAGATCCGGCTTCTAATGCAATTTGTAAATTAGCCGATGTTAGCATAACCCCTGTAGCCATGATGACAGGAATATCTTTTGTTTTATCCTGTGACTTAATATACTTTACCAACTCAACACCTGACATAGAAGGCATATCCCAATCTGTAATAATGAGATCCGGTAATTTCATATCAGCAATCTTAATCGCAAGTTTAGCCGTTATTGCCTGATATATTGTATAGTCAGGATGTGCATTCTTAATAAAATTAATAATAACCTGAAGACTTTCGACATGATCATCTACTACTAAAATTTTATACATCGCAATCCATTAAAACATTAATAACACTATCGTATTTATCCTGGTTGCAAGACAATACAGCTTCTTTTATGTTAGCTACAATTAAGTCGCCATCAACAATTGCCTCATCCTTTATTTCACCTAAAACATTATTTATATCACTAACCTCAAAAACTTCCAGTTTTTTAAGCTCTTGTATAAATGGTTTTATCTTCAGCTTACATTCATCCTTTAAATTCATAATATCAATGGCATCTTTATTGGTTGAAATAACTTTATGAGAACTTGAGGGAAGGGAAGACTCAACGGGCAGCTTTACACAAAATTCAGAACCTTCACCTATAACAGAATTTATATAAACCGAACCTGAATGTGCCTCAACAGCCATCTTACAGAATGTTAAACCTAAACCCGTTGAACGAAGACTCTTATCACTCAGTTCGGAACTTCTATAACGATCGAAGATTATCTCCTGTTGATCTCGACGAATTCCGGGCCCTTGATCTTTTATTATGCACACGAAGGTATTATCCGGTTGTTTACGAAAAGATATGGTTACTTTACCGTTGGAAGGTGAAAAACGGATAGCATTAATGAGCAGATTAACCAACACCCTTTTAAGAACTACACGATCTCCTAACACAATGAAATTAAAATCTTCATGACGTATAATACTTATTGCTCTTTTGGATGCATTTACATTAACATCGTAAATTGCTTCACTCACCAAATCCTGAAAATTTACCATTCCCTTATTTATAGTAAAACCAACTTCATCAGCTTTATTAACATCTAAAATGTTTAAGACCATATTATGCATTTCAATACCTGCCTGCCAGATTAAATTATCTTTTTCCGGAACATCTTTCATTTGAGCCAGGTTGATAATAGAATTGAGTGGATTTTTAAGATCATGAACAATCATTCCCGTCATTTCATCCCTAAACCTATTCAGATTTAAAAGTTTATTATTGGCCTCTTCAAGATTGAATGCCTGTTGCTGTATTGAATCCTTCTGTTGCCTTATCTCCTCTGTTCTTAACATTACTTCTTTCTCAAGATGGATTGTATGCTTCTTAAGTGCCACCCTTAGCCTGTCCGCATCCAAAAATGCATTTGTTAAGTGTTTTGACATAACAAATGAAAAAGAGAAAAAGAGAATAAATAACCCATATGGCATTAAGTATCCTGCACTAATTATTTTATTAAAGTATAGTACATCATTAACCAATGTGGCATAAAAAAAGATGATACCTATCAAAAACACAACCGCAAACTCATACCTTTTTATTAAGGCTACCACAATGCCCAATAACATATAAGCCCCAATAATTAATATAAATATCTGGTAATATACCGGTATGTAACTAAAAATTGTAGGTGGGGTAATCAGCACCATTAATGCACTAACCACTGCAATACTCCAAACAGCTATTTCGAACCACTTTTTAAATATTGAAGTATAAAACGTCCTTAAAAAACTAAAAGCCAAGGCCGTGGGTATAATAAAAGATAAATACTCAATACGTACTGCAATATCCCAATTCAAACTAGGCAATATCTCAAGCAATACTTTTTCACCTGTGGTTAATAAACGAAGTAATGCAAAAAAACAAAATGTGCTAAACCATATTACAGAAGGCTCTCGCCTTCCTACTATATATATCAACAGAAAGTATACCGCCAGCATAAAGAGCACACCAAATAGAAATACCGACATTATACCTTGTTGCTCCTTATATTGTACAATATTCCGGGTTTCCCCAAACAGCATCACATCCTCCGGTCCTCCTTTACGGTGATGAAAATTAGCGATTTGCAAAACCAAATCTATTTTCTTGTTTTTAGAATAAAAAAATAGTTCTTCTCTCTTCCATGAAGGGATAGTTGTTTCCTTATTAGTCCCAACTGTACCAACCTTAACGCTCTCCCCATTAACCATAAGATGATATGCACAATCAAGCTCTTTCACCTTAATTCCATACAAAGCATCATACGGAACATGAATTACCAAATGATAGGTTGCATACCCCAGAGCACTAACTTCATCTCCATAATAGCTTTGATTATTCCATACCGATGGCACATAAGCATACTCCTTTGCTAGTTCAATTGTATCAGTATTAAAATACCTTGGTGTATATAGCTGGTTCCAATAAAACGCAAATTCTCCACGAAGAGCCAATAGTTTATGCTCCTGTAAATCTTGTTCTGTTATATTTAAATAACCTTTACTTGCGACTGGCTTTTCCCTACCAATACCAACTCCCTTTACATACCCGTACTTATATGTAATCATAATACCAAAAGCTATTAGCATAACGAAAACAAACAATGATGGCCTAATAAATTTAAGTCGAGTTGGAATAACTGAAGTAATTGATTTCATTAATCCCCTATTTTTCTCCTCCTAATCGTAAAATATAACACCCTAATACTGAGCCAACCCTAGCTAAGCTAATGTATTATTTTCGTTTAGAATCAATTTTAGCCCTGCAATAGTAAGTATAATTTTTTATTTGTATACTCTACGGCTTGAACAAAAATAAATATCTATAACTGATTATTATAGTGCATATCCAATAAAAGGAGACAACAAAACTGTTATCTCCTTTCATTATTTAAGCTTTTAACACTCGTATACTACTTTATAAGAACTTTTGTGTTCACATTAATATTTTTGCCTTTTAGGCTAATTATATAATACGAACCTGACATTTTATTAACATCTATCAGATTAAGTCCATTGGATAAACTAACTACATTTGCATAAACCAACTGTCCCGTTATGCTATATACTTTCAGTTCAAAACTTTCCTCAGACGATAAATTGATGATATTTAAAACACCAGCACCTTTACCTGAATAAATTTTAATTGATTCACTTAAAGTATCAATAGCTGTAGTTGGTAAACCTTCATCACCATCGATTACGCCATTACCGTTGTTATCGCCATCTAATTCAGGGAAAGTTATTTGTCCGTCTCCATCCACATCTCCTGCAACTTCCGCCGGGTGTGTAATAGCTCCATCTCCATTAGTATCTCCTGCAATTTCTAATGGACGGGTAATTTCTCCATCACCATTAAGGTCACCTGCTATTTCAGGGTAAGTTATCGTTCCATCGCAATCAATATCACCAGCAATCTCAGGGTAAGTAATTGTTCCATCTACATCTGCATCACCTGCTATTAAAGAGATGTTAGCAGTTAATCCTGCTGGTTGAGTAAGCGTATAGTTGTCAGCATCAGCTCCTGAAATGCTCATTATTGTTAACACTGGAATATTTGCACCAACTGTACTTTGAATAAAGTCACCGATAATATAACCTTCAACTTCCGTATCTAATTGTACATCATCTCCTTCAACAACACCTGAAAGTTCAGCTCCCCTAACTATGGCTATAGTAGTACCATCTTGAACTTTATTGATAGCTTCAGCATAAAGAACAGTTAGTTCTTTTTGACTTACTAAAACGTTAATATTACTTGTACTTGATTCATAATTATCAACATCGTCAGGAGTAAATGTAACTTCTGCTGAATAAGATCCTACTGATGGGGTAATTGTTTCATCACTGAAAGTAAAAGTTCCTTCAACACTAACATCTCCTCCACTTAATACAGAAGATGAAAGATCTTCTCCATATGTAATACCTGAAGCAGTTGGCCATTCTGTAATTGATGCCTGTGCTTTGGGTAAGCTTGTAGAAGTAAGGGTTATTGTTAAAGTAGTTGAAGTAATTGTACCACCATTATTAACTTCTACTACTACTTCTTTAGTTCCTCTTGTTGTACCGGTATACTTAAAATTATTAAGCGCTAACTGAACTTGTTCCAATGTACCTGAAATGGTAACTTCATTGGTATTATCACCGTTAATAGTAGCTGTTGACTGATCGTAACGATTTACATCAATTTCGTCACCTGCCTCTGTTGATAATGTTAGAGTTACTACATCGGTTGGAGTACCGGCAACAGCCATTCTAACGTAAACAGATGTTGTTCCTTCGTAAGCTTCGAAAGAAGAAGAATAAAAATAAGCATATGAATTTTTAGACAGTACAAAATCTATTTGGCCATCCTGGTCAAAATCATCCATTGCAAAATCTATGATACTATTACCGGAAGAACCTGAGTTAAAATATGTAGCCTCTGTAAATGTTCCACTTCCATTATTTACAAAAGCAACTACATTATAACCACTTCTTTCTGCAGTTAAAAGATCCAAATCTTCATCACCATCAATATCTGCACAAAACAAACTTGACGATCCGGTTGCTCTAATAGCTGTTTCTGTGTAGCTTGATGTTGCAGGATTAGCTATAAAAACAATTGTTTCATAAGAGCTAATAGCTAAAGCAATATCATCCACATCATCTCCACTAAAATCCTCAACAATAAGTGACTTTCTTCCATTTGCTACTGATGGATATGAGGATGCAGTTGTATAAGTTAATAAAGATGTCTGTGTAAAGGTTTCATCACCATTGTTAGCAAATAAATATAGATTCTTGTCGCCTGATAAAGCCAGAATATCAATATTTGTATCGTCATTTAAATCTTTTACTACAATATCTTTAATACTCTGATCACCTGTTGCCAGTTCATGATAAGTATAAGTACCATCAGCATTTTGTTCATACCAGCAAAAATCATCTTTATAAGATACTAACACAAGGTCAGTTCGGGTATCTTTATTTAAATCAGCAGGAACAAGCTCTCCAATTGAAGAATAAGTAGTTCCACTGTATTCATATGTATGCGTAGTTCCATCAATAATTTTAGTTGCAGTATAAGTACCATCTGCTTCGTCAACTCTATAAATATGAAAATCTTCTTTATTCAAATAAACTATGTCAACTTCTCCATTGTTATCAGCATCAAACTGAGTAATAAATCCATCTTTAGATGTTGATGCAGCATCAGTATTTGTAAACGAAGTTGTTAAAGCTGTATAGTTGTAATCAAATTTATTATTATCAAATGGAAAATAACTTAAAAGGCGCTTTCCTACAGTATAATCATGAGCAAATTGTACTAAGTCTTTATCACCATCCTCATCCATATCTCTTAAAATATAGTTGTAAGGGTAACGCTGTCCATCCGTTCCGAAATAATGAAGCATATCATTCTCGATTGCTCCTTGTCCAAATGCAAGTCCGAAACTTGACAAAAGCACTAAGTTTAAAAGTAAAGATTTCAGTTTCATTTCTATTTTTAAGTTTATAATTACCTACTCTATAATGGTTTTCGGCTCCCCCTTTACTATCTACTCATTAGTACCTCTGGTTGCATTTAAAGTTTGTGAAAAAGGTTAGCAAAAGGTTAACATTCCTATACATATGATAAATCTCCTAGTGCAAGGCGAATTTGTAATGATTTAACTGCTGTAAACACTCAATAAAATCACTAACTTAAAACCAAAATCTAGTATTATGGAAGAGAAATCGAATATGCCTCCTATTTACATTGTATCGGGCGGAAAGGGAGTAGCCGGACACACTCTGGTAGAATCCATGTTAATTCAGTACCCGGATCATAAAATTCCGGTAATCATTGAACCTGAAGTCTCTACAAAAGAACAAATAGACAAAATTACAGATAAGGTTATTGAGAACAACGGTGTTATTGCTCATACCATGGTTGACCATATTGCCAGAAGAAAACTGATTGATGCCTGTGAAACTAAAAACATAAGACACTTTGATTTAGTTGGTAACATGACAGATTATCTGGACACAGTTTTGGACATGAAACCAGTTGAACAACCCGGGTTATACCGCTTGCGCGATATGGAATATTACCGCAGAGTAAGAGCCATTGAATTTACCATGATGCACGACGACGGACAACACGCTGAAAAAATAGCTACTGCTGATATTGTGTTAGCAGGCGTTTCGCGCACGGGTAAAACACCATTAAGTATTTACCTCGCTATGTTTGGCTGGAAAGTGGCCAATGTACCTATTGTACCTGGCACTCCTGTTCCTGAAGAATTATTTCAGATTGATCCGAATCGTGTTTTTGGCTTAACCATTTCTATGGCATACCTTATAGCGCAAAGAAGCAGTCGGGTATCTCGCATCAATATGGACCCTAATTCAGATTACGTTGACAGAAGAAAAGTACGCATGGAGCTTGATTACGCAGCAAACCTATTTAAAAGAGGAGGTTTTAAAGTACTCAACATCACCAATAAACCCATTGAATATTCTGCCAATGAAATTCTGACCATTTTAACTTCTCGCTTTGGCAGCGAGAAATGGAAAAAAGATGAAGACTAATCAGTTAGCAGTGATCAGTTAGCAGTGATCAGTTAGCAGTGATCAATATATTTGAACCTTTTCCTTGGTTTTTAACTTCGGAAAAGGTTTTTTTTCGTTTTTTACCACTTACTTTTTATTCTTTACCATTAGCTTTTCACTTTTTACCGCTTACAAATGAAAAGTTACCAGTAAAATGTCATTTGTAAATGGTCCTGAATCATTTGTTGGTGGTGATATATCATTTATTTAAGATGCCCCAAAGTTATCCAGATAAATAGGTGTTAAATAATGATTTATTACACTTTCAATATATACATTGTTTAATCTTTTTCTCTTCTTCTTGAACATTATTACAATACCCATGTTTTACTTCAGAACAATACGCATTGAGATTAGTTATAATAGTTAAAATCGTATAGTATTAATAAGATAAAAGATAGTTGAAATGAAGGATGTACGAATTAAAACAGCTATTAAAAATCCAAAACCTCATACCAAATTAAATGGGGCAAATGGATTAAAAAAGGAAAACAATAATAAGTTCGACTACTTAAAAGATTATGTAGAAGGTAAATTTCAGGATAGATACCCATTAAAGGATTTTTTAACTTCATGGATTGAGTACAATCATTTGAAAGACTTTAAAATTTCGGACAACGTGGAAAGTGTAGGTGGTATTTCGGAAGAAGCTCATTTTATTATGCGGGTAGTGACTGAATATCATATTACTCAGGCTTTTAAAGCCATGAAAATTGACTTAAAGGATCCTAATGTTGGAGGACCTAAAGGTACGCCTTACCGCATGACAAAGATGTATTGCGGCAATAGCCTGGAAGATGATACTGAATTGCTTTCCGGCCGATGGTCGAACAGGCCACACATGGCCAGCTTTCCGAACGAGCAAGGACAAAAATACCCCATCACCAAACGCGTTGATATTGTATCGGTATGTTCACATCACGTAGCTCCTTTTAGCACATTGTTCAGAGAAGATGCTTACGCGGTTATCAGTTATATTCCCGATCAGATGGTATTGGGCATTTCTAAACTTCAAAGAATAGTGGACTGGGTAGCTCGTCGTGGTCATTTACAAGAGAATTTAACCAAGATGATTTACGACGAAGTAAGCATTGCTGCAGAAACAGCTTCGGTATATGTAAAACTTCACGGATTAGTGCATACCTGCGAATCAGTACGTGGTACGCAAAGTAGCGAAGGTTCTTTTACCAGCGAATATTACGGGGGAGATTTTGAAAATTATCAGCTTCGAAAAGAAATAATTACCAGATAAGCGGTGCGACCGCATCGAATAAAGACTGGTGGGACCAGAGCCAATAATTGGCTTCATATTAAAGAACATTTTTGATGACAGACAAAATAATAAACCAAACAGATGATAATAAGAAAGAAATTTAAGTTTGAAGGAGCCCATATTGTCAGGGATTGCTCAAGCGACAGATGCAAAAAGTCGTTACACGGGCATAGTTATGTAGTTGAAGTGTTTTTAACCTCCACTAAACTCGATTTTGGACAAATGGTATACGATTTTGGACTAACCAAAGGAACCATTAGAGATGTTGTGGACAGTTTTGACCATGCTTATGCTATGTGGAATAAAGAAAAACCTGATTTTAAAACGTTTATTAAAAGCAATAGCGACAGGTATGTTGAGATGCCGCTTTCTCCTTCGGCAGAATGTTTTGCTTTAACTTTTTTATTTGTAATTGATAAAATATTAAAAGCAACAACATTTAATAATGGAGAAGGAGAAGTAAGTGTAAAATCCGTAAGAGTTCACGAAACGGACACCGGGTATGCCGAAGCTTTTCAGGAGGATTTGCAGTGGTTTGATTACAATTTAACTGATATTGTTTTTAGCGATGCCATTAAAATCGAATGGAAAGATCCTGAGATGTATGAAAAACTAATTTCCTACCACAGCAATAATGGTGGTGATAAGCCATTTATAAATCCGATTGTTGCAACAAAGTATAGTTAACTATAAAACAAATTGACAAAACAAAAACGGTTCTACTTTTAATGTTAAGCAGAACCGTTTTTGTTTATAATTTTAGTTATTCTCTTTTAACCCGCTTTATGCATTAGAAAATCTATTACCCATTGAAATCACTTCAAAACAAAACACTTTGTAGCTTCACTTCAACTCACCAGAACGATGCTATGCCTCGTTTCAGTAAAGCTTTGTTTTATAGTGCTTTCAATGTTCATGACGAAGTTCTAATACATAATACGGGTTTAACTTCCTTCTAAATATAGTCCCCACAGATAAAGAAGCAAGGCACATAAGCCCATCACAAGGATAGTGGCAACAATAGTAGATACAAATGCTATTTTACGCTTATAAGCAAGACGTTGTCTTATTCTCGCCTTAATTTCTTTAAGCTCTTCCGGAGCTATTTTCTTTCGGTGAAATTTCTGGTGGTTTTTATTAATTAACTCCTGCTGATAAATATCTTTTAATTTAGCAATTCGATCAATTCTTTTTTGTCTGATGGAAGCATTATACTTCGACCTTTTGATCATATCTAATACATGACCTGCTGAACTCATAGTTAAAATTTTAAGACCAATAAGTCCAAAAGATAGAATTAATTAAACAAAATCACTAATCTTTATAATCCTCCATTTTATTTTTAAAGGCATCTACATCATCAATTCTAAAATCTCCAATGAAGGATAATAAAACTCCATTTTTATCGCCCTGAAAGATCACATGACACTCATACACTTTTTTACCCTTACGATGCACCCACACTTCTGTATCATCGTCATCATCCTCGGTTTCAACTAATTTATAATTTCCTTTATCTAAAAATTTCAGTACCTGATCTCGAAAATTTTTCTCCGGTTTAAAATCAGGTTTATAAACCACTAGCTTAACCTCATGCAAATCTCCACTTACCTGATGATCATCCTCCTCATCATCGTCTTCATCAATTTCAAAATTTATAATATCAATCAGGTTTTTCGAAAACGATAAATAAGTCACCTCATCCATCGATCTGAACTCGTTAAACATTTTATCTGATATTTTTTGCTGTGCCAGAATACTTATAGAAGAATAACCGACCATTAGCAACACTACTGATAATCTAATTAAGTTTTTCATGATTAAATTAATTTTCAAAGGTGACTCTATACGAATTTTAATCCAGGTTATTGTTCACAACCCATTGCAGGTCATCATCCACTTCTACCTGAATACCTTCGGGCACAGTCAAAACAAGTTGTAATTTTTGATCTCGTATTTTAGATCCTTCCTGAAGAGTAAATACCGGATCAATATAAATGACAGTATCTTTTTGTAACCAAAAATATTCTATCCCGTCTATATTTGCTTGCGCATTTGAAATGCTGTTTCCCTTTGCACTTTTTTTAATATCAATAGCAAACTCACTTCCCCTAACCAATTCAATTTTAGGATTACCCTGCACATAAATTCTATCATCTGCCAAATACACATCTAATCTGTTCACATCAAAAAGATGTTCCTGATAATCCGGGAAATTCGACTTAGCATTGGGCTTAAGGTAAATGGTATTTCCTGTTGGTTCGTTCAGCACACTTTTACTATATACAGTTTCCGGTACAGAATAATTACGGGCTACCCGAGCCGCAGTATACACTACCAATACCCATCCTGATATCCATAAAATAAGTCCGATCAGTGCCAATAAACCTCCTCGCGTTTTAAATTTAAACACCAACTTAAATCCTAAATAAAACACCATTAGAATTGGAATAACAACCAATAGTAAAACACCTATTGTACCCAGGGTTATATCTAAGGATGACAAAAAATAATTGGGTAAAGTGGCATAATACCCGCTTACATTAGAAAAATCGAAGAAGGTATAGCCAAATGTAAAGGTCAATACCAAACCTACCAATGCTGCCAATGTTCCTATCATAATAGCAACACCAATTAAACTTCCTAAAAACCCAACTACTTTACTCAATGCCATACCCATTGTATCAGATCCTTTTGAGATACCTGAATTAATGTTCTGGTAAGTTTTTGATTGCTTAATTTTTTCAGAAACCTCCTGGTATTCTTTCTTTAAATTTTGTTCCCAGTTTTCATATTCAGCAGGTCCTTTCATCTCAAGGCGCTGTGTAATAGTAATGGCTTTTGGCATTACAATCCACAAAATAAGATAAACTGGTAATGACATTCCATACAAGATAAAGGCAACTAAAAAGATTACCCGGAAGACAAGCGGATCCATATCGAAGTATGCTCCCAATCCACCACAAACACCTCCTAATACTCTGTTCTCAGTATCTCGATATAGTCTTTTTTTATAAGTTGGCGAGTTCATTGTACTTTGTTTTTCTTCGGAAGTAGTTTTCTCAGGCTCTTCATCATCAATAAAATCCTGAGGCTCTCCCATGGTTTTAATTACTTCATCAACCTGCCCTAAGGTAATTACATCCTCATTTGACTGATGACTACCACTAAACAGCTCAGCAATACGCGCCTCAATATCTGCTACAATTTCTTTGGCTTCAATTTTATCTACGAAACTCTTTTCTATTTTCTCGAGATATAGGCGCAATTTTTCGTAAGCATCCTCTTCAATATGAAAAGCAAAACCATTTAAGTTGATATGTAATGTTTTTTTCATTTCTCTTTTTTTTATTTAAGCGAGTTAAGCACTCACCAGGTTCATCTGTATTTGTTGATAACTTAATTAATTTACCAAATTCAACAGTTAATACTCTGTTTATCAACAAAACATAAATACACTTCCAAGAATAAATCCAATTACCTTAATACCCACTACTGCTAAAAATAAGAAGGCAATAAGGTATATGATGATTTTAAAAACTGATTTAAACACAAAACCAATCACCAACAAGATGAAAGCCAGGATTACAATTCCCGGAAAGTGAAAAAAAGGGGAAAAATACCCCATATGAAAACTTGTGTGATGCAAAAAATCAGGATCAAAAACATTAAAATGAATCAAGTTTCCCATAAGTACGGCGGCTCCAATAATGGCAATAACGGCAATAATATTTTTATCGCGCTTTGTCATCCTGTTCCACCACGACTCACTCTTTTTATAGGCCTTAGTTTCTCGCACCTTACTAAAGCGTTGCTTCACATCTTCATATTCGTTCCTTATGGCCTTTTCAATGTTGCTAATGGTAACATTTTCACCTCGCATCTCCAGCTTTTGGGCAGTCGTAATTGCAGCTGGAACAACAATCCAAAGAATAATATAAACCGGAACAACAATACCTAAGCTTAAGAATGGAAGAATAGCAAAAATAATACGCACCAATACCGGATCAATATTTAAATAAGCCGCAATACCACCACAAACACCGCCCAACACTCTGTTATCTATATCTCTGTAAAGTCTTTTGCGTGATTTTGTATTTACATATTCAGCGTGAATAGTTTCCTCCTCGGACTCAACAAATTCACCTTCAAAATCTTCGGGTTGCCCCATCTTGCTCATCACTTCTTCAACCATTTGAAGATTTACCACACCGTTTTTATCACTTACTTTTTCTCCAAACAGTTCAGCGATACGGCTCTCTATATCTGAAATAATCTCCTGACCTTCCTCCTGCTTCTTAAAATATCTTTCGAGCTTATCCAAGTAATCTCTTAACCTGGCAAATGCATCATCATCGATATAAAAAACTCTGCCGCTTAAATTTATATTTACTGTCTTTCTCATGATATTTAGTTTTTGCTAGTCTTTATTAATAAATGATACGGCAGTAACCAATTCGTGCCATGATGTATTTAACTCACCTAAAAATTCTTTACCCCTATCTGTAAGTTCGTAATACTTACGCGGTGGTCCCTGAGTTGATTCCTCCCATCTGTAACCTAATAAACCGGCATTTTTTAAACGTGTTAAAAGCGGATACAAAGTACCTTCTACTACAATCATCTTAGCCTCTTTTAACTCGTTTATGATGTCGGAGGCATATTTATCACTTCGCGAAAGAATAGAAAGTATGCAATATTCCAATACTCCCTTTCTCATTTGTGCTTTAGTATTTTCAACCTTCATAGCTATATCTCCTCCTGATTTAAAATCTTAATTCTACTTTATAAACTTATTGTAATCTCCCTGCCTATTGAAAAACCAACAAAAGTAGCTTCGCTGCTATATGCGGCTTCTTTGTAGTCATCAGCTTCTTTGCAACACGAATCTCCATGCGATTGAAAGAAGCTTGCAGGTAGTACCGGAACAATCAGCATCATAAACAATACAATAGCTGAGATTGTGATTACTATTTTATTCCCGGATAATTTCATCGTACAATACCTTTTTTAACATTGAATTTGGTATTACAAATATATGGCTTTTATTAGGTACTATGCAATACATATTACTATATTTTTTCAAAATATTTTTGCAACTATTCCCTTAGGCTCTAATAATCAAACCTTTAACTTCGCCCGATTTTTTTTAAACTTCTACTGTAATAATCATAACATCAGAGATATATGGGTATAAAAACGCCCATTCCCCTTTTACTACTCCTCAAAAAATGAAACTTTAAGGCACTAAAAAAGGCATCCTTCATATGAAAGATGCCTTCAAAAATACCTTTATTAAATTTTACTAAAATCTCTTTAAGCCAATTATCTGTCTGACCTCTTCAACGGTTTGAGCCGCACTTTCCTGTGCTTTTTCTCTTCCCATTTTCACCACTTTTCTTAGATATTCTTCGTCCTCTCTGATAGACACAATTTTTTCACGAATAGGTGTGGTAAATTTATTGATATCCTCAGCCAACTGCTTTTTTAAATCTCCATAACGAATTTCGCAAGAAGCATATTTATCTTTAAAATACTGAAGCGTATCTGGTGTAGAAACTACTTCCATTAAAGTAAACAAGTTTTGGATAGGCTCTGTAATTGGTGAATTTGGTTCTGTTGGTCCACTATCAGTAACCGCTCTCATTACTTTTTTCTGTAATGGTTTTGGTTCATCAATTAAATAAATTCCATTGCCTTCTGATTTTCCCATTTTACCAGATCCGTCTAAGCCCGGTATCTTAACCAATGCTTCGCCATAATTAAACGATTGAGGTATTTTAAAATACTCTTGCTTATACATATGGTTAAAACGACCTGCAAACTTACGAGTCATCTCAAGGTTTTGTTCCTGATCTTTACCCACAGGCACTTTATCGGCTTTATGAATTAGAATATCGGCAGCCATCAAAACCGGATATGTAAGCAAACCTGCATTTACATTATTGGGCTGTTTACGCGCTTTATCTTTAAACGATGTTGTACGCTCCAGCTCACCTAAATAAGCATTCATTCCTAAAAGCATACTTAACTCTGCAATAGCAGGCACATCACTCTGAATATAAATGGTAGATTTTTCCGGATCTAAGCCACATGCTAAATACTCTGCCAATACCTGACGAACATTATTGTGCAAATCCTGAGGGGTTGGATGCGTGGTTAATGAATGGTAATCTGCAATAAAAAAGTAACAATTATACTCATCCTGCATACGCAAAAAATTCTTAACTGCTCCAAAATAATTTCCTAAATGTAAGTTTCCGGTTGGTCGGATCCCGCTCACTACCGTTTGCATAATATTCTATTGTTTTGTAATTCTTACTCAGTAATATAATTGACCGACAAAAATGCCAATTATTTCTTAAATCTTCATAAGATGTTAGGATAGTTTTTAGAAAACTTGCTCTTGTTACGAAATATTCTTTCACAAAGAACATCAAATTGCAACTTAAAAGTAATTAGTGATTGAAAAATGGAAAGAAGAAAGAAGAAATTACTCACTAATTAGATAGGGCTTGAAGGAAATAAAAAATGCCCCTTTCGGGGCATTTATCACTATTGAATTGAATCACCAACTACTTCTTCAACTACTTCTAAAGAATCAGCTACTTCTACTATAGTAGAATCGGCAGCTTTTACTTCTTCAATAACTTCTACTGCTTCAACTTTTGTTTCTTCCTGAACAGCTTCAGCTTTTTTCTCTTTTTTTCCGCCACAGCTAACAGCTATTAGGCCTAAGAACATTGCAGATAATAATAAATTTTTCATTTTTGAGGTTTAAGAAATTAATAAATGTGTGAACTGGTCACTATATTAGTAAATGACTTTACATGTAATACCTAAAATTTACACTCTATCTGCTAAATTCTCCATATTCCCTATCACTTTGTATGTATGAAACAAAATGACGTTCATCCTCAATATAAACCCTACATCTAACTCTCCAATGCATTGATTTACGTAGCACCACTTAAATAGTTACATTTTTTTTGCATGACCCTATGTAATTTTCTCAAGGCAATTATAACAAACAACCTCTTTTTATCACTACCAACACAAAATACAATAGGGGTAAAATGAAAAAAGCCACATTTTAACAATGCAGCTTACATATAATTTACACATCAAGTGTTATTTTAACTCAACAACCTCAACCTGTCGGGTCATATCTTCTAATACAGTAATTTTTACGTCATAACGTTTTTGAGGAAGTAAAGAACTTATTTTTTCAGGCCATTCCACAAAGCAGTAATTACCTGAGAAAAAATAATCTTCATAACCCAAATCGAAAGCTTCTTCTTCTTCCTTTAATCTGTAAAAATCAAAATGATATACTTGATCCCCAGCATCTGTATCGTACTCGTTAACAATAGCAAAAGATGGGCTATTAACCACATCAACCACTTTTAGCTCCTCGCATAAAGCCTGGATAAAAGTTGTTTTACCTGCCCCCATAGCGCCATAAAAACAAAAAACCGCAGGCTGCTTAAATGTTTGTAAAAACTCTCGGGCTACTTGATCTATCTTATCGATAGAAGGGATTAAAAATGTATTCATGAAATTATTTGTTCTTAGGTGTTAAAACTACATAAGGTATTAACATTTCTTCCATGGAAACACCTCCATGCTGAAAGGTATCTTTATAATAACTTACATAATGATTGTAATTATTAGGATATGCAAAAAAGTCGTCGTTGGTAGCAAAAACATACCTGGTTGATACATTTACTTTGGGTAAATCAATTGTATCTGGTTTTGTTACTTCAAAAACCTCTTTGGCTTTATATGCTAAATTTTTTCCTTGCTTATATCGTAAATTGGTCGTAATGGTTTTATCGCCTACAACCTTAATCGGGTTTTTTACCCGAATTGTTCCATGGTCGGTGGTGATAATAATTTTCACATCCTCATTTTCCAATCGATCTAAAAGCTCTTTCATCACCGAATGTAAAAACCATGATTTACTCAACGAGCGATAAGCTGACTCATCATTGGCCAGTTCTTTAATCATTTTACTTTCGGTTCGGGCATGAGATAACATATCAACAAAATTAAAAACAACAACCGAAAGATCATTGTTCAACATGTTATTATAATTATCCATCAATTGCTTACCCGATTCAATATTATTTATTTTTTGATACGAATAATTTACTTTCTTGCGAAAACGATCAAAAAATGTCCCTATCAACTCTGATTCAAACTGATTTTTACTTCCTTCTTCGTGTTCATCCAACCAATACTGAGGGTATATTTCTTTAATTTTAGCAGGCATAAGGCCGGAAAAAAGACTGTTACGTGCAAACTGGGTAGCTGTTGGCAAAATACTACTATACAATTCTTCCTGCTCCATGCGAAAAGCTTTTAATAACTCTTGCTTTAACATTACCCATTGGTCATACCTGAAGTTATCAATGACTAACATAAATACTTTTTCACCCTTTTCGAGCAAAGGTAATGTCACTTCTTTCATCAATTGATGTGACAACAAAGGCGTATTCTCATCCGGATTATTTATCCAATCGAAGTAATTCCTCTTTACATATTTGGCAAAAGCATGATTGGCTTCGGTCTTTTGCATCTTAAGCACTTCATCCATTTCACCCTTGGTATCTTCCAGCTCAATTTCCCAATGAACCAACTGTTTATATACCTCTGCCCAATCTTTAAAGCTATAAGAATCATTAATTTTCAGACCTATTTTACCAAACTCTGTCTGATAACTACTCGTTGTTTTTTCGGCAACTAACCTACGCTGGTCTACATGTTTTTTAATGGTTAATAATATCTGATTAGGATTAACCGGCTTAATAAGATAATCTGAAATTTTACTACCAATAGCCTGATCCATTATATCCTCTTCCTCACTTTTAGTAATCATTACCACAGGAAGTTCAGGTTTCTTATTTTTTAACCTGGTTAACACCTCTAACCCACTCAATCCAGGCATATTTTCATCCAGAAATATCAAATCAAAGTGCTCCTCATCCACCATAGCCAACGCATCCTGCCCATTGTTGGCCGTGCTCACACCAAAGCCTTTTTCTTTTAAATACAGTATATGAGCCTTTAATAGATCTATTTCATCATCCACCCATAAAATTTTTACTTTACGCATATCACTCATGGCTCAAATATTTTCAATAGTTTATTTTATAAAATTGCTGGTATAGTTCAAATGATTTTTCATCCTTGAGGCGATGGAAATTATCATTTGTAATCTCCCATAAATAATGTTTTGTTCTGGATATTTCTCGCATTAAAAAGCTATTCCCCTTCACCTTAGCTAAAAACGCCTTGGCTTCCATGGCATCTTTAAAACCATCAACTTTAATATAAAAATAATCAGAACCCAACGCATCAAACTCCACATCAAACTTAGTACCATAATTACTCTTTGTGTAATTCTTAAATACAGTTCCGGTTCTCATTGTATTAATTCTGCCTTTTTTAAACAAGATAATTGCACAATGCGTTCCTGGTTCAACTACAAACTCTACCGAAGGTTTTATGCTATCCTCAGTTTTACTTACTTCAGGAACTAAATCTTCTTTTAACAAGGTATCATCAGGCTGCAAAGCTTTATTAACAACCTCAGTCGTTTCTTCACCTTTTGTTCTGGCAGCAATAATTTTTTCCTTCTCCACCTTTTCCTCAACAACTTCTTTCAGCGTATCTACAACAGGCTGAATTTCTTGTTCGTCTTTTACTTTGGGTTCAGCAATATTTTCTTCAACTGTTGGTAATTGCTCCGGTTCTGTATTCTTTTCCTCTACTTCCTGAATCTCCTCTTGTTGGTTCTTAAAGGCATCCGCTGATAAATAATTTTCGCTAAAGAAATGGTCATAGCCCTCTTTATCTCCGGAAGACAATAAGAAATCTAGGTTATAATCATGAATAACAAACAACTTATAAGTATCTAAGTTATCCACACTAAAGATATCATCTCGTTCGCGCAATGCATAAAAATAATCCAGAGCCTCCAAACGGTTATTAAAGCCTCCCACACTAAATATAGGCGTTCCATCCGGAAGTTTAGAGCTACTCATTTCATAATCATTCATTAAAAACTTAGAGAAGTTATAATCGGCAATATTAAACTTGAGTCTGTTTAAATCTGCTTCCTTATTAACCAATAATATTAAATTGTGTTTTGCTTTATTATCCACCACATAAGATGTAGCCACTTCTTCACTTTCACCTGCCTGACTCCTATCTCTTATTTGTTCCTCTTTTAATTCATTTGATCGTAATGTCACTAAATTTGAACTTACCGGCCCCTTCACCGGAACGCGACCTTTTTCGTATAACTTTAACATTTCAATGGCCAAAGGTGCCACTTCACTATCGCCATAATTATCACGAATATCAATTAGCTCTTTTTCAAAATCAGGTAGCTGTCCTAATTTGGCATAAGACAATCCGGCCAGAAATTTAAATTTAGGCAACAACTCATTATCGTCATCTATTTGTACAGCTTCTTTGGCATTGGCAATAGGAGAATTAAATTCATTAAACAGATAAGATGAATATGATTGCTGATAAAGATCTTCCATCCTTTGTCTTTCCTCTTCTTTCTTCTTAAAGAAATCCGGATCATTTAAAAATGCAGTAAACTCTCCATCTGGGAATTGAGTCAACAGTTGTTTTTTAACCTGCGCCATTCCTTCAGCATCACCCTGAGCCTGATAGCATAAATATAAATTCATTAAAGCATCTTCGAGATACACACCATCCGGAAATCTGGAAATTAGTTCTTTAAAAACTTCAATAGCAAAAGGAATATTGATTAATTCATCTTTATAAATTAAGCCCATAGATAGCAGACTCTCTTCTATGCTGCTGTTAGAAGCCTGTATTTTTTCCGCTGTTAATGGTAAATCATTTAAATAAAAGTTACGACTCAAAGGATTAGTTTCCTTAACTATAGTGACATTATCAACCGAGTCCTGAGCTAAACTATCCATTGGGAAACCATCTGTTTCACTGAACATTCCGGCAGGATCATCAAAATCAGAAGACTCTACTACTACCTCTTTATTTGTCCTTCTCCAGTTATCCTCTAACTTGCGTCTTCCCCATCTTTTTTCAAACTCCATTTTACCCATAGCCACCGAGTTTGGGTTATAAAAATACCACTTACCTCCTTGTGAAGCACCTGCCCTTTGACTATATGAATTATCAAAAAACATATCGCCTCCATTCATGAGTTCCTCTTTTCTCTTTAACTCTGCAGCTCTTTTCTTTTCATCCTCAATCAACTGATCAATAAAAGCCATTCTTGCGTTTTCGCTTAAAGCGGCAATTCTTTGCAAACTATCCTCACGCTCCACTGTGTTGATATGGTAAACCAAATCATTTAAACTGGCATGTAAGTCCTGTACCTGTTCCAGTTCAGGAAAACTTTCATTTAAATTAATGATGGCGGAATCTAAATTATAATAAGCTTCGATGTACTCAGGCTTATCGTAATGCATCAAACCCATTTCATAAAACGACAATCCTTTCTGATGATTATTGTCGATACTTTTTTGAATAGACAACAGGAAGTTTTCGCTTGCATTTTCTTCTTGATCCTCGGCCTTATATGCCATGGCCAATGCATAATAAATTTGGTCCTCGTAATCGATATTTCGCTTATCCCTCAAAAGTTTTTTTATTTCCTTTTGCACAGCAGCTAACCCACCTTCACCAAACATTACACTCGCCCTGTTAACCTTTGCATTAAAAGCCATTTCGTAAGGCGGGTTGGACTTAATAACAGCACTGTATGCTTCACTGGCATTGCTATATTGTTTGAGTTTATGATATAACTGGGCCAAAATAAAATTAAAACGTCGGTAGTAATATTTGGACCAGGCCCCGTCAATGGCCTCTTTTAAAAAAGGAATAGCCTCTTCGTACATTCCCTGACGGATATAAAAGTCGGCATAAGTGGCTGCAAAAAAACCATACAATTTATCGGGAGCCTTTCCTTCAATATCATAATTATCCAACAATAATTTTGCCTTGGCATAATCATTTAATTCAATGGATGCTCTGGCATTCCATATTTCTGCCTCGTACCATTCAGGCCCAGGTCTAAACTCCCGAAACATAAAAGAAAACCCCTGCTGCGCCACATAGTATTCCTGCTTATAAAAATGAGCTTTACCAATTAGCAGATAAGCATTATCTACCCATTTATTAAACTCGTTTTGACTCAGAAATTTTTGGTAACGGACGGATTGATCACCGCTTTTCTTTTCCGGTTTTTTACGAATGGAATGCTTTTTAATCAGCTTGGTGCCTTTTTCAATAGCCCTATCCATCTGACCTGATGCTACACCAGCATTTTCCGCCTTAGACTCAGGAAAAACAGGCAAAATATGAGAATAGTCATCCACATTACCTTCTTCAACAGATCTCACCCCCTCTTTAAAACTCTCATTACCATTAAAATACACATTATAATGAGCGGTTAAATTGTGATAATTTCTGCTAAGCCAGGTATTTTTTTTAGTAGAACACCCTGATATCAGCACCAATATGAATAAGAAATATATGTTTTTAATCTTCATTACATGAGTTTTAGGCAGGCCTCCGTCACAATTAAAACTACCTTTAGACAAAAATATTATATCAATATTTCAAAAATGAGTTTGCGGCCAAAACATTTTTTTATCTTGTACCGTGCAATTACTGAACAAATAAGGATTGAAATACAATTTATCTCCAATCCCAACTTGTTTAAACTCAATGTTTTGAAAGATATTCTTGATTAAAACACATTCTTAATCTACAACCAATTTGGCAAGTATTAAGAATGAACATTATCAAAGAAGCAAATATATTTGAATTATAAGTGTTTTAAAACTTTTAATCTGTTTAATATTAGATACTGATATTTCAATTATTATCGTAAAATATTACAAGCATCTAATATTAATTTTAAATCATCGTTTGTTATTTATAACAATAAAGTTAGCTATTAATGAAAATTCATGTTGTAGAAGACGACCGGGTATTTAATAAACTTATTGAACATTCTCTTTCAATAAATCCCGATTTTGATATCGACACCTTTTTCGATGGAGGCTCTTTCTTCAAACAATTACCTGACAACCCGGATGTTGTTACACTCGACCTTGGATTGCCTGATTATACTGGAGAAGAGATATTAAGGAAGATTAAGAAGTACAATCCCGAAATTGAGGTAATCATTATTTCGGGTCAGGATAGCATAACCACAGCTGTTAACCTGTTAAAAGAAGGTGCATACGACTATATTACAAAAGACGAAAACATTAAAGACCGACTTTTAAATAGTGTAAATAACATCCGAAATAAGAAAAAGCTTCTTGATGAAATATCCCTACTTAAAAGTGAAATTGCACAAAAATATAATTTTGGGAATGCCATTATTGGCGACAGCCCCGTAATGAAAGAAGTTTTTGCCCTGGTAGAAAAAGCCGTTAAAGTTCCGAATATCAATGTTTCTATTTATGGAGATACCGGAACAGGAAAAGAGCTGGTTGCCAAAACTATTCACTACAACTCCATACGAAAATCAAAACCATTTATCGCTGTTAACATGGGAGCTATTCCCAGGGATTTAATTGAAAGCGAATTATTTGGACACGAAAAAGGAGCTTTTACAGGTGCCATCTTAACCAAAAAAGGAAAATTTGAGGAAGCTGAAGGAGGCACGATTTTCCTGGATGAAATTGGTGAAATGGACATTAACCTTCAGGTTAAACTCCTTAGGGTTTTACAGGAAAAGGAAATTACTCGTGTTGGCGGCAATCAGGTGATTAAAGTAAACACCCGTATTATCACCGCAACCAATAAAGATTTAATTGAAGAAGTAAAACAAGGGAACTTTAGAGAAGATTTATACTATCGCTTACTGGGGCTACCTATACATCTTCCTCCTTTAAAAGACAGACAGAACGACATTGTTACACTGAGTCAGTTTTTCTTAAAAGGCTTTTGCGAAGACAATAAACTTGATCAACTCATCTTTACTTCCCGGGCAAAAAAGAAACTGCTGAGTTATGCTTTTCCGGGAAATGTGAGAGAACTAAAAGCCATAGTTGAACTAAGCGCCGTAATGGCCAGCGGACCTCAAATTGACGAGGAAAACATCATGCTAAACTCTAATCATTCGGAGCTGGATATTTTAGCAGAAGAAATGACGCTGAAAGAATATACTGAAAGGATAATTCGACACTATCTGCGTCAATACGACAGCAATGTACTTAAGGTGGCCAAAAAACTGGATATTGGTAAATCCACTATCTACAATATGATTAAAAAAGATAAGGAGGAAAACAAGATTGAAAATTAAACGGGAAACCTGTTTGTTATAAATCCATTGCTTCAATTAAATCTGACACTTTCTCAATCTCTGCAAATCCTGCAGGATTGCCCTCTAACTCAGCCTCCTCATGAATCCATGTGGTATGAAAGGGGACATGAACTGCAGAAGCTCCAATATTTAGTACCGGTAAAACATCAGACTTTAAAGAATTTCCAATCATCAAAAACTCATCCGGTGTGATATCAAGGTGAGCCAATAGCTTTAAATAGTTGGCCTCTTTTTTATCACTCATCACCTCAATATGATGAAAGTATTTTTCGATGTTTGATCGATAAAGTTTTCGTTCCTGATCAAGTAAGTCACCTTTTGTAGCCACTACCAGTTTATAACCTTTACCTTGAAGTGCTTTTAAAACCTCTTCGATTCCATCCAGCAAAACAACAGGCTTATTTAGTAATTCCTTTCCCAATTCAATTATCTTAGAAATAACAGCTTCCGGCAGACTACCATTGGTTACACTTATCCCTGTTTCGATCATTGAAAGAATAAATCCTTTAACCCCATAACCATACAGCTCAATATTACGAATCTCAATTTCTAACAACTTATTGGTAATGGTTTCTGCATCACCATAAGCTGCCAGCAACTCACTAAAATGCGCTTCTGTTTCACGAAAATAAGATTCATTTACCCATAGCGTATCATCAGCATCAAAGGCTACGTATTTAAACTTCATCATGCTTTTATGTCATAAAACAACAAAGCCGACCATATAAAAGTCGGCTTTGTATATATCATTCAAAAACGATTTTACTCACAATTAATTGTTATTTACAGCAACTACCTCTTTTACTTCAGGCACTGCTTTTTTAATCACCTGCTCAACACCATTTTTCATGGTTTGATAGCTCATTGGACAGTCAACACATGCTCCTAATAATTTTACTTTAACAACTAACTCGTCAGATACTTCCACCAAAGAAATATCTCCCCCATCAGCCTTTAGGTATGGTCTTATACCCTCAAGTGCTTCTTCTATAATTTTAAAGTGATTATCCATTATTAACGCGTTTTAATTTCAACTATTTCTGTTGGAGGAAGATTATCATTACGTACCTCCAAGGCTTTCACAACTTCTTTTGACAAATCAGCAAACGCCTGGCCGGTAACTGTATCTTCATTTAAAGCAGCAGGCTCTCCCTGATCACCAGCTTCTCTAATACTTTGCACAATTGGAATTTGTCCTAACAAAGGAACCTCAAGTTCATCAGCAAGTTTTTTCCCGCCTTCTTTACCAAAAATATAGTACTTATTATCTGGCAATTCAGCAGGAGTAAACCAAGCCATATTTTCGATTAAACCTAAAATAGGTACATTAATGTTTTTGCTTTTAAACATGCTAACACCTTTTATGGCATCAGCTAAAGCCACATCTTGCGGTGTAGTTACAATAACAGCTCCTGTAATAGAGAGCGTTTGTACCAAAGTAAGATGAATATCGCTGGTTCCTGGCGGTAAATCAATTAAAAGATAATCCAACTCCCCCCATTTACCTTCGGTAATTAACTGCTTCAATGCATTTGTAGCCATGGCTCCTCGCCATATAGTAGCATCCTGAGGATTAACAAAATACCCTATGGAAAGCATCTTCACACCATATTTCTCTACCGGAATTATTCGATCTTTGCCATCTATCTTATCCAAAAGAGGTCGTGCGTCTTCTGTTTTAAACATTTTAGGCACTGATGGTCCAAAAATATCCGCATCTAACAAACCAACCGAATATCCGGCTTTTGCCAGAGAAACCGCTAAGTTTGAAGTTACTGTAGATTTACCAACACCTCCTTTTCCGGAAGCTACTGCTATAATATTTTTGACATCGGAAAGTGGTTTAACAGGTTCTATCTTAGCGCGAGGCTTTACTTTTATATAGATATTCCCTTCTATTTCGGCCTCTTCACCAGCATAAGTTTTCACTGCCTGAACACATGCTTTTTTTAATGAAGGTATCATTGGGTCGTTTGCCCTATCAAAAAGAAGACTAAAGCTTATACGATTACCATCAATTTTAATATCGTCTTCTACCATTTCCAGTGAAACAATATCATTCCCTTTTCCCGGGTGACGCACATGCTTAAGCGCATCCAAAATTAATTGAGGATAGAAACTCATCTTATGCTTATTTAATTTTATTAAAAATAAACACAAATATACAACAGATCATGAGAAAATATACAAATCTGAAAATATTTCTTTTATAGAAACAAGATGGGCAGCAACTAAATGAGCAATTTAACTATAGATTACTCGAAATAATTATCCAATTCAGAGGGATCCCAGAAAAGCCTTTTAAAATCCTGAACCTGATCATCAATAACAGATATACCTTCGCTTTCCAGTAGTTCCTTCATTACTTTTTCACCCTGAAATGCCTTTTTACCTGTTAATAAACCATTACGGTTTAAAACACGATGAGCGGGCACATATTCTTTTTGAGTACTACATTTATTTAAAGCCCAGCCAACCATTCTACTCGATTTTGCCGAACCTAAATATTTGGCAATGGCTCCATATGATGTTACTCTTCCATAAGGAACCTTACGAACAACCTGATATACTTGATGAAAAAAATCAGCATCCATTTAAACCAGACCTTATAACGAAAAATCAATGAAAGTTTATCAATGTACTAAAGAATATCCTTAGTCATTCCTACCTCTTTGTTTCCTCCGGCATTTTTGAACCACGATTATAGCTTCGGTACGAATCGAATTCAATTTCTATTTCAGGCTCTATTAATTTAATTTCCTCCGGAACAGAAAACCTTAAATACTTAATAGGAATGCCTTGTTCGTAAAACTGTGATTCGTAAAATGTTTGTATTGACAGCACTTTATCTACAATATCACTTTTATAAAGATCAGTAGTATTTATTTCTTCAGGAAGCTTGTTTTCTTTAACAACAGCATCAGTATAAGTATACAAAAAGTTACTGTCTGTTTTAAGATGAATTAATCCATTTGGCTTAAGTATCTCTCTATAAAAGTCAAGAAATCTTGTGGATGTTAAACGCTTTCTTGTTTTCTTCATTTGCGGATCCGGGAAAGTAATCCAGATTTCATCTATTTCATTTTGAGCAAAAAAGGAAGTAATTAGTTCTATTTTAGCTCTGATAAAGGCCACATTAGTCATTTCTTTATTAAGCGCCTGTGTAGCTCCGGTATATATTCGTGCCCCTTTAATATCAATACCTATAAAATTTTTATCGGGATACAACTCACCTAAACCAACTGTATACTCACCTTTACCACAACCTAACTCCAGAACCAATGGGTTATCATTTTTAAAAAACTCTTTTTTCCATTGTCCTTTCAAATGAAAATCTTCTCTATTGGGCTCATCAAAAGACGCCTGAAAAACATGATGATAAGTCTCTAACTTAGCAAACTTAAATAATTTATTCTTTCCCACTATTCAATTATCAATTATCAATTATCAGTTATCAGTTATCAATTAACAGTTATCAGGATGACTACTAATAATTACTGTTTACTGATCAATGTTAACTGATAACAGGATTATTTATTTCACTTCTATTATTTTAATTCCTACTTTTTCAATCCCTGTAAGTACAGTATCTCTCATACCCTGAACAAGATAATAAGTATATAATCCGCTTTGTGGAAAACGGATATTTATTTTATAGGGATGTAAGCTTTTATGATTTTTACTAAAGGCACCCTGTCCTACCCAATTGCCAAACTCATCGGCTAATATGCATTCCAAAGTATCTCTTTGCACATTTCCGGAAGGAGATACAGCATCAAGAAATAGCCAAATATTACTATAAGCGTAATATTCATTGTTTTCAACCTCAACCAATACATGGCATGCTTTATTTAACTCCGAAATCTCACTTTTAAAAACAGCTACTGTATCTTTATGCCATCCGTTTGCCGGCACCTCCACCGAGCTGTAATACCATTCGTTTGGACCGCATGATAAAAGGGCAAAAACAAAGATTAGTGCATAAAACCAATTACTTTTTATTCTTATCATTTCTAGGTGGTTTTCTTCTGCGCTTTCTTTTATTTCTGTTGTTACTGCTACTTTTTTTAGGATCATCAAAACGAGATATACTATCCTCGCCAACAACATTTTGATAATCCAGCGATTTAAGATCTCGTTTAGTCGCGATTTTTTCATCAACCAATTGAGGCACTTTTTTACCCCTGCGATTAATACGAATCACTTCTTTTACTCTATCCACTGAAACTTCCGTGATATTAGCCGGTATATGCTTATCTGTTGAATACCACATCTTTCTCTTAAAAATATCGGTTTTAAAGTGATAGAATGTATTATCCTGTGTTTCCAGAGCTATTTCTGTTCTTGGGAAATCGCGCTGAGCATCAATATATGCATCAAGCTCAAAATTTAAACAGCACTTTAACTTACCACACTGTCCGGCAAGCTTTTGTGGATTAAGTGAGATTTCCTGATATCGGGCTGCATTAGTAGTTACGGATACAAAATTGGTAATCCATGATGAACAACATAATTCGCGACCACAAGGGCCAATCCCTCCAATTCTTCCAGCTTCCTGTCGTGCCCCAATTTGACGCATCTCAATACGTACTTTAAAGCGATCGGCTAAAACTTTAATCAGCTGCCTAAAATCAACACGCTCATCAGCAATATAGTAGAATATGGCTTTAGTTCTATCACCCTGATATTCTACATCACCAATTTTCATATTTAAGTTTAGATCAGCCGACATCTTACGGCTTTCGATCATGGTTTGGTGCTCCAGACTTTTAGCCTCTTCCCATTTCTCATAATCAACAGGTTTTGCATGTCTGTACACACGTTTAAATTCAAAATCCCTAATTGAAAGGCGGTTCTTTTTCATCTGCAAAACGGCAATTTCACCAACGCAGGATACAGTACCTATATCGTGACCGGGAGAAGCCTCTACCGCAACAACATCACCTTTCTTTAACCGTAAATTGTTACTATTCTTAAAATAACTTTTACGGGTATTTTTAAATTGTATCTCTACTATATCTGAAACATTGCAACTTTCAGGCAAATCGGATAACCAGTCGAAAACATCAAGTTTTCCACACCTGTCAGAGCAACTGCTACACTTAGACTGTACATCTTCCATTTTTAACTTTTTATAAGGCCGGAGCCTGAATATATATTATTTTTCTGCAAAAGAATAATTCCCGGGATATAAATCCTTACATGTTATTCTATTGCATATTTGTTTGCACCCTTGCTAATTACCTTCTTTAATAGAGATAATCAACTTTAATCCAAGGTCGAACAAGATGACTTTACTATTCCCGTTTTGACCAATATGAGAATCTGCCAATGCAAAGTCTTCGGTAATCATCATCGCATTATTATCATTAATAAATGGCGAAAACTTAGTTGACCAATTGTGTTGCTCAGGCGTGAGATAAACAATATCAGGTTGCTTAAAGTTCATGATATAATTCTCACGAATCATCTTGATGGCGTAATTTAAAAAATTACGTTGCATTTCCCTCGGCTGCCGACTCATTTCTTCAACCCATTTTAACAAATCACCAACTTTACGTGCGTAGCTATGCCTCATCATTTGAACAAACTGCTCAAAAAAGAACTTGTTTTCCTCACTCATCTGAACCTGATCTTCTCCGGCTATGAGGTTTCCGTTGGCTACTTTTGCGGCTCCTGTCACCTCCGACAAGGATTTATCAAACTTTTCACTTAGGTGATTCGCTATAACATCCTGTGGAAGAGCAGGTATTTTTAACTGTTGCGTTCTGGATAATATGGTTGAAATCATCTCATCAGGCTTGTTAGAAACCAAAATAAACACTGTTTTTTGAGATGGTTCTTCCAATATTTTCAGGAGTTTGTTAGATGTGGATTCATTCATCTTTTCCGGCATCCAGATAATCATTACTTTATACTTCCCTTCAAAAGTTTTCAGGCTTAGCTTTTTGATGATTTCAGAACTCTCCGATGTAAATATAGCACCTTGCTTATTTTCGCCTTCTTTTCGAATTTGGTTCAGCCAGGTTGTTAAACTAAAATATGGTGATTCATTTACCAGCTCCCTCCATTCGGTGATAAAATTATCACTCACCGGACTGCTTGTTGAATTGCCTTTTATTACAGGAAACACAAAGTGCAGATCTGGATGAACCAATTTGGCATACTTCTTACATGACGAACACTCACCACATGAATCTGTATCCGAAGGATTTAAACAGTTTAAATACTGTGCAAAAGATATTGCCATGGCTAATTTTCCATTTCCTTCAGGTCCCGAAAAAAGCAGAGAATGACTCACTCTTTTTTCCTTTACCATACGAATTAACCGATGCTTAATATCTTCCTGACCAACAACCTGTTTAAATAGCATTTACAATCCACGTTAATTTACAATCTGCCAAAGATAGTAAAATCGGGATAGATTTTACATTAAACAATATGAGGCTGACCAAAAATTAAAATCTAACTGCTCTTAAATATTTAAAGTACCTTTGCGAAGAACTATATATTAATATTGCAATTAAAAAAAATGGCAACATTTCTATTCGAAGATATCATTTTTGGACCAGTAAAAAGTCGCAGACTTGGCGTCTCACTTGGAATAAACCTTTTACCTGTTAATAAAAAGATTTGCACATTCGACTGCATTTATTGCGAATGTGGATTTAACGATGAAAACAAAGGCATCAAAACAGTAATGCCCAAAGCTGAAACTGTTTTATCAGAGCTGAAAAAGGTTTTTATTGACATGACCAATAAAAACACTGCTCCGGATGTAATTACTTATGCAGGTAATGGAGAACCCACCATACACCCCGATTTTGAGTTAATTATTGACGGCACCATTCAGTTACGAAACCAATATTTTCCCAAAGCCCGAATTGCCGTTTTATCTAACGGAACACTTATTCATAAACCATCTGTATTTAATGCTTTAAATAAAATTGATGATAATATATTGAAATTAGATTCCGGGTTAGAAAAAAGCATTCAGATTTTAGACCAGCCGGCAGGTAACTTTACGCTAGATATGCTCGTGGATGGACTACTTAAGTTTAAAGGCAATTTAATAATTCAAACCATGTTTGTAAAAGGCACTTACAACAACATTAATGTTGACAATACTACTGATGAAGATATTTCGACATGGCTTGAATTAATTAAAAAAATAGCTCCAAAGATGGTAATGATTTACACTATTGAGCGCGACACTCCTGTAGATAGATTAGAAAAAGTAGCTCTTGAAGATCTTCAGAGCATTGCAGCCAAAGTGGAAGATTTAGGTATATCTACTCAGGTTTCAGGTTAATTTTGAACAATCAAAAAACATATCTGGTTTGTCCCCTTAATTGGGGGCTGGGTCATGCTTCCAGGATGATACCAATCATTGATAAGCTGGTTAAAGACAGGCATCACGTTATTTTAGGTGGAGATGGAGATGCCCTCACTCTTCTACAACAAAACTTCCCTAAACTCAGCACAATTCGCATTGCCGACATCCGTGTGAATTTTCGTTTTAAATGGATGCTTATAAACCTGTTAGTTCTTATTCCCAAGATTTTAAAATCCACTATTAAAGAACATTTTATACTTAAGCAAATTTTAAAGAACCATAGTATTGATGTTGTTATCTCTGATAACAGATACGGGCTTTGGACCAATAAAGCGAGGTCAATAATTGTGACGCATCAGCTGATGCTAAAATTACCCTTCCCTTTTCGTTTTATGGAGTACTGCACTCATCTCATCATAAAAAAAATGATCTCCAGGTTTCACTCTTGCTGGGTACCTGATTATAAAGAGAAAGTAAAATCATTAAGTGGAGACCTAAGCAGGAAATACCCCATTCATTCAATGGTTATGTTTATTGGCCCATTAAGTCGATTTTCAAGTCAGAAAGAGCTTAACAACCACCAAACATTTCAGGTAGTTGCCATTATTTCAGGTCCTGAACCTTCAAGAAGCAAACTTGAGAAATCCCTTATTAAGCTATTACAACATCACACAGAAAAATGCTTAATTATTCAGGGGAAACCAAACAAAGACGTCAACTATACAACCATTGATAATGTAACTCTGGCATCACACATGCCCACAGCTGAATTAAAATGCCTATTAAAAAATGCTTCAATAATTATTTGTCGTTCAGGCTATAGTTCCATCATGGATTTAGAGGCCATAAAACTCAAGGCCATTTTAATTCCCACCCCCGGACAAACAGAACAGGAATACCTGTCAAAGTATTTAAAAAACAGACATACAATTATACAACAGGATGAACTAGACACCTTAAGTCCTGATAAGCTGTTTTCCATTTTCAACTCACACCGGTAAAATAACAGTTCAACCTGTGACTAAACATATTCACACCTTTTCTTAATCTTAATTGTAACTTTTTAATCCTTTGTTTCGTTTTTAAGAGTGTTCATCAATTAATAGAAACTATTTAGCCTTTTATAGGTAAAATGAGTTAATTGTCAGAATCAGAGAAACTAACACAATTACAAAACACATACTAAGATGATATATTTAATCATTGCAATATCAATTGGGATAATAGCCTCCATCTTTCTTATGCACAAACCTTTAATTAGAATTGTGGCAGAAAGAAAAGCCATTCCAAAAATTGAGAGTTTACTTTTTCGCAGTAAAGAGCTCAATAAAACAAACGTGCTTGATATCATCCATGAATTAACAAACAACCGCCTGAGCGATGAATTGGTGATGGATTACTTTTATAAAATAAAAGGTCTTCAGGTGTTAAATAACAAACCCATTAACTTTTGGGTAAAAATGTATTTAACAACTCCAACCAAAGTAAAGCTAAACTATTTTGAGCAGGTTAAGTTTTATGAAACCTTTTTAAATTTCCCTCGAATTAGCGAGGTCAACAATAACGAATTAGAGAACAGAAGAAACCAAATAAGGTTAAGGTATTTTAGAACTAATGCTAAAAAGCAGTTAGCAAAAAATGCAGTTTAAGTATAACCTTGACATTAAGGCCTCAAGCAAATAACATAAAATTACGAAAACCCAATCTACATCTTTGTAGATTGGGTTTTTTATGCCTTGTTTGCTATCTTTCGGCACATTCAATAAAATGCCAAATATTATATGCTAACGCCATTTTTTAACAACATACGCCCCTCTCAGCAACTAATACTCTTAATTATTATCACACTTTCCTCCTGGATTCTTTTTAGTCTTATAGGAACAGTTTTAGGTGCGCTCTTATTCGACATCAACATTTTTTCAGATCCTTCAGAAATATTAAGTAACACACCATTTCTTAAGTATTTTCAGACTATCCAAAGTATCGGCTTGTTTATTTTTCCTCCCTTTCTTTTTACCTGGCTTACACAAAGCAACACGAATAAATGGTTACTTATAAAACAGCAAAGCAGTTTTTGGTATATACTCATCGCAATAGCAGTGGTATTTATATCACAACCTGCAATAAGCTATTTAGGTATTTTTAATAATGGCATTGTTTTTCCTGAATATCTGGAAAGCCTTGGCGAATGGATGAGAAACAAAGAAACAGAAGCCCTGCACATGACCGAAATCTTTCTTCATTCATCTACTAGAATACAAACTGTGGTTAATGTGATAATTATTGCAGTTTTACCAGCTATTGGAGAAGAACTTTTGTTCAGGGGAGCACTTCAACGTATTTTTTTCAATCTTTTCAAAAACACACACCTGGCCATTATAATTACGGCTGTATTATTTAGCGCTATGCATATCCAATTTTTTGGCTTTCTACCTCGGCTGGTACTTGGTTTAATTTTTGGCTATCTGGTAGTATATAGTGGCAATATTTGGATGGGAATTGCTGCTCACTTCACCAACAATTTCATGGCATATGTACTATATCAGCAATTTGTAAATAATCCGGAAAGCATTAATCCGTTGGATCTTGATCAGGGACAACCTGATTTAATGATTGCTCTTTTAAGCACCATTGGAGTTGTTGCATTACTAATACTCTTAAAGCATCTTACCAAGAATAAAACAAACCCTTATCTTTCTGTTACTAACAACGGCTAACTGGTTTGTTTTTCATCTTTTCGGTACATATACACAATTCCATAATCGATACATGCATTTCTTTTTTCTTCCGAAGGCAAACCACTATAATTTTCTTCCACGCCATTCCAAATACTCACAATTAAAGCATCTATTTGATCGCGCATACCCAAAACCTTCTCATGCATTTTCTGGGTTGTATTCTGAAGGTTTTTATGGTTGTGATAATATTCAAGAAACTTCTCAAATTTAATCTTAACCATGGCAATAGAAGGGTTGTAGATTCTTGATCCTCCATACATCATTCTTTCTTCTTCACCCTTAATCACTTTTTCGCCCCAATAAATCAACTGCTGTTCTGTACCTAACTCCGGCAATGCTTTGTCTTCAATATCCAACCCGAATTTCTCTCTCACCTCAGGCTTTATTTCTTTACGGATGATGCAAAAATTTAACACCTGAATAAAATGTGAAACATACACCCTGGCTTCTTTAAACTGATCAGCCAACAACCTCCCATATTTCGCCTGTCGCTCTTTGCTAAAATTATATTGAGAAATAGCCTGTTCATACTGAGGTAAAACCGATTGAATATCGAGATACAACTTTTGAGAATAGGCCAAATTATAGGGATAATTCAATTTGCCTTTATCCAAGGCAGCTTTGAGTGCACGTAATCGAGCCTGATCCGTATTAGGTAATCGTCTGTAGGGCATCAATATTAATTTTGAGGTGAAGCATTCGCACCGAATTTAGAAAAAATTATAAGTAACTACAAACCAATCAATAACAAACTTTAAAATTCACTTTTGTGCCAAAGGCGGTTTGCTACATAAGTCACTCATCGTCAATCAATACTATTACCATACGTAACACAAAGACAAAAGTTATGTTTTGGCTGAAAAATTAAATATGGTTATCATATTTAAAATTCATTTTACAATAAAAACTAAAGGCATTTAAATGATTTTTTTACACGATTATAATTCTTAAAATAACCTTATCAGTACTAAACTAAGGGTATAAAAAAAGCTGCTCCGAAATCATTCAAAGCAGCTTCTAATCTTATTTATATAAATACTTAGTCTTGTAACTTAGCACTTAAATATTCGCGATTTAAACGAGCAATATTTGAAATAGAGATTCCTTTTGGACACTCTACCTCACAAGCTCCGGTATTAGTACAGTTACCAAAACCAAGCTCATCCATTTTACCTACCATTGCTTTAGCTCTGCGAGCAGCCTCAACTTTACCTTGTGGTAATAATGCTAAGTGACTTACTTTTGCAGAAACAAATAACATTGCTGATCCGTTTTTACAAGTAGCAACACAAGCACCACAACCAATACAAGAAGCAGCGTCCATAGCCTCATCTGCATCAGGCTTAGGAATTGGTAATGCATTTGCATCAGGTACACCACCAGTACTTACTGAAGTATAACCTCCTGCAGCAATAATTTGATCGAATGCAGAACGGTTTACAATTAAATCTTTGATTACAGGGAAACCTGCAGAACGCCAAGGCTCAATTGTAATTGTTTCGCCATCCTTAAATTTACGCATGTGTAACTGACATGTAGTTACATCATCATCTGGTCCGTGTGGACGACCGTTGATATATAAAGAACACATACCGCAAATACCTTCGCGACAATCGTGATCAAATGCTACTGGTTCTTTACCTTCACCGATTAATTGCTCATTTAATATATCCATCATTTCAAGGAATGAGCTATCGGTAGATACTGCCTCTAATTTGTATGTTTCAAAACGACCCTTATCTTGAGCATCGTTCTGACGCCAAACTTTTAGAGTCAAACTTATATTATTATCCATTTTTCTCTGTTTAACTATTGAACATTAATTGACCTAAGTGATTATTTATAGTTACGTTGAGCAACTTTAACCACTTCAAAGTTAAGGTCTTCTTTATGCATTACAGGCGCTTTATCATCACCTTGATACTCCCAACATGCAGCGTACGCAAATTTATCATCCTGACGAAGTGCTTCACCTTCTTCAGTTTGGTACTCTTCACGGAAGTGACCTCCACATGATTCTTCACGATTCAGTGCATCACGAGCCATTAAATCTCCGGTAGTAATAAAGTCAGCTAAACGAGAAGCTTTTTCAAGTTCAACATTCATACCCTTATCTGATCCAGGAATCTTAACGTTAGTCCAGAATTCTTTCTTGATGGCAGCGATTTTTTCGATAGCCTCTTCAAGACCTTTCTTGTTTCGAGCCATACCTACAAAATCCCACATTACCAATCCAAGCTCTTTGTGTAAACTATCTACAGAACGATTACCCTGGACAGACATTAATTTCTCGAACTTAGCTTTAGCTGCATTTTCAGCTTCAACAAATTCTTTCTCTTCACCGGTCATACGTGGCGTACGGATATCATCAGCTAAATAGTTTTGGATTGTGTATGGTAATACAAAATAACCATCAGCTAAACCTTGCATTAATGCAGATGCTCCAAGACGGTTAGCTCCGTGATCAGAGAAGTTAGCCTCTCCGGCAGCGAATAAACCTGGAACTGTAGTTTGTAATTCGTAATCAACCCAGATACCACCCATTGTATAGTGAATAGCCGGATAAATCATCATTGGCTCTTTGTAAGGATTGTCATCAACAATCTTCTCATACATTTGAAATAAGTTTCCGTAACGAGCACGGATGGCATCTTCACCTAAACGCTCAATTGACGATTTAAAGTCAAGATAAACAGCTAAACCAGTAGCTCCTACTCCATAACCTGCATCACATCTTTCTTTAGCAGCGCGTGAAGCAACGTCACGAGGTACTAAGTTACCGAATGCAGGATATCTTCTTTCTAAGTAATAATCTCTTTCGTCCTCTGAAAGATCCGTTGGTTTTTTCTTACCAGCACGGATAGCTTCAGCATCTTCTTTCTTTTTAGGAACCCAGATACGTCCATCGTTACGTAATGACTCAGACATCAAAGTTAACTTAGACTGGAACTCACCGTGAACTGGAATACAAGTTGGGTGAATTTGAGCGAAACAAGGGTTAGCAAAAGCAGCTCCCTTTTCGTATGCTTTGATAGCAGCAGAACCATTAGATCCCATTGCATTTGTTGATAGGAAGAATGTGTTTCCGTATCCTCCGGTAGCCATAACAACAGCGTGTCCGAAATGACGAGAAAACTCTCCTGTTACAAGGTCACGAGCAATAACACCACGACATTTTCCATCAACCATTACATAATCAACAATCTCTGTACGAGTGTACATATCAACAGTACCAGCATTTACCTGACGCATTAAAGCCTGGTAAGCACCAATTAATAACTGCTGTCCTGTTTGTCCTTTAGCGTAGAAAGTACGACTTACCTGCGCTCCACCAAAAGAACGGTTATCTAATAAACCTCCATACTCACGAGCAAAAGGTACACCTTGAGCAACACATTGGTCGATGATATCGTTACTTACAGAAGCCAAGCGGTATACGTTAGCCTCACGAGCACGGTAGTCACCACCTTTTACTGTATCATAAAATAAACGATGAACTGAATCCCCATCATTAGGATAGTTTTTGGCAGCATTGACACCTCCCTGCGCAGCAATAGAGTGAGCACGACGAGGAGAATCTTGAATAGTAAAGTTTTTTACTTTAAAACCCATTTCACCAAATGATGCAGCCGCTGAAGCACCAGCTAATCCTGTACCAATTACAATGATATCAAGGTTTCTTTTATTTGCAGGGTTAACCAATTTTTGGCCAGCCTTATAATTGTTCCATTTTTCGGACAATGGCCCTTCAGGAATCTTTGAATCTAACTTCATTTCTTGATAATTAATTAATTACGACTAAGATAACAACATTGCAACAGCAATTACACAAAATCCAAGACCTACAACCCAAGCAAACACAGTACCGGCTACAGTCCAACGTCTACGCCAAATTCCATTGCTGGCTCCCAATGTTTGGAAAGCAGACCAGAAACCATGCGTTAAATGCACCGCTAAACCTAAAGAGCCAATGATATACAAACCAACTTTAATTGGGTTTTGTAAATTAGCTTTAACCAAGGCATACGTATTATGCATTTCTGTACCACCAATAGTTACACTTTCCGCAGCATGTGTAATTTGCAATGGAATCCAATAGTCAACCAAGTGAACAGCTAAAAAAGCAAAGATTGTGATACCTAAAACAAACATGTTTTTAGATGCCCACATTACTTCTTTTGTTTTGTTACCTGAAGCATACTTGCTATTACCTCGCGCTTTGTTGTTTTGTAAGGTTAATATTGCTCCGTAAGCAATATGAACAATAAAACCAAGTGCTAATACAGGCTGTAGTCCAAACTTAATAGCTGGTAAAGCCATAAAATTTGCAGCAAGATTAAATGATTCGCCACCGTCCGGAATCAATAACAGCAGGTTAATGGATAAATGAACTATCAAAAAGATAATCAAGAAAAGCCCTGACAAACTCATCAAAAGCTTTCGTCCAATTGAGGAACAAAATAAATTACTCATACAGTTTATATTTAAATCTCTAAGTTATAATTTACATTTTAAAATTTTGAGAGTGCAAAGGTAGCGTGTTAACGGGGTTTTTCAATGGGAATAAAGAAATAAATCTTTATTTAAACTCTGTCTAAGCATTTACCTTTAAAAAACTCAAAACTAACCACTTGAAACACCTCACCTCCTTTGATCGCACTAATTTCGTTTATTTTTTGATTTTTTTTAAGAAATAAAAAAATGTTCTTAAGCAGTTATTCCCAATATCCCCCTACAAAGTTTATATAAACAGAAAAATAATTCAACGATTGCCAGACCGTTATAACTGATCAAACAGACAGCTAAATTTCTATGATATATAGAAGAATTACAAACGGTGATTATCCTCAAAAAAAGATGCAAAATAATTAGATACTAAAAGTAATATTTAAAATATAATAAGCATTTTTGCAGGCCGAAAACCTCAATGATATATAATAGCAACATGATCTCTGGAAAAAGCAAGCAAAAAACGGTCGTTAAAAAAACAGGCCCTGAAAACAACAGCTCTTTCCTGCACCTTAGTAAAAAAGGTGTCATTAAAAATATATCGCAAGAGTTCATGTCGATTACCGGCTACAAGAAGAAAAACCTTAAAGGCCTGCACATATCTGAAATAATTTCCAAGAAAGAAAAAATTCGTATTGAAAATTTAATAAAAGGACTCTCGGCAGAGGTACCTTTTGCGCAAAAAAAGATAAAATTAATTGGGGTTGATAAAAAACTAATTAAAACCGAACTATACCTGACACTGACCTCGTTGAAAGAAAAGGCTCCTGTTTTTGCCATCTTCAGAAAATCAGGAATGCACCAGGATAAATACGACGATTTATATCAAAAGAAAGAAAAACTTCAGATATTAACCGAAAACACAAATCATGTGCAATTACTTTTTGATACTGACTTAAAGTGTCTGTATATAAGTAATAGCTGCTTTTCATTGTCGGGCTATACTTACAATGAACTATTAGAGTTAGATTTGTACAGTCTGATACATCATGATGATTTTAATTTGGTTTGGGATACACTAAACAAACCTGAGACTATTAAGGAGCAAAGTATTGTTTTTAGAATTAAGCACAAAAAGGGTGATTTTATATATGTTAATGCGCAAATAAAAAGAATTTTTGATGACTTTAATTCCATAACGCATTATGCCATGTATATATATGATGCGACTCAACAAATTAGATCTGAACAGCAACTTATCAAATCGAAAAACGAGGCTGAAAGTGCCAACCAGCTAAAAACACAATTTTTAACATCCATATCTCACGAATTCAGAACACCTCTAAACGCCATTATTGGATTCTCAAAAATATTGGAAAAAGCAACAAGTGATCCTACGCACTGTGCTTACATAAAAAACATCGAACATAGCGGAGTACAACTGTTAAGCATGGTTAATAACCTTATCAATTATTCCAGAATTGAAAAAGGCGAGTACACCATCTCCAATGAGCGAGTTGATTTACAATGTTTTTTTAATCAGCTCCGCACAACTATTAACAATAGCGCTGAAATTGCACACAAGCAAAACTTAAAAGTTAAATCGCACATTGAATTAATAGATAATAAACAGGTCATTTATACAGACCTTAATATTCTTACTCAGGTATTTCTGAACTTAATTAGCAACGGAATAAAGTTTACACCAAGTGGGTATGTTAAATATGGCTGTAAACCATATGGCATAAATAATTACTTATTTTTTGTAGAAGACACAGGTATTGGCATTAAAAAAGAAGATCACGACAGGATTTTTGACTCTTTAACTCAGAAAGATGGCTCATTAACCCGTGAATATGGCGGTGCAGGCATTGGTCTTACCATAAGCAAGAAAATGATTGACCTGCAAAAGGGCAAAATATGGTTAATTTCTGAAGAAGATGCAGGAAGTGCATTTTACTTTACATTACCAGCCGATGGCCTCCGCAATAAAGAAGAATAGATTTCTCCATCCTTCACAAAACAAAAACATAGCTTTAAGTCATTATTTCCGGCTATAACATTAAGCTGCTTTTTAATTCAAATTAAGTTTTATATTTTTGCTTTAATTCGTACAATATCCCGATAGTAATTTATACTATCTGACACATAACACCTTGAACGGTTTATGTTATGATTTTTTAAGTTTGTTTTGGGTATAAAGTTTTTTGCATTTAAATGATATCAACAATATAGGCTATGACAGAAGAAATTGAAATATTATTAGAGATGGTGAAGGAGAAGATGGATAAAGCCATTGTTCACCTTGAACATGAATTAGTAAAAATTAGAGCCGGTAAAGCAAGCCCGGGTATGTTAGAAGGAGTAATGGTTGACTATTATGGATCTATGACTCCTCTTCAACAAGTCGCTAACGTAAACACTCCCGACCCAAGAACAATTGCTATTCAGCCTTGGGAAAAGGCAATGATTGAGCCTATTGAAAAAGCTATTATGCTTGCTAATTTGGGATTAAACCCAGAAAACAATGGTGAACTTGTAAGAATTAATGTTCCTGCATTAACAGAGGAGCGTCGTAAAGATTTGGTAAAACAGGTAAAAAAAGAAGCAGAAGATGCAAGAATCAGTCTTAGAAATGTAAGACGCGATGCCAACGAAGAACTAAAGAAAATGAAAAAAGATGGACTTGCCGAGGATCTAGAAAAAGATGCTGAAGGTGAAGTTCAAAAATTAACTGACAATTATTCTTCAATTGTTGAAGAGCATTTCAAAAAGAAAGAAAAAGACATTTTAACCATATAAAATGTCCTCTATTAAAATATAATTTAAAGAGAGTTAGCTGTATTTACTAACTCTCTTTTTTATTCAATTATTTTCTCCCGGCACGTATTTATGAATCACGCTCAATAAATCTTCATATCCAATTGGTTTGGCAATATAATCATCACAGCCTGCCAAAAGGGATTTCTCTCTTTCTTCAGACATGGCGTATGCTGTTTGCGCAATCACAGGTACCGACTTGTTTCTCTTTTTTATTTCAGCAGTAGCTGTATAACCATCCATTTCAGGCATTTTAATATCCATTAATACCAGGTCAATATTATTGATTCTGCTAAAAATATCAACGGCCTCCACACCATTTCGGGCCCAAATTAAACTTGCATTTGAAATGGACAAAGCCACTTCAAGATACCTGAAATTATCTTCTTCATCTTCTGCTACCAAAAAGGTTTTTCCTTCCCAGTTGTATATATTTTCTTTAGGTTTTTCAGCAGGAGCATCAACTTTATTGGTGACCTTATGAAATGGCACATTGAAATAAAATGTTGTTCCCACTTTAGGTTCTGACTCAACCCAAATTTTACCACCCATCAACTGCACTAAATCCTTGGCTATGGACAAGCCAATACCTGTTCCTCCATATAACTTCTGACTACCATCCGTAACTTTAGAAAAACGCTTGAATACCAGAGATTCTTTACCTGCAGGTAAACCAATACCTGTATCCTTCACATAAAACTGTAATACATCTTCATGATTAAGCTCGTAACCAAACTCTACAAAACCTCTTTCTGTAAATTTAATGGCATTCCCCACCAGATTAATTAACACCTGACGCAACCTGATTTCATCAGACAACACCATCATATTAACATCAGCAATACCTTCTTTGAGATACAGTTTTAAGTTCATTTGCCCTCTCCTGTTGATATCTTCCTTAAAAGAAGAATATACTTCATTTAACATGTCGTGCAAACAAAAAGGAGTATTTTTTATTTGCAAGTTACCACTGTCAATTTTTGAAATATCAATTAAATCTTCAACTAGAGTTAAAAGATTTTTCCCATTAATTTTTATAAGATTTACAAACTCCTGCTTTTCCGCTACACTTATTTCTTTATGCGAAAGCAGATTACTAAATCCCAATATGGCATTCATTGGCGTTCGAATCTCGTGTGACATATTTGATAAGAAGGCCGTTTTTAACTCTTCAGATTCTTCGGCTTTAACCTTAGCACGCATTAATTTCTCTCTTTCGCCTGTTAAAATATTTTTATACCTGCGTTCCTTTTCAAAACTAAAGTTTAGTCCGTTTATGAAAGATACCAATGGCGATACAGTTATAATATTAATCACCACAAACAAAATACTCAGGTTTAAATAAATAGAAAATTCAAGATCTAACAGAAGGGCATCTGTAACTATACTAGTATAATGCAAAGTTGTTGCAACAAGAAGCATAACAAAATTGAGCATTATAGAATAAATGCTAGCCTTATTGCCTAAAAGGATTCCGGAAAGCACAGAGTATGATAACAACATAACCAGCCCAAGAGATAACGGACCGCTTTCAATGTATAAAAATCCACCCAACAAATAAATGGACATGAGTATCCACACCACCCTAAACTTAAAAGGAAATGTTCTTACAATAGAAATAAAAAGAGAACTAAGAAAAATAAACGTGCTAAAAAAAGCAGATATAAAGTTATGGTTTTTTAAAAATGTGATGGTGTAATACAAATACAGAAATAAACCGATGGAAATCAAGGCTATAGTGAAATAATGAAAAATTCTCTCGCGCCAATAATCTGATCCACTACCCGAAGCCAAAGCTGTAGGACCTAACCTGCGTCTGATCCAAATATCAATTTTCCTAATAGCTTTGTTTCCTTTATCTGCAGTCATATATATAAAAAATGCAGGTTCACTATCCCCTGCTATTTCTAAACACCCCCATTAAAATCTCCATAAAGGTAGAGCTTTCAACGCAATTTAAAATTTCCATTCATCAAAGATATCCATTAATATACCTAATAATAACGAACAATCAAAAATTCATTTTTCATCCACAAATTTATTCCTCTAGGCTCGACCTATCGGACAGTTTAAACAGATATTAATTTTCTCCTTGTTTTGAAGCACCTGTTTACGGAATTTATAATAATTAGAATGCTGCCATATCTCATTAAAGGTAGTTTGAAATACATTCCCCAAAGCATGTTCACCATCCTTGTCAAAACAGCAGGGTACCACTTCCCCATCCCATGTTATAACAGCCGAACTCCAATGTTTCCAGCATTTATTCTTTATGCTGCCCTTTAATTCCACAGTTCCATCCTTTTGTAAACTATAGCGAGAAAATTTGCTTTGCTCTGGTAAAATATGATATTTATTTTTCACATCATATACCTGAGCTGTTTTAAGTTCTAACTTATCAACTCCTAAATCAAAAGCAATATTCTTAAAGTCTTCTATTTGGTGTTCATTATGATGGAAAACCAAAAACTGAGCTACAACCACAGGTGTGCTTTGACCCAGTTCCCTTTTTGCTTTGACCAGATTTTTAACACCTTCAAATACCTTCTGAATATCTCCTCCAACTCGATATTGCTCGTAAACCTTTTGTGTTACTCCATCAAAGGATACAATTAAGGTATCGAGGCCAGACTTAACAACCTTTAACGCTTGCTCATACGATAAGTAATGTGCATTTGTTGAAGTAGACGTTAACAGCTTACGCTGTTTTGTTTTTTGCACAAGGGTAAAAAAGTCGGGATGCATTATCGGCTCACCTTGAAAATAAAGGTTTACATGCCAAAGTGACCTGGGAAGGCTGTTTAAACATTGCTCAAAATGCTCAACTGTCAACATCCCTTTAGGCCTTTTAAGTATCCCCATACCTGTAGGGCATTCAGGACACTTTAAATTACATACATTAATTGGTTCAATACTAAGCGACCAGGGGCTTCCCCACAACAATGGCTTCCTAAACATAATGCTTAAGAAATAGGAAATCAATAAAATAATTAGATTTCCTATACGCCTAAAGCTAACCGAAAAAACAATAGCTTTAGCATAGGTCCATAGCACAGAAAACTGTTTAGCTATCTTCCAGTATGTCGAATATCTGATCAAGATTTGGTGATAAAATGATTTCCGTTCGTCTGTTTTTTCTTCGAGCATCGCTTGTTTGGGCCGGATCAAGAGGAACAAATTCACTTCGTCCGGCTGCTGTTATTCTTGATGCCTCTATTTTCGAATGGTTTAAAAGAATTCGCACTACTGAAGTTGCTCTTTTAACACTTAAATCCCAGTTATCCACCAATACAGTACTCCTGTATGGCACATCATCTGTATGACCTTCAACCAAAACATTAATATCAGATTTTTGTTCCAAAACCTGAGCAATCTTTTTTAAAGCATTCACACCTATTGCACTCACCTCATAACTACCTGATCCAAAAAGTAGTTTTTCTTCCATAGACACATAAACTTTTCCATTCTTCATGTGCACTTCCAACTCATCAGTTCCAAACTCAGTTAAAGCATTTGCCACTGTATTTTTCAATGCATTCATTAGCGAATCCTTCTCTGACAATATACGCTCTAATTCGTATAAACGTTTATTTCTCTCTTCTAATTCCAGCTCCATTTTTGCCAGATTAGCACTTGACGATTCTAATTTTTGCTTTTTAACAGCAAGTTCACGCTCAGATTTCATCAATGCATCTTCACGACTCTGTAACTGTTCGTGTAAGGACTGTAAGTGTTCTAACAACTCCTTTGACGACCCGGACGCACTGCCTGAACTCATGGATTCTAAGACATTTTTATGTTGTTTCATAAGTTCCTTATTTCTGTTTTTTAGCACCCAATTTTGCTTGGCCAGACGTAAGGTGTCATTCTTTAAATTTTCAACCTCTTTTTTAAGATTTTCTACTTCAGACTGCAACTCCTTATTGTCCACCGCTAAGTCGTGATTTTCATTTTTCATACGCTTCAATTCAGAAACACTTGAATCCTGACGCTCTTGCAATTCCTGAAATTGCTTTAACGGAACACACGAGAACAAAGTACAACAAACAAACATCAAAACGATTCTTGCATCTATCTTCATAAGTCTTTTATATTTTTTCAAAACAAGTTCTATAAATATGCACCATATCACTATTACAACTTTACATAAATTAAAGCTGACTGATTAATTAAAAATGCATCCAAATATGAGTATAATTTTAATAGATTAAAACATCATATTTAAATTTTATGAAGCAATGCAATCAAGCAGCATGTTTTTATTCATGCTAATGTATTATATTTGCATCCAACATTTTTTTACCAAAAACTCAGAATGAAACACAACGGGAACAGTATACTTAACAAGGTCAACAACCCTGATGATTTAAAGAAAGTTAACGAAAAAGACCTGCCTCAGGTTTGCCAGGAGTTAAGAGACTACATTATAGATGCTGTATCTTGCAATCCCGGACATTTTGGTGCCAGCCTTGGTGTTGTTGAGCTTACTGTTGCCTTGCATTATGTTTTTAATACCCCTTTTGATAAAATTATTTGGGATGTTGGTCATCAGGCTTATGGTCATAAGATATTAACCAACAGAAAAGAAAAATTTCATACCAACAGAAAATACAAAGGACTGAGCGGGTTCCCCAACATTACTGAAAGTAAATATGACGCTTTTGGCGTAGGGCACTCATCCACTTCTATTTCTGCTGCCTTGGGAATGGCCATTGCTGCACAAAAAAACAACGAAAAAGATAAGCAGGTGGTTGCTGTTATTGGTGATGGCAGCATGACAGCAGGCCAGGCTTTTGAGGGACTTAATAATTTAAGTATCTCTAAAACCAACATGTTGATTGTGTTAAATGACAATAATATGGCCATCGATCCTAATGTTGGTGGATTAAGCGACTATTTAGTAGATATTTCTACTTCGCACACGTATAATAAATTAAGAACTGAAATTATTAAGGGACTTGAAAAATTAAAAATTACAGGCCCAAACGCTCGTGACAAAATAGTTTCAATCAACAACAGTATAAAATCTCTGCTTACCAAACAGACTAACATTTTTGAAGGGTTAAACATTCGTTATTTCGGACCTGTTGACGGGCACGATATCAACCACCTGGTAAAGGTTTTAAATGACCTAAAAGATATTCCGGGTCCAAAAGTTTTACACTGCATAACAAAAAAAGGCAAGGGTTTTAAATTTGCTGAGGAAGACCAAACCGCCTGGCATGCTACCGGAGCTAAATTTAATAAAGAAACGGGTGAAAAAATTGCACCCAGCTCCAACACACCCAAGCCTCCAAAATATCAGGATGTATTTGGACATAGTATTGTTGAGTTAGCTGAAAAAAATGAAAAAATAGTAGGTATTACTCCCGCTATGCCTTCGGGTTGCTCCTTAAATATTATGATGGAGAAAATGCCTGACAGAGCTTTTGATGTTGGAATTGCCGAACAACATGCAGTTACTTTTTCTGCAGGATTAGCTATCTCCGGGCTGGTACCTTTCTGCAACATTTACTCTTCTTTTATGCAACGTGCATACGATCAGGTAATTCATGATGTAGCTATCCAGAATTTAAATGTGGTATTTTGTTTAGACAGAGGCGGTCTTGTTGGTGCTGACGGAGCAACACATCATGGTGTTTTCGATATGGCATTCTTTAGAGTTATTCCTAATTTAACCATTGCATCACCCCGTAACGAAGAAGAACTCCGTAACCTGATGTACACAGCTCAGTTGCCGGATATGGGTCCTTTTGTGATTAGGTATCCGCGTGGAATTGGGACTACAACTGAATGGAGAACCCCTTTTAAAGAGGTACAGGTTGGAAAAGGAGAAAAATTGCTTGATGGTTCAGATATAGCATTTATTACTGTTGGCCCCATTGCCAATAAAACAATGCAGGTGTGTCAGGCACTAAAAAAAGAAGGTTTTTCAGCGGCCTTATACGATTTAAGATACATTAAACCGCTGGACGAAGAATTGTTACATGAAGTATTTAAATCGCATAAAAAAGTAATTACGATTGAAGATGGAACGATTATTGGGGGAATTGGTAGTGCTGTAATTGAGTTTATGGTTGAAAACAACTATCAGGCTTCAGTTAAAAAACTTGGTGTACCTGATCGATTTGTAGATCACGGAACACAAACAGAATTACAGCATGAATGCGGCTTTGACAAGCAAGGAATTTACGAAGCTGCCGTAAACATGATTCAGTAATTTCAATATTAAAAATGAAAGCATCGCCCCTATATCTTCTAATTATATGTACTGTTCAATTTATTTTCTTCATCTCTGTCCGGGCACAAAAAATTACTGTATACGATAAGGATACTAAACAGCCTATTGACCATGTTATCGTTTTTAATGAATCGGAAAGTCAGTTAAGCATTTCCAATCAAAATGGAATAATTGACTTATCATTATTTAATAAGACAGAATCTTTATGGCTCAGGCACCCTGCATATGAACTGTTTTATCTTGCTCCAAATCCCCAGAATGGAAAAATAGTTTATCTCACGCCAAAGATATTTGCACTGGATGAGTTTGTGGTATCGGCAAGTCGAACAGAGGAAAACAAAAAAGATATACCTTACTTTCTGGAAACAGTAAGTCCCAAGAGTCTTCATTTTAAAAATTCAGCTACCTCAGCCGACATATTAACAAGCTCAGGATACGTTACCGTTCAAAAAAGTCAGGGAGGAGGAGGAAGTCCTATCCTAAGAGGTTTTGAAGCCAATAGAGTATTACTGGTTGTAGATGGTGTAAGAATGAACAATGGGATATACCGAAGTGGCCATTTACAAAACAGCATAACCATTGATCCGGCAATCTTGGCAAAAACTGAATTATTATTTGGCCCATCATCAGTTATTTACGGAAGTGATGCACTTGGAGGTGTGGTTAGCTATATTACACAAACACCAATATTATCCAACTCTCAATCACCACAAGTAACTTCTGAAGCCACATTACAAGGAATGAGCGCTACAAATACATTTAAAACCAATGTAAACATCAATGCAGGTTTTAAAAAATGGGCTTCATTAACCAGCTTTAGCTATAGCAGTTATGGCGACATCAAAATGGGTAAAAACAGACCTGTATCTACCAATCCTGATGACTGGGGAAAAGTGTACCATTATAGCCAAAGAATCGATGGTAAAGATTCCATGATGATTAATCAGGATCCATATTCTCAACCCAATACAAGCTATGAACAATATGACTTTTTACAAAAAATCAGATTTGATGTAAATCCGCATCACTCCATCGTTATTAACTCCCAGTATTCTACCTCTTCAAACATCAGCAGGTTTGATCAACTAAACGATTACACCGATGACGGAAAATTGAAATATAGCGAATACTACTATGGTCCGCAAAACAGACTTTTTTTATCGGCCAAAAGTCAGTACAAAAAAGGAACAAAACTTTTCTCTTCGCTACAAACCACTCTGGCTTACCAAAAAATTAATGAGTCGAGATATAGCCGAAAATTTAACAAGGTAAACAAGCTGTCTCAGGAAGAAAAACTGGACATCTATAGTTTAAATATGGATTTCTTAAAATCCATATCGAACACCAATAAAATAAACTATGGTATTGAGGTTCTTTTTAACGACATGCTATCCGAAGCAGCCTACACCAACATTGAAAACAATGAAGTTTCAGATGCACCTACCAGATACCCAAACGGAGGAAGCTTTTTTCAGTCTTATGCTTTCTACATCAATTACAACAAGAAAATAAGTAAGCAATTCTCTTTAAACAGCGGCATGCGAATTGGTTACTACCAATACAACTCTACCTTTAAAAGTAATGATTTCTTTACGCCAACTATAAAAGACCTGGTGATGAAAAACGGGGCTCCCTCAGGAAGCATAGGAATTGTATATCAACCAGATAATCAATGGAAACTAAGCTCTGTTTTTGCCACAGGATATCGCGTTCCAAATGTTGATGATTATGGCAAGATTAGAGCAAAAAATAGTGAAATTAGCATTCCTAATCCACACCTAAAACCCGAAAATGCATACAATCTGGAATTTTCCGCCACAAAAAGTTTCCTGGAAGAAAATATCGTTATAAACCTGACTGTGTATCACACATGGCTTAACGATGCTATTGTTAGAAGCTACTTTACTTACGAGGGTAAAGATTCCATTATGTATGATGATGAAAACCACAGAATGTACACGAATATAAATGCGCAAAAAGCAATTATTAAGGGAATTTCTGCCGGTGCATACATAAAACCCAATAACAACTTGCTTTTTAACGCTACCTTTAACTATACACATGGTGAAGTTATCAGCACGGATGAACCACTGGGACACATACCTCCTATCTTTGGGAAAATTTCGGCTAACTACAGATACAATAAATTCAGAACAGAATTTTACATTAACTACCAGGGCAATAAAGATATTAAAGACATGTCTCCATATGGTGAAGACAATGAAGAAGAAGGAACACTGGAGGGATTTCCTGCCTGGTATACTTTAAACCTTGCTTCTCAATACCTGGTGTCCAATAAGATAACACTACAAGCTTCTGTTGAAAATATTACTGACAGACATTATAAAAGTTTTGCCTCTGCCATCAGCGCTCCTGGCAGAAATATAATCCTTTCCATTACAGGTAGATTTTAATCAGTATTTCAAGCTAAAAAGAACTATACTCTAATTGTATTCTTTATTGTTTAAATAAATACATAAAGTGTAGATAAAGGACTATACGCTTTTGTTAAAAAGTATGCCATTTGTTAACAAAGCCTTCAAATATTACATACATGTTAATAACATACTCTAATAATATTACCCACCCCTTATTTTTTGTCACATAGACTTAAATTTTATTAAAACATCAGATTCAACCCCTTGTTTTTTCATTCAGACAAAAAATATTAAATACTTTTACAGCGTCAACATATAAAAACAGTTGGCAAGTATTTAATATTTAAACCAAAAAAACATGAAAACAAACAAATTAATTAAAAGCCTGTCATTGGGAGTAATGATGAGCTTAATTGCTGCAGTAGCTTTTGCAGGAGAAGGTGATACACCCTCTGGAAATGTTAGCATCCATCCTTATTTAGACACTGATTATTCAATTATTTCGGTTGCCAATTTAGCTGATAAAAATGCAGTCTTCAGCATTATTGATGAAAATGGAACGGTTGTGTTTAAAGAATGGGTAAACAAAGCTGGTATAGAGCAAAAAATAATTGACTTCTCTAACATCAATGATGGAGTTTACACTGCTTCTTTAAAAGCAAAAGGCGGAAAAGAAGTTTCTAAAACATTTATTGTTGAAAATCACAGATTGGCTGGTTCAGCTAAAAAAGCTTTAACAAATGATTCGTTAAAAGCCTTTTTTCACTTAAGCGATGACATACTAACCGTTAGCCATTTACATTTTACAGATAGTACTTTTGAAATTTCAATTGTCAACTCTTTGGGGACTGAAGTATTTGAAAGAGGTTATTCAAGTAATTCTCCATTCTCAGGAAAATTTGATGTTTCAACCCTGCCTACAGGCGACTATACAGTGTGTATTCATTCTGGAAATAATAAATACAGTTATGCTTTTGCAAAATAAAAGAAAACAAAAATCACAATTATTTAAATGTGTATCTCAACAAAAATAAAGAGATACACATTTTTTTTGCTTCAATATGCGGTAAAAACATGATTATTTAGGGGTAGACAACAATTGATCCATTACCATCAACAATTCATCCTTTTCGGTAGGTTTTAACACGCAGGCATCAAAACCTCCCTGAAGCAACCTTTCTCTTTCGCCGTTAAATGCTTTTGCCGAATGAGCTATCACAGGAAGATTCTTATTTCTTTCTTTAATAATTCTCACCAGCTCATAACCATCAGAATCAGGAAAATTAAGATCCATCAATACCAAATGAATATCACTTCTGTTCATCAGCAAGCGACTCGCTCCTGCAGCTGTACGAGCCGACACTAATGTTACCCCGGTTTTTTCAATAATCTTACGCATTTGCAAGTGGGCACTACTATTTTCGTCGACTAATAGTACGAGTTTATTTTGCCATTGATAATTCTTGGGCAGTACAGGCTGCGATATGGTATAGGTTCTTTTTTGAGGCTCCTGACTTGATTCTTCTTGCTTAACTAACTCAATGGGGTGTGTGAAGAAAAACTCAGACCCCTGTCCTTTTTCTGAAATTAAACCAATTTTACCACCTAAAGCATTTACCAGCTTCTCCGATATTGGCAGGCCGATTCCCGTTCCGCCAAAAACCTGTGAATTACCTTCGTCCTCTTTTCTAAAAGGTTGAAAAATTACACTTTGCTTAGCTTCCGAAATTCCAATACCGGTATCTTTTACATAAAATCGGAGTTCTTCTTTTTCTATAGTATAGCCAAATTCAACAAAACCCTTTAAGGTAAACTTTATAGCATTACCAATTAAATTTACCAACACCTGTTTAAGTCTTATCGGATCAGTATAAATTTTTAAACCTGTCTCGTTAGGTTTACTATAATACAGCTTTACTCTTCCCTTATGCTCTATTTCTACCTTAGGCACAAAGCTGTCATACAGGTTATTCATCAAACTATCGATACAAGCTTCTTCCTTCACCACAGAGATTTTGCCACTTTCGATTTTTGCCACATCAATAATATTATTGATAAGGTTCATCAATGCATCTGAGTTCTTATGTATCACATCCACATACTCCTCTTTCTCACTCATAGGCAATTCATCACCACGAAGCAATGCAGAAAATCCTACAATAGCATTAAGAGGCGTACGCAACTCATGACTAATATTTGCTAAAAAGGAAGTTTTTAATTTATCCGACTCTTCGGCCCTTTCCTTGGCCAGCAACAGCTGCTTTTCCGTGGTTTTTCGTAAAGTTAAATTCCTGCCAAAAGCCAAAATTGACTCTACCTCGCCATCTTCATTTATTTCAGGTGATATTCTCCATTCGTAGTAAAGCTCTCTTGTTTCATCACTAAAACCCATATCCATGGAGAGCTTTTGTCCTGTTAAAAAAGCATCACTTATTTTGGCTTGCCATGAACTATCAATAAATTCACCTAACACATCCAGTTCTTTCAGGCTCTTACCAACAATTTCTTTCTCTTCCAAAAATGAAAATTGTCTTACCAATGTCTGATTAAAGAACAATATTTTTCCCTGTTCATCTAATCTTAATATGATATCCGGGGAATTTTCTGCCAACGATCTAAATTCCACTTCCCGGGCATGTAACACTTTTTCATTCTGTTTGCGAATAGAAATATCATGAACCGAAAAATAATAGTGTTCTACACCTTCGAGTTGAATTAATGTACCTCCAACCTCTGCCTCCAACAACTCTCCATTCTTTTTTCGGAGCAAGGTATCTCCTTTAAAATTAACTCCGGATTCAATCTCTGCCAAGGCATTTTGAAACTGAATATTTTGCTCCTCATTTACAAAGTCAGAACAATACAGTTTTTTTGTTTCTTCATTGGTATAGCCCAATAAATCACAGAAAGTATCATTTACATAATGAACTCCTCCGTCTTTATTGAATACAACTACTCCATCTATGGTTGATTCTAATATTTTTTGGTAACGCGCCCTACTCTCCTGAATTTCTTGTTTAGCAAAATAACTCTCACTTTTATCGATGGTAAAAATCAAACAACCATCCTTGTCATGAGCACTGTCTTTTGATCCAAAAAAGGATATTCTTCGCTTTTCTCCCTGTCTGCTTGTCAAAGTAATCTCACTCACATAAGCACCTTGCTCTTCCACATCAAAATAAAATCGGTTTATACCTTCTTCCATGTCTTGGTTTAACTCGTTAAACAAGATATTTATCGACTTACCGATAATATCTCCTTCCGGATAGCCAAATACATTTGCTACATGCCCATTGGCATATTTAACCATCTGGTTTTCCACCATCATTATACCAAATGGGGAATTGGCCAGTACATGTTTTAAAAATGACTCCTTCTGACGCAACACTTCGGCAGACTCATTTAAATTATGCTTATACTCATTTAGTTCAACTTCCAATTGAGTATTATACATTACGTCAGCAATCATCATTGAAACGGATTCCCAAAATTGACGCAAGGTTAATTCCGATAAAATTGAATTAGGCCCCACATCTCCTACCAACCACCCTTTAGGTTCGCTATTATAACTCAGAATACTCAGCACTAAATAAGCATCATTCACTTTAAGGCCTATGCCACTTTTAAGTAAAGAGTGAGGTTTAAAAAAGTAATTGGTTTCTGTTTCAGATGATAATCCCAATTTACTTATATCCGCATTTGTCAGGCACCGCTCTTCATGCTCGTGCGAACAAGCCCATGAAATTTCGTGATCATTGGAAAAACAGTCTTTTTCAACCAGATAAATACTATTAAACCCAAGTTTATTCCCCAACTCATGTAGGGCCTCATTAATGGCCTTTTTAGTTTTTTTACCTGATTTAAGTTGTCTGTTAAAGGCATTACCCAAATAACTTATACGCAATGCCTCATCTGCATTAGTTTTGTTCCAAAGTGAATTTATCGAATGAGAAAGATAATGAACTGCATTTTGAATTTCTTTTACTTCAAAATCGTACCACTCTCTATTAAAACTACACGATTCCAAAACAATAATTCCTTCCGGGAACGCTGCACATTTAAAGGGAATCATTAATATAGATTTCACCTGAAAAGCAGCTAACTTCTCGGCAAGCGATGAAGTTGTATCTTGTAATATATTTGAACTGGCAAAGGATCCTCCAATGGTGGGTTTATTTAAAGGATTTTCTGACCGTGTAAAAGATAAATCCGCTGGATGATATTCCTGTATATTGTTATTTACCCATTGATTGGCAGCATAGAAACATTCGTCCATATTATCGAAATAGAAAATTGATGCACGATCAACGCCTATCAATTCTCCAAAACCTTTAAGTACCGGACTTATAACACTTTTATAATCCCACCTGTTCGCTTCAAAAAGTAACTCTATATGAGCAATTAAAGACGATGAAGATTCTGAACGAACTTCATTTCCGGGGGTAACAACTCTATTAAGCAAACTTTTTAAATGCTTATTCTCCGCCTCTAACGAGTGAAGCCTGGATGTATTTTCCAAACTTTCTCTATTCATATATTATTATATACTGTAGTTTATGAATCTATCCTATAACAACACGCCCTGCTAAACAAATTAGCAAGCACTTTACCCCTTCATCAAAAGTAAGCATATAAATACTTAGACATAAGTATTTACGGCTTTAATTATCAACAGCTAATAAACACGAAAGTATATATTTTGGAAAATTAAGAAAATCACAAAGGCCTATAGCACAGGTACATACAGCTACTTCTAAGAATAACAAATGCCCAATCTTCTCTTTTATGAACAATCCAAGAGAAAATCAGACATTATATAAGTTAAAAATATACCCTAATCAGTACATAAACCATTGAATTTTGGCATATTTTTTATCAACATCCAATATACTAAGCTTTCTTTTTGAGCATGTAACTATTATACAAAGCATAACCTGAAACCACCAAAACCGTGATAACAGTATAGTAAACAAAATCAGGAACCGGAACCGGATCTCCTTTGGCATATGAATGCATTCCTGCCAGATAATAATTCACACCAAGATAAGTCATGATTACAGAAAAGAAACCTAAGACAGTTACCACATTAAATACTACCTGACTTTTTAATCCTGGAATAAATCGCATATGAAGAATAAAAGCATATACCATAATTGTCACCAGCGACCAGGTTTCTTTGGGATCCCAACCCCAATATCTTCCCCACGATTCATTTGCCCAGATACCTCCAAGAAAAGAACCAATAGTCATCATATACAATCCAATGGTTAAACCCATTTCCATTATACTTGTAAGTTCCGTAATTGTTAAGTCGAGCTTTGGTCCGTCGGTATTCTTTTTAATTCCCAGAACAATTAGATTAAAAAATCCAATAAATGCAGCAATTCCCAAAAATCCATAACTCATCACAATAACGGCAACATGTATAGTCAACCAGTACGATTTTAGAACCGGAACCAAATTGGTTATTTCAGGATTCATCCAGCTTAAATGTGCCACAAACAACACGATGCCCGAAAATAAACCTGCTATGGAAAGAACAATGGCCGACTTTCTGCTAAATACCAAACCTGCCACCAAAATTGACCACCCGATATACAACATTGATTCATATCCGTTACTCCATGGTGCATGGCCTGAGATATACCATCTTAAGCCTAAACCAACAGTATATATGACAAAAGCCACAAGAAACAATACGGTGCCTGATGCATTTACAATTTTTGGAGATTTATGTGGCATAAACAACCATATAAACTGCAAAATAAGCAATATCAATCCCAACACAAACAAGCCCGGTGCTATCATTAAAAACAAATTACTCTTATTATAAGAGACCTCCATTTGTTTCATTTTGTCAGATGGTAAAATATTAGCCGCAAACTTATTTTGGTATTTAGATATTGCATCCAAATAACTCAAAGCATCCTCATCTTTACCCTGCTCCAAAGCATGGAGATAAAAAGAAAAGATATTACGAATAAACAAACTATCTCCTTCCTCTATTCCTGCACGGTAATCTCCCGGAGTAAGCCAGGGTGCCTGCTCATCATTGGCATCCGGAAACATTTTTAAAAGCTTACCGGAACGGGCCAGATGAAACACATTAACCTGTTCATCTATTTTAATGACTTCGTTTTGCAATTTATTTCGATATGCTGGTTTTGTGCGATATGCCTGTTCCACAAGCTCATGCAATTTATAGTTGCCCGATTGCCCAAAAAACTGAGAGAATGAAGCCTTTTTTTCGGCATTGCCAACAATATCACGAACAGGCCCTTCTTTTACCGTAATTAATGGCACTTTTTCCCATGCCTCGCCATTACTTAACATACTCAGCACCACCCTATCAGCTGAATAACCTTTAAAAGAATTATGCTTCACCAACTTCCTCATCACCTCACCACTCATCGTATTCATAGGCTTAATACGACCTCCGTTATCCTGTACCCAAAGCTCTCCAAACTTTTTTGACTGCTCTTCGCTGACGGTAATATATTCATCAATATTTTGTGCTTCTGCATAAGTCGATAAACCCATTAAACCAACCAACAACAGAGCTTTACGCTGCGCACTTATTTCATTTACTTTTTGCCATAAATATCGGAAACGACTCTTTGAAGCAAACAAAGAAAGAAACATTGAGAGTGCTAGTAGAAAATATCCAATATAGGTGATCACGGTTCCCGCTAAGTCTTTATTAACCGATAATACTGTTCCTTTTTCATCCATATCATATGACGACTGATAAAAACGGTATCCTTTATAATTTAAAATGTTGTTCATGAATATTCTAAAATCACGTTCAACACCGGCTTCCTGATCTTTTAACGTCACCTCACTGGCAAAAGAAGAAGGACTTTCTGAACCCGGATACCGCTCTAACTGAAAAACGTTTAAATGAATTTCGAAAGGAGTTTGTAAAACTTTTGCTCCATAACTAAGCTTTATCTTTACTCCGTCAATTATTAATGAATCATAGGGGCCCACTAAATCACTTCTACCCTGTATGGTTAATTCTCTTTCCTGATCATTCTTCTCCACTTTAACAACTAGTGACTCCATAAAATTCCCCTGTTCATTTTTCTCTGCAGCGACTGCTTTCAACAAAGCTCCTTCCAGGTAATTGGTTTGCACCATAAAAAATTCTTCTGCTCCGTATAGCACCCTTTGATAAAAAACCTGAGGTTCCGACATGTCCAGTTCAGTTTTTTGCTGCGTCCCCATATCCGTAATAAATACATCATGAAGAGACTTAAAATATAACTGATCCTCCTGCTGAAATATATTAAAATCAAGCTCTTCATCCACCATAAAACCTACAGTATAAGAGCCTACAGTAATCTTTTCTCCTTTAAATAAATCTACATTCCTGCGACCTCCAGTACCTGAAATTACAAGAGAAAGTAATGGTTTTCCATTCGGATCTTCCTGAGGTATCAATTTTGTTCTTTTTATAAAATCAATACTCTTAAGCTTTACTTTTTCTCCACCGATACGCACACTCTTTGAGAAATTATCTTTGCTCTTTTCCGACATCAGCACATCTTCTGAAAAAGCAACTACTTCTCCATTCTTTTCAACCACACCATCTACATACGTTACTGATGAAATAAATTCGTTGGTAGATTCTCCTTCGCGAATATGCATCATACCCTCAAAACCATAATACCTTGTAATGGCTGCCCCTGCAATAATGATAAAAAATGCCAAGTGAAATAATAGAACAGGAAGCTTTCCTTTTGTCCACAGATAAGGCTTAATCATATTAAAAAACATATTAATGCCCAACAGAACAAATATACCCTCGAACCACCAGGCATTGTAGTAAAGCGCCTTAGCTGCATTTGTTCCAAAGTCATTCTCAACAAAAGTAGCAATCCCCATTGCAGCTGCAAGAATTATAAAAAGAGCCCCCATAACATAGGACGCAGATAGGAAAGAAATTATCTTCTTCATATTTATGATCTATCAAAATAAAACAAACAGGCTTAAAGATATACCTTTCTATGAGATATTAATACAATAAACAATAAAAGACCTTTATATGTGTATATAATCTTCTGCCTTCAAAATATTTACAATCTTTATTTTTAGATTCTACGAAAGTATAAATATCTTTGCGTCTTCGTTAAAACAGAAAACAAAAAAGGTTACCTATCTATATAACTTTGCTTTTTTAATTAAAACATTAGATACAGATTATGTATAGCCTATTATAATTTTTTACATTCTTAACCTACGAACTCCCTAATTGTAATGATATAAAACAATTACTAATGATAATGAAAAAACTAGTACTTAGCTTGCTACTAATAGCCAGTATAGCCATTCAAGCTCAAGAATCGGAAAAGAAAATTAAAATTAAAACATACGGATTTGTAGGCTTTGATGCCTTTGTAGACACCCGCCTTAGTGTAACCGCTCGACACAACCACGTTTATCTATATCCGAAAAAACCTAATTACGACAAAAATGGTGTGGATATGAATGACCGTTCAAAATTTGATTTTGGCGCCGGCAATTCACGTTTAGGATTTGCTATTTCGGGTCCTGACGCTTTTGGTGCCACTACTTCAGCAAAAATTGAGGGTGACTTTTTAGGTAATGGTAGCGGCAATGATTACTTACTTAGGTTACGTCATGCTTTTTTAAAACTACAGTGGGAGAAATCATCGCTTTTAGCAGGTCAAACATGGCATCCATTTTTTGTAACAGAAAACTTTCCGAGCACAGTTAATTTTGTTTGTGGTGCACCCATTCATCCATTAAGCCGGGCTCCGCAATTGAAATACACCTATCAGCCCAATGCTGACTTAAGCCTGTCAATTATCGCTTTGTCGCAAGGAGATTTCAAAAATACAGGAGCTTTGGAGCAAGTTGAGATGGCTACTCCCGAAATGAATGTGCAGTTAAAATATGGGTCTCCTAAAACATTTTTTCTAGCAGCCACCTTTGGAGTTAAAACACAACAACCCGTTACTATGGATGCAGATTCTATTTACACCAATAAAAACGTAACTTCTTTGCAGGCCAACTTGTCTGCAAGATACACTTTCCCGGCCCTTACAATTAAAGCCGAAGGGATTTATGGTGGAAGTATGACAAATATGGTAATGATTGGTGGTATTGCGCGCAAAACTGAAGGCGGGGAACCAATAAATGCAGAATACACTCCAATCAGAACTTCATCCATTTGGACCGATATCCATACCAATGGAAAAAAAGTTAGATTTGGAGTTTTTGGTGGGGTTACACATAACTTGGGAACCAGCGATGAGTCTACTGTAGTTCTAATCAAGGATGATGAAGGAAATATTTTAATCGACGAAACTGGCTATACACGCGGATCAGACATTGCTTATGTATACGCTATTGCTCCAAGAGTAACATTTACATCGGGTAAGGTTAAAATAGGTCTAGAGTGGATGATGACTTCTGCTGCATATGGAGAAGATATTGATGAAAATTCAAAACCAATTGATACTACAGAGTACACAAACAATAGAATTACCTTAGGCATGAGGTATAATTTTTAATTCGCTGTAAAAGATCTAAATTTGCTGCCTGTAAGAGAAATCTTACAGGCTTTTTTATGAAATAGCAAAAAGTAAATGAAGAAAAAACTTGGCATTGCAGCAACCTTGCTGATCGTTTTAGGATTTGGAATGATACATGGTTCGAGCAGAACCATCGAATTACTGGGCATTGGATTTATAGGAACAGGGTGTGCCTATTTACTATTTTTATTATACACATCAAACAAACACAAGGAACAATAACCATATGTACTCAAAAGAAGAAAGAAAAGAACTACAGGCTGAATTCTGGAGAAAACTAGGTAACAGAACGCGAAAAATACCCGGACAAAGAGGAAGAGTAAAAATATGGGTTGGTGACAGAACGGGTGTTAAAGGCGTTGACTTAAGGTTTGATGTAGGACGCGATAAAATTATTGTTGCCCTGGAAATTAATAACAAACACGAAAACAGAAGACTGGCCTTGTACGAAAAGCTGGAAGCTACAAAAACAATTTTTGAAAACACCTTTGGCGAATCTTTAATATGGGATTTCGCATACGAAAAGTCATACGGAGAACAAGTGTGCAGAGTTTACCAGGAAATGAAAGGTGATTTTTTAGTTCCGGAACAATGGCCTGCAATTTTTTCTTTTATGATTGATAAAATGCTACGCATGGAAAAAGCCTTTGAAGAGGTAGCTGACTTTTTACGCTATGATGAACTGGGACAGTAGACATTGAACAGTTATCAGTGAGCAGTTATCAGTGAACAGTTATTAGAAAATAAAAATCAGTTATCAGTAATTCGAGATTACTGACAACTGATTACTTTATAACGCTTTTATAATTAAGCAGAGTTTCTGCTGGCATTAATATTACCAAACATCGCTCTAATTACCATCTTTTCGAATAATTCTAACGGAATCTCGTCATTACCGTTTTGTGATTCCTGAATCTTCATTAAAGCAAATTGCTGAATCACCAACAGAGGAAGAACTACTTTTTCTCGTAAACGAATACTCATCTGGCTTCGAGGGTTATCTTCAAGTAACTTAGGCATTCCAGATACTTTCAACAACATCTCTTTGGTCAACTCATATTCGGCATGAATCATTTTCCAAAACTCTCCAAAACGAGGATTTTTCTCCAAATAGCGCGTTAACTCAAAACTTGTTTTACTCATACTCTGCATACTGTTGGCCAATAAAGTTTTAAAGAATATAGAGTTTTGATATAAATCTTTACACGCTTGCAGGTTTCCTTTATCTTCCTGCTCTTTTAAGGCTGTTCCTAAACCAAAGAAACCTGGTACATTTTGTTTTAACTGACTCCAGGCTCCCACAAATGGAATTGCTCTTAAGTCATCGAAATTAATTTTACCATCGCCACCTCGCTTACTTGGTCTACTACCAATATTGGCTTTACCATAATACTTTAAAGTACTAATCTCTTCGAGATAAGGTAAAAATAAATCATCATGTTTAAGCGACAAATACTTTTGATAACTCGCCTCAGCCATCTCATCAATAAAGTCGTGCTGAGCTGACTCAAGCTGATTTTGTGGCTTACTAAATAACTTATTGGATAAACCTGCAGTTAACAAATATCCTAAGTTATGTGCTGCAGCCTCCTTGATTCCATAATGCGAACTAATAGTTTGCCCCTGCACTGTCATCTGAATTTGACGACTCTCGATATTTCTACCCATTGCCGCATAAAAACGGTGAGCATTACCACCACCTCGTGCCGGAGGTCCACCTCTACCGTCAAAGAACACCACTTCAACATCATTATTTCTGGAAGTTGCGGTAATATTCTCTTTGGCTGAGAAGATAGCCCAGTTGGCCATTAAATAACCACCATCTTTTGTTCCATCAGAAAATCCTAACATAACCGTTTGTCTATCGCTACGACTACTTACATGCTTACGGTATGTAGGGTTAGAATATAATGTTTGCATGGCTTCACCCGCCATTTTTAAATCATCAATGGTCTCGAACAATGGAACAATATCCACGGTTAACTCATCATAACCCCATCCGCAAATTCTGAACATAGCCAAAACTCTGGCAACATCTACCGGTCCTCTACAGTTACTAATGATATATCTGTGCGCACCCCTTTCTCCGTTATTCCTCTGAATATCTTTGATCACACCAAACGAAGCCACGGTGTCTCTCACCACCTGATCTTCGAATATAGATGGGTCGGCAGCTCCACGGGCATTCATCAGCAGTTGAATTTGCTCCGCATCATCCATCTCAAAAATATTGGCTGGCAATATATCCGGATATGCTTTAATTACTTCTTTTAAGGCATTGGCAATAATTCGACTATCCTGACGAACATCAATGCTTGCCATATAAAAGCCAAACAACTGAACCTTTCGCTTAAGCGACTGCACTTTTTCTACAAACAGACCCTGATGATCTTCTAATATCAGAGATTCAACCTCGCTAATTCGATTTAAAAAGTCTGTTAAATCAACATTTGAACCGCCTGATGCATTACTGAGTTCAGCTCTTAACAGGGATTCAATTTCAATAATCTTGCTATGAACTCCAGCAAAAGTGATTCTTCTTTTTAATTCACGAACATCATTAAAATAACACTGGGCAACAGTATTTCTTAATTTTGCAGCCACTTCTTTTGTAGTATCAACAGTTACAAACGGGTTGCCATCCCTATCGCCACCAGGCCAAAAACCAAGTGAAATAAACTGGTTATTTTGTTCTAATGCTTCTTTATAATCCTCAGCTGTTTTATCCAATAATCCTCCAATGGCAGGATAAAAAGTATCGCGCAAGTAAAATGTTAAACGATTTGCTTCATCCAAAGGAGATGGTTTTTCCTTTTGAAAGAATGGTGTTTTCCCCAACTGCTGCAGTAAGTCACGTATTTCTGCAACCTTACCTTGTTTTATAGCTTCCATTAAATCTGTGATAATGGCCAACACCGGAGAAGGATAAAACTGAGTAGGATGAGCTGTTAATACTACCCTAACACCAAATTCTTTAATGACTTCCGCCATCTTTTCCTGCAGGTTCTCTTTTTTAACACGATCACTTATGGATACGTAGGAGTTTTCTCCTTTAATACGATGTATCTTATTATAAGCTGCATCTTCCAGTGCATCGATCAAAACTATTTGTCTCTCGATGTATTGAATTACCTTAAACAAGAAATCATTTTGCTCTTCTTCGGTTAAATCCGATTTGTGGTGAGCAAAAAACTTTTGAATAATCGCAACCGGATCTTCACCATTTCCCAAACCATCATTACAGGCCTGAAATAATAATGGAATTAAATTCCCGGCCTTTTCTACAGCTTCAAGCTGAAGCGATAGGAAAAGGCTGTTATAAAGTTGATACTTTAACTCTATCTCCTCTTGATACGACTTTACTATTTGGCTATTCATTAAATTCGTTTTTCGTCAATCAATAAAATTATACAAAACAAAGGGCACTTTTAAAATGTAGTACCCTTTTAGAATTACCTATCCAGGTATTTATTTTTTCTTTGCCCAACTGTCTTTTAAAGCAACAGTTCTGTTAAAAATAAGTTTATCTGATGTCGAATCTTTATCCACACAGAAATATCCTACGCGTTGAAACTGGAATTTATCCAACACCTTAGCATCTTTTAATGAAGGCTCCACTTTAGCTGCAATTACCGTTAGAGAATCCGGATTGATAAAATCAAGATGATCGGCATCTTTTTGGGCTGCAGGCGCTTCATGATTATATAACCTGTCATACATTCTAACCTCGGCATCAACAGCGTGCTTTGCCGACACCCAGTGAATTACACCTTTAATTTTGCGAGTAACAGTAGTAGCCCCAGATTTGGTTTCAGGATCATAAGTAGCATATATTTCTTCTATTACACCATCTTCATTCTTTTTAAACCCTGTACAAGTTATGGCATAAGCTCCTTTTAAGCGCAACTCTTTACCAACTGTTAATCGGAAAAATTTCTTAGGAGCGTCTTCCATAAAATCATCTCTCTCAATGTAAACTTCACGAGAGAAAGGAAGTTGGCGCGAACCCATACTTTCATCTTCCGGATTGTTAATTAATTCTACCCATTCTTCTTTATCTTCCGGATAATTGGTAATAATCATTTTTAATGGGTCTACCACCGCATTAACCCTGGCCACTCGCTTATTTAAATCTTCGCGAATACAGCTTTCTAACAAAGCCACATCAATAATACCATCGCGTTTGGCAACACCTACTTTATCTGCAAAATTACGAATAGACTCCGGTGTATATCCTCGTCGGCGTAAGCCTGATACTGTTGGCATACGTGGATCATCCCAACCTGAAACAATACCTTTCTGAACCAACTCAAGCAATTTACGTTTGCTCATTACCGTATAATTCAGGTTTAATCGTGCAAACTCAATCTGTCGGCCGCGCACTTCCGGCGTTCGCTCTCCTTCAACTATTTGATCTATAAACCAATTGTATAACGGACGATGCACTTCAAACTCCAAGGTACAGATGGAATGTGTAATTCCTTCTATAAAATCACCTTGCCCATGGGCATAATCATACATTGGATAAATACACCATTTATCGCCTGTACGGTGATGTGCCTGATGAATAATACGATACATCAAAGGATCTCGCATATGCATATTAGGCGAAGCCATATCTATTTTGGCACGCAATACTTTTTCACCTGCAGCAAACTCTCCAGCCTTCATTCGTTCAAAAAGGTCAAGATTTTCTTCAACCGAACGATTACGATACGGACTCTCAGTTCCAGGTGTTGTAGGCGTTCCTTTTTGGGACGCTATCACCTCAGCCGATTGATCATCGACATAGGCCTTCCCGTTTTTAATTAGTTTAACAGCCCAGCTATACAACTGATCGAAGTAATCGGAAGTATATTTAGGCTCACCTTCCCAGGTAAAACCTAACCACTTTACATCTTCCTGGATACTATCTACGTACTCCACATCCTCTTTTACAGGATTGGTATCATCGAAACGTAGATTACATCCTCCTCCGTACTTTTGTGCCAGACTAAAGTTTAAGCAAATAGATTTTGCATGACCGATATGCAAATACCCGTTAGGCTCAGGAGGAAAGCGGGTTAACACCGCACCACCATTCTTGTTTTCTGACAAATCTTTATCAATCTCCTGATGAATAAAATTTGATTTTACTGCCTCAGGAGCAGCTTCTGGATTGTTTTTGTTCATTGGTATTATATTAGTATAACAACAGATGTCAGGTATAAAACATCTATCATCTATTCATCACATTTTTTTATTTCAATTAATTAAAAAAGCAAAAGTTTCACTTAAACACTTTTGCTTAGTTAAAGCCAACAAAAATAAAGCTTTTGTAATTATTGCACTACTTTTTTAAAGTAATATGTTGATTTTTATTACAACAAAGTTATTCAAACAAAATCTTTTATCATTTGTCTTTTATCTTTTATGTAATTTATAACTTCGTACCCTGTTAATTTTATAAGGATATGCAAAAAGGAATAATTGAGCTGGAAGAGATGGAGTTTTATGCCTACCATGGTTGCTTTAAGGAAGAACAGGTAGTGGGCAATCGGTTTATGGTAAACATTGCCATAAAGTTAGACGTGGAAATTCCGAGTCATAGTGATAATATAAAAGACGCATTAAATTATGTAACCGTATACGAGTTAACTAAAAAGGAAATGCAACAAAAATCGCATTTAGTGGAACATTTAACTGAAAGAATCTTAAATGGCATTCACAACAAATTTGATTACGTAGACTGGGTTCGTGTTAAGGTTTCGAAAATGAATCCTCCTATGGGTGGACAAATGAAGGCCGTAAGTATAACAATGGAAAGATAATGCATAGTTGAAAGGACAAAGTTTAAAGTTGAAAGTGTTTAGTTCAACTTCATGGCCAAGAGATGCGAATTAAGGATAAAAATGCAGTACTTAAAGCAATTACCCTCAGGGATTTCACCCCTAAAACCCTGACTTCCTTTTGTTCATATGAGTTAGCAAAATAATGTATTCACGATTTACGCTACGCTCCAATTCTTTTCTTAATAAAGAAAGGAAGCAAAGAAACTTTTTTAAGATTATTGCTTCGTTCAGCATTATTCAAGTAAACTTGATACTGCATTCACTTCTCGCAATAATTCAAGACTGCGACCGCTTTGCTATAAAAACTTACGGTTGATTTGTCTAAATCGCTAAAACTCGCTCCTTCCTTCGTCAGAAGCTCAAACAAATCGCAATTTTACGACAAACAACCTTGTTTTTATGCTCACCGGACAAGGTCAAAGCGAAGACAGCTTATAAAAGAATACCTTTAAAAATTCTTAATTGTCATTATTTGCTATTTTTTCACTTTCTCAAGCATTTGATAAAAAATCATTTACATGGCTGAGTCGGTAAAAAATCGCACGAATGCTGTATTTTATTTGTTGGAACAAAAAATAATTACTTAATTTGCATCCCGAAACAAAAGGGTTCCTTGGCCGAGTGGCTTAGGCACTGGTCTGCAAAACCAGGTACGGCGGTTCGAATCCGCCAGGAACCTCACATAAAACTTAAGCGAGTGATTTTTATTTATTTAAGAATCACTCGCTTTTCTTTTGGACTAAATTTTGAATAGAATTTCAAAGGTCGGGTTTTAATAAATAGAATGCCAAAAGGTTGCGCTTTATCATTTACACGACGTTTCGTCAATTACCTGTAAACAACAATAAATCAACCTGCAGACTTTTAAAAACTCATATATACTTGGGCAATATATAATAGTACAAATTAGAATTAACATGGACGGAAGAGAAAGAAAGAATCTTAAAAAGGGCACCAAAGTAGCCATCTTACAAAAACAGGACGAGCGATCAGGACACCTTACACACGGTGTTGTTCAGGAAATCATTGACGAAGTTTCATTCCACCTTAAAGGCATTGAATGTAAATTGAAGACAGGACAAACAGGAAGGGTTAAATTGATTAAACTGTAATTACTCCCTTATCTAACCAAAATATACAGCTCCCAATTTTCGCATGAAGATTGGGAGTTTTTTATATCATTAATTTAATTACTTGCTTTGATAATCGCAAAGTATTTGAGTGCATAAGCTCAGGGGGTTTGAGTGAGGAACCTAACCATAACTAAAATTGCCTATACTTGTGGGTTTTCTGCGCCTCATTATTTTAATAAAAGCTTTAAAGCTAAGCTTGGTGTTTAACCTTCTGAGCTAAGACAGTCTCAAGATTAAAAACAATAAGAACCGGACAATTAACAACTGCGCTGATACTTGAAAAAATAAATATTAGGAGAAGTTTTATAAGGTTCTACTTTTCTTGTCCTTATAATTACAAGGCTCTTGTAGTAGTAACTACATACTCCTTGTAGTAGTAGTAGTAGTAGTAGTAGTAGTAGCTACAAACTCTTTATAGTAGTAACTACAAGGTTCTTGTAGTAGTAAGTACAAACTTCTTGTAATCTACAGTCTCTTACTCAGCGAAACTTCACTCTTCATTGCTTTTCTTTGATTTGACTATCTAAAGATAGACTTGAGACCTACTTTTTTATATTATAGTAAACTACAAAAGAAACACAAAACCGCTTAAATACTTGTTATATTGATCATTAATATCAACTCCATTAACATAAACAATAAGAACATTCACCAAGAGTTTTTTATCACTCATCAAGCAATACAAACATTTTCAATTACTTGCGTATTAGATCTATAAAACACGGAACGACTCAACAAATTATGTTTTGTTTCTATTTGAAAGATTATACGAAATGAAGAAATCAATTATCTTATTAGTGACCTTAATATTATGTGGAACATTGGCCAAAGCCCAATTTTCTCATTTGAAAGATGTTAAACTTCAGTCTGCAAAAGACTACACTGAATATACCGAACAAATTTTTGACTGTAGCGATTATATTCTTTTAACGCCGTATGACAAAAAGGATAAAGAACGTACAACAGCCATCAACTTTGTTACGCGCTGGCTTGAAGGTTCCCCGGAATATTCGTTTTTTATAAGTGACAATATAAAAGTAATCACTGAAGAAAGAGATGATTTATTAGGATTATATACTACCTGCTACGCTAAAATCATTGTAGAAAACGAAGGTGCAATCACCAATCATGAGAAAATTGAAAATCTTGCTATCAATTCTTTATTAGAATATTGTGGAAATCAAATAAATAAAGTAAAACCTACAAAGGAAATGAAGAATCTGATTGTTTTAAAGAACAATGGAGAACTTGCTTCCCTATCCAGCTACTTTTTAAGTAAAAAAGAAGCCAACTGATTATTCATTTTATCCATATTAAACATCGACCTTGCTATAACTTGTCCTTTGGCACCAAGCGCAAAAAGGTCGTTTCTGTTTTTGCGAATGATATATTCAAGCCTTACAGCGAGTTCTGGTACGTTTCGTGTGGTTAAAAATGCATTTTCTTCATCCTCCAGAAACTCTAACACCCCTCCTGCACTGGTTGTTAAAACAGGGACTCCTGCATACATAGCCTCAATAACAGCATTGGATATTCCTTCATTTTCGGATATTAGAGCAAACAGCTGAGCCTGTTTTAAAAAGCTGGTTGATTGATGACTAAATCCTTCAAAAAACACTATGTCCTGAAGATTAAGATCCTTTACCATCTTCTTCAGTTTGAACTCCTCTCTGCCTTCACCAACAACATGTAATTTTACCTGTTGCTTAATATCTGAAGGTAAATTAGAAATAGCTTCTATTAACAAATGAAAGCCTTTTCGCTGCGTTAACATGCCTGTTGAAACAATAATAAAGCGGCCATCCTGACATAATTCAGCCTGTGGAATATTCGCATCCGGCACACCATTATATACTACTTCAATGGGATGATCTTTAAAGTAAGAATATTTAAGAAGGTTCGTTTTTATCTGCTGCGCATTTACAACAATACCATCATTTAACCTATAGTACAACAGCTTACTCCAATAAGGTATTTTCATGTCGCGCACAATACCCAGACGCAAGAAATGCTTTATACCAAATTTACGCGCAACCAGCCCTGCTAAAAAATACTCTTTCTTTTTAGTTGACACGATGAGATCAATCTTATTATCTTTTACAATTTTGGCAATAATTGACTTTGTTTTTAAATCAAAATTCCACTTAAAGGGTGCCGAATAAGAATCTGTAACCGGTCCAAACTTTAAAAGTAATTCAGGGTTCTTCCCTAAAAAGAATACTTTGTGGTTTAAGGCCAATCCCTGCATTGCCATGGAAGTCCATTTTTCATTACCTCCCCATTTTTTGGCCGAACAAATAAATAAGATATTCATAAAAACGTTTTATCCTTGCTCTATCAAACTACAATTCACTCTGATATCTTCTGAATACCATTTAAACAGCGCACCTTTTTTGTTTGTAAAGTATGACGATATATCTCTTTTATGGATTCATAATCGGGTCTTCTGCCATCTTCATCATGTTTTAAATGATGGGCATTCCCCGCGAATTTTAAATAATACGATTTAACTCCGGAATGAATTAGTCGGGATGCAAAATCTTTATCATCGGGCCCTTTACTTTGCATATCCTCATCATAACCGTTTACTTTAAGCGCATCCGATTTCCAATACGACATATTGCAACCATTTACGCCTTTGGCCGTTTTTGAACCATAAATAACCATATGCCTTAACCAACCTAAAAACCTATTTCGCACACTTTTTAATGAATGATTTTCATTAAAATTGCTACAAATTTTGGCAGTTAGCTCTTCACTCAGTTCTATTCGTTTACCCAAAAGTGCACGCCCTTTTTTAGCATGACTTACATGATCCTGTACAAAATGTCTGTCCAGGATCATATCTCCATCAATTTGTATAATATATGGATAAGAGGCAGTTTTGATGGCTTTATTTCGGATAGCATTTAACCTAAAACCAATATCCTCCTGCCAAACATGCTTAGTTGGGATGGGTGCTTTTTGCTGGAAACTTTTGATTAAACTCCGGGTTTCGTCACTTGAACCATCATCTGCAATGATAATTTCATTGGGGAGCACTTTTTGCTGAAAAATACTATTCAAACATGCTGCAAGTGCTTCAGGCCAATTATAGGTAGTTAAAAATAAAGATACTTGTATCTGACTTTTTCCAGATTTGTTTTCCATACCGCCCGCTTTACTATTCCATAATATGAATAATTTCTCCTGAAGGTTTTAAACCGTCTAAACCTGTTCTTTCTGTTTCAATTTCCGGATTACCTGCATAATACGTATCTCCGGTATTGTATACATGAACTTTCAGTTTTTCCTGACAATTCACCTTACAATAATTAATTGATCTGTGATTTAAATAACAGGCTTTACTACTCATATCCACTGCGTTAACATTTGCTGAACCCTCAAAAGTTAGTTTAAAAACATCACATTCTCCTTTTAGCTTATATTTTCCCACATGATCTAAGCCATATGCATTTACTGAAACCTGTGAATAATTTAAATTTAAATTCATTTCAGAAAATGATGCACCCCCGTTGAATACAATCCATAAACTATTTCCACTAATCACTCCTTCACTGGTAAACTCCACTGGTTTATTTATTGTAAACTTTGAAAAATCAGGTGCGAAGAGACTGAGCTTAAGTTTTTTTGACTTTTGAATATAATCAGCCTCTAAATGATCTATAATTAAAACTCCATCTTCTTCAGTGATAATTACATCTTTCATTAGAAAATCATATCCTTCCAATAAAATTTTATGCTCATCAGATTGAATCAGGTGAATATGATAAGGTGCATCAACTACTATTGCACCCACACCTTCTATCGCCACTTCATCTGACACCATTTCTCCTTCTTTACCTAAAAATTCGAGATAATCGCAGGAAACAAAACCAATCATTAAAATAAAGCTCAACAAAGCTTCAAGTTTAAATCTATATTTTCCTTTTAATCTCATATTTATTGAACTTAACTCAAATACAATACTTACTTAATCAATAACTGTGAATTCGATATCCTAATCCAAATTCAAGAAATTCAGATTTAAAGAATCCTGCTTTCACTGAAAAGTTGGCCAATAACCTATCGTTAATATTATATCTCAAACCCAAACGGGTATACAATGGTTGATCAGGTTTTGTTTCATAGAATACATACACCCCTAACTGCATAACCATGGTTACTCTGTTTAAAAAAACATTATAAGAACCTAATAACCCTCCATACATAAAGTCTGCTGTAGTAAACTCATCATCTGTTTCCGAAGCATAATCGAAATAATACGGAGCATCTCCATAGTAAATAACATCTGCCCCAACACCACATGCCCGCTTAGCAGAACTATGCCACAAATAATTTAAATTAAGACTTGCCGACCAATGCTTTTGGGTATATAATGAATGACTATGCGATCGCCCCATACTCAACACTCCAATAAATTCTTTCTTTTTTGATTTTGGCGCCCTTACCTTTTCTATTGTTGGATAATCTTCCTCACTAAGATGATATTTTACACCTGCCGTAACACTCGCCACATTTACACCATGATTAGGTTTTTGCACAGCTCCGTTAGACCAGTGATTTAAAGTAAAAGCACCCAGTAAAGACAAATGGTTGCTTATTTTATAATCAGTTAACAGTCCAAATCCAACGTAAATATTAAACTTACTCCCAAAAACCCTGTTTTCCGGATTTTCAGCTAAATCATAAGGGGTATCTGAATAGCCAAGTCCAACCCCAACTTTATATGAAGCATTAAAGCGCTTTTTTCGCGAAATATGAAAATTTACGTAAGGATATACCGCATATGCATTTCCGAATACCTCTTTATTACCAAGAGTTGTATACATTGCTCCTATTCCCATTTCGGGATAATTAAAATAACTGCCCCAGTGATTCTTGCTAAAATTTGCCACCCCGTAATTTAGCTCAACACCATGCACAAAATCCTCTAATAAATATAGCATTGAAACATGATGTGGAATAGTAAAGCCATAACTATATCGAGCTGTTATATAAGTTTGCTTATTATTTACGGTGTCTTTAGTTTCAAACTGCTGCCCATTAATGGCTATACTTTGAAACAAAAACAAAATAATTACAAGTATTATTTGCTGCTTACACCTTTTCATGCACAAACTTAAAATTCTTCATAGGTTGGATATGACTCAAAAAGGCGTGAAGATATAAATTTTATATTAGATGAAACTTGCCATGAGAAAATGCTCTCACCTGCCTACAGTCAGGCAGGCACAGAAGTATGATTAATTTGGCGAGTTCCCTGTCAGCCGACAGGCTGGTATGTGGCAATAATAAGCAAGATATAAACACATGAAATCCTGATTATAAAATGCACATTTTAATAGCACAAAAAAACAACTACTTTTTCTCTTTTTCAGAAAACAACTCATCGCTAATTTCAACCAAATCCTTGTCTTTCAATTTCTTTGAAATAGCACTATAAGGACCGCTTACCACCTCTTCCTCTTCTGACAAACCTGAAATAACCTCAATATATTTAGCATCCTGAATTCCTGAAGTTACTTTACGCTGTTCTATTGTTCCATCTGATACTACAAAAACAACTTCAACCTTTTCATCTAACGTTTCTGCATCTTTACTTTTTGCATCAAGAGTATCCTTACGCATAGCTACCGATTGGATTGGAACGGTAAAAACACCCTGCACTGTATTGGTTTGTATATCTACAGTAGCAGACATCCCCGGTCGGAATGGGTAAGATGTATTATTTTCACTATTAAGTAAATCTTGATAAGATTCAGGTAAAATGAATACTTTAACTTCAAAATTCGTGATTTGATCAGTACTTGCTCCTTCCAATTTTGCCGAGTTGGCAATTTGCGTTACGATACCCTTAAATTTGGTTTTTAAATAGGCATCCACTTCAATTAAAGCGGTATCATTATAATTTACCCTGATAATGTCATTCTCATTTACATCAACCACTACTTCCATATTATTTAAATTGGCAATGGTCATCATTTCAGTACCTTCAAACTGCCCGGTACCAACTACTCTTTCTCCTTTTTCTACATTTAATCGAGATACTGTACCATCCATTGGCGCATAAATGGTAGTTTTGGTCAAATTATCTTTGGCCTCATTCAGCGCCGCCCTGGCATTTCGCAGCGATGCCTCAGAAGATTCAACTCCTGCTTTGGCCACATTATACTCAGCCAACACTTGTTCGTATTCCGACTCTGAGATTGTTTTCTCATTCCACAACTGTTTGTTTCTATTATATGCCAGCTCTTTTTGTTTAAACTGCGCCATACTCTGCGACAGATTAGCCTCGGCAGACCTGAGCGATGCTTCCATTTTTTCTAGGTTTCGCTCATAGATATCGGGTTGTATTTTAGCCAACATTTGCCCTTTAATCACCTCATCTCCCTCTTTTACTCTAAGGTCGAGTATCTCACCAGATACATCCGAAGAAACCTTTACCTCTACCTCCGGCTTAATTTTTCCATTGGCCGTTATGGTTTCCGTTATGGTTCTGAGTTCTACTTTTTCAACAGTTACTTTATGTCTGAATTCACTGCCAATCCATCCTTGTTTTTTGGCAACAATAAGTAATACTACAATCAACACAAGGGCCAATAAGGGAAATAAGATTGATTTTTTCATGTGTTTAAATTTATTTTCATTTGTCACATGAAACTCGCCGGAAAAACAAACATCCCCGTGTGCCTGCCGGACAGTAGGCGGAGAGAACCTTTTCTCATAGCTCGTTTCATTTTTTGTCAGGGTATTTCTACGATCAATGAAATGCAATATAGTAAGATATTTATTATAACTTGATTCTATCAGTTTTTTAGAAAACAAAAAAGCACTCATCCAATTAAATGGATGAATGCCTTTCAATTATTAACCCACACTCAATATTTTTACAATTCTATAGGGATACCTTTATAAAAATCAAGAATTTTATTACGCAATATATATTCGTAACGCGATTGAAGTAAGTCGGACTGTGCACGGGTAAAATCTGTTTTAGCCACATTATAATCAACTGAATTTACCAGTCCTACATTAAACTTTTGCTCTGTATATCGAAATGATTCTTTAAATGACTCAACCGCTTCGGTACTTGATAAATATTTGTTGTATGAAGCCATAGCATCGGCATAAGCCTGTTGAATTTCCTTGCGCAAGGTAAGTTTATCCTGCTCTAATTTATATGTTGCATCTAACACTCCAATTTTTGCATTCTTTACTCTTGTTTTGTTTTGCATTTTGCTAAAAATAGGAATACGCATTGATGCTCCTAAATATGTATTCCTGTTATCACTAAATTGATCACTAAAAGGAATATTAGCATTAAAATTGTCGTCGATAAACCACCATCCGTTAGATCTCCAATTGTAATTGAAATTTATGGAAGGATAAAATCCACTTTTAGCAAGCTTTACATCATATTCACTACTCTCTAATTGATATTGTGAAGATTTAATTTCCGGCATGATACCAAGAGCAGTCCTATAAATCTCAGATGGTTTATTTAATTGTAATTTGCTGATTTCAGGTATTTCAGGATAAACAACATCAAATCCTACCACCTCTTCAAGATCTAACAGCTGTGCTAAATTTAATAACGACAGGGCTAAATTATTTTCTTGTTGTGTAACGTTAAGTGCTTCTTTTGCTGCCTGAGATTTTATTTCAAGATAATTTCCCATTGCCTGACTACCTGCGTCAACTAATTTTTTGGTTCTTTCTGCTTGTTGATTACTTACTTCAAATTGCTCTTTAGCAACTGCAAGTAACTCTTTATCAAACAAAATTTGAAGATAATGCCCTGTAATCTGCAAGGCTATATCATTCATCATTTTCTCTGTAGTAGCCTGAGAAGCTAACAAGTCCTTTTCGTTCTTTTTAATTGTATTTTTTAGCGATGAACCAGAAAATACACTAACAGAACCGCCAGTACTTACTGATAAGTTATGTGTTGGATCCGTAGTGTAAAAAAAATTCTCATCTACCCTAACTCCAACCAAACCAAAGTTTACACCATAATCGGTACTAGCCCCTAAATCAGGCAAACGATCATTTTTACTTTGTTTTAACTGATTTTCCTGATATTCTGCATTTACTTTTTGACGTTTTATACTAATATTATTTTCAAATGCATAATTAATGCATTTCTCTAGTGACCAGGCTTCTTGCGCTGAAATTACTCCCTGGCTAACTAACATTATCGCCAATAGAGCAAAGACTGTTTTTTTTATCATGTGGTTAGTTCTTTAATTTAAGATATTTAATCTACTGAATTTCTCCGAGATAGCATTTATGATTGAGGAACTTTAATTTTTTCCTCCTTGGTAACTCCGGAAGTAACTTCTATCTGAATACCATCTGACAATCCCGTTTCTATTTCCTTACGCTCAAAAACCTGCTCTGCAACTTCAACTTCAATAAAAGCTGAATCATTAGAAAACTGAAGCAATTTTTCATTGATAGCCAATACACTATCCCTGCGTTCGAGTACAATATCAGCATTTGCACTGTACCCCGCTCTAATAAACTGTCCTTCTTTCAAATTCACATCAGCTTTAATCTCAAACTGAATAGCACCATTTTCCTCTACTCCTTTAGGTGAGATGTATTCTAATTTAGCATCGAACTTCTCTCCTTCAATGGCACCTATAGAAAGCACTAAATCCATACCTTCCTTAATTTTTCCCACCTCGGTTTCATCTACCTTACCTTCAAAAATCATTTCAGCCATATCAGCCAGTATAGCCACTGTTGTTCCATCGTTAAAAGTATTACTCTTGATTACAGAGTTACCTACCTCAACAGGAACATCAAGCACCATACCCTCTATTGTTGCCTTGATAATTGTATTGGTTTGGGAACCCATTTTCTTAGTCACTCCTTCTTTAATCAACTGTAAATTATTGTCTGCCGCTTCCAAATCAACCTTGGCATTGTCGTAACTCATCAACTCATCCAAATACTCCGACTCAGCAATTACACCGTTGTCAAATAAATCTTTCTTCCGCTTATATTCAAGTTCTGCATTTCTAAATGCAATTCTGGCCTTATTCAACTGGCTCTCGGCTCTATTTACCTGAACCATCTCGGGGATAATCTGAATTTTAGCAATAACATCTCCTTTTTTCAGGTTATCACCAGGCTCAACATATAATTCGGTAATAATCCCGGACTCCTGCGGCTTAATTTCAATTTCCTGACGTGGAACAACAGATCCCGTAGCTACTGTCTTTTTAATGATATTGGTTATCTCTGCAGTCTCCGTTTTATAGATTACTTCTTTCTCTCTGGATTTATCATACAGATAATAGAAACCTCCAATAAAAATTCCGGCAAACACTACGATTAATACAATATTTCTTACTTTTTTCATGGTTAGTTATGTTTTGTATTTTTTTAAACTTCAGAACGAATAGCCTCTATAGGCTTGATAGAAACAGCTCGTCTGGATGGAATTATTCCGGCCAAAACGCCTGATAAAATTAAAATGAATAATGAAGCCACTGCTACGCCGAAATCGACCTGCGGATTTAGAAAAGCCGAGTCTTCCGAAGGGGTGCTTCCTATAGCCTGACTGACCAATTCAACAATAACCACTCCGATAAACATTCCTATAAATCCTGCTATCCCTGTTAAAAACACCGACTCAGTAATAACAGTAGATATAACATTAGCTGGTGAAGCACCGATAGCCCTTTTGATTCCAATTTCCTGGGTTCTTTCTTTAATAATAATAAGCATGATATTACTTATTCCTATAATCCCGGCCATTAAAGTACCAATACCAACAAACCAAACCAGCATATTAATACCCAGGAATAAACCATTCATCTTTTTAAATTCTTCTCCAACATTATTTGACCCAAAGGCGCCTTTATCCTCAGGGTGAATACTATGACGTTTAGCTAAAAAGGTTTTCACTTCTTTTTCAACCTCCATTATATCATACTCAGGTCTGGCAGTAATAGAAAAGTAACCTACTATGTTGTTATAGTTATACACTACCTGACATGTTGAAAAAGGAATTAGCACCGTTGAATTCTGATTTTCGCCCCAACGTCCAGAATGTTTCGATTCGAAAGTACCTATAACCTGAAAATATATTTCTCCAACCCTAATGTACTTATTAACCGCATCCTCATCTTTTCCGAATAATTCGTTGTAAACGGTTTTCCCTATAATAGCAACCTTACGGGTATTTTCTAGGTCCATTTTATTAATAAAGCGTCCATTAACAACATCTACCGGGTCAATTTTATTTTCATCCGGCACTATTCCAGATACTTCATAAGCCCCTTCCTGCAGGCCACGCGATACGGTAGTTGCATTTTGATATCCTCCTCCCTGAATACGAGGAGCAATAATATCGATTCCTGCAATATTATCGTACATTGCCTGCTTATCTTCGTATTTAAAAAAGAACCTTCTATTTCGTGGAAAACCTTTATATGGTTTTGAGGTAGGCTGCGTCCATATAAACATACTATTTGTTGCAAAGTCGCCCATATTGGCATAAACACCATTCTCGAGACCTTTACCAGCACCCATCATAATCATGAGCATAAAAATTCCCCAAAAAACACCAAAGCCGGTGAGCGCAGTTCTAAGCTTATTTTGCTTGAGCGTATAAAAAATTTCCTGCCATTTATCTAAATCAAACATAAAGCAAAGTTTTATTCGTCACGCAAGGCAACAATGGGTTTGATACGAGCTGCTCTACGAGCTGGTACATATCCTGCCAAGGCTCCTGCAAACACAATTAATAAAGTAGCTCCAATTGCAATATTAAAATCCACACCCGGATTTCTAAAGAAGTCGGAAGCAGGCATACTATTGGAAATTAATTCCAGCAAACCTACACCTACCAGCAAACCGAAAAAACCAGCAACTGCAGTAATAATAATAGACTCTTGTAAAATTAAGCTCACAACAGAACCTGGAGAAGCTCCAAGCGCTTTTCGAATCCCAATTTCCTTGGTACGTTCTTTCACCACAATGATCATGATGTTACTCACTCCAACAATTCCTGCAATGATGGTAAATATCCCTATGATTCCTACAAAAAGACTAATACCAGTGAAAATTGCCTGTGTTTGTTGAAAGTTCTCTAACACATTATACCCTCCTAAAGCTCTATTATCCTCAACATCAAAACGATACTTTTTAGCTAAAATATTTCTAACTTCTTCAAATATTTTAGTGCTTTCTTTTAAATCATTTGTTCCTGTTGTAAATGCTATACTTCCCACATTTTGCTGACGACCAAAAACCTTCTGGGCAACAGTCATAGGAATATAAAAACGTTCTGTTTCACCAGGGTGAATATCGTCAAAAACACCTATAACCTTATGTGGTATACCTCTTATTCGAATGTACTTTCCTACCGGACTTTCATCTTTACAAAGCTGCTCTTTTGCACGCATACCCATTACAGCCACTTTACGTGCCTGTTGAATATCTATGGCATTTAACAAACGACCTTCTGTTAATTGAACAGCTTCAATATGCTGATAACCTTCAAGAATGCCCATTACCTGGAAAGTTCCATACTCTTGCTCATAATTTACTATAGAGCCCCACATACCAATCCTACCAGTCATATGTTCTAATTGAGGTATCTTCTTTTGAAGGAGATCTAAATCTTCATCTTTTAAGGTAATTCTTCTACCTACATTTAATCCGTCATAAGCAATGGAAGTTTGGCCACCCCAAAAGAAGGCACTGTTGCGCGCATCGCTAAAATTGTGCATTACACCACGCTCTAGACCTTTACCTGCCCCCAGAAGAATCACTAAAATAAAGATTCCCCAGAAAACACTAAAACCAGTTAAAAAAGAACGTAATTTGTTCTTTTTCATGGTACTGATTATCTCTTGCCAATTACTTAAATCAAGCATAACTAAACTGTTTGTGATTTTGCTCTCTTTCGATTAAACCATCTTTTAAGTGGATAACGCGATGTGTACGCTCAGCAATATCATGCTCGTGTGTAACAATGATGACAGTAATTCCTGACTTATTAACTTCTTGCAGAATATCCATCACCTCGTATGAAGTTTGTGTATCTAAAGCTCCTGTAGGCTCATCTGCCAAAATAACTTTAGGTCGGGATATAAGTGCCCTGGCAATGGCTATGCGCTGTTTTTGACCTCCGGATAACTCACTTGGCATGTGATGACTCCACTCTCTTAATCCAAGTCTGTCCAAATATTCCAGTGCCAGATCGTTTCGCTTCTTTCGCCCTACCTTTTGATAATAAAGTGGTAAAGCCACATTTTCCATGGCGTTTTTAAAAGAAACAAGATTAAATGACTGAAACACAAAGCCTATATACTGATTACGAAATTGTGCGGCTCGCTTTTCATTCATTTGCTGAATAAGAACATCATTTAAATGATATTGACCTTTATCGTAATTATCTAATATTCCGAGAATATTTAATAATGTTGACTTACCAGAACCCGAAGAACCCATTATGGAAACCATCTCTCCTTTTTTTATATCCAGATCGATTCCCTTTAACACATGTAACGAATTGGCTCCGGTAACATAGGATTTATGCAAGGAATTAACTTTTATAATACTATTACTCACCTGATTAAGTTTTTAAGTTTATACTAAAGCTACCCCTTCTGACAAGGAAATCCGGATTGAAAGGTATTCAAATTAAAGACTCACATTCTCAGAATGATAGTTGTAATTGCAATTTTAGCTAGTTAGTTAGTATGATATACAACTGCCATTCCAAAAGACATACATTACTGTACCTCTGAACTTTACACCTTAAACATTAATTAAAAAAGACAGTTTAAGTGTTCACATACGGATTGCTAATGTTCGTAATCGTACACTTACAAGGAGAGTATCTGTAACAGGTTTCGAACCTGGAAAAAATGTTCAAATTGAGCGCATTCGAACAATTACAATTTATATAGAAATTAAAATCGTTTTAACTAATTTGATCTACTACTGGTTACGAAGAACCTTTATTTATACGGTTTTAGAAACTCGCCAATATCCTGAACCCAAAGTTAAAAATGCAATAAAAATTGAACTAATAACAAATGAAAGGATTGTTAAGTCGGATTCTGATTTTGGTAATGAATAATATTCAACCAAAAGTGAGTAAATTTTAACTATTCCAAACTCCAACAATACTGTAGACAATAAAATAACCAAAGCAAATAAACTAACCCGGATACCTATTTTAATAATATTCATAACAAATGGTTTAAATGTATTTTCTCCTGATTCTCTCTGACGAAAATATCACTCAATACAAAAAAAACCATAAAAATACCGTGACAAACGTGTGACTGTAGTGTGACAAATTTGTGACCACAAAAAAACGTATGTGACCATATCGTGACATTACACAAACCAATGAAAATCAATTGCATTGACTAGACAAAATAAACATATTGATGAAATATAGATATATTAAAACAGTGAAAACAACAACTAACTTCTGACTAAAAACTCCATTTTAAACGTACAAATGACAATGCACTGAGCTCTTTTTGTTGATCTATCTCTCCTGAAAAGATTTGAAAAATTCCGGATATATATAAATTATCACTTATGGAATAATCAATTATTGGTCCAACATAAAAACTATTGAACACAGGAAAACCAAATCCCATATAAGCAACAGAAAGCGATAATAACGGCGATACCGGGTAAGCACCAGACAGCATATAAGAATGCTCAGTAATACTTAAAGTTTTTATGGAAGCCTGACCATATATCAGTGCAGCAAAACCACCCTCATAATCTTTTAAATTACTTGAATAAAGGTACTCTCCGGTAAGCATCAATGAATTTTTAAAAGTATAATTACCTCCTACAGATGTAATCAGTATATTATCGTTTTTATTACTAACGGACGACAAATACGAAACCTCACCATAAAAGCCTGCTCCAGATATATTTCCACTCCAGCCTCCACCTAAAATATAATCTTCCTGATTAACCTGACCTGCTATTAATTGAATATCGTATCCTTTGGTATTAAATCGATACAATGCTGCCGTTGACAAACGGTTATCGACATCTACTTTCAACACTGTTTCAAACTGCGACGATAAGCCGGTAAAATACTGTAATCTAACACCGTCCATCCCAGGCCGCTCAACATAGTCAAAATCAAAATAAGAATATGAATTAAAAATATCATTGGGATTCCATACCATGGTCTGGCTCCAGTTAACACGCTGCCTACCCACCTGAACCTGAAAATTTCCGGCCACATACTCCAAGGATAAACGATCAATAGTGGTATTTACCAAATAACTTTTTCCTGAACCCCAGTTAAAACTTAAATCCATCCAACCCGGATCATTACCTATAATATGCTTATACAACGGGGTACTACTTACCGTTTCTCCCCAAAATATTCTATTTCTGAACTCCATTTTCATTCGGAGCTTATCATTTGGGGAATAAGCCAAATTTATTCTGTTATGCACCAAATTATCAAAAAGCGTAATACCGCTTTCTTTCTGCCAGGAGTACGACGGCATCTCTGAAAGGTAACCGGAAAATTCAACCGGCGACTGCGCGGACAAAAACAAAAAGTTTTGAATAAAAACAAAAGCAATGATTATGCTTAGAAAATTACTTTTTAACCTCATCACTAATTACTTTACCATCTTCTAATGTTATTACACGTCTCGCCTTTTTTACCACTCGGGCATCGTGCGTCGCAAATATAAAAGTGATATTTTCCTTTTCGTTTAACTTTTGCATAATATCCAGTAAATTCTCTGTTGATTTTGAATCTAAATTTGCTGTTGGCTCATCTGCTAAAATAAATTTTGGCTTAGAGGCCAAAGCTCTGGCTACAGCCACACGCTGCTGTTGTCCACCGGATAATTGTCCTGGACGAATATTGGCTTTATCTGCAATCCCTACTGCTTCGAGCAACTCTTTACTTCTGGCACTCCTTTCTTTTTTAGGTACTCCCTGAAGCTCCATAATAAACTCTATATTTTCGGCAGCAGATAATACGGGAATTAAATTATATGCCTGGAAAACAAAACCTATATGCTCAAGGCGAAACCGGGTTCGCTCGGCCGATGACAGGTGATCCATACGTTTACCGCCAATTTCAATACTACCTCCTGTTGGTGCATCGAGGCCTCCCAGTAAATTTAAAAATGTGGTTTTACCAGCTCCCGAAGGAGCCACCAAAGCAGTAAATTCACCTTCCTGAAAAGTCAAATCTATTCCGTTAATGGCATGAACAGGAATCTGTTTTTTATTATATGTCTTTTCTAAATTTTTTATTTTAATGATAGCCATAACACTTGTCTTTTAATTAAATAGATTGTAATGCCTGAGACGGATTTAGCTTAAGAGCCTTATATGCCGGATAAACAGCAGCCAAAACACCTGTGAAAATAACCAAAACAGAAACTCCAATTACCATTTGAAGATTATATTCCGGATATATAATACTGGCAAACCCCATTTCGGATAAGCCTTCGGCCCACATAGATAAGTCAATACCGGTTTTAGCCGTTAACTGAGTTGTTACAATACCCAAAACTATACCTACAAAACCTCCCAGCGCCGACAACATAAGGGTTTCCAACAATATCATAATAAACACCTGTCCTTTTCTCATTCCAACAGCCATGAGCATACCCAGTTCATGAACCCGCTCCAGCACTACCATAAGCATGGTATTAACTATTCCAAATCCCAATGCGATTAAAATAATAATCACAAACACGTACATATACAAATTCATGGTTTCGGTGAGGTAACCCAACTCAGGTGAAATTTCCATCCACGACTCCACCTCAAGCCCTTGAGCTTTGGCTGTTACTTTGCCAACAACCTTATCTACCATTGTTGGATCATCACACCTAATTACAATTTCATGGGCAGAATCATTCGAAATGGTAATTAAACTTCTTAAATCACTATTTTGTACAAACAGGTTCCCCTCATCAAAACCCGTGTTCAGCGTTTTAAATATACCTGCTACTCGAAAAGCGCCTCCTGAAAAATCACCCTGACTGTCCTGAAATCTTAGAATTACTTTTGACCGCACCTTTAGTTTCAACTCTTGGGCGAGTTTATAACCAATAACAATAGGATTCCGCTTAACTCCCTTAAACCATGAGCCATCAAACATTTGTTTATTCACATTAACCACCAAAGTATCTTTTCCAGGATCTACTCCTATCACCTTTATTCCCGATGCTTTTTCTGCAGAAGCCACCATAGCCGATATCACCACCCTTTCAGAAGCCGCTTCTACTCCTTCAATATTTTCTATTTCATGTACAAGTTGTGAACTGTTTGTAAAATAACTTTTTACATCTTCAGCCATTTTAAATCCAGGCAAGTGAACCTGAATATGCGAAGTTTCGGTTTCGATGCCTGCTCTTAATCGCTGCATCATCCATCCATGCATAAAAGTTGTTGAAAATACCCCAGCATACATCCCTACTGTTAAGGCCATTATTACAATCCAACTGCGAATAGGATTACGCCATATATTTCGCCATGCAATTTTTAATATCATGATTAGCTTTGTTTCAGTATTATAATGACTTTAACCTTTTAATGCTTTCATCTCGGTTAAACCGAGAATTCGAATAAATGGGAAAATTGAAATAAAAACAGTGATTACCAAAATAGCGATCACCTGGTTTACAAATACACTTGGCTCCCAAGCAAAAAACATAAAAGGCTCAAACCCTAAATCAGCCATCCATTCTGCACCCTTTCCTGTTAATGGAATGGGGTTATGATAAAAGTAAGCCACCACTGGCATGCTTCCCACAAAACCCGCTAACACACCTAAAATACCCATCCATATCATTTCAATAAATACCACTACAGCCAGTTTGTATTTTTGCATACCCACAGCCATCATTACTCCAAATTCTTTTTTACGTTCCGAAACCATCATCATAACTGTTCCGAAAATGCCAAACATAATAACGATATACAAAATCCCTTTCATGACCAGAGCTGATGATCGGTCACTTTCTATTTGCTGTAAAATAATTGGAAACATCTCCTCCCAACTCATTACGCTATAAGGCGATTTTATATTCTCCTTAAGTATGGGCAATACTTCTTTCATTTTTTTATTGTCATCTACCATTAAAACCAATGACGTAAGCATGTTTTCAGCTGAATATAAATCCTGTGCTTTGCTGATATCTAAATATATGAGTCGCCGGTTTAAATTAGGATTTGATTGTTTAAATAATCCACGAACAGGATACTTTCCTGCAGCGGTTACACCATGATAACCCTGACCTAATAAAACTAGCGTGTCGCCCGTATTCAATTGCAATTTATTAGCCAATTCATACCCTATAAGAACTCCATCGTCTTCTGGTTTTAAATATGATCCCTGTGTAATTTTATTACCAATAGAAGTCAGGTTATTTTCCTTAACCGGATTAATTCCCATGATCATTGCTCCTTTGGTATTGTTTCCACTGGATGCCAAAGCAAAACTTTCGAGGCGGGGTATAACCTGCTTTATCTGTTTTATATTACTCAACTTTTCTTCCAGTTTAGCATCACGAACAAAACTGTTGTTAATGTTTTTATCCTCCCAGTATTCTTCCTGATGTATTTGAATATATCCGGAATAGAAATTAACCACATTTTTTACCATACTCGCATAGGAACCTTCTTGCATAGCTCCCATTAACGAGGTAAGAATAACACCAAGAAAAATTAAAGAAACAGTAATAAAAGTCCGGTTCTTATTTCTCCATAAATTTCGCCAAGCCAAAGTCAATAACCTCATAATAAACAGGATTATATTACCTAATTCTTTTCATATTTTGAATAGAGAAAAACGAGTCGTTTAATGGTGCATTAAATTTAATCTCGGTAAATTCCATGGTTGTTTTTTGTCCTTCTTTCTCAGATGGTACTATCTCAAAAAAGGTAGGCATCAAGCGGTCTCCCACATTTTTAATTTTCGAAAGACGCTCTATATTTACCAAATATTCATCCTCATCATAATACTCGTTTCTAAGCGTCATATACCCTTCCTTGGTTACCCAACAGATAATTTTCCCCCATACAACAACCGCATCTTCATTGGGAATTAATTCAATTACCCAACAGTCATAACCATCCATTTCTTCTTCTTTAATGATGATATGTTGATAATCCTCAACAATAGAAGCACCTTTAACCAGATCATCGTTGGTTAAATCTGAACCCATCCATGATTGCATCATCATGCTAGGCGGAATTTTTATCATCTTTTCGATATCCGGCATATAATTCCACATATCTTTTTGCCTTTTTAAAAATACCTGGCCTTTTTCTTTAGCAGGATATGTCACATATATTAGTGAATAATCAATTCCTTTTGACCATGATTTAAAACGTAAAGTTCTATTCCATTTAGGCCTGGTTATGATCATTTCCATTTCGGACACACTGGTGTTGCCACGCATAAGTTCATTGGCATGGTCAATAATGTCTCTGGCCACAATATCATATGATTTTTGAGCATTTACGTTTACGTTCCATACAAGAGCGCAAATCAATAAGAGCAAGCTAAACCTTTTATTCTGATGATTAAGCATGATTAATTATTTAAGTATTGGTTAAGTATTTTTTTTTTCATTTCCTGTAAAGGGAAACCATCCGGATCAACAATATAGTTCATAAACAAACCATCCAAAAGCGAAGTTAAATATCTGGTTTCCAACAATGGATTCTCAAAATTCCTGATCTCAAAATACTTTGATATCCGCAAAAATGCTTCTTGTGCTTTTTCTCCAAACTCCGTTTCAAAAATTCTGAGAATATTAGGCTGAAGAACTACTCCAAAGTAAATCCGCAGAAAATCCTCATTTTTCTCAATCCATTTAAAATTAGCATTTATCATTGATTCAAATTCCTTATCATCGGGAGATTCTGATAATGTATTTTCAACTAAAGAAAACATCTCCTCTATAGTATTTAAAACCAAGGCCCGTAGAAACTCTTCCTTACTTTTAAAATAGGTGTACATTAAGCCCTTTGAAATACCAGCTTCCGAAGCTATCATGGCAATACTGGTGGCTTGATATCCGTTTTTAGCAAAAAGCTGCAATCCTGCTTTCATAATTAAAGCACGCTTCTCAACTTTTAAGGCCTTTATTTGAGAGGTAGATCTTGGTGACATAACTTTTTTTTGACTGACCGGTTGGTCAAAGTTATGAATATTTCATTTAAAACCATCATTAAATTCCACTTATGGTATTTATAGAATAGGTTGCTACGTCAATATTTAAGAGATTTCAATACTAAAAATATTATTTCATAGTCTTTCACACATTAAACATTACCCCCTAACATTATATTTTTTGAATAAAATTCAACCTAAACACCTGTTTAGGCTTAAATTAAAAGATCTATAATTATATTTACAGTTTAAATTTAAAACTGAGAAATTTGAAAAAAGGCATTGTAATTAAATCAACGGGAAGTAGATATTTGGTTAAAACTAAGGAAGGAGACACTGTTAGCTGTTCTATAAAAGGGAAGTTCAGGATGAAAGGTATTAAAAGTACCAATCCCATTGCTGTTGGTGACCATGTTGATTTTACCATTGATTCAGAGGGTGATATGGGAGTAATCTCAAATATAGAAGAAAGAAAAAATTACATCATCCGTAAGGCTTCAAATCTTTCAAAACAATCGCATATTATTGCTTCCAATATTGATCAGGCCTTATTATTAGTAACAATAAATTACCCGATCACCACCACAGTTTTTATTGATCGTTTTTTAGCCTCTGCAGAAGCATACCGCATACCTGTAAAAATAATTTTTAATAAAATTGATCGTTACGATGACGAGCATCTAAAATCAGTTAATGCACTTCGCAAGGTTTACGAAGAAATTGGTTATGAAACTTATTCTATTTCGGCAAAAATGCAAGATGATCTCAGTGTAGTTACTGATTTACTAAAAAACAATGTAAGTGTAATAGCTGGCCATTCCGGTGTAGGGAAATCAACGCTTATCAATCGTATTCAACCAGGGTTAAATTTAAAAGTGGCTGAAATATCAGATATTCACCAAAGCGGTAAACACACCACTACCTTTGCTGAAATGCACGAACTGGATCTTGGTGGTTACATTATTGATACCCCGGGAATTCGCGGCTACGGCTTAATTGATATTGAAAAGGAGGAGCTTCATCATTTCTTTAAAGAAATTTTTGATCACTCACACCATTGTCAGTTTGGCAATTGCACTCACATACATGAACCCGGTTGCGCCATAAAACAAGCTGTTAAAGATGAAGAAATTGCCCTATCTCGTTACGAGAGTTATTTAAGTATATTTAAAGAAAAACCTGAAAAATATAGATAAGTTAAAATGACACAACACGACACAATTAAAGATAACGATTCTTGAACAGTCAGCATTATTGAAACATGTAGCTATCCCATTCTCCTAAGCAACAAAACAGTAGGCTGATAACCAACACAAATTTTTTCTAATGAGACGAATTATTGGCATTGTTATTTCAAGTATTGTTTTTCTTATAATATCGAACATATATTATTATCGAGATACTTATAATTGGCAGCTCAATACACAAAAGAACCTACTTTTAAGCGAGATCACCACTTGTAAGGAGCAACTGACTAACTACTTTTCAGAGGTAGAAACTAACGTATTACTTCTGTTAAACGAAAATGAACTGGGAGAACTATTCGATTTTAAATTACAATCTCAGGAACCTCAAAAAAGAATTGAACTCCTCTATAACAGGTACAATAACATACTACAAGAACTCGCTGTTTACGATATAAAAGGTAATTACTACTCATTAATTAAAAGAAAAAATAATTCACTGGTTTCTAAATACGGTAAGTCGAACCGCAAAGAAGAGTTTAAAGCTTCATTAATTATAAACCCCTCAACAAACAGTATTATATATACCCAGCCTATTTATGGTGAAACACATATTTTTGGATATGTTGTATTTAAATTAAACCTAAACCACTTTTATGGGCACCTCTTTAAAAACTTCACCATTGAAGGTCATCAGCTGCAATGGATAACAAATCATAATCAGGAGATTATTTACTCAACTGAATCCAACACAAAACTGCCTCAGAAAAACAAACTCAACCTAAACAGCAAAAGTGCCTTACATAATTTATTAATTAATAATAAAGAGGTTAAAGTGATATCTGTTTTTGAAACAATTAAAACAGGCAACAAACCTCTCTCTATGGCATTTTCTATGCCTATTAAACCCATTACTTTCTCCATCTTAAAAAACTCATTTTTAGTAGCTGCTATATCTTTTATTGTTATTTTCTTTATCATATTTGCGTTCTACCAGTACATTCTTAAAAGTAAAAAATCAGAACAACTTACTTTACAATCTGAGAACGCGCTGGGAAAGATATTGCACTACCTGCCTGTTGGCGTTGTTTTAACTGATGCCGAAAACAAAGTAAAACTGGTAAACAAAACAGCTCTTAAACTTTTTAATTGCGATGACGAAGATGTTTTAACCGAACAATATGGATCAGCTGAGATATTGTTTGAAAAGAAAAAAATTCTTGAAACCATTAAAATTTCCGACTCATCTAACAAGTACATCCTAAATAACGGCAACAATGATCAACAAATAATACTGAGCGAAAAAATTCCGTTTTATATTCAAAGTAAAAATTATACGATCAACGTTTATATTGAATTTGATCCGAGTGAACTTACCAACAATTCTAATGCAAACAATCCGAAAACAACTTTCATTGCCAACATTAGTCACGAACTAAGAACCCCGCTAAACGGCATTTTAGGAATGACAGATTTATTACTGTCTTCAAACAATATACCAGATACTGAGCAAGAGATGCTTAAAGTGGCCAAGCGATCAGCCGACACTCTTTTAGCTCTCATTAATGACATACTTGATTTCTCAAAAATAGAGGCTGGCAAATTAGAAATAGAATCCATTCCAATAAACCTTAAAGGAGAGATTGATGCAATCATCAATGATTTCTCTTCTATTTCAAAGGACCGGAAAATTATGCTGGATTGTAAATCCAACACAGATCTACCATCTGATTTTTTAGGCGACCCATTGCGACTAAGGCAAGTGCTCAACAACCTTATTGGTAATGCTATTAAATTTACCACGATTGGAAATGTTCGATTAACCATAGACAAAACAGTAGCCCTTAAAGGTAATCCTGCTCTGCTATTCACCATAAGCGACACAGGCATTGGAATACGAAAAAGCAAGCTTGAGACAATATTTAATTCCTTTTCGCAAGAAGACGAAAGCACCACACGTAAATTCGGAGGAACAGGTCTTGGAACATCCATCTCTAAAAACTTAGTAGAATTAATGGGCGGAGAAATTTGGGCCAACAGTCCCTCCAAAATACTAACTAACACGCAATATCCAGGATCTGATTTTTGCTTTACCCTTCCTTTGGAAATCAAACGAAAACAAAAACATCTTGACTTCTCTTATGTACTATCCTGGACGCAATTAACAGCACTAATTATTACGGACGATGCGCTTCAAGTACAAAACATCATTAAAAACCTGATGGCATTGGGTATTAATTATAAGGTAATGGCTCCTTCGCAGGAAACCTTAATCATGCTTGATAAGCAAAATAATATTCAACTTATCATTATTGATCAACGACCAGATTTTAATGGTATTGATTTTCTTCAGGAATTATATAGCCATAGCTTATACAAGAAATATTTAATCATTCTGCAAAGTTCGGATTACGAAACCATGAATACGAATATTGGTAAAAAATTAGGGGCTGATATCTATTTACGTAAACCCGTAAAACTTCAGAACATTCAAAATTTCATTCTCCGAAACTTCCCTGCCATTAAACTACAAAATAGTTTGGTAGGACAGGTTGTTCCTGAAAATTTAAAAATATTGGTTGCCGAAGACAATCTATTCAACCAGAAAGTAGCACAAAATTTATTTGAAAAAATTGGCTTTAACATCGATCTAGCCCACAATGGCCGGGAAGCAATTAACAAATACAAGCTCCATAAATACGATATCATCTTTATGGATTTAATGATGCCGGAACTTGATGGTTTTGATGCCACTAAAGAGCTTAAGTGCTATAACGAAAGCTGTCCAATTATAGCCATGACTGCTAATAATGACAAAAAACAAAGAGAACTTGCCTTTAAATCAGGGATGGACGACTTTATTGTAAAACCAGCTCAAAAGGATGAAATTATGCGAATGATCATTAAATGGTGTTCTGAATAAATCACATTTTAAAATCCTGCTACAATAAACCAAATACGATCTACGTTCTGACAAGTGACTGAACAAGAACAACTATATATTGGAACGCATGAGACACTACGTACGAAAAAAAAGATTTAAACTATTTATATTACTCGGAACCATTGTTATTGGATCTTTTTCATCCATATATACCAAATATCTTGTTGATGAACTTAAACTGGAAGAACAAAAAAAAGTTGAACTTTGGGCAGAAGCTACCAGGCAATTGGTTGAACCTGGTAATAATGAAACTTCCATTGGTTTAACCCTTGAAGTTTTAAAAAATAATACAACAGTCCCTGTAATTCTTGTTGGAAAAAACGATACCATACACCACTACAGAAACATTGCAGTGCCTAATAAAAATCCTGACAGGTATTTAAAAAAGCAACTTGCTAAAATGAAAAACAGTGGTAAGTATATAGAAATAAACCTTGGCGATGGAGAAAAGCAATATTTATACTACAAAACCTCCACTCTTCTCATTAAACTAACCTGGTTTCCTATAGTTCAGTTTATTATCATCGCTATTTTTGTCAGCATTGCCTATTTGGCTTTTAGCAGTTCACGCAAGGCAGAACAAAACCAGGTCTGGGTTGGAATGGCTAAAGAAACTGCACACCAACTGGGCACACCTATATCATCATTAATGGGATGGATAGATCTTTTTGCTCTCAAATCTACCGAAACTGAAGCTTTAGCAGAAGTAAAAAAAGACATCAGCAGGCTACAAAACATTGCCGACAGATTTTCTAAAATCGGATCAAAACCTGTATTAAAAGATATTAGCATTAACGAAGTCGTACAGCAAAGCATACATTATTTAAAAGTTCGATCTTCAAACAAAGTAAACTTTACCGTTGAACTTGATGATGATCATAAAATCAATGCCAACACTGTATTGTTGGAATGGGTATTTGAAAACCTGATTAAAAACGCTATTGATGCCATTAAAGGAGATGGAAACATTCATATTTCCACAACAAAAATCAATCACTCTGTAGCCATCGATATATCCGATGATGGTAAAGGTATCCCTAAATCGAAATTCAAAACTGTTTTTGAACCTGGCTTCACAACAAAAAAAAGAGGCTGGGGTTTAGGACTATCGCTTACAAAAAGGATAATTGAGGATTATCACCAGGGAAAAATATTTGTAAAAGAGTCAGAAGCCAATAAAAAAACTACATTTAGAATAATACTTTAAGCTTTCTTAATAACTATCCTACTGACATTTACGTATCTTTGTAAGCATATGCGAAATAAATAAAAAATAATTCTCAATATTATTTCTCAACTACTATATATTTTTATACTTTTGCAAAGTTTTTATTTGAGGTGAAATGAATAAGTTAAGTGATTATACTATAGCTTTCAAAGGTTTAAAAGATGGAAAGCATGACTTTCACTACGATATAGACCAATCTTTTTTTGATGCCATAGAAAATTCGGTCATTGAAAAAGGACAATTTGAAGTTGATGTTACGTTGAATAAAAAAACGCAGATGCTTCAGCTTGATTTTAATATCGTTGGAAACGTCCAAGCGATATGCGACAACTGCCTTGGTGAGGTAACTGTACCGGTTTCATACAATGGAAGAATCTTCATTAAGTTTGGAATTATGTATGACGAGCCCAATGAGGAGATCATTATTCTTCCTCAGGAAGAGCATGAATACAATGTCGCTCAATTAATATATGAATTTATAGTAGTGAGTATGCCCCTCAGATCTGTCCATGAAGATGATGAGAATTGTGACCCAGAAATGATTAATAAGCTGGATGAGTTTATGGCTGGTCACTACGAAGAAGATAATAAAGAAGAAGAGGCAACCGATCCCAGATGGGATGCTTTGAAAAAATTAAAAGATAATAGTAATAAGTAAAGAGTTTATAAAATGGCACATCCTAAGAGAAAGATTTCTAAAACAAGAAGAGACAAGAGAAGGACGCATTATAAAGCTACTACTCCTGCATTGGGAGTTTGCTCTAACTGCGGTTCAACTGTAAAATTACATACCGTATGTGGTGACTGTGGTTTTTACAGAGGAAAATTAGCTGTTGAGAAAGAAATTACAGCATAACTTTTTATTTTTAAAAGTACTTTTTAAATTTGCTTCGCTTTGCGAGGCAAATTTTGCTTTATGGCACTTTATCTTCGAAAAGGGTAAAGCTTGATTCTTCAGAATTAATAGTAGTTTTAGCTTCTCCAGAAAGCAAGAAAAATTAAAAATTGCACGAGTAATCAACTCACGCTATTTCTAACTTTTGATTATACATTAACGTGTAATCAAAAAATTACTTTTAACATGAAAAAGATTAATGCAGTAATCACTGGTGTTGGTGCTTATTTACCTGAATACGTCTTAACCAACGAAGAATTAAGCACGATGGTTGACACATCTGATGAATGGATCATGACACGTGTTGGCATCAAAGAAAGACGCATTCTTAAAGGTGAAGGAAAAGGCGCATCAGACATGGGTGCTGAAGCTGTAAAAGAACTACTGCGAAAAACAGGAACTAAACCTGAAGAGGTTGACTTACTTATTTGCGCAACAGTAACTCCAGATCATATTTTCCCAGGTACTTCTGCAATTATTTGCGATAAAGTTGGTATTCGAAATATTCAAAGTTTTGATATCAATGCTGCTTGTTCAGGATTTTTATACGCCTTGGATACTGCTAGTAAATTCGTTCAGACAGGTCATAAAAAAGTAGTTGTAGTTGGCGCTGAAAAGATGTCATCTATTACGGACTACACCGACAGAACTACTTGTGTATTATTTGGGGACGCTTCTGCAGCCGTAATGGTTGAACCAACCGAAGAAGAAATTGGCGTATTGGACACTATTCTTAGAAGTGACGGTATGGGTCGCAGCCATCTTCAAATGAAAGCCGGTGGATCGGTAAAACCTGCCTCTCACGAAACAATCGACAACAAAGAACACTGTGTTTACCAGGAAGGACAAGCTGTATTTAAACATGCTGTTTCAAACATGGCTGATGTTTCAGTAGAAATCATGGAAAAGAACAACCTGGCTGCTGACGATGTTGCCTGGCTGGTACCGCACCAGGCTAACCTAAGAATTATTGATGCTACAGCACGTAGAATGGGCGTTGGTAAAGAAAAGGTAATGATCAATATTGAGAAATATGGTAACACAACTTCTGCAACAATTCCATTGTGTTTGTGGGAGTGGGAAAAACAACTTAAAAAAGGCGACAATATTGTACTAGCTGCATTTGGTGCCGGTTTTACCTGGGGGTCTGTATATCTTAAATGGGGATACGATACAAATCAGTAAGCAGTTAACAGTAAGCAGTTAACAGTAAGCAGTTAACAAATACAAGATATAGAAAAGGGTGATTTCAAAACGAAATCACCCTTTATATTTTATATTACCAGCATCAACTAGGCCAGTACTTCAATTGCGTTTTTAACTCGTTGGATTGTATTTTCTTTTCCTAAAAGCTCTGCAATAGTCATCAAATCCGGACCAAAACCACCGCCAACTAAAGCCAGCCTAAAAGCATTCATCACTAAACCAAAACCCAATCCTTTTTCTTCTATTTTAGCCGAAATAGCTTCTTTAATCACCTCTGCTTTCCATTCCGATACCTGATCCAATGAGCCAGTTAATTCAGCCATAAAAGCAGGCACATCACCTTTCCAACGTTTTTTCACCACCTTTGGATCATATTCTGTGGGGGCTTCAAAAAAGAAAGACACCTGATCCCATAATTCAGATACAAAAGAAATCCTTTCTTTAACCAAAGAAACAGCCTTTACAACTAAAGTAAAATCTGCTTCGATATTTCTTGAAGTCAGCTCTGAAACAAATTGCTTGGCCAAATCCTCATCGCTCATATTAACAACATACTGATGATTAAACCATTTAGCTTTTTCCGGATCGAAACGTGCACCTGATTTATTTACTCGCTCAATGCTAAAAGCCTCAGTTAACTGTTCCATGGAAAAAATTTCCTGCTCCGTACCCGGATTCCATCCTAACAATGCCAATAAGTTTACAACGGCCTCCGACAAATATCCCGACTCCCTGTAACCTGATGCTATTTCTCCTTCAGGTGATTTCCATTCTAAAGGAAATACCGGAAATCCTGCTTTATCACCATCGCGCTTACTTAACTTTCCTTTACCTGTTGGCTTTAAAATTAACGGCAGATGTGCAAACTCAGGACGCTCATCTTCCCAACCCAAAGCACGATATAACATGATATGCAAAGGCATTGAAGGCAACCATTCTTCCCCTCGAATCACGTGCGATATTTTCATTAAATAATCATCTACCACATTTGCCAGGTGATATGTTGGCAGACCATCCGACTTAAAGATCACCTTATCATCTAAAATGGCAGTGTTAAATTTCACTTCACCTCTAATCATATCAACTGCCGAAACTTCTTCGTTTTCGGGCATCTTAAACCTTACTACATATGGCACACCTTCAGTCTTTAGCTTTTCTACCTCTTCTGCTGAAAGCGATAATGAATTTTTTAATCCCATACGGGTATTCATATCATATGAAAACTTCGTTTTCTCAGCTTCTGCATCTTCTCTTTTCGCTTCTAACTCTTCCGGAGTATCAAAGGCATAATAAGCCCAACCATCATTAATAAGCTTATCTGCATATTGAATATATATTTCCTTGCGCTCAGACTGCTTATAAGGGCCAAATTCACCTCCCTGGGCAACACCTTCATCAATGGTCATTCCCAACCATGTTAAGGACTCATTAATATACTCCTCTGCTCCCTCAACAAATCTGGTTTGATCAGTATCTTCAATTCTTAAAACAAAGTCGCCCTGATGCTTTTTTGCAAATAAATAATTGAATAAAGCCGTACGGACTCCTCCTATATGTAATGGTCCTGTCGGACTAGGGGCAAATCTTACCCTAACTTTTCTATCTGTCATGATTATTTTTTTTGCAAATATAATACATTAGATTTTTAGAATTGAGACAAAAGAAGAAAGACATCATTAAACCCGCTTTATGCATTAGAAAATCTATTACACATTGATATCACTTCAAATCAAGACACTTTGTTGCTTCACTTCAACTCACCAGAACGATGCTATGCCTCGTCTCAGTAAAGCCTGGTTTTATCGTGCTTTCAATGTTCATGACGAAGTTCTAATACATAATGCGGGTTAAACTAAAAAAGCGAGATAACCCAAAGGCCACCTCGCTTTTAATAAGTAAAAAGTTATATAGGCAAAATCTTAACCACATTTAGATGAACCACAGTCCTGACAAATCAGACATCCTTCCTGATAAGTTAAATTCTCAGAACCACATCCTTCACAACTTCCTTTCTTCACTTTAGTTCCGTTTGGAATATATTTTTTAAGTGCTCTTTCCACACCATTTTTCCAAGTATTAATCGATTCGCTATCCAGTTGTAATCCTGAAACAAGGTCAATGGCATCTGCAATTGGCATTCCATGACGCAACACTCCTGAAATAAGCTTCGCATAGTTCCAGAATTCCTTATCGAATTTATGACTTAATCCCTCAATGGTTGTTTTATATCCACGCTTATTTTCGTATTGAAAATCATAACGAGAATTTCCATCCTCATCTCTACTTTTGATAATTTTACCATTAGAGACAGACTTTGGTATTAAGATTCCATCCTCATCATCCGCTAATCCGGTAAAAATTTCGTATGGTTTGCCATCTATTAATCCAACAAAGGCAATCCATTTTTCCTTATTATTCTGGAAACGAACCACATCAGCCTCAACCGACTCAGGTCTTTTCTTAGAGAAATGGGATTTTTCTTCTTCTTTCTCCTCCTTTTTAGGTGTATCTGCTACTAATACTCCCGCACGTGAACCATCTCTATACACAGTTACGCCTTTACATCCACTCTTCCATGCTTCTACATAAAGCTGCCCAACTAATTCTTCCTTGGTATCTGAAGGCAAGTTAATGGTTACACTAATTGAGTGGTCTACCCATTTCTGCACTCCTCCCTGCATACGTACTTTATTTAACCAATCTACATCATTAGAGGTGGCCTTGTAATATGGAGATGCTGCAACTAACTTATCCAGTTCTTCCTGAGTATATTTTTTAGTAGTAGAGTGATTATTGGCTTCCATCCATGTCACAAACTTATGGTGGAAAACTGTATACTCTTCCCAGCTATCTCCAACCTCATCCACAAAATCTACGCGAATTTCAGGATCATTCGGATTAACTTTTCTTCTTCTCTTATACACCGGCATAAACACAGGCTCAATACCAGATGATGTTTGGGTCATTAAACTTGTTGTACCTGTTGGAGCAATGGTTAATAAGGCAATATTTCTACGGCCATATTTTTTCATATCCTCACCCAGCTTGGCATCTGCATCAAATAAACGATTAATGAATGGATTATTGGCTTCTTTTTTAGCATCAAAAATTGGGAAAGCGCCTCTTTCCTTAGCCATATCAACTGAAGAACGATAAGCCGCTAATGCCAGATTTTTATGCACCTCAATAGAGAAGTCTACAGCGTTATCGCTACCATATCTTAAATTGAGGGCCGCTAACATATCTCCTTCAGCAGTAATCCCAACTCCTGTTCTACGACCTTCTTCTGCCTTATGGCGAATATTTAACCAAAGATTCTTTTCTACCAGCTTCACTTCGTCAGCTTCAGGATCCTGGTCTATTTTAGCAATGATTCCATCGATTTTTTCTAACTCAAGATCGATGATATCATCCATGATTTTTTGCGCATAGCCAACGTGCTTTTTAAATAGCTCGAAGTTAAATTTAGCTTTTGGCGTAAACGGATCTTCTACATATGAATATAGGTTTACTGCAATTAATCGACAGCTATCGTATGGACATAAAGGAATTTCACCACATGGGTTTGTAGATACTGTTTTATATCCAAGGTCAGCGTATGAATCCGGCACTGACTCACGAATAATTGTATCCCAGAATAAGATTCCCGGCTCAGCTGACTTCCAGGCATTATGCACTACTTTATTCCAAAGTGATGATGCATCAATCTCTTTTACATTGGTAGGTTTTTTTGAATCTATTGGATATTGCTGACGATAAGGCGTTCCATCAACAATAGACTGCATAAACTCATCATCAATCTTAACAGATACATTAGCTCCTGTAATTTTACCCTGCTCTAACTTTGCATCGATAAACGATTCTGAGTCAGGATGTTTTACAGATACACTTAACATTAAAGCACCTCTTCGACCATCTTGAGCTACCTCACGTGTTGAATTTGAATAACGCTCCATAAAAGGAACAATACCTGTAGAAGTTAACGCAGAATTTTTTACAGGCGATCCTTTAGGACGAATATGCGATAAATCATGCCCAACACCACCTCTTCGTTTCATTAACTGAACCTGCTCCTGATCAATTTTCATGATTCCACCATAAGAATCAGAATCTCCTTCGTTTCCAATCACAAAACAATTTGACAATGATGCAATTTGGTATTTGTTGCCAATTCCTGCCATCGGACCACCCTGAGGAACGATATATTTAAAATCTTTAAATAATTCATATAATTCATCCTCACTTAAAGAATTTGGATATGTTTTTTCAATGCGAGCCACCTCTTTTGCAAGTCGGCGATGCATCTCATCCGGATTTAGTTCGTAGATGTATCCATCCGAATCTTTTAACGCGTATTTATTAACCCATACGCGTGCAGCCAATTCATCTCCATTAAAATATTCTAATGCCGATTGAAATGCCTCTTCATTTGTGTAAGTTTTATCCAATTTTCCCTTTTTTTGGTCGATTTGTGAAACTGCCATAGTGCCTTTAAAAATTAAATACCTTAGAATGTATAGTTTACGATTTTTTGAACTCTTTTATTGTTGATTGTAAAATTAGAAAAGAGATTCTTTCGAGGCAAGAAATACTTTTGAACAATGACAAAAGTTGTCCATTTCAAAACACTAAAGCCTTCTCTGTGAGTTATTTAATATTTTTAAAAATAAGAAAAGTTATCCAAAAAGATTTTTTTATCAACAATTGCAAAAAAAATCAATCCATCAATTGGAAATTAAAAATAAGGGATGAATAGTACAAAAAAGAAGATAAAAACAAGAAAATTTTAATATTTCTTTAATATGGAATTTACTGTCTAAATTTTGGAATTTGAGTTTTTTGTATCCATCCCATCGTCAGACTATTCAATAACGTCATCCGTGTTAAACATAGAAAATATACAGTATTATCACTTTTCAAAAATTGCTGCTACAATTGATTCTGTAGCTCCACGCATTTTATCAACATAGTCAATAGCTTTTTTCGATGCAGATCTCAACAAGTCGTCATTCAACAATAAATCATCAGCTACCTTATTGAATTCAAACGAAGATTCTACAACAAATCCCGCATTTAACTCCACTAAATCACAAGCTTCCTGATACTTTTTATAGTTTGGTCCAAAAATAACCGGCAAACCAAAGGTAGAGGCTTCTATGGTATTGTGAATTCCACTACCAAAACCTCCTCCAATATAAGCCACATGCCCATATCGATACATAGATGACAGCATTCCCATGGTATCCACAATCAACACTCTTAAAGATTTTAAATCAACGCCCTCTAATTGCGTATACCTGGCACTAGTCACCCCAACCAGCTTCTCTTCTATTTGTTTTATATGCTCTTCATGAATCTCGTGTGGTGCCAACAACAATTTTACTTCGGCATTATGCAGTAAGTATTGTACAAGGATATCTTCACCTGTCGGCCATGTACTTCCTCCAACCAAAACTTTTGAATTAGCTGCAAATTCTGCTAAAGCCGGATACTCCTTAGCTTTTTGAGATATTTCATATACTCTATCGAAACGCGTATCTCCTGAAACCTGATAATTATGCACATTAATTTCAGATAATAACTGAGCCGACTTATCATCCTGCACATACAACATAGTAAAGAAGGTTAACATTTTTCTGTACCAACCTCCATACCACTTAAAAAAAGCATGCTGCTTACGAAATATTGCCGAAACAATATATGTTTTAATATTTTGGTGATGAAGATGCTTTAGAAAGTGATACCAAAACTCATACTTAACAAATATCGCTACCTCAGGATTAATAGCACTAACAAAACGCCTAACTGTAGCAGGTCGATCTGCAGGTAAATAAAACACATAATCAGCAAGCGCATAATCTTTTTGAACTTCATAACCCGAAGGAGAAAAGAATGTAAGCACAACCTTGGTATTTGCATTTTTGCTTTTTATGGCTTCAATGATTGGTCTTCCCTGCTCAAATTCGCCAAGAGAAGCACAATGCACCCATATGGTCTTCTCCGTTAAATGGAGGTTCTTAATTCGCTTTTGGGTATCTTTCCTTCCCTTATAAAGTTTTTGTGCCTTATCATTAAATGGAGATAACAATGCAATAATAAATCCGTAAAGAGAAATCCCGATATTATATATTAACAACATGATAAAATCTTTTTTTTGCAAATATAATGATGCTTAATCTATTTACACGCTTACGAAAAGAGAACCTTGGTTTGGCGCAAAAAAAAGCCTGCAGAAATCCTGCAGGCCTATATTATTGCTTAATGTTTTCTGATTACTCAGACACAGCTTTTACTCCAGGTAATACTTTACCCTCAAGATACTCAAGAGAAGCACCACCACCTGTAGAAATATGACTCATTTTATCAGCTAATCCGCTTTTGTTAACAGCAGCAACTGAGTCTCCACCACCAATGATAGAAATTGAATCCGAAGCAGCAACAGCTTCACAAACACCGAAAGTACCTTTTGAAAAGTTAGGCATTTCGAAACATCCCATAGGACCGTTCCAAACTACAGTTTTAGCTTTAGCAATCTCAGCAGAGTACGCTTTAACAGTTTCAGGACCAACATCAAGAGCCATTCTTCCTTCAGGAATCTCAACTCCTACTAACTGAATATCTGCATCATCAGCAAATTTATCAGCTGCTAAGTTATCAACCGGCAACATAAAGTTAACTCCTTTAGTTTCAGCATCAGCTAAAATTTGCTTTGCAGTATCAATTAAATCATCCTCTACTAATGAACCACCAATATTGTGACCTTGTGCTTTAAGGAAAGTATAAGCCATACCACCACCAATTAGGATAGTATCTACTTTTTCGATTAATGATTTTAATACTTCTAATTTACCAGAAACTTTTGCTCCACCTACGATAGCCACAAATGGTTTAACCGGTTTTGCAACAGCACCTCCTAAAAACTTAATTTCTTTGTCTAAAAGGAAACCAGCCATTTTATCCTCAAAGTATTGAGCGATAATAGTAGTAGAAGCATGTGCACGGTGAGCTGTACCAAAAGCGTCATTTACATATACGTCAGCTAATTCAGAAAGTTGCTTAGAGAAAGCCTCATCACCTTTAGTTTCTTCGTTGTGGAAACGTAGGTTTTCTAACAACATTACCTCTCCCATTTTAAGATCGGCAGCCATTGCTTTTACATCATCACCTATACAATCCGGAGCCATTTTAACATCTATGCCTAACTTAGCAGATAAATGAGCTACAACGTGCTTTAAAGAGAATTTCTCTTGTGCTTCGCCTTTTGGACGACCTAGGTGAGACATAAGAATTACAGCACCACCATCAGCCAACACTTTTTTAATGGTTGGAAGAGCAGCTACAATACGAGTATCGTCTGTAATTTCGAATTGATCGTTTAATGGCACATTAAAATCCACACGGATAATTGCCTTTTTTCCTGAGAAATTGTAAGTATCAATTGCAGGCATGATAATAAAATTATATAGTTTTAAAAAAATATTTTTTTTTAGTTTGCTCTTAAATAACTACCCCTTCCTTAATAGAAATGGTTATAATTTCAGAGAAAACCACCCTCTTTTTACAAAGAGAGCACAAAGATAAGAAATTTATTATGTAATAGGTAGTATCAAAAGCTTGTTATGAAACAGTTTAAATGATTTGTGCAATCTCGATTCAAAAGAATGACAATTCCTAAAACCGAATAACTTTTACACGCAGGGCCTTACCTTATAACTTTGATTCTTTAATCATAACAACCAATTCTTCTTCCGGGATTTTATTTCCTGAAACCACAAACCAATTGTTTAATAAATTTGGTCTGTTATAATCAAATCTTTTTAGTGTTTTCCAATTTATAAAAAGTGCTCCGGCTGATTCCGCCACAGCTTGTCCGGCAGCTGTATCCCATTCCATAGTTGGACCAAGACGAGGATAAATATCGGCCGTACCTTCTGCCACTTTACATATTTTCAGAGAACTTCCAACAGAAACGAAATCAGCTTTACCAAACTTCTCTTTTAAGATTTCCGCAAAATCCTCAGTTTCTTTCGACAAATGGCTAACACTGGCAACAATCTGTAATTTTTCATTTCGCTGATTAGAAGGAAGCTTAACAGCACCTTTTATCTGCTCAGAGAGAGAAAAATTTTCTTCCCAATCTGAATTTAACATTAGCTTATAAGCTCCATCTTTAGCATCGCCATAGTATAAAACTCCTGTGGCAGGAACAAAAACTACTCCCAATACCGGATAGTTATTTTCAATAAGTGCAATATTTACGGTAAACTCACCTGTTTTTTTCACAAACTCCTTAGTTCCGTCCAATGGATCTACAATCCAAAGTTGGCTCCAATCCTTACGTTCTTCATAATCGTTATGCTCTCCCTCTTCACTTAAAATTGGAATATCCGTTTTTACCAGATCTTGTTCTATAACCTCGTGAGCTGCTCTGTCTGCAAGCGTTAACGGTGAGTTATCAGATTTCATCTCCACACCAAAATCTCCCGAACGATATATTTCCATGATGGCTTTACCGCCTTTAACGGCAGCCTCTATTGCAATTTCTAATAATTGATTCATGCGTTTAAAATTTTCATTTGTTGCATGGAACTCCCAAGGAATTTTAATCATTACCCTGTGTGTAATTTTTAAGATTAAAATTTACATGTTCGTTTCATATGTTTATTTTTTATTCAATATGCCATATGGAACTCGCCAAAAAAGTGATCATCCTCATGTGTAAGAACTTATTCTCATGGCTCGTTTCATCTTATTAAATAAATTTCAGCACCAAGTTTCGAGTATCAGGTTTAAAGAACACAGAGTCACAAAGACGCTGAGCTTTTAATCGTCTCCCTTTATTTAGCCTTAATCCAGATTACTTCCTGCTTATATTTTTCTTCTATCCTTTATATAATTCTTGTAAACAATTCGAATGCTCGCTTCATTAAATGATGATCTTTAGTTTACTCTTGCCGTCTATTGCAAAAGTATTATAATCAACATTTGAAATAGCTAACAGGCCAGGTTTTGCTCCTACCTGTAACACACCATAACTATTTCCTAAACCTAATAGTTTTGCATTCTCAACGGTCATCCTCATTAAATGAGCTATTGAATCCGTAGCTGACTGTATCTGAGCGAATGCGGATAAGTCAACTACCTCATTGCTTTGATCAACCGGGTACTCAACTATATTAATTCCTTTAAAATTAAGTTGCTTTGCTTTTTTCACTATCTCATTTGGAGCCCCTAATAATCTTGTCCCGTCAATCAGTTGACGATTTAAATATCTCTTTAAATCATCATCTTCCATACCAGAAAGAGTGTCTGGAATAAAATCTACAAAACCGGGAATAAGAAAACCATTGACCAGCTCAAGACTAGCTTCTTCTTTAAAGACATCTCGTTCTCTAATTTCCTCAATAACATTTTGATCATTAAAAACCAATACAGGAAATTTCCCGATCGTTCCATCCGGACGTAACCAATAATGCGAGGCTATTTTTCTCACTCCACGGAAATTGAATCTAACTTTGGAATGTACTCAAATTCAATATTTTTAATTCGAGCTCTAATCTGGTAGGTCGTATCATGATTCACCAAAAAGCCTTCCAATTTGATGATCTGCTCCTTCTCGTGAATGCCAATGGTTAATTCTGCCTTAGAATTAGTATAGGTTGCTGGTAACTTATAAGTTAAAGTATCCCTGGTACTATCCTTATATAAAGCAAATACTTCTAAAACCGGATCCTTGACAATACTTCCCTTTAAAAACTGATAGAATGCACTTACCCTATAACCTTCAGCCTCTATGGTATCTACATCAATAGCAAAAGGTATACGTCTGTCAAAAGTATCTCTATTACTAATTGAATAGGCTTTTTGCATTGGCCAAACATTTCTGGCTTCTTTCTCTTTACGTTGTTTCTCCTCTTCCTCTTTAATGACCTTAACTTCTCTTTGCCACTTTGCCTCTTGTTCACTCAATAAGCCAATCGCATCATCATAAACACCCTGGTAAAGGTCAGGGTGCGCTAAATACCATGAGACTATAGTGTCAAATTTTTCCTGAGTAAGTTCATATTTTGCCAACACATCATGATAATAGCTATTTGCAGTACTATCTACCCCTCTGTGTTTTATTCTGATTTGATTAATGGTCGCCTCTGTAAAATGAATATCTGCTAAAATCTGTGCAAATTCCTTTTCTTTAGGAAACTCCTTTGGAATTCTTTTTTTGTAATTACAACTTGTAATCAACAAAGCAATAAGTATACTTATTATTGAAATTCTTTTAACCATTAATACCAGGTTTGTTTTATATTAACTAATACAATGTCCTTTAATGTCCATCAGCGACAATCATAGTACGAATGGTTTTTAGGAATATGACAAAGTCAAGTTTTAGTGACCAGTTATCTATATAATCCATATCCATTTTCATCCATTCTTCAAACGGGATATCATTTCTACCAGACACCTGCCAGGTGCATGTTATCCCAGGTTTCATGGATAATCTGCGAAGTTGCCACCTTTCATATTCTTTCACCTCCTGAGGAACAGGGGGACGCGGTCCAACTACGGACATATCTCCCATTAACACATTAAAAAACTGTGGTAACTCGTCGAGACTTGTTTTACGTAGAAAACGTCCGACTTTAGTAATTCTCGGATCGTTTTTCATCTTAAAAACCGGACCATCCATCTCATTATCCTCCATCAACTTAGCCTTTAGCTCCTCAGCATTGGTGACCATGGTTCGGAATTTATATGCATAAAATTTACGTCCTCTTAAGCCCACTCGCTTCTGTTTAAAAAATACAGGACCTTTTGATCCAAACTTAATGAGTAAGGATATCAGTACAAAAACGGGAGACGCCAGTATAATCACAACAAAAGAAAATATAAAATCAAAAATAGCTTTCACACGTGTAGCCAAATAGTCAGTTGGCGTATTGGCTATTGTTAAAAGCGGCATCGTATTGTAATGATGGATATGTGCCTTGCTTTTTAGCATATTAAAAAATGGTGAATACATCCTAAATATAACCCCAACCTCAGAACAAGCATGGGTTAACTCCTCCACTTCTTTAATATCCATGGTCTGTTTGATAAAAATTACCTCATCAACCGTTTTGTCTTCTATTAATTTTGAAATATTTGTAGACGGATCCAACACAGGAATAACTGAACCATAAACTTTCCCTAAATCACCATTACCTATGATAGAAACAATTTTATACCCCCACTCCTTATACTTAACAACCTGCTCTATAAACGAAGTCGCAGTGTAGTCTCCAATAATTATAATTGAACGCGTGTTTCTTCCGTGCTTTCTTGCTCTTTTGAATGATGCATACACTGATATTTTAAAGGTAAACATCAATCCCAGATTAATAAAACCAAAATACACCAAAGGATCAAAACCTATGTAATACAAATCAAAAACAAGAACTGACAATCCTAAAACAGAAGCCCCAACTAATACCAGTCCAACACAATTAAACAATATAGCGGAATAGGGTCTGGACCTGTGAAGCTGGGTCAACCTAAAATATTTACCCAAAGTAAACCACACCAGGGCTATAATTAAATGTAAGATGATGGAATCTTTGTATCTCAGAAAGGAAAAATGTCCGAAATACAGAAATAGTGAAATATTAAAGGATAACCAGGCTATAGCTACCTCTATAAATGCGAGGAAGTTATTGACTACAGTTTCTTTTTCTTTAAGCATGTGGTTGATCGTATTTTAGTGTTAGAGTGCAGCAAAGATATTAAAAAATGAATTAGCTACATGATAATTATTAACATTCGAATCCAAAATTAAAGTAGCACTGATGGGCAATAATTGATACCAATCATCCAGCCAAAAGAATGATACATTTCTCCGGCATCAAATGAAACAGAACTCTGAACCTTTAAGTTTTTCCATTTTTTAGGTTGGAAATTAATTTTCAACTGGCTATACGTTTGATTCTTTCCGTCCTGATAATAATAGTCCTCCACAGGAGTCCAACTATATCTTTTAACATACTCCTCACTGTATGAGCCAAAATTTCTGGTAAATGTAGATTTAAATCGATAAGTTAATCCTGACAAAAACTCTCCTTCTAATCCTATATGAAAGGCTCGCACCCTTGTATTCATTAAAACTACGCGGTTATTAGGATTCCAATCCGGCGCATAGGCCTTTGCCTGATCATATGTATGATATAAAGGTAAGCCCATCGTCTGACCGTGATACGTCCAACCATTATAATAAGAGCCATTGTTGTTATAATCATCACGCCCTCCATAATGGTGCCCATGGTTTTCATTTACTCTAAGATACTCCCATACTTCTTCTTCTCCCCAACCATTGGTTTCCTCACCAAAAGTATCCATCATAAATGCATCGTAATCATCAATTTCGTACATCCAAATAATCTGCCCTTCGCGTGGGTGTCCTTCCGGATATAATGGATCAGGAATACCGGCTCCAGATTGATAATCTGTACGCACAAATTCAATGGAAATATTTTTAATCCATTTGAAATCGTTTATTGACGACAATAGCCCTAATTTGTAATCCCTGTTTCTACCATACCATAACTTTAAACCAGAAGCATCAGCAAAAGGCTTTTGCCAATACAAATGGAACTTTCCAAAATCATTTTCTGTGTATAATCCAAAATCCCAAAATCCTTCATGACCACCTGCAGCATTTGTTTCTTCACCACCACCAAGCTTGGAAGATCCTTTAGCAAAAAAAGTGGCCCAAAAATCTATCGGTATTTTATCTCCATTAGTCCTGGTGCCTCCAAAAATAGAACTATGTGCTAATCCCATGTAAGGCTGAACCTTTAAGTTTCCTATTCGCATATAGGCCCATTTTTCATGCAATAACGCATTGTCCGCACTGTTATGCTTTCCTGATGCTGTTCGGTTATCATTTAAAAAACCTTGAGAAATACCTCCTTTTATTTCAATCCAGTTATTAGTAAAACCAAGTGGTACATAGTCATATATCCCCATGGTTACTCTGGGTAATGGACAGGCATTACTATTCATAAAGAAGCCTCCTACAGTAAGTTCATCATTGTAGGATAAAGGGGTATATGCTTCTTTACCTATATTAAAATTAATCAAATTAAAGGCTTTACCCGACAAGTATACTTCATGCAAAAAACTCTCTCCGATGTCAGATTTTACTACACCTGATAATCCTGCTTTTAGCTGAATGTGCTTATTGTTTAGCAATTGAGACTGAACTCCACCTACAAGTAATGCATGAGATTCGTCCAAAGAAGAAACAACGCCCCATTGATTTGCATACTGATAGTGGGGCTGTAAATTATCGCGATTGGAAACAAAGGCCTTTGATTCAATATTAAAATGTATCTCTTGGGCGAGTAGATTACAGCAACAAGTAGAAACAATTGTAAATATAACAATGGTAGTGAGGCGGCGCATGATTTATAATTTTAGGAGAATAAACTAATTTGGTGACTTTAAAGCTGTGATATAATTTTTCTTACTGCAAAAATAGTTTCTATAGTTAAAACTTAAGCTTTATTCTGAAATAATATAACCGCAAAGATCGCTAAGTATATCACAAAGAACACCAAGTAAACTATTTCTTGGAGCACCTTTAAGATGTACTTCGGTTTCCTTGGTGGTTAATTGAACTACTACCCTAAAAAAACAAACAATTGAAACACATCGATTACTTAAAATTAACCGCAAAGAACTCAAAGTGCTTCACAAAGGCACACAAAGTAAACCATTCCTTGGAGCACCTTTGTGATATACTTCGTTTTCCTTGGTGGGTTAATTGAACAAACAAAGGCCTACCTCATGGTAAGCCTTTATAACCTTAATGTATTTTTAAGAATCACTCTGTAAATCTACTTAAGTGCTTCTTTTTGAAATTCTTTTATTCTTTGTTCCTCTGATTTTTGACAGACCATAAAAACACCATTTGCTTCGGTTACAATACAATCTTTTAAACCTTGCAACACCACTTTTCGGCCATCGGGTATGGTGATAATATTGTTTTCACAGTCGTAGGTTTTCACTGCATCTCCAACCACCGAGTTTCCCTGCTCATCACGTTCTCGTTTCTCCCACAAACTTCCCCAGGTTCCTAAATCTGACCAACCAAAATCTGCCGGCATCACATAGATATTTTCTGCATGCTCCATAATTCCATAATCAATGGAAATATTATCACACAAAGGAAACTGCTCGTCGATAAACTCTTGTTCTTCTTTTGTATAATAATATTTTTCTCCCGCCTTAAAAATCTCAGCAACTTTGGGTAAGTAACTTTCAAGAGATTTCAAGATACTTTTTGCTGACCATAAAAAGATACCTGCATTCCAAAAATAATTACCTTCTGACAAATAAGCTTCAGCTGTCTTTAAGTCGGGTTTCTCTTTAAAAGCGGATACCTTATTGATTCCATTAGCTGCATGTTCTTGTCCTGCCTGAATATAGCCATAACCCGTTTCCGGCCGATGAGGTTGAATACCTAATGTTAGCAGCGCATCGTTTGTTGCCACATAATCCAAACCCTCTGTAACCACTTTCTGAAACTCGGCTTCATTAGTAATTAAATGATCAGATGGAGCTACAACAATATTCGCATCCGGATTCTTTTGATGAATTTTATAAGATGCATAAGCAATACAAGGGGCTGTATTACGCATACAAGGCTCCATCAGTATTTGCTCATCCTTAATTTCCGGTAATTGATCATGAATAATGGCCTTATACTTTTTACCCGTTACAATATATACATTTTCAACAGGTACGATTCCATCCAAACGTTTAATGGTTTGCTGAATCATGGTCTTCCCTGTTCCCAATATATCCAAAAATTGTTTGGGCGTTTCTGGTGTACTCATAGGCCAAAAGCGTGACCCAATTCCTCCGGCCATGATGATTAGGTAGTTGTTGCTCATATGTTTCTTTTAAGAGGTGAGTGATGAGAAGTGAGAGATGAGTTTTTCTCTCCGCCCACTTCTCTCCTCTCATATCTATTTCGTATACCAACTATACATCTTCTCAATTCCTTCTTCAATATCAATCTGGTGATGCCAGCCTAGTTCATGAATTTTTGACGGATCCGTAAGTTTACGCATCGTACCATCCGGTTTATCAGCATTGAAATACAATTCACCTTCAAAACCAACTTTCTCTTTAATGGTTTCTGCTAAACTTCTAATTGAAACTTCTTTTCCTGTACCAATATTGATATGTGTATTGATAATTTCTTTATCATTGGTATATGTATCTTTAAAATCTATCTTCTCCATAGCATACACACATGCTGCTGCCATCTCCTCCGACCACAGAAACTCACGCATTGGTTTACCTGTTCCCCATATCTCAATAGAAACATGCGAATTGGACGAATTTATGCGAATGCCGTATTTGTTTAATATGCTTAGGATCTCTTCTTCTGAATTACTGCCATTGACACCTTCAATCGGATTCTTATCCAGATCTGCTCGTAAGGCTGTCCAGTCGTTATCTTGTAAGCATTTGCCCAAGTGGTTTTTACGAATCAAGGCAGGCAATACATGAGATTTCTCCAAATCAAAGTTATCATTTGGACCATACAGATTAGTTGGCATCACCGAGATAAAATTAGTCCCATACTGAATATTGTATGACTCACACATTTTAATACCTGCAATCTTAGCAATAGCGTAGGGCTCATTGGTATATTCCAATGGTGAAGTCAATAAACAATCTTCTTTCATTGGTTGTGGCGTATTCTTCGGATAGATACAAGTTGATCCTAAAAATAGCAACTTCTTCACACTGTGCTTATAAGCATTGTGAATCACATTATTCTGAATCATCAGGTTCTCGTAAATAAACTGACCTCGATACGTATTGTTGGCAATGATACCTCCTACTTTAGCCGCTGCTAAAATAACATACTCTGGTTTCTCTTCTTCAAAAAACTGATTAACAGCTTCTGCATCCATGAGGTTTAACTCACTGATGGTGCGGCCAACCAAATTAGTATAGCCTTTATTTTGCAAGGTCTTCCAAAGGGCAGAACCTACTAACCCTTTATGACCTGCTATATAAACTTTTGAATTTTTATCCATGATTCACTATTAAGAGGTGAGAAATGAGAGTTGAGTAATGAGAAGTTTTATTTACAGAACTTGTGATAATTATTAATCATTGAGATTAACATCTTTCTGACTTCCTCATATTGTAACATTAGATCATTAAAAGTATCTATACTTATATATTTACAATCTAATGAATAATTTAACCAAGTCTCTGTCTCAAACTCTTCACCTAAACAATCAGTTAATTTGTTAATAAAAACTTTCTCATATCTACGCTTTGCCCAAGCTTCGGCCAAATTTGCGCAAATTGAACGCGATGAGCGTCTAATTTGATCCACTAAAGAGTATTTTTCTTCTTTTGGAAATTCTCTGCTTAAAAGAAAAATATTCATAGAGATCTTATAAGCCTTTTGATAAACAATTAAGTCTCGGAAACTATTAATCTGTCCCATCATCTAGGTTTATTATAAAGCTCACATCTCATCGCTCTTCACTCTTCTCTATATTACTCGAAATAATTTAAGGTTTCATATCCTCCATCTCGAAGGTACTTATCCTTCTGCATCAGCTTTACATCCGACTGCATCATATCTTTAACCAATCCGGCTAAATCATATTCAGGTTCCCAACCTAATTTTGTTTTCGATTTGGTTGGATCTCCAATCAACAACTCTACCTCAGTAGGACGGTAATAAGCCGGATCTACTCTCACAACTTCTGTTCCAATCGCTAACTGGAATTCAGGATTCGAACAGTTTTTAATCACAGCAACTTCTTGTTCGCCTTCACCTTTAAACTCAAGCTCAATACCCACTTCCATAAACGCCATTTTTACAAAGTCACGCACTGTTGTTGTTACTCCTGTCGCAATCACATAATCTTCTGGCTGCTCTTGTTGAAGAATCAACCACATGGCTTTAATATAGTCTTTGGCATGTCCCCAGTCACGCTTAGCATCCATATTACCCAGGTACAAACAATCCTGCATACCCAATGCAATTTTGGATACCGCACGTGTAATCTTACGGGTCACAAAAGTTTCTCCACGTAATGGACTCTCGTGATTAAACAGAATCCCATTACAGGCATACATATTATAAGCCTCACGATAATTTACTGTAATCCAATAAGCATACATCTTAGCTACAGCATAAGGTGAACGTGGATAGAACGGTGTTGTTTCTTTCTGTGGTACTTCTTGTACCAAACCATACAACTCTGAAGTGGATGCCTGATAAACTCTAGTTTTCTCAGTTAAGCCTAACAAGCGAATAGCCTCCAAAATACGTAAAGTACCTAAACCGTCTGCATTAGCCGTATATTCAGGGGTATCAAAGCTCACTTTTACATGACTCATGGCCGCCAGGTTATAAATCTCATCCGGCTGTACCTCCTGAATAATACGTGTCAGGTTCATCGAATCCGTTAAATCACCGTAATGAAGAATTAAATTACGATTCTCCACATGCGGATCCTGATACAAATGATCAATCCTATCAGTATTAAATAATGAGGAACGACGTTTGATCCCATGAACGACATATCCTTTTTTTAATAAAAATTCGGCAAGGTAAGCGCCGTCTTGACCGGTAATCCCGGTTATTAGTGCAATTTTAGACATGACTATCTTTTATGTATAAACTTGAATAAAAATAGACAATTAATGATTAATTAAAAACCCATTATCAAATATGATAATGGGTTTTTAATTTGAATTCTATTATTATTTTATCTCTTTAAATACCAATCAATGGTTTTTACAATCCCTGTTTCAAAATTTTCATCAGCCTTCCACCCTAATTCTCTTTCAATCTTTGTCGCATCTATAGCATACCTTCTGTCATGACCTGCCCTATCTTTTACAAAAGTAATTAGGTCTTTATATGAAGAACCATCTTCTCTTGGTGATTTTTTATCTAAGACAGAACAAATATGATTTACAATAAATAAATTATCCCTTTCATTTCTACCACCGATGTTATAAGTCTCTCCTGCTTTTCCTTTGTGAAACACTAAGTCAATTCCAGTACAATGGTCCAGCACATACAACCAATCTCTGACGTTCTTCCCATCCCCATATATTGGTATGTTCTCACCAGCTAATGCTTTTCTGATGATGGTTGGAATCAACTTTTCATTATGCTGTTTAGGTCCATAATTATTACTACAATTACTTGTCGTTACATCCATACCATATGTATGAAAATAAGCCCTTACCAACAAATCAGAGCTTGCTTTGGAAGATGAGTAAGGACTGTTAGGTGCGTATGGTGTATCTTCTCTGAATAAGCCTGTTTCGCCTAAAGTTCCATATACTTCATCAGTAGAAATATGGTGAAAGCGACACCCCTCATAGCCTTCCTTATACTTAAATGGCGCCTCCATCCAATAATTACGGGCAACATCCAGCAAAGTAAAGGTTCCATTTACATTGGTTTTTATAAAGACCTCCGGTCCTTCGATCGAATTATCTACATGACTCTCTGCTGCAAAGTGAATGACACCTTGTATATCGTATTTATGAAATAAATACTCAATCAACTCCCTATTACAAATATCTCCCTGAACAAACTCATAATTTTCAGCACCATCAACATCTGTCAAATTTGACAAATCACCGGCATAGGTTAACTTATCAAGATTTATGATTTTGTAATCAGGATATTTCTCCACAAAATAAGGAACAAAGTTGGCTCCAATAAAACCTGCTCCTCCGGTTACTAATATAGATTTCATTTTAAAAGCTTAAAACGGGATTTCTGTTTCTGATAATTTCTTTAACACTTTATCTTTCTCCGACAATAAGATAGAATCATGATCAATCTTCCAGTCAATATCTAATTCCGGATCATCCCAAGCAATGCCTGCATCATGATCCGGTGCATACCAGTTATCAACCTTATACTGAAAAATAGCTGATTTACTTAACACAACAAACCCATGAGCAAAACCTCGAGGTACAAAAAATTGTCGTTTATTCTCATCTGAAAGTTCTACTGAAACATGCTTCCCAAAAGTAGGAGAACCTTTACGAATATCAACTGCAACATCAAGTACCTTTCCTTCAATACATCTCACCAGCTTTGCCTGATCAAAAGGAGGTCGCTGAAAATGCAAACCTCTTAATACACCAAAACTTGATCTTGACTCATTATCCTGAACAAATTCAATTTCACGAACATTCTCAGCGAATCTTTTGTAATTGAATGACTCAAAAAAGTATCCTCTTGAATCCCCAAAAACCTTTGGCTCTATTATTACTAATCCTTCAATATCTGTTTTTACAAACTGCATATCTATCTTTCTGCTATTGACAATAAATATTGTCCGTATTGATTTTTACTTAACTTATTTCCCTGTTTTATCAACTGCTCTCGGTCAATCCAACCTTGGTTATAAGCAATTTCTTCCGGGCATGCAACCTTTAAACCAATTCTTTTTTCCAATGTCTCTATAAAATGACTGGCTTCCAATAAAGATTCATGTGTTCCAGTATCTAACCAGGCAAATCCACGGCCCATTAATTCGACCTTTAGTCTATTCTCGTCAAGGTATTCCTGATTTACAGTAGTGATTTCAAGTTCTCCTCGATCACTTGGTTTTATGGTTTGAGCAACTTTTACAACATCATTCGGATAGAAGTACAATCCAACCACAGCATAGTTCGACTTTGGTTTTTCAGGTTTTTCCTCTATTGTAGTCACACTTCCTTCCTTGTCAAACGTACACACACCATAACGCTCAGGATCACTTACCCAATAACCAAATACAGCTGCTTTATTTTCATTTGACACTGTTTTTACAGCATTACATAAAAGCTCAACAAATCCATGTCCGTAGAAAATATTATCGCCTAGCACTAAACATACATCATCATCTCCAATAAATTCCTTGCCCAAAATAAAGGCTTGGGCTAAGCCGTCCGGAGAAGGCTGTACTACATATTTCAATTGAATCCCCCATTGACTGCCATTTCCCAGCAATCTTTTAAAACCGCTTTGATCTTCCGGGGTAGTAATGATTAATATTTCTCTTATACCTGCAAGCATGAGTACAGATAAGGGGTAATATATCATTGGCTTATCAAAAACTGGTAAAAGTTGTTTTGATGTGGCTAATGTGATAGGGTGTAAACGTGTGCCTGAGCCTCCGGCTAGTATGATGCCTTTCATAAAAAGAGGTATAACTAGTAAGTATTATTTATTTTTTCGTACAAAACAAGGGTTTCTTTAGCTATACTTCCCCAATTATATTTCTCTTTAATTAAATTGGAATAGTCTTTAAAAGTTTCTCCCTTTAGTTTTTCTTTTATTTTTTCGCGAAGATTCTTGCAGTCCCCAACCTTAAAATACTCTGATGACTCCAAATTAACCATTTTGTTGGCAGGTATATCGCTAACAAGAACATTTAATCCAAACGACAAAGCTTCTAATAAGGCAATTGGTAATCCCTCATGATAGGATGGTAAAACAAATAATTTGGCATTACCAAAAATGGTTCTTAATTCATCACCTGACTTGAATCCAGTTAAGGTAGTGTTACTTTCTGCAGCTTGTAATTTTAATTTTTTACTATATTCTGATTCATGATCGGCATCTCCTACAATAACCAATTTCGCATCTATATTCATACCTGCATAAGCCTCAATTAAATCATGAAAACCCTTTTCAGGGACAAAACGACCAACTGCAACAATATATTCATCAGACTTTAAACTATAGTATTCCAACAAAGAATTATTTTGTGGTACCATTTCTATATTCACTCCATTATAAATCAAGGCAGTCTTTGCTTTCTGATATCTGCTTTTAACTATCTCATCAATCACTTTAGATATAACTATTACTTTATTTGCAAATCTGATACCTAAGTATTCTCCAAGCTTAAGTATTGATTTTGCAAGCCTATTCCATTTCTGTCGATCATAATCTGGCCCATGGTGAGTCATTACAACCTTTAAGCCCAACAACCTGGCAAACGGAATCATTATAGCCGGCCCAATAGCATGCACATGCAGCAAATCAGCTTTTACCTTCTTGGCATATATAACAGCTAAAAAAGTATGAATAATTGCCTCCAAGCTTTTTTGTTTTGGTGTCCATATATCTTTCAATTTAACACCTTTATATACTGAGCGAACAGGTGATTCTTCAACATACGCCTTACGCCGAATTAAAATAATCTCGTGCCCCAAATTAACTATTCTGGGATATAATTCCTGACAATGTGTTTCAACCCCACCCAATATATTTGGAATACCCCTGGTTCCGGTAACTACAATCTTCATTAGAAATAGCCTTCTGTTTTAATTTTATCTCGCTTAACACCCTTATCTTCCAATAATTCATAAACCTCATCCAACATCTCATAACTTCCACAAATGTAAAAATAGTCAAATTGATCAACTTTAATATTCTTCATAGCCTTGGTGACTCTTCCCATCACATCTCCTTCCTCCGTTCGGCTTGTACATAAAGTGATGCTTTCGCTATTGTAAAAGTTTAAATCATAGGCTTCGCTTAAGTCTTTAACTCCATGGTACAGATGGTAATTTAAATTCGGATAAGATTCAATGAATGAATGAAACGGAGCAATGCCCGTTCCGGTGGCAATTAAACAAAGCTTTTCTCCATTATAATTATCTGGCAGACAAAAATAACCTCTTGGTTTGCCTACCTTTATTTCGTTACCTGGTTTTAATCGTTTTAGTTTAGGTGTGACTAGTCCATTGGGAATTTCTTTAACCAATATTTCCAGGTAATCTTTTCCTACACCATTATATATCGAGTAAGGGCGATTCTCATCTCCAGGCAATCCAACAGAAATATGTAAACCTGGCTCAAAATTCTTTCCTTCCCTATTGAATCTTAAAATAAAAGCGGTTTTTGATACCGCTCTTACATTTAAAACTTTATGAATTTTCATAAAAATACTATATCTATTCTTCAACCAAAGGCAGTGATGGATCAGGTTTTACACCCTTTGTATCTGTATAAGGTGTCATCCTTGAAAAATCAAGATCTCCCTGACGGGAATCTTGTCCCACATTATAATATGGGATATCATTTACGCAAACAGATTTTCCCAACAATGATTTTATCTTGTGCTTCACCACCCACTTAACCGGATGCTTAATATACTTTTTCATCACGGGAGCTGCAGTCCCTACCATCCAACAATTTTTTGGACACTGTCTTACTTTATCTCGCACGCTTTGAGCTTGTTCTCCATACCATAGGTCCTCAAACTTATCAAAGTCTTTGATATTTCCCATGCTTTCTTTCCATATCTTATCTTCCAAACCATTACACGGATAAACATCTCCATAAGGTTCAATAAAGAAATTGGCGGTACCCGCTTCACAAGGCAACATGCGCTTACCTCCATGGATGTAATTAATTAATCCCAGGTTAAAGAATGCTCGGAACCAACTCTTGGGGCTATTCTCCTTTAGTAAGTTGTTAATCAACGTCTCAAAATTTTGGGTAACCTCATCTTTATTGGTCACCACATTATCTTCTTTATGAAAATAATAAGAATTGTGAAAAGAAGCAGTCGCAAACTCCATCTCCATATCCTTGGCCAACCTATACAACCAAAGCATATCATCTGAATTTTGGTTTGACACCGTAATGCCAAAACCAATATCTTTTACTCCCAGTTCCTTTAGTTTTAATAACAGACGCATTCCTTTATCAAAACCGCCAACTTTACCCCTTAAATCATCATTACGCTCTGCAAGTCCTTCGATACTTACGCGGATTCCAATATTAGGGAATTTTTTTGCCAGCTTAATAATTCGATCATAATGCCAACCGGAAGTTGAAATTACCACCCGAGGAGCTTTCCTAAAAGCTACCTCAACCAGCTCTTCGAGATCTCTACGTTGAAAAGGCTCACCTCCGGTAATATTTATAAATTTAAGTTTAGGCAACTTTTCTAAATCTTTGGCAGTAATTTCCTTAGTTTCATCCGATGGATATTGCCATATATTACACATCTTACAACGCATCTGGCACCTATAAGTGGTGATGATCGATACGTCTGTTGGCATTCCTATTTTTTGCATGTTTCGTTTTTCTAACTATTTTATCTATAACTCTTATGAGAACCACAACAACTAAACTCCTCTATTTGTTCATATATTAAAGGCAAGTTAACTCATTTAATATTTTAGAAAATTAAGCTACTTAAATAATCTTGGTAATACTCATTTCCAATGACCTCCCAATTATAAATATTATCTACATGTTTTATCCTCTTAGTTCTTGATTCTTTTGAAATAAAATTATCTTCATAAAACCGAATCGCATCAATCCATTGAATTTTATTCAATGGTGCACAGCTACCCAGCTCTTTACTTTCCAAAATGGTACATGGGCCAGCTTCTGGTGTTGCTACTACAGTTACTCCGTTTGCAAGTGCTTCTAAAATAACCATACCATATATTTCATATCGTGTTGGTAACACAAGGCATTGAATATATGGAAAAATATTTGCTATCTTATTATTTGCTATATTCTTATACCTGAGTACATCTTTAATCAATCCTTCATCTTTAATCATTTGATCCACCAAACTATTTTCCGGTCCACTCCCTACCAAAACCAATCCATAGCCTTCTTCCTTAAGTTCTTTCAATACTGACAACAAAAATGGTATATCTCTGCGCCTTTCTATTGCTCCTATGTAAAACAGAAGCTTCGGGTGAGTCCTTTTAAATACTTCAACCTCTTCAATTAGTTTTTTATCAAATTCTGATTTAACATGATTCAATCCAACAGCAAGCACATGAGCATAATCGTATCCTTTCTTTTTTAAATAATCTGCAGCATCCTGAGTTTTAGCAATTTTAAGATCTGCATATTTATTTATTGTGTTGGCAAATAAACGGTCATATACAAATTGCATTAACTTAGCAATCTTTCCTGAAAAGTCACGATACATCCCTTGCCATAAAATAGTCTTTACACCATTTTTTTTTAACGCTTTGAATAAAAAAGGAAGCATCATTTGCGATTCATCTAGCAACTGAACAATGTTATACCCTCCATCACATAGTTGATTTTTAAGATCCGGGTAATACATGATCTCCTTAAAAACCCTCTTCCCTTTTAACGGTTTTATAATAACCTTGGCTCCCTCTTGTTCTTCAACTATAATTTCATCAACTAAATTTGAAAAACGTGCATAGATATCAGTACTTACACCAAATTTAAGTACTGATTTAGCTAGACCTATTTCTTGTATATTATATGATCCAAACCTTAATTGGTTAGAGGCAGTTCGCACTAATGCCAGTTTCATGATTCTATATGTTTTATTATTTTGGAAGGTATCTCACCCCAAGTGTTTTTCGCTAAATATTTACCAATACATTTATCACTTACTTTATCATTAAATTCTACTTGTTCCAAATCATTAAACGATTCATAACAAGTAACTATTGGTTGTAAATCCTCAAATGCACCGCCTTTAGGTCCAATAATTTTTTTATTAAAATTTAAACTATAGACCATAGCACCGGAACTAAGTACTGAATCCAACTTATATGTAAATAAGATAGCTTTTGTGGATCTTAACTCATGTTTCAATTCCTCATCTGTAAGAAATCTATTTAGATAAGAGATATTAGGAGTTAATTCAGCTTGAATTTCTTTTTCATATTCTTTGTCAGGACAGAAACCACAAATTAAAATTTTCATCGCGCTAAATTTTGGCGACTCTTTCACGAATTCTAAAAATTGTGCAATATTTTTATACCTTGCGATTGTACCCCAAATAACAATATCCCATTTTTCTGGCAAAGGTTCGTATAACTCTGTTGAATATACGGGATGTGGCACATACCTAACTTTATTACTGGCCTTACCTCCATATTTTACTTTTACAAAATCCTTTCCCTCATTAGCATGGCAAATAATAATATCAGCACTCCTGGCAGCTACCCACATACAATATAAGGCCAGTTTACTCTTTACTCTGTGAGGTTTCTTATTATGAATTACCCAGACAATTTTCTTTCGCAATAGTTTTAATGTTGTTATTGCAAAAAAAAATATTAATACCTGAAAAAAACCTTTCTGCTTGGTTATAATTAAATCGACCCAATGTAGAATAAAACATTCAGCTTTCAGGTTAAAAAAAACACTAATGATTCCTAACTTTCCCTTGTTATTGAATACATTATGTGTTTTGTGAAAAGCATCCGAAAAGTCTCGAATATATGTATTCCCGGATTTATCTCGCTCTGGAGTATAAGTAGGATATATGTAGAATTTTTTCATATTCTTTGCACCTTATACACATGATAATATTTTTTTATAAAATATTTGAACAACCCAAGCTTCTTATTCTTAATAAATTCATTTTCTAAATGATGCATTATATCACTACCTATTACATCTTTAAAACTATTTAATCTAATTAAATACCAAAGATATAACCTTAAAGAAATAACAAATGATTTCAACTTTGATGTTGATTTAATATCTGTTACTAACCAATCAGAGAATTCAATATCCGCATTCAGTTTACGTTGAACAATTAACGAATCCTTAGATATTCTTGAAATATTCACTCCGCTAGACCTCCAATGTACATTGGCACATTTTATTGTATGAACTCCGCCCCCCTTTGATAACTGATACCAAGTTGCATCATCTGAATTCCATGCCAAATCAAAATTTACGAATCCTCCATTATTCCAAAAAAATTCTTTCTCAAAAATATATTCCACAACAAAGCTTGATAGATTACCACTTATTTTCCCCTTTATAAATTCGGAAGGTGAAAGTTTTTCAGGAAACTCTTGTGCTTTATTGAGAAATTTATTGTCCTTATCAACTATCTTAACATCAAAATGGAACAATTTTATTTTATTATTAGCTAATAGTTCTTTGTAAAAAGCTTCAACACAGTTTTTCTCCATAATATCATCATCGGAAAAAAGCCAGATCCATTTTTCTCTTTCTGCAAGTTTTATACATCTATGCCACTGGGCTACCAAACTTTCACCTCCAAGATTTTCCTTGAATTTTTTATAGGTATAGTCTATTCTACCTTTAAACCTTTCAACAACTTCTTCTAAATTAAATGGAGAATTATCATCCCCAATATATACCCGAAATCTTTTGTCTGTTTGCTCACTCAATGATTCTAAAGTTTCCTCTAAAAAATCTCTCTTATATGCAGGAATAATAATGGCAAGTTCTTTATCTTTCATTTAATATACTTTTAGGCGTATTAAATTTTTAATCCTTATAAGCAACCTTATCATCGTCAACATCTCTCCAAACATTCTCAACTCTAACTTTTAGTGGGCTACCCGCCATTACAGTATGCGTTGGATTAGATGAATAATCCTTATTCAAGATAGAACCTGCACCAAAAATTGTATAATCAGGAGTTTTGGTTCCCTTTAGTACCATAGCCCTCGTAGGCAACCAATTATTCCTCCCTATAACTACCGGAGCATAAGGTTTACCTTTTAATTTTCCTTCCTTATCCTTTAATTTATGAAACGAGGTATCCATAATAATTACTTCCCATGCTAATCTAACATTTTCTTTAAAAGTAATGGAACAATAGGATGCCAACTTTAAAGCAGCTGTACACTTAAAATTTTCCCCAAAATCTATATTACCTGTTTTACCAATTGATATAGAAGAATTATTGCCAATTTCACATTTCCCCTTAAATGTAACATTACCCCCATGATTTTCCCAAACACTACCACCTTTGGGATATAAGGATACTGTATTAACACCTAATTTTATCAAACCAGGTTTAATATTTTTAGATACAATCTTAACTTTTCCCTTACATTTAAGCAATCGCACCTTATATAAAAACACAGGAAGCTTTATGGCTTGTTTTAATGGAAGATATTTAAAATTAAAATATATAGTCTTTAACCAGCTAACTGTACATACTGTTCTTATTTTTGACATCTTTTTTTAAATTTTATGACTTACTTAAAGTAATCTTTCTGAAATTAACTCTAAAGAAAAGGTAAACAGTTAACAATCCAATAAGGCGAACAAAGTTATCGTGACCTGCTTTGGTAAAACCAAAAAGAGAACCAATACATATTTGATAATAATAAACAACCCATATTAGGCGATAGAACGGTGTAGTAGCTGTAATTTTTATATATTTCTTTCCCAAAAGAAAAAGTATTAAAATCGACAAAACAGCACCGATAACACCTAGTTCTATATAAAAGTCAATGGGAAGTGTTTTAAAATAGTGTATATAAACTCCAACCTTACTGGAATAATAAGACCAAGCTTCGTACTTTGTTGTAAAACTTTGTAAACTATTTCCCGTAAAAAGCTTATAAAAATCAGGAAACATCCGCTCTCCAAGTAATGGGTCCTTTAAATTTGCAAAAAAATGGATATTTGCATTAATAAATGATTCTCCAAAGTATTGAGCAATAATTTTAAATATAATATCTCCTTCTCCAAATCTATCGCTTGTAATTACAATCGAAATAAAAAGTAATAAGCTAACAAAAAATACAAACCCAATCTTTACAACATTCAATAGTTTCGCACTAATAAACTTTCTGAAAATTAACACAATAACAAAAGCATCTATAAATCTAAAGAATAGCATTCCTCTTGAAGCGCCACCTACACCGTAAATTATCGAAGGAATAAAAGCTGATATGAAAAGTAATGAGGAAAAAAAAATGTTTTTCTTAATAAAGCAAATATAATATCCCCAATATAACATTAAAGGTATTTGGATGATCGAATACAAATGGTATAACTTATAAACCTTTCCTGAAAACAATGCTTCCCCAGACTTAGCATCTGTATACAAAACTCCAAATCCTGATGCAATACCGCCCAGAACAGGTTTTACCATTAACAATAAAAGTAGAAAAGCCAAAGCAATCCCTGCAATACTAAGATATTTAACTTTTACAAAGCTAGGTAATTCAACACGTTCTATCTTCTGTTCTCTAAAATTAACAATTGGATAAAAAACAAGCATTAAAGTTATCCATATCAGTAGAAATGGGAAAACCGTTAATTCGTTATAAAATAAATTCCCAGAGAAATCTAAATAAATCCCATTATACCAAGTATAAACAGAACAAACCGCATTAAATGTAATAAAGCCTAATAAGAATGCTCGTAATGTAATTCCTTTATCCTTTACTAAAAGGATAACAAAAGGTATCAAATACAAACACAAATTAAATAATAGAATACTCATTTAATGAAGAACTGATATGAAAAGAAGTATAATGATTAATTACCTGAATAAATTACGATTAACCAAAGCATTAAGCTGGAGCCTACCCTTTCCTTCAATCTTGTTAGTAACAACCAATAAAAATCCAAATACACCGATCCAAACAAAGAACCTAGCCAACATATCTAAATAGATACTATTGATTCTAAATTTCACCATATTTAAAAATAACAATGGCACAATGCCACAGAATAATGGTATTATGAAGGAAATAAAAATAGCTTTCGAATCTAACTGAAGGATTTTCCTATTGAAATAAATGTAATAAAAACTCATCTGTATCAATATATATAAGCCATAACCAATTATAGCCGAACCCACGCCAAAAACATCACAAAGCAAGGCATTAACAATTAATGATAAAACACAAGAAATTCCCGAACTTATTATTAAAATCTTTGTTCTACCCGTTGCCAAAACTAAACTTGATACAGGAGAATTATGTAAATAAGCTACTATTGTAAAAATCCATATAACCAACCAGTCACTTAAATTGATATATTCATCTCCCACATATATCCGGAGAATTGCTTGCGAATTAATAACGATAGGAAAACACAACAGAACGCATATTACTGTTGTATAAAAAGTGGCTGTCTGGGCAAAATTAGACATCTCTTTTGGGTTGTTATTTAAAACAATTTTTGAACTAATTGGTAAGAAAATCTTTATCAACATACCTCCTATGGAAATAATAAACAAAGTAATCGTTTCCATAATTCTAAATTCAGTAACGATGCCAATTCCTTCTGTTCCAAATAGGCTTAGAATAACAGGCCTCATTTTTGTTGCAGTCATCGAAAAAACACCTATTGCAATTATGGCCAAACTGTATTTTAAAACAGGCTGAAACAAGTTCCATTTAAACGCAGGCATATAATTTTTAATTAGCTTATCTTTTTTAACAATATAAGCTAAAGGAATAATCTGTATACTATTTATAATAGAAAACCACCAAAAATAGGTAACAATTCCAACATTAAAATAAACAGTTATATAGACAAGTAATAGTGACAATAAACTACGTACAATCATCACTTGTTGAACAATTGCTATTTTATGATTTGCAACTAATAATTGATTAAATACAGAAGCCCCCCAGTTAACAATTGCAAGAAATGATAAAATAAATAACATTTCTTGCATGGCTTCAACTTGACAATCTTCAAGATCAAAATATTTTATTCCATAAAATGCAATAAACAACAAGACAATAGCATTTATAATGCCTATTATTCCATAAAAACTAATTGTTGTTCTTGACACATAATCAAGGAGCTTATACTTTTTCTGTTCAATCCATACAGAAAAATACTTTACTGCACCAGTATTCATCCCAAGATCCAACAATTGTAAATAAGCATTTACAGAGATAGCTAGCGTTATAAGCCCAAAATCAACCTTCCCAAAATAACTAATTAGAAGAGGTACTGTTATCAGTTTACTACCTGCATCTATTAATTTAGAAATTAATCCCCAGCTAAAGGATTTTAAAACATACCTGAATTTTTCGTTCATAGTACTTAAGCTCCCTTTAACAAACGCTTAACAGAACCTAGAAACTCTCTTAAATACACATAAGCATTTGCTTTTCCTATATTAGAAATAATACCCATGTTCTTAAAGTTTACCAGTTTTCTTTTTACAATAATAAAAGCAATTATTCTAGCTGTAACATATATTCTCCTCTTATATTGGTAAGGTTGTATATCTTTCAGTTTTGAAACCTCTATCTCATTATGCTCTAAAGCCTTTGATTTTATCAATTCTCTCAATAATCTTTCTCCTTTAATAGTCCGTACCAAGGTAAGACTTTGCCCAGGCTTTTCTTTGAAATCCGGATATCCTCCCTTTGTTTCCCATGCATCTCCAACAGCAATATCGGCATGTAATCCAATTCCATCTGGACATATTTTACATCTAAAATGAACTGTTCTCCCAAGTATTTTACCCCAAGAATCATTGTATCCCATTTTATACTTCATACCTTTGGCATCATCAAAGGTAAAATATCCAGGCCACCCATCCCCTCTATATCTTAGGTTTTTAATTGGTGCTTCCCCATTTAATTTTTCGATTACATTTTCCGTTCCCTTAAATGAAGGAATACCTGCGCACACAATCGCAATGGTATACTTAATCTTATTTCTGTATTCAGGAAATTCTTTAACGAAATTATTTAATGCTGAAACATCACAAGGTTTTCCTACAAATGCAAAAGTATCTTTTGAGCCCGACAATATTTTCTTCATATCATCAAAAACAAATGCAGGAGCATATCTCGATGAGGCATTACTTACAATATTCTCCCTTGTTCTGCTTACCTTCAGTTCATTTCTTGTATAATCATCAGTTGCACATCCTACTTGCAGTACAGCATCTACTTTTTTTGTCTCTATTAAAGAAATACATATTTGAGTAATCGTACCCCCTGAAGATCCTAATTGTCTTATTTCTTTATCCTTAGAGAATGTTGAATAATTGCCTAAAATTTCACCCCAAACCCGATCTTTTCTTCCAAAACTTTTTTCATTACTTACATTAATACCAGGGCATATCTTATAGATTACTTTTTCATCAGCCTTATTTATTTCCTTGTTTATTTTATGGGGATGAATAAAACCATCATTTCCAATTTCCATCTTTATAGATTCTTTTCCACAAATGGCCTTACACATTCCACAGCCTAAACAAAGTTTAGCTTTATCAATTGAAGTAATAATCGACTTTCCCATAAATTAGCTTAATACAAAATCTTTTAACTTTTCTTTAAGGTTATTCAGTCTTGGGGTAATTATTTCAATGTGCGACTCTTGAATCCTTTCTTTTAGCTCCTTTCGCTTATTAAATGCATCAACAATATCATTAAATACCTTTTGAGTATCATCATTGACACAATCCCCCAACCAATCATATTGTAATGTATTTACAAACAACCCATTAAACTTGCGACTATATGCCATAGGGCAAACGGGTACACCTGCAGAAAAAGCAGCAATTGTAGAATGCATACGTGCACCTGTAAAGAAATTTAATCCTGCAATATATGATTTTGCCTCAATAGGAGATTTAAATCTTGGAGCTAATATTGTTGAATTATATTCTTTATTTAATAACTCACATACCGTAAAATCATTTTCCACATGTTCATATTCTGGTACTACATGCCCTACAAGATGAACCACACAATTTTCTTCATTAATAAAATACTCAATCGTATTTCTAATTAACTTCTGGTAATTTGATGTCAAATTGAACTGATTATTTTTAGTATATCCACCATTCCATAATAAACCAGAAACATTAATACCGATATGTGTTTTCCCTTCTTTAAACTTATAAGCTTTAAAAGGAAGGTAAAATGCAACATCTATAGATTCATCAAGCTTATCTCTCCTTATAAACTTATTAGCATAGTTATAACTTAATTGATCTCTTCCAAAAACGTAGGTGAAACTTTTCAATATATCAAAAGCCTTCTTCTCAATTTTTTTATCCTTAAATGGTCCTATTGTTTGGGGCAACAATAACTGTTTTTTTCTAAGCACTTTAAATAACCGCTTAGAATTATACATTCTATAAAACCTTGCAAGTCCATAAATATCAGCATAGCTATCTCCTGCTCCAATATCTACAATATAATCAAACCCTAACAATTTATGAGGTTTATACTTTTTGTATTGAAAAAGCATCTTTAATAGTGATTTAACTCTGAAATAATCTAGACCTTCTAGTGTTTCAAACTCATATTCGTTATCTCCTAAAAGAACTTTATCCCTACGCGTAAATTTACACCCTACAAAAGTAACACTAAGATCTTTTAATTTTAAAGCATCTTCAATAAGAGCTAATGATGAATACGCTAATGCAGAAACTCCTAAATTAGTGTTATATGGATCTGCCCATAAAATGGCTATTTTTTTCATATTTCTTATGCTTATTCGTTTTTACTAAAAAACTGACTTTTAATAAAATGGCAGATATTTGCCTTTAAATTTATAAATTAAATTCTTATTTCTATCCCCAATTATATGGGCAGGTATACCTCCATAAAGTTTAAATGGTTCTAAATCTTTAGTAACTACAGAACCTGCACCAACAACAGCTCCTTCTCCTATTTTTATACCTGGTAAAACAGTCACATTTGGCCCTAACCAAGCTCTCTTTTCAATAATAATAGATCCCCCTTGACCTTCTGTCGAAAAATTCGGATCATTATAATCGTGCTGAAGTGTCCATAAACTTACATTTGAACTAAAATTTACATGCTCTCCTATTATAATCCCATGCCTAGCATCTAAAATAGAATTATCTCCTATAATAGCACCCTCTCCTATATGCAAATTATTAGGACTTCTAATTTCAGCTCCCCCATATAATACACTATTAGAATCCATTTTCACTTTAAATACAATTTTATAAAGAACATTTCTTACATGATGAGACGGAATTCTTCCCACTTTTAATAGCTTATATCTATAGTAACCATTTAAATACCTTACTATAGTATTTTTAATTCTTTGTTTATTATTTTCCGTTGTTGTATTATCTTTTTTTACCTTCTCATCTATGTTTGATATAGACATATTATCTCTATTTGTTTTATAAATTGTAAATACAAAGCATAACAACAAGCTAACACATTGATATATTGAAAAAATAATAAGTGCTAGCACCATTATTATAGATGAAAATATTTTTATAGCTTCAATCATTTCAATACTTTTTGTTTTCTAAATGTTATAGAGTAATTATTACTAAAAATGTAGAATTCTACCTATTTATTAACAATAAGTAGAATTCTTAAAGCTTTCTCCACCGTTCCCTATATATCGGAAAATACAACTTTCCGAAAACTATTATTAATCCTATTATTCCTCCTAGAATACCCCATATTATCAGCACAACAAGTTTCCTTGTGCCTGATTTTTCTATTGGTATTTTTGCAGGTTCAATTATTGAAAAAGAAGGTGTTTTTTCACTAACTGCAATTTTCGCTTGCTCCACCTGTTGGGCCATTTTTTTGAATACAGAACTAACAATCTCATAATCATCACTTAGTTTTTGATGTTCAAAATCTATTCTTTCTGTAACCAAGTTTCGATGTTTATCACGATATTGGAATAGAGCCTTTTGCTTATCTGTATATTCAGCCTCTTTTTCTTTATATCTTTCTTGAATAAAATTAAGGTTTTGACGAACCTGTTTCGTTTTAAATTCAGTAACGTATTTTTGAAGTATCTCTACTGCAGCATCAACCATTTGGGCAACAACCAAAGGTTCTTCATACTCAGCATTTATTGTTACAATACCTGTTTTATTATTATAATTAACTTTAACTATATCTTCAAACTCGTTAAAAATCGCCAGTTCTTTCTTATTTAGTAGTATTAGGTTCATACTTGAACTACCACCTTTTACATTGCTCTCTTTTTCAAAATAATCCTTTATTGTCCATGGAAGCTTTATTGTGTACTTGATTATTTTTTCACCTAGATTTTCTATTGTATCATTTTTAGCATAATCAAGATACGAAATAGGTTGTTTATATCCTTTAAACGAGAACTTCCGATTTATGATATCTTTTTGAAATGGATAACTTTCAACGATATCAGGGTATAATTCTGCAGGAATAGAAGCAACGCCTTCTGTCATTCCTCCTATGTTAATCCCTGCCATTCCAGCCAATGCCCCGATTCCTCCGAACTGATTATCAGCAATACTTTCTATCGGTAGTATAGTTACCGAAGAAGAATATTTATCAGGTGTTATAAATGATATTAATAAACCTAAAAAAACGAAAATGCCAGCAGAATATAACATGGTTTTTCTTCCATTCCATATTACTTTTATTAGCGCTATCAAATCAATTTCATCTCCTTTGATTATATTGGATTCCATCTCTTTTACTTTTGACACTTCCGTATTATTTTGATTAACACCCATCGATTCAATTTTTTCCCAAATTAAATGTCTTGAAACCTATTTCTCTTAATTCCTGAATAACTAAAATATTCCTTCCATCAAACAAAAAAGCTGGCTTCTTCATACCCTTATATATTCTTTCCCAATCATAAGTTTTAAATTCATCCCATTCGGTCATAACTGCCACTGCATGAGCATCATCCATTGCCTCATAAGGATTGTCAACCACCGTTAATAATCTTCGATTTTCTTCCTCGGATCGGGTATTTAAGTAATCTAAATCAGCATATATCTGCTCCTTGTTGACTTTTGGATCATAAATATACAATTCGGCTTGTTCGTTAAGTAAATAATCAGCAACATATATAGCAGCCGACTCACGCGTGTCATTCGTATCTTTCTTAAAAGCCCACCCCATTATTGCGATTTTTTTACCTGACACCGTATTAAATAGTGTCTTCACAATCTTCTCTGCAAACCTTATTTTCTGGTAATCATTTAGCTTAATTACCTGCTCCCAGTACTCTGCAACCTCATCTAACCCATACGACCTTGCAATATACACCAGGTTTAATATATCTTTTTGAAAACAAGATCCTCCAAAACCTACGGAAGATTTTAAGAATTTTGAACCAATTCTGGAATCTGCACCAATAGCATTTGCGATCTCATCTACATCAGCTCCTGTTTCTTCACATAATGCTGATATCGCATTTATAGAAGAAACTCTTTGCGCTAAAAAAGCATTGGCTGTTAGTTTGGATAATTCGGACGACCATACATTTGTTGTCAAGATTCTATCAGTAGGAATCCAATGATTATAAATATCTACCAACTTAGAAATAGCATTTAAGCCATCTTCGTCCTGGTCTCCACCTATCAATATCCTATCAGCATTGTGTAAATCAGAAATGGCAGTTCCTTCCGCTAAGAACTCTGGATTTGAAAGAATTTGGAACTGAACACCATTTCCTTCAGCTTCAAGAATAGTTTTAATCGCTTCCGCAGTCCTCACTGGTAAAGTAGACTTTTCAACAACAATCTTATCAGACTTAGCCACTTTGGCAATTTGCCTCGCGCATAATTCTACATATTTTAGATCAGCAGCCATACCTTTCCCCACCCCATAAGTTTTCGTTGGGGTATTCACAGAAATAAATATCATTTCTGCTTCATCTATAGCTTTATCCACATCAGTTGAGAAAAACAGATTTCTTCCTCGAGCTTCCTGCACCACCTCTTCTAGTCCAGGTTCATAAATAGGAAGGTTATCTAAATTGTCATCGTTCCAATCTGCAATTCGTTGTTCATTTATATCAACAACCGTTACTTTAATCTCCGGACATTTTTGGGCAATCACTGCCATGGTTGGACCACCAACATAACCAGCTCCAATGCAGCAAATATTTGAAATTTTATCAGGAATATTCATTTATGATTATTAAAAATTTTAGGAACACTACCTTTAACTATAACCGGAGAAGTATTATAAGAGGAGTTTTGCATTTCGTTATCTTCTGTAGTCATGATCTATAAAGAATGGTATATAAATTATATTCTACTTATTTGTTGCATTAACAATGGTAACGATCGTAAGCGATAAGGATGCTAAAGCACTGGCCATGGATATCCATGCTGTGGTGGTCATTGGTTCACGATATGGTTTAGAAGGTACAACAATCTCCGCTCCCGGACTTAACTTAGGATAATCTCTAAAAAACAATAATCTCTTCTTGGTATTTGCAGCTGCACCATTTGGATAAACCACATATACTTTACTCTTTTTAGCCATTAAGCTAAAACCACCACCTTCACTGATATAGTCTCTTACTTTCTTTCCTTTTGCGTAGTACGATGATATAGGATTTAATACTTCTCCGGAAATCTTAACCGTTTGAAATGCTCTCGGTATATTTAATTCATCTCCATCCATCAGGTATATATCATCTTTTCCTCCCGGATTATTGATTGCATTTGCCAGATTAATTCCTACAACTTCGAATTCTAACTCAGTAAACTCTAAAGTAGAGTCACGAGCCATTAACTCTTTACGCAATCTTTTAAGTTTATTACTTACCTTAATTTTACGGGTTAATATAGCTCCCTCAGCATATGCATCCGCAGTCAAGCCTCCTGTTCTTTTAATGATATCTGATATTCGCTCGTTTTTAGATGTGAGAGCATATTCTCCTGCATAAGAAACTTCACCGGTAATTTTGACTACGGACTGTTTAGAATACCCAGGTAACTTTCTTATAAAAACCTTATCAAAGGCCTTTAATTCAAAAGAACCATCCTTAGCTGATAACTCAAGATTTCTTGGTACTTTTTTCTGAAAAACATGTGCTATTTTTTGGGTACTTTCTAATTCTTCTTCTTTACTTAGTCTACGAGCTACTTCTATAAATGCATCAGATGCTGCTTCCAAAAACCCACCTGATTCAAAAATAATGTTCTCCAGCGTCATTCCTTCTTTATAATTATATACTCCCGGGTTTTGTACTTCTCCATAAATTTGGATCGTTCTAAACTCCTGCATATCATGTATGGAAGAAATGGTAACTTCATCATCTCGCATTAAAACAAGATCCTCGTCTCCTTTTATAACTTTTGAGACATCAAAAGCAATACTTTGTAAAGTAAAATCTTCTTTCACACGTGTAACTATCCCTCTATACACATAGGCATCTTCTCTAAGACCATCCGCATGTGCTATTAACTCAGATAACATTAAACTATCTGCTAATTCATAATTACCCGGGCGATAAACTGCTCCATTAATTGCAACCCTGTTTTGAAATCTATTAATAATCTTTCCTATAAAAATACTATCCCCATTTTGAACAACTGTTGCATCAAATTCATTTTCCAACACATCTCGAAACACCATATCTCGGGATGTTTTTCTATACAGCTCTAAACGGTGAGAATACGCAATATCAGTAAAACCTCCGGCGTATCGTATTAGATCAGAAACTGTTTCTTCCTTCTTGGCTTCAAAAACACCGGTTCTTTTGAGCTGCCCCTCTAAAATTATTTTTTGCAGATAAGGAGATACCAATATCACATCACCATCACTTAATGGTGTGTTCATCTTTGAATTTCCATCAATTAAATAATCATAAACATCCAATACAGAAACAACATTTCCTCCACGAATCACTTTAATTTCCCTAAACGATCCTTTTTTGTTAGGACCTCCTGCAAGATAAAGTGCATTAAAAGCAGTAGCAGCTCCAGAGAGCGTATATGTACCTGGAGCAAAAACCTCTCCTATTACATTTACTCGAATTGATTTTATTTGTCCAACATTGATACTGGCAAACGTACGAGGAACATCTGCAGCTAAATCTCTATAAATTAAGATCAACTTAGCACGAATTTTTGTACTTGCCTTTTCAACAGATAAGCCTCCGACTGAGATTACTCCAATATTTGGTATATTTATATTTCCATTCCTATCAATGATTAACTGATAGCTTTGTTGAGACGCACCCCATATATCTACAACCAACTCATCTCCACTACCCAATACATATGAACTGGAAATAGCAGAATTCACTCCTGGCTCAAACGATAAACTTTTGTTATTGAAAAAGGAGAACCCAAAGATACGCTCATCTACTTCTTTCCTATCAATTTTCGCTTTTTCAGATAAATTCTGATCATCAGCTTCTAATAAATCACTACCGGACTTGACAACTAACTGCCCTCCAGACCCTCTCTTAACTTCCTCTATACGACGCTTTAATACACTTATCTGAGACTCAGACATCCCTCTTGCCCTGGCGATGGCAATGGCCTCTTGTTCTGACATCCCCCGATTTTCCATCTCGGTAATGGCTCTTTGAATTTCAGCATCACTCAAGGCTTCTACATTCACATCCTTTGGATTTACATTTTGAGCAGATACCGTACTAACCAGAAGAAAGAGAGCAAGTATCATTAAAGACAGATGGCGTAAATTCATTGTATTAATCTTTTTGTAGTATTGTTAAAGTTCGGGTACGCTTCGCTTCCTGAGTCACATTATTAGTGTCAGAAAGTCATTTTTAATAACATTGGCCATTAAGCCGTAATTTTGAACGGCAAAAATAGAAATAAAGTGTACACTTTTACTAATTAATTCACAAAAAGAACACTTTATTTTATGTTATGATATATTATTTAAAATGCAATACAAGAAAAAGCTTTCATATCTATATTAGATACTATATAGTTAGGTAATTCTGATTTTTTAGTCATGAAATATTTTTCCTCTTCAAGCACCAAAAAGGATGTACGCTATACTCTTCTTTTGGTTACAAATTACAATTGAAAAAAGAAGCTAAAGTTTTCACAAGCCCTTCTTCCAGATTAACAATAGGCTTCCACCCTAAATTACGTAGCTTACTGGTTGACAACATAACCCTTTTATAATTACAATACCCTACTCCCGTTTGATCCTGATCTTTTGTAACCACTTGTTTATTCCCTTTCGATAAACGGCATAACATCTTGGCCAAATCAACCAAACTAACTGATTCCTCCTCATTGGCTATATTATAAGCTTCCCCAACTTTACCATTTAACAATACTGCATACATTGCAACAACAGCATCTGTTATATAGCAAAAAGCCCTTTCTGCTAATCCTGAACTATTTATAACTATCTCCGGCCTATTTAATACATCATAAATAAAATCTGACATCACTCTGCCGTCATTTTCAATTTGCATTCCCGGGCCGTAAGAATGCGCAATACGAGCAATGGTATAAGGTGTATTATATTGTTTTCTATAGCTACTAAAAATAGTTTCAGCCATTCTTTTGCTTTCCGGATAGCATGAACGATCATCCAAAGGATTAAATGATCCAAAGTCATCTTCACTAATACTACTCACATTCTCTATCTTTCCATAAACTTCACGCGTAGAGGTAAAAAGAATATTTTTCACCTCTTTTGTTCGGGCAAAATTTAAAACATTAATTGTTCCCTGAATATTTGCATTTATAATACCCACCGGATTATTAATGATCTGATATGGACTGGCACCTCCTGCTGCATGAATGATATAATCTATCTTCCCCTCATAATTTATTTCATCTACCACATCCTGTACAAGAAACCTGACTCCATTTCCTTCTGAACCGAACATTTCCTTTGCCTTAACCTTGTTACGAACCAGTAACAATATGTTAATATCCATCGCATAAGATTCGTTCAGGTACATCAATATAAACGAAGTATATGACGCCAGCATTCCGGTTGCTCCGGTAATAAGCACTGTTTGACCTTTAAGTTTCGACCACTGCTTAAATGAATCGTAAAGCAAGTTCATATCATCCTGAACAACCTTATTCGTATAATTTATCATGGTACAAAATTAAATTCCTAATATTTGTGCATTTTCACGAGCATCGTAAATGGCGCGAAAAATAAAAAAGTCCATTGGTGTAGTAATTTTTATATTCTCGATAGGGCCTTCAACCAGATGCAACTCTTTCCCATAATGTTTCATCAGAGAACAAGAATCAATAAAATTATATATCCCATCTATTCTTGCCTGCCTGTGTACATCTAAAATTTCAGATAAAATAAAACTCTGTGGTGCTTTAGCCAATTTCGATTTTTCCCTCTCAGGAATATCATCTACCATATTCCCATCCTCAGAAATAACAAACGTTTCAATTGTTGGAGCGGTTGTAATGGCGGTTCCATTTTGAGCAACAGCTGCAATATTATCAGAGATCGTTTGGTGATTTATCAAAGGACGTACTCCATCATGAATCAAAACCTTAGAATTTGCTGAGTAACGCTTTTCAATTGCCAGTAAGCCGTTATATATAGAAGATTGCCCTGTTTCCCCACCTACAACAATATCCTTCACTTTGGTGATTCCATATTTCTTTAGGAGCTCCTTAAGGTATTCCACCCATCCATCTACACATACTACAACTACACCGTTTATATCCGGATGATTTTGAAAAAGTTCTATAGTATAAATGATGATTGGTTTTCCGAACAATTCGAGAAACTGCTTGGGTTTAGCAGAAGAATTCATTCTACGGCCAACGCCTCCGGCAAAAATTAGGGCTACATTCATAAAGTGTTATTCTAGGTTCTCCTTAATAAAAGATCGAGATCTTTCTCTCAGCTCATTTAGCTTTACATTAACTATTGAGTAATCAATTTCCTTTATATCTGATGGAATCACTTTATTGTAGAAATGTATCAATCTGTCACCAATATCCAGTGCATCAGTTATATTCTTCATTCTATAATCTGTTGCATCTCTTAAGAAAAGAAAGAACTGCTTTTCGAAAAGCAATGAAAAACACCCACCATGAAATGCGTTACACACCACATATGAAGCATTTTTAAACAAACCCAAAAACTCTTCTATACCTATATCATCTTTAACCTCATGATTAAAATAAACCCTATTTTCAGGAAACGCACATATCTCTATTAATTTCAGGTTCATTTTTTTTGCCAATGATGCAGCTTGTTTCACCATAGCTTTATCATTTTTCATGCAATTATAAACCAACAAATAATTTTTTTCATTTGGCTCAATGATTATATCTGAATAGTCCTTACTCTCTATGAGCAATGTAGGATCCAACACCCATGAAATATCTGTATTCAATAATTTACTTAGGTAAGCTGCCCCTTGACTTTCCCTGGTGCTTATGGCATCAAAATCAGAGACCAACTCTTTAAACTGCACTTTTTCTTCTTCCGAAAATGGCTTGGCTCCTAATGATGGTGCATATGCAACTTTTCTTGCATTCTCAGCCATCGGGAATTTAAGAAAAAAAGCCTCATTATAAACCCCTCCTGTTGATTTCCTCTTCCAAATAATATCACTTTCACAAACCACAGTTGAAAACTCTAAGTCTTTACAATTGGTTTGTTCAAACAAATCGGCATGACTATATGTCTTATCGGTAAGTTTATAGTGGGTAGCAAAGAAGTTTTCAAACTTCTTATATTTTCTAACATTAGACTTAAACCCTACACTCCATCTAAAAACAGCTCTCGAAAAAGGGAAAATACTCCAAAATCTTCTATTATTTAAAATTGGGTATTTAATATTGTATTTCTCCAAAGACTTTGGAATATAATCGATAATTCTGGAATCAATATTTATACTATCTAAATATTGCTGAAAAGCATAAGAATGCAATACTGCACCATAATTCATATGGTTAGAATATTTATTAAAACTTATAATTCCAATTTTCATAAATCAATTTTCTATTATTATTCCCTAAGATTTGTTTTACCACACTGTAATGCTATATCTTTTACAGATATAGTATTTATAAAAAAAAGTGCGCACTTTTACCCAACAAATGGTAAAAACGAGCACTTATTAATATGCTATAATTACTTAAAATATTTTCTCTGAAAAATCAAGATCAACACTATACCAATTGTGATGGCAGAGTCGGCTACATTAAACACCGGACGAAAAAATACAAATCTATCACCTCCCCAAAAGGGAAACCATTGCGGAAAGTTTCCTTCAATAAGCGGGAAGTAAAACATATCTACCACTTTACCATGTAAAAATGGGGCATATCCTCCTTCTGGCGGAAACATAGTTGCGACTTGTGGATAGCTGTCATTAAAAATTAATCCGTAAAAAGCACTATCAATGATATTACCCAAAGCTCCGGCCAACACCAAAGATATACTCACGATTAAACCTGTTGGTGCTTTTTTTAGCGTAAGCTGATATAAGTAATATCCAATACCTATTACGGCTACAATTCGAAATACACTTAAAATAACCTTACCGAATTTACCAGCTAATTCCATTCCGAAAGCCATTCCATTATTTTCTATAAAATGGATCATAAACCAGTCGCCGATAACACTGAATTCTTCCCCTAACATCATATGGGTTTTTACCCATATTTTTAAAGCCTGATCTATAATTAAAACCAACAAAACAATGATGTATGGCTTTTTAAAAAATGATTGCATTGTGATTGATTGTTTTAAGCAGTACTGAATCCTCCCCAAGCTTGAGGAGGAATATTTTATTGAAAATGAATCAAACGATACAAATTGCTGTTGAGAATCTATTTCCTTTATTAAAATAGAAACGTAGTATTCCCAGCTACAAACTTATAGCAGATTTATTTTTGATTTCGTTTAGCATCAATACTTAAGGTTGCATGCGGCACAGCTCTTAATCTTTCCTTTGAAATGAGTCTTCCTGTTTCTCTACATACACCGTATGTTTTATTCTCGATACGAATTAATGCAGCTTGTAAATGCTGTATAAACTTCAGTTGTCGTTGAGCCAATTTTCCAGCCTCTTCTTTTGAAAGAACAGAAGCTCCTTCTTCAAGCACTTTAAAAGTCGGGGAAGTATCCTGAATATCATTACCATCACCATGCGTAATGGTATTTCTTAAAAGATCGTAATCTTTTTTTGCCTTTTCCAGTTTACCGTTAATAATTTCCTTAAACTCAAGCAACTCTTCGTCTGAATATCTAGTTTTGTCTGCCATAATAGATCATTTGAGGTTTACATTTTTTTTCTAACACTAATGTAGGTCTCAACTTCATTGTCGATTTCTACGAGTTTTCCTTCAGCTTCGTTACATGATTCTACAAGATTTATTTCGTCAGCTAAAGTTTGAGACGCAATATAATCTTTATAGTTGATTACCGATTGATTTATGGCCTCATTTTTTTGAATTTCCAGTATTATTTTATCTGTAACATCAAAACCTGAATCTTTTCTTAAGTTTTGAATTCTATTGATAAACTCTCTGGCAATTCCTTCCTGCCTTAGCTCTTCTGACACATTAATATCCAAAGCAACAGTTAACTTACCCTCATTGGCCACTAACCAACCAGGTATATCCTCCGACATGATTTCAACATCTTCAAGCAATAACTCAAGACCTTGACCATTCACTTCAATGTTCATCTTCTCTTCACGCTCAATGACAGCAATATCTTCTTGTCCCATCTGATTAACACAAGTAGCAATTTGCTTCATCATCTTCCCATGCTTAGGGCCCAATGTTTTAAAATTAGGCTTAATCTTCTTTACCAACACACCTGAAGTATCTGTTAGAAACTCCATCGACTTTACATTGACCTCAGATAGCACCAGGTCCTTTATCTTTTCCACTTGTCCTTGAAAATCTACATCCAAAATAGGAATCATGATTTTCTGCAAGGGTTGACGAACCTTCAAGCTTTCTTTTCTTCTTAATGCAAGCACCATAGAAGAAATATCTTGTGCATACAGCATACGTTGCTCAAGTGCCTTATCTATTTTGCTTTCATCGCTCTTAGGAAACATACTTAAGTGCACTGACTCCAATTTACTCTCTCCTGAAACAGATGTCAAATCTTTATACAGTTGATCCATATAAAATGGAGCAATAGGAGCAGATAACATAGATACCGTTTTTAAACAGGTATATAATGTTTGGTATGCGGAGATTTTATCTGACGAATACTCTCCTCCCCAGAAACGTTTTCTGTTTAATCGAACATACCAATTACTTAAGTTTTCAGTCACAAAATTTTGAATTGCTCTACCAGCCCTTGTTGGCTCATAGGCTTCAAAACTCTCAGTCACCTCTTTGATTACACTATTTAATAGCGAGATGATCCATCTGTCAATTTCCGGTCTCTCCTCTAATGGTATTTCTTTTTCTTGACCTGTAAATCCATCTACATTAGCATATAAAGAAAAGAATGAATACGTATTATATAGCGTTCCGAAGAACTTACGCTTCACTTCATCAATTCCATTCTGATCGAACTTAAGATTATCCCAAGGTTGTGCATTGGTAATCATATACCATCGCAATGGATCAGATCCAAACTTCTCAATAACCTCAAAAGGATCTACTGCATTACCCAAACGCTTCGACATTTTATTTCCATTCTTATCCAAAACAAGACCATTGGAAATAATATTTTTAAAAGCTACCGAATCAAATAACATGGTTCCTAAGGCATGCAAAGTAAAGAACCATCCTCTCGTTTGGTCTACTCCTTCTGCAATAAAATCAGCCGGGAAAATTAATTTATTATCGTCTTCGTTAGTCTCAAACGGATAATGCATTTGCGCATATGGCATAGCTCCTGAATCGAACCACACATCAATAAGGTCGGGCTCCCTGAACATTTTCTCACCATCATCACTCACCAAAACAATATCGTCAACATATGGCCTGTGAAGATCGACTAAATCATAATTTTCTTTAGAAAAATCACCTGCTTTAAAATCACCATACGGACTCTTCTCCATTACCCCTGCTGCAATCGCCTTTTCAATTTCGGAAGTTAACTCTTCAATTGAACCAATACATTTTTCTACCTTACCGTCTTCTGTACGCCATATTGGCAAAGGCGTTCCCCAATAACGAGAACGAGAAAGGTTCCAGTCCACCAAATTCTCAAGCCATTTACCAAAACGTCCGGTTCCTGTTGAATCCGGTTTCCAGTTAATGGTTTTATTTAGCTCCTGCATTCTATCCTTTACGGCTGTTGTTTTAACAAACCATGAATCTAAAGGATAATATAAAATTGGTTTATCCGTTCTCCAACAGTGCGGATAATTATGCGTATGCTTTTCAACTCTAAATGCTCTGTTTGCCTGCTTCAACATAACAGCAATATCCACATCTAACGAAGGATCTTTATCTGTTAAATTTTCATCATAGTCGTTCTTCACAAAACGACCTGCGTATTCCATATAAGTTTCCAGATCAACAAAGTTCTTTACAAAACCTGCATCTAAATCTTTAATTAGGAAATACTTTCCGGTTTTATCCACCATTGGGTTTTGACGACCATCTTTATCAATTAGGATAAGTGGAGCTATACCAGCAACCTTAGCCACTCTATCATCATCAGCACCAAAAGTAGGGGCAATATGAACCATCCCTGTACCATCTTCTGTGGTAACATAGTCACCTAAGATCACTCTAAAGGCATCTCCATCCGGCTTCACCCATGAAATCAACTGTTCATATCTAACCCCTTCAAGTTGTGTACCAGTATATTCTTCCAATAACTCAAAAGGAACCTTTTTGTCTCCAACCTTATAATCATCAAATGATAATTCCGCATTCTTAGGATTAAAATAAGCTGAAACCAAATTTTTAGCCAGAACAACCACTACAGGCTTTCCTGTATATGAGTTAAATGTTTTTACCTTTTGATACACCACTTCTGGTCCAACAGCCAATGCTGTATTCGAAGGAAGTGTCCATGGAGTTGTAGTCCAGGCCAAGAAGAACAATTCTCCTTCTACTCCTTGATACAAGAAATCAGACGCTTCATCTTTAACCACCTTAAACTGTGCGGTACAAGTAGTATCTTTTACATCACGATAACAGCCAGGTTGGTTCAACTCATGCGTACTTAAACCTGTTCCTGCAGCTGGCGAATATGGTTGAATGGTAAAACCTTTATACAAAAAGCCTTTGTTATACAACTCTTTAAGCAGGTACCAAAGTGTTTCAATATATTTATTGTCGTAGGTAATGTATGGATTATCCATATCTACCCAATACCCCATTTTATGCGTAAGATCCTCCCATTTATCTGTATACTTCATCACATCCTTACGACATGCAGCGTTGTACTCAGCAACAGATATTTTCTTACCTATATCTTCCTTGGTAATCCCTAAAGACTTTTCTACACCAAGCTCTACAGGAAGTCCGTGCGTATCCCATCCGGCTTTACGTTCTACTTCAAAACCTTGTTGAGTTTTATACCTACAAACAATATCTTTTAAAGAACGAGAAATTACATGATGAATACCTGGTAATCCATTGGCTGAAGGAGGTCCTTCATAAAAAACAAAGGTAGGATTACCTTCACGGGTTGAAATACTTTTTTCAAAAGTTTCGTTTTTCTCCCACTCCTTTAATACATCCTTGTTGATCTGGGATAAATCTAACCCCTTATATTCTTTGAATTTAGCACTCATCTGTATATAATTCTCCTAATTTTTAAAAAGTGTACAAATATAACAGTTCAATAAATACTAGGCAAAATAGACAGGAGATATTTACTGGTTAGAGGTATTAATATAACCATAGATTTAAACAAGCATTACTCTTTGCAATTTTCAAACACAAAGCATTATCCATATTGCATAGTTATCCACTTGGCTAAAAATGATGAACAAAACAAAAGTATAAACCTTAAAACTGAAAAAAATGATACTTTTACAGCATTAAAATATAGTTATGAATTTCTATTCTCTTTTAAGCTTTAGCAAGAAAATAAAAAGCACCACCATAAAACTTATCGGTATATATGTATTTCATCTTCTCGGCAAGAGACACTTATCAATTCGTATAGATCCTTCTTTAAATTGCAACTTATTTTGCAGAATGTGTTATTTCAGCTCAATGGAACAAAGGAAGAAAATGAAAGGTATAATTCCTCAAGCTGAATTCCAGCATATAGCAAAAGTGTTGTTTCCCAAAGCTCTTCAGGTATATATCGGATGTGGCGCTGAACCTACAACACATAGAAACTTTACTGAGTTGATTCGATTGGCAAATGAATATAATGTACCTAACATAGGTGTAGTTACTAATGGACAACTTTTAACTGAGCAACAAATCCAGGAAATGTGTGATTTGAATCTTAACGAATTAACCATTTCATGTCATGGTGTTAATAAATCTACCTATGAACACTTTATGACTAATTCGAAATATGACAGGTTTATTTCAACTTTAGAATTAATAAACAAACACAAAAATCAGAGTAATTCCTCCTTACCTGAAATTAGAATTAATTACACTGTTAATAATAAAAACCTATCTGAACTTAAAGATTTCTTTAAGGTATTTGAAAAATTTAACATCAGCACGTTACAAATCAGGCCCGTCTTAAACATAGGAGGAAAATACTCAAATGCCATTACTGATCAGCAGATACAAGAGTATAATAGTATTATTAATTTATTAAAGAAAGAATGTGCCAATAAAGGAATTCGACTATTAGCAAACACAACTGACATCAAGTTGCAGAAAAAAAATAATGACAGTAAAGTTGCTGATGCGGTATACTGTTACATAGGTCCTCAAACTGCTGAAAAACTAGATATAGACTGGAAAACCACCAATTTTTCAGAGTTTACTCAAAAAACAGAATGGAGAAAAAAACTACATGCTTTTATTCTGAACAAAAAGAAATCCAGCTTAAATAAATCTGCCGTTAACTATGAAATTTATGAATAAAAAAACGGCTACTCTGTTAAAGTAACCGTTTATCATATCAATTTGGATTTTTTATTATCTCTTACTTAATGATTCCTTTATAGTTTGAGCAAAATCTTTTAATATTTGATCTGTTTGTTCCCATCCTATACATTCATCGGTTACAGAAACACCATACTTTAATTGAGACAAATCTTGCGGAATACTTTGTTTTCCGAAGAATAAATTACTCTCAATCATTACACCCATAATGGATTTATTACCATTAAGTATTTGCTCCTCTATATTCTTTAAAACAAGTTCCTGATTTTCCGCTTTTTTAAGACTATTGGCATGACTACAGTCTATCATTATTTTGGCAGGCAAACCAGCTTTCTTTAACCTTTCTTCATACTCCGTGACACTTTCAACATCATAATTCGGCTCTTTACCTCCTCTTAAAATAATATGAGTATTTGCATTTCCCTTGGTACGAACAACAGCTACATGACCATCAGGATCAATACTTATAAAATTATGAGGTGCTTCAACAGATTCCAGGGCATTAATAGCTATTTCAATGTTACCATCTGTACCATTCTTAAAGCCTACAGCTGAAGATAACCCACTGGCCATTTTTCTATGACTCTGTGATTCGGTAGTTCTTGCTCCAATCGCAGTCCATGAAATCAAATCCTGAATATATTGAGGTGTTACAATATCCAAAGCTTCACCGGCTACAGGTAAACCAAGCTCTGCTATATAGGTTAACAACTCACGGGCTTGTTTTAATCCCTCCTCTAATTCAAAACTATTATCTAAATGAGGATCATTTATTAAACCCTGCCATCCTACAGTGGTTCGCGGTTTTTCGAAATACACCCTCATTACAATATACAAGGTGTCTTCCAGCTCATCAGCCAATACTTTAAGCTTGCTTGCATATTCTTTGGCCGATTTAATATCATGAATTGAACAAGGTCCTACAACTACCAATATTCGCTTATCTTCTCCATTTAAAATATCTTTAACAGTTTTCTGCCCTTGGGCAATTGTTTTTATGATATTTTCATTTAAGGGATATAGATCTTTTAATTCATTAGGCGTTAATATAGCTTGTTCGGCATTTACATTTATATTCTCAATTCTATTATCAGTCATAACAGTAATATTTCCTTCTATTCAGGTTATTGCAATTTTGCAGCGAAAATAACTGATATTTCTCATACTTTATAATTCTATAGAATAAAAATGGTTAATAACCTCAGTTCGATTAAAATTTACAGGCTTAGATTGTAGTAAATGATTGATATACCACATGAAGTTTAGAAGCATTGCGAGTTATGCTGATTAAGTTCAGGCAGTAGATTGATTATTTACTAAAAACTTATGTATCCGTTTATAAACAATGATTTTCTTCGTCAAATTTGCTTACCATAGCCCGCTATGCTTTTACAAATCTTCCTTGAAACTCGTTATTTATAAGCGGTCTGAGTCATAAATTTTATGTCGAATTGAGGTTAATAACGTATTAAAAACGAGCCATCCACCTCAATTCCACTCCTGAAAAATCCAAAACCTCATAACATATACCAGCATTACACGCCGGGCCACCTCTTCTTTCTCCTGCAAATAGCTGCAAACTATGATTACTATTGTATTTATATTTAATCAATACCGATGGCCATATTTTTTTATCCTCAGTAATAAAAGGGTCGTTGCTTACTTCAAGTTGGGTTCCCCAAAACCATTTAGATTTTCTTCTAAGAGTAAAGTTGAGATAGTAATTAGATACATATGAATCAAGCCTCTCAAAGCCTTGCCCTTCTGCTTCAATCAAAAAACCAAAATGATTGACTAATGGAACATCTAGATTTACACCATAACTAACTCTGTTATATTCACTTTTAAATTCATCATCTGCATAATCAACAAACAACTTTAAATCTGTATCATTAAAAACATTTCCTGAATATTCTAAAAACCATTCTTGATATCTATACTTAATTCCAAAATCATTTACGGCCAGTGTGTAGTTTGCAACAATTGAAGAGAAAAGATTCATTTGATAATAAGCCTCAAGCTGAACTCCACTTTCATTTGTTGGTTGAAGCACATGTGTACTTCTATTCAACAATTTATAATAGTGTTCTTTAACCAATGCTGGAGGTTCATTTATTCCGGTACCAATTAAAAAATTCTGATAGTTTTTATACTCTGCACTTATACCAAAAGAAGGCAGTGTTAAAACAATATTACCGTATAAGGCATACGCATCCCTTTCTTTAGTCTCCTTACCTTCTCCACTCAAATATCGGGCATAACCTGAATAATAACTAAGAAACTCTGTTATATCACCGGATAAACTTAACATTCCATAATAACTTGTTTCCAACTCATTATGTAATCTTATGCCGGAAGCTCCCAATACCTGCTTTTTAAACCTGTACGAAACTTCTGTTCCTATAACTTCGTCATACCTCCTAAGTTCCCAATCGAGTATTGGTGGATTTAAATTATTTAAGGCATACCCCCACAAAGCTTTAACATCCAATTTATCCATATGAAAAGCCACTTGTGCACCAAGCATATCTGTATAAAAATATTGTTTTGTACGAAATCCCTTATCTTCCACTATAGCTCCAGGTATTTGATAGTTTCTTAACAAAATTCCATTGCCTAAAACCTGTGAATAATTTCCCAACGTAAGCTCTACTTTTTCGGATTGGTAATTGATACTTCCGGCAGATAAATGCACATAGTTTCTTTCGCTATATGGAGTTTGATAAAGTTGAATACCTGTTCCTACTTTAAAATTTCCCATTTGATAATTTATAAGCACTCTGGAATAAATAGAATTAAAATTTTCCGTTGTATCCTTTGGCAACTTTCCATTCTGATATTCTGAAAGTACACTTGCAGAGAACTGAGAGAACAAATCCATTGTCAAAATCACAAACACAAGACCCAATAAAACTTTCAACCTCATATTTTATTTACTTAAAAGTCCTACAATAACATCACGCCATTCAATTTCATCTCCTTTAACATAGCCCTCATGCCTATATAAAACTTTTCCCTTAGTGTCCACTATTAGTAGAGATGGTAAAACTTCAATATTTAGATCCCTCATAATCTTACTCTCTGTATCCAATATTATTGGGTAAGATATATTGAGCGAACTTATAATTGGTTTAACTTTTGAAACACTTCGGGGACCATCTACATTAAATCCTATTACATTTACACCATCCGTTTTAAACTCGTTATAGATCTTCTCAATTAATGGCATTGATTTAATACACGGTTTACACCAAGACGCCCAAAAATCAATAATCGTTAAATTATGCCCTTTAAGCCCACTAAATGTAACTTTATCATTACTTACTGTATTAGCTGAAAAATTACGTACCGTTTGTGCTTTCGCTTCAATAACGAAGAACGATAATAGAATTGCAACAAAAAATAACCTAAACATAACCGCCTATTTATTTAAATATTGAGCTACAACATCTACTGCGGTTGAAAGATCACTACTTACATTGCGATTTCCTTTAAACCGAATTAAACCTTCCTTATCTATCACAACTATTCTATCATATGTAGTACCAAAAGAAGCAGCTACTGATGATCCGTTTAACAATAGAGGGAAAGTGACCCCTGTGGACGATTTAAAAGCTTTTACTGCACTATTGTTACCATCCCATTGATCAATACCAAGTAAGATAAAATCATCCCTCGAAGCATACTTATCTGACAATTGTGTTTGAACACTCGGAGCAACAGCTTTACAGGGAGGACAGGCATTTCCGAAGAAAAAAATTGCAATAACCTTTTCTGTATAGTCAGAAAGACTAACCACATTTCCATTTAAATCACTCAATGAAAAATCAGGAGCTTGTTCTGCATTAACAGTGTTATTATTATCATCTTCTGAACCCTTCATATCCATTCCTGAATTAACTTCAGGAGAAGCATCGTTTGGTTTGTCACACGCAAGAAAGGAAGCAATAAAAACTACGGTAAGTAGTAGAAAACAAAAACGTTTCATATTAATTAGATTTAAAGATTATTTTATATCTAACCAATGAGTCTGTAAAACTTAGGCTTCCTTACAAAAAGAATTTAAAAAATAAAAACCTACTATAAACGCTAAAAAAAATAGTATTACTTCGAAAGTTATATCCTTCGTGTAACATAGTGAATGTACTTCGAGTTCCTTTTTAACCACAAAGTTACACAAAGGATGATCACAAAGTCACACAAAGAGCAATGTTTTTATATCCTTCGTGATACTTAGGGAATGTACTTCGCGTTCCTTAGTGGTTAGATGTTTGTAAGATACTTTTTAACCACAAAGTTGCACAAAGGATGAGCACAAAGTCGCGCAAAGATTTTTAATATACCCGGTTTAAAAGAAAAGTCTATAAACGCAAAAAAGGTTAGTCTTCTATTGAAAACTAACCTTTTTTAAAAGTCGGCGGCGACCTACTCTCCCACAGTATGCAG
>NZ_VCHY01000120.1 GCF_005877885.1 Labilibacter sediminis
AACGTAAGTCTCGAAACCTTGTTTTTGCAACGCAAGCCTTTTTTTTACTTTTTACCCTAGTTTGATAATTCGTGTTTTCCGACTATTTATTTGCAATGTCACTCAGTTGGATTTTCACGGACCGGGCCCGACTTAATGCACCCTTTCCAGCCCATTGTTTGTCAAACACTTTAAATACTGAACGTTGTGTTCAGTATTTGCTCTTTTTTCTGAACTCGGGGTAAGTGTCTTTCTATATCAAAAACTCTTTCTTTCGTTTAAAGTTTTACTTTTTTATGTTGAGTTTTTGGTTTGCTTGCTTGCATGTATTTTTACAGATTTTATTCGTGTTTCTGGACTCTCATATTCTACGTATATTTCGTGTTCAGTCTTTCAAACACTCCAGGTTAGTAATTTCTGAACTTGTGTTTTGATCTCTATATTTTTTAGAAAGTTTCAGATTTCTTGTTAGGATAACCTTTGAACTTTAGGATAACCCTAGATTTTAGGATAATAGAACTTAAATGCCTTAGATAAGCCTATCCTGTTTTTCTAATTATCCTAAATAAATTTTATTTAATTATTAGTCATTATCCTTTAAATATAAGATAATCATTTGATTAATATTTGAATTTAATTTAATTTTTTAATCATATAATTCGAATAGATATATATCTATGTATGATTAAAAGTCCAGTACCTCACAAAACCTCAAGTATATAAATACTATATGTTATAACTCAAATCTTAAAAGTATTTTATACTTGAAACCCTCCTGGTGTACTAGTTCAATGGTCTAACTATGTAAACCTGTTAGAGCATAACACTCTTGATATGTTTTAGCAGCACACCAAACTTTCACTTCTTCCCTTTAAACTTTAACTCCTTGTTTGATGTAATTCATGAGGATAAATGTGATTTGGAGTTATACTGTAATGCTATGCTAGTAATTCTACTTACGGGAATAGTGTCTAGTTGGTCAGCTTCGGCCTGGGTTGTTGGGTTTCAGAACAGTGGAAACACCAAAATGGCCCTGCCCTCCCGACTGTTTTAAACTGGCTGTTCCTTATT
>NZ_VCHY01000121.1 GCF_005877885.1 Labilibacter sediminis
CACCCCCGCAAACAGAGTATTCCCCACAAACTATCACATTAAGCATATCATGCAATCATCCTATCTCAAGTGGTCGAGTTCTATTCCACAAACACTAATTTAATGAGTGTAAGAGGGTTAGCAAACAATGACTCACCTTGGGTCATTTGAAAGGTTATAACACCAAGGAAAGGTGTCCTCGCAACCTTACTGAACGATCCGCATCATGCCCCAACCGATCTCGTCCGAACACGAGCAAACCAGAAAATCAGAAACTTCTGCCCAGACCCACGCGTCGCGCCGCTCTTCTACGCGCCGCGCCGACGTGCTGCTCCAATTCCAACTTTGAGATTTCGATGCTATTCCTCCTTGGCTCAACCCCAGACCTTCCTTGAGGTGTTTCTAAGCCTTCCAATCAGATCCTTGATGTCCGGTTCATCCATAATGAGCAACGGTTCCATAAAACACCAACAACATCAAGAATTAATCAACCGAAAGGAAATACAATCGCATGCATCGCTTGAACACTAACAAAGATCAAATGATCTGAATTCTCACCTTTATAAACTCCTCAACATCGCTGGAAGAGAAGAGATATCAATCCTAGCTTCAACACTCTTCACTTTCTTCAAAACCCTAGCCGTTCTTCAATGTTGCTTAAATCTGCAGCCAACTTCAACAGATCATATCTCGCACACCAGGGCTCAAAATCATAATCCAACCGTCCAAAAGTTGCGTCTTCATGTTGTGCACCGTCTGTCAAAATTTCATGACGATCCGACCGTCCAATCTCTGGGAAACGACAAAACACTGCAGCAACAGAAAACTGCAGCAGGTGGGCGCGCTGCGCCCTCTTTAGGAGCGCCGCGTCCGACGACCAGCAGCAGCGAAATTTGTCGTTTCTTGTCGTTTTTCTTTGATTCCGGCCATCCCGACCTCCCCTGAGATGATCCTAACAATAAATATGAGTTCCTAACCTTCTGGAACCTCTAGAAAGTCCACCAATCGTCCCAGACAATTACAACACCAAAGAATCAATCACAAGATGACGATGTAA
>NZ_VCHY01000122.1 GCF_005877885.1 Labilibacter sediminis
CTTTGCGTTAAATTGTTTCCTTATATGATTTGGCGATATTATGTTTTGAAGGAGTGATAAGAAGAAGGTTTACTCGAGGGCGAGTAAAGCTTAAGTGTGGGGTACTTTGATATCGCCAAATATACACTGTTTTATACGCGATATTAAAGATAATAATTGATTCATTTTATGATTATTTAGGACAAAAGGTACTTATATTGTTTATATTTGTCAAATGTCAGGAAATGAAGCAAATGTTGAAATATGAGCGAAAACGAGCAATAAATGGAGTTGGAAGTGAAGATGGAACAAGAGAACGAAAACTGAAACTGTGAAGCTTGATACGTGTTCAAAGATTTAATCATATCTCAAGTTCTAGAGCTCCAATTGAAGAAAGGATTGAAGATTTGGAAACTAGACGAAATTCCGGTCGAAAGCCGTGTTTTGTGTTTTGGCTGAATCGGACGTTAAGATGGTCGAAATCAGCTCGGAAGATAAAGTTAGAAATGTTGCCCGGTACCCACGCGACGCGTAGAATTTGCACGCGGCGCGCAGGTCTGAAATGTCAGATTTCGCGTTCTGGAAGCTTCTGTTGCCAAATACGGAAGGCGGTTAGCACGCAATGCGTGGGTTAAGCACGCGGCGCGTGAAACGGCGCAGAAAGCCCGAATTCGGCCTGTTTCAACCCTAATCCTTCACATATATATATGGGACCTATTCCCAACTTTCAGGTCGCCCCAGGCCGTCCCAGAACAGTCTAATTCGTCCCATAGAGTAGGAAAAGAGCCCTAGTCGCAGTTTTGAGAGTCCTAGAAGGCGGCCGCAAGGCCAGTCAATTGCCATTGACAACTATCTATCGGATTTTATGATTGAATCATTAGGAATTCTGTTTTCTACTATTTCTAGACTAGTGGTTAGAAGACTTTTGATTATCATTAGATTTGTGTTTTTGTCTATGAAGACCTTTGCATATTTGGTTTTAATGAAAGCTTATAACTTTTGGTATTATGATCTTTGAGTTGTTTAATTTATCAAAATTGTCTTCGTTGTGTATTT
>NZ_VCHY01000123.1 GCF_005877885.1 Labilibacter sediminis
GAGGATGTTGAATATTCTGTTTTACCAGAAGGTGAAACATAATAACTCAAAACAGATGACTTAGAATGTTGAGTTGGAATGGCAGAAAATGCATTGTTGGCAGAAACACCCAAGTTAGCAGTAGCATAGGAACTTGTCTGATTATTGACTCTCTGCTTATCTGCCAGTGCATTAGAATTGATAGTTGCAATAACATCACTTAAAGTCATGTTTGCCAAATTCCTGGTACTTCTGATAACAGCTACATTAGTGTCCCAACTTCGGGGAAGAGAGTTCAACAACTTCTTGTTAATTTCAGCATTAGAAATCTCGATATTAGCCATTCTCAAATCAGTGATAAGAGAAGTGAACCTCTGAATCTGTTTCTCAAGAGGTTCTCCCAAGATATGATTGAACATGTTGAATTCTTGACGCAGCATATCTTGTCGAGATTCTCTCATATCCTCATTTCCCTCATACACTGCAATCAGTGCATCCCAAAGAGATTTAGCAGATTTGTGCTCTCTGAACCCATGAGCAATTTCAGGAGCAATAGCCATGGTTAAATAGGCAAGAGCTCTCTGGTCAAGTTCAGCTTTGTCAAAGTCCTCATCAGTGTATTCCTCAAGTTTCTTTTCAACCGTATGATCTCTGTCACCATCTATGACAGCCAATATTTTAACAGGACCTTTGATCATGCTTCTCCACAGCTTAATGTCTTTATGCTTAATGTGATTCTCAAACCTAAACTTCCATTCAGAAAATTTTTCTGAACTGGTTATTGTTAGCCTGGGAATCCGAGTAATAGTTCCCATGATGTTGTCCAATTCCTGCTGAGAGGTCTCATAAGAATCCATCTTTGCAAAGGTGCTAAAAGCCTAAGTTCAATGTTCAAAAAGTCAAATCTCAGGTCAAAGTCAGCTCTCAGAAGTCAAAGTCAACCCAAAACACGAAATCAGGCGAAATCAGACAATCCTGGGCGAAATCAAGCAATCCTGGGCGAAATCAAGAGGCACAGGGCGAAATCAAGAGGCACAGGGCGAAATCAAGAAT
>NZ_VCHY01000124.1 GCF_005877885.1 Labilibacter sediminis
TTAACGTGAGTTCGATCTAAGCAGTCTTCATAAGTCCATCTTTATCTATGATATCAAGATTTAGTGAAGGTTTCTTAGGTAAGAAGTGATAGGCAACTAAACCAGCAATTAGATTTGAAAGAAAATTACCCAAACTTCTGTGTCTGGTATGTTCTATTTGACAAATGTTTTTTAGTTCATCATTAACCGTCTCAATAATAGCACGCTTTTTTAGCAGAACTTTATCATGTATATGCATCAATGAGTTCTTCATATTCTTTTTAATTTTGGTAATCAGATGTATTCCATCAATGAACAAGTTATCGAATAATGTTTTACTTATATATCCCTTGTCAGCAATGAGTTTGCCAAAGATTTTATCATGAAAGTTTTTGTCCTTTAAAGGAGCTCTGTCATCAACATTTCCATGCGTAAACAAGAAATCTAAAATCTCACCTTTGTCATTAATAACCAGGTGTAATTTAAACCCATAAAACCACCCCATCGAGCATTTTCCCTTTTGTGCAAATTCTTTAAATACTTTGTTCTGCCTTTCTCGTTTAATATGACAGACTCGCAATGGTGTTGAATCAATAAAAGAAATACCCGTGCACTCTCCTAGGCAAGATACCTGAAGAAAAACAGTCATTGGGATAAGAACTTTTTGCTGAAGCTCAGTAAAACGATTGTAAGATACTGTTTGAGGAAAGTCATCAGCCATATGCTTCTGGACATAATTGATATAGAAGTGTTTGAGATTTCTAAATTGACCTAAATGAAATAATATCAGTATGGTAATTACTTCACTATCGGACATTTTAAACTTGCGTTTACGGCTCTTCTTTCCATTATCTTCAGTTAAAATATGTCCTTCCTTAGCTAATTCAAACTCTTTGCAAAATTCATCAACTAAATAGAAAATTTCGGTAACTTTATCCTTCATAAGAAACAAGTGTTTTGTGACTATATATTTAAATGTCAGATACTTAAATATAACAAAATCCTTGTTTCTTTCCTTTTGTATTCAATATTTCTTACGTCGAACTCACGTT
>NZ_VCHY01000126.1 GCF_005877885.1 Labilibacter sediminis
GGACAGGATAAAAACGGTACAGAGTTTTAGTCACACACTCGTACATTGCATCAGCAAGTGCTGCCACTGACTTCAACACAGGTCCAAGGCTATCCCTTATCTGACGACTGAAGTGAGTTTGCCTATCATAATACCTGTTCCACACCATAACCCCACCATAGTTTGGACGGTTTCTTATGTTGGGAAGAATCTGGTTCTTAACAACATCTGCAGGTATGAAACCGCTGTTCGCAGCATCAGGGGCAGCCGGCAGCCCCAAGAGCACGGCGTTGTTGGGCATAACCGATCTGGCCCACATGTCAAAATGGTTCAAAAGCCTTTGTTCATTGCCTTTTGAGTATTGGCATCGAGGGTTGTTGTAGAACTGGCCCAATATGTAGTTAAACAGTCCAGTTTTGATGGCTGCATCGAGGTGGTGATCTGGGTATCGACACCGTGGTGCTGCAGATAAGTAAATCCTTCTCTGTTCTGTGGAGAATTCATGGAGGGCTTTGACTAGGTCCTCATAGTAGCGGTTTGACCCAATCTCGATGTCAAAGTCAATTCCATCTAGTGAAACTCTTCCCAGTGGACCGTCTTGGTCGTTGAGGAAGTTGTTGTAGAGGTACTGTGCAACTTCCCTAGCATCCTGTGGTGAGGAAAGGTCGTAGTCTCCTTCGGCTCCACCAAGGGAGAGGAACACCTTGACGTTGTGGTTTTGGCAGTATCGAATTTCTGGGGCTAGTTTGGTGCACGGGCTCGAGTCGCCACAATAGCCAGCAAAGTTCAACTGTGGGGTCCTGCCATTGCCAAACACATTGAGAAAACCGAGGTTCACGATTTCGTAGTTCTTTGTGGCACATGCTTCTCGCAAAGTGCCTTCGTTTTCGTTTTGGCCCCAGTAGACGGTAAGCACCGGAGAGGGTCTGATGGGCTGATCAGCGGCATGAGAGGCATTGATGATGAAAGAAAGCGTGGAGAGGGCAAAGAGGAGGAAGGCCAGTGCTTGTGGTTTCGAAGCCATGGTTGTGGGATGTTGATT
>NZ_VCHY01000127.1 GCF_005877885.1 Labilibacter sediminis
CAAGATCCTATATTGAGCCAACACACTGTGAGACTAAACATCGACTCATATGTTTAATTCACTCACAGCCGGGCTCTGATACCAACTTGTAACAACGTGAATTTACAAGCATTTTTTTTTTTAAAATACATCTCTAAAACCCACTTTTCAAATAAACACAACGGAAGACTTATATAGTTCAAAACACGTTAAAATCCACGTTATTACCTCCGTTTATCAAAATCAATTCAAACCATCATTCAAAACTATAAGTCTGAATATTCAAAATAAATCGAAAACCACGTGTCCAAATTAGGTATCAATCAAACTACCCAATAGATCACCCCGCTCACCAAGTCGAATCATCAAGCTACCTATACCGCATCAAGGCAACTGATGTGTAAAAGGATAACCTAAAAATCAACGTTTTAAATTTATATTTTGCTATCTAAAAACCTTTTATCCAACACTGAGCAAGAGGACTCAATCAAGAATAATATAGTTAGTAAATACGAGTATCGTTCTCTCAGGGAACAGGCATGAAACAGCGTCAAATTCAATTGAACTAATGAAAACCTTTGTTGTAATGTTGTAACTTCAAAATAAACTTTAAATAAATAAAACATAAACTAAAAACAATCTTCTGAATAACAATGATTAAAAAGTACTTTCCCCTCCTGATTTCAACGCATCAATGAATTATGATTAATCAAATGACAACAAACTTTAGTCTAGTATCTACTGATTCCTAACTTAACTTTTGGTATTGATTACTAATGCGCTATGGTCAAGCTACACAGTAATCTCACAACCAATTCTATAGTAGATTCAACGATTCTAACCTATTACGTAATTCAGTGAAAAGCGTGTCATCTACCGATCTATAAATTCGTATCTACGTGATCTATTTTCCCTATACTAATCTTGTTAAGGATTTGGTATCTTGTGTTCCATATGGTCAATGAAAACACAAACGGCTTGCACAGATTCTAGATCAAAAATATTGTTAAGACATATGATTGTTGGTCGATCTATATG
>NZ_VCHY01000128.1 GCF_005877885.1 Labilibacter sediminis
ATTCCCATCCAATCAAAAAATACCCTTTTGTAATTTATTTTGGAATTTGAATCAATCGGAAGATAAAAAAGACCATTATTATGAATTTTATCCATTATTTGGTCCTTATTAGGTTCAACCTTAATATTTTTATTAATTTTACACAAAAATTTTCTATCTTTATTTTTTTCTATATATATAATATCGCTTTTTTCTAGATAATTATTGCTAGGAATATTCTTGGGTATGTTAAAAAATTTTTCTTTATTTCTGGTGAAATTTTCTTGGTTCTTATTTATTTCTAATGATAATCTATAAATATAGGAGTTATTCTTAGTTTCAGAATGAATATATTTATACGATAAAAGATCATATCTATAGTTTTTTTGAAAATTCTCCTCTTTATTTGGTAATAAATAGACTTTTGAATTTTGTGTTTTTTTTGAATCCAGTAATTGGTCTTTTTCAGAGGAATACCATTTGTTTAAATCTTTATTTTGAGACGTATGGCATTGATTTATTCTATTTCCCCATTTTGGGGGGATTAATCCAGACCATTTAATCTGAGATAAATTGTATTGATGATGACCTCTTAACCAGTTTTTCCATTGACTCGTTTCACAACTTGAAAATTTCTTATGTCTTAATTCGGAATGAAATATTCTTTGTGTTACAAAAGAATTCTTTATTGGAGTTTTACGAAAAAAAGATGTTCCATGAGAGTCAAGAATACATCTTAACTTATACAAGTGAATAACTCGGGTTTGTGATAATTTGTAAAATACATATGCTTGCGATAAGCAAGATAAGTCAAAAAAAAGATGTGAATTTCTATTACTAACTTTAATATTGTAAAGCGCCCTTTTTAGAGTTGAAATATATTGAATTTCTTTTTTGTTTTTTTTATTTTTTATTTTTCGAGGTCTAAACGTCATTTTTTTCGCTTCATCTTTTGCACAACTTTATTATACAATATTTATTTTTTTTCCACCAAAGTATACGCGATATTTAAATAGGTACAACTGCATAC
>NZ_VCHY01000129.1 GCF_005877885.1 Labilibacter sediminis
TGTCACAAAAACAACCAAGACAAAAGAGGACAAAACCCCACCAGAATCTGTCCTAAGACCAGTTAGTCCTAAGAAAACTAACAAACCAGGACCCAACCAAAAATGGGTACCTAAACCCTCTCTCTGAATGTAGGCTTTTTGTGCTGGAGTACCCCATGAAGACACGTGGTACATGGATAGCGGATGCTCCAAGCACATGACCGGGCACAAGGGTTTCCTACGAGACTTCAAACTAACCACGCCAGGTCAATACGTCACGTTCGGAAATAACATGAAAGGTGAAGTCATGGGACATGGTGACATCACCAATGGTAACTTCACGGTAAAAAAGGTAGCTTATGTCAATGGTCTGAAACACAACCTGATCAGCGTTGCACAACTGTGTGACAGAAACCATGAGGTCTTATTTACCAAGACCAGAAGTCTGATCATGGATACTAACAAGAACATTCTTGTAGATTCCCAACGCAAAGGGAACATGTATCCTCTTGACATTGAACTAATTGAGGGTGTCCCAGACATTTGTCTGCTCTCCAAAGCTGCTTCCGACATTAGTTGGTTGTGGCACAGGAGATTGTCCCACCTCAATTTTGGCTACATTAACAAGTTAATAGGTAAGGACCTAGTTAGGGGATTGCCGTTGTTAAAACTTGACAACGATATACTCTGTGCCGCCTGTGAACAAGGCAAATTGTCCAAATCCACGTACAAGAGTATTAAGGAACACAGTGTTTCTGAACCCCTACAACTGCTACATACTGATTTATGTGGTCCTTCCTCTGTCCCAAGTCTCAGTGGTAAGAAATATATTCTTGTTTTAGTTGACGATTATACTAAATTCACATGGGTATTTTTCTTGCGAGCCAAATCTGAAACCACTGCAGAATTAATCAACTTCATAAAATATATTGAAGTTAGAGTAGGCAAGCCAGTACGCAGAATCAGAAGTGATAATGGAGGTGAATTCAAGAACAACATACTAGAAGATTTTCTGGTATCCA
>NZ_VCHY01000013.1 GCF_005877885.1 Labilibacter sediminis
CAAAGAACGTAATAGGCTTAATGAGCCATGTTTATTTAATTTTTAATAACGTCCCTATTTTAATGGGACACTAGTGATTATACAATATAAAGCACCATTTGTATTTGATCATTAGGCCTAGTATACAGGTTGATGTTCAGATTAATGTCTGAATATAAAATTTAAAAGATGAAACGACCATGCAAATTCAATCAGTTAAGCTGTACACAGGGCAATGATTGAATTTATTTGAGAGTTCCATGTGACAAACGAAAGTAAAATTTAAACACAATGAAAATAGCAGTGATTGCACACGATGGAAAAAAAGCAGAAATGGTTGCATTTCTAAATAAGCATTATAAGTTCTTACATTCTGCTAATATGTCTATTATAGCCACAGGAACAACAGGTTCTCATGCTATAGAGGCAGGTTTAAAAGTAGAGCGCGTTTTATCCGGACCAAAAGGAGGAGATGCTCAAATTGCCACACAGGTATGTGAAGGTAAAATACAAGCTGTCCTGTTTTTTAGAGATCCCTTGGATAAGCATCCTCATGAACCGGATATAAATATGCTTATGCGTATTTGTGACGTGCATAATGTGCCATTAGCCACAAATCCTGCAACAGCAAAATTACTGGTTTCATCTTTAACAAAGAGATAGGATAAATAATATTAAAATCGATGTTGAAGAAGGTTATATGTTTTTTTCTTTGAAAATGTTATGTAACGTAATTAAGGCAACAATTATCGAAATAAATTTAAAAGTAATTAGATCCACAAAAGATGAAATTGTAGTTAAACTTTTTAGTTCACCAGAGCAGTTTACGGACAAACTATTTTAGGACATTTCATCAGGTAGTTTTAACGACATGATTGGTAGCTTCACCAACCACTTTGGTAGGCCTTACAACCTGTTCGGTAGGTTTTACTACCTGTCTGGTAGGTTTAACTGCCGTCCTGGTAGGTTCTATAACTTATCTGGTAGGTTATATAACCTGTCTGGTAGCTTTAAAAACCAAATTTTAAAACAATATAAGAGGGATAAAACTCCTGAATAGTATTCCTTCAATGCCTGAGATTATGCCGGCAAATAATGGGGCTCCGGATGCTTGTGTTATACACAGATATAACGGAAGGGCAAGCGAAATATAACAATACCTGCAGATATATCATTTTTATAAGTTTAAAAAATAGATTATTCAGACGAATTACTTTCCTCTTTCAATTGTTTTACCAAAACATATTTTATTGATGTATTAAGATGCGAATATGGTATGTTTTTATTTTATGCTAAAACATTCGTATTTGTAAGTTGTATTAAGGTAGTGTGTTATATCGAGAGGTTGAAGTATGTATGTAAAGTTAGGAAATAAGGAATTTTATTAAAAAGAGCTATTGTATAGAAACGATAATAGGTGTTTTTGTATGACTAATGGCATGTGTTAGTCATAATAATTGAGAATAAGTTTTGATAATTTTCTTTAAAAACATTTCATACAATGCTGTGAAAAAGCAATTATAATTAACTTTGATTAGGTAGAGATGATATATTATTGGTATTATTTACTCTACAGAGTTGAAATATGATTATGTAATTTAAGTGTAATTCGAATCACATCTGTCCTAAATGTTTATGTTGTTTTTATTTAAGTGTTTAAATAACTGTATTTTGTGATAGTTTGTTTAGGCTGGGAGTTATTTTGCAGTATGCAAGTAAACGGCCTCTTTAAAAATTACTTTTGTTTTGAATAAAGATTTAGTAAGACCGGGAAGCTGAGAGCTTTGCTCGAAGATCGCCCACCCGCACTTTATCTTTATGCAAATAAGAACGTTATTTTTAAAGCAGCCTTGATGTTTTTTCCTTAGTTTTTGTCATCAAGAACATCGGAAGGATTAAGAATTGAGTATTCTTAATTATTTCAGCGAAATCTGGTTTGGGCGACGCACCAATTATTTTGGGCAGCTCTGTATTCGAATACTTAATGATTTACAAGGTGTTTTAATATCTTTTACAGCGAAATAAAAAACAAATAGATGAAGCGATTTTTGAAAATTTTTGGCGGTTTTATTACAGTCCTTTTTGTGCTATTGTTAATAGTTCCATTCTTTTTTAAAGGAAAAATAGAAAGAATAGTGAAGGAGCAAGTGAATAATCAATTAAATGCCACTGTTGATTGGAGCAAATTCTCACTCTCCTTAATTAGTAGTTTTCCTGATTTATCGGTAGGTATGACTGACCTTACTGTGGTTGGTGAAGGTAAGTTCGAAGAAGATACGCTGCTATACCTTAAAGATTTTGATTTATCAGCTGATCTTTTTACGGCTATCGGAGGCAAAGGGATTGAGGTGACTTCCATAATGTTTGATCAACCCATTATTCAAGCTAAGGTTCTTGCTGATTCCACGGCAAACTGGGATATTGCCAAGGCCACTGCTGAGGCACAAGATGCTCAGATTGATGAAAATTCTGAATCAACTGATTTTACAATAAACCTGCAAAGGCTTGAAGTTAAAGATGCGATCGTTAAGTATCATGACCATAGTATGGACTTATATACTGGAATTATCGGTTTTAATTTGGATTTGTCAGGAGATTTTTCAGCTATCTCAACAGATTTGAATATTAACTCCTCTATAGAAAAATTAAATCTAACCATGGAGGAAACGCAATATCTTAATGAGGTAAAAATTGGTTTTAAAGCTGAGGTGTTAGCGGATTTGGTCAACAACATCTTCACTTTTAAAGAAAACGACTTTACTATTAATAAGCTTAACCTGGGTTTTGATGGAAGTGTGGCTATGTTAGAAGAGGGTTATGAGCTTGATGTAAAATTGGGAGCCAAGGAAACCAACTTTAAATCATTATTGGAATTGGTGCCACAAGAGTATAGGGAAAGCATGGAAGACATTGATGTGCAAGGAACCCTGGCGCTTAATGCTGTTGCCAAAGGTATATATACTGATGCTGATCATCTGCCTTCTTTTAATGCAGTTTTAAGGGTAGGAGACGGACAAATTAAATATCCTGATCTCCCTAAATCTATTGATAATATTAATATTAATGTTGTTGTAGAAAATGCTGGCGGTTCAGCTGACAATACTATTACCGACCTTAAAGAATTTCATTTTGATTTAGGTGGTAATCCTTTTGATGCAGATTTTTTACTTAAAACACCAGTGAGTAATCCTCAGTTTAAGGGTAGTATGGTTGGTATTATTGATTTAAACTCATTAAAGGATGCAATTCCGCTCGACAGCTTTGATATAAAAGGAGTTATTAATGCTGACGTAAGCCTCAATGGTAATATGGCAATGATTGAACAGGAAAAGTATGATTCAGTAGATGTAAGAGGCGATATTAAACTGGAGGGTTTTTATTATTCCAGTGTAGATATGCCCCAGGCGGTTCTTATTCAGGATGCATTAATGTCTTTTTCGCCTAAAAAAATTGCTTTAGAAAAATTAAATTGCATCGTAGGGAGTTCTGATTTTAGTTTGCATGGAAAAATTGAAAATTACCTGGCCTATGTATTCAAAGATGAAACTCTTTATGGAGTTTTAAAACATAAGTCAAAGCTTCTTGATGTTAATGAATTAATGATATCAGAAGAAACTGAATCAGATCAATCAGTCGAAGATTCAATAGCAACAATGGAGTTGTATGTTGTTCCTAAAAATTTCGACTTTGTATTTTCATCATCGTTTGATAAAATTAAGTACGATAAACTTGAAATTAATAATGCTCAGGGAAAAGTGACGGTTCGTAACGGCAAAGTTGTGCTTGATGGTATTGCAATGGATTTATTGGATGGAGAAATGATAATGGCAGGAGAGTACAATACTCAAAATGAGAATAAACCATTTGTTGACTTTTTATTCAATGCCAGTAGCATTGATATTAACAAAACGGCTAATTCTTTTAGTGTGGTGGATTCATTAATGCCTATTGCTAAAAAATCTAAAGGAAAAATAAGTGCTAGTTTAAAATACAATAGTTTATTAGATCAGCAAATGTCTCCCGTTATTCCATCTATTACAGGAAGTGGAAATATTAAATCAAAGGCTATAGAGGTATCTGACTCAAAGGTGTTAAACAATATGGCCGACCTTCTTAAAAAAGATGAGTACCGTAAAATGAAGGCTGAGGATATTAATATTGACTTCGTAATGAAAGATGGAAAAATCATTGTTGCACCTTTTACTACCAGGGTATTTGGTAAAAGTATTACTGTGGCAGGAGAACAAGGTTTTGATCAGTCGTTAAATTATGTGGTACGTGCACCAATCTCGCGCAAAGAAGTAGCCGGAGCAATGAGTTTTCTGGCGGATTTCTCCGATAAGGGCGATGATATTATTGTGGATGTAATAGTAAAAGGAACTGCAAAGGATCCAAAACTCAGCATGGATCTGACTGAAGCAAAAAAACAGGTGCAAAAAGAAGTTGAAAAAGAGGCTAAAAAAGCCATTGAGGATGCAATGAAAGATGAGAATGTTAAGAAGACTGTAGACGAGCTTAAAAAGAAACTGGGAGGTTTCTTTAAGTAATAATTCTGAGAAAATAAATCTTATTTGATACTTATATATTAAAGCCTGGCAGTTTTCTGTCAGGCTTTTAACGGTATCATAAATAGGAAGCTTTTTACTTAAACTAAATCTACGTTTTTAATTAGTAAGCATGTAATTAAAGAGTGGCTTGATTCCTCCAGCTTGTATCGCAAGCTTCGTTTAAAATTTCGAAAATTTCAACGTCGGATAAATTGGTTATAGTCTTTAGCTGGTCTGTAAAATTATCTGCATACATATTCATATAGCTAAAGTCAGCTCCAGAGCTAAGTAATTCCTTTGCATAAGGTGATAATACCTTTATCATTTCCTCAATAATATTTTCTTTAGAAGAATTGCTGTTAATAGAGGATAATTGATTCATGATATAATAAGCTATTTGTTGTTAAAATTGTTTTTCAACTGAAGTGTTATCGTTAATAATGTCCTAATTCTTTGGCTATCTTATCGATATGCTTATTTTTGTTTGGATCAATAGCCTTATTGCCGGATTTTGCTGATAGCATTTCTTTTCTTAATTCAATAAATGCTTTTGAAATAGCTTCCATTTTGTCTTTATTACCAATTAGTTGTTGCTCAAATGAAGCTAATTTTCTCTTGTTTAGTTCTAATTCTTTAGTCGATTTTTGATTTTGAGAATTTAAATTCACGTATTTGTTTTTTTGAATTTGAAATTCTTCTTCCAATTTTTTGAATCGCTGCTCAGATAAGCTTAGTGCATATTTAATATTAGCAGTGTCTCTTTTAAGTTTTTGATTGTTGGTCTTTAGTTTTTTAAGCTCGTCAGCAGTTGAAATAGAGCTTTGTTTTTGCGATTTGTATAACGTCAATGACTCATCTAATTCTGCTTTGAGTTTTGTGTTATGATCGGTTAATTCAGTCACTTTTATTAATAGATCACTCATCTCATCCGATTTAACAGCATTGCTCAGGTGTAAATCATTCTTCATTTTTTCGAACTCCTTAATGTTATTGTTTAGTTTTTGTTCGAGTGATTTATTTTGAGCTTGAGATACTTTAAGTTCTTTAGTTAAATTTGCATTTTCCAATAGGCTGGCATCATATTTCTTTTTAGAAACAATGCAACCATTAAATAGCAAAACAGAAATCAGTACAAGTGCAATTCTATTATTCATGATTTAAAATTTTCGAATTAAATCCAAAAGTAGTAAAGTTTTCCTCAAAGTTTAATCTCCTTACAAACTATTTGTTTATTAAGTTTACCATCATATATTTTATAAGAAAAGAAGTATAGTTTACAGCTTAATTTCTAATTTTAACAAAAAAAAGAGTAATGAGATATAGTCACAAATTAGTACTTTCAATATTATTGGTTTCAATATTTAATTTGTTTTCCATTGTAAAAGGACAAAATGTAAACATAGTAGGCGTTGTTACAAATGCTGAGACAGGAAATGCAGTGGAATTTGCAAATATTGGTATAGAAAATACTTACCTGGGAACAGCTTCGGATATGGACGGTTACTTTGAGTTGGTTATTTCAGAAACTTTATCGGATAAAACAATTCGAGTATCTGCTGTTGGTTTTAAGTCAAAGGCATACGCTGTAAAAGATTGGCTAATTAAAGATTCGGTTAAAATACAATTGACTCCTGTTAATTATGGTATTTCAGAAGTAAGTGTAGAGGCGAAATCAAAGATTGGTTATGGGATTATACGATCTACGTCCAACCTGGTGTCGGATAATTATCCTCAGCAGGCTCTAACATATAAATGCTATGTAAACGCACAGTCTTTTAAAGGCGATATCGTTAAAAAAACAGAAAGTATCTTGTTGTTATCTGATGCGGAAGGTTATAAAACTCCTTCCTTCACTCATGCATATCAAAACAGAAACTATAAAATAGTGGAAGATACAGATTCTACCAAAACAGGGAGTTTGTTAGAGGGCGTAACAATGATCGATCAAATTATAAATCAGGACATTGTTCGTTGTGCGGGAAATATTCTGTCATTGGCATCCATTAATGATTTTAAGGTAGAAGTAATAGGAGAGGATGTAATACAGGGAGATTCTGTTTGGGTGATTCAATATGATTGCAAAACGCCGACCATTCAAAATAGTGGTGACCCCGAGTTAGTTAAATATAGTGGCGAAATTTTTATTAATAAAGAAGATAATGCTGTTTTAAAAAACAGTATTGAAGCAATTCGTAAAGGGATGTTTATACATGGAAATTCCTTTAATAATATAACAGAAAATCAACAGGAAATTACCTATAAAGCAGAAACCTCATATGTAAAAAAGAGTGGTAAATATGTTTTAAACTCTATTGATTATTCTTTAATAGATGAAGTAAGCAATATAAAGGAGCATGTTTTTCTTCAAGTTGTTGAGGTAACTGAATTCGATAAATCAATTATAAACAGACAATACTATAACAATACTGAAGTTGATGTAAACTTTTGGCAAACTTATAAAAGACCACTGGATAACTAAGGCTTATTTATTAGTAATTGTGTAATTATTTCATTAAATTAATAGACAAGGTTTAACTCTAATATTTTGACTATGGAAGATAAAATAATTACACTGGCAACGCTTACTTTTGAAAAAGCTCAATTGGTAAAAACTCTTCTTGAAAACGAAGGAGTAAGCTGTTTTTTAGAACATATTAATCTTATTCAGGGTGCGGTATCTTCAGGTGTAAAAATTAATATTAGGGAAGCGGATTTTGAGCAGGCCATGATGGTTTTCGATGCCATACGTGAATCGGATTACAATTCAGAGCCTCATGATGTAATTAGTACGCAAACCGTGAAAATATTGGTGCCTGTAGACTTTTCAGAATATTCGCAAAAAGCTGTTGATGTGGCTTTTGACTGGGTAGTTAAGCAAAAAGGTGAAATAACCTTATTTAATTCATATTTTACACCCTTAAATACAGGTATTCCATTTAGTGATTCATTTGTTTACGATGTAAATACAGATGAAGTAAGTTTGGATATGGAGGAGGAGAGTGAACGTAAAATGGAGCTTTTGCAAAAAGATCTGGAAAAAAGAATATCTGAAAAGAAAATAAAAGATGTGAATGTTAAGGCTATTGTACGTAGAGGGGTAGCTGAACATGAAATATTGGCCTATAGTGAACACTATAAGCCGTCTGTTATTGTAATGGGAACTCGCGGGGCCGATAAAAAAGCAGTTGATTTAATAGGAAGTGTAACAGCTGAGATTATAGAATCGGCAAAAGTACCGGTTTTGGCTATACCTGAAAGCTTTGAATACTCTGGTATAGAAAAAATTAAACGAGTTGGTTACCTCTCTGTTTTTGAGAATGCTGATTTTGTAGCTATTGATAAATTATCAAACATTGTTAATTCAATAGATGTTGATATTATATGTTCGCATATTAGTAGTCTTTCAGAGGTAGATATAAATAAAGTTAAGCTAGATGGTTTGGTAGAGCATTTTAGAAATCATGCTATAAATAAGAAACTATCCTTTAAACTGACCGAGAACGAAGATTTTTGGGTTGGAATAGAAAGCTTTATTCAGACAGAAAATATTGATATACTATCGTTTACGACTTATAAAAGAAATTTAATATCAAGGCTTTTAAATGCTTCTGTTGCCAAAAAAATGCTTTTTCATTCAACTACACCATTGTTGGTATTTCATGCATAAAAATATATATTTAGGCTTGAAATAAATAGTAAAGCCTTAATGGTGAATAGAATCATAGTTTTTGTTGTCTTTTTTTTAATCTTAAATGGTCCGGAACTGTTATGTCAGGATAATTATCCTGTAAGGGGGACGGTTTTTGTGCGTGAAGGAAATGCATCAGGAATTAATCTCACCATAACCACCGCAGATACCAAGGAAAAAGTTCCGGTTGATATAAAGGGTAATTTTACAGCTTTACTGCAATGGCATAAGGTACATCAATTATGCTTTTCAAAGAAAGGTTATGTGACTAAGATAATTGAATTTTCTACCAAAATTCCCGAAGATGTAGCTCCGAAGTATATTTATCCGTATGAGATTTTAATAGAACTTTTCCCAATATTTCCTGATGTAGACACGGTATTTTTTAAAAAGCCTGTGGCTAAAATTCAATACAATAAATTGTATAATGATTTTGACTATGATACTGAATATTTATTGTCTGTAAAATATAAGTTAGATAAAGTAAAGACGAATTATTACAAATGGAAAAACTTAAAAGAACCTGCTGTTAAACCTAAAAAAGAAGAATCTACTAAAAAGCAGAATATAAATGCAGTTCAGTATGAAAAATCTATTGAAGTTAAAAAGTCAAAGGTAGTTCCTGAACCTACTTCCAGTCCAATTAAAGAACCAATAGCAGATACAGCAAAAAATCCATTTAACTTACCTGCATTAAAAGAGGTGTATCCACAAGGAAAAAGTATTGAAATATTTAAGTTAAAAGGAAAGCAAATAACACGTGTAATTATACAAAACGGCGAATTTCGAAAGGTGTTTTATAAAGTAAAACATGATTGGGGAGGTTTGTTTTATTTCGTTCAAGAGTCACCATCAAAATACAGAAGTATCTCCAAATATAATTTCCAAAAATCAACCAATATTTAATTTTATTTAAATGGTTATTTATTTTAAGGACTTTTAACGCACAAAGTATGGCAAAAGTCATGTTTTTGTTTTGAAGATTAAAATAAATCTCTAATTTTGCATTATAATTTAACGGGAAAACATATATAATTCTTATGGTTTATAATTTATTCCATACAATTACTATCACTACAACATCTACTATCACCCCTTGGGGGGTCTAGCTATTATATTCCATATCGTGAGGTAAAATACCAATGTATTTATAGACCTTACAATTCCTAAAAAAAAGGAGAGTACATTACTAAAAAGAACATCGTATGTCAATGCACATACAGTCTTTATTAAGTTTAATTATTTGCTACAAATAGCAATAACTTATGAAATCAACTTTTAAACTTATAATTAAAAGTATGGTTAGGTATAAAAAGTAGTGAAGTATTATATAAGGTTTACGTCTTGTTAAAATAAAAAAAGGGTAAACACCAACTGAAAGAAAATAAACAGATGAAAGTTTTAAAATTTGGAGGTACTTCCGTTGGATCTGCGGATAGCATTTTAAAAGTAAAAAATATAGTTGAGTCTCAAAAAGAGCAGGTAATAGTTGTTGTTTCAGCGGTTGGAGGTGTAACTGATCAGCTAATTAAAGCAGCTAAAATGGCTGAACAGGGGAATCAGGAATGTTTTGATGTTTTTAGTGAGGTTAAAGAAAAGCACTATAAGATTATTAGTGAACTTTTCGCTTTAGATATAGCACAAACTATTAAATTTAAAGTTGATCAGTTTTTTGAAGAAGTAAGTACCATTATTAAAGGTGTGTACATGCTTAAAGAGATGACTTATAAAAGTGAGGCAATTATCTCCAGCTTTGGAGAACGTATCTCATCTTTTATGATATCTGAATTGATTAGTGATGCAAAACTTTTTGAATCTCAAAAATACATAATCACCGATAAGGTGTTTGGAAAAGATTCTGTAAATTTTGAATCAACAGAATCTAATTTGTTAGCTGTTAAAAATGACATCGGTAAGGTAGCCGTATTTCCTGGCTTTATCGCATCTAACAGCAAAAATGAAATTACTACATTAGGAAGAGGTGGTTCAGATTTCACGGCAGCCATTGTTGCAGCTACTTATGATGCTGAGGTGTTGGAAATCTGGACTGATGTAAATGGTTTTATGACAGCTGATCCAAGAATAATCAGCAGAGCCTATTGTATCGATAAGTTAAGTTATTCTGAAGCCATGGAGCTTTCTCACTTTGGGGCTAAAGTAATTTATCCACCAACAATATTACCGGTATTTAAAAAGAATATTCCTATTCTAATTAAAAATACCTTTAATCCTGAAGCTCAAGGTACATTGATTAACAATGAAAAAGCACCATTAAAGGATAAAAAGATTAAAGGAATTTCATCTATCAATAATGTTGCATTGCTTACTGTGCAAGGTTTGGGAATGATTGGTGTTACCGGAATTGCTATGCGATTGTTTAAGTCAATGGCACGTAAAAATATCAATGTTATTCTTATATCACAGGCTTCTTCCGAAAACTCAATTAGTTTGGTAATTGAATCTTCAGTTGCACAGGTTGCTGAAGATTTAGTCAGAGAAGAGTTTGAGGCAGAAATTGCATTGAATCAGATCAATAATGTTTCTGTGGAGAAGAATATGGCAGTAATCGCTATTGTGGGTGAAAACATGAAGCATACAACAGGAATATCTGGTAAGCTATTCAATAGTATGGGTAAAAATGGTATTAATATTTATGCCATTGCTCAGGGTGCTTCAGAGCTTAATATCTCTTTTGTAGTTAAAGAGAAAGACCTTAAAAAAGGTTTAAATACAGCGCACGAAGCATTTTTCTTATCACACTTTACTGTAGTAAACCTATTTTTAGTGGGAACAGGTACTGTTGGTAAAATGCTGTTGGAGAAAATAAACAACCAAACAGAAAAGCTATTTGCCGACAATAAGCTTAAGATTAGAATTGCAGGAGTTACCAATAGTCGTAAAATGTTATTAAACCGCCAGGGACTTAATAGCAAAACAGTATTGAGCGATCTAATGGAGCAGGGAGAAACAGCCAATCTTGAAACGTTTAAAGATAGAATTGTAGAGTACAACCTGGCTAACAGTGTCATGGTTGATTGTACGGCCAATGCTACTGTAGCTTCATTTTATCAGGAAGTTTTAGAAGCGAATGTTTCGGTTGCAACAGCTAATAAAATTGCCAGCTCTTCAGAATATGCTTCATACCAAAAATTAAAGGCTACGGCTTTAAATAAAGGCGTGAAATTCTTGTTCGAGACCAATGTTGGTGCAGGATTGCCTATTATTGCTCCTCTTAATGATTTGGTAATGAGCGGTGATAAAATTCTTAAACTTGAAGCTGTTCTTTCGGGTACATTAAATTTTATTGTGAATACTGTTAATGAGAACAATCCATTATCAGCAGTAATTCAAGAGGCTAAAGAAAAAGGATTTAGTGAGCCGGATCCGCGAATTGACTTAAGCGGAACGGATGTGGTTCGTAAGATTTTGATATTAGCACGTGAGGCGGGATATGAGATGGAACAAGAAGATATTGATGTGGTTCCATTTGTGCCTCAAAAGTATATGGATTGCGCATCTCTTGATGAGTTTATGTCGGAAATTAAAAGTTTCGATGCAGAATTTGAGGCGCAAAGAAAGAGTTTAGTAGCAAAGGGTAAAAAACTTAGATATGGTGCTAAACTTGAGAATGGTAAAGCGGTAGTTGGCTTTATTGAAGTAGATACTGCACACCCATTCTACGATTTAGAGGGAAGTAATAATATTATTCTGATTAATTCAGAACATTATAAGGAGCACCCAATGCAAATTAAAGGGTATGGCGCAGGAGCTGAAGTTACTGCAGCCGGTGTGTTTGCCGATGTTATTAAGGTGGCAAATAAATAACTGTTTTTTATCTGATTTAAAGAAGAAGAAAGAATGAAATATTTAGTAATACTTGCAGATGGGGCCTCAGATGAGCCTCTAAAAGAACTGGGAGGTAAAACTCCTTTGATGGCTGCAAAAACTCCATATATCGATCAATTATGTTCTGAAGGTGTTTCTGGTTTACTGGATACAGTGCCACCTTCACTGCATCCGGGTAGTGAGGTAGCAAACATGATGGTAATGGGGTATGATGCGGCTAAATATTATCGTGGCCGAGGAGTGCTTGAGGCTGCTTCAATGGGGGTTGAAACATCTCTTTCTGATTTGGTGTTTCGCTGCAACCTTATATCCATTGAGGATGAAAAAATATTAAATCATTCAGCGGGACATATAACCACAGAAGAAGCCAAGGAGATAATGGAATTCCTTCAGGAGAAATTAGGTGGAGGAAAAGCCAATTTTTATCCCGGAGTAAGCTATCGTCACTTAATGGTTATTGATGGAGGTAGCGATCAAATTAACTGCGTACCACCACATGATGTTCCGGGAACTGCTTTTAAAGAAGTGTTACCTACGGCTAAAAATGGTGAAGCTGAGGATACCGTTGAAACAGTAATTGATTTGATGTTAAAATCAAAAGAGTTACTAAAGGATCACCCTGTGAATGTAAAAAGAAGAGCGGCAGGAAAACCTGCGGCTGACATGATATGGCCATGGTCTGCCGGTAATACTCCGGATATGCCAACGTTAGAAGAGTTGTACGGGATTGAATCTGGTGTAGTTATTTCTGCTGTAGATTTAATTTATGGATTAGGTTCATATGCAGGATTAAAAGCTATTCACGTTCCAGGATCCACAGGGTTATATGATACAAACTATGAAGGGAAGGCTGAAGCTGCTATAGCTGCATTAAAAGAAAATCAATACGTATTTTTACACATTGAGGCCAGTGATGAAGCAGGACACGAAGGAGATTATGAGTTAAAAACAAAAACCATTGAATCTCTTGATCAGCGAGTTGTGAAGTATGTTATTGAGGAAGTTGAAAAAATGGATGAGCCGGTTACAATTGCTCTGTTACCAGATCACCCAACCCCTTGTGCGCTTAGAACGCATACGCGTGATGCTGTTCCGTTCTTTATTAAAAAGCCAGGGCAGCAGCCGGATGCTGTATCGGAATATAATGAAGAGGCTGTTAAATCTGGTGGATACGGGCAGATTTATGGTCCTGAATTTATGCAAGAATTATTGAAGTAAAAAAGATTTAATTATGCTATGGTCGGTCTTCGTGACCGACTATGATAATTTTAAAGGCTAATTAGTAAAATATGAAATTTTATAGTACCAATTCCCAAGATGTTAAAGTAAGCCTTAAGGAGGCTGTTTTGAAAGGTTTAGCGGCTGACAAAGGATTATACATGCCAGAGTATATTCCCGAACTTGAGAAAGATTTTTTTGATAATATTCAGGATAAAACGCTTCCTGAAATTGGGTTTGAGGTATTAAAACCTTTTTTCTGTCCTGATATACCGGAAGATAAATTTAAAGCGCTTGTTGAAGATGCTTTAAACTTTGATATACCTGCTGTAAAAGTGACAGATGATATTTATTCGTTAGAATTATTTCATGGTCCTACATTAGCGTTTAAAGATATAGGTGCCCGATTTATGGCACGTATTTTATCTCATTTTGTAGCTGATCAAAAAAAGGACATTAATATTCTTGTTGCTACATCCGGAGATACAGGAAGTGCTGTAGCCAACGGCTTTTATAAAGTACCGGGAATCAATGTATTTGTTCTTTATCCCAAAGGTTTAGTCAGTGAAGTACAGGAAAAACAGTTTACTACTTTAGGTGAGAATATTACTTCCATTGAGGTAGATGGTACTTTTGATGATTGCCAGAGAATAGTGAAAGAGGCCTTTTTAGATAAAGAGTTAAACGAAAAACTGATTCTTACTTCTGCAAACTCTATTAACTTAGCTCGTTTATTGCCACAATCGATTTATTATTATTATGGATATGCACAATTAAGAAAAGCCGGCATCAAGGACGATGTGGTTTATTGTGTGCCAAGTGGAAACTTCGGGAATATTACAGCAGGTCTTGTGGCTCAAACTATGGGATTACCTGTTAAGCGTTTTATGGCAGCCACAAATATTAACGACATTGTACCTGAATATCTAAAATCAGGATTATATTCTCCTAAGCCATCAAAGGCAACAATTGCCAATGCTATGGATGTTGGTGATCCAAGTAATTTCGTTCGTATTTTGGATTTATATGATTCAAAGCATGAACTGGTTAAAAAGAAAATTGAAGGATGCTCTTTTACTGATGATGAAATTAGAGAAGGAGTGAAACGTGTAGACGAGAAAGAAAACTATATCTTGGATCCACATGGAGCTACTGGTTATATGGCTCTGGAAAAAGGTTTACAAAAAGGTGAAAAAGGTATCTTTTTAGAAACAGCGCACCCTGCGAAATTCCCTGAGGTAGTAGAGCCTGTAATAGGTAGAAAAGTCGTGGTGCCTGAAAGGTTGAAGGCCTTTATGGATGGAACACCAAAGAGTGTAGCATCAAATGCATCGCTGGAAGATTTAAAAGCACATTTGTTAAAATAGGCATAGTTGTTGTTAATATTTTTGTGAAAAATTAAGCAATTAGTAAGATTTCTTTAAAAAAAAGTTATTTTTACCAGTCTTAAAATTGCAAATTCATTAATAGAATAAATCAAAACAAGAATTATGAAGTACATTTTATCAGTAACATTATTGTTATTCACTGTGTTGGGGGCGTCATTTGCGCAAGAGGAGAAAAGTGCAGCAGAATTAAAAAATGAAGGTAATGCAGCATTAAAAGCAAAAGACTATAAAAATGCGTTAAGTTTATTTGAAGCATCAATTGATGCTTGGGATGAAACTGAAGATATGGATGCAGCAATGGTATATAATACCGCTACATGTGCACGTAAATTAAAGGATAACGAAAAGTCAATTAAGTACTATACCCAGGCTAAAGAGTTAGGTTATAAAGGTGATGTTTCAACTTATTACATAGCTAAAGCTCATAAGGCTCTTGGTGCTGCTGCTGAAATGGAGAAAGTATTGTTAGCCGGAATAGAAGAGTTTCCTAACAGTAAGTATCTTGGTTATATGAAAAAAGATCTTTCTACTTATTACGTGAAACAGGCAAATGAGTTCTTTACCAAAGGAATTAACATTTTGAATACACGTACAGAAGGAAATGCTGACCAATGGGATGCCATTAAAGGTAAAGCTAAAGCTGAGTTTGATAAAGCCGAAGAGTTAGCTGACAAGGCACTTTCTTATAACCCTGCTAATGCTACAGCGAAAACAATTAAAACAAAAATCGTAGAGCTTTTAAATAGCTAATACGCATTAAATTTTATATCAAAGGGCATCAATTTATTTTGATGCCCTTTTTTTTATTCAAGTTATTTGTATAATCCTGAAATATCTTCCTGGAAAGTATAGAAAATTGATTTGTCATCAACTAAATGAACGTGCTGCATAATCCGGTTTTTTAACGGTGAAATTATTGTTTTGAAATAATTCATTTTTTGCAAAAGCATATAAAGAAAGAGGTGTACTATTGGTTACATTACACCAATTTAAATACTTCCCATAATCGATAAGTTTTAGTTTTTTCTCAGTATATAAAGTAATCATATCCGTAGAAAAATGAATAGTACCAATAGTTAGATTTCCTTGAGGATCTAGATATAAGGAGCAAATTACTTCATTGAAAGGAGAAATATCTTTTATCTTTTCTTTATCTAAAGACACAGATAATGATCTTAAATTTTCTGTTGTAAATATTAATGATGCGCTTGCCATAAATGAAGCAGGATAGATGTCAAGCGATTCTTCATCTTTATTAAAGCTATCAATATCAATAAGAAATACATCATTAATTTGCTGTAAGCTATTCATCTTTAGTTCAGCATTAATTATTCCAACATTTTCTTTAACTTTCAAACTAATTTTCATGGCTCTGATATTTAAGGTTAATATTTATTCCAATACCTATTCCACTATTAAAGTGAAATTACGAACATATCTATATAAGGTAAAATAATAATAGCACACATGCAATTGTATAGAAAGGTTCTTATATCAATTTTATTATGAAGTGAGCTTTAAGAAATTTTAGAATTATTGCTTTTGTGCAAGGCGCAAAATGGAGGCATAGCCATAGCTACGGAGATATTTTGCAACGATGCAGAAATGTGATAAAATAGAATTATGAAGCTCAATTCATGGTAATATTGGTATTAAATGAGATTAATAAAGTCTTCATTGAAAAATATTCAAAAGTCATCATACTCTATTTTTGTATTTAACTTTTTATATTCAATCCGGTTGGGATTATAACAACTGACCAGAATCTGAATTCTATAAATATTTAAGTTCTCTGTAGATAATTTATATCTCTGCGTGGTATACACACACCTCCGGTGGAGTTAGATATAGTAACATTAACCTGTTTAACCAGAAAATATCGATTAATATAGTAGATAATCTATCTAAAAGAATAAATAAGTTCTGATTTCCAATCGAATTTTTCTATTTTTAAGTCCATTAATCTTAATAGTAATTAAACCTATGAATGTAACTATCACAATTAAGGCCATTGAAGAAAATGGTGAAATTTTTCTGTATTTGGAAGATACAGAGGGAAACAAAGGAAAAAGAACAATCACAACTATTGTAAAACCAGGAGCTAAAGTAATATGGAAATTAGCGAAAGATAGTAATATCAACAAAATCATTGATATTTATAAAAAAGAAGATAGTATCAATGTTTTTGGAACATTACCTCACCACGATAATGATAATATGTGGATGGGTATTGTAGCTGATGATGCTGAGGGATCAGAGTTTTATAATATTAAATATGAGTATAAGGACGGTAACGTGATTGTTGAAGATCCTGAAATTGAAGTTAAACCTCCAATTAATTAAGTTTATAAAAAGCTGTATTGGCTTAGTGTCAATACAGCACTATATATATGGTAAGAGCTATTAAAATATCAATTCTATTATTTTTTATACATGGAAATTGTTTTTATGCAACAAATAAAGTAGATAGCCTTAAGTTATTGTTGGAAAAGGATTCTATACTAAGGTGCGATTCGACTTGCTTTTACATATGTTTAGATATTTCATATAATTCAAAAAGTCCTTCAGAGAAACTGTTTTATTCTAAATTAGCTTATAATTACGGTATCCGAAACAAAAATAAAAGATGGCAGGCTGGAGCTAAATTCCAGCATTCATATCCGTATATAAAACAAGGAAATTTAAGTTTTGCTATTAAAGTATTATTAGAAGCTGAAAGCTTATATATCGAGTGTAATAACCTGGAAGGAGTTGCGACATGTAAATATACATTAGCTGAGGTGTATAAAAAAAATAATAATTTTAAGTTAGCAGAAAGCAAATACAAAGAGGGTATATGTTTATTGAATAATCTAGATAATAGTACCTTATTATCTTCTTGTTACTTAAATCTTGGCGAACTTTATAGAGGAATTAAGCAATATGAAAAATCTCTTGTTTGCTTCCAAAAATCAGATTCTTTATATCATTCTCTGAATGACCTATATGGTATAGCCTACGCTAAGGGAAATATTGGCCTTGTCTATGTTGCACAAAACAAACTTGATAGTGCACAGATTTATCTAAAAAAATCTATTTCAATCTTAGAACCTTTAGGAGATAATTATGCAGTTTCATCGTATTTAGATGGCTTGGCGGAGATATATTTTAAGCAAAAAAGATATACAAAAGCAAAAACTACTGCACACAAAAGTTTAGAATTGGCCATTGAGCATGGTTTAAAAGAACAAATTAAGGATGCCAGTTTGCGTTTAGCAACCATTTATAGTGAAGTTGGTAAATACAAGGATGCCTACCTGTATAAAACTCAGTATATAAATTATAGAGATAGTATAAATAATGCAGAAACGATACGTAAAATAGCAAATCTTCAGACTAAATATAAGGTTGCCCAAAAACAAAAAGAAGTTGATGAAATAAAAGCTCAAAAACAATATTACTTTGTTATAGCGATTGGTCTTGTAATTATTGTTGCACTGTTTTTAATTTTGGTTGTAATCATGATTAAAAATAACAGAGAGCGTAAAAATGCCAATAAACAGCTTGAATTACAGCATGAGCAACTTGAAAAATCAGATTTAGCTAAAAATAAGTTCTTTTCTATATTGTCACATGACTTACGAGGTACAGTTGGTGTTTTCGGAACTTTGGCTGAGATTATAAAGTTTTCTATACAACAGCAAGAATATGATGAAATAGAACCTTTGGTTGGGGAGATGGAGAAATCATCGAAAAACCTATTAGACTTGATGGATAATTTACTTCATTGGGGTGTAAAGCAAATGAGTGCAGTAAAAAGTGTGCCTTCTTTTGTGAAAGTGGATAATGTCATTAAAAAAGAAGTAAATTACCTAAGTGACATTGCAAGTAAGAAAAATATATCTATTCAAGCTGAAATACCTGCAGATATAGAACTTTTTGTAGACCATGAATCCATGTGTATTGCAACTCGTAACTTAATCAGCAATGCCATAAAATTTACAAACGCAGGAGGAACAATTCGCGTTAGTGCTCAAAGAGATTCTAAAAAAGTTGTTCTTAAGATAATGGATAATGGAGTAGGGATGGATCCGGAGAAATGTAAGAAATTATTTGATTTTAGTGAGGCAAAAAGCACAGCCGGCACTATGAATGAGAAAGGTGTAGGTCTTGGCTTGCAGCTTGTATGCGGATTTGTAAAAAGTAGTAACGCAACACTTAAGGTTGAAAGTGAGGTTGGAGTTGGTACCACATTTATTATCACTTTTACAAACAACAACATTGCTCCTGTTATGAAAACTAAAGTTAAGGAGCCTGCTATTCTTCAGTAATGAGGTTCTTACTCCCTGTTCTCATATTTTTATGACATACAATAGGCTTATACTTAACTATGCCTATACTACTTACTATGTTTTTGTAAAATGCTTACTTTTGCAGCTATTTACAATAAATTAGGTCAGCCCAATGAATAAATTTGAATTAATTAAGAAGCTACTTCCCGGCCTGGCGCCACTTATTATTTTTGTAATAGCAGATAGTATTTGGGGTACAGAAACAGGTTTAATTGTAGCCATAGGGTTTGGATTAGTTGAGGTTTTGGTAAGTCTGCTTCAAAAAAAAACACCTGATAGATTTATTTTATTTGATATTGGCCTGTTGGTTGCAATGGGTGGTGTATCTATTTGGCTTGAGAATGAAGTATTCTTTAAACTAAAGCCTGGAGTCATTGGCTTAATTTTGTGTATTATGCTGGGTATTTCTGCTTATGGAAAACAAAATATATTGATGGCCATGAGTGGCCGTTATATGAAAGGTTTAGATATTAATGCCTGGCAACAATATGAGTTCTTACAAAGTGTCAGGGCTTTGTTTTGGATATTCTTATTTCATACTATTCTGGTATTTATATCAGCCTTTGCAATGAGTAAAGAGGTGTGGCTGGCTATTAGTGGTCCCGGTTTTTACGTATTGTTTGGTATTTATTTTGTGTTTGAATTATATCAGAAGAGAAAAAGGCAAAAGAAATACCAATCCGAAGAGTGGTTGCCAATTCTTAATGAAGATGGGAAAGTAACAGGTAAAATGCCACGAAGTATAGCACATAACGGATCTAAAATACCACATCCTGTTGTGCATATGCAGGTTTTCAATAATAAAGGTGAGTTATATTTACAAAAAAGAGCGGCGCATAAATTGATTCAGCCCAATAAATGGGATACTGCTGTGGGTGGTCATGTTGCTGCTGATGAGTCCGTTGAGTTATCTCTGCAAAGAGAAGCTTCGGAAGAAATTGGCTTAAGCGATTTTTCGGTTCAGCCTTTTAAACAATATTTTTGGGAGAGTGATATAGAGAGAGAAATGGTATTTGCTTTTGTAACCACCACTGATAAGCAGTTAAAACCAGATCCTTCCGAAGTAAGTGAAGGTAAATATTGGTCTCTAAGCGAAATAGAAGACAATTTGGGTAAAGGTGTTTTTACGCCTAATTTCGAACACGAATATCAATATCTTAAACATTCGATAAAACGATAAATTTTATGCATTTCTGTTGTGTTTTTCTGTGGTAGCACAATATTATTTTATATAAATTTGTTGTCTTTAAATAATATAAACATTGGTGAACACTAGCATGAAAGACCTAAAAACAACAAATACACTTCTTTTAATAATAGTCATCCCTCTTGTCTTTTATTTGCTAAAAACGCTGTCGTTTATATTTATACCGTTAATTTCATCAATGTTTATAGCCCTTTTGTTTCTTCCGCTAACAAGATGGTTTAATAAAAAAAATGTACCCAAAGCATTAAGTATATCTGTTGTTGTATTAATTATAATAACCGGTTTAAAGCTAGGCGGTGAATTAATACAACTATCTACCAATGAAATTATATCTGCAGACGGTGTCTTCTTTGAAAAAGCAGAAACAAAACTGGTTGATTTAATAGTTACTATTGAAAGCTTTTTTGGTATTGAGCGTTTGCAGGACGAAAAAGTATTGATACACTATTTAAAAAACAATAATATACTGGCAAGCTTTAGCTCAACGCTCGATTTTATTAGTAACACATTATCAATGACTTTAATGACTGTTTTCTTTGTGATACTATTGCTTTCTGAGTCAATTAATTTCCAACAGTTACTAAATGCTACCATACTTAAGCAAAAGTATGCATCTGTTAAAACATTCCGAAAAGTTGAGAAAGACATCATTAAATTTGTGAAAGTTAAGTTTGTAATAAGTTTTTTTACAGGAGTGGGATTTAGTTTAGCCTGTATGTTCTTCGATATTAGCTTCCCAATTTTTTGGGGATTATTTGCCTTTATTATCAATTTTGTGCAGATGGTTGGCTCGGTAATTTCTGTTGTTTTGCTATCATTATTTGCTTTCGTTGAAATTGATCCTTCTACTACTTTGTTGTTTTTTATACTGACAATAACGGCTGTGCAGGTAGTTATGGGAGGAGTGTTGGAACCGATTTTTATGGGAAAAACATTCTCGGTAAATGTAATTACTGTTCTCATAATGCTTATGTTGTGGGGATTTTTATGGGGTGTTCCCGGATTAATACTCTCAATTCCGATTACGGTGTTTGTGAAAATTATTCTGGAGCAATTTCCAAAAGCAAGGGTTGTGGCTTCCCTCATGTCAGGGTCTAATACCTAAATAATACACGGTATTAAGGTTTAAATGTATTTATTTATTTATTTATGGTTAGATCCTATAAGTAGATTTGTTTATCTTGTTTTTAGAGGAGAACTCTTTTTTGTTTCAGGTATTTACAATACCTATGGGGAGTTGTATGTCTTTCTATTAAATTCGTGAGATAACATTTAACCCGGAATATGCATTAGCTAATCTATTACACATTAAAACTACTTTAAAACAAATTGTTTTACTCACTTGCTTCAACTCACCGTAGCGATGCTATGCCTCGTTTCAGTAAGTGTTTGTTTTATCGTATTTTCAATGTTCATAACGAAGATCTAATGCATAATCCGGGTTTAAGTAAGTTTAGTATTCTTATGGAACGTAGGAATCTACCTTATAAATAAGATTAATGAAAGCACAGATAATCTTGTTTGTATTTAATTATCTAAGCTGTATTTTCTTCTGATACTGAATTTTAAACCATTTATTTTTATATAGGTATTAGGTAATGATTCAAAGTCATCAGGTTTACATTAATGAATTTTTCCAACTTAACAATGATTTTGAGTAAGATCTTATAAGTCATATTTCTACTTTTTTGCAAAGTAGTTAAGTTCTAAGTTTACTTCAGCTATTAACTTTAGATTAATGTTTTTTTCGTGTTTTAATATTTTAAATACATGCAAATAGCTCTTACATAAATAATTACATGGTTGTTAGTTTGTTTTGGAGAGGTTTTGTTTGGAAATAATATTTATTTACTATGAATTACTTTTGTAAATTTTTACAAAAGTAATTGGCTGAGATGAAAATATTTCATAAACTTGCAGTGCTAATTAAAAATATAGCATTCAATAAAATGAAATATTGGAATCCTGAAATACAAAAGAGCCTTTCCGGCCAAGAGAAGAAAAAATTTCTTAGTAAAAGGAAAATTGTCAGATACTTGTATAGACAGGGTATGTTGTCAGGTGCTGAAATTGCAAAAATCCTTAATCTAAGCTCTCCAACAACTCAAACCTATTTGAATGAATTAATTGAAGAAAATTTTATAGAGTATAAAGGTAAAGGTGAATCGATAGGGGGGAGACGACCTAATGTATATGGACTCGTTAAAAATTCAGTTTATCTTCTGGGTATAGATATTAGTCAAAACAGCTTTTCTGTAGCTGTATATAATAACGACCTTCAAATTATTTCCGGCACACATAGTAAAGATATTATTCTTGGACAAGATGTAGCTTTAGTAGATGAAATTAGTGAGTTTGCTAAAAATGTAATTCTTGAATCAGGAATCGACAAGGAAAAGATAATGGGTGTTGGTATAAACATTCCCGGACTGGTAGATTCTCAGTCTGGTGTTAGTTATTCCTACCTCAATTCAGGTAAAAAATCGGTTCAGGTTCTTTTTGAAGAAAAGTTTAATATTCCGGTGTACGTTGAAAATGACTCTAAAGCTCGAGCCTTAGCCGAATTAAGGCACGGGGCAGTTGTAGATTCAAAAAATGCTTTGGTAATTCAACTCGATTGGGGTGTAGGTATGGGGATGATTATGAACGGAAAGCTTTATCGCGGAAATTCAGGTTTTGCCGGAGAGTTTAGTCACGTCTTAATCGAAGAAGAGGGACAACTATGTACATGCGGGAAGCGGGGATGTTTAGAAACCATAGCTTCTGGCAGGGCTATTGTTAAGCAAGCCACTCAGGAACTTGAGCGTAATTCTAACTCGGCATTACACAGGATTATCAGTGAAGAAAACAAGTCAATTACACCTATTGACATTATACAGGCAGCAAAAGAAGGTGATCAATTGGCTATATCTCTGATTAATAATATGGGGCAAAAATTAGGTAAGGGGATTTCATACTTAATACAAGTTTTAAATCCCGAACAGATCATTTTAGGAGGTGCTGTATCTCAGGCTGATGAATATCTTCTAACACCTATTAATCAATCGTTATTTACCTATTGTATACCAAAACTAAGAGAGGATACACAGATTAAAATTTCCCAATTAGGTATTGAAGCCGGTTTGTTAGGAGCTATATCTGTGGTACTGGAACGACTAATAGAAAGCAAGTAGCAACTGAAGAATTTGTTAAAATAAAACCAAAAATTGATAATTGTTATGAGTAGTAAGAATTTTACGGAAGTAGAAAAGAACTATTTTCAGAAATCCGGAGTAAAGGAAACATCAACTAAGGTTCCTTACATACCAGTGGATAATTTTCCTCAGTTAGGTATGTTTACTGCATTAAGGTTTTTAGAGTGGGTAGCAGAAAATCCGGAAGGGGTTATTAGTCTTCCAACAGGTAAAACACCTGAATATTTTATTCGTTGGACTCAGTACCTTTTAGAGAATTGGAACAATGCAAAGGGAAAGAAAATCCGTACTGAAAATGGTTTAAAAATTGAGAAAAAACCAGATTTAAGCAAACTGCATTTTGTACAGATTGATGAATTTTACCCAATTAATTCTACTCAAAAAAATAGCTTTTATCATTACGTAAATGAGTATTACATTAAAGGATTTGGTTTAGATCCTGAACGTGCTTTATTAATCAACTCTGATGAGATTCCATTGGTAGATGGTAAACATTTTTCAGAGGTATTTCCAGACAGCATCGTGGATTTGTCTTTAAGATATCGCGAAGCTAAAACAACAAAGGAAAAAGAGCAACAAAAATCAATTTTTATGATTGATGATTGGTGTGTCGACTATGAAAATAAGATCAGAGAAAAAGGAGGTATTGGTTTCTTCCTTGGAGGTATTGGACCTGATGGTCACATTGCGTTTAATACAAGAGGAGCTGATCACTATTCTACCACTCGTTTAACCAAAACCAACTTTGAAACACAAGCACAGGCAGCGGGAGACTTGGGAGGTATTGAGATTTCAAAAAACAGATTGGTGATTACCATTGGTCTTGAAACGATTACATTTAACAAGGATGCTGTTGCATTAATTTTTGCTGCAGGAGAAGCGAAAGCCACTGTAGTGAAGAATGCATTAGAAAGTGATCCATCGGTAATGTATCCGGCTACTGTACTTCAAAAATTAAATAACAGCCGTTTTTATATCACAAAAAGTTCCGGTGTTAAGTTAGATGACAGTGTCGATGCATATTACCGTACAGGAGAGTGGACACAGGAAAAAACAGAGAGAGCTATTATCGATCTGTGTAAAAAAGTAAACAAATTTGGGCATAAGCTGGAGTTGTCAGATTTAAAAGCTGATACTTATTGTAGTTTAATACCAAACTTATCTCTGGATACGGTTCAGGAAGTTATAGACTCTGTTAAATCTAAAATTTCAGCAGGATTAAAACCTGAAAAAGACCAGGTATTTTATCACACAGGTCCTCATCATGATGATATCCAATTGGGACTTCAACCGCATGTAAATCGTACATTAAGAGAGAAATCTAACAAATCATTCTTTTCTGTTTTAACCTCAGGTTTTACGGCTGTAACCAATGATTTTGTTACTGAAACGCTTAATAGTACAAAGAAATTGTTGGATGAGAATCGTATTCAAATGGTTGACTTCCCAGATTTCTTTGAATCAGGATACAAGTATAAGTGGGATAAAGACGTATATCATTTCCTATTAAATGTTGCATCTGAAGAACCGTTGGAACGCGTAAGAGGTTTATGTCACAGAGTAATCAGAGCAATTGTTACAATCTGGGAAGTAAAAAGTAAAGATGAATTACGCGATACTATCAATTCAATTTTAGCTAATATTAGAGAGAGTTACGATGGACAAAAGAATCCTCCTAAGATTCAAAAGATCAAGGGAATGATTCGAGAGTTTGAGGAAGAATTGGTTTGGGCACATTCAGGTGTTCAGGTAAAAAATGTTCGTCACCTACGATTAGGTTTCTACACCGGTGATATTTTTACAGAGCAGCCGAATAGAGACCGTGATGTACAGCCTATATTAGAAGAATTAAGAAAAGAAAAGCCAACTGTTATATCACTGGCCTTAGATCCGGAAGGAAGCGGACCAGATACGCATTATAAGGTATTGCAGGCTATTGCTGATGCAGTTCGTCTGTGGAGCAAAGAAGAGGATTTAAGTGAATTGAGAATCTGGGGTTACCGTAATGTGTGGTTCAAATTTGCTCCATCTGATGTTAACGTAATGGTGCCGGTAAGCATTAATGGTTTGGATGTTTTAGATAAATCCTTTAGCGATTGTTATCTAAGTCAGGTAAACGCATCTTTCCCAAGTCACGAGCATGATGGCAAGTTTAGCACATTAGCTAAAAATATATGGGTTGAGCAACTTGAAGCCGTTCAGTACTTATTGGGTAAAGATTACTTTTATACCAATGAAGATGCAAGAATCAGAGCCAGTCATGGTTTAATCTTCTTCAAAGAGATGAACATAGAAGAGTTTTTAAAACAAGCCAGAGAGCTTGAAAAATCAATGGAAGGTTAATAGGTATCATATGTGGGTAAGATGGCCAATTGCAGCAAAAATGCAGTTGGTCATTTTTTCGTTTCTGTATGTTGAAATCAGGCTTAAGAAAACCCTTAAAACATTTATTCTTTCGTTATTGAATCAAGTAGGTTATTTGAACTAAAAGTTTCCAGTTTTATATGAGCTAAAACAATTATTTAATCAATAAAAAATAAACAAATGAATAATATTCAAACAAATGCAATTCCATACATTCCTAATATTGGAAAATTACCTGTGAACCAAAGAAATACCCTATTAATAGAGCAAGGATTTACCGGAGATATTAATGTTATTAATTGGAAAGAATATAACTATCAGCCAACAGTTAAATTTTATTTGGCTCATGATAACAGTAATTTATTTGTTTATTATTTGGTAGATGAAGATAATGTTAGAGCTACATATTTAAATGATAATGATGCTGTATGGGAAGATAGTTGTGTGGAAGCTTTTTTCTCAACAAACATTGAAAAAGAGTATTATAATTTCGAATTTTCGTGTATTGGAACTGCTTTGGCCGCTTGCGGAGAAAATAGACAAGACCGCAAACATTGGGATGATGATAAGATGAAAAAGATTCAACGCTATACATCTCTTAATAAAAGCATTGTTGGCGTAGATAATTTGCACGCAGAATGGTGGTTACAGGCTGTTATTCCAATGGATTTAATTGGTATTAAAAAAGGAGAATGTTTTTATGCTAATTTTTATAAGTGTGGTGATAGTACCAAGCAACCTCACTTTTTAAGTTGGAATGCTATCAATACGCCACAGCCTGACTTTCACCAACCAAAGTTTTTTGGCTGTTTTAGTTTAGATTAAGTCACTATAATATTGCGAAGTAAAAATGCCTGACTCAAATTAATGAATCAGGCATTTTTTATTATGTGGTTTTAAAAACTAAAGCTGTTTATTTAGAAGCGAAATACAAGTCCGCCACCAACATCACCTTGTACAAAGCTGGAACCCAGATTTACACTGCCTCCGGAACCTCCGGAACCACCATAAAAGCCAAATCCACTCCACTGTATAGGAACTAACATTCGAAGGTGAAGTTTGATGCCCAAATGATCGTTAAAAAAGAATTTAACTCCACCTTGAGCGGTAATCGCAAACTTTACTTCATCATCATAGCTGCTCTTTTGAGGTGCAAAGGAAGCAACACCTAAACCAAGTCCTCCATAAGGAACCACCTTACCTTCTCCAAAGTGCTTAATGGCACCCAGTTGAAACCAATCGTTATTTAGGTCGCCGGTAATTTTTCTATCTACAAATCCACCTCTGTAAATTGTATGAACAAATGAGGTTGGTTGACGAATGTACTCTAGTGAAATACCAATTCCGTTTTCTAAAATGTAGTTTAATGCTACACCATAATTTTCACTGTCTTTGATATTTACATTACCATCATAGTAATGAATTTTTCCGCCAAACATATATCCGGAGTAAGGTATTAATTCAATACTTTGTCCAAATGAAACAGACGAAATAAAAATCAATAAAAATGCAATTTTAATCTTCTTCATATTTGGGAGGTTAAAAGAATACCCATCTTTATATTTCATCAGTTGGGTATTTAAAATTTTGTTTTAATTAAATTTTACTTGATACCCAATTGTTTCTTTTGGATAAAAGGTAGGCTTTCAATAATTGAAATTCTAATTAAGCTGTTAAAATAACTCTCAAGTTGATAAAACTTTGTAGCTACTTGAGGCGATGTTTGTTTAAGCATTTGCTTGTAATACTTGTCCAATAATTTTTGGTTTTTCTTTTGCTTGGCGATAGCTTGCTTCATCAATTCCTTCAGTTTTTCATCATTCATTTCCTCATAGTTTTCTACATAATCATAAAGCAACTTCATTCGTCCTCTACCAAGCTCTTCGCGCTCTGCCTCATACTGGTCGTACAACTCCCAAAAAATAGATTTATTCGAATCTTCAATATCAATATAGTCATTCATTACTGATTTTTTCTCCATACCATAAATCGACTGGTACAATTCAAATTCAGCTTTTGATAAATTGCTTTGTGCGCTCGTGTATGAGCCAAAAGTAATAGCGAATGCTATAAATAAAATGTACTTCTTCATAAGTTTTAAAATTAATGTTTAGATTATTTAGTTTCTATTGTAAATTTAATATAACTATTTAGATTGAAAAATGTTTAATGTTATATATAAACCGCTAAACGATAGATTTCTTTGTAAGGTATAACCTGTTTCTAAAATCTTGATTTCCAAAGTTTTTTTAGTCGATCTAAGATTTTTATTTCCTGTGCATTATTTTGTGGTTTATACAATTTTTGCTTTAGCAATTCCTGCGGCATAAAATCCTGGGCAATAAAATTATCCTTTCCATCATGCGAATATTTGTATTCTTTACCATATCCAAGCTCTTTCATTAATTTGGTAGGCGCATTTCTAAGGTGTAACGGCACAGGAAGATTTCCCGTTTGCTTTACAAGGGATTGGGCATCTTTAATGGCTAAATAAGCCGAATTGCTTTTGGGACTTGTAGCCAGATATAAGGTGACTTGTGATAAAATAATTCTGCTTTCGGGCCAGCCTACCATTTTAATGGCCTCGAAACACTGGGTCGCTAACAAAAGGGCATTGGGATTTGCTAGTCCGATATCTTCAGATGCAGAAATGACAAGACGCCGGGCAATAAATTTAGGATCTTCACCTCCTTCAACCATACGGGCTAACCAATATACAGCTGCATCAGGATCGCTTCCCCTTATTGATTTAATAAAAGCAGATATGATGTCATAATGCATCTCTCCATTTTTATCATAGGCCGATGGATTAGTCTGCAAGCTTTCAGTGACACTATCATTGGTAATCACAATTTTCTCACTTTCACTAGCATTTACCACCAACTCTAAAATATTAAGAAGTTTACGAGCATCTCCTCCCGAAAATCGAAACAACGCTTCTTCTTCCGAAATAGTAATGTTCTTGTTTTTTAGTACTTCGTCGGTAGTAAGTGCTTTTTTAAGAAGGTCTTGCAAATCCTTTTTTTCAAGAGATTTTAATGTATACACCTGACACCTGGAAAGCAGTGGAGATATCACCTCAAAAGACGGATTTTCTGTTGTAGCACCAATTAAAGTAAAAATACCCTGTTCAACCGCACCTAACAGCGAATCTTGCTGTGATTTACTAAAACGATGAATCTCATCAATAAATAAAATGGGATTTGGGCTATTAAAAAACTTGGCTTTTTTTGCCTTTTCAATCACTTCACGAACATCCTTAACACCTGAATTAATAGCTGATAAAATGTAAAAAGGCCGGTTTAGTTGATTCGATATGATTTTAGCCAAAGTTGTTTTTCCTACTCCCGGCGGACCCCAAAGAATGATAGAGGAAATGACTCCTGAGTCAATCATTTTCCTTAAAACAGCATTTTTACCTACTAAATGTTGTTGGCCAATATATTGGTCAAGAGAGTTAGGGCGCTGTCTTTCAGCTAATGGGGGATAGTTGCTCATGTTGTATTGTTTCTTAGGCCTCAAATTTACAAAACCAATGTGAATATAGCGCTTTGTGTTTCTTTTTTTAGTTGAACTGTTTATGATATTTGTTGTTTAATCTCTAACAGTAAAAACTTATCATTGTATCATATTGGATTTTCCATATGTTGCTTTGTGGTATAAAAAAGCAGGCATGCAAAAAATCTTTTTATTATTTATTTTATCTACCATATATATGTTATCAGAAGGTCAAAAGAAAGAAGTCACCACCTTGGGTGCAGGTTGTTTTTGGTGTGTAGAAGCTGTTTATGATCAACTTAATGGCGTTATTGCTGTTGAATCGGGATATTCTGGTGGGCACAAAGAAAACCCAACGTATAAAGAAGTGTGCGCGGAGACCACAGGACATGCTGAGGTTTGCCAAATTACGTTTAACCCTGATGTAATATCTTTTGGTGAAATACTAACGGTATTCTGGTCTATTCATAACCCAACTACTTTAAACAGACAAGGTGCAGATATAGGTATGCAATATAGATCTGCTATATTTTACCATTCCTCAGAGCAGGAAAAGGTTGCTAAAGAACAAGTTAAGTTGATTAATGAGCAAAAATTATATAGCGATCCTATTGTAACTGAAGTAACGCCATATTCTTCTTTTTTTGTGGCAGAAAATTATCACAAGGAGTATTTCGAAAATAATCCTAATCAACCTTATTGTAGAATGGTGGTAGGACCTAAAGTGGAGAAGTTTCAGAAAATGTTCAAAGATCAATTAAAAGCTAAGTAAGGCACTATCAATATTTAGTTCTTTTAATATTTTGTTGGCACGACTTTTAAAACCAGCTGAATTATAAGGGAGTTGTGCTTCAATAACTTCCTTTAATTCATGTTTTAAATCGGGGTATTCAGTACAAATATTAAACAGGATTTGCATGCAATGCACTTTTACGGCTACAGGTATTAGCTCAGATATCAACCAGGCGAAACAGGTATTTATTAATTCTCCGGTGGCATTTTTAGTTATATCAGATAACGATAAAATTTTTGAAATATGTCGTTTTGCTCCATCTGAATTTATAGAATCAAAACGTTTAATCATATCGCCTATATATGGATCGATAAGTTCAGGATTATCTAAAAAAACATGCTCAAAAACCCAGGTGGCCTTCCATTGAATGTTTTTTTTACCTGACCAAATAAGTTGATAAAGCGTATCAATAACTTGCGGGTTATCCAGGATGTACTGTGTGAGAAGTAAGGTGTTTGTTTTAGATGCAGGAGCGGAAAGTTGTTTTTCTAAATTAGATATTTCTGATTTGGAGTCTTGATTTTTCATTGTAACCACTAACTTATTTTATCGTCCCGATTAGTATACGAAATTGTTGGTAATTATGGAGCAAAACTATAAAAAAACCGGATTATAAATATTTAATCCGGTAATTCCATTAAGGTAATTGTATTTAAGATTCAACCACCTTGTGGTTGTATAAATATGGTTTATCGTATACCCAGCAATGCGTACAGGGCTATTCATATTTTAATCCTTTCAGGATTATATTTAGCCAAAACCACGAGTGTGGTTTAAATTTAGATAACCATGGATGGAATCCGCGGTTATTTTAGAATCATAAAATAGAATCCTGAAGGGATTCAATCTTTAAATGCGATTGCCCTGATAATTCCATTAAAAAATACGTTCAATACTTTTTTATTCGCTTTCTTCAATATCAGGTTTCTCTGTTAAAGGAGCAGAAACATGAGACTGCACAATTTTCCATTGATGATCATACATTTGCATCACACCTGTATGTCTGAAACCTTCAAGACTAAAAGGATCATTTTTAGCTTCAATACATGTATCAATGAGTTGAGAGTACCATGCAGTATTGCCGCTTTCAGCAATGTTTATTTGTGTGTTTCGAGCAGTTATTTTAAGTCCGTTTCTGGCTTTAATCATTTTCTTCATATAGGTATAGAATTCTGACCATCCCTGCCAGTATTCATCAATATCTGTACCTATATTTACCACTTGGGCACCATGACAAAAACAACTTGAGAAAAGCTCAATATCACCCAATTCCTGCGATTTAATAAGTTTGTTTAGGAGTTCTTCGGCTAGTTTATGATTTACGGATTGTGAGGTTGCTTGAAGTTCCATGACGATGAGTTTATAAAGGTTAATAATACAAATAGATTTCTCCTGTAATCTATCCTGACTGTTTCGTTCAAATAATTTAAATGCAAAGATGTAGTCTAAATTTACAAATCAAACGGAGGCATGTCAAGCAGATAATAAGGGATATATAAAGTAATAGGGAAGGAATGCAAGATGGCAGGAAGGGTGATGTGTAATAAATATGACGAAGAAAAACGGTGATTTAAACGGTTTCTTTAAGTCTTTTAATAAAATCTAAGCTTCTTAATTTTATCGACATTAGGTAATTATTAAATTTGTATGCAATATTTATAATTCAGATTCTATTCAAGGTGATACAGATACGCAGTTCATTTATTTTAATTTTAGGGGTGTTTTGTCTCTTATTGGGGAGCGAAAACTTATCGGCACAAAAACTAACTACAAAATCAAAAAAGGCTGAAGCACTTTATAAAAAGGCAACATCATTTTATGCTAACAATCAGTTTGAATTGGCTAAGGAATCTTTGTATCAGGCTATTAAAAAAGATGACGCATTTATAGAGGCTTATATTTTACTATCTGAAGTATTCTTTGAGCAAGAAGAATATGCTAAAGAGGCTGAGTTGTTAGAGCAGGTGATTGCGATGGATTCCACTTTTTTTATTTACAGTTATTATAGCTTGGGAGTGGCCAATTTTCATTTGAGCAAGTATGATAAAGCGGCTGACTGGTTTTATAAATATTATAGCAAGAGCAACAATCCTAAATCGAAGCAAAGGGTAGAAGAATGGATAGAAAGGGTAAAGTTTGCTAAAGATGCTAAAGAAAAACCCAAGCATGTACGACCGGTTAATCTTGGTACAAATATTAATAGCAAGTATAATGATTACTGGCCAAGTATTACTGCAGACGAAAATATTTTGGTTTTTACGGTGATGGTGGCCAGAGATTCGGCCATTACAGACAAACCATACGCAAATGCAATAGCTAATTATTATCATGAAGATTTTTACCGTTCCGTAAAAGATGAAAGTGGTGAATGGAGTACAAGAGAAAAGCTTTCACCTCCTATAAACAGTGATCATAATGAAGGTGCCCAGGCTCTTTCTGCTGATGGTAACTGGATGTTTTTTACTGCTTGTGGAAGAAAGGATGGTAAGGGTTCTTGTGATATTTATTTCAGTCGACGAACCAATCATGGTTGGAGCGATCCGGTAAATATCGGAGCACCGGTTAATACGCCATATTGGGAATCTCAACCTTCGTTTTCATCGGATGGGCGAACCCTTTATTTTGCCAGTAACAGAGCAGGAGGTAAAGGAGGACGAGATATCTGGCGTAGCAGAATCATCGGATTGAAACCTGATGGAACTCCATTTTTTGGTAAGGTAGAGAACCTGGGGAATCTTGTTAATACTCACAATGAAGAAAAGTCGCCTTTTATTCATCCTGATAATATCACTTTATATTATGCTTCTTCGGGATTACCAGGCATGGGACAAATGGATTTATATCTAACTAAAATAAATGAAAATGGTAGTTTTAGTAAACCTGTCAATTTAGGATACCCCATTAATACTTCTGCTGATGAAGTTGGTTTGGTAGTGACAGCAAGTGGTAAAAAGGCTTATTTTTCATCAGAAAGAGAAGGAGATTCGTTTGGAGGCAAAGATATTTACAGCTTTGAATTACCTCCGGATATTCAACCTAATCCGGTATCGTATGTTAAGGGAAGAGTGTTTGATATCCGAACAAGAGAAAGGCTTTCGGCCACTTTTGAATTGAAAGATTTAGAGACCAGAAAGATGGTTGTAGAGGCCTTATCTACAGATTTTTCGGGGGAGTTTTTAGTGTGCTTGCCCATTGGAGGATCATATGCTTTAAATGTTTCTAAACCCGGTTACTTATTTTATTCTGACCATTTTAATATGGATTCAACAGCATCACATCTTAATCCAAGAGTTATAGATATATACTTAAAACCTATAAAAGTTGGAGAACAAGTGGTGCTCAAAAATGTTTTCTTTGAAACAGACTCTTATCAGTTAATGTCTCAATCAGAACTTGAATTAAATAAAATTGTTGATTTTATGAAACTCAATGACAAGGTAAAAATTCAGTTGATAGGCTACACAGATAATGTGGGAACGGCAGATTATAACCTGAATTTAAGTAATAAACGAGCGCATCAGGTTTATCAATATCTCGTAACTGCCGGTATTAAAGAGGCTAGACTCTCATACAAAGGAGAAGGGATGAATAACCCTGTAGAAAGCAATGATACTGAAGAAGGAAGATCGAAAAACAGGCGTACTGAGATGAAGATTGTAGAATAATCTAAAAAACTTCTAATCATTTAAACCCGGATTATGTATTAGAACTTTGTGACGAGCATTGAAAGAGCAATAAAACAAGGCATTTTGGAAGCGAGGCATAGCATCGTTCTGATGAGCTGACGTAATGCAACGAAGTGTCTTGTTTTGAAGCAGTTTCAATGCGTAGTAGATTTTCTAATGCATAACGCGGGTTAAACATATCAAATTGAATAGATTTCAAAATATAAAATTCAGTTCGGTAGATGATTTTTTAGAATATTTACCGGAAGAAGAGTTGGAAATTGTTGAATTTATCCGGCAACTTATAGGTAGTTGTATGCCCTATTACAAGGAAAAGCTGGCGTATAATGTACCTTTTTATTATGGCAAAAAACGTATATTATTTATCTGGCCTTCAAGCGTGCCATGGGCTAAAGTTGAAGCCGGAGGTGTAATGCTTGGTTTTTGCAAAGGCTACCTGATTCCTGACGATATAGGATATTTGGAGAAAGGAAACCGGAAAGAAATTTATACCAAAACATTTTTCTCTGTTAAAGAAATAGATGTAGACCTGTTGAAAGCCTACATTTATAGCGCAATTGATATAGATCAATCCTTTAGTTAACTACTTTATTTCCAGAATTTTACTTGAGTTTACAAACAACATATCTCCATTTAAATTAAATCCTGAAAATAAATCTGTACCATGGTGTTTTAGCTGTTCCTCTCTGAAACCAATAATTGTTAGTCCGGCATCCTCTGACTTTTCATTTATCAAACTTTTAACGCTTACATCTTCCTTGGTTGGTATAATTTCAAGATTCGAGAGCGTAATAGGTAATCTGCCTGTTTGAACCAATTGCTTCAACTCTTTCCTGTTTTTATGTACTGCATCTTCAGGGCAAATACTATAAATTTTCAACTGGCTCTTATTCCAATCGGGGTGCGATAAGATAATAAAGCCTAACAATATCATTAAGTTCGCATTCAGATAATCAATGGATCTAATCCAAATATGAATGCCATTTTTAAAACGTGTACTCTTACCTGCATCACAAAAAACACAAACATCATAGTTGCCGGCCCGTGTAAGGTTTATATTATCAATAATATTATGTAATTCTTCCGGTTCGTTTTTAGCAAACTCAAAAATAATCATATTATTCTCCATGCCTGAAATACTTGGCGTTTGCACCGATTGAGCAATAGCGGTTGTATAAGAGGGGGATATCATAGAGTTGATGTACAAATTGCTGCCTTCATTATGTTGTTTGGCAATAAGTTTTTCAACAATGCTCTTAGCCTCAGCGTTAGTCGCTTTAGAATAATACCCTTTTAAGAAATGAAAATAGGTGCCAAATCCATGCTTATGTGATATCCATTTCATCAAATCAAATACCTTTTCATGCTTAAATGAATTTTGAGATATACAAATGGCTGAAGGTCTCCAATCTTCCTTTTGTGGAGCTTTAGAACGTTGTTTCTGCATAAAAACATGTATTCGTCTGTTAAGCTGAAACAGGGCGCCCAGGAATATCTTTTCAAGTCCACTCCGGTCTTTATGAACTTTATTTAGGTATAGATATATGATTGAAATCAAGGCGTATGCCAGGATGGTATAGGTAGCATTTATCTTAAACATTACCCAAATGGATAATACAAATCCAGCTAATGAAATAAACCATTTCGACTTAAATTGTGGCCTGTAAGAAGGAGGGGATCCAAAGTGGTTTAAGAAGGATATTAAGCATAGTGAGCCGTATGTAATCATAAAAAACATAGAAATAATCTCTGCTACAAAATCAACATTTCCAATCAATACAAACACAAAAGCAATGGAAACAGTGATGATGGAAGCATTAAAAGGCTCATTGTTTTCTCCTTTTCCTTTGGACAAAAAACGGTTAAGATAAGCAGAAGGAAAACTTTTGTCGGTGGCCAAAGCCTGTATGGTTCGCGGAGCTACCAAAACAGATCCGATAGCGGATGAGATAGTAGATGCTCCAAGTCCTATTGGGATAATTAATGAACCCCATATGGCGATATTAGCCATTGATAACTGACTTGTACTTAGTTCTTCAGCAGAAGCAGAAGTAGATAACTTGTACACTACCAAAATATACATAAGCATCCCAATTAACGTACCCCAAATGGTTCCTCTGGGAATAGATTTTTTAGGATTCCTTAGGTCACCGCTTAAGCCAACTCCTGCAGTCATTCCAGTAAAAGCAGGGAAACAAATAGCAAAATACATAAAAAAGTTACCTCTGTTTTTAAATGCAAAATTTTGTGAATAATCACCTGCTTCAAAGAAATCAGTAGTGCCCATAAAGAACATCGCCAGAGACACAAATAAAATAATCACCACAAAGTATAAGGTTTTTACGCCAAGGTCAGCTCCTTTCTTTAAGATAATAATGGCCAGGATTATCATTGCGGGAACGCTTATCACCTGACGTGGTAAAATGATATTATGTGCTGATGAAAACCAATTGAATAATGGTTCAAAAGCTTCGGTAAAGGCAATGACATAAAAAGCTACACTAATAGCCTGCGAAAAATACAGAGCAATTCCTATGGTGGCACCAATATTTAAACCAAACGATCGGGATATGATAAAATATTCGCCACCTCCTTCAACCCGAGTATTGGTTGCAATTTCTGAGATAGCCATGGCTGTTGGTATGGTGATTAAATGACCCAATATTATAATCAACAGTGATCCATAAAAACCAAGATTACCAACAGCATAGCCAAACCTTAGAAAAAGGATGGCACCTAATATGGTTGATATAGCTGTAAAGAAAACAGGAGCTGTTCCAAAGCCCTTTTTTTGAATATAGTCAGACATGGTATTTGTATCTTTAACAGAGAGTTAATGTTTGGTGTTGAACTGATTGTTGATTACTCCTGACGCTTAGCTTCTTCCCATATCACATCCATCTCTTCAAGCGTCATCTCTTTTAAATCTTTACCTTGACTAATCGTTTTTTTCTCAAGGTAATTAAAGCGCGAAATAAACTTTCTGTTTGTTCTTTCCAATGCATTTTCAGGATTAACACCATACAACCTGGCTGTATTGATAATAGAAAAGAGCAAATCGCCAAACTCTGCTTCCATTTTATCCTGATCGCCCTTAATAATTTCGGTTTTAACCTCTTGCAACTCTTCTTGTACCTTGTCCCAAACCTGCTCTCTGTTTTCCCAGTCAAAACCAACGCCACGGGCTTTATCTTGTATTCTGTTGGCCTTAACCATGGCAGGTAAAGAGTCCGGAACACCTTCTAAAACAGATTTGTTACCACCTTTTTCCTTTAGTTTTAGTCTTTCCCAGTTTTCTTCTACCTGTTTGGCATCCTTAACTTTCGTATCTCCAAAAATATGTGGGTGCCTGTAAATCAGTTTCTCATTTAAGGCATCTATAACATCCTTAATGTCAAAATGATTTTCTTCATCGCCAATCTTAGCATAGAATACTATATGTAATAGCAAGTCACCAAGTTCCTTTTTAATTAAGTTAGGGTCATTTTTTAAAATAGCATCGGCAAGCTCGTAGGTTTCTTCAATGGTGAGAGTTCGTAAAGATTCGTTGTTTTGTTTTTTATCCCAGGGACATTTTTCCCTGAGTTCATCCATTATATTTAGCAATTTCTCGAACGACAATAATTTTTCCTTCATGCGTTAAAATTTTGATTTTATAGTTGCATAAACCTGCAAAATTCAAGAATCCTTTGATCAGGTAATTTTGATCATAAATTTGCAAGTCAGTTTCATACTTATGTTAGTTTCACCATGTGAATAATCTTTCCAAAAATAGGGATAACTGTCTATATAAAGCGGATAATTCGGAATTGTTTTTATTGATTCATGACAGATCCTGTCTTAAATTTACTTTTTTGTAAGTATTATGCGAAAACAATGCATAATCGATTAAAAATGTTTTTAATTTGCATCAAAAGTATATATCCAAAAATATTACATGATAGAAAAATTAATATATCTTGATTCCGTTGATTTAATTGAGTTTTTAGGCGTAAAAAATGTAAAACTCGAAATAATTAAAAACAGATTTCCTAAACTACGAATAATTGCCAGAGGTGATTGGCTAAAGGCCATGGGTGAGGAAGAGGAAGTGGCTGAGTTTGAAGAGAAAATTCACTTGTTGCTCGACCATTACAACGAATATAATGTGCTAAGCGAGCACTCAATTGTTGAGATTATTGAAAGTGGTGAGGTTGGTGTTACAAAGGATGTTGATGATGTTATATTATTTGGTATCAACGGTAAACCTATTAAAGGCAGAACTGTAAACCAGCGTTTGTTTGTAAAAGAATACGATAAAAATGATTTGATTTTTGCCATTGGTCCGGCAGGATCAGGTAAAACATATACTGCTATAGCTTTGGCTGTTAGAGCATTAAAAAGGAGAGAGGTGCGCAGAATAATTCTAAGCAGACCCGCGGTAGAGGCCGGGGAAAAATTGGGTTTTTTACCAGGAGATATGAAAGAAAAAATTGATCCATATCTGCAACCTTTATATGATGCCCTTCAGGATATGATACCTGCAGCCCGCTTAAAAGATTATCTTGAAAATGGTACCATACAGATAGCTCCTTTGGCTTTTATGAGGGGTAGAACCCTAAATGAAGCTTTTGTGATTTTAGATGAAGCGCAAAATACAACTGTTAATCAAATAAAAATGTTTTTAACAAGGATGGGACATAGCACCAAATATGTGATTACAGGTGATGTAACTCAAATAGACCTTCCTAAAACTTCAACATCTGGCTTGGTTCAGGCGCTTAAAATCCTTAAGAATGTAAAAGGTATTAAAACCATTAATTTTACTGTGAAAGATATTGTGCGTCACCCATTGGTACAAAGCATTGTTGATGCGTATGACAAAACAAAATAGTTCCGTAATTATAAAATTGTTTTAACTTGCAGCGCAAAATTAAATTCACACACACATGAAGTATACTTTTTATTGTATGGTCATCTTACTCCTAGGTATTTACGGATGTAAAAAGGATGATGATAAAGAACAAGGTGAACAGCCTGATTATACAGAAAGAGACGAGCAAATTATTCAGGATTATTTTGTAGATAATAACATTACCGATACCATTGCAGATCCTAGCGGGATGTATATTAAACACCTTGAGATAGGAGACGGTGAGCAGGTTACCGGTGATATAGACCAAATTAAAGTACTTTATACTGGTTATTATTTACCTACCGAAGTAGTTTTCGACAATGCTCAGAGTCCGGGAGTATGGATGGCATTGGATGGATTGATTGAAGGCTGGCAAATTGGTATTCCTTATATGAAGAAAGGCGGGAAGGCAACTCTTTATATACCTTCAAGGTATGCGTATAAGAGCAATGTTTTAAAATTTAATATTACGCTGCTTGATTTTACCACGAAATAGATAAATTATTAGCATAAAAAAAAGGGTTTTCATTGGAAAACCCTTTTTTTTATTATTTCTATAATTTATTCTTCATTTGATTCTTTTAATCCTTTTTTGTTTTTTTCGATGGTAGAGAATATTTTTTCGTTCTTCTCATCAAAATCAACTTTAATAACATCTCCTTCCGAAACTGATGCCTGAATAATCACTTCGGCCATTTCATCTTCCAGGTATTTTTGAATAGCTCTTTTTAGTGGTCGTGCACCAAATTGAGAATCAAAACCTTTAGATGCGATATAATCTTTGGCTTTATCTGTTAGTTTAAGTTGGTAGCCAAGCGCTTCAACTCTTGAGTATAAACCTTTAAGCTCAATGTCAATAATCTTATGAATATCCTCCTTGTCAAGAGTATTAAATACTACAACATCATCAATTCTATTTATAAATTCAGGCGCAAAAGCTTTTTTCAATGCTTTTTGAATCACATGACGAGCATGGTCTGAATCAGACTCTCTACTCTTAGACTGAAACCCTACGCCTCTACCAAAATCTTTTAATTCTCTACTTCCAATATTGGAAGTCATAATGATGATGGTGTTTTTAAAATCTACTTTTCTACCTAGGCTATCAGTTAATCGACCTTCATCAAGTACCTGAAGAAGCAAGTTGAATACATCGGGGTGCGCTTTTTCTATTTCGTCCAGCAATACAACAGAATACGGTCTGCGGCGAACTTTCTCTGTCAACTGCCCACCTTCTTCATAACCTACATATCCCGGAGGTGCACCAACAAGTCGAGATACGGAGAACTTCTCCATATATTCACTCATATCCACACGGATTAAAGCATCCGTTGAATCGAATAAGTACTGTGCTAAAATTTTAGCCAAATGCGTTTTACCTACCCCGGTAGGACCAAGGAAAACAAAAGAACCAATAGGGCGGTTAGGATCTTTTAATCCGGCACGGTTTCTTTGAATAGCCTTAACAATTTTTTGTATAGCCTCTTCCTGACCAATTACACTACCTGTAAGTTTATCTGACATTTGCAGAAGCCTGAAGCCTTCTGCCTGAGCAACTCTTTGAACAGGTATACCTGTCATCATAGCCACTACTTCTGCAACTTTCTCAATGTTAACAGTTTCACGATGTTGTTGTAATTCTTGTTCCCATTTTGCTTTTGCATTATTCAGATCTTCAAGGTAGGTTTTTTCCTTATCTCTAAAACTGGCAGCAAGTTCAAAATTCTGTGCCTTAACGGCCTTTATTTTATTTTCTTTGGTTTCTTCAATTTGCTCCTCAAGCTTTAAAATTGTTTCCGGAACAATAATATTTGAAATATGAACTCTTGAACCAGCTTCATCCAATGCATCGATAGCCTTATCAGGTAAATGACGATCTGTAATATATCTGTCAGTCAATTTAACACAGGCCTCGACGGCATCTTGCGTAAAGGTTACGTTATGATGATCTTCGTATTTCTCCTTAATATTATTAAGAATCTCTACGGTTTCCTCAATAGAAGTAGGTTCAACCATTACCTTCTGAAATCTACGCTCTAAGGCTCCGTCTTTTTCAATATGTTGACGATACTCATCCAACGTAGTAGCTCCAATACATTGTATTTCACCTCTTGCCAAAGCAGGCTTTAGCATGTTGGCAGCATCCAATGAGCCGGTTGCTCCGCCAGCACCTACAATGGTGTGAATTTCATCTATAAATAATATAATGTTCGGATTTTTAGAAAGTTCGTTGAGTATGGCCTTCATACGTTCTTCAAATTGTCCTCGATATTTGGTGCCGGCAACAATCGATGCTAAGTCGAGTGTCACTACACGTTTATCAAATAGGACACGAGAAACCTTTTTTTGATGAATTCTGATGGCCAATCCTTCAGCTATTGCTGATTTACCAACGCCAGGCTCACCTATTAATATAGGATTGTTTTTTTTGCGACGACTTAATATCTGAGCCAGTCTTTCTATTTCATTTTCTCTACCAACAATAGGATCAAGTTTTCCTTCTTCTGCGGCAAGAGTCATGTCAATACCAAAATTATCTAATACTGGAGTATCTGACCCTTTTGCTCCTCCTGTTGATCGAGGTGCATCAGATCCACCGCCTGAAGAAAATGGGCTGTCCTGATCATCGTCTTCCGGTAAGTCGGCTTTTGCCAAAGGTTCATTGTTGGTCATTAACCCTTTTACCTTCTCGTAATTAATTTTTTCTTCCGCCATAAGTTCAGTTATAAAACCACGGTTGTCTTTTAATAAAGCTAATAATAAATGTCCGGTATTTATATTTTTGCTTTTTATTGATCGGGCCTCTAAATAAATCAATCTTAATATTCTTTCCGACGATTTTAAAAGAGGTATATGATCAGAATGTTCAAGTGCAACCTTTGATTTGAGTTTTGATTCAATATTCGACTTTAAGCTATCCAAATCAGCTTCCAGTTGATCGAGAATCTCAATTGCAGTTCCTTCACCTTCTCTTAATAAACCTAATAAAAGATGTTCCGGAGATATATAGGGATTCCCAAGTCTTTCTGCTTCTTCTTTAGAATAACTTATTACATCATTAATCCTTTGTGTAAAATTTAAATTCATAATAATATAAAGTAATTAAATACTAATTTAAAAATACAATTATTTTTAAATTATCTGTTTTCTAAATGTCAAAAATAGTAATAAATATGCGCATTTCAGAAAGTTTATTACTTGTTAATAAATTGTGTGTGTAATCACTTTCTAATTCCCACATAAATAACTAAATTAGGCCGTCCAAAAAACAGGCCAAAGCAGCCTGTTTTTGTTTGTAAATTCTAATTCAAAATTTAACTATAAATGGCTGAAGGAGAGAAAATAATAAAAATTAATATTGAGGAAGAAATGAAATCTGCCTACATTGATTATTCAATGTCGGTAATTGTTTCTAGGGCACTGCCTGATGTTCGGGATGGTTTTAAGCCTGTTCATAGACGTGTTCTGTATGGAATGAGTGATTTAGGTATTACTTCCACTAAGCCATATAAAAAGTCTGCCAGAATTGTAGGAGAGGTGCTAGGTAAGTATCACCCGCATGGTGATTCTTCTGTATATTTTGCTATGGTCCGTATGGCGCAAGACTGGTCGTTACGCTACCCATTGGTTGACGGACAGGGAAACTTTGGTTCTGTAGATGGTGATAGTCCTGCAGCAATGCGTTACACAGAGGCCAGACTAAACAAAATTGCTGAAGAAACATTGGTTGATATTGAAAAACGAACAGTCGATTTTCAGTTAAACTTTGATGATTCTATTCAGGAACCAACTGTTTTGCCAACAAGAATTCCTAACCTTCTGGTAAATGGAGCTTCCGGTATTGCAGTAGGTATGGCTACCAATATGCCACCGCACAACTTAACGGAGATAATTAATGCTACCATAGCCTATATCGAAAATAACGATATTGATATTGATGGATTATTGGAGTATGTTAAAGCTCCTGATTTTCCAACTGGAGGTATTATTTATGGCTACAAAGGTGTAAAAGATGCTTTTGAGACAGGAAAAGGACGTGTGGTTGTTAGAGCCAAAGCTGAGGTTGAAACTGATAACAATGGAAGAGATAAAATTATTATCTCAGAAATACCATATTTAGTAAACAAAGCGGAGCTGATCATTAAAATTGCTGATCTTGTTAATGAAAAGAAGATTGAAGGCATTTCAAATGTCAATGATGAGTCTGATAGAGATGGTATGCGTATTGTCGTTGATTTAAAACGCGATGCCATTGCCAATGTTGTTTTAAACAATCTTTATAAGCTAACTGCTTTACAATCATCTTTTAGTGTAAATAATATTGCGCTGGTAAAAGGTCGACCACAATTGTTAAACCTTAAAGGGTTAATTAGCAATTTTGTGGAGCACCGTCACGATGTAGTAACAAGACGTACGCAATTTGAGCTTGAACAAGCAGAAAAACGTGCACATATCCTCGAAGGTTTAATTATTGCCAGCGATAATATTGACGAGGTAATTAGAATCATAAGAGCAGCATCGAGCCCTGATGAAGCACGTGAGAACTTGATAAAACAATTTGATTTATCTGATATTCAGGCCAGAGCTATTGTAGATATGCGTCTGCGTTCGTTAACAGGTCTTGAGCAAGATAAATTACGTGGAGAATACGAAGAGTTATTAAAACTAATTGCTGACTTAAAAGATATTCTTGCAAACGAGCCGCGCAGAATGGAAATCATCACTGAAGAACTGATTCAAATCAGAGATAAGTATGGTGATGAGAGAAAGACAGAGATTAGTTATGCTTCGGAAGAATTTAATCCGGAAGACTTTTATGCAGATGATGAAATGATCATCACCATTTCGCATATGGGTTATATTAAGCGTACACCATTAGCAGAGTTTAGAACCCAATCCAGAGGAGGAGTTGGCTCAAAAGGCAGTACCACTCGCGATCAGGATTTTATAGAGCATATTTATCCGGCAACCATGCATAATACCATGCTTTTCTTTACTACAAAAGGAAGGTGTTTCTGGTTAAAAGTATACGAAATTCCTGAAGGTGCGAAAAATACAAAAGGTAGAGCGATTCAAAATCTATTGAATATAGAGGCTGATGATAAGGTAAAAGCCTTTATTAAGGTCAAAAAACTAAATGATCAGGATTATATTAATAGTCACTATATAATCATGGGTACCAAGAAAGGTATCATTAAAAAATCCTTATTGGCTGATTATTCCCGTCCGCGAGTAAATGGTGTAAATGCGATTACTATTAAAGAGGATGATGAACTAATCCAGGCTCGTTTAACACATGGTGAAGCTGAAATTTTAATGGCAACACGCTCCGGTAGAGCTATTAGATTTAATGAATCTAAGGTAAGATGCATTGGTCGTACCGGACTGGGAGTGAGAGGGATAACGTTAGATGCCTCAAGCGATGAAGTGGTTGGCATGATATGTGTTAAAGATATAGAGCAAGAAGACGTTCTTGTTGTATCGGAAAAAGGATTTGGAAAAAGGTCGAAAATTGAAGATTACAGAATTACCAACCGCGGTGGTAAAGGTGTAAAAACAATGAAGATTACGGACAAAACCGGGGCCTTAATTTCCATTAAAAATGTAACCGATAATAATGACCTGATGATTATTAATAAATCAGGAATTACTATTCGATTGGCATTATCAGAGTTGCGAACAACAGGTAGAGCAACACAAGGGGTTAAAGTGATAAACCTTAGAAAAAATGATGAAATAGCTTCTGTTGCTAAAGTGTCTGCATATAAGGAAGAAGAAGAAAAAACTGAAGATGCAGCAGTAGAAGGAGCAACGAATGTTGATTCAGAAAGTGTTGAAAATACCAATATCGAGACCAATGATGCTGGTGAAAATGTTAATGAGTAAATCTATTTAGGATTTAAATCCACACAATAAAACTTAATAATGATGAAGAAGACTGTATTATTCCTGGCAGCTGTATTAACATTTACTGTTGGTATGGCTCAAAAAGGGAAAGTTACAACCGCAACAACATTACTGGATCAAGGTGATGTAGAAAAAGCAAAAGAAGCTATTGATGAAGCAATGGCGAATGAAAAAAGTAATACCTGGCCAAAGACATATATTGTTGCAGCTAAGGTATATAGCAACTTGGCAAAAAAAGGAAAAGATGATGAAGGTGTTATTAAGGCTGCTGAGTTTTATAAAAAAGCAATTGAACTGGACAAGAAAGGTGATGCTAAAGGAAAGAAAATTGGTCGTTACAAAAACGAAATTGGCCAGTCATTACTTTTATTTAGTGGAGAACTAACAAATGCAGGTGTAGAAGCTTTTAATAAAGAAGATTTCGCAGGTGCAGTTGAGGCTTTTGACGGTTTATTAGAGCTTAATGCAAATGACTATTTAATTGCTATTCAAGGTGAAAAAACAGACACTTTAATTATCTGGAATATTGCCTTAGCTGCCTATAATGGTAAAGATTGGGCCTCTGCAGAAAAGTATTTTAACCAATCTGTTGATTTAAAATATGGTGGAGGAGATGCTATTATTTTAATGCATCAGATGTATACAGAAACAGCTGATTCAACAAAAATGGGTGCTAACCTTATTAAAGGTTTCGAAACTTACCCTGAGGATAACAGAATCTTGACTTACCTGATCAACTATTACTTAGATACAAAACAAAACGATAAGGCTTTAGATTATCTAAATACAGCTATTGAAGGTGACGATACAAATCCTTCTTTTTACTATGCCAGAGCTGTACTTAATGACAATTTAAAAAATGTAGATCTTGCGTTAGAAGATTACAAGACGTGTTTGGAGCTTGATTCTGAGTACTTTAATGCTCTGTACAATGTAGGTGTTTTATATTTTAACCAAGGTGTTGAAAAGCTAAATGCAGCTAATGATGAAACAGATACCAAAAAGTTTAGAGAGAAAAAAGCAGCTGGCGAAGAAATATTAAAAGAAGCGTTACCATACTTTGAGAAATGTTTGGCTATTAAACCAGATGAAGCAGCGGTAATGGAAAGCTTAAAGAACTTATACTACCGTTTTGAAATGATGGATAAGTATAATGAAGTTAGTGAAAGACTAAAGAACTTATAATATAAGTAAGAGGTATAGCCAGGTTATTCTATCTGGCTATATTTTCATATATAACAATAACATAATATCAACTATAAGACATCTATATAATTTAGTTCAGCGCACATATAAGATGTCTTTGAATATCGTTAGTGCTTAATTCTATTAGAATAGATTATTTATTAATCGAAATATTGAGTTTGAATTTAGGCTTGTCGTGTTGGTTAACCATCCAGTTAGAAAACTCATCCAGCCATCTCCAATAGTCCAGTACGAGATCCTCAGGAACATTTTCCAATTTAGAAAGAACAATACGGTAACACTCTAGCCAAACCATTCGTGCTTTTGGCGTTATTTTAAACGGCAAATGTCTATTTGCGAGCATCGGGTTTCCACGTGTGATTTTATAATACTCAGGACCACCTAAACGCTGAATAAAAAAATCAGCTGAACGCTTTTTAGCACCATCAAGTAATTCACCTTTTGGCGGGAAAATACCATTTATTTCGCTTTCTACCAGCAAATCATAATGGTGATTAACGATCTTACGAATTCCTTCTTCTCCTAAATAAGCATAAAGCTCAGTATTAGGTTTGTTATTCGTTCTTCTTTCACCAAATGGTAATTCTGTTATTTCAAATTTTTGGATATCAATCATTTAATGCTATTTAACTAAATATACGCCACTAGAATTCCATAAAGCAATTCTACACGTATCAAAATATTTGTAAAGAAACATTAGATGATTAAAAATGTTTTAGAAAATGGTACTTTTTCTCTGCGGTTTATCGTTACTCTTAAGTTCAAATAAATCATAACCGGGCCAATCTTCAACTTTGGCTAAAGTACGATCTATCATTCTGCGAATGTCAGAATTAAACTCGGGACCTTTCCATGAACTGGAATTAAAAATAATTGAATAGGAAATTCCATCGTCACGACGAACAACTAATGCCGATGTTCCGGCAAGTGTTCCCGTACGATACCAATATTTATTTTTTCTTATTCCACGCCAACCTAAAGGACTTCCTCCAAGTAACTCAGTTGTGGTCATTTCCTGAATGCTTTCAGTAGATAGAATATCTTTGGGATTATCAAAGCCATCAATGGCAACAACCAATCTGAGTAAATCAGTTGAAGAGCTTATCCATCCTCCAGCGGCACCTAAAGTTTTAATATCGTTGCCGCCATAGCTTCTGGGTACCAATTCTTCGCCACCCATATGATCCGAAACCAGGTAACTATCTTCCGGTTCATAATATTTAACTTCTAAATCGAATCTTTCCCATGCATAGCTGCCTCCAATCTGCATATCGAAAATCTCTAACGGATATAATACGTTGGTTTTCACGTACATTTCGTAGTTCATACCAGAGGCTTTTTCAATTACTTCTTCAAGTATTGAGTACCCCAGGTTACTATACGAAGATATGGTCCCCGGAGGGTAATGAAGTCTCTTCTGCAACATGAACCGTATAATATCCTCATTTTTTACCGGGTATTCAACATCCATTTTTTTAGCAATAATGGTAGGAATAAACATGGGATCTCCCCACCTGTTTGTCCACCCTGCTGAGTGATTAAGCAGTTGCTTTACCGTAATTTTTTCAACCTTTGAATCTCTATAATTCAGATAAACAGAATCATTTAAAATACCTGAAGATCCAAATACTTTACTATCCAGAGTAAGTTTCTCTTCTTCAACCAATTTCATTATAGCCACAGCTGTAACGAGTTTTGAAACACTGGCTATGCGAAATAAATTATATGGCTGAACATTAATAGATCTTTCTTTATCGGCAAAACCATAGCCTTTTGAAAAAACCATTTTTCCATCTTTGGCAATGGATAATGACGCTCCGGCAAGGTTATTTCGACGTAAAAATCTATTTACATTATAATCAATAACTTCAAATCTTTCGTGATCAGAAAAGGCATTGGATACTTTATGGGAAGAAACAACGGGTTTAGGTGGAATAAAATCACCACCAAAAGAATCACCGGAGTTTAATATGGTTAAGTTTGCTATGCTTAAGGTAATTACCCCCAACAACGCAGTACTTATTTTATATATAAATGACATCAAAAAATCTTTATTTCGAACACAAAATTAAATAAATGCGTGTAAAACACAAGATTCATTTCTTAATAAAGAAATAGTATTGTATTAAGAATATAGTATTTATATACGTGATAATATCAATAAGGTTTTATACTACACCCAATAGCCTTGGTTTCAGCAACTAAAGGATCTTTATTTTGCAGTAGTAAATTAATGGCATTTACAAGGTATTTTTCCGAAACATTCTCACTATCCCTGGGATTATCGTCTATGGCACCTATGTATTTAACAATGAAGCCATTGTCCTCTTTTTTAAGCAAATATATATGAGGAGTTTTTGTAGCCCCATACTTTTTATAGATACCGATATTATCTACCAGATAAGGAAAGGTAAATCCTTTTTCTCTGGCCCTGACAATCATATTATCAAATGAATCCTCTTTATAAGTAACAGGGTTATTTGGATTTAAAGCAATAACGGGAAAACCTTTGGGCTTGAATTCTTTATCCAGAACAACTAAGCGGTCTTCATATAATTTTGCATATGGGCAATGATTGCAGGTAAAAACCAAAACAACGCCTTTTTCCTGCCTATATTTATCTAGAGAAACGTAGGAATTATCTATGTTCTTTAAATTGAAATTAGGTGCTTTATCACCTATTTTTAGCTGTGAAAATATGGGGCTAAGTAAGCCAGTTAAAATAATGGAAAGAAATAAAGTTTTCATTTTCAAGTGTTTTAGAGTATAGTTAAAGTCCAATATGGATACCTTACTTGTTCATAAACACTTAATCCAATAAAGAGTTCAGTTGATGTTTTATAATATCAGGGGTAACCTGACCTTCATGAAAAAGTTCTTTATAGCGATATATAAACCAGCAGGCAGGAATAGCACCACTCCAGCTTTCATTAACCTGGGGAATCCATTGATTGGGGTTGGATTCATTTAACACCACAACTTCATTAAGAATGTAATTCTTTTTTATAAAGGGAATTAATTTGCTATTAACCTGATTTTCAAAATCGAGGCTAACCAGAAGTACTTTAACAGGTATTTCTTTGAATGACTCCTGTATATTTTCAATCACAGGCATTTCTTCAACACATGGTTTACACCAGGTTGCCCAAAAATTAATGATATAAATTGTATCGCTTGTGGACTTAGTTCGTTCTTTTATCTCTTTAATATTAACAGATTTAATCTGTACATCCTGACCAAATGCTTGTGAAGCACAATATGTTAGGATAGCAATAAAAAGTAATTTATGCATTGAGTTAAGCCGTTTTACAATTATGATTTAATAGCTGCCTGGCGCACTTTTAATAATTTAAAAACTCTAAAGCTTAACAAAAGAGCTACCGGAATTGTTGCAATAGGAAATGATTGCGGTATCCAATACCAGGTAATAACAAAGAATACCAAGATCGTTAAATGAATTTTAAGTATCGTATGTGACACCGTTGTTTTCATTTTTGAAAAAGCCAGATATAAGAAGCTTGGTAAAGCCCATAAGATATTAAGGTTCGTGCCGGTAACAGTATGGTCCGTTACAAACCATAAATAAGCAATAACAACACCAATAAAACCTGCTATAAAAAACAAAGTTCGATCTAAAATATTGGCCAGGGAATTATATTTTTTAGAAACATAACTGGCTATGCTAACAATTAGCAGAAGCAATGTAAAAATTCCTACAGGTGTAAAAAAGAAAACAGGTTTTTGTGTATTTAAATCAAATTCAAGTAATTGACCGGTATACTTTACCAAAGGAACAATTCTATCTTTATTTTTCACCTGTGTGTTTTTACATACATCCATTAAAAAATCCGGTAAATAAGTCGATTCTTTTAAGGTGGCAACCTTATCCGCCGGTAAACCCAAAATAGTATTTAGCCCGGTTTCAATCCAGGGTGAGTATTGCAGATAGTGATGGAGATACTCTCTAAAAGTTATTCCTTCCGTTTCAGCGCTTAACTTCAACTCTTCTACAAGATTATCATTTACAATATCAAATATTCTGGTAGCACAGTTGTCGTAAAAAAAGTCATATTTATAATAACGATTTTCAGGCTGATAATTAATTAATAAAGCAGTAAAAATAGCTTGTTTATCTGTATGGCTTAAATTTAAAACCTGTTCAATTACGCTTCTGTTTTCTCTAAAATATGACGCTAAAAATCTATCATATTTGCTCACACTGAGCATATAATTAAGCTTACCATTGGCAAATTTTAAATAGAAATTAGGCGTATTAAAATCAAAAGTACCGTAATTAAAAACCAAATCAACATTATTTTCTTTGTCATAAACCCTTATTGCGCTATGGCCAAATGCAGAATACAATTCTTTGCCTTGAGAACAGGTAAGAACAGAGATTTGTGCATCATTTGATAATTTGATATTTGCATTTGTCACCAAGGCTGGTAACAACAAAAAATAAAGAAACAGTATTCGTAACATACATTAACAATTTGCCTCAAATATAGCCAAATTGCAAAGTCCTAAACAAATATATTAAACCATAAATGACAGATTAATTAACTTACTAAAATGAAGCTTTGGGGATATGAATAAAGATTTTGATTTTATGGTTTTTGATAGTTGTTTGGTGGAATAAAAAGGCATTAATAAAGCACTGTTTTTTTGTCTTGTAAATCCCTCTGCTTTTTTGTCAATGATACTTTTTGTTTCAATTTTAGGAGATTGAATTACTTTATTATTATTGGTGTTATTTTTAGTTGATACTGTTTTACCGGGATAGGTTTCTTCAACCCAATAATATTCCGGATCAGCAAATAAATTCATAAACCAATCTATAATCAGGTTAGCCCATTGAATAACGATAAAACTAATACTTAAATCTAAAGTCCTCATAGCTTAAAATGTTTTAATTATAATTCTGTATTTATTTAAATCAAAACAAAATTAATAGTCATAAATGTTGTTATTCAGTTATTTAAGTAATACTTTTATTATTTAAGCAAACTTAATTTCGTATAAAAAGACTTAATTGCAACTTAAAAACAGCTTAAATATTCACTTAATTCTCAGCTTAATTTCTTAAATTTGCTGATTATGTTTATGTTAAAGTATGCTTAAATCTGACCAAATATTATCAATAAACTTGTTCTCTTCTATACTGGATCATATATCTGATTTAGTACTTGGGGTTGAACAGATTGTTGGTGTTTATAGTTCCGGAGATGACATAAACAATTTGGCAGGTGTTTGTTTAGAGTATCGAAATAATCAGCTTCAGGAACGCGAATTGGTAATAAAGGGAGAACAACAGGAATTAAAACAGATGCAGTTGGAAAGAAACCATTACAGGTGGCTCGATAAATCACAAGTTCCTTTTAGTTCTTTTACCTCAGAGCAATCTCAACTAAATATCTTTAGCGAATATGAGCATTTGGTATTATTAATTACACTTCCTCATAGGTTGGATAACCGGAAAGATTTGGTATTTATCTATTTCAAAGATGATCTGAATCAGTTTGGAGTACAGCATCAGAAAACACCATTGAGTACGCAAAATAAATCTGTGATTGGACACCTTATTTCCAGCTCGGCAATTTCTTTTGCCAGGATGTATTGGAAGCAAGAAGATAAACTTAAAGGTTTTGCCCAAAAATCAAAAGCAATAATAGAAAGTCAAAGATCTGTAAATAAAAAAGATAAGCGAAAAGAAGAATTAGAATATACGCTTATGTCCTGGGCTGATAAGCTGTTGTTTAATTGCAGCCATTCTGATCACGTTAATTATGTTTATAGTGAGAGTGCTGTCGAAAAGATTAAGAATTACTCAGGTAATATAACGATACTTGAAAGTGCTATTTTAGAAGCAGTGGATTATGCAAAAATGATAGTTACAGATGTAAACTGTGCAATTGAAGGCGAATTCATTGTATATGATACAGATGTAAACAAAGAAACTGCCCCAACTCAAGCTCAGGACATATCTCCTCGTTTACAAAAGTCATATGATTTTCTAAGCAAATTAGAGCAAAATGCAATTAAGGTGTCGCAAGCCGGACTCAATTTAACCAGTTATAATGTGGGCCAGCAAATGGAGCGACCAATAACTCCTGCAGCAATATCTGATTATATAAGTAAAAATAGAGACCGTATTAATAAGCTTTTTAAGCAATATCCTAACGAATGGAGCTTCATTAGAAACAATTTCAGACCAATTGTTAATGTGGTTAATTATAATTCCGAAAAGCTAAAGAATTGGGGATAAACACCTTATTCAAGCTAAATAAAAAAAGATCGGAAAAACAGCATTTTTTATTTGTATATAGTTGGTAAAACATCTATATTTGCAACCGCAAAAAAGGAGATTCAGTAGCTCAGCTGGTAGAGCACATCCCTTTTAAGGATGGGGTCCTGGGTTCGAACCCCAGCTGAATCACCAAGACAAAAGCCAATTAGTGAAAACTAGTTGGCTTTTTTATTACCTCAGTTTTAAGCTATCTATAGTTTATGGAACAAGGGAACGGAACAGTACCAATAGAAAAGTTCCCAGTAGCACATTTTGTTAGCATTAAGCACCCAATTATTAGAATTAATTTTACCTTAAAGCTACTAGTTTAGCTAAATTGAACCTGGTCAATAAAGATATATATTCATTATATATACTTCTGCAAACAGAGCCCCATTTAGGTCAGTTAGGTATAAATACATGCCTTATAAATCTAAATATTTGCAGTATACTGTGTGATAAAATATATCCCATAAACATTCCATCCGGGAAACTAAAGAATATAAAAAAAGGCTATCGCAAAGCGATAACCTTTAGATATTTTTATTGTATAGTTGTAATGATTAATCTACAATCATTCCTCCAATCAGATTGTTTACATCTGTAATGCTGTGGCGATTCATATAATCCTTAATTCCATCTACAATTTTTACCGTGATAGTAGGATCAATAAAGTTAGCAGTACCAACCTGAATTGCTGTTGCACCGGCAAGCATAAACTCAATAGCATCAGTAGCATTCATTATACCACCCATACCTATAATAGGTACTTTAACGGCATTATAAACCTGCCAAACCATACGTAAGGCCACGGGTTTAATACAAGGGCCTGATAAACCTCCGGTAATCGTACTTAATTCCGGACGACGTTTTTCAGCATTAATTGCCATACCTAATAATGTATTGATAAGCGAAACTGAGTCTGCTCCGGCTCCTTCAACCCCTTTGGCAATCTCTGTTACATCTGTAACATTCGGAGAAAGCTTCACCATTAAGTGCTTTTTGTAAACTTTACGCACGGCCTCTGTTACAGCAACAGCTGATGGACAATGAACGCCAAAAGACATACCACCTTCTTTTACATTTGGACATGAAATATTTAATTCAATCCCCGGAATATTCTCTAAATCGTTAAGCTTTTCTGCAGTTTCTACATAATCTTCTATTGCCGAACCTGAAACATTTACAAAGATTCCTGTATTGTAATGTTTAATTCTGGGATATATATTATTTATAAAATAATCCACTCCTTTATTTTGAAGACCTACAGCATTAAGCATCCCTGCAGGTGTTTCAGCCATTCTGGGGTAAGCATTACCCTCTCTATGGTGTAAAGTAGTACCTTTTACCACAATTCCACCCAGGTCATCAATATTAATAAAGTCTTCATATTCCTCTCCAAAACCAAATGTTCCGGAAGCGGTCATTACCGGATTTTTAAGGGAATAACCATTTATATCTACAGCTAAATTTACCATCCTTTTAATTCATTTATGTCAAAAACAGGTCCCTCAGTACAGGTACATTTATTTCCTTCTTTAGTGTCAACTACACAGCATAAACAAGCGCCAAAACCACAAGCCATCATGTTTTCTAACGAAACCTCGCATTTAATATTTGCAGATTTAGCTGCGGCAGCAACTGCACGCATCATTGGATCTGGTCCACATGTACATACTAAATCCATATTTGCTAAACCTTCCTTCATTAAAGGGTGGTCTGTTACAAAACCTTTTACTCCTAAAGAACCATCTTCAGTGGTTACACCAACATCTCCAATTTTCTTATAGTCTGTAAGGTCCATTAATATATTTTCGCTTCTGGCTCCTAATAAAAAATGAGGAGTTGCACCATTTGCCTTTAAAAATCTGCCTAACATTAATAAGGGAGCAACACCAACACCACCACCTACTAATAATACATTGCCTTTGTTCGGTATAGAGAACTGGTTACCCAAAGGGTAAATCATATCTAACTTATCACCCGGCTTTAATTCAGCCATTAACCTGGTTCCTTCTCCAACTTCCTGGATAAGTAATAGAATTTCATTCTTGTCGTTATCTACCTCGTGAATGGAAATAGGACGACGCAGAAAGGTATTGGGTCCATTTTCAACCTTAATTTCTACAAACTGTCCCGGAAGTATTTCTGGTAAACTAGTTTCACTTGCAACGTGAAGTATCAGATATTCCTGGTTAATACGGCGATTCTTTGTAACCGTAAACACCTCAACTTTTTTCTTCATATATGATAATCAATTTGTTATATGAAGTATTTACACATGTAAACACTGTGAATTTAATCGTACAAATATAGACAAATTGGAGGGAATGACAATACCTAAATTAACAAGCATCTAAACGCATGAATGAAACGCTATAAATCGGTTGTTTAGGGTTTAAATTTTAGGTCGATAATTAGGTCCTTATCTGTGATTAGATACACTATCCTTAAATAGGTCATTAGAGATAATTACACAATTGATATTTTAAATAACCACTATAAAGGCGGTTCTATTTATATCTAAAAATAAAATGGATTAATAGTTATGAATAAGAAGTCGCAAAAGTAGATCAAATAAAGAGAACTTTAAGCGTTATGCTGCTTTATAACCTTCCTTATTGGGGTAAATGCATGATGTTTACAGTAGTTTATAATTGTAACCAACTATAATATCAATCATTAGTCAAATATATTTTAGATTCTTAAACATAGTATGTTACATATTTATACTAATACAGAGGTTACCTCATATAAATCTTACTTGTTAGGAAAATATGTATCAAAAGATTGATCCGAATAAAAGAATACAATACGTTCTATTTTCTTTTGAGCATTAACAGGTGAAACAACTACTTTTTCATCCTCTTTAGCCTCAGATTTAGGCATTTTTTCTGTTTCTGTTATAATCTTTTCAGGAGGAATGCTAACAGGCTTAATTTCCTCCTTATTTACCTCTTTTTCCTCGTGTTTATCCTCAAATGGAATCTGATTAACTACAGGAATGTTTTTATCTTCAACATCATTCCTAAACATAGCACCCTGCCCCAGCAGTAACCAATCCGGGTTTATATGTGGAAAGTTTACCAATACCTTTTGCAGAAAATCAAGACTAGGGTTATTTCTTCCGGATAACAAATGAGATATACTAGACCGATTAACGCCTAATATGTCCGCAAATTTAGACGAAGCAATTTTTTCAGTGGCCAATAAGGTTTGTAAGCGCTGTTTCATGGATACTATTATTTTAACTATATCAGATGTAAATAGAGTAGAAAGACTATTACATATGTAACAGACTTAATTTAATTACATATGTTTATAGAATTTACAAATACACTACCGCGATACAAATGTAATATATATTTTAGATTTACAAAACTACACTCTTAATTACAGATGGAATTTACATCCTTAATATTTGTCTTATAAATCGATATTTTTCATGTTGTATAAAGTATGATTATAACAGGACCGCTACTTACCTTAAGTTATGCATTAATTAAGATATTTACACTGCTTACATACAGCGCAATAACAACATTAAGTATTTTCATAGATTACTATGGTGAGCAAAATGAATGAGCACATTTAAACTTTTCAATATTATCATATATACCTAATAGACAACCTATTAAGTTACACATAAAAGCTTAAAAAGTAATACTTTTGATAATATTTATAACTATCAGGTTTTTAGTATACTATATCGATATTTAAGCCCTTTATGTAATGAAAAGGTATTGTTTTGCCTTTAAAGCCTGATTGTATTTAAAGCACGGCATTAATTAAAGCCTATAAGTTGCTGATAAGCAGTTCTATAAAAAGATTGTTTAAAAGTGTTAAGCTGTGAATTTACGATGTTACATGTGTATTATATAATCTGGATTAATTAAGAATATTTTGTTTACAAATTACACATCCCCTACTCTATTTTTTAAATATGAGATTAATTTAGATTAGCTTTCATTACAACCAGCGATTACACATGTAACTTTTATCAATATTTTGTACTATTCACATATGTAATGCTTATGTGAAGGTTTGTTGCCTAACGTAACTATGGTTAACTCTTGAAATTTATTAAAAATCCATTCCTATTGACGTTTTACTGGTTTTCTCCATTAATATCCTTTTTTAATGTGCATCGTATAGCATTTAGCTTAGAATTACTGGTAAAACCTTAAACCCGGAATATGCATTAGCTAATCTATTGCACATTGAAACTACTTTAAAACAAATCGTTTTACTCACTTGCTTCAACTCACCATAGCGGTGCTATGCCTCTTTTCAGTAAAGTGTTTGTTTTATTGCATTTTCAATGTTCATAACGAAAATCTAATGCATAATCCGGGTTAAAGAATTGCATTTCTTTCGTGTAAAACATGCTTTTTGCATATTTTGGTTAGGATAAACAACGGGATTCATTTTTTAATCCTAAGGTCTTTAATTATGTTATGTACTTGTTCCGATTTTTTAGCGCAAAAAAAAGGATTCACTAAACGTGAATCCTCTTCCATTTTTGTATTTAATCTAAAACTATGTCATTGATTAGAGATTAAATGCTATTTAAAAGTTTTTACTAATTCGCCAGTCCAATTTTTAATTCTATCATTAGTATCTGCTGCCTGATTTTCTATATCCAGAGCTAAACCAACAAATTGGTCTCCTCTTTGTGCTTTAGAGTGCTCAAACTCGTATCCGTCAGTAGAAGTAAATCCAATCACCTTACCACCTCTTTCCTCAATGAAATCGGCCAAAATACCAATACCATCCACAAAGTTTTCAGGATATCCCTTTTGATCCCCACCACCGTATAAAGCAAAGGTTTTTCCTTTTAAGCTATCTTCTTCAACTGAGGGTAAAAATTCATCCCAATAATTCGGTAACTCACCATCAAACCATGTTGGCACTGCTAATATATAATTTGAATAAGCCATAAACTGATCTTCAGTAGCTTCTTCAACATTTACTTCTTCTATATGATCGCTACCTATTTCCTTAATGATTTTCTGTGCCTGTTGCTTGGTCTTTACCGAATGAAAGCTATAGAATAATCCAATCTTTTTCATCTGTTTAATTTTTTTGTTTTTAAGAAAATGTGTCAAAAATTTCTGCACATTCAGGAACTCGCATTTTTTTTTTTAATCATCTTCTTGTATGTACTTTATGATTAATAAAGTTAATGCTTGTTTCATCTGTTTAAAATTTTATTCGACTGCCATTAATTAATAAGATAAAAGTTCGCGAGCTGCTTCTGTAATTTTACCTGTATTAGGTAAGGTTGCTGCTTCCAAAATTCTATTAAACCCGATAGGTGTAAAGGTTGCTCCTAAACGTTTTACAGGTGCATCAAGATACTCAAAACCAAGCTCCGAAATAATGGCTGCAACTTCTCCTCCAAATCCGGCAAACACTTTATCTTCATGCACAATAAGTACTCTGGATGTTTTTTTAATGGATGCTAATATGGTTTCTTTATCCAGAGGAATCAACGATCTAAGGTCGACTACTTCAATATTTCCCACACCTTCTTCAGCCAATTTATCTGCAGCTTCCACGCACATATGTGTGGTATTACCATAGGTAATCATTGTTAAATCTGAACCTTCCCGTCTAACTCTGGCTTTACCAAAAGGTACTTCAAACTCCTCTGGTATTGGAGTTGCTGCCTTAGGTGCATTATATAATGCTTTAGGTTCAAGGAAAACTGTCATACCTTCTGATCGCATTGATGTACGTAATAAACCGGCTGCATCATCAGCATAAGAAGGGTAAACCACACGAACACCCGGGAAGGTAGTTAAGGCGCCTTCAATGGTTTGAGAGTGGTATAAACCACCACCAATGTATCCTCCGGAAGCCAGGCGTACTGTAATATTTGGCGCATACTGTCCTTTTGTTCTCCAATACTCATGAGTAGTTTCTACAAACTGCTCCATGGCAGGCCAGAAGTAATCTGCAAACTCTGCGCCTTCAACTACAATCCTAATATCCTTATTAAACCTGGACATACCGTTAGCGGTACCCATAATATAATCTTCGGCAATTGGTGCATTGAATACACGCTCCCGACCAAATTCTTTTTGCATACCCTTAGATACATTAAAGATACCTCCCTTATCCTTGTTGGCCATATCCTGCCCCCAAATATAGGTGTGTGGATTTCTTCGGAACTCTTCTTTTAATGTACCGTTAAGTGCCTCTATAAGTTTTTTAGGCTCACTTTGTTCATTGTGTAATCCTTCCGGGAATTTTTGAGGAACATAAGCCGGCGCATATACAAAGTCATGAATACTTTCCGGTGCCGGACTTGGTGCAGAAAGACCTGCCTTGTGAGCTGCTTTTACTTTAACCTTTACCTGCTCATCTATTTCGCTAAGCTCTTCTTCAGTAGCTCTGTTATATCTAACCAACAGTCTTCTGAATTTAGCAATAGGATCATATTCCTGCACATAATTTAACTCAGCCTTATCTCTATACAGATCGTGCCTGTCTGAATTGGAATGAGAATGAATACGAACACAATTGGCATGAACAATTACAGGCTTCTGGTTTTCTTCAGCCCATTTAACTGCTTCGGTCATGGTGTTCATCGAATCAAAAACATCTTTACCGTTACAATATAAGATCCTTAGGTTCTTCATTCCCTCAAAGTTCTTGGCCACTTTCCTATTGGCCGTTTGATCCTTTTTAGGAACAGAAATACCATATCCGTTATCCTGAAATACAAAAACCACAGGAAGTTGCTCATTTGAAGCACCATTAATTGCTTCATACACATATCCTTCTGATACTGAAGATTCCCCCTGAGAACTTATGGCAACACCTTTGGCTTTATATGTTTTTATTCCTCGTGCGATACCAACAGCATGTAGTGTATGGTTTCCTGTACACGATGATACATTATGAATATTCCATTCGGGCTTTGCGAAGTGATTAGACATGTGACGACCACCGCCTGCAACATCTGTATCTTTTGAAATACCATTATAGATTACTTCCTCGGCTGTTAACCCAGCTGATACACAAGTTTGTAAGTCGCGATAATATGGAAACAGGTGATCCTTACTTCTGTCAAAGTTCTGACCAATGGCCAACTGAATGGCATCATGACCTGCAGCTGGTGCATGGTATGACCACCCAATGGCTTGTTTTAAGTAATTAGGAGCTCTGTCATCAAGGCTACGTCCTAATTTCAATAGCTGATACCATTTCAGTAAGGTCTCTTTGTCTGTGGTCTTAATTTTATATAATTCTTCTACATCTGCTTTCATGTGTATAAAATTTATTATTCAAATGCCACATGGAACTCACCATTATACTTACTATGTTCTGTTTGTAAAAATATTCTCATGGTTCGTTTCATGTGTCTAAAATTTCTCGTTTGTTTGTCAGATAGCTTTTCCGATATATGATCGGATAAACAGGCAAATACTTTAAGATCACAAAAAGTATTTGCATACTATTCTTAATTATTAAAGTTCAATCGTTTATTATACTTCACGATTGATATCAAACGCTTCAAGGTAGTCACTTATTTTTCTGAGGAAACCACCGCCTAGTGCACCATCCACAATTCTGTGGTCGTATGATAGTGATAAAAACATTTTATGACGAATACCAATTACATCTCCCGTCGGTGTTTCGATTACCGAAGGTTTCTTTTCAATAGAACCTACAGCCAAAATAGCTACCTGAGGTTGATTAATAATTGGCGTACCAATAATATTTTTGAAAGAACCAAAGTTTGAAATGGTAAAGGTTCCGCCCTGAATATCATCCGGCGAAAGTTTATTCTCGCGGGCCAAATTAGCAACCCTGTTTACATCAGCAGCCAGGCCAACTAAGTTTTTCTGATCTGCCTGTTTGATGACCGGAACAATTAAATTACCGGTAGGCAATGCCACTGCGATACCTACATTTACATTTTTCCTATAGATAATCTTATCTCCATCAACAGAAGCGTTTACTCCCGGGAAATCTTTTAATGCCCTGGCAACGGCTTCGGTAAATATTGGTGTAAAGGTTATTTTCTCACCATACTTTTCCTGGAAAGCATTTTTATTTTTGTTACGCCAAAGCACAATATTGGTCATATCTACTTCTACCACTGAAGTAACGTGTGGAGATACTTGCTTAGACATCACCATATGGTCAGCAATAATTTTACGCATTCTGTCCATTTGAACAATCTCATCTTCTCCGCTTACAGATACCGGAGGTCTTTCTATTTTAGTTTGTTCAGGAGCCGCAGCTGCAGCTGGCGCACTTACTTTTTCAGGAGCAGGAGTTGCTGCAGGGGCCTCTTTAGCCTGACCTCTATTTTCAATATAGTTTAAAATATCAGTTTTTGTTACCCGGTTACCTTGCCCGCTGCCTTTAATGCTATCCAGTTCTTCTATGGATATACCCTCTTCTTTGGCTATGCTTTTAACCAAAGGCGAATAAAACTTATCGGACTGACTAAAATCCTGAGTTCCAACAGCTCCACTGGTTTCAACTGCTTTATCAATTGTTTCTTCAATCTTTTCAATCGCAGCAGGAGCTGGCTCTTCTTCGCCTCCTTCTCCTTCCAGAGCAATAATTGCAACCGGTTTGCCAACAGCAACCAGTGCATCTGTTTCGTGTAAAATTTCTTTGATAGTTCCAGATACCGGGGATGGTATTTCTGAATCTACCTTATCGGTGGCAATTTCTAAAAGCACATCATCCTCCTCAATTTTATCTCCTACAGAAACAAACCACTTTGTAATTGTTGCTTCTTCAACGCTCTCGCCCATTTTAGGCATTAGAATTTCAAATGTTGACATATTAATTTATTTATATTTAATTCTAATTAAAAGGCAGCCAAACAGAAATGTCTTTTTTATTTGGCCCAATTCTAAATACTATTCTTGTTTTGTTTAAATATTTACTGAAAAAACTATGTAGTATAATGTTCATAGTTCTATCCGTTTAGGTCATTTGCTTTATAAACAACAAATGGCAAAAATGGTTCTGCAATTGTGAAATATCTTTTATTAGCATATTTTTGAAATACATAATTCTAAAATTTTAAACCATGAAAATGAAACACCTAGCTCCCCAAAAGTTAATTTTGGGTTTATTTGTTTTGTTAGTGGGATGTACCCAATCCTTAGACAAAAAAGAATCACAGAAACCAAACTTTTCCAAAGAAAACTTAAACACAACCGTTAATGCCGGAGATGATTTTTTCAGATATGTAAATGGTAAATGGTTAGATAATAATCCTATACCTGATGATAAAAGTAGGTTTGGATGGTTCGATTTATTATTGGAAGACAACAGAAAAAAACTAAAAGCATTATTTAAGGATGCTACAGAAGGCAGTAATGAACCTGGCAGTGTTGCTCAAAAAATAGGTGATTTTTATAATGCCGGAATGGATACCCTATCCATTGAAGAAGAAGGCTTAAAGAAATTGGAGCCTGTATTTAAGCAAATCGATGCTATCGAATCAGCTGATGATATCCCCTATACTATTGGTTTTTTACATAGCTATCAGTTAAACCCGCTTTTTTATTTCTATGTTACTGCTGACAAAAAAAATAGTAGCATGAATATAGCCGGTATATATCAGGGAGGACTTGGATTACCTGATCGCGATTATTATTTAGATACAGATGATGCATCCTTAGAAATAAAAAATGCATATAGTACCTATTTAAATACCATATTTACCTTAATGGGTGAAGACTCTATATCTGCTAAGAATATAAGTCAGCAGCTATTGGATTTTGAAACTAAATTAGCAAATGCATATTATACCCGTATCCAAAACCGTGATCCGCATTTGACCTATAATAAAATAAAATGCTCCAACTTACCTTCTGCTTATAAAGGATTTAACTGGGATAAATATTTTGAGGGCCTGTCTATTCAAATACCTGATGAAATAAATATTAACCAGACAAGTTATTTAACTGAAGTTGGAAATCTGGTACAATCTGAATCTCCTGATATTTGGAAAAAATACTTAAAAGCACTCACGGTTCGTTCTTTAAGTTCATATTTAGCAGCAGATTATGTAAATGCCAAGTTTGAATTATACGGTAAAGCCATTCAGGGTAAATCAGCTATGGAACCTAGATGGAAAAGAGTTCAGGGAACAACAAGTAATGCTCTTGGAGAAGCTGTTGGACAATTATTTGTAGAGAAGTATTTTCCCGCCGAAGCGAAAGAAAGAATGGAAGTATTGGTAGAAAACCTTAGAGTAGGTTTTGCCCAAAGAATTGATCGCTTAGAATGGATGAGTGACGAAACCAAGCTTGCTGCCAAAGATAAACTAAAAGCCATTGGCGTTAAGGTGGGTTATCCAAACAAATGGAGAGATTATAGATCTCTGCAGGTTGGTCCGGATTCATATGTGGGTAATGTTTTGGCATCGAACAGGTTTGATTTTAAATATGAAATGAGCAAAATTGAAAAACCGGTAGATAAGGAAGAATGGCATATGTTTCCTCAGACGGTAAATGCATACTACAATCCTACGGGTAACGAAATCGTTTTTCCTGCAGCTATCCTGCAACCTCCTTTCTTTTATTTAAATGGAGATGATGCAGTAAATTATGGTGCAATTGGTGTTGTTATCGGTCACGAGATGACCCACGGTTTTGACGATCAGGGATCACAATATGACAAAGAAGGTAATTTAGCCAACTGGTGGACAAGTGAAGATTCAACTAATTTTGCCAACAGAACACAGGTTTTAGTTGAGCAATTTAACCAGTTTCAGATTAAAGACACTATTTATGCCAATGGAGAGTTAACTCTTGGTGAAAATATTGCTGATTTAGGAGGATTGAATATTGCTTTTGCTGCGTACATGGAAGCCATTAAAGATAAAGGAGAAATAGCAAACATCGATGGTTTATCGAAAGAAGAGAGATTCCTGATTAGTTATGCAAACCTTTGGGCAGAAAATATAAGAGAAAAAGAAAAATTAAGAATGACAAAGGTAGATGTACATTCTTTGGCCGAGTTTAGAGTAAATGGTCCGCTGCCAAATATGGATCTTTACTACACGACCTTTGCAGTAACGCCTGAATCTAAAATGTATATAGCTCCGGAAAACAGAGCTGACATTTGGTAATGATACTTATAGAAATAACAAAGGCTGTCTTAAGTAATTTATAAGACAGCCTTTGTTGTTTGTTGTATGTTCGTTTATTCAAAGAAAAATATCATTCTTCGTTGAGAATCAGGAATACCAATAATATTATTGATATAGTCTTGCTTAAAATTAAGACTTCCTTTTTGTATATATCCTTCTCCATAAGGAAGTTTACAACCCCATGAACCTGACATGATGGTTTTATTCAAGTCTGTGATTTTAACAATCGTATGTGTCCCCACAGTGATTAAGCAATATTTATAGTTTTTAGCTTCTGCCATATAACCAGCCATATTCTCCTTGGTTAAATTGCCCGACTTAGCTGCGTTATCCAAAGCCTCTTTGTTGAAACTCGATATGGGTGTATATCGACTTAATTCTCCTTCAGGGAAAGATAAAATTCCTTTGGTAAATTTTTGGATAGTTACATCTTTAGCTTCTTGCGCAGTTGCAAATGCACAAAATGAAACTATAAATAAAATAGAAAAAAGTACTCTCATTGTTAATAGTGTTAATGTGTTAATATTTAGGTTATACCTGCTTTTCTACGATTTCAACATAATAATGGTTACTCATTTGTTTAAAAAAACTTTACAAAACTTTACCTGTACCAAAAACAAAAGGCCTCCATGTAATGCGGAAGCCTTTGTATATAAGAACAATACAAGTTTATTCGGGAAATTCTACTCCTTCATACTGATTAACATCTGCACCTGGAATACTTGCATCATATGTTGAGTTAATGGCTTTAATAAACTCATTGGCTATGATACAGGCACCTCTTTCTGTCGGATGAATTCCATCCAGTGAATAAAAGCCTCCTTTTACAAATACAGAGTTGTAGGCGTTGCCATCTACATAAAACCCGTTTTTTAATTTATTGAATAATGCATCTGTTTTAACCAAAGCCAAGCCATAAGTATCGGCTTCATCTTCAATTACGGCATTAAAACTTTCTGTAGCTGTTTCAATGGCAGCAACCTCCGTTTTATTTATCACTACATCAGTTGGCATTGGTACCAGACTACCCCATCCTTCAGTTAAAATACCTGTTTGTGCAGTAAGCAATATTTTTTCATTTGCTTCAAGCTGGCGAAGACCAAAAGCATCTAGCACTACAAAAGCATTGGGTCCTTCACTAAACTGAATATTTGGATATGCCTCATAAGCAGCATTCAGGCCCTGGGCCTTTTCTTCCGTTAAAACCAATCCATTATACGGTATGGTATTAAAGAAGGCAAAATCCAAAACAGCCGGAATATTGGCTATGGCTCCTTTATTTGCAGAAGCAGAAAGCATGGCCATGGCTCCTTTATATGCCTGAGTAAAAGCAGTTATTTCGGTAATGTCTCCCGGATCTACTCCGGCGGTACTACCTTCTCCACCTGCCAAAGCATAATCCAGCACATCATAAATACCTGCCCAATAAGTAAAAAACGTAGGGGTATTTAAAAGAGCATCTCCAACAACAGTGGATACTCCGGGATTGGAGGCAAAACGTGCATAATATGGGTTAAATTTTCCCGGTCCTAAAGTAGGATTACCAAATTCAGGAACTACTAAGTGAATAGCTTTTGCAGCAGGAACTCCTACGTTAGCAAAAGGAGCATCACCATTAATCCATGTTAAAGGATCAGTTAGTAATTCCGGATTTCCATCCGTTGGAACCGGGACTAATGAACCACCTATACTTGCTAATACATAACGTCCGTTTAAAGCACCTCCAACTGACTTATCTTCCGGAAACAAAGGGGCTTTAATCTCTAGATTTGCAGTTTTCATTAACTGCTGCGAAAGAATTCCAGCGAAAGAATTTTCCTGCCCTTGTTTAAACAAGGCATTATCCATATAACCAGCTGTATAGGAGTCACCTATTGTTACCACCGATGAAAAATCAGCATTTCCGGCAGAAGGCTCAAAGTCTTTATATTGTAATTCACATTGTGTAAACAATAATATGCCCAGCAATAATGTGAGATATTTATATTTGATCATATTCTGTATTTTATCAGTTTAAAAAGTATATGTAACACCAATACCCGGTAAATAGGCCTGACTATTATAAGTACCGTAAAAGTTAGCCGGCTCATAACCTGCCTCACGCTCTATACCTTTTATATATAATAAGGAAGCATCAATGGCTAATCTGTTTGTTACCTGGTATGAAGCACCTGTTGACAATCCAATCTTATTCATTCCCGGTGTTTCAGGATTTAAGCGATCATCAGAAATTGGAGTCTCATCGTAATAAGCACCAGCCCTTACAACAAATTTATTGCTAAGCTTATACTCTGCCCCTATTCTGTAGATTAAGGTATTGTTGTAATCTCTTGGATTATATGAATCTGCCAGAGAAGAAGTGTTTTCCTCAAAGTCAAAATCAAGGCTTTCGTATGCCGACCAGAATACATACTGCAGATCAAGAGCTAAGGTTAATTTTTCTGAAACTTTAAAACCGGCACCAAATGTTAAGTTAGCCGGTAAAGGAAGTTCAGCTCCAAATTTATTTTCAGTCGGGAAACTTTCTTCCAAATCTGAAGGGACAGTAAAGAAAGCGTCTCCTCCATCCATTTTCATATTCACCTTTGAACGATAATTTAAACCCAACGACAAGGCATCAGTAGCCTGATAAAATACACCGGCATTAAACCCTACTGATGTTGTTGATCCTTGCAGGTTTGTACTCCCTTCACCATCAGCACTTGTCAATGGTAAAGCCTTGTTTAAATCAACCGATCCAAAAGCAATCATAGCGCCCAAACCAAATCCTAATTTGTCGTTTATTTTATACGATAATGTTGGTTGAACAACTATGGCACTAAGTGAAATATCCTGAATTAAAAAACGACCGTCCCAATCAGATTTCCAGGCCAATGAGTTACCATAAGGCGTAGTAACACCTAAACTCGCTATTAAATTGTCATTTATTTTCCCTGCTGCATACAAGTATAATGGTGTACCTGCCGGATTATCTGTTTGTGCCTGATACAGTGAATTTTGTTTTGAATAAGAAACTTGAGATAGCACCATTGTACCTCCCAGTGAGAATTCAAAGTTAGATGACATTAAGCTTAAGGCTCCGGGGTTAAAGTGTACTGAAGAGGCCCCCAGTAATAGTCCTGTTCCGGTATGCCCCATAGCAATGTTTCTTTGGCTTTGAGCGTTTACCTGATATCCTTCGGCACTTGCAGAATAGCATATAGCCAGGAAGGCAAACATCAAAATAATTTTTTTCATTTAATAGGTTTTTAATTATCAATAGATCACCCTTTTATTCATGACATTACACTTCTTAAAACTTACGCACTCCGGTAGTGTTTTAATCGTAAATCACTATAAGTAAGGGTGTATCAGCTATGTTTTTTTGCTCATATTTATAAAAACGATGAGCAAAATTAGATGCAACCTACAAACAATATTTTTTTTGAATGGATATTATATGTCATATTTAATTTGACATGGAATAATTACACTATTTAAACAATTGAGTCGTTTGTTCAAAATACATACAATGACCTAATTTTAATTTATATATGACCAGGATTATAGGGGGTAGTTTAGAAGATGGCCACCATTTCAGTGTACGTTATCAGGTATTCTTTTCCTGAATAAAAGAACATAGATGTTTATAGCTTTTTTGTATTTTTCCGTTTTTTACAATTGTAGCTTTAGCTAATACCTTTTTATAATCTCCCATCCAAAAATAGGCTAACACATGATTAACCAATTGTTCTGAAAAATACTCAGAAGCTTCTATGGGCAAGGCTGAGGGAAGTTTATCTACCGCCATAATGGTAATATTTTCTTTGCGACTAAAGGCCTTTTCTATTTCGCCGTTATGCGGATTATAATCGTAAAAAGATTCTTTTATGCTGGCAGTTTGTTGAGTTGTTGGAACAGAACCATTTATATCACAGGTTATATCTCCAATGAGGTCAATATTAAATTTTTCAGAACTTAAATCAGTGAGCTCAAATAGTTTTGGAGAAGAAGGATCCCAAAAATGAGCAGCAATAAATACATTTGCTACTTCTGCAAACCTTAAAAAGTTGCTCTCAAAATTTTGTGGACTCTTTATAAAGCCCTTAAAAGTAAAAGCTTTACCATCCTTACTTTTAGCATAGGTTAATGGATCTGCACAAAAATATACAGGATCGTTATAGGTATTATGTAAGAAACCATCTATATCTACTTTATAAATCCCACATGTTTGCAAAACTTCCTCTACCCCCTTTGCCACTCTTCCTGTGCCGGTAATTAGAATCTTTTCCTTCCCTCCTTTTACCTTTTTAAGCTCTTTGTACATCCTTTGGGTATCCTCAATCTCAGCTAAAGGTAATAGGCTAAAAAACTCATTTTTTATTCCATAAGCTCGTAAGGTATTGTATGCTCCGGCTAGTCCTGCCCAATAACCAAAAGCAGCAATTCTGTTTCTCTTTGCCCCATATAAAAACTCATAATCAATGAGCGTGATATTCTTATCGATTATGGCTTGTAACATTTCTTTGTTATGCGCCTGTTGTTTTACGGTATGCGAAAAGAACATATATGTCTTACCCTCTAGTAAAGATTCTTTTTGCACCTCCTTAATCCCCAATAGTAAGTCGCAATCTGAAAGATCATCAGCAATGATACATCCGGCTTCCATATATTCTTCGTCACTAAACACCCTGTCTTTAGAAGGTTCCACTATAATTTGCAGTGATTTATTTATATTCAGCAGTTGTTGCGCTCCTTTAGGTGTTAGAGCTACTCTAGCATCGGCAGGTATTTGCGTTTCTTTAATGATACCAATGGTGAAGTGTATAAGCATGTGTTTAATTTTGCTTGTTTACAACTTAAATTACAACATTTTTGGGTGATTAACTATTTAATTCATAAGATATTCCAATGTTATTGATGAATACTAATAACTTGTGATAAGCGTATAAAATTCTTTGGTATTATTATAATTTCAGGTATACATTCTGTTTATTTCACCCCTGTTTGGATGAATACTGTAAACCTGGAGATATAGTTCAACCAGGTATAAAAATAAAAAGAGAATATCTAGAAACATTCTATTTATCTGCAACTCAACAAGGTGTTGCTTTTTAAAAGGATTTTGTTAGAATAAACTCCCTATTCCAATAGAAAAAACATAGTTTTTTTATACTTTTGTACTTGTTGAATACCACCAAGGGGCTGACTTGGATTTGACAGCAGGCGAAAGTGGTATGTAAGCATGCAGAGCGCAGGAATTCCGGCTCTTTAATCACGGGTTTCAACTTTTTAATTGGCGAAAATAATTACGCTCTTGCAGCTTAATCGAAGTATAGTAGATAAGCATTATTCGGTATAAGATACTGAAACAAGACATCTCTTAAGTGCTATCGTCCTGAGGCGGCTTAAATCAGAGATGCTGGAAAATCGGGAACCGGTAACAGCTTACTTCGCGTTGTTACTTAAATAAAGAAGATAAGGTAGTAGTCGGTGGCTTTGATCCAGCTGCTATTCGAAAATTAAGTCAAAGCTAAGCATGTAGAAAGCATATGGCTTCCTTGACTGGACCAGGGTTCGAAACCCTGCAGCTCCACTGAAACTCTGTAAGTGATTGAATTTCAATCACTTACAAACATGAGGTTTTTTAAATATGTTTTTAACAATTCATAATCTTGAAAATGCAAGTTGGGGAACGTGCTAAAATCAAGAGATATGAAACGAAGAAAACTAGTTATCTTACCAAGATTATATGACGCCAATGGTGACGTATCTAAATCTTGGTTTGTACATTACTCCTACCGGAATCCTAAGACCGGTAAAATGAAGCGTTTTAGGGTATATGGCGAATTGAACAACCTCAAAACACCATTGGCACGAAATAATGCTGCTAATAAAATCATTGAAGAATTCACTACTAAAATTAAACGAGGATGGACTCCATTTGATGTTGAAGAGGTCATTTATGATGACTTGATTCAATATGCAAATGTCGCAGACATTTACGGACAAAAAAGACGCAATAATTTAGTACTCAAGATTTACATGAACGAGTACCTAAAAAGACAAAAAACCTTAGTTAGTGCAAAATCTTTTGAAAGCTACCAGAGTAAGATCCGTCTGTTTTCGCAATGGCTTGATCGCGAAGGAATGGGTGAAAATGATATTAGCTCAATTACTCCGGAAGTAATAAATCGTTTTTTTGACTACCTCATTCATGAAAGAAAACTTCAGGGAAGAACAATCGAAAAATATGGAGTGAATCTTAAATCTTTATTTAATGATTTAATAGAACGCAAAAAGATCTTTGAGTCCCCGATGCCTCCTATACCCAAGGTTTTAAACACGGTAGACCACAGTGCAAAACCAATTCAGTTGGATGATATGGAACGATTAAAAAATCATATTCAGTCTAGAGACCCACAACTATGGCTGGCTATTCAATTTGAATTTTATTGTTTTATTCGACCAGGAACAGAATTAAGATTGTTGAAAATAGAGAATATCGATTTTCATATGGGAACCATTACAATCCCTAAAGACAAAGCGAAAAACAGAAGGGAACAGACAATTGGTATCCCAAATCAATTTCTTTCTGTACTAAAACATCAGTTCTACCTGGATAAATTTGACAAATCGTTTTATGTTTTTGGTTCGAATAGAGTACCTGGTGAAAAACCGCTTGGCAAAAACACCTTAAGAACTCGTTTTAACAGATTTAGAGATGCTTTAGGATTAAGTAAAGCATACAAGTTTTATAGTTGGAAACATACTGGTGCTATACATGCCAGCAATGCCGGAATTCCTGTAAAGGATATTCAAATGCAAATGAGACATCACTCTTTAGATATTACGGATAAATACCTGACCAAAATGAAAGGTAGCGACAGCGTGCATATAAAGAACAATTTTCCCACACTTTAAAATAGAGAAACAATATGAATGAAAAACAAATTGAAATAGGTGACTTATTTCTTCAATTTCTCAGTAATCAAGGTCAAGCCTCTAGTGATACTTATTTAGAAGTATTTGATGATACTAACTTTAATAAGCTTGAGATAAAAGTTACTATCAATATGCTTGAAGAAATAAACCTGATCAGCAGTACTGGAGTATACAAATACCTTTCTACAGAAGGTATTATAGCTGTAAAAACAGGTTTGAGTAAATATATCAATGAGCAGATATATGAAAAAAGACTTGATGTAAAAAATAAAAAAACAACCATTATTACCAATAAAATAACACTTATTTTAATTCTAATTTCCACAATAATAGCGATTGGCTCGTACCTTAATACATTAGGAGTAACTAATTTCCACATTAATAGTTACCCCCCAAAGAATATGCAGCACAACCAACAGCAGAGCCAAACAAATAAACACAATGCCATTGAAGATTATCATATCCAGTATCCAATTCAGGATATTTATGATTCTATTGTAATAAAGCTGTCTCATGATACATTATTTATTAATTCGGTAGCAAAAGAAATAAAGGCAACTGCCTTAAAAAAGGACTAATAAAATGGTAAAAAACGCACAAGAGCGTTTTTTACCTTATACTTCCAATACTAAACCGTTCTTCATCCTCTTTGTATTTTTCATCTAAATCAGTATTGGTGATATAGGCTTTTCTATTTTGAGGATCGCTCAAAAAGCTTGTAAGCAACTCGTTTTGTTCGATAAGCTTATCAACTCGCTCCAGTAGAGCACTATTATCATTACTAGGAACATTGATAACAGGAGCAGCTGCACCATTACTAAATCCACCATTTGCATAGGCTGGCACCTCTTGCATGGCTGCAAAAGCAGGAGTTACACCACCAAACATACTTGCCGGTGCTTTACCTTGACGAACAGCCTCCAAAGCGGCAATTACAGGACCGGTATATGGATCGTTTACCATGCTATTACTGGCAATCCATTCAGTTCCTTCCTCTCCAGCGCGATAAATACGATCGCCATTGGTAAAACCTCCTGTAGCATAAGCCGGTAATGGAGCACTGGCAATAGCTGCTATTTGCAAAGCCCCTGCAACTCCAGCTACTATTGACAATGGAATATTTGGCAAGGCCTCTGCTATAGCTGCAGCTGTATTAATGGTAGCTTCAAATATCCGTAATGCCTTATCTCTCTTGGCTTGTTTTATGGCTATTTCTTCCTTCTTTTTATCTAAATCAGCATCAAGTTTAGCCGTACGTGCATTATATTGTTCCTGGCTTATTATACCCTTATTCAGTTGATCATTGAGTAGATCTTTTTTCTTTTGGGTATTCTTTTCGTAAGCCTGAAGCTGCTTATTTTCTTTGTTATTCTGAATTTGGTTGATACTGCTCCAGGCCTGCCCAATCATATCTAAGGCCACCATAACCTTATCAAAGCTAGTCATCAGTTCATCCCAATCATCTTGAGTCATCCCAAAGATATCGCGAGGCTCTTCGCTATTACGAATAAGTTCTAGCTCATCCTGCATCATTTGGTAATACTCGAGTGTTGCCAAACCATTTTCTTCAGCAAGTTTTAAAAGCTCTTCATATTGCTTTATTTTTGCTTGCTTTTCTCGCTCAAAGTCACTCCTGTACATTTGAGCAAGCTCCTCCTCTATCTCTCTTTTTAATTCGGCTTGCTTTTTGTTATGCTCTGCCTGCTTAGCCTCTATTTCCTTATTCTGAAGATCAACCAGCTCTGTGGTATCTATGCCATACTCAACAGCGACATTGTATAAATCGGCATATTTATCCTTGATGGCTTGCAACTCCTTGGCTTCATCACTAAGTGTATCAAGGTGTAGCTGTCGTCGAATTCTTAAAGTAGCATCAGCTAATTTCTTTTCGGCCTGTTCTTTTTTGTTGGCCAAATCTTTGACTTTCTTTTCAGCATCTTTATCATCCCCTGCAGTAGAGACTGAAGGCGCAAACTTATCCATCTCTTTTTGTACTGCAGCTATTTTTTTCTGAATACGCACATAATCTTCTCCGCCTCTAGCTGCATGTTTTAGAGCCACTTGATAATTACCTAATTTCTCCTCCAGATTGGCTAGTGTTTCTATTCCAATATCATCTCCTAACTGTTCAGCATCCATTATTTCAGTAAGACCATTGTACTGATTTTGTAAAGAAGCATAAGTTTGTTGAAGTTGTTTTAATTGATCATCATATTCTTTAACAGCTTCTGTTGCATTTTCATTTTCCCAACTTTTCGCCATTTCTTCAACAGCTCTGGATATATAGGGGTTTGAAGAAAAATCAGCCATTTTTTCAAGAAAACTTTTTTGAATTTTCTGAAAACTATTTAATTCCCTATTTGAATTGTATAGACTTTCTCGTTTTTGTTTTTGTAGCTGGAGTTCAGCCATAGCCTGCTGTAACGTAAGCTTTGTTTTCTCCCTCAGGTCATTTTTCTCTTGAATACTTAACCTACTAATATTTTCTATTTGCTTACTAATTTCATCATACGACTCCTTAAGGTTATTATTTGCTTTTGATAGCTTTTCTGTTGCGCTTCTTTTTTCTTTTTCTCTCTGTATTGCATTAGCATTATACCTATCGTATGTTTTTAAGGCAAGATACAAAGCAGTTAAGCTTGCAATTATAATTCCTAAAGGATTGGCACTCATTGCAACCCCCATTTGCTTCATGCTCACCATCCAACGCTTTTGTGCCATCGTTGCCTTTCCTGTTACTGCAATCCATGCTTTTAAACCCAATACATGCGCAGCCCTTAAAGTCATTTGTCCTTTTTCAATAACCATGGATGCTAGTCGAATCGCCTTATCTTTTGTCTGCAGCGCAATCGATGTAATCAATCCAGCATTATAAGCCAATAATGCCCCTGTTAAGGCAATCAATAAAGTCTTATTTTCCTTGATAATCTGAGGGAGCTTAATGGCAACTTTTAGTAATGTAGAGAATCCTAATATTGATTTAGTCATTGCCGGACTTAGCTTCTCTCCCAGCTCAATGGCCAATAGCTGAACTCTGTTTTTAGCCTGAGCCAATTCTGCAGCTCTGTTATTGGTATTTTTACGCGCTTGTTCTGTGGCAATATCGGTACCTGTTACAGCTTCGGTGTACCTATTCATTTCTGTACGAGCTTGTACCAATACTTCAACCATTTTGGCATGTTCCTCACCAAATATAGAGGTTGCACTTTCTCCCTTTTTAAAGCGAGCTTCTAACTCTAGCAAGGCCTGATTAACATCAAAAACTCCATCCTTATAACCAATTTGCTTGCCCTTCATTTTAAGCAGAACTTTATCCAGGCTATTACCTGCAATCTCTGCTTTTTTGAATTTTGGAGCAACTGCCTCAATCATTCCCACAGCCTGCTCTACATCACCTCCCATAAGGGCAAAGGTGGTACCCATTTTTTCAATGGCCTGTGATAGATAAGGAACATTGGCGGCACCTTCTTTGGAACCGGCTGCTAGAATATTTATGACTCTTTCACTATCATCTGCAGATAGATTAAACTGATTCATGGTATTGGTGAGGGCCTCTGTTGCTGGAGCTAATTTGCTTTTTGCAGCCTCAGATAAGATGATGGCATTTTCCGTTACCTGTGCAAGAGCTTCTTTATTTTTGAGCAGTTCCGGACGTTGGGATCCTACCATAGTATAGGCATCCAAAATATCACTTGCACCTTGTTTTATCTTGATTCCTGCCTCCGTGACTTTTACACTGGATTTTTTGGCTTGCTCTCCTAGCCATTCCAACTGATCTCCTTCTAATCCTGTTAAGGCACTCAGGTTATCCAAACGTTCTTCAAAAGTATTGAAGGCATCTGCAGCTTTACGAAAACCAAACACCACACCGGTAAGCGAAGCTATACCGGCACTGATCATTCCAAAATACTGATTGAATTTATTGGCAGCTCCGGAGAGGGATCCCCAACCTGTAGCCGTAGAGTAAAGTTGTTGTTTATGCTGTTTGAGTACAGCATTTAAGGCTTGTATTTTCTTGCCTGTAGCAACATACTTGTCACTGCCAATGGTCATTTTACTTTGGGCAAAAATGAGTTTTTGCATCTCTCCCCGGATGCTCTTTACATCATTCTTAACCTCTTTACCATTGATATAGAGGTTTATTCGCCTTGTGTATGTGGAGTTTTGTGCCATCGCCTAAATGTCATTTTAGGCGAATTTGGGGGGCTTAAATGACTAGAAAAAGGACAGCCGTGCGACGGCAGCGTAGTATATTCGTTGCCATCGCATGGCTAGTGAATCTTCATTCCTGCTGCGTTGACAGCAGCTTCATCGGCTTTGTGATCGGCAACGATATCGGCTAGTTTTGGGATTTGTTTTTCGAGAGTGGAGTTAAACCAGTCTTGAGATTGGCGGTTTATTGGTCCATCGAGGGGTTTAATGACTTTGTTGTTTTTAACACCTCGTACAACTTTACCTGCAGACATGACATGGCCACGACCAACTCCTTTATGAAAGAAAACACCATGGCGTGGGAATTTATAGCCTACATAATCCACTTCGCCCATATCCTTATGAATATTGGAGCGTAGGCTTGCTGCTAAAACACCGTTTCCGGAGGTAGCTGAACCTTGAATATCACGTTTAAGTATTGAACGCACACGGTACACCCATTGGCTTACATCTTTATTGTAAGACTCTGTATCTGCTATTATTTTATCAACATCCATGTTCAGTTATCAATTAACAGTTATCAGTAAACATTTCTTATACGTTCCGATCGCATCGGCCGGTTACTCGGATTTTTTAACCAGGACTAATTCACTGGCGGTTATTTTACCGCTGATATCCATTTCTGCAGTAAACTGTTTGGGTAAAGCTTTTACATTGTTGGCCAATACCCAGCGCGGATGGTTGGCTTTTCGCTTAGGTAAAAACAGACTCTGTATTTCAAGGAGTTTCCATATGTCAATTTTGGTGAGCAACACCTTAAACTCTTCGCTTTTAGCGATAAATGAAAGCCACTCCTGCCCCAATTGAGGAACAATACCACTGGCTCTATTAAAGTCAATACACAATGGGCCTAGCACCTCATTACCTTCCCGATTGGCAAGTGGTGAAGCATAAGGCACATCTAAAACACCATACCAATGTAATAACTGAACACCAACATCATCGCTATCTGGTACCTTGTGGGAAACTCCTTTATTTAAAGAGTAAGGAAATATCTTATTATCCACTTCCATCGTTGGAACCGGGCACACCTTAATTGATGGTTTTAATTTGGCATCCTTATTTCCATATGATCTATAATTATGCCGGTAAAACATCCACTCCCCTTCGCTTGCTGTTTCATGTGGTAAATCAAATACATATACTGCGTTTGATCCAGAAAGAAAAGCATATGTCTTTTGAAATTGAGGAATCAAGTCATTATTGTAATCAACATTGTTCAATAACTTCGATTCTTCTATATCATTCAGCTCTTCAACATGCTCCCATTGTAATTGAATGCTATTGGATTCCTCAGGGATTACTTCTGAAGAATCATAAACAACATGATTGGTAACATCTACATAATTGGTATTTGACAATACGTCCTTTAAGAGCTCTGTTTCAACCACTTTATTTTCATCATCAAAAAACACTGCCATAAAAAAGGCGTTACGAAGACTGTTTAATAATGACGAGATTTTAATGTCTGGAATATGATCATTTAAACTAAGCTTATTTTTATGCACATTTCGCCCTGGAGTATCTACATTTTTATAAATAGTCAAAAGACTACGATCTATCAAATGATCGCTTACCCCATCGCTATCTGTAGACATTACCTTTATTGTAATGGTATCATCTAAAGTCAGATCAAAATCTCCAATTAAATATACATAAGGAGGATAACCATCTGAAGTTAAGTAGTCATAAGCTACTTCATAAAGTATTTCATCACCTTTAAAAATAGCCGCTTTACCATGTACTGGCTTTGTATGCTTTAAATCTCTCTCCCAACCACCCCAGGGCTGAATTTTAACATTAATATGGTAATTGGCTGTTTCGCGCACCAGATAAGTACTGCCTAAATAACAATCAAAATTATCTTCAAGTATTATCTGAAAAGGAAACTTTGCATAGTAAGTATAAGCATAAAACCGGTTTGAATCAGGATTATCAAGATACCCTCCTTGAGCATTTACTTTGTAGTCTGATAAAAAGTAATCCAGACTTTCATTGGAATACAAAAGCAAATCCTTTAAGTATTCTTCCTGAACCAAAGCTCCACTTAACGAGTAAGCTTTACTGGATAATAACTTCTGGATTACCGGAACCAATATTGGTAGAGGTACCATACTCTGACCATTGGAAATTTCGTTTGTTACAAAATCTCCATCCACCCAATTATTTATATATCGAAGGTAATCTGTATTAAACTCCGGGTGTTCACCCACTAGATGGTCAAATGATTTATCATTGCCATAAAACTGAGGGGCGTAAATAGTCGGGAAACGGTAATCACGCTCTATAGTTCCACTATTTACATCTTTGGCGTGTTGCAATACGGCTGCTTCGGTGTGCGGATCTCCTCCTATCCTTTCTTCGGTATAGGGCGCATCTTTAAGGCTCACTCCATCAAAGTCAACACAAAAGGAATTGAGAGAAACCGCCACCCTGAAGATTTTATTGGTGGATTTACTGATGACCATTTGTCCGCGACCAATGGGTATACTATGCAGTGTAATAATGCAGCTGTAATACTTAAATTTATTACGTACTGTAATAAAATTGGCATAGTTAAAGGTTTCCTCGTTGCCCAAAGCAGGAATATCAAAATGCCATACCACATCGCCTTTAATCTCATCCACATCAAAGTAAGAGGTGTTCATCTCCAGGCGGATCTTTGTTTTTGGATCCAGTACAAGCGGTGTGTTATTTACAAGGATTTGGAGCATTGCTAAATGGTTGGAAATTTACTTTCAATGGCTGCCATACATTCGGTTTCTGTCCATGTTGTGGTGCAATCAAATTCGTGCGGACCAGGACGGAATTGATCAGCGATGGTGATGTATGCTTTTTCTGTCGACCAGTTGTATTCAACATTGGTTATGGTTTTATCCACAGATGTTATATCTGGTAAGTAAATCCATTCACCTGTTGTAAGATCCTTTTTCCATAACCATGCATCTTCAAAAGAAAATGGATCACTTTCATTGTATACATTCTGGTATGATTCGAAATCATAACCAAAGGCTATTATTCTGCCCGATTCATCAATATTATATCCAAATATCATCGCATTAATTGATTAGAGGTTATTGTCAAAATAAGATTTGGCAGATCAATGTATCTCTGAATTGAGCCATCTGTCATATCAATAACATGAATGCGTTTTCTACCGTCACCTCCATAACCCAATATTAAACCAAGAGCATTTTTATTGCTGATTGCCACATCATAAAAGCCAGTATTTCCTGTTGCTCTTTCTGTAATTGTATGAACTACACCACTCGTTAAATCCATATTAACAATGGCGCAATTACTCCCTGAAGTTGTAGCTGATAGTATTTTTAACAATGGAGTTGAACATATATGTCTTGCATTTACATACCCCCCCAACGCGAGATATTTTTGAAAATTTCCACTATCATAATACGACCTATAATTATAACCCCCATTATTTGAATTATGAACTGTCTGCTGAAGATGTGCATTGTAAATATGGCCTATTCCTGCATAGGAGTGTTTCTTATTATAGGTCCTAACAGTATCATAGTCCCCAAATGCACACAACTTATTCGTATGCTCAATATAACCATGTCTTACATTCTGTGTTTTTTGAATCGACTTAGATGAAGCAGACAATGACCAAGACATAGTACAAGCTCCAGAGAGAAGATCATAGTAGAAAAAATTATTATTTGTATGAAAGTATACTATATCTTTAATGTAATTGTAATATGCAGAATATATACCTGCATTTCCTCCGTTATTACTTAATATCTGTGTATATGAATTTGATGTGACCATATCAGTATCTATCACAGAATCATCATCAAGAATGTAACAAGCATAAATATTTGAATTGGAAGTGTTTTTTCCAAGTAATAAAATTTTACTTACTCCATCATTCTTTACAAAACACATGGCATTCCATGTGGCACTACTTGGCAATACAGGCAAGGCTATTGTTGCAGAAATTGGGTTTGTTGTCCAAATACCACTCCCTTGATAATTAGAATCAAGTAATAAATCTGTATCTAGTTTTTTTACTTCATTATTCACATTATCCAAAGCATATAAATACCTTCCATCATATGCTTCAAAACCGGGAATATTTTGCAAAGATGCGCTGTTGGTAGCTTTCCTTACTTTAAATTTTAAAGATGCACTTAATCCGTTATCAACCTTTACTATTGAGGTTTGTCTAAACCCTTCATCAATGCTAAAAGGGGTTGTTGTACTTCCTGCAATATCCCATGATTCAACATTTTCTGTAATTACTTCAAATACTTCACCTGTATAACCAATATCTGTTGTCCAAGTTAATGGAGCATCAACATCAAAGGTTAATTCGTATTCTGCATACCTGCTCTTATGTACAATCTTTTGCATGCTATACAATCTCCCCTCTTAAAGTTGCTATTTTGTTTAAGGTGTCTCCATAAACTTTTAGATAATCACCTCCGGTAATTGTATCACCCAATGTATAAGCAGAATCATCACTCTTTTTAAGCGTAATGGTTAATCCGGAAGCAGGAACAACAGAAGTAATCTTAAAGTCTTCATCCATTCCAAGAAAACCATAATCTGTTATGCTTTCAACCAAGAATGTTTCTTTAATTGTCTTATATACTCCTCCTGAAGAAACAGCATTTGAGCTTCCTTTGGTTGGCACATCATCAATATTAATAGGATCTCCTCCACTCCCTTCATCACCAAAGGGAACCAACACCCAACTATTGGCGGGTTGATCTGTGTCCAGGATAACGATGCCGGGTTTTGCTTTTGCGGGACCTGGCCATGCTAGTTCTGCAGTATCAATATACATATACCAATCGCCTACCTGAGGGCTGTCTGGTTCCGGATCTCCGGAACGTGCTATACCTCGTAAACCTGTGTCGGTAGTTTCTTCGGTAGGAATTCCTATTTGATTGAGTTTCCAATTGGAACCATCCCAAACAATAAAGGCAGGAAGTGCAGTGACTTCCAATCCTGCACAAAAAGTGTATGTGCCAACTTCAGAAGCCAGAAAGTAAATAGGATCTGTTTGCGCCCCGGGATTATCACCTGTGGCAATATCACCACCAAAGCCAGTGCCGGTGATTTCAATCAGGCTATCAATAACCGTATTTAAAACCTCGTTATGATCTTTACCTGAGATCTTATCAGTACCTGTTTTGGTATTGATCTTTCCATTTACATACGCTCTTAGCTCGATTAGATTCATTCTTTACACTTTTAAATTCGCTCCGGTCGCACCGGCGCTCCGATCGCATCGGTTAGCTATAATCAGTTTTAAGGTATTCCAGGCTATAATCTTCGTGAGCCGGTTCGGGTAGTTTTAAATCGGTGCTTAAAATATCATCGGCAAAAGCTGATTTGTAATTGAATTTGACATTGTGAAGCTCGTTATCTTCATCCAGTATTTTAAAGCTTCCCTTTTCTATCCATACCCTGATAAACCTGTCATCGCTCTGTAAAAACACCACCCTGCTTGCGGCCAGCTCTTTATAATGCTGTGCCATGGCTGCTGTTATTGGCCCTGTTTCTGCGGTAAAAGTATCCTCTATTTCAGGATCATCAGAGGACAAGTCACCAATATAAGAGCTGTAGCCAGGCGTTAGAATGGTTCGTTTACCCTCCTTGCTGACTTTAAGCGTATTGCTCTGAACCTGAGTAATTACGGTGTCAAAAACACCCAGCCTGTTCTGAAACAGAAAGGCACGGTTATGCTCTTTTTTAGGCAGATAAATAAAAGTGATGGGATTGGCTATGGTAGCATCAGCACTATTAATGAGCGATACAGACACGTACACCAGTTGTTGTAGACTGGTGATGTTGGCCAGCATTTGGGTAAATGGAATAAGCATGGTTTCATCCTGCTTTAATGTGATGGCCTCACTAATAAATTCAGGAGCTAATGCAGCATCCTTGCTGTTGATGTCCATTTTAACACGTACTGCAGTATCGGCACTAAAAGGCGATAAGTAATACAGGTAGTGTTTAGCCGAATGATTGGTGTATACCTGTGAGGGCATATTGGTCAGGAATTTCTTTTCGCTGTTTATCCAGGTACGTAAATTAAAATTAGGGTGACTGGCATGATTCACCTTTCCGTTTACACCTTTAAATACACTAGTGGTCAGGGTGCTGATTAGGTTTTGACCGCTCATTTCTTTTATGACCAGATAATAACTCACCACAGGAATTAATCCTTTTACCGGGGCTGACAGATCCATATCCGGAAGCTCAAAGAAATTCAGAAAGCGAGGGCGTATGATTCTGCCCAGCTCAATATGTGACAGCTGATCACCATCGGGGTCAATACGAAACTCAGGCAGGGCACTAAATGTCCCTGTATCAGACAATTTGTTTGCAAAAACCTGTACTAAAAAGTGATAATTTGAGCGAAAGGAATTGATAATACCCGATATACTTTCGAAGCTCCAACTATTATCCGGATTCATTACACCGGTGATATCATATTCATCACCCTCTAGTAATGCCACCAATGCAATAAAAGTACCCATATACGCACAACTATAATTGCTTTTAATGGGCATATAGTTTGCTATACGTAAGAATACTTCATATTTATCTGCTATAGGAAGTAAACAGTTAACGCCTGGTGGCAAACTCTGATTTACATTACTGGTAAACAAAAAAACATGATCTTGATCTAAGAAAGTTAAGGTTAACACATCGCCAGAAGATGGAGCTGTGGTAATATCTATTATTAATTCAGCTTTCAGGCCCTCAGTTAAGGTATGATCTGTGCCTTTAATCTTAAAAAACAACAGGTTATGCACCAAATCAATGGGGTTGGGTGTTTTGTATAATACTAAACTCATAGGTCAGTCCATTTATCTGGTTCTGGATCGTTACTACGTATGCTGCTTACCGGAATAGAGTACGAAGTGGCATACAAACCACCGGCGGTTATATCTGCTGGTATACCTCTTACCTTGTTTAAATCGAAATGAATAACAGCGTTGTTTCGTCTGTTTCGCTTATCATCCTTCATGCGCATAATAAACTCATCACCAATTTCCTCGGTGCGCTCCCATATGGTGTACACATCTTCTTTGGTGCTGGACTGGCTTATTTTATCAATGACCAGGAATTCTATATCGCGTACCTTATGCACATTGTCGGACTTGTTATCCTCAAAATGAAAATCGTAATCCTTGACCATGATGCAAGGCGTATGCTTTATTTGGTTGCGGGCTGCTTTAGCCGGATCGTTGGCCTCATAAAATCGAATAAAGGTCGGATGCGTTTCCGGATCATGATTGATATCGGTATGCAACGAAGCCAATTCCTCCAGGTAAGAGATAAATTGTGTTAGGGTTGTTTTCATACAAATAGTATAAAGTATAAAGGCGTAAGTATTAAGATGATGAGCAGCTTGGGTTACTTCTTTTTCTTTCGATTCTCTTTTACTTTTTTGTTCATGTAGCGAAGTACTTCGGTGCAGGGCATATTGAAGTATTTTTCGGCATTGACCAGGTCATCACCCACAATACTGTCATACACATCTATCCAGCCATTGCTTTGTTTTTGTGGTTTGCCCGATGCTTCCTTTTGCTGAGGAAATACTTCAGGAAAAGCTTCCTCTAACCAGGTTCGGATTAAGCCGTAATTCATGGCTATGGCTTCTCGCTGTAGCAGATGAAAGGTTTTAACTCTGGTTGTATCAACCCTACCGTTAAACTCTGGTCTTTCACCAGTTTTTGCAGGGCGCACATAAATACAGCTGACCAGGTTCAGCAAATCATCATTTGAATTGCTTTGCTGGTAATCGGCATAAAAGGTATCTATGTACATAAACTCACCAAAAGTAACATCATTCAAGCCGTCCTCAGGCGGTTTTAAGCCGGATATATCCTGAATAACAAAACGATTAAAGGGTGCTTTATTTTGGATAAATTCAAGTAATTGCCCCAAAGTATAGCGCTGATATAAATCGAGATTTTCAACTGTTTTATGAGGCAAATCAAGCATCTCCACCAGTATATCATCTTCGGATATATCGCCTTTCATAACACGCACCAAAGCAATAAACTGAGAGGGCGTAAGCTCCTCCCAGCATTCAGGATGAGTGGTATGAATGATTTTATCTTTACGATAACGACGTACTATATTTAAGGTAATCTCCTTCATATATTTATTCAATATCAAAATTGATACCACTTTTTTTTGGTTTGTTCCTGGTCGTTGCCTTCGATGTTGACATTTACATTGCCATCTTTCTTGACTTTACCATCTACAGAAACACTGATTTGGTTGCCGGTGTTGGCCTCGTTTTTGGCGAACTTATAACCTCCTACCAAGCCTATACCCACCCCGATAAAGAGGAAGGTTAGGCACATGAATATTTTTCCTTTTAGTGTCATGGTTACGTTGTTTTTATGTAGCGTGAAACAGCGTGCGTTTTGCGAGGATCCCTTTTCTTGATATACACCCCGTCGCCTGTCCTGCTGCCAGACGAATTGGTGTTACCTTCTATGGTGATAAAGTATCCCGATTTATCGGTTTTAATGTAAAAACCTACATGACCCACACGTTTTAGTCTGGAGTAATAAAAGGTGACTACATCGCCACACAATAGTTTTTGAACCCTCTGTTTATAGGCTGTTTTACTGTACCATATCACATCTTTATCACGGGCAAAATTAGGCGACCATGCACTATTGGGATTATCAATATTTACATTGGATAGATTCCAACTGACAAATGCTGCGCACCAGGGCACCGGATAATCAAAACCTACCGACTGCAGATACTTATCAATCTCCGGAGAGCTGTTGGTAGTAATTTCTCTTACATCGAGCTGTTCGGTCAGGTTCTGTAAAAGCTCGTGCCGTATGCTATCCTGAGCCTTTGCGGTGATGGATCCGGCCAATACAAAAACCAGGAATATTGTCGTTGCCAGAATGTACTTTAGGTTCTTCTCGAGTAAAGGAAACTTATCGTAGAAATCATCCCGAAGAAACTTGAATACATTGGGAAAGATAACACGAACGCCAACCCATGCCATGGCCAGCACCACAATAAAACGAACGATACCATAAGCTACGGTTTCGAGCTGCGAAACCACATCAAATAAGGCACTGGAAGGAAAATACTTTCCCAACACCCAGTTCAGGCAGAAAAAGCCGATAATCAGCAGGGAAATGGATATCATTTCCTCTTTAAAGGTTTTAATAAACTTCAACATATCTATTTGTTTTTAAATTGGTTTAACTGTGCTTTGGTCAGAGCCATTTCGAGCTTGGCCTGTTTGCGTTTTAAGCGGAAACTCATAATACCAAGTACCACTCCAATAACTGCAGCAGTAACCGAAATAAAAGGAGCCAGCTTTACTGCCCAGGCGAATATGCCAACTCCTCCTCCACCTACAGGAGCTAAGACTTCTATCTTAGTCAGCAATAAGAATTTGAATAGTTGATCTCTCATGCGTTTATAATTTGGATCGCACCACTTATGCGAAAAAGGTTTTCTTGCCACTGTTGTTGCGGTGGAAAGGGTTTGTATTGTCTAAATCTGTTTGTGTAAAATCAGTGTATTTACTGGCGTTGGTCTTCAGGTAATCGAGTAATATTTCTTTGTACCTGGCACCGTTTACTTTGGCCTTCTCGAGTAACGAGAACATTTGAACATCACTGGCCTGTGTGGTTTGCACATGACTGATCATTCCGGCTATCTGCGTTTCAAATAATAAGCCTTTATCGGTGACCTGCATACCTAATTCATCCATACCACCGGCTACAGCAAGAAAAGCCAAAGGCTTGCGGATATATGGCACCAAAGCCATTAAATCAGGATCCTGATCAGCTTCCTTTTTCATCTCTGCCAATACCTTATCAAATAGCACAGAGCCCAAAAGTGGTTTTATCTGAAAATCAATGACCTGATCAAAGAACCTGGCTATCTGCAGAAACACCAAACGACTGTTACCAATACCATAAATCTTATTAAAAACCATGGTAGTCGGGAAAAAGCTGCCCTTGATATCTAAATAGAATTCAGAGGTTTTGAACTTTGCGTACTTGCTTAAATTCACTTGCAGAAACTCCAACAGCAAATCAATACCGTTGTAGCCTTCGTTTTTAAAAACGCTCTTCAGGTTATCTTCCTGGTAACGATACAAACCGTTTTCTTTGCCTAAACGCTCAAAGCCGCTTTCATCAAAAGTCACATTAAGCATATCAAAGCCTTTAAACATGCACAGGTTAACCAGTGAATAGCGTACTTTTTTGAGCAAGGCTTTCTGATCATCTGTACCGGTATCATCGGCCACAGCATCCAGCTCAGCATATAACTCCTGACCCAATACCGGAATAATGATTTGCGTTTCTGCAGCTGCGATATATGGTTCAAACGTTTCGAACTCCACACGTGCATTCACGGGTATTATTTTGCGTATTTGTGCTGTGTTTCTGACTAACATTAGCTGAGTGTTTTAGTGGTACCGGCTCCGGTGTCCAAGGTGGTTAAAAGGGTGTTTCTAAAGCGCAGCTGTACATTGGTCCATCCATTGTACTGCAGAATCATTTCAAGTGGATCCAATAGCGTTTGACGATCGAGCCAGGCTAAAGCCACATTGACCAAGAACGCTTCTCGTATGTTTGATCCTCCCTGATTACCTGCGTATGTTCCTCCCGGCATTCCTGCGCCAAACACATTGGGGTTAATCATCAGCGCAAAGCAAATCTCAGAGTTAGCTGCAGCTGATGTAATCAATTGATCGTTGGCCTTGGTTTTATCATCCAAAGCAGTGATAATCCATTGCTCTTCGACCTTTCCGTTGGGATTCATCTCAAACATAGAGAACAGCGCTTTATTGGCATTCTCTGTGCCTGTTAAGCTCTCCTCAATGGTGTCCATCTCCTTTTGAATAGCATCCTTGCGCTCTTTAACGCTCTTGAAATCCTTTTCGGGATATTTCTTTTCCCAATAGGCATAAGGTATTTGAACATGCCATTTAAGGGTTATCTGGTTCTCGTACATCTTTATCAGGAAACTCGGAACCTTGTTGGCTATATCTATCCATCCGGCCAGCTTGGCACTCCACCAAATAGGCAAAGGATGGTATTCGTTGTTACTCCATTCGTCCCTAAGCGGATATATAAAGGTTTGGCCCGATAGTTTATTCAACAGGCGGTAACGCTCTAAATCGGCATAGGGATCGTAATTGTCCAACAATGGGACGACGGAGTAATCTTTTCGTTCTGATGGTGAATCAGGCCATTTACCGGAAACAACAACTCCCGGAATGATACCGTTTTTCTTTTCGAGGTACCTGGCGTAAAGGGCGTTTTTTACATCAATACCCACCAATTGTTTGGCATCGGCACTGGGTATAAGTTCCGGGAAAGCTGATCCAAACTTAAAGTAATCGCGGGCAGCGTTATGCAAATAACGGCGCACCTTACGATCATTGATAAAGGCGGTTATCTTTTCATCGTTCACCACCTCCAGCTGCTCGTTTCCATCGGCATCGTATCCGGTAACCCTGCAAGGGAATATGCCCTGACCAATGGTAAAGCGATGGATAAACTTTAAGCCTGTATTTAATACGCCTGTCTTGCCGATTAGCTTTTCAGCCTCCTGAGGAAAGTTATTGCCACTTCCCCAGGCAACGACTTTATTATTGCCCACCGAAACGGTTTCGTCTAAATCGGGTGATACATGCGTAATGGTTTTGGGATCGTAAGCAGGAGCTCCGCTTGTATCGGCCATAAAAGTACGACCGCTGGCCATTAATGGAATACCCTTGTTATTAAAGAGAACTTCAGCCATTACAAATACACTTTTTTGCCGTTGAACTCTACAATTCTATCGATACTAACCGGGGTTGGATGACCGCTATAATTGCCTTTATCATCCACTGCCTGAACGCCACGCAAGCGGTTGGCACTCATATTTCCTTTTACACCACAGGCAATGGCCATAGGCATAAAAATGAGCTCTCCTTTTGCTTTTGTACGGAACTTAATCGAAAACACCACCGGCTTACCGTGGCCATCTTCTTTATAATTGATTGCTTTTAGAACCTCATGTCGTTTCATAAAAAAACCTCCATTTGTGTGTTACAAATGAAGGTTTTGTATGTTGGGGGAAAAAGGACACCGGTGCGACCGGAGCGTATAATGAATTATTTAATTATCCATGGTCATATACTATTTTAACGCCTGACTTTAATTTTTTAAATAAATAATCTGTAGTCATAAGTCTTTCCTTCAAATCTAGATAATAATTTACCAATCCGTGCAATTTGATTTGATGAATCAATTGTTGCTGGTAATTTGGTATATAAATCGAGTGAATTCCAGTTCATTTTTGTTAAACCTAAAATTTCAGTTGCAATAATATTTATGTCTGAATCTCCATGATGTTTAGTCACTTTTAATGGAGCAGGAATACTTCTTCCACCGAGATAATATTTATGATTAGGATTCTTTATTGATGGAACAATTCCATGAGTCCAGAGCAAAGCTGTCATATTATTCGTAACAATGCAAGTTCCTCTCGAAATCGGAAAACCATCAATTTGAATTTTATTCTCGTAAATCTTTGTAGCAACAAACCTTGCATCAGGTTCATAGTTTATTTCTATCAGGTCAATTTTTTTAATTCCTGCCATTTTTAGACTTTCTGTAATACCCTTTATTTCTTCAGACCTGAACTCTGTTCTTTTATGTATTACTACTCTTTTGGGAAGTTTATCCATTGAGTTATAAAAAAGCTCTCTGATTGACACTCCAAATTGAAAAGCATCATCATAGGATAAAAATGGATTAGCTTGCTGGTCAAGATAAAAGTTGTCAACTTTTGAAAGTTTATATTTTAATCCTTGTCCTTCTGAATTATAAATATGACTACACCCAATTACAATATCCGTTTGGTTTGCATTACGATTTATACTATATCCAATACCTGCATAAGCCGTATCTTTTTCAGTATTATTAAGAATCCATGGTGTTCTCAAAGACTTTACATAAAACGAAAGTGATAACCACCAAAAAATTTGACATTTTAAGCCATCTGTTAATGTGTCTTCTCTTATTAGTTGTGTCGAAATTCCTTTTGATGCAGAATATGCTTTAATATAATCATGCAAATCAAAAGATTCTCCTTCTATATCATATGATTCATAGGCTTGCCATTCATCTGGAATGAAAATTACAATTGTATGTTGGCTTTGGCTATTTGAAAGATGGTCAATTTTAGATGTGATTAATCTGGCAAGTTTAATTGCTATTTCTTTAATATTACCATCATTATGGTCAATATCAATGTCAATCCATTTAAATGAATCTTCTGGGAGGGGAATGTTAATCGGAATATTATAGGCTGCAGCAAAACCTGGATAATCCATTAAATAATCAGTATTCACCTTTGAGACATGTTTCTGGTGCAAAGAATTAAGAAAACTATAAAAACTATTCGAATATTTTTGACCACAAATAACCCCAAGGCTTATCTCATTTGAGTAGAGTGAACCATTCAAAGGAAAATCAAATGGCCTATGATTTATTAGAGCCCTCATTGGATGGAAATCCTTTGTTGGTTTATGCGAATTACTATTCGTGAATATTAACTGTGGTTCTAAAAATTGTATCCCTTTGTGTTGGGTAAAGTTTTTGTTGTATTTGGCAGGATGATATGCACGAAATTTCGTATCCAAAACCATAATCTCTGCAAATGCAGTGTTTTGTGAGATAGAAAATTCAAAACCGGTACCTGTGTTATTGGGATATTCAAAAATTAATCTACCATTCTTAAAAAGAAGATTTTTCCAGTTTTCTAGTAATTCATCATATTGCTTGTTTAATAATTTTTCAAGAGATACTTTACTCAATTTTTGCTTAATTTCTTTTGATATTTCTCGTTCACTAGATAGATGCACTGTAGGTTTGAATGTTAAAAAAGCATATTTATTCCTATAATCAAAAAATAGGGATAGATAAATAGCTTTATGTACCTGAACAGACTGTTCGTTTTGAACTACAGTATTATTATTACGAGCGAGCCATATTTTGTCTTTACCATTAGATTCAATAACGCTATTATTGGATAACGTTTTTACAATAGCTTGTAACATAAGAGATTTGAAATTTGTAACATTCTCAACATCCTTTTTAGATATGGGAACGCGCAAAATTTGACCTTTAAGGCCATTCTTAAAGACATTGTTTATTGAAGATAAAGTGCCTAATGCAAAGACTTTACGTTTGAATGGCACAGCACAAATTTCTTTATCTTTTGTTAATTCTCTTAAAGTTGACCAAGGTTTTTCTCCTTTATAATCATATTCAAATTGAAATACTTCTTTAGGGAATACGACTGGATGCAAATTGCTTTTTATGTACTTGTCTGTTCTTGTTATATCATGAGAGAAATTTGTTGTCTCAAGTTCTTCTATCTGAGAACTTGAGAGTATCTCAGCAATTTTATCCAAAGAAGATTTTTCATTTTCAAAACATGCTTTACCTAAATGTAATAATGTCTTATCAAATCCATCTGTTGGAATAAAAAATGCTTCTCTACCATTATTCCGAGCAGTTTCAATAAGCAGTTTTACTTCATCTGTTATTTTATGACCATAGCCACACCAATATAATCGACCTGAGCCCTTTTGACTGTATGCTTGGGTAAGTGCTTTCATTAATGATTTATCTCTACCACTATATCCAATCACAATAAGGTTCTTATCATTGTGATACCTTGATAACGATTGTATAAAAACATCGTTCTGTGTATCTAACTCTTTTGTAGTGTTTTTTAATGTGCTGTATTTATAGTCTCCATGAAGAGAAATTGACAAGACTTCTTTTCGGCTTTGATTTCTATAAATTCGATCAACACTATCCAAAGTTATTTCGATTGGAGTAATATTTGCTTTATGAGCCGATTTTATAACTAAACCATCAAAGTTAGTTGTCCATACGGACTTAATAATCTCTTTTTCAATCAATAAACACAGTAACTTATAGCCAACATATGGTTCTACACCTTCAACAAGTGATTGAAAGTATTTTCTTCGATCATCTGCTATTGGGTATGCTTTTTCTGCAAAGAAAGTGTATTCCTCTTCTGAATTTTGTTTAGGATAGATACCTTCGTTATCAATCCAAGTTTGGATACTTGACCTAACTGATTCGTTTTTTGTATTCTTATAATACTCAGATGCATTAGGATTCTTAGATAAATAAATATCCTTTTTCCATTCCCAAATACAATCTGATGCAGATTGTATTCCTGAGCTTATTGAAGCTCCTGCTCCAATGAGTAAGGAATGAGAAATATCTTTATTTCTTTTTACCGATCTTAAAAAAGCATCATATTCAAGAGTTAGATTTTCAATCATGTTGACTGTCTTTTATTTAGCTTGGTGTTAATTAAGTGATATAAAACATATACTTTATATCTACCTTATTTTAACAACTTACATAGTTAAACAAAATATCCTACAAAAACAATAGTAAAACAACACCAACACAACACCCCAAAACCAAAAAACCTCCATCAGCAAACGCTAACAGAGGCTTTTATAGGATGGTTATTTTATTTGTTTCGGAGAATCCACAGGAAACTATTGTTAATTACCTTGGTTGTGAACCCTCTTTGTTTGAGGGCTTGGTAGAGTTCGTCGAGGGAGACTTGGGTAGCGGTATTAAACAGGCTCAGTATTTCGTGGGAGCTTAGTTGCTCGTCGCTTTCCTGAATACTGGAGGCTGGTTGATACTTTTCTTCAAAGGCATTGAGTAATTCGGTTAAAATGCCGTTTGGGGTTTGTTCTGCATCTGTCATGACTGGCCTCCTTCTTTATTTTTACTGCGTAGGTTAATAAACGAGCTGCGCACAAAACCTATGATGCCTAAATGCTTATCTAACTCTTTGCCTTCGTCGTTAAGGTACTCACGGTTACGAATAAGGTAAAATACCAACTCGGCCAAATCCTCTACATTAGCATCAAGTTTTTCGTTGTCATGTTCCTGCAGGCTCTTAAGCTCCTCAATGGCACTCTCTGTTAGCTGAATACCTTCTATGTTTATGGGTTTGTTTTTCATGACTCCCCTCCTCTCTGTACCAAACTAAGTTGCATAAATTGTTGTTGAGAGATGCGCCCTATTTGGGCAAAAGACTCAGCTGTCCTGGTATTCCATTTTATTAGCAGACTATTGGGCAATACTATAAACTCAGGGTATTGCTCTGAGGCTAATACGTTACGGCAAAGATCCTTTAAGCTATCAATGCTCCAGTATTCTGTTTCTTCCTTAAAATGGAGTTGGTAATTGTTGGCCCCTGCCAACCTGACTTCTTTCATTTGCGCCATCACCGTAGATATGGCTGTTTGTTTTTTATTCATTGTATTCTAGCGATTAAAAGAGGGTAGCGTGGTGCTAGAATACAATAAAACGTCCGAAAACGAGAATTGAAGACTGGGACTTTCACCCATACTCACTACCCAATATTATAAATAACTTTGAAATCTTAAATAGGTGTTTCGAACCTCATTTTATTATACTCTAGCACTACAAACGTAGGAATTTATTTTGAAACCACAAAAAAGCCCCACCAAAATGGTGAGGCAAAGATTCCCAGGGTTGTTGCAGATTTGACTACAAATTTATTTTTTAATTTATGTATTTCATTAATTCAACTTTTAAAGCATTGTATTCTTCTTGTGTTATTATTTCCAAATCAAGTTTTTCTTTTGCCTTCTTTAATTCTTCTATTGCTACTTCAGCATTCATAAGACCTGGGACTATTATTTCACCTGATGTAAATGCTTCTTCAAAGTTTGAAATGATTAAAGCTTTTGATTCACCATCACCATATGTCACAACATATAAATTTCTCGCATTGGTCTTCATACTTTTTATTACACACATTTCACCAACAGATGCAGGTGTCAGATACACAGTTTCACCCATATAAGCCAATGTCTTATCAAGTAAATAACTAAATTGTTTGTTTCTAAAAGGAAGGCCTACTTCAAGTGTGTCACCAATCTCGAATACTGTACCATTTTGTGAAATATATTCACTTATTTTCCCCTTTACTTCTTTACTACCTACTTGTTTATATGTAGCTTTTTTCTGACTGAAAACACTTAATGAAAGTGCTATAAAAATTACTGTAAAAATTACGTTTAAATTCTTCATCTTGTTAATTTAATTTATTTGGTAAATTCATTTATGTATTGCGTGCCATATGTTCATAACGTTTAGTATAAGAATAGTAGCCGACTGCGTGACATTTTCCTGTCAAGTTACAAGAAAGTTGAAGCGGGCTACAACCCTTGAATTTACTACTATCTCGGCTATTATTTTTATACATTGTTACCAGTTGTTATTTAATCAATTTACTTTACTCTCAAATTCTTTTGATTTTTTTTCATCGCCTAAAAGATTGTATACAGTTGACAAGTGTGCCAACACATCTTTATTTTCAGGCTCAATTTTATAAGCATCAAGTAAAATGTCCTCAGCCTCATGGTAGTCTTGAGCTTGAAGAATGAGCAATTTTGCCATGCCAATTTTAGCTGAGATGTAATTATTATTTAATCTTATTGAGTTCCTGAAAAGCTTTTTCGCTTTTATATGGTCTTTTTTGTAATTGAAATAAAGCATTCCCAAATTATAATGTGTTACATAGTCGTTGGGATTCTGCTCTAAACCCTGTTCTAATAATTCTATTGCCCTATCAAAATTTTGGAGTCTTAAATAAATTGATGCAAGATTGTTATATGCCATAAAAAAGTCAGGCTCCAATTGTATTGATTTCCAATAATATTTTTCTCCTAAATTGAAATCATGTAAAAAGTCCGTGTAAATCTTGGCTAGATTATAAAACGTTTCAGCATCATTAGGATATATTTCTATTGTCCTTAAAAAATACTCTTTAGCCAATTCATAATTTCCATTGCTGGCTTCTAGATTTCCTAAATTATGGAGAATTTGATAAGCATTTTTATTCAATAATAATCCTTGCTTGTAGTATTTGTCAGCAAGGTCTTTTTCTGATAAATTTTGACATGCAAGCCCCAAATTATTGCATGCTAAATACGAATTACTATCAAATTCATCGATATACTTTTTAAAGGAGAATTTTGCTTTATGGTAGTTTTTAATTTCAGTCAAATTTACGTAGCCAATGGTAAACAGAACATCTTTGTTATTTGGGTATTCTTTACCTAAGTTGTCTAGTTTTAACTCTTTCAAGTGTGAATCTTCAATATTCCTAATCTCCAATAATTGTTTCTGAATTGAATTTAAATCATAACCTATGAATTCTAAAACTTCTTTAAAATTCGTTTTTAAACTATCTGAATATTTAACATTTAGCCGTCTGGTGATATTTTGTAGGAAATCATCCAATGATGCAAGTATGTTTTTATACAGCTTTAATTCATGTATTAGATTAATTGCATTTGTTGGTGAAACTGTTTTAATTAAGTTCTCTACTTCAGAGCATTTCGTTTCCCAATATTGAATTAATTCCATTTTGTCCTCTATGCTGTATAAAGAAGCACCATCAACGATTATTGGAAGAAACTTTCTTTCATAATTTTTATCCTTTGAAAGTTCAGTAAGTTCAAACAAACAGTTCGGAGATTTTAGATAATCGTTACTAATTAAAATAAGTGCATAATCGGTCTCCGTTATTTGAGACATGAAACTTCTCAAGTCGTCCTTATATTTAATGTCATTAATATCTCTTTTTATATTAATGCCAATAGAAGATAAATTCTTTTCAATCGTATCTGCTTCTAATTTATTATTCCAATTGTACGATAAAAATATGTCCATGAATTTATTTTGTTTTTAATAACTGGTAACTAGGGGATATAAAGCATATGCTTTATATCTACCTTATATTACGAAATACATAATTAAACAAAATCTTTCTTTAAAGCAACAGCAAAACAACACTTTTATAACATTTTTATTAACAATAACACTCTCCTTTTTCATCTCCAAAGCAGAAAGAGCCAGCGCAGGTCGCCATTGGAGAGGAAAAATAAAACCAGCCCATCGTGAGGATATTGGCGCATATTACTGGCATTTGAGGGTACGAGAATGACCTATGCCTCTGCCAATTCATCAACGATACCTTATTACCCGTAGCGCAGTGGAGGGTCGCCCAAAAATGAGCGCCCTTATTAAAGATAAAAAAGTCTTTTATTTATTTTGGGGTCATGGGTTCTGTCTGCAGGTTAGAGAATAAATAACATATTGGCCAGTATTTATAGGCTTCTTTTTCGTCGGTGTCGGGCTTTTCTTCCTGTGCTTTTTTAGGTTTTCCCCATATTACAAAACCCTTAGAGCCTTTTTTAACTTGCCGGCCTTCCTCCCGCCATTGCTTATAGGTTTTGAAGGTTTCAATGTCGGGGTTTTGCTCCTTGTATATTCCATTTAAAATGGCTTCGTTTACGGTGGTAAATTCGCCTGTTTGTAGTAATTGTTTAGCTGCCTGACTTAATTCAATTAAACGCTGTCTGTTCTCTTTATTTTGTTGTTGCTTTTCTGTCATGATGTTAAAATTTCAAATAGTCGTAATTGCTCGGTTGTTTTCTGTGGTTGTGGTGTGGGGATCTCTTTTTTATGTGCTTGTTTTTTAGGCTCTGCATCCTTTTGGGTTAGTAAGTACTGGCGGCATTCGTCAGCGCTTAATTTGCGCACGCCTAAGCCTGTTTCAGGCAAATAAACCCTGTAGCCTCCCCAAATATCCAACGTTAAAGAATTGCCATGTATAACAACGCCTTTCATGCCATACAGCTGCATATTAATAGCGCACATCTTTACGCATCGGGGGTCAACATCAACACCCACATAAAAATTATTGAATCGGTTTTGAGGGTGCACCCTGTCGGCAGCTATTAAACACCTGCCACTACCCACGGCGCAATCGTTAATCGTTCCGCTTTCGGGTTTTGTCATTTCTGCTAACAGTTGACATATGTGTACAGGTGTAAAAAACTGCCCTCGTGCATCTCTTCCAAATTTGCCGTTATGCTCCATAAAAAAATCGCCTAATCCGTCTACCCAAGAACCGCTTTTGCTATTTTCGGTGTAATACTTTACCAACTCCCCCAGCAATTGAGGAAAAATATTAATCTCTTCTTTGGAGTAGATTTCTAATGTTTTGAGATATTCTTCTTCGTACCTACCCATACCAAAAGCGCAGAGGGTAAGCGTTAAAAAATCATCAAAAACATTCATAAAGGTGTGACGGTAGGCAATCTTTGAGAAGAGCTTCTCAAATTCCTTCATCGGCTGTTAGATCAAAGGTTTTCATTAAGGAGAGCAAAACAGGGTTTTTATCAATCATATCTGTAAGGCTCGTATTTTGGGCGCTTTGCTTTTTAATGATAATTATATCCTTTGCGGCTACTACGTCCACAAAATCGCCCTCTTTATAGCCTAAATTATCCATGTATTGCCCTGCCAACCTAAACCCGGGAACATATTTTTTGCCTTGTGGTTGTCGGGTTACTTTTAATTGTTTTTCAATGTGGTTTGTCTTATCTTTACACATGCGAAATGATTTAAGTTTTTACTCAAAATTTGAATCTTAAAAAGCCCTAAAGGTTGCAGCCTTTAGGGCTTTTGTTTTTTAGAGGGTTAATGCTTCTTTTAGGCTTTCTATTTTACTAGTTACCTCCACAGAAACAGACTCCAACACCTTACCTATAATTAAGGGGTTTGTGATATTAAAAACGGTTTTCTTCTCTCCGTTGGTACTGGTTAAAGACAAGGCAAATACCTTGGCTTCAAAGTCACCGTTTTCGGTTTTATCCTTCACCTGCTGAACAGCATCCTCAATGGCTACTTTCTTTGTTTCAAAAGTATTGAGGTGTTTAATAATTTGCTGTTGATCTTGAATGAACTGGATTTGTTCCTCGTAAGTTTTTGGTTTTTTCTCGTTTGTTTTTTCTAGCTCTTCAATGCGTTTTAAGAGCGTTTCGTTTTGTTTGATCACTTTTTGCATTTGCTCGGCTGTCATTGCAGGAGCGTTGTTCTTTTTTGCTGTCATTGCGAAATGATTTAATGTATAAATAAATTAACTCAAAAGTCTCTTATTAACCTGACTTTCAATACTTTAAGATACTAAAAATCAACATTCTAACCAAATTACAGAGCTAAAAAAGTTCATCCAGTTTAAAAAAATATAACATCCTGATTCAATGGTTTTTAATTGCTGCCAAAAGCAAATAAAAAACCATTTACACGAAGTTAACCCCGGTCCCGCCCTACAGAGCAGGGCAACTGCCCGAGGCAGTTTTTGCAGGAAATATGAAGGTAAAACGCAGGGGCAGTCCAATACAAATCCATCAGGCAGTTGCCTGACTGATACCATATAATTTGAGCAACTGCCTTCACTTTTGAGCATAAAAAAGACCGCCTGAAGGCAGTCTTTTCCCATTATTAGAGATCGATTCTAACAGAAAAGATGATGATTATTCATTACAGCAATCTATTTTAGTTACTCAAATACAGGTGTAGTTGTACTTACTTGAGTTGTTGCATATTGAAGATTTGTACAACCTTTTTTTATGAAAATAGTATCGCTTCTTTCTCCTGAAACTAGCTTATGTATATATCCTTGATAATTCCAGTTGTCAGGCCATGGGTCATAATGATCTACATTAAATGCAAATGAAATTGTATAATCACTATAATTGGTAACAAGAAGAACAATATCACATCCACCTCCTTGACATCCTTCAATATTGGACTTATATGCTATTTCTATAAATTTAAAAACAGCTGTAAGTTTAGAATTGTAAAAAGCATTAATACTTATTTGTTCTGAAACTTCTTTATATATTTTACTCTCGTCACAGTATATGCAGCTTCCATCATCTGTAGTTGCATTTACGTTATAATTTATTGCAGCTAGATCAGTACATCCTTTTATTTCAGGTTCTGGATCAGGTTCACATTTTATGAACCATAAATCTCCGCATTCGTTGCAGCTACTTGCAGATATTAAAAATAGCAAATAATAAAGTATTAACTGAAAAGTTTTCATAACATAAAGGTTTGATTTACCACAATAACGATAATTAATTGAGTATTGTCAATACTTAATTATCCCTTCCCAAACCTCGCTCCCACAAAAACATTATTCCTCCTGGTCAACAAATTGCTATATTTTGTCCAAATCCTTTTATCACAGGCATCTCCAAAGTGTGTGGCTTCTTCTGGCAGTATGCTGTTTTTACGCTCTGAGCTTTTGTCTTTTTGAAATTTACCGTCCTTATCTACTACCTTGGTGTTATTCATGGAGATAAGCGTGTACTTACATTTTTGGCCATTAAAGCGGATATTAGGATAGAGTTTGTCTTCTGTTTCCTTTTTAAGCATGTTTGCCCATAGTAAGTACTTCTCGTGTTGTGGCGGCTCCATGCCTCGGTGATGCTGACTGGTCACATGCCAGTTGTTTTTCCGGAAGCGTTCAATGGCTTGTTGGTTGTATGTTGTGGAGTTCTTCGCATTCGGCTGCTTATGGTCGCCGTATTTATCGTGATAGTAAAAGATTTCCTTGCATCCATGGTGTTCATAGTACTTACAGAACTGATCCACCAGATCGTTAATCATTACGCCTGGTGATTGATCAGGCTTCACAAAAAATTCATTGATAAAGTTATCGGTAGGTATGGCCAGCTTACTTACAAAATCAAAGTTGCGTTCCTGACCAATAGAGAACAGGGCTATCTTGGCACCCCAATCCGGACAAACCTCCAACGGTTTTTTAGGATCGCAGTCCAAATCAAAACGACTATCTGGCGTACCCAACTTGTTAAAATCCCAATTGGTATCTTCAGCATAATCACGTAAGAAAGAATCGTTATAAGCATTGTAATACACATGCTTATTGGAGTCAATGGCGTAGTAACAATCCTCTACCACATCAAGCACCATGTTCATAATCTCAATGAGAAATGTAAGCATAGTTTGCTTTTCGTACTCACGCATAATATAGGAAAAACCAACATTTTCGATGTTATCCAATGCATTCGCCAGGGTAAAGAGTAAACCATCTTTACTGACAAAGGGAGTAATCTGATTCTTAAGCCTAACGGTCTCGTTCCATATGTCTTTAAAGAGGTTCTTATCATTGTCTTTTTTTGCATCAATAAGCTGCAGCTGCAGTTTTACAATACGATTCCAAGTTTCAAAAATACGGATTCCCCTTTCTTCCTCGTAGTATTTGGCGTAATCCAATATCCATTTTTGCTCATTGGTAAAAGGCATGGAAGTCAGGTAATGAAAACCATGATGTATGGGAACCGGATTCCTGGAACGAGTGCCAAACTTCTCTTCATTGCCCCTGTTGGTTGGCGATGTTTCTTCATCGTAGCGCTCCTTGTTGATTGTTAAGGCTTCATCCAGTAACTCATAATCTACGTTTGCACCACGAGCAGATCCTGCACGATCCTGAGACAAAAGAATACCAGCATTGCCATTACTGAAGCTGATGATATTATCATGCTTCATGATTTCCTCGTATGGCCTAATGAAATGCTCCGGCGGCTTACGACCAATGACATAGTTTCCTGGCTTTTTTGCGGATTCGTGCTGCACATAACCCAAACTCTGCAGGTATTTGAATGTAGATGGAAGCGTACGTGTAAGCAGCTGACCAAATGTTGTACCAGTAATGGCAGTACAAGCCCGTGGCATGCTTTTATTGATTAAATCAATATCATTACCCACCTCAAACGATTTACCCACACCACGCCCCTTAACAGACACCTTTCGTTTTGGGGTGAGCAATACATTTTGAAGCTGCGAAGGATTAAGATGTATGTCTTGAATAATCATGAATTGAATATTTCTTCAGCCCTGGCATCATCAATAGGCTGGTTCATTAAGGCCGTTAATGCTTGTTTTGCTTCTGCAGGTAATTTCTCCAGGGTTTTCTGATCAATATTAATGGTCTGGTTATTCACCTGAATGGCAAATACATTTTGATGCTTTTCTATCAATTTAGGATCAATCTGCGTTTCCGGACGTTCACCCATGGCCTGCATTAAATTCTTATGGCCCATTGCCCAGGCTTTTAAATTATTCTGATCTTTTGCCTTTTGTATCATCTCTGATATATCCTGCAGAAGCCAATGCTGCCAGTAATCGAAATCAAAGGTATGTATGGAGTTAAATAAGCGCATAGCACGTTTGCAGTCCTCATACGCCTGTCCTCGGGATAGCTTTGGATATTTAGCCTGGAGAATGGCCACCGCATGTTTTTGAGTTGGATTTTTATCCAAAAGCTTAGCGGCAGATATTGTTCTTTCAAGTACCGGCTGTAAGTAATCAGGCAGTGGTGTATTGTCAGGATCCAATACTGCAGACTTAATCAACTCATAGTTTTGATCTTCAAGGGCTGCTCTGCTCATAAGCCTATTTTGTTTTCTTTTTGAATTTCACGCATCATTTGTTGGGCAGGATTACTGCCGTTGGCTGCAGCCTGGGCAATACCTTTGCGTAAGGAGATATCACCCTTAAGCCAACCGCGCAAATAGGCTGCGCGAACATTGCTATCATCCACATGAAGCTCAGCTGTTAATTCATCGGACTTAACCTCGATGTTAATGGCTATCTCTTCAGGCGAATAAAACAGTTCAGCCATTTGCTCAATGGTATCAATTTGCTCCTCGTTTAAATTCTTCATTCAGTACCTGGTTATCGAATTCAAAAACGGCCCGATCAGTGCTGATCAGTCCTCGTTCAATCTTATTGTTGTCGGTTGCATTCATACTGGAGACAATGGAAATACTCCAGTCAGCGTTTTTAATGGTGGTCACCTTGGCATGAATCGAAGCTGTGCGAACCTTATCAGGAAACATACCCAATAAAGCCTGAAATGGTTTAGGACTCATGCTCCGGACACGATTATCAATGATAAAGCGGATCTCTCCTATCAGTCCGGCTTGTTGCGCATTCCATAACTGACGAGCTGATTTTTCAGAGATTGAATAGGTACTCATGACCACATCACAGGCGCCTATTTGCTTAACCACATGCAAAAGCAAACGAACACTATTAAAAGTGCCACGACTCCAGTAATGCTTTGTTTCTCCCTGCTTTATTGTACCAATAACCTGGTGCAATTTCTTATCCGAATGGACAAAGGCACTATCACCATTGGCTACATTCAAAGAAGGCACATCGTTTGATGCACCTTCCTCTTTGCTAACCATGACAACTTTATTCAGTTTTATCAGTGTCATCCTTAGGTTTTAAGAATTCGATGATAGCCTCTAGCTCTTTTTCTTTTTCAGCTATACGAGCCACTACCTTATCCTTTTCAGGACCTTCAGGCATTGGGTTCTCAGGATTATTTTTTGAAGACTTGGATTGGTACTTCAGTAAGTTTCTATCCTTAGTAAGACCTGAAACAAGGTTCCCTTTTTTCTTTAAGGCTTCAATGGGATCTCCAGCCCAATCGTAAACTTTCGCCTTTGTTTCCTGGTTATCTTCATCCTCTGATACTTCCTCCGGAAACAGCTCTTCCTCATTTGGAATCACTTCTCCTTTGGAATCAAAGAAAAGCTCTTTGGCTTCCTGGAGTAATTGATGACGAACACCTAAAGCTTCAGCAATCTCACCCAGAGTAATTGCCTTTTCTTTGGTTTCTTCATCATTGGCCTCTCCCAACTCTACCAACTCCTTCTGGACTTCTGTTCGTTGGTTGAAGATCAAAGGCAGTTCTTCTTTTATTCGCATAATGACTGCGGGGTAATCCTTTTCGTCTTTCTTGCGAAAATCATCAAAAATACCTTTTTGAAAGTCCACCAACGAAATACCACATAGCTTAGCCAACGCCCAACGCATCTGCATTAAATAACGTCCCGGAGAGGAGATAAACACGCGTACTTCACTCTTATTGGTACCGTGTTTCTGAATAAGCTCAGCTGCCTTTTCTACATCGGGTTTTTCTTGCTGTAGAAAATAGATAATCTCTTGTTTTACTTCATCATTCATTGTCATTTGAATTAGTTAATAATGAATTATTGCTTTAGAGATGGCAATATCAAAAAAGGCAACTGCCCTAAAAAGGACAGGGGCTGCGAGCCCCAACGAGTTAGGATTTAGTCGTGCGACGACAGCGAGTTAGGATTTACAAACGCAAGAATAAAAAAAGCCTCGCAGCAATGCGAGGCTTTAACCCAAAATCTATGAAAATGAAACAAACTACTTCTTATCAGGCTTAGTTGTTTTAGTGTCTGGCATAGATTCCAAATAAGGAAATCCATCTTTTACCAGTCGATCACATTTTTCAACAGGGACATCATCCCTTGAGAAGTCCAACACACCAAACTGGCGTGTCATAATCTTTCCAGGCTTAACGCCTACCAACTTAAACTTAGTTTTCCAACCCATAATTTATTATACTGCAGGAGTTAATGGAACGGCACCAGTATACTGATACACGTTTTTAGTTTTATACGTGAATTCTGTGCTTATTCCGGCACGAGCTGCGGTTTCTTTACCTGTACCTGCCCCATCAGGAGATCCTTCAAAGGTTGCAGGGCGTAGAGCATCACCCATTAAAAACAAGTTACCGTTATTATCAGGCACGATAAATACCAGGTTCTCATTTTTAGCCATGTTCAAGAAGCCTAGCGCCTCTTTACCTAATCCAGGATGAAAAAACGAAAGGTGCTTCACAAAGGATTTACCATCCTTCTCTCCCACAGTGTCAATCTTAAATTCCCCGGTATCATCAGTCAGGTAAATAGCAAAAAACTGCTTGGTCGATTTTAAGGTAAGATTACCCGTTAGCTCACCAGCTGCACCCATAGCCACATCACCTGCAGAAAAATCAGGTTCTGTTGGCCAGGTATCCACATCATCCCAATAGGCCACATAAACCGTTTGGGTGATACCTCCCATGTTTGCGCCTCCAGGAAGGTTTTTATTGATTGATTGTAATGTAACTTTACCCATATACAAAAGCATTAAGGAGCGTATTATACGCTCCATAGTTAATGATTAGACTGTTTCATCCAGAGTGGTAAATACTGCCTCATTGATACCAAATCCCATACCTTCATACCAATCGCACATTAAGAACACCTGGCGTTTAGATTCCTCCAACTTAAAGTTGGTTTGGTTGGCCTTTTTCTTGGTACAATACAACATATTGTCCTTTGGTGTAGCAAACATCCAGTTTTCACCGGCAATAGAAGGCAACCCAACAATTTGTTGTGGAGTAAAATCAACCCCTTTATGAATTCCCTGGGCACTTGAAATGGTATAAAAACCCTTGGCACGTTTGTCACGCAAGAAAGCACGCTCATACTCATAAGGCAGGAAAATATTCATTTTCTTGGTCTTATATACATCTGAGATACCATCTACAAAACTTTCCACCTGATCAAAGATGGTTGCAGCATCCAAAGCCCCAACGCCACCAACATGATTAATTACTCCCTGAGTAGTTCCATCAGAGTCCACACCTCTTTGAATAATAGTTTTTAAACCATCGATAGATGAAGCTGCCGTATTTGGCGTTCCTGGTGTAGGAGCTGCATAAACGCCTTTGCCATAAGCTTCCAGCTCCATTTCTTCCTTCATTTTAGGAATAATATGCGTTTCGATTAACCATTTTACAAATGGCCATTCCTTTCTGTTCACACTATCCGAAGCAAGAAAACCTAACCAGGTTGCTTCCAGATCATCAGGATACTCTTCAAAATCAATCTTGATTTTACGCAGTGCAATCTCGTTAGGAATGACTTTAACACCGCCTCTTGGTGTCCATCCCTTTTGGAAACCTTGAACCAAGCTAGTCATGGAAGAGTTGGCCAAACGATAAATGGTTTCGTCCGTTTTAATTGGGGTCATAAAACCCGGAGTAACCGCAGGTTGAAGCATTAATTGCTTAACCCTCTTGGTGTTCTGACCTGACTTCAGGTAATACGCACCATATTCGGCAATAATATTAGCTATATCCATATATGTGAGATAAATAGGTTAAATCAAATCTTCATCAGCTGCCTTGTTATGCGGCAAGTTATTAATCACATCCCAGTCAGCACCATCAGCTGAAGGGGCACCTCCATCACCACCATCATTGCCTGTAGGTGCTGCTCCCGGCTTAGCAGCTAACCTTGCCTTAACGACATCAATCTTAGCTTGATGACCTTCAGCAGCTTTTACCGTTGGATCAATATCATCAAGCGCATTGATAACAGTATTTCGTTCGTTCTGTGCAGTTTGCAAATTTGCTTTAGCCGTTACAGCATCAGCAAGAGCTGTATTAATTTTCTCCATTTGCTGCATATTCAAATAAACACCTTCATTGGTGCTTTCCATGGCAGTAACGCCCAGTGCAGCAAACAGAGCCGCGAATTTTGTTCCGTCCATATTGGTTTTAGAATTATTGTTTGAATTGTCTTTTTGTCCTGGAATAAGGTTCTTAAGCCTATCAAAAAGTGAATTGTTAGCCTTTTCAATTGTTTCCTCAATGTTTTGATTTGAATTTGATTGAGAAGGATTCTCTTTTCTTGTTGGTATGGGAAGTCCTGCAGCGGATATCATGGCTACTTTGGCAGGATCTTCAAGGAAATTTTGTTTGGCAGTCATAGTAACGATTTCATCAACAAAACCCCACTCTTTTGCCTCCTGTGCTGATAACCAGGTATTCTTCTTCATGAGATCAACAATCTCATTTAATGGCTTACCGGTTCTAGCCACATAAATCTGAGCGATCATCAAATCCATTTTCTGATTCTCCTCTTTATCCTGGGTAAGCTTATCTATTACAGCCTGCAAGTCATCTTCATTCATATAGCCCCACTCATCTTCCCAGGTCATTACTTTATGAACAAGATAGAAGGCTGTCGAATTCATCTTAACATGCTTACTACCACAAGCGGCTACAGTAGCAGAACTAGCCACAAAGCCGGATAGACGAGAGGTAACATCTCCATGGTCTACAAATTGATCGTGAATACCTATTCCATGGTTTAAATCTCCACCCAATGAAGACATATTACATTGAACAGGATTAGTACCTGCATTCTTTAGCATTGCCTTTACAAATTGACGGGAATAAGCTCCTGATCCTATGTATCCATCAATATCAAATGTGGTTTTTGCCATTGTATCCTTTTTTCCACAAATCAAGCGCATTGAGCACGAGGGAAAAAGGACAGGATTAAGGCAATGTCTTTAAAACTATGTTGCGAATTTCAATGGTTTCACCTGCTAAAACCGGGGCATCATTATGGTTTAAATAAACCCATACGCCATTAAACGGTGGGGTTTCAGACCATACTTCAACATTTACTGTAATCCACTTATTAGCTTCAAATTCACTATACTCCACCTCATAACGTGCAATATGGTTAGATCCATCAATTGTTGTGGCAAAAGAATATACCCGGGCAAATAAATTTGATGAGAAGTTTTGCTTCATTTCAAATGTTATAAAGGCACGTTCATTAAAATTACATGGTCCTAAACGGAAAAGTTGCTGATAAACATTACCGCTATATCCTCCACTTGTCAAAATGTAGTAGCCGTCTCCTAAATCCTGCCAATTGTCGCTTCCATATAAATATAAATCGTAAGGCAATACTTCCAGAGCTGTATTTAGTACAAACGGATCCCGAATAAAACGAGGTTTCATCATCATGTTACGCCTTAACTCAAACTTGATATGTGACAAGTCTGAAAAGTCAGATCCGCTCTCCTGGTTATGGTCATAAATGAAATAATTGTTGGCATCACCAAATAACAGGTACTCTTTATTGTGTGTAAGGCCGACCAATACAAAAGGAGTTCCCTCCAGCTCCTCAAAAGACTGCGAATAGCCCGGATATTTTGCTTTAATACCCACTTCGTATATGCCTTTTTTATACTTAACCTGATAACTACCTGTATCTTGAGTGAAATACAATGGCTCCAGATAACTTGATACATCATTTAGTGCAAAAGCCCCATATTCAGCCACCCATTTAATGCCTTTATAATGGGCTAAACGCAATAAAAAAAGCTTAGCCAGTCCACCTGCAGTATTATTCGATTTGAGAAAGCTCATGTTTCCATTTTTTACTTATTGTCCCCGTTGCAGACAAATTGTTTACAAATTGCTGTTGCATTTCAATGTCTAATTTCTTTAAGAAATTCTCTACAGTATTGCTTTTTTCACATTCTGTATTTCTGTACAAATCTTTCTTAATGGCTTCATAGCTCCACACATCTTCCGGAAAGTTAAACTTATTCTGAAACCCCCTTATGGTTTCAGCTATTGTAAACCCAATAGCCGTGCGATGTCCAATCCATGTACGCATGATAAACTTTAAGCGTTTCTCCATACGGGTATTAAAGTCTAGCTGTCCCGATTGGGTCAGCTCCCAGCCATATTGCTTAAAAATCCATTCTGGTATTTCAATGCAAAGATCATCGTTTTGAGTGGAGGCTGGCAAGGACTCACGTGTAAACAATGGTTTAGAGAGATAACGCAAAAATTCCTTATGAACTTCCGGCAACAGGGATAAATCACACGGATCTCCGCAATTGTTAATTAAGTATTGCTTCACATAAGGCTTTACCTTAATGTTAACAGTGTATTTTTCAGACATATGAGTGAGGGATTACAGGATTAAAAATACAAAAAATGTGTCTCTTTGCCATACAATGTAGTTAACAATAATCACCAAAAAGAGGACAAGTTTTCAACAGGTAAAAAAAAACTCTCCTACTCCTGAGTCTGGCAAAAGGACGTTGTTTTTGTAACTTTCGGAAGTTTTCAATTGCAATTCATTAAGCATCAATTTATTACAAGGTTACTAATTTTTGTAACCTCAAAAATAGATTTTGTACCCTACTGATTATCAACGGTTATAAAAGTTACAAACTCGAAATCCTTTTGTAACCTGTGTTTTCAATACTCTTAATTAGTCTAAATAAGGTTACTAAACTTTATAAGTTACAAACCCAATATATTTTAGTAACCTTTTTGTAACCTCTCTATTTTCCAATCTCTCAACCTTTTAAATACTAATGGTTACAAAATACAGTAAAATATTGAATTTGGGGTTAAAGGGGGAAGGGCACTAAAGGACAGTGAAGCCAACTTCATATATAGTGTGGTATTACGTAAAGTAGATTACCCTACTGAGGCGCTTAAGACTAAATTTTTAGTTGAATGATAGAGAATTAATTACCCTGGAAAGAAGCTTAGGTTTAAATAAAAAGAAAAGCCCGTACTAAAAAATAGTACGGGCCCTTCTTTAACCAAACCTAACCCTAAACTTTATGTGTAAAACCTTAGGCATTTCAAATATAATATAATTACTGTAATTACAAAACAAAGGTGGGCGTTATGTACAAATTTAGTAAGCCTATTTATTAACCAATAATTAAACTGTTTAGATTACCCACCTGTGTTCTTGTTTTTACATTTAGGACAAAAGCCCTGGCTAATTCTTAAATCGTACTCATGGCCACAAAATCGGCAAATGTACCATATTTCATGGTTCCTTACTTGATTAAAATGGTAAATCATCAGCTTCCTGTTTGGTTAACTCTGCGTTTGGATCGGAGCTGATATAAAAACACTCTTGGGTTTTACCATCAACCTTCTTGGTAATCTTGCGCTGCTCTACCAAATTACATCTGCTAGCCGGATTAAACTCGTAGCCGTAATATTCGCACCAGGCCTGCGTTGCTTTTTTAAATTGTTGAGCGGTATACTTACGCTGATGCGTATCGCTTAGCGTACTTTTAAAATTTTGGAAGGCGACTTCTTTAATAATCATGGTATCCAAGTATCCATGATCATTCGGAGAAAAGTCTGTTTGAAGCCTCACATCTTTTGGTTTTATCAAGTAATAGCTATTGGCCCAAACATAGAATTCTTCATCCTTTGTCACACCCTTGATCATTGCACGACGTAGTTGTCGTTTTTCAAGATTCTCCATTGGAGGATGAATCTTCCCGGGGAAACGCATCACCATTTGAATACAGTATGCAACCAGGTTATAAAACTTAACCCATTCTTCCTCTGTAAAATCATCAAACAACCTGCGCCCATATTTGTCTAAGGGGCTACGTGTTTCCTTATAATCGTTGTATTTAGTGCTCTCGTGGTAATAATCACTTACAGCCACAAATAGCAAACGCGCCAGGGTAGAATTATCTGTATTTGGTAGTTCAAAATTGGTGCTCACAAACATTTTACCGCTTAAATCATACTGTAGTGTTTCAGGCGAAAGGTGCTTGTTATTTACCCTGCGAGGACCTGTAATCTGAGTATAGAAGAAATCAATATCCGCAAACTCGTGTAAGTCATCTACTTCTATGTTATTATGAAACCTGGTGTACCCGTCAAAAATAAACTGATCGTTGGCCACATCCTTATTTCTGCCCGGCACATAAAAACTCGGACGTACCTTTTTTATAACCGTACTCAATAAAGACTTACCACTTCGTCCGGAACTTTTTCCAATGGCCGATATTTTCATATCCTGCAGAAATCCCATCCATGGCTTACCCGGATCTTTATACTGCTGACACTGATAGCCAATGAAAAACATGAGATTGGCCAATAACTGGTTTTCCTCTCCCCTTTCCTTATCGCTAAGCTCCTGTTTTTGCTCATCAGTCTTACGCCAGTGTATACGGCTTAAATCACGCAGAAAACCTGCAAACATGAAGTCTTTGTCATTAATCGTCACATTGTAACGCTTCCACTCCTCTAAGGCGTTAATTTTGGTATTTACTGCAGCTATTTGATTAGGCGTTTTTGCCTGATCTCTTTCCTTTAGCAAAACGGCATATTCCGGAGAAGGATCTACCATAATTGGAGATTCCTTTAAGTGACGAATATTGTGATCTATAACATGAGAAATCTTCTCATTGTTGATTGTTAATTCGCCAAGAATATGATGATTCAAATCTGCATGTTTAATGCGCTCTATCTTATCCTTTGTAATCTTTAATGCTCCGTTCTTAAAAACCAAAGTTTCATAATTCTGGCTATAGTTATCAAAGCAAGGTTCAATGTAGGCCAATTCCTGCAGGTTATTCTCACTAATCTGGTTGCTTGAGTTTATTTTATTTAAGATGGCAATTTCGTCAATCAGGTTCCTGGAACGGATCCACTCCTTGGTGAATGTTTTGGCAATACGCTTAATGTCGTCCGGATGAATAAGCGTGACAGTCTTTCCTTCTACTTTTGCGTAGCAATAACCTGCTTTTTTGTGGTATTTACTATTCATACAGTAAAAACCATGCATCTGCATAAAAAAGTAGTAATACTCAAGGTTTATGTTATAATTCACCTTTGTTTTGCCTTTCACTTGTTCGGTAGTTTTTTCCCAAAATTTCATAGGTTTTGCACGTCGAACAAGTTTGGTAATCTCTCCCCTGGTACCATCTTCATCTTTACCAGCTAAATTGATAAAGTCCTTCATATCCTTACAAGCATTTCCACGCCAATCCTTTTTATACTGGATCCATTTTGGTATCTGCATGGTAAACAAATTCATGTGCTTAAGGGCATTTGTCCTGGCACACTCAAAACCTGTTTTATCCAGGTCCATAATCTGATAATGTTTCTCACAATACCTGTCAAGTTTGTTGTATGTAGATTTATCAAATGTGGCACTCTCTGAGTTTAGGAAATAAACATGGTACCCCAGACTAATCATATTTAAAGCATCACTCTCTCCGGAAACTCTAAAAAGGTTTTTTACCACTGCCTCAGGTTTACCTTCAGGTGGTTTATAGTCACCTTTATCTTCGTCTAAAAAATCACTTTCACCTTGATCTATATCCTGCAGAATATCTAATCCATAGATGAAATCTGTTGGTTTTTCACCGATATATAGGAATCTAAATTTTTTATCGATTTCGTGTGGCTTATATAACTTTTGAAAGCTTCCGTAATCGAACAGAAAAATCGGATAATCGGGAGTTGCTTTAAACTGATGAACAATGTCTTTTTCATACTTCTTGCTATAACTAACAAACTCATAACTTTCAACCACTTTACCATGAAGTTTCTGCAGGTGATCAATGGTCACATAGCGTCCAATGGTTTCCAAATCACTATCTAAAGGATCTTCTTTAAAAACCCACTTATACATGCCTTTATGATCATCCTGGCCTACCTCTCTCCAACTATATTCGGCCTGATAAACGGGCTTTTTATAATCCCCTCCGGAAATGTCTTTTTTTATGATGACATCCATGATAAACTTAAGGGCATCAATATACTGCAGACCTTCATGATACTTTACCCAGTCGATGCAGTTTAGGCCTTTAATATCTGTCTGGTTACCAAAGTCGGTAATGCGCCACTGGCCACCTAACAGTTTACAATTGGCCGAAGGTGTTTTTTCATCGCTCCGGATCTTGAATTTATGACGCGGATTATGAAAATCCACGTCGTTGAAATAGTATTGAAATACATCTAAACCGGCATTGGTTTCACGAAGTATTTCTTGCTGATCGATATACTTACTCATGTGTGTAGGTGTGAGGGATTTAAATTAGGAACTATAGCTCTATTCCGGTTTTATCACATTGTTTAAATGTGTAAACAAATACCCATGGATTACCATGAAATGATTCTCTCCCGTAAATCGAAATCCACAACGATTTAAAAGAATTATGAGGAAACATAAATGGTTGATTTGACTCATTGAAATAGTTTTTATACACTTCCATTCCTCCTTGACTCAACACTTTGACTCCCTCGCTTAAAGAATCTTTATTACTTATATTTTTAATCCTTTCAACCCTAACATCTGTTACAGTTACAAAGTGCCTTGCAAACTTAGATGGAAGATGATGGGGGGAGCGCCATTTTCCCGGGTCTTTAATGTGATCGCCAATACAGTTGATCGCCCCACCAACTCTATACTCAACAGGAGAAGCTTCTACTTCCGACGGCTTCTTACTATCAAAATCCTTTGGAAAACGAAAACCCTCCCGGATATAGGCTACTTCGCCAACTTTATAATCTGCTTGTGTATCGATTAAGTATTGAATTACCTCTGGCTTTTCGAACTCTCTGGCATCGACTTCACACCCTTTAATCATACGCCTTGTTTGCGTTTTTTGCCCTGAAATAACAGCCTTGGTTAGTTCAGGGATAAACATGAAGCTTTTCACCTTAACACCCTCCCTTTAGATAATTCTTTAGCTACTTGTTCCAACACTTCTAATTCATTGAACTTCTCCAGGGTATTGGCCAGTTTCTCTGCATGAATTGTTGCATACAAAGCTTTCTTTTCCTGTATATGTCTACGCTCATTCCTATCTAATGGTCTAAAATGTAAATGAGGTTCAGTTAGCTCTGTATAGTAAAATGGTAACTCTTCGCTTGGAGCTATAAAATGAGCAGTTTCATATATAAAGCTACCTCTGGCCTTGTGTACTTCTTTTATAGCTTCAAAACGCGAAAGCATCGCTTTATGTGGTATATCCGGACTTTGTAAATTACTCATGTCTTTTAACTAAAATAAATTCAACTAACTGGCCATCCCATTGGGGATAGCGATTTTGTAAATGAACCATCATCTTCTTACCTGATAGTCCGTACATTAATTTAGAGAAGGCATCACCCATGCCCTGGCTCGCATCGACAGTCCACATATCGTGTATGTCGACCACAATTTCCTTACTAGTTTTAGGATCTACAAGGACGGCCTGTTTTAAACCTTCGTCCCTTACGGAAACCTTTTCAAACATAGGATCACCCATATGCGGATAGGATATCAACCAATATCCTGAAGACTTAGGTTCTGCGTGTTTTATTCTGAGCATCGTTCTTTGGTTTTAAACATTTCTTCAAAAACAGATGCTTTAAGCTTTAAAACTCTCTTTTGCTTTTTAAGATTCTTAGGATTTAGAACCTTAATTTTCTTTATTCCTTCTAAAGGCAGTGAGTCAATTAGATTTATCAAGTCGTCCTGACTTCCTTCTATTTTTACTTTTATATTCTTACTCATAACGGGTATTAGTATTATTTCAAATATTCATTTAGAGCATTGTTCAGTTTAGATAATCGCACTCTTGTTGGTTTAGTCTCCGGATTTGTCACCGGGAATTGCTCCCATATCAGATGTATAGCATCCTGCAGTAGTGATAAATCATCTTTTTCCAAGCAATGAATACTAAACTCATCATCTGATTGATCAACAAATGGATTCATGATGAAGAAGCTGTTGTGATTGTGATAAAAGAGAATTAAACTCTGCTGTTAAGGAATTATGTGCCCTACAATTTGGACCAGGTATCAGGTACAATATTTCTGCAGAATGATTATGTACAAAATAGGCCATTTTTCGAGGGGTATCGTAAGGCCAAAAATTTAAAAGCTTGTCTAAGCGCTCAACTACTTCATGCGCATGCTGATAATTATTTACACCTTCTTTAATTAAATGCCTGCGCATCCTTATTAGTTTTTTGACGTAGGAACGTCCTGCCTTATGTAAAGGCTGTTGTTTATTTTCACTCATAACGAAATGATTTAATGCAAGTTGGGGAACGTGCAATTTATTGTTGAAAAATGTCAAGCGTTTTCCTGAACGCCTTTAAATAATGCCTTTGGTTGAAGCCCAAAAAGCAATCTCTACTCTGTTATTAACACAGAGCTTATCTCTTATCCTGGATAAATGGGTTCGCACTGTAGTGATTTCAATATCAAGAGTCGAGGCAATTTCTTTGTCCAGTTTGCCCTCTCCTACTAATTGAGCTACCAAATACTCACTACGGCTTAGTGTTCCATTTTTTCCTTCTGGCACTCTGCATACAATATTAAATCCTTTGCAATCTGCTATCTTATCACACACAGGGGCATCACTTCTTAGTTTTTCACCATCCCAATCAGGAGAATGGTCAAGAGCTCCATATCTACAAGAAACAAATTGCTCTTCCATCATATCAGCATCATGTATACCAAAATCATTGCGAAGGCAGGAACAAGCTTTTTTATCATTGATTAATTCAACCTGAAAAGGTTCTCTTAAAACAGTAGGCAATTCTATATATCTGCTCACGCTTCCATTCATAACAGCTCTTATTCCTGTTGAATGACGAAATATCTCTAAAGAATTATCAATTAATCCTGCAGGCAGCTTTTTCATACTTAACTCATTAAAGGTTATTGATATCAGAAATGATGTCGTTATTATTCTGTGAATGCTTTTTTGCAAGTTTCACTGCAGCCGTAATAATTACATTTGAATTTATATTACCTGTTAATGCCTGATAGATAGCGCTTTTGCTCTTACCTGTAATTTCAGCCAGTTTGCTTCCATATCCTCTGGGAAGATTTGATCTTAACTTGTCGTAATCAATTTTAGTCATCATAATACTGTATTGTAATAATGTTATAATTGTGTTATTTTGCTGTAGTAATCATGATGTAAAAGTCTATAATATTTTACATCAATGCAAGTAAAAATAGACTTTATTGATAAAATAATTTACATGTACGAGATAAATAGCAGATTTATAGAGGTTTGCGATGTAAAAAATATTAGACAAATAGATTTAAGAAATAATGGTGGCGGATCAAGACCTACTATTAGCGCAGTTTTCAACAGCAGGCAAAAACCAAATCTGGAAATAATGGAATGCCTTTTAAAAATGGCACCAGACCTGAACGTTAGATGGTTAATTACAGGCGAAGGACAAATGCTGGAAACAAATGAAACAGAAGAAACTCATTTAATATATGATGAGAAGTCCATTAAAAATCCATCAATAGTCCTTAGAGAACTTAAAGATATATTCGATCACTATGAGGCGGTAATAGAGGAAAATAAGCGACTGAAAGAAGAGATTGAAAAGCTAAAATGAGAACGATAAATACAAAGCTTATACTTTAGTTAAATTAAAATACACCAAAGACACAAGTTAACTAACACTTTTTCAAGACGTTGGACGCAGGGTTCGAAACCCTGCAGCTCCACAAACAACGTTTCAGGAAATTTCAAACCCCTTCAAAACCCTGTGTTTTGAAGGGGTTTGTTTTTTATTCCTTCTTCATTTCTTCATCTTTTTTCTATATTATTTTCACCTATAGTTCACCAAAGACCTTTTTTTAGAAAAAGGTAAAACATTTTAAATCAAATCTAATGGCAGAATCATTCTCATTAAAGTTTTATTTAAATAAAAATAAAACTAAGGCTAACCAGCTTAAGATCTATGGAAGACTTATAATAGACAGAAGGAAATCAGAATTTGCAACCAGCTACTTCATTGAAGAAGATAAATGGGATAAAGCAAGAGGAAGGGCTAAACGAAATACAGCTATTAATGATGAATTATCGGTAATTGAATCAGAAATTAATCGGCTTAGTCGAAAATTACTAGATGACGATAAGCCTGTATCTTCAAAAATAATCATTGAACTTCTCAAAGGTGAACGGAATGAGAAAAGATACCTAATTGAGTATCTAGACGAACACATTCAAGAAATAAAGCAGAAGAAAGAATATGCCGAAAATACATATAACCACTATACATCTTCTCGCAACATATATGCTGAATATTTGAACCAGAAGCTACACGTCAAAGATATTTTGATTTCTAATTTTAGATCTGGAGTTCATTAAAAAGTATGATATGTATATGATTTCAGAATATAAAGACCCTAGAAATCATAAAAATATAATTCGAAACACAGTAAATAAACTTCATTCCAGACTAAGGACAATTTTACACAAAGATGCTAGAGAGGGTATTATATAAAAAGAAAAGGTAGCACTGATATAGCGAATTCTGCGCATTTTAACACCCCTATTGTAAAAGGGAAAATAATATTTGAAGAAGTACAGAACGCTATTGAAAAAGCAGAGCAAGAAATTAGCGCAATTAACATCTACATTGAGAACCTAAAAAACGAAATAACGCAAAAAAGGACGGTAAATGCGCAACTTTCAAAACAAACGGTTGAGATCAAAGAAAGCAAGATTAAAAAAATACAAATAACACAGCAACTCGCAGATGTAGAAATCTACAACAATTATCTGAACTCACAATATATCAATGCAGGTAAAGTAAATGATCCAAAGAAGCTTGACTTTTATAAAAGCGACATAGGTATTGAAGGTTACTCTGGAAAAGCACATCGGATACAAATTAGCAATTTAAAAACACAGCTAAAGCGCAAAATCGTAAATTTAGAATCTGAATATCTGGAACTAAAAAACCAAATCGATCAAAACGAAATTACCATACAATCTTATTCAGAAACTATTAAACCCGCTTTATGCATTAGAAAATCTATTACACATTGAAATCACTTCAAAACAAGACACTTTGTTGCTTCACTTCAACTCACCAGAACGATGCTATGCCTCATTTCAGTAAAGCCATGTTTTATCGTGCTTTCAATGTTCATGACGAAGTTCTAATACATAATGCGGGTTAAAGGAAAAACGAATGATCTGCGCTTTTATCAATCACGAATTATTAGGTACGAGAGTCTGTTAATCGTTAAATAAACGGATAAACGATTAACTGAAGATTCAGAAGTATTTACGATATATCACTTTAATGAACCAATTGTTTCAACACTTCAATACACTATATTTTTGCGCATAAAACACCTTAAACTGCGCTAAATCCACGAAATCTAAACAAAAAAGCGCTGTTAATGCGCTTTTTTCGTGTTTTGCAATTTGCTCTTTATGATTAAGTAAATGGAAATAAGTATTGAATTTAAACGTATAAATTCAATATTTCAAAAATTGAAACAATAGCTATGATTGTCCTTCCTAATCAATACTTCACTGTCAAATGCATTAACTATTTTCTCAAAAACAACAGTTTGGATTTTGCACAATGCAAATACTAACATGGTAATAAGCTTTAAATAAATAGATTAACTTTTACTTGGAAATAGATATATAAAATTGATATGAATTCCCTACTTTTACTCTTGACGTTGATATTCTCCATTAGAAAAATGAGTGGTATTATTCTTCTGATTTACTGAATATTAACGTTTTATGTAAATTTCCAATGGCTCAATTTGTTTATATTCAAGCATTTATGCTACCATCGTGTACTAAGTAATAATTTCTAAAAAATATAAAAAATGAACATTTTAATCATAGACGATTCAATAACAACTAGAAATTTTCTTTCTAACATACTAAAAGAAAATGGCCATGAAGTTACAGAGGCTGCTGATGGTGTTGAAGGATTAATAAAAACTAACCAGATAAAACCCGAGATGATTTTACTTGACCTACTAATGCCGAATATGGATGGTTTTCAAGTGCTTAGAGAACTAAAAAAGAACAAGATTAGTATTCCCGTAATTGTTCTTACTGCAGATATTCAAGATGATGTTAAAGAGGAGTGTTATGAACTGGGGGCCAAATATTTTTTGAACAAACCCTTTAAAGCTAACGACATTATTAATTCTATGAATATTGTAAATCAACAATCATGATAATTTCAGAATTACAACTAGATACCTTAAAGGAGATTATAAACATTGGAGTAGGCAGAAGCTCATCGTCTCTTAACAAAATCTTAGATAAACGAATTTTGTTAGAGGTACCCGTTATTGATGTAATTGATTATAAAAACGTAAACTCAAGAATAGTCAATCAAAACAAGAGCAAGCTTTCTATAGTTAAAATGCAATTTAAAGGTGAGTTGTCTGGTATATGTGAATTGGTTTTCTCGACCGAAGGAGCATCCAAAATTGTAACAATAATTTTAGATGACCATACACAAAAAGCAGAATTAGACGACCAACTAAAAATTAATACCCTTTCAGAAGTTGGCAATATGATTCTAAATGCCTTAATGGGAACGTTAGGTAATTTATTAAAAACAAGAATTGGTTACAATATACCGAGATACTTAGAATGCATGCCTAATGAAATAACGAATAATGTTAGTCCGAGCAGTAAATATGTTATATATGCTGAAACTCTTTTCAGAATATTGAATGAAGATATTGCAGGGAGTTTTATTCTTTTTTTTGAGATTGAATCGTTTGACAGTCTTTTAAAATTGATTACTGATTATCAAAAAAGCATTATAAATCCTCCAAACCAATAAGAATGAATATTTTTAATGTTTTCGATAGTGTATCGACCGGTATATTTATAATTGACTCAGGCTATAAAGTAGTTTACTGGAATGCATATATGGAAGAGTGGATAGGTACAGAGTCGTCACATATTTTAAATAAACATATCACCACAATATTCAAACGATTTGATGACGAAAACATTACAGCAAGGCTCCAGACGGTTTTTGACTATAATACGCCATTAATACTATCTTCAAATTTACATAAAGGATTACTTAGAACACCAAATAATAAAAACGAATTAAATACTTTTGAGATTAGTGTTTCATCCCTTAACGATGAAGAAAACCCTAATAATAAGTTAGCCATTTTTACAGTAAATAATGTAACCGAACTTAAGCATAAAATTGAAATACTTAATACGCTAAAGGAAAGTGCTGAAAAAGAAATTGAGCAAAGAATTAAAAGCGAAAAAAAATTATTAAAGTTGTCCAAAGCAGTGGAATTTAGTCCTTCTTCTGTTGTTATAACCGATGTAAACGGAAATATAGAATATGTAAATAATAAATTCACTGAGGTTACTGGGTATTCTTCTGAAGAAGCTGTTGGAATTAATCCCAAAGTATTAAAAACGGATTATCACCCCCAAAGCTACTATAAAAAATTATGGAGTACTATTATTAAAGGTAATGATTGGAGCGGTGAATTCTGTAACAGAAAGAAAAACGGTGATATATACTGGGAATCGGCACTTATATCACCAGTACTAGATGATAATAATCGCATAACACATTTTGTCGCAATTAAAGAGGATATAACATTACGAAAACAACAGGAGGAAGAAATAATTACTTCACGTAAACGTCTGGAATCATTATTTGAAAATATGCCAAGTGGTTTTGCTGAACACGAAATAATTTGTGATGAACAAGGTAAAGCATTTGATTATCGATTCCTGAGTATTAATCCTTCTTTTAAAAAACAAACGGGACTTACTGATGATGTAATAGGTAAAACCATAAAGGAAATTATACCCGACATTGATAAGAGTTGGATAGAAAGATATGGAAAGGTAGCCCTTGGCGGTGAGCCAATTACTTTTGAACAGTATAGCAAGTCTCTAGATAAATATTTTATGGTATATGCCTTTTCAAACTATAAAGGACATTTTGCCACTTTATTTGATAATATTACTCTGCGAAAACAACAGGAAGAAGAAATACAAAAATCGAAACAATTACTGGAAACCTTCCTGGATAGCATTGATGGTGCCGCTTATATAAAAAACAAAGACGGTATTTACCTGTTAATTAACCGAGCTTTTGAGGAAAAGTTCAGTGTCAAGAAACAAGATGTAATAGGGGAAAATGATGAATATGTTTTTGAAAAAGCAATTGCAGATCAATTGCAAAAGAATGATCAGAAGGTAATGAATTCCGTAGAAGGTGATATCATTGAAGAGACAGGAGTTGTAAACGGTGAATACTTTGCATATCTAAGTAATAAAGTTCCACTGATTGATAAAACAGGTAAAGTTTATGGCTTATGCGGAATGGCATTTGATATTACAAAGCAGAAAAAGATTGAAAATGAACTTGTGTTGTCTAAGGAAAGGCTAGAAGCACTTATTAGAATATCTGAATATGAAATCATTGATATTCAGACATTCTTGGATTATGCACTTAATGAAGCTATAGGTTTAACACAAAGTAAGATTGCGGCATTTTATTTTTATAATGAAGAGAAAAAAGAGTTTACACTTAATTCCTGGTCAAAGGATGTTATGAAAGATTGTTCTGTTATTGATCCACACTCAAAATATCAACTTGAAGAGATAGGATTATGGGGAGAAGTAGTACGTCAAAGAAAATCTATTATAATTAATAATTTCAGTGCAAATCATCCGCATGCAAAGGGTACTCCGAAGGGTCATGTGAAATTGATTCGGTTTATGAGTATTCCGGTATTTGTTGAAAATAAAATTGTTGGTGTTGTGGGCGTTGCTAATAAGGAATGTGACTATGACCAGATGGATTCACGCCAACTTGGTCTTATGATGGATTCTGTTTGGAAAAAGGTTTCGATTTTTGAGAATAAGAAAAAGCTTATTATAGCAAAAGAACAAGCTGAATCAGCCAATAGAGCCAAGAGTACATTTCTTGCAAATATGAGCCATGAAATACGTACTCCTATGAATTCTATAATTGGTTTTTCTGAAATATTGTCCAATAATATTAAAGATGAATTATTAACAAATTATTTAAATTCAATACAATCAAGTGGTAAAACATTACTAAACCTTATAAATGACATTCTGGATTTATCAAAAATTGAAGCAGGAAAAATATCATTGCTTTACGAGCCAGTTGATATTCATATTTTGGTATCTGAGTTAGAGTCCCTTTTTGCAACAAAAGCGAAAAACGAGGATTTAAATTTTCAAGTTGAAATTTCTCCTGAGGTTCCCAAGAACATAGAGATTGATGAACTACGACTTAGACAGGTTGTATTGAATTTATTAAGTAATGCATTTAAATTTACAAGTGAAGGTTTCATAAAGCTATCTGTTGAGGCAAATAATATTATTAATTCAACTTTAGATTTAGTTATAAAAGTTACTGATTCGGGTATTGGAATTGCTAAAAATAAATTATCAGAAATATTTGGAGATTTTAATCAAGAGAATGATCAGACAAGTCGTAAATATGGAGGCACAGGATTAGGATTAAGTATTTCGAAAAGAATTGTTGAGTTATTTGGTGGTGAACTTTTGGTAAATAGTGAAGAAGGTAATGGAAGTACTTTCACACTTGAATTGAAAAATGTGAAAATATTACATAATCCGAGTGTGATAATAACAAAAGAGGTTGATCTGAGAAATATTAAGTTTTCACCATCAACAATTCTTATTGTTGATAATATTGAAAATAATAGGACTATGTTACATGCCCACTTTAGTTATTTAGGTTTTACCGTTTATGAAGCTGAAAATGGACAGCGAGGTGTTGAGATAGCTGAAAAAATAGTTCCCAATCTCATTTTTATGGATTTGCGAATGCCAACGATGGATGGTTACGAGGCCACTTTAAAACTGAAAAAAAATCCCATAACCAAATCAATACCGGTTATTGCATGTACTGCTTCGGTTTTTAAATCAACTAAAAAAGATGCTTTATCCAAAGGGTTCAGTGGTTACTTACGTAAACCCATTTTGTTTGAAGAAATAGTTCAGGAGCTTACAAAATATATCAAGTATGAAAAAGACAAAACGAAGAGTGTCACTTCAAAATCCCAAACTAAAAAAATGGATGCAAAAGCAATTGATTCCTTAAAACAAGATGTGCTGCCATTATTAGATCAAATTAATAAGAAAAGATCAACAAAATTACAGAAAGAAATTGCTGAAATAGTGATTAAGGCAGGGATTGAATTGAATAACAATAAATGTTTGGATTTGGGAGAAACACTTAAAAAGGCAATGGAAGAATTTAATATTGAAAAAGTAAATGAAATAATAAAAGAACTAAAATATTATATGAAGCATCCATAATAATTAGTTTAACATTAGATAAATTGCTATTAAAACTCATTGATAATTACAAGAATACCAAAGTTTTTTTCGTAATGCAAATGAGAAATATTGGTGTATGAAATTTCTGTGATTTCTTTTTTAAGTCTATGGACTAACCGGTTTAATAACTAAAGTTCCGAAAAGAACAACAGGATATCAAGTTAATATTGGTACGAACTAAATAAACGGATAAACGTTTAACTGAACACTCTGCAGTATTTTTACATATGTATTAAAAGAACCAATTATTTTTGCGCATAAAGCACCTAAAACTGCGCTAAAACGGAAAAACTCAAAAAAAAAGGCGCTATTAATGCGCTTTTTTCGTGTTTGTTAGATACTAAACAAGTGGTAAGTAAGAGAATTTAAACGTTTAATGATTCAAACATTATCTTAATATCTTTACTCAAATGCAACAGAAATAATTATCAATTAAACCATCATTGGCCAATCTTTATGCTGCCCTTTGGCTTGTTCTAATATTTTCTTTGGTGTATACATTGTTTTTTTAGAACTTGTATTAATGGAGATGCATAAAGCAACTGTATTCCATGTACAACTTTATACCATCTGCTAATAATTTGATTTAGCAGCAAACTAATGAACGTTTTATGCATTTATCTCATAAATATTTTGATTGAATAATCCGTGTATATTTTTTATTAGAAGAATGTTAGAGCATGAGATACTACGAGCAAGCACCGACTATTTTTGAACAGCTCACAATCAAAAAACAAAGAGCCAACGCTGCGATAATTTGGTCCTTAATCATGTTAATAGTTAATATTATTGGACTTATCTCTGTTATCTGTTACAACGAAACTGTCTACCTTAAGTCTGGTATATTTCTACTTCTAATAGGAGTCATTATTCCTCATTCTACAAAATGGACCCGTGATTATTTATTCAACCTAAATACTACAATGCAAAGTTTCGTGGATTGGAATGAAAGTAAAATTAATGATTGGCTAAGTAAAACAATTAGAAATACCTTTTCAAAAATAGTCCTAACCAGTATATCAGGTATCATTACCTCAATACTTGGTACATTTTCTTTAATTAAATTAGATATCCCATTTCAATCCTTATCGCTTAAACTTATATCAATATTTGTATTAGTACCTTTGTTTTTCTTTTGTGGCGCTACTTTTTATAACTTTTTATTGATATTAATATTCCCTCAAAGATTATCGAAATTGCCAATAAAAGTGCCATTATATCAAGACGCCATAGTGGGTATTACAGCCTTAAAACCTTTTATTTATAAATTTTCATTGATCTGTCTTGGATTATTTGTGCTATTATATAGTGCTATATTAACAAGTCCATATTCACTAAATCCAACTATGTATATTTGGCTTAGCTTTTTTGGAGTATGTTGCACATTAACATTTCCCTTAAGTGTATTAGGATTGCACAAATCTATGAAGCAAGCAAAAAAAGAATTATTAAGAAAGTTAGCACCCCAGTTAGAAGCAATACTTAAAAAATGTCTTAATGAGCCGTCAGATGTGAACTTGAATCATTTGATGAATATGTTTTCTTTTAGAGATGAACTAAATAAGTTACCTGAATGGCCAATAGATTTTAAAACAATCCTAAGCCTTGCCTCGACAGCAGTTATACCGATCATCGCACTTATTATTGATGTTTTTACATAAAGACAAGATATGGGTATGTAAAAAATATGAAACTACTCGAAAACACCACCGGCTTACCGTGGCCATCTTCTTTATAATCGATTGCTTTTAGAACATCATGTCGTTTCATGTGAATGCTTTTATATTGAAGGCCACATGCAACTCGCAAAGCTCGTTTCATAAAAAAAACTCCATTTGTTTAGTAAAAATGAAGGTTTATGTTGTTAGGAAAAAAAGGACACCGGTGCGACCTGAGCGTTTTTGTCATGCCAACGGTTGTCCGAATGGGGCGTTTTAATGCCCTATGGTAGCATGTTGTATGCTGGGCTCTTTTCATAATTATATTATCAAATAAAAAAATATCCACAGGAATAATCAAACCAAGATGTAAAAATAGATTTGAAAAATAAAACAAATGTAAACTTACATTTAATCCGCTATTTTCGGAATATAAACTGAACATAGCAAGTATCTGAAGGTGGTACATCCGCTAAGTCAGTAAGTATTAAAATTTCATCAGTTAATTCATAGATACTAAAATGATTATAAATATCCGTCTGATCTTCATCAGACACAATTATAACCTCTGTTTCATCATTTTCTAATCTCCATTTTCCATCCCCATCAAACCAGCCTAGAAATGCATAATCTTCTTCAAATAAAATCTCTTGATTAGTGGCAGAAGCAGCACTATCAACCAGACCATACCACATAAGTATTTCAGGATCATTACAAATTGTATAAAAGGTATCATAGACCCATGGGTGTGATGTCAGAGTAGTAAAAACCTCTGATTTTTCATCCTCTGTATTTTCATCTTTTTCACAACCAATAATAATAAGCAGAGGTATTAGGAAAGTCAATAATAGAGTAAAATTCTTTAATTTTTTCATGTCTTTACTTTTTTTGTATTAGACAATCCTTTATAAAAAAAATTAAATGTTTTTATATAAAATTACAAATTTAGCCCCCCCCTTGTCAAATGATAAGTATTATTTTACCTTCATTGTGCTATTCGTTTAGACTAATTATTCAATTCATTTTCATTTATTGTAGAATATTCCCTAGTTGTATGTTTATGGGTTTGTTTTTCATGACTTCCCTCCTCTCTGTACTAAGCTAAGTTGCTTAAACTGTCTTTGAGAGATGCGCCCCATCCCTTACTACCTCCAATGCTATTTATTACTGCCTGCGACACGCTCAGTACTGACAGAAAGGGCTTTGGAGCGACAGGAAAAGGATAATGTGCGGCTTACCTGGGATAAAGCATGCCAGGAAGTATTATTAATCCTAAATCAGAGCTATCCAAAATAATTGGTGCGTCGCCCAAACCAGACTTACTTTTTATTCATTTAAGTTTAATTTCAATTGTATTCATGATTTTCGTTTCACTACAATTGATTCTTGATGACAAAAACTAAGGAAAAAACATCAAGGCTGCTTTAAAAATAACGTTCTTATTTGCATAAAGATCAAGTGCGGCCGGGCGATCTTCGAGCAAAGCTCTCAGCTTCCCGGTCTCACTAAATCTTTATGCAAAACAAAAGTAATTTTTAAAGAGGCCATTTACTTGCATACTGCAAAATACCCCCATCCTAAATAAAAAGCAACGGGTTCTTTTGCGAGAGCGTTGTTTTTATGTTTTATACCAATTCTATTTTGAAGTGAGCCTTAAATTGTTTTGAATATTTTTAGCTTAGACAAGGCGAATTATTGCGATAAATGAGTGCAGTATCAAGCTTTCTTGAATAATGCCGAAAGCAGCAATAATCATAAATTAAAAATTGAGTCATAGCCATAGCTACGGCGATATTTTTCAACGAAGTATAAGTAAAAAAGAACGAAAGAATAAGGCTCATTTTAATGTAGTATTGGTATTATTCCGGAGATTTAAACTCTTTCTATTTTCTTATGATTATTAATCTTTCACACATCGAACACTTGCACCTCTAGTCCCTCCGGTATATGACATTCCTGCATCTTGATAATTATAGCTTAAACCAACATAGTAACATCCTTCATTGGGTACATATGTAGAAGTCCACCACGCACCATGTTCTCCGATATATTTGAAATCTTCTTCATAAAAAGGAAAATGATGCCCCTTTCGATAGCCTCCGGGAAGAGCTGTTAATCCAAATTCGTTTGTTGCTCCGGTATTCGGGCTTTTCCAGTGAGATGTTCCTTCTTCTTTTAATTTACCACCACCAATTTCTATTCCCCCGACGTATTCAACCAAAATCAGAAATTCATTTGCTGAAGGAACATGCCATCCAGTTGGGCATAGTTTACCGGTTTCTACCGTCATCCAATTATACAATGCACCATAATCACTCTTATAGCCGGGATTATTATCGTACCAACAATAAAACTCATAATTATCTCTTTCATGATAACCCCAATCAAGTCCCCATACCAACGGTTCGGTTATAAGTTCAATGGAAGAACCATCATTATATCTTGTGGTTTTTAAATTTTCTTTTATCCATATTTGCGAGCCAATTGTAACAGTTTCATAGATATTCCCATCAATGTCAATTACAAATACAAGCTCCTCGCCAAAACCAGTTCCTGCCACATTAATAGCATATGCCGTGAGTGTATAAGTTTTATTGGGTATTAAATCGAACAACTCGGCATTAAAAGTACCTAAACCTTCACCTAATGGCAGCTTTAAGTCATCTAAATATACTCCTCGTTCGGTAACATCTAATTCCCAATCTTCTGTTACTTCACCTCCCGCAAAAGCTCTCGTATCTTCATGGTTTGTTGAAAAATCGGTTGTAACTATGGGAACACATAAAGGTTCAAATTCTATCACTTCACCATAGGCCGTACCCGCTTCATTTGTTGCATAAGCTTGTACAGTATACGTGGTTCCTGGCACGAGAGCAGTTAAGTCAAATGAGATTTCTCCAATCCCGCTTCCAGCATTTAATTTGGCTCCATTTAATAAAACCCCACGTTCAGTTACAGGAGAATTATTATCCAAAATTACATTTCCTCCAACAGTTGCTGTTTCACATTCAAGATTAGAAACGTTAGCAGTAACAACCTCAGCGTAATCAAATACAATGGCACATGTAGTTTTCGATACTGATGGTGGTCTTACATTGTTATACTTGCTGCTTTCGCTACTTCCCGCCCCAACAGCATTCATCGTCGATAAATAATAATCAAAATTAGCAGTCAAAGCAATAACAGCGTCTCCTACATCAAGCCCTGAAATGAGCAATGATGCATTACCATCTGAGAGTGTAGTTACATTGGATGGAGCAGAAATTTCTCCAGATGTGCTAACGCTAATATTCTGATACGCCAAAGGAATATTACCAATTATTGTATTAAGCTGTAGGGAGGCCGTTTTTCCTTTTTGCACCTTAACACAACCTCCCGGAATAATTAATTGAGGCACACATGACGGCGAAATCTCGGTTGTTTCAAAAGACTCCGTATGAGAAGGACCACAATCATGATAAACTATCTTATTTGTTGAACTGGCAGCAACACATCCCCCGGAGTTATCATAACTCAAATCCAACGATTCGGAAGTAAAGTCTCCTTGCCTGCAAGGATCTTCATGGGAAAAACCAGCGTGCTTTAACAAAGGAAAGTTAAATTGTTTTATATAAAAAGATTTAGCCACAAGGTCTGTTGATGATAATCCATTACTCATAACAGCCATTTGATTCGGATCTTTTAAAATAATCTCAATAAACTTATTTTGAGGACTTACAATAAAAGTTTCATCTGAGAATAACCAACTATTAATGTCACAATCTAATTCATATAAAACCGGTATTCCTGAACTGTTAATATCCTGAACCGGCATTTTTATTTTTACCGATTTTCTAAAGTAGGAAGAATCTGTTTCAATAGAGATGCCAGATAAAAAACAGGCATTTTCATCAATACTGATTGCTGCTAAATTATTAACACTATCAGCACTTATAAAATCAACTTTTACTTCTTTAGCTTCTTCAACTGCTCCCCGGGGAATCTTTACCTTAATTCCCGAGGGCAAAAGAAAAACTCCTCCAATACTATCTACAGTAAATTCTGAACTGTTTGTATGGGTAATATTTTCCATCAGAAATACAGTATCAGACAATACCGGATTACAAGTACCATCGATAATTCTTGCCCTGTAATAAGCAGTACTGTCAATACGTATACCAATTGTGTCTGTGCTATACATCAATTGACTCCAATTGTTTTTATCGAGACTACGCTCCCATTGTATTATGCCCCTGTAATCATTGGTGAATAGAAGGACCGAATCGCTTTTCAGACTAACTGAGTCGGACTTTAATTTCAAATAATATTGAGATAAAGTTATTTGAGTAAAACCAATCCATACTATCAATATAGAAATGTACTTTAGGAATTTCACAATTCTAAAATTTTAAAGAATAACAATCTTGCTTACATGAACAGTTCTTTTGTTTTGCTTTATCTGGATAAAATAAATACCTGGTCTATAAGGTTGTATAGTAAATAAACCGGAAAATTTATCTCCAGCACATTCCAACATCCTATTTAAAACTTTAATTCCTAAGGAATTAAAAATATGGATAGAGTAATCAGACTGACATCCTATTAAAGAAACCGTAAACGTTCCATAACAAGGACTAGGATAGATTCGTATGTTTGGTTGGGTATTACTTTGTTCTAAATTACCATCGATGTGAGTTGCATTTTGTAATGAAATAGTATCATTAAATGTACACCCGTTTTCATCTATGATAGTAAGGTAAAAGCTACCATCTGAGACAACAGTATATATTGGATTTTCAAGGGTGTGAGTATGTTCTCCATCCCAAAATTCCAAATGGCTGTTATATGCTAACTCTCCGTCAATAGTATACACCGTATCCAAATTAACGCTCTGCCCAATTGTAACATCCAATACTTCAGGAAGTGTAATATTTAAAAGTGGTGATTGAGTAATATTAAGCTTGAAAATTTCCTGGGAATATGCCGCATTCACCCATGTTAAGCATAGTAAAAGGATATATTTCAGATAATTACTCACAACAATAGGTATTTATAGGTAGAGATTATCAGTAGTCAAATATTAAGGACAAAATTACGATAAGATGAACCTGAAGTCAAGGCGTAAAATCATTATGCACTAAACACAAGTCTTTTATTAAATATCACTAGTGACCGACTAAATAATAATATGCAACTCCCCTGGAGTTGTTTCACTTTGGTAATTGCCTCGTCTACAAATATGTATCTCCTCTGGAGATATTCAATTAACTTCCTGCCTGCGGCTGGCCATAGCCGTCAGGCTAAGAATAACTATATTGTTCGGACCTACCCTTTTTCTCATCTTTTATACTTATAAATGATCAAGAATCAAACAAATGCAGGCTGAAAGCCTAGCTCATCACAGCCCCAGGTAAAACGCAGTGACACCTGGGGTTTGTCAGTTTTGTTAATCAGCGTCCTGAAGGGACAGCTCAAAATAGGGTTAAGTTGTCCCTTCAGGACGCTGATTCCCTTCTTGCATAACCCCATGCGTTGCATGGGGCTGTGATAAGCTGTGCCTTCAGCACGTTATTCCAAATACTTTCTCAAAATTTTATCCGGTCAGTAATGATTAAAAATAAAGGAATAAGTAATTAAGTATTGATCAATACTTAATCGTTGACGTATGGTAATTCCTACCCACTGTAATAAAAAAAAGGATATTTCGGATATTAAACTTACCAAAACAACAATGCATTGATAAATAAGAAAATAAGCAAACCAACACAACTAACCCCCTCTGCATTAACACCTAAAACAACATTAAAAGTATCTGCATAAAATTTATTTCAAGCTTTGTTTTACAATAAATTTATTTTAACTTCATATTACTTTAACAAAACAGATAACCCCGTGGCTGGTCATCTTTCCTATAAGTTTTGGCGAACCACAGAAAGAAGAGGCCTCGGGGCTCTGCTAATAATAATTCAAAATTAGAAAAAAATGTCTAATACAGAAGACTATGCAGCAATGCTCGAAGAGGCTAAATCAATTAGCTCAGAAAACATTAAAATCCCTTATATGCCGGTAGGTATATATGCGCAGGAAGCGGAAGATCTTTATTATTGGAGTACCAAGGATAAAGACCAGTTACTTGCAGTTGGACTATCAGAAACTGTTTATTCAGAATTACCTGTGTGCGCAGGTGCCTTACGCGAGGCACAAAGCATTTGGATGGAAGATTTAAAAACAAGGCAAGAGGCCGAAGAAGAGTGGGCACAACAATCGCCAATGGCTTTTGATTTTAGAGATATGTTAGTGCATACTTATAGATATGCTTACAGAAACGATGTTACACTATTAAATAATGTAGCAGCAATCGCCCAAGGTGATGATATAACAGATATGATTCAAGATTTAAACGACCTGGCCGTTCTTGGACGTAAAAACCCTGAACCTCTGCTTACAGTTGGTTTAACCGTAGAATCCTTTGATAAAGCCGCAAGCCTCTCGGATGAAATGGCTGACTTAAGAGGACGTGCTAACGGTGACAAGTATGATGGTAACGAGAATAAAATAATCCGCGACCAAATGTATACTCTTTTAAAACGTAAAGTGGACGAAATTAGAGACTGTGGTAAGTTTGTGTTTTGGAAAGACAAAGCCAGGCTTAAAGGTTACTATAGTAATTATAACAGACGAAATTAAGTAAGCTGATTAATAAACAACAAGCGGTTCTTGAATTATCAGGAACCGTTTTTTACGTCTGTACCCCCCGCAAGGACTGACCTCCTACTGCCCGGACAGTGTTCTGAGTGCCCGGAAGACGCTCCGGCTGCCTTCAATCCGATTTTCTACTGCCAGCGCCTTATTTCTTATTGACAGGATGCCTTCCCCCCTGCCTTTAATCGCATTTTTTACTGCCCGGAAGGGTTTATGTATCGACAGGGCGTGTTTCGGTGTGACAGGAACTATTGCACCCAAACAATTCTCTTAATTTCATCTATTTCCAGCTTCCCTCTGTATTTATCTTAATTGAAAACACCACCGGCTTACCGTGGTCATCTTCTTTATAATTGATGGTTGCCTACCTCATATCGTTTCATGTGAATGCTTTTATACTGAAGGCCACATGGAACTCGCAAAGCTCGTTTCATAAAAAAACCTCCATTTGTTTCGTACAAATGAAGGTTTATGTTGTAAGGGGAAAAAGGACACCGGTGCGACCGGAGCGGGTCAATTAATTACCCCAACGTTCAATTGTATGAGTTGTGGCAGATTGCGTTGTAGTTTCCTGTCAAACCGCTACGCTATTTGAGCGGGCTATAAACCTTAATATTTAGCACATTGCCTGCCATTACTTATAAAAATGTTGTAGCCAGTAATTTAATTCTCAATTATATGAATAAAGTGATGATAATCTTTTCTATTCTTATCCACACCTAATCCAGCTCCTTTTTGAATTTTGAATTTGAGATCCGTAATTTGTTCTAAATTTGAAGCTATTTCTTTTGCTCTTTCTTCTGACTTTTCATTTCCATAGTAAAAAACTGTTGATGATGGAGCCATCCAACTCAATTTATTATTATGGCTGAAATTACCTATAACTTTAAAGTTTTCTTTCTTCAAGTAATTTAAAATGTCTTGAATTTTATTTTTGTTATTAAAATTCAACTCATGTATACCTACTGTTACTTTTTCTTTTTTGACATAGTTTGTGTATGTGACTTGAACTTCTTCAATATCCTTTTTTTGTTGCTCTGTTATCTCTGTATTTTCAAACATCTCAATAAAAACGATAGCAATTTCAGGACGCATTTTTTTTATAAGCTTTAAAGCACCATTCTTTCTTGTTTCATTTCCAGAAAGAACATCATTATAAACAAGTTCCACATACTGATGGTCAAGGCTAATTTGATCCTGAAGCTTTTCTAATTCTAATCTATGCTCATTTTGAATTGAATCAACTATAAGTTTATTTTCTTGTAACTCAACTTGAATCTTAGATATTTTTATCTGATTCCAAGAAATAAAAATACCTGCTAACCCAAGAAAGATTGTAACTACAATTGGAATTACTTTCTCAAAAATTCTTTCAGATGATTTCTTTTTTTCAATTTCATCAAGTTTTTTTTCAATATTATTCAATTGCTCTTTTAATTCTTTCATACTGGCTTGTTTTATTGGCTACAACTAGGGAATATAAAGCATATGTTTTATATCTACCTTATATTATGAAATACATAATTAAACACAATCTTTCTTTAAAATTACAGTAATTTACCACCTTTATAACATTTTTTCAATAGTAAACTATCCCCTTTTTCGTCACCAAAGCAGGAAGAGCCCGGTACAGGTTGCCATTGGAGAGGAAAAATCAAACCAGCCTATCGTGAGGATATTGGCGCATATAACTGGCATTTGAGTGAGCTATAAAACCAAAAAAGCCCCACCAAAATTGGTGAGGCAAATATTCCCGGGTTGTTGCAGATTGGTGGGGTTGGATTTTTTAACGGATGCGGCTATGAAGCGTTAGGGACTGTTAACCCAACCCCACTTCCAAATTTGCCCGAGCCAAAACGTTGTATTTGTTTTTATCTTTCCAATTTGAAAGCTAAATTAACGATTTGGCGGTGGTCGCACTTGATTTTGAACGCCCAAAAATGAGCCATTGTTGTAAGCCGTGAATTAGTCAGTTTTTATTGAATCATTTATTATAGGCGTAAATACTCCTGATTCATGATTATATATAACCTTCCAAATCCCATTAGTTCTGTTAAATACTAGAGATGCAGCAAAAGGATCAACCTTTAATTGTTTGCCATCTTTCAATTTTATAGTAGCAGAACCGCCCCATGTAACGATAACAGTTTCTCTACTCACAAAAGTATAATTCATTAAGGTTTCAGTAAATTTCTGTGATTTCATAGTTTCAAAATACTGTTTGTTTCCTTCTACAAATTTATCGTAATCAGAAACCTGACCATTACTTATACTTACAAATTCAGTTTTGTTTGAATAGGGTTCAATCGCTTTTTTAAGATTACCAGCCTCACTATTTTGAACAATTTGATTAAATAATGGTGATATTTCAGATTTTATTTTCTCTTTTTCTTCATCAGACAGTTTACCTTCATTTTGTGTTCCACATGAAAACAGGAACATAGAAATCATGCTAAGAATTAAAATTAAATTTTTCATAATAGTAAATTTTAATGTTATTTGATTCAGTATTTTGCATGGCTTACAACGGTCCTGCCACATGGGGCGTTTTCAATGCCCTATGTGGCATGTTGTAGGGCGTGTTTTATTTCCTAACTAATTATATAGGATTTATTTCACTACTCAACCATTCTTTTATTGAATCGTAATTGTACCCCTGTCTTGATGTTATCATATCATTCAATTGTTCAAGGATTGCATCTTTCTCCTCTTTCTGAGAATTAATCAAATTAATAAAGCCTTTTGATAATTCTAATGCTCCAATTTTTTTATATCCTTCAACAAGTTCTAATAGATTTTCATTATTATAATTATCAATAAAACTATCAATCCCCTCCATGTCGCAATAGACTTCGGCTTCAGAAATCAAAAATATTATTCTTTCATATCCAACCATCCCGTCTATTCCTAATGATTCACCTTTGTCAACTATATTGTTTATTAATAAGTCAAAATCCATATTTCCTATAATCGATTAATTTATTCATTCTATTTATAACAAGTTTACTATTGCATTCGGAATATATTCTGGTAATCTATTTTCACATGCCCTACAACGTTCGGCCGCATGGTGTCGTAAGGCGAATTAACTTTACAAACTTTCCTAGCTGAGCGGAGCCAAAGCGCATATTTTGTTTTACATTTTCATTTTAAATCCAAATCGGCGATTTGGCGCTGGTGGCCGAAGCTTCGAACCAACACATACGCACTGTACGCCTTATGCACTATTGCGGTTTGTTGGCAGCTGGGCATTACTTATTCGACTATTTATATTAATTATAACTACTCCATCATAATCCTTAGAAGTAAATTTACTAACACTTTCTTTTTCCTTGATTACTTCAATAGATTCAATATCATTTGGGTTTATGCGATTAAGATCTTCTTGAGAAATTTCCTTGTCTCCTATCAGAAAGAGTACTTTACTGTTGTTCAATGTTGCTGCGGATTTTTCTTGAAGTCTTTCTTGTGACTTCTTAGATAAAATTAAAACAACGCCATTTTTCCCTCTTTCTCCGTAGATATTTATTGCTCCTTTACTATCTTTTGATAAATAGTCAAGTTTATGAATCTCATCTTTACTCAAAGGAATCTTATTTACTTTTAAACTTTCATAATCATAGGCAAATCCATCTATGATTATCAATGGTTTTTCCGTTATTTCACCATCTAGGTCTTTAATATAATTAACTAAATATTTCTTGTCTTGGTTTTCGTCATTTAGAAAGTACCTAGTTGATGTACAACTTGTTAAAAATCCTAATGTGATAATCAATAATAAATTTTTCATATAAATGATGTGTTATTTTTTGCCTTGCTGCCAACGTTCCGAATAAGGGGCGTTGGGCACTTATCTGAACCTAACTTCCCAAATCCCACAAGCCAAAGCTTTTGATTTGGTTGTAAATTTAACGTTTTTACTTGCCGAAGCAAGAGCTTTGGCTGCAACAACTAAGAGCAAAACCGCGAACTCTCACTACCGCCCAATGCGCTTTATTTATTGTTGGCAACCGTAATTTCTTAATCTATATATGGTTCCTCATTATTTAATCTAAGCCTAATCAAGTCAATGAGTTCATATGTATTTCTTTTCTCAGATAATTCTGGCAAGTTGTCAAAATCGAAAAATCGAGCTTCTTCTGTTTCATCACTACCTCTTAATGTTCCACCTACCAAATCACACAAGACCACTATTTTATAAAAATGAAATTCTAATGGTGGAAAATTGTGCTTGTTCGTATCTACAATTGCGAGAATCCTATTGGTTTTCACATTTAATCCTGTTTCTTCCAGTACTTCTTTTTCTGCAATCTCACTCGGTGAATAATTTATGTCTGCATAACCTCCTGGTAAGGACCACTTATTATCTGAAAGTTCTTTCGTTAAAAGAATCATATTCTCTTTTAACACTACTGATCTTACATCTACTTTCGGTGTTTGAAATCCTGTCTCAAATGTGAATAAGTCCCTAATCTTCCCAACTTCTGAATCGCACACTTTTGAAACTAGTTGAACACTTAATTCTCTTAGTTCTTCAAACCGTTGCTGGTCAAACTTGTCTGCTGCAAATCGGATTCCTGTCTGCGAAATTGCCTGAATCCTCTTAGCTATTTTTAATATTTCATTTTCCAATTTAGGTGGTTTTTCGTTATGGTTGCCAACGTCTTGCCGCATGAAGCTGTAGCAGAGTCGCGGTGATTGTCCGTCCGCAAGACGACTAGACAAACTGCGGGAGACTGCCCAACCAAATTGCACTGTCGCCTGCTATGCTTTATTGCGGTTTGTTAGCGGTTGTTATTTATCTTTTCAATGTTATTCTAAGCCCAAGGTTAATAAAGTCAAATTTTTCAATTCTATTATAATCAAGGTTCACGCTTACAATATTCTTATAAATAAACCCTTGCATAAATCCAGAGTAGGTAAAGTAATCAAAGTAATAACCACCAGAGATTCCACAGTAAAGTTTATAAGGAACTAAAACATTTCTCAACCCAATGTCTACGCCAAAGTTTGTATTATCATTCAAGTTCTTGCAGCCTAATTTTAGCATTACAACAAAATCGGTATTCTTTATCCATGTTTCTGCATTAATATTCAGGCCTTTGTATTGAAAATTCCTTTCAGAATAATTATAGTCAAGAAATTCTATAGCTATTAATGATAGATATCTAGGATATTTCCAACCAAAATTGACTCCATACGAGTAGTCTTTATTAAAATTCATTCTACCATTTAATTTAAAGACCAAATCTTCAGAGAAATCTTCAAAGTGAATTAACGGTCTTTCATCATATCCATTGCTTATTTCTATGCCCAATGCATTACTTTGGAAATCATATTGAGTCCCAACAGTAATCCATTTCGCTCTTTCGATATCTAAATAATTGGCAATTCCAGATAACACATAAGTTGTGTCAGTGTATATGCTATCTTGCTTTTCTTGAGCCAAAACAGAAGTCGAACCAATTAATAATAGAATTAGAAATGTATGAATCCTTCTCAATTTCACTTTGTTTTCTTTAATAACCGCTAACTAGGGGATATAAAGCATATGCTTTATATCTACCTTATATTACGAAATACATAATTAAACAAAATCATTCTTTAAAATAACAGTAATTTACCACCTTTATAACATTTATTCAATATAAACTATCCCTTTTTTCATCACCAAGACGTAAAGAGCCTGCGCAGGTTGCCATTGGAGAGGAAAAATAAAACCAACCCATCGTGAGGATATTGGCGCATAATACTGGCATTTGAGTGAGCTATAAAACCAAAAAAGCCCCACCAAAATTGGTGAGGCAAAGATTCCTGGGTTATTGTTGCAATTAATTATGCTACCATTTTAGGGTTTAATCCATATTCATTTTCTCCGCTATCACTATCTGTAACAGTAAGAACAAGCAACCAAATAGCTCCAATTAAAGGTATTAATGCAATAAATAACATCCAACCACTTTTACCTACGTCATGTAATCTCCTAACAGAAACAGCTAAACTCGGTATCAATATTGCTAGATAAAATAATGAATAAATAGCCCCATAACCAATTTCACCAAATGTTAATCCTAGGATATTATCTAATACCATTGCAACGATCCCAAATATTAGGGAGAATAATGAAAACATCCAATATTCTTTTCTTCTGGCACGACCATTAAAGTCTGCATACTGTTTTAATGCTTTTAAAAACCAATTCATTTGTAATTTTTTATAGATATACCCTACTCGTTAGGCTTTTCGGGGTCCGCCATATTTAGTAATAATCCATTTTAATATTAAACAAAATCTATTTTTATCAACAAGAGTAAAACAACACTTTTTAAACATTTTATCAACAATAACACTCTCCTTTTTCATCACCAAAGCAGAAAGAGCTAAGTGTAGTCAGCCATTGAAGAGGAAAAATAAAACAAGCCCATCGTGAGGATATTGGCGCATATAACTGGCATTTGAGTGAGCTATAAAACCCAAAAAGCCCCACCAAAAATGGTGAGGCAAAGATTCCCGGGTTATTGCAGATTGGTGGGGGTTGAATTTGATTTTTTAACGGGTACGTATATGAAACGTTTGGCAATCCGGAGAGCAAATCTGTCAAACTGCTACAATTTTCATTAAATGTAACAACCTTAAAACTAACAGTATCCACCAAATGTTTTATATACATTATTGGGCAACGTTATTCCATTTTCTTAAATGAATCTAACGCTTTAATTATTTGAGATTTTAAAGGCTCTTCTTTACTATTAGCCCATTCTTCAAGAGCTTGATAATCTTTATTTCCTCCTAATACATAATGCTTTTTTTCCCAATCCGATAATATTAAATCAACATCATCACCTTTAACAATACGAGATAGAAGTTCAAACATTTTATAAGTTGCGTAAACTTGTTTATTATCCCTAAATTGCGAATTGATCTTCTCAACTATCTCAGGATCAAAGTCTCCTTTTGATATTAAATCTAATTCAAGAATATTTATATAAATAAAACCCTCATTAGGCTCAATTTTTAAGCTTCTCTTATAATGACATAATGCTTTTTCATATTCTTGTTTTTTCGTATAAGCAACACCAAGATTATTGTAAGCCATATTGCTATTCGGATTTAACTTTAATATTTCTTTATAGTTTTCAATTGCCTTATCAATATTACCATCGGCAAAATAAGAGTTTCCTAAATCTTTAAATGCTCTCTCGAATTTTTTATTAAGTATTATAGCATTTTCAAACGAATCAATTGCTTCTTTAAAATTCTTATTTTTATAATGATCTAAACCAATAAAATACCAATCATAACTATTTCTTTCCTTTGGTTTCTCGGATCTTGATTTTTTTGCAAAGTCTTTAATAAGCTGCCAGTCTTCATTAGAGTAATTATATGAGCCTTTATCTTTAAATAGGAATAAAACCTTTTGATGTTGATGTTGCTTGTCTAAGTTTTTTATTAATAGTTCTACTTTATTTTTTGCTAAACTTATTCTTTTTAATAAATCTCCAGGTCTGCTAAAAAACCATATAATACCAGCAAAAGTACCACTTATTAGCATGGCTATTAATGAAGCAATCCATTTTAGGGAGTATATTGTTGTTTCGTAATAATTAATTTGATCATTTTGTCTTTTTTCAAATAGTTTGATCTCTGTTTTTAATGAGATTATTTCATTGTTCAGTTGTTGTAACTTATTTTCGGAAGAGTTGATGTTTCTCGAGTTTATCTCAACGTTATTTTTTAACGTATTAATTTCTGAACTTATTTCTTTATCGTTTGTAAAAGCACTACTGCAATACATGGTTAAAGTTAAAGCACATATCCATTTAAGGTTAATAAGAATAGTTCTCATGTTTTTAAATGTTATTTTTAATTATTAAGAGATAATACTCGTCAAGAATTTATTAAGTTTTATTTCACTCACTTGGTTTGTTGTCAAAATGTTGCCCAACTAGGGTATATAAAGCATATGCTTTATATCTACCTTATATTATGAAATACATAATTAAACAAAATCTTTCTTTAAAGTAACAGTAATTTACCACCTTTATTACATTTAATCAATATTAAACTATCCCCTTTTTCATCACCAAAGCAGAAAGAGCCCAGTGTAGCTTGCCATTGGAGAGGAAAAATAAAACCAGCCCATCGTAAGGATATTAGCGCATATTACTGGCAAAGAGCTTTGCCCTAAAAAAAAGTCCCACCAAAATTGGTGAGGCAAAGATTCTCTGGTTATTGTTGCAGTTTGGTGGGGGTTGAATTTGATTTTTTAACGTTGAGTGTATGATTTCCTAAGGGATTGCGGGCTTCAAACGTATCAAGTTACCCATCAAATTTAATGCGGGTGATATCGCTCGAAAACCTCTAAAACTCTTATGAATTATACACATTGTTGTGCCATCGTGCTTTTTATTTACTTGTCTGTTTTATAATATTCTAACACATTCATTGCAAATCTTGCCGATGCAGTTCCTGGTCCTCCACTCATTTCAATACCTACTTCAATCGCTTCAATTATTTCCCCTTCGGTTGCTCCATCATCAATCGCTTGTTTAATATGCCATTCCATGCAGGATTCACAATTTATCACAACTGAAATACCAATCGCAATCAATTCTTTCTGTTTCTTACTCAAATCACCATTTGTATAAGTCTCCTGCTCCATATCCACAAAAGATTGATATACTTTGGATTTCTGCAAATAGTATCCATGTGCCTGTTTGCGCGTCTTTACAATTTTCTCGATTTTGTTTTTGTCTAGGTTTTCCATATCCTATTTGTCAATTAATTCTTGAATTTCTCCAAGGTGTAAATGAAAATGCCTCAAAAAATCAATTATCATATCTTTGAGCTTAACGTTACCATCTTCTGAACCTGAAATCCACTCATTGTCCAGTTTATCCCGGTTTACACTGGCGATAACGTGAATCAGGTGAATATGGCTATATTTCCAATGTTGAATCAGGTTTTCCCAGTTCTCGTTTTGGTAATCCTGAATCGCAATCCACCTGTCATTATTGCCATTTGTGGCATAATTTGGAAAGCTGAACGGACTTTCCTGGTATTGTAAATGAATAATCCGATGTGTGTTATTTGAAACCGAATCAACCATGTGTCCAATTATTTGCTTAATTGTCCGATCTTGACTGTTTCGTTTATTCATCATTGTATCTTCTGGCAATGCCATCAATTTTGACTCCCAGTTTTCTAGTCCTTGTGAGATTCCATTTGTTATAGCTGAAAAATCCATATTTGTCATTTTAGTTTGTTGTTTTGGAGAGAGCTTCTCTTGTATTTGTTGCGGTGGTAAACTGGATGTAACGGGGCGGATATTAAAACCTCTTTCCTATCCCACCACACTAATACCTCTAAGATATAGTTATTCTTCAAATTTGTACATGCTTCCGCCCTGGCATAACCCAGATTGTTTCAGGCTGGCTTCTTTATTTAACCAAAGGTTAAAACAAATCTACAAATCCTGGACGCAACGTACAGAATGACCAAAATTCAAATCACCGTTACCGCGAGCCAGTATACTATCATTCCGGTAGAAGCCAAATCCCCGAGCGTCGGAGCTGTCACGAAGCGAGCTTGACCAAAAAATACCATAATCACCGAGATAGTCAAAAATGCCTTCAGGATCACGCCATCCGCCCAGAGAGGCAGCAAAACCACTACCTCCCTCCTCCATTAAAGTTCGATAAGCTACCCGTGGTTTACCGATATCTTTTCCTGTTCGCCAATCATGATACCCTCCATATTCAATAGCAAGGTTTTTCCAATCCTCGTCAGAGGGTAACCGCCAATTATCTCCAAGCGATAAGCAAGCTTGCTTAGCTGCCTTCCAAGTATACAAACGCCCATAAGTTTCACAATAATTTGAATCATTGTCATAACACCAGGAATTATCCAGCTCTACATTCAAATTTCTAGTCAACCACTTCTTTCCATCATCCATTACCTTCCATGTGTAAGTTGTACCTTGATGATCAAAGCTGCCTATATCTCCAATATTTAATTCTACTTTATCCATGATGGTTTCTTCACTTGAGAAGCTTCCTTTTCCATTAGAATTATTTGTTGGTTCATTAACTTCATCATTTGAACAAATTACCTGCTCGATCGAATCTTGATTCGCAAGAACAGAACCTTCAATAGAAAAAGCACTTATCTCAGCTCCCCAAAATACTAACAATGTTGCAGTTAAAAGAAAGAAACCGCCAATACATACAGTTTTTACGGTAGTTTTACCTTCTGATTTCAAAGCTGGTATTTTTTGCATTGTATAATTTTGTTGCTTGGCTGTAACGTGCTAGTGTATGGTTTCGGGTTGATTTGTTGGACTCAGTTCCTGTCCAACAGAACTGAAACGACATGCAAGAAAAAGACCTCGCAAATTAAACTTCTCCCTCGCCCTGAACTATTACACTTTGTTACCAGCTGATTTTCTATTTCATTTCAATTTTATATTCTTGAATAATAATCGTGTCATTTTCACCAATTAGGGGCAGGGAATTTTCAGTAATTTCATTATTTATTCCTGTAATTGTCGATTGTTCAAATTCTGTTATACACACATAATCAAACATTGGCACTTCAAATCCGTTACCTTTCTTTTTGGCAAAGAAACACTCTTTGTATTTAGCAACTTTAATGTACCCAGTTGATGTAGGGACGTCAAATTCTTCATAATACAATGGTTGATATTTTAGAATTGATGAAGCATAAAAATTCATATCCACAATTATACTTGAAGTATCTTGTTTTTCCCAATAAATTAGCCCTTTATATTCTTTGACTTGTCTGTTTCTTTCTTCAGCATTATTATCAAGTGTTAATTTTACAATATTCTCTGCCAAATATGTCACAACAATTTTTCCTTCAAAGTCATTAGTTTCAACGTCAGAGAGGTTATTTTTATAGCGCTTAATTATATCTTCTTTTAAATCTACTAAGGTTAATTCTCCATTCTTTGTGTAAACTTTAATGTCTGATTCTAAGATTGAGAAACTTTCGTACACTAATGGATACTCAATACTTTCTTCCTCCGAATCTCTATTACAAGAGAAGACTAAAATTATTAGTGAAATCATTAAAAGGAAATGTCTTTTTCTCATATTGCTATGATCGTCTTAAATTGCTGCTAACATTCCCATAACATATACTCCTTTGCTGCCTAAAACGGTATTACCATTTATATACCAAATGGAGCGACATGGTTAATGTTTAAAAATTATAATTTGTTAAACTTACAATTGTGTCACTAATTTAATATTAAAAGTTAAACAAATCAACATGTGCTTATCTGCCATTATTTTACGCTAATAACATGCAAACGCCTATATTATTATGAAGAAAGGTACTATTAGACAATAAGGCCTTACATTCAATATCAGCCCTCTTATTTTTAGACCATTATAAATAATCAGAGTTGGAATGTAAAACTCGCATTATGTATTAGAACTTCGTCATGAGCATTGAAAGTGAAATAAAACAAAATTTTACCGAAACGAGACATAGCTTCGTTCTGGTGAGTTGAGGTAAAGTAACAAAGTACCTTGTTTTGAAGCAATTTCAATGTGCAATAGATTTTCTAATGCGTATTGCGGGTTAAACGAAACCCATAATACAAACACATCAACCAACCCTTATATTTCGAAAGGCTGCTCTCATAAGGGCAGCCTTTATGCATTTATTGAGTGTAGATTACTTATTCCTGTATATATTCTATCAATATGCAATGGTTGAATTATGGAATCTTCTTTCTCATTATTTTTTTCATATTGAATTGTGATTTATGTACGTTAGTAGCTGGTAATACTTTTCTTTCATAACAACAAATCTAAAATAATGATTTGTTGCACTAGGTTATTGAATTCTCATTTTACCAGTATTCCGCCTAATTTGTAAATACATTGTTTTGTGTAGTCTTTTCTATTCTCAATAATATTTTTCAATTCCGCCAAATCCTTTAATGAGTTTATTTTCTTTCGTCTTTTCAATGAAGTTTTTCAAACGCTTGTCAAATTCTTCGGGTCTTTTCCGTGCACTATCAATGTATGCTATTCTTATTCTTTTATATGGTTCCGAAAAACGTTGATAGTTTTCCCAAACAGATTTCTCCGATTTTAACTGCTTTATTATATCTGGCGGAAAAATGAAATCTTGTTGAATGATTCCCAGAACTTCCTTCTTAATTTTGTTGTGAATCAGGTTGTTTTCAAAAAGCCATTTTAAGCGTTCGATATTTGGTTGTGAGAAAGATGAGTTTTTTCTTCTTTTGCAAAATCTTTGAATAGTAGTCTCTTCGTTTAGTGATTTAACCGTACTGTCAATCCACCCAAAGCATAGCGCTTCTTCAACCGCGTCGTTGTACAAGATTCGTTCTCTACCTGTCTTTTTTAATGGATATTCTAACCAAATATCATCCTTGTTCTCAAAGTTGTTTTCGAGCCATTCTCTCCAATCCTGTCTTTCTATAAAATATTTGGTTTCTATTTTCTTCATTTTTAAAATTGCTGACGGATAGTTTGAATTTGTGGAAACCTGGATTTCGAAACTCCAATTTTTCAAGCCGTTTTAGTTTTTAGTAAATGTATGAAACTTGAAATTCTTCACCTCACCCGTTTTACATATATTGTTTGTTAGCTGCAGGCATTCTTAATCAATCTTCAAATACGGATTATAAGCTATCTCCCAAAGGTTTCCATCCGGGTCAGCAATATAGCTACTATATCCGCCCCAAAATGCTTTATGAGGTTCTTTCACTATTTCAACTCCTTTTTCTCTAAATGATTTTATCAAATCATCAACCTCTTTCTCACTTCTTGCATTATGAGCCATCGTAAATCCATTAAATCCATTTCCTATTGAACCTACTGTCGCATCTTTTGCTAATTCATCCTTTGGATACAATGAAAGGTAAATCCCATTTAATTGATAAAAGACAATATCATCATTACTCATATCAGAGCGTTTCCATCCAAATTTATTTTCATAAAAGTCAATTGATTTTTTGAGGTCTGTCACTCCCAATGTTATAATCGTTAATCTTTGTTCCATTTGAATATTTTATTGATGACCTATTTTTTTTTGTTGTGCTGTATTATTTAATTTATAAATTTTGTCATATTACCTTTACAATCTTTCCAAATGGAGCGGAACCAAAGCGTTGTATTTGTTTATATTATTTTCATTTTAAAGCTAAATCGTCGATTTGGCGTTTATTGCCGAAGCCAGAAAACTTTTAAAATAAGCAAGGCTCCATATACTTTATTGCGGTTTGTTACCACCAGTTATTTCTTATTCATTAATATACTTAGGAATTCCACTCTTGAATAAGTGTCCAGAAATACCTATCCACAAAACAATCACCGAAGTAAATAACAAGATTCGAGCTCCTGGTAAATGTAATCCTTTAAATATAAAACCTGTCCAAAAAATTACATACCAAGCTATTTTCAGCCTCTCAACAAATAAGTCAGTCTTAATGTATTTCAGTCTAATTATTTGGTCGATTAGAATTACAAATAGTCCACCTGAAATTAAAGCAAACCCTGCTAGAGTCGGAAGGTGTAAAATTAAAATTCCTGCTCCTGCAACAATCAATAAATCTCCTAGCCTTACAAGTTTCCTTTTATGATTTTCTTTTATTTTCGTTGTCAATAACAAGAATGCTATTCCTAATAACTGAAGAACAACATATAATCCGTCAAACAACTTTTCAACCATGATATTGTCTGAAGTAACAGTCTTAATATATATTCCAGTTCCAAAATAAATAACGAGAATAACAATTGATAAATAACCTAATAATTTATTCAAACTCATATTATTGCGTTTTTCTAATTGGTAGTAACGTTTCGAATAAGAGGCGTAGGCTGATTTTGAAAACCAAAAACTCCAAAATCCCACTTAGCCGAAGCTTTTATTTTGGGTGTAAATTTCATCTTTCACTAGCCGAAGCAAAAACTTTGGCGGACTTTTTTAATGAGCAAAACTCCCAAAGTTATGCTGACAGCCTATGCCTTTTATTTATTGTTGGCGTGTCGTACTTTTTATTTTATTTAACTCAACTGGAATAGTCTTACAATAATCGGTCTCCTTTCCATGCAATAAAATTACACTCCATTCAGGTATTGTCTTTATGACTCTTATTATTTCATTATTTGTTCTTTTATCACAACCTCGTAAAATTTCAATGTCTTGAATACGGTTTGCGTCATTCAACTTTTTAATCGCAAAGATTAAAGTACTGCAATTATCAAAATCTAGTTTCTCGATTTCTATTAAGTTTGTTATATAATCATAAAACCCGTTGCTCATATTTGAATAAGGTGATATTCTTGTTGAAGAATTGTCATATGTTTTTGTCTCTATCACTATTCCGTTTTTTATTACAATCCCTCTTTCTTTTGAATAAACTTGTGTTAACCCAAAGTCATGCAATAATTCGCCATTTGGAATGTATAGAGTTCTGTTCATGTCCCTGTGAAACATCCTAAAACTTTCATCAGTATTAAACAAACGAACTTCAAACAAACTGTCATTCTTTATTTCCCAACAAGTAACCTGGTCAGACTCTACGTCATCTGTTACAATAGGTGATTCATGTGCAAATCCAGAAATATAGTCAGCTTGTTCCTCAATAATTAACCTTAAAGTATCTGAATTCTGAATTAGAAATTCTTTTCGCTGGCTAGGAACTAATTGACACATTATAAGTGCTAAAATAATTAAATAGGAATGCTTTCTCATATTAAATAGGTTTTCACTTTCGATTTTGCACCTTTCGTATGCACGCCAACGTAATGACAATGTTATTGTTTTTATCGTTATTATATAATTTGTTATCTCAAATTATCGCATACATAGGTAATAAAATTCAAGAGAAAAACATCACTATTTATCAAAAAAACAACCATAAATCAATAATGGACACGGTTTTTCAATTATAAACCTAATTTGATTTACGCCTGCGGCAAGCTATGCACTCAGCACATTGTTAGCAAACATTTTATTCTCATTGTTAAAGTTTTACCCTAAAGCCACAGCTCCTTCTGTTTAGAATATTAAAGGATTATTTTTAATATTTATCAAGTAGACTTTCTCTATTAATTATTAATTTGTTTTTCTCTTTTGGGAAAAATGAATAAAGATTAGTAGTGAATTTTATTTTTCAGGGCTTTTAATGTTTTTTTCACCTAACCAGAAACAAAACATTGCGAGAACAAAATAGATCATTATGTCAATAGGACTCTCACCATCACCTAATAAAGGTTGGTATTGCCGGCTTCCAAGTCCACAAGTAAACCAAAACCCAATAAGCAAAAATGTGTATCCTGCTAGTTTATAGATATTTTCTTTTAATTTATTGGCGTTTTTCCATAATATTAAGAAATAGAATAACAATAATAATGTACCACCTATCCCAAAAAGAACTGGAACGTGAGGAATTGGACCATTGGCAATACTAATAAAGATAAATACTCCGAAGGCTCCCAGTCCAAATTTTAGAACCGATTTATTATCTGCTTTAGTATAAATCAAGACTCCAATGGCAGCAATGATTAATCCTACCGGAACGCTAAAAGCCCAAAACGTAAAGCATAAAGCAGGGTAACTCCAAATAGTATCCGGAAGATTATTAGAATCAATTTTGCAGATAACACCCGGATCATAACTGACAATTGCACCCATAATTACTGCCAATGATACCCCGATCCAAAAGATAATTTTTCCATTATTATTCATAATATTTGATTTTAGCTTTTATTTCTTTGTTATTGCCGGCACATAATAATTTGTTAGAAATCTTAGTTCGTCTTTCTTAATGAATGCCAACATCTGGTGTTTGCGCTGTACAACTCTCCCGGCTTTTGCCCATAAGTGGCCATCTCAACAGTTATGGAGCGGAATAACAAAGAGCGTGACAGGTTTGGTCTATATAGCATATAAGCAATTGTTATTTTTCTAATACCTCTATCAATGGCTGACCTGATGAGGCAGAAGGCATTTTTATTTTCAGATAATTGGATAAGGTTAACGCGATATCAACCGTTTCTACATTGCGAAAAACAATTCTGTGCTTCAAGCCATTTCCTGCAAAAATTATTGGAACATAGGTATCATATTTCCACGGTGAGCCATGTGTACTTGCCACTTCCAGACCATCAAAATCATTGATATACCAATACGGCTCCGTAACGATGTATATTTCTCCAGATCTTTTAGGATTATAGCTTCTTAAGATCGCCCGGTTAAGTTCTGTGTCTGCAATTTTACCTTCCAATAAATCAACAGATGGAACTGCAAATGCTATTCCTTCCTGATTTTGGAGCGCGTGAGCCAGTGTTCGGGAAACTTCATTGATATCCAGATTATATTTATTAATAACATCGCTGTTTAAATATACATAGGGATGGAAAAAGCCGGAAACAACCTTCTCTGTTATATTAAACTTTTCTCTAATTACCTGGCTGATTGCTAAGGTGTCTACACCATTAATGTCGAAATAGCCTGCATTAACACCAAATTTTTTCATACGGTCAGGAACATCAGGGGCACCATGATCGGCTGACAATACAATGAGTACATTTTCCAGTCCAATTTTCTCATCCACAAAACTTAATAAGTTAGCCAGAGTTCTGTCTAACTTTATCAGGTTGTCTTCACTTTCCAGACTTGCCGGACCAAAAATATGCCCCACATAATCGGTAGATGAAAAACTTACTGACAGATAGTCGGTAATGTCATCAGTACCCAGGCGTTCAGCCATTATCAATTCCTTTGTAAAATCCAATGTTAATTCATCTCCGGCCGGACTTAAGGTCAGAAATGTTGTAAAATACCGGTTATCCGTACCTCCAAAGTTATGTGGAAATACCACTCCGAATCCGGGGAGGTTTGTTTCATAAGGCATGTCATCTTCTTCACCATATGTATAAGTTGAAATATCGTTTGTTAAATCCCAACTTGTATTGGCATACGCTTTATACTTTTCTTTCCCGTTCCATTTGGCTACCCAATCCGGATAACTGTCGTAATAATACGAACTGGTTACAAACTGCCCGGTGGCTTTGCTAAACCAAAATGCTTTCCCTGCATGCCCTGCCATGGTTATAGCGCCACGATCTTTAACCGAAACGCCAAATACTTTTGCCTTGCCATTTGTAGACATGGCTAATTCGTCGGAAAAGGTGGTAGAAATTATTACTGAAGGAGATCTTCCATCGGTTGAAGCTGCTGCTTGAGAAGGGTCAATCTCTGTATTCTTATCTACACCTGTACCCGAACCAAGTAATGGATAACGGCTATCCTCCACATTATATACGGTTCTCCTCAGTTCCTTGTCGTACCATAAATTACCAATCATCCCATGTTCTGCCGGATCGGCACCTGTGGCTAACGTTGCATGTCCTACCACCGTTTCTGTATTGGCGTGACGATGGTGGGCATTTTCATAAACAATACCCTGGTTGTATAGATACTTAAAGCCTCCGTCAGGCAAACGGTCTAAAACACTTCCTGGCATATCTCCTCGTAATTGATCGACAGTAATTTGTAAGATCAATTTGGGATTTGAATCCTTTTGCCCAAAAGCACAACATATTCCAACAAATAAAAAAATATTTAAGAGTAAAATCGATTTTTGAATTATTATATTTCTTTGCATGATGTTATTTAGTTTTTCCATTTAATAACTGCTAACGGACGACGTATGTGAACCGTTTGATATTTCAGAGAACGAACCTGATCAACCGCTACTCTGTTTGAGAGGCAACCAACATTAATATTTACTATATCGCCTGTCATTTCTTAGTGTTGGCACGCATACTTTTCTAATATGACTATGTAATTTAACTGCGAAAAAATTATCACATGATTAAAATCCAAACCTTAAGGCAACTCCCGGTTGATAATTTTGTGCATTTAAATTGTACTGTATACAAGGACTCAACTCTATATTGCCTTCATGAAAGGCTGTTCCTTTTATTTCATTAATTTGTTCGACCCTCCTTTTACCGGTAAGGTTTGTTGGAATTCCGATGGCAAATGAAGTAGTGCCTACTATAATTCCACCTCCGGCCATTACAATTAATGCCCAACTGTCAACACCAAATACCCAATCCGATCCTAAAATGGCTGAAACTGCCACAGCTCCATAAGAAACGCCTCCTACTATATTAAATGTCCTACCTGTCTTCTGTAGTTTCATTGCTTTATCTAAGTAGGTATTAAGCTCTTCCTGTGAAGCCTTTTCAAGGTTTTCCCTTGAATATTTTTTCTGAGCTTGACCTACCTGAACAACTAAAAAAAACAATAAAGTAATAATCGTAAATTTCTTCATGATATTTTAGTTTTAGTTTCATTAATAAATTTACGAAAAGATATTACATAATTACCTAATATATTGACATATATGAAACGCTAAAACCTATGCACTGTATGTGTTATGCCTTATTGTACATTGTTTTTTCTATTCTCGATAAATTCCTATTTTAGATCTGTCATAGGTATAGGTAATTGATTTTGTTTTTCCCGTATCCTCTATTTTTGATTCAAATATCACTTCAATTCTTATATAATCTTCAATGTTTAATATATAAGGACATTAATGTCCCATTAAAGTCTAAAAAAGTTCTTTGAAATATTTGAAATTTAGTTTGTTATAGAGGTTTTCTGAGCGAACGGACTTGAATTTATAGCTTTGGGTTAGATTAATCTGATAGCATATGTTTCAAGACAAATACGTTTTCGCTCAACTGGTCTCCTTTTTAAATAGAAGCAAATTCAATCGTATTGTAGCAAAGTATAAAGGTGACAAGTACGTGAAACATTTCACTTGTTGGAATCAACTGCTTGCATTGATGTTCGGGCAATTTTCCAATCGTGAAAGTCTGAGAGATTTGATCATTGCTCTTGATGCTCACCACTCCAAATGTTATCATTTGGG